>CAVVRF010000037.1:0-314612 GCA_963750535.1 uncultured Alphaproteobacteria bacterium | reverse complement strand
GGTGATTCGCTACTGTAGCAATCCAAGAGCCGGAGTTAATAACAACTTCGCCTAACCGCCAACGTCGCGGCCCGCCATCTGCAGCTGCTTCGCGTCGTCGCGCTGGCGCTCTGTTTTGCCTCCGATCAACTCGCGTCGTCGCGGCAATCAATTTGCGTTCCTACTGTCGGCTTGTGGCCCGAGGCGACTGCGTTCGGTTCCTGGGTTGCTGCTGCTGATGCGCGAAAATACTAGCCACTCACCAGGGCCTCGGCGAGACGCATCGTGACCGCGCATCGCCTCCCGAGCTATCAGTGGCCCATGGAAGCCCCCAATTACCTGCAAGGTAGCACGGCGCAAATTGTCGTTGCTCCAGCAATCGCGACGCTGGCGCTCGTGCGTACGCGACTAGCTCGAAATATCATGGACTACCCCCTTACATAAGGAACCTCTGTTGTGGCTACATGCCAATCATGAGCGGATTGCGACCCCGTGGGTGTGCTGTCGAGGGCGCGCGGGGAGGAGGCGTAGCCGTGTCAACACCTAGAAGGGCGGCTTCATGAGACGACAATGGATCGTCTCGGCGATGATACCCACGTATACAACTCGTGGTTGAAACGTGCAGGCGTCCCTTTTGTTTGCGAAATGTTCTGCTAGCAGCGTCAATCGTAATGACGCCGTGTCCCATGGACGATGATACATTCATCATCTTTGTGTTGGGCGGCGATCCCACAGAGGAATTGCGGGAAGCGGTCGAACGCCTGTGCGCTGACGGTTTACTACAGTCCGACAGCAATGAGCTGCGCCTAACCACAGCCGGATTGAGAGTTTTGCTGAACCATTCCAAATCAATCGACCCCCTTATCGCTGACAAACCGGAATCAACGGGCAGATAGATGAGGCGGCCACAGGTAGCTTCGTCTAACAGCGGGCGAGTTCGACATGCGCTTGCGCCATCGAACGTTGATTTCCATCACCGTGGGGCGTCGTAGAGTTACCTTCGGCCTTCACGCAGTGGGTCGCAACGGCCGGACTGCGGCTCGGGTCTTTGCGCGCAATGATCTAGGCAAGGGTACAGCTTCAAGTTTACCACCGTCGAGGTATTGGTAATTGCTGACTTGCACCGCCGCACCTATCAGCAGTTATTAGCCATTCGAGCTAATAGTAATAGCCTGCGCAAGCATGCCTGTCCCCTTGCATCCGGCAATCCTTATGCGGCGGGTATGAACAGAGGGTAGGGTCTGGCGCCGTCGACGATGGCGCGCATGGTGCGTGCGGGATGTGAGACGAGCATTTCGATCGTGCGCGCTGAGATGCGGCCGACGCCGTTGGTCTTGCGGCGGTTCCAGCGGAAGGCGAACTCATCGAGGTAGGCTTGAAGGTGGCGTGCCTTGATTGCTCCTGCGTGCGTGCCGATGAGCCAGCGCTTGAGCATCGACACCGACCAGTGCGCGCGCTGGAGCGTGTCTGAGACGGCGCGCTCGGCGTTCGTCTGCACGATCGCCTCGTGCGTGCGCTCACTGAGGCTCGTTGCATTGTAGCCGGCGTGGCCGTCGCTGGTGACTGATGCGTCGGCGGCCAGATTGGCGTCGGCGAACGCCTTCAAGGTCTCTTCATCGTTTGTGAGCGCGTGGGCGAGGCGCAGGCGTCCGTCGGTTTCGGTGGCGACGAGCACCATGGACTTTCCCAGGCGTTTGCCTCCGACGAAGGCTTCATCGATTTCAACGTCTTCGCCGAGAGGCTCGCGCTTCGGCCGCACCAAGGCGCCGCGGATCTTGTGCAGCCACGTCCAAGCGGTTTCGTAGGAGCCGAAGCCGAGGATACGCTGCAACTCCTTCGCCGAGATGCCGTTCTTGCGTGATGAGATCTCGAACACCGCGCGGAACCAGAGCTTGAACGGTTTGCGCGTGCCCTCGAGCACCGTTCCAGAAGTCAGGCTCGTCTGATGCCCGCACGCCGCACATTCGAACAACCGACCATCCCGCTCGACCCAGACGCGGGTCGACGCGCAGCGCGCGCACGCAGGCTTCGCGCCCCAACGCGCCTGCATCCAGTACGCGACGCAATCGGCCTCCGTCGCGAACCTGCGCTCGAACTCGATCGCCGTCTTCGGAAAATTCCGCCACAGATCGTCATTGCCGTCAGACATGTGCCGCCTCCTTGTCGACGGTCACAGTCCCATCAAATTACGCCGGATTGAAGGGGACAGGCATGCTGCGCAAGCGTAGTAGCGGTCCCACCAATATGGACTGCCCGTGATCACGGCATTTTCGTATAGGTAACCGCATCCGCCATCACTGTAATAGTAGCCGCCATAATTGTAGGCGTAGACGCCGTACCCCCGTAATAGGGGCGGACGTAATTGCCGTAGCGACGGTGACCATAAGCTCGGTTCACATAGACGCCGCCACGAGGACCAACGTAGGCAGCACCACCACGAGGGCCGACGAAGGCAGCACCACCACGAGGACATTGCCCACAATTCATGCGTTCCGTTTTTACGTAGACGCTGGCGGTCTCATGTCTTACGGCGCGAGCACTCACGAAATTTATACGAGCGCGGCCGAGCAGGTCGCAAAAATCCTGGGTGGCACGCGGCCGAGTGAGCTGCCGCTGCGACAGGCAACGCGGTTCGAGTTGGTCATCAACAACAGGACCGCGAAGGCGCTCGGGCTCACAATCCCACCGTCGCTGCTGTCGCGAGCCGACGAGGTAATCGAGTAAGCCCACATGTGCTGCACTGCATGAGCCCGTGGCTGGCCCAGGCCCGTCTGCGGCCGTTACTTCGGGCGCAAACTGCCCCGTTCAACGTCGCCCTGGTGTGACGATGCGAACATGCCTAGCATGGGCTCGTGCTGTCAAACCTGCCTGACATCACCACGACGGAGGCTCCTCATGCCGTTCTCCACCAAGTACCTCTTCGTTGTCAGCATGGACGTCGATCCGGATAAGGAGGGTCTGTTCAATGAGGTCTACGACACCGAGCACGTGCCTTATCTCTCCAAAGTGCCGGGCGTGCACGCGGTCTCTCGCATCCAGGGCGAGCCATTCACGATGCAGCTCGGCGGCGAGCGCATCGAGAAACAACACGAGGCGGCGCGCTATACCGCGATCTACGAGATCGACAGTCCGGCCGTGCTGTTGACACCGGAGTGGAATGCGCAAGTTGAGAAGGGACGCTGGGCAACCGATGTACGTCCCTTCACGCGCAACCGCTGCCACTGCGTCTACAAAGTTCGGTGAGTGGAGCTAGCGCGAAGTCCTCACGCACCATCGAGTTGAGCACCTGCCGATTGGATGTCAACCTTGCGAGGCATCAGGGGGGCGGCGGCCATATCTGGCGATGCCCCTTGGCCGGATGTCAAACTATGCTATCTGGCAGTGCACCTCACGAACCAATCTTCGTCAGCTTACCTGTCGCGCATCTGTCAACGCCGGAGCACTTCCGCAGCAATAGCCGGAGAGAAAGTGCAGCACGTTCTGCAAGCAATAAGGCCCCCGATATCGGGGGCCTTATTGCTTGTCGCGGCTCATTCCTGAGGCGTGTCAGCCGAGGGCGGTTCTGCCCGGGCTCGGCGTGACCGGCGTTTGCTGTGAGCAAGCCGATAGCTGTCGCCGTTCATCTCAATAATGTGGACGTGATGGGTGAGCCGGTCGAGCAGCGCGCCGGTGAGGCGTTCGGATCCGAACACGGATGTCCACTCGTCGAACGGCAGGTTGCTGGTGACCAGCGTGCTGCCGCGCTCGTAGCGCTGTGAGAACACCTCGAACAGCAGTTCGGCGCCGGTCGGTGAGAGCGGCACGTAGCCGAGTTCGTCGATGATCAGCAGCTTGTAGCTCGCCATCTGACGCTGAAGCCGCAACAGCCGCTTCTCATCGCGGGCTTCAAGCAACTCGTGGACGAGGGCCGAGGCCGTGATGAAGCCGACTGACAGCCCCTTCTGGCAGGCGGCCAATCCGAGCCCGAGCGCGATGTGGCTTTTGCCGGTTCCACTGTTGCCGACGGCGATGATGTTCTCGCGCCGCTCGACGTAGTCCGAACGCGCCAACTCCAGCACCAGCATTTTGTTCAACGACGGCAGCGCGAGGAAGTCGAAGCTGTCGAGGCTTTTGACGGTCGGGAACTTCGCCGCCTTGATCCGGCGCTCCACCATGCGCCGCTCGCGATCGATCAACTCCATCTCGGCCAGCCGCATCAGGTAGCGAGGATGATCGACGCCGTCGGCCGCGCACTGGCGGGCGACCTTGTCGTACTCGCGCAGGAACGTCGGCAGCTTCAGCGCTTTCAGATGGTGGGCGAGCAGGATCTGCGGAGTGTCGGTCATGCCGACACTCCGGACAGAAGATCCATGTACGATCGCGCCGATGTCGTCGCTACCGTCGCCTTAGGCAGATACGGATAGATCGTCATGTCGAGCCGTGGCGGACGCCGCTCGATGCGGCACAGCACCAGATGCTTGACGGCGTCGAAGCCAACCGCACCGCGTGCAATCGCATCGCGGACGGCAGCAGCGACGTCATCGACCTTGAAGACCTCCATCAGCCGCAGCACCTGCACAAACTCGCGCTTGCCCTTCTTCCCCATGCGGGCTTCGAGCAGCCGTCGCAGGGTCGCGAACTCATCGGGCAGCTTCCAATCGGCGAGCGGCGCAGCCTGGTCGAGGGCGTTGGTCTTCTGCTCGATCAGCGCCAGATAGTGCAGCGGATTGAACACGAAGTCCTCGCGTTCGTAACAACGGCGATGGCGCGCAATCACCTCCGCGCCGCAGGCGATGACGACCTCGTGCACGTATCCTCGGATCAGAACTTGTCTGTGGCCGTAGGCCGTTGGAACCGAGTAGTCGTTGTTCCGATAGCGCACCAGCGACAGCGAGTTGACGCTGCCCGTTCTCTTCTCGCAGGCATCGTAGGGCGCCGGCAGCGGCTTCTGGAACCCGGCGAGGTCGCGTTCCAGACGCTCACCGATCGTGCCGTCATGACCGCGCAGCCGGTCGGCCAGACGCTTCCGGCAGCTATCCAACAGGTGCGCGTTCAACGCCTCGAAGCTGTCGAACACCGGGATCGGCACGAGGAAGTTCCGGCGCGCATAGCCGACGAGCCCTTCGACCTTGCCCTTGTCGTTGCCTTTGCCGGGGCGGCCAAACCGATCCGTAAAGAGGTAATGCGATTGCAGCTCGCTGAACACGCGCGTGCGCTGGCGCTTGCCATCGCCGAGAATGCGGGCGACCGCGATCGTGGTGTTGTCATAGAGGATCGATTGCGGCACCGCGCCGAAGAAGTCGAACCCCCGCACGTGACCGTCGCAGAACGCTTCCGTGGTCTCCGCTGGGTAGCCCACCACGAAGATCGCGTCGGAGTGCGGCAGGTCCATCGCCAGGAAGTGGATCTTGCGTTCGACGCCACCGATCACGCCGAGGGCTTCTCCGAAGTCGACCTGCGCATGCCCCGGCGGATGCACGAGAGGTACGAACATCTCTTGGCTCCGCTGGCGCCAGCCCGCGACGTAGTCCTTCACGATCGTGATCTTACCGGTGAAGCCGTGCTCGTCGCGCAGCCGTTCGAAAATGCGCTTCGATGTGTGTCGTTGCTTCTTCGGCCGCGTCTTGTCGGCCGCCAGGATCGCATCGATGACGCCGATGAAGGCGTCCAGCTTGGGCCGCGACGGCGGCCTCGTGCGCACGTATCCAGGCGGCAATGAGAACTTCAGCATCTTGGAGACCGTCCTGGCATTGATGCCGAACCGGTCCGCCGCCGCACGCGCGCTAATCCCCTCGATCAGGACCGCGTGCCTGACCCTCGCATAGAGCTCCACTGGCTTCATCCCACGCCCTCGGCCGACGCAGGCACAGGGCTCTATCTGCCGCACTTTCTCTCCGGCAGTGCAACCGAACAAATCGGCCGCTTCATCGCGGCACTATTGCTCCGGCCGTTACATTGAAGTGGTGAATACGAACACGGTCGCCGAATGCATGTTTCCGGTAGCGCAGCCGTGACGTCAGGTGATGCGGCTGCCACTGAAGGTCATACTGCTTGGTCAGCCACTGAAACAGCAGGCTGCGCTCGACATTGGCGCCCATCAGAACCGCATTCGTGAACAGCTTTTCGTTCAAAACGGCAACGAAGGTCACCTCGCCCTCGGGCCGCTGGAGGCTCGCTTCCCAGCCTTTTTCGATGAAAACCCTGTGATTTGGGCTGGTAAGGTGTTGGAAAAGCGAGCGAAAGGTCTCGTCGATCTGGTCTCTATCGGCTTCCATCAGCTTCTTCAGGCTGTTCCTGAACCTCGGCCGAACCTCTTGTAGACCGAGGAAGGTCGAGTCCTGGAATTCCAGGTGCTCCAACAGAATCGATGAATTGCGCGGCAGCTTGAACGGGAACGACGTATCGAGCCTTGGCACCTCGTCGATGAAGATTGTCCATTCATCCCGGCGAGCCAGGTAGGGAATAAGACAATAGGCGCTCCACGTGATGATGACGACGGCACCGACATCGGGCGTCGATGCGAACAGCTTCATGATGGCTTCGCGCACATTCTCGTTGTGCGTCTCATTGCTGATGACCGTCACCGGGACGCCAAGCCGCTCCAGTTCCTGCTTGACCTCGGCCACCAGTTTCAGCGTCGGCAGCACGAACAGGGTGTTTCCGCCGCTCTGAACGCCATCTGCTATCGATTGACAGGTAAGATATGTTTTCCCGCCACCGCAGGGACCAGAGACGTAATAGCCGCGCAGATAATTGCGTTTAGGCTGATTGGGAAGCGACAATTGGTGGATTTCTGTAGTGGATTCAATATCGAATAATGGTAATAATGATGCCATCTAAAGTCTCCATTGCTGCGAATATAGGTCGAAATTGGCGATGGGGTTTCCATGCCCCATTTCCAGACAATGGTATTTATGCAATGCAGAATTTAGACTGCAGAATGAGTTTGCTCGACTGGTTCGACTGACTCTGATGGCTTGGCTACGAGCCGTTCCTCAGGTCAAAGCGGCTCGCGCGAAGAGACCATCGACGTGATCTGCCCAGCGCTGCAGAGCCACTCGCTGATCGTCCAAGTAGCCGTGTTTATTGTAGATTCCGGCGACCCCGCTCAACTTGCTGCTGCGGTGCCTAATGGACCAAGGGTAGGTCGCGACGCCAAGCAATCGGAGCAGATCAGATTGGGCTGCATCGCTGTGATCTTGGCGAGGTGTGCAGCCCACCTTTCGACGGCCTCACGCTTTTCGTCCAGGTAATCATGGCGACTGTAAACGGCGGCAACACCGGACAATGATGCAGCGTTAGGGACCAAGTTGATTAGCGACGCGTAGGGATGCTTGGGTAGGCCTTCGATTAATCAGTCTTTGGTTCGACGCTTTGAGGAGGACTTCGGGGCTTTTCGCACTTCTATTTTGTATAATGGGAAAAGTGGTTTCCGTTTTGATGCAAGTTCCGCCGCCTTGTCCTTAGGCAGGAGATGGCTATAATGAAAGTCGATTTGTTTGGTGCTGGTGCCCATATTTCGCGCCAATTGATGCAGGCTAATGTTCGGGTTGCCTAATATTTGTTGAGTGGCGTAGTAATGACGGAGGCTGTAGATCACCCGCTTGCGTCCCCATCGATCTTCTCGCAGTTTAAGTTCGTCGAGGAGCTTGATGAAGGATTTATTGAAATCTGTGTTCGGCGTTCCTGAATATGTGCAAAACACAAAATCGTCTGCCGAGGTATAGTTGCTATATGACTTGATCCGAGCCAGAACGATACTGGTGTTCTCCAGACAAGAGACTTCTCGCATGCCTGTTTTTCTGTGTGGAGAGACTGCTACTATAACAACGCCATCCTCCTCATCGATGTCTCGCCATCTCAGTTCGCGGCTTTCCTGAGGTCTGAAGTCCAGAAAGAGACTGGAATTGGAAGTAGTCTCGCAGCATTCGTCTCTCGAATGCGTGACGACTATTGAGCCCTGGTTGATTTGAGCGCTCCAAAAGGGCTTCTGCGACCCGTTTCCATTCTTTCAAGTCGAATGTTGGTCGTGCTTGGCTTTTTTTTCCAGTTTTCGGGGCGGTGATTTGTGGGACGAGTTTGCAGTAATTCCGACTTCTGCCCCATTTAAATATTTGTTTTAGCATTGTCGCTTCCATCTGCAATGATTTTTCAGATGGGATTTCAGCGACGTTTGGCGGAGTTACTCTCTGTTTCTTGATTTCATTCCGCCAATAATTGATGCGCCAGTCCCAATATTCTTCGATGTGCCGATCCGTTAGATTCGATAGTTTGATGTGTTGGAAGTAGGGCAAGAAGTAGCGTCGGGCCGTTCCATCAAACAAACGAGTCCTGTCAACCGATAGGCGGCTGTTAGCGCGGAATTTTTTCCAAAGACCGGCAAAGGTGAGCAGCCCGTGGTTGATGTCCAACCCGTGCTTCTGGCCGTATCTTAGTTCGTCGTATAGGTCGGCAGCTAGGCTCAGTGCTTCAGTGAGGTTACGTGTCTTTAGCGACCGGTTCACATAGGGAAGCCCTGGCAGCCGGATGCGAGCCTGATAGGTCGCGTGACGTGATCCGGTTCTTGTGTGGACGAGGACTTTGCCATCTTTCAATGCGTGCTTTTCTGCGTATGCCAAATGCCGCGGTCCTTCACGAGATTTGTCAATGTCGCTAACTAGGAAGCTAGCAGGCCTCATGGACTTGTCAATCATGTGTCAATGCCAAAAGGGGCTGGGCAATTTTGCCCAACCCCTTGATATTCAATAGATAATGCGGAAGTCGACTTAGCGCTTCGAGAACTGGAAGCTGCGGCGCGCCTTCATCCGGCCGTACTTCTTGCGCTCGACGGTGCGGCTGTCGCGGGTAAGGAAGCCACCCTTCTTGAGGACGCCACGCAGATCGGGCTCGAAATAGGTCAGAGCCTTCGAGATGCCGTGCCGAACCGCGCCGGCCTGGCCCGAAAGGCCGCCGCCGGCGACCGTGACCATGATGTCGTATTGCGTCGTGCGGTTGGCGGCATTGAGCGGTTGCTTCAGCAGCATCTGCAGCACAGGACGGGCGAAGTACTGCTGGAAGTCCTTCTTGTTAACGGTGATGCGGCCGGCTCCGGGCTTGATCCAGACGCGCGCAACCGCGTCCTTGCGCTTGCCGGTCGCATACGCGCGGCCGAGCTTGTCGAGCTTCTGCACATACACCGGGGCGCCGGCTGCGACCACGTCGCTGCCTGCCGGCTTGAGCGAGCCGAGGTCGCCGAGGGTCTTGGTTTCGGTGGCCATGGTGATCAGGCCCTCACATTCTTGCGGTTGAGTTTGGCGATGTCGAGCGGCGTCGGGTTCTGGGCGGCATGGGGATGCACCGCGCCCTTGTAGACCTTGAGATTGTTCATCAGGCGGCGCTGCAAGGGGCCCCTGGCCAGCATTCGCTCTACGGCTTTCTCGACTACGCGCTCGGGGAAGCGGCCTTCGAGAATCATGCGCGGCGTGCGCTCTTTGATGCCGCCGGGAAAGCCGGTGTAATGGTGATAGACCTTGTCTTCGCGCTTCTTGCCGGTGAACACCACCTTCTCGGCATTGACCACGATGACGTTGTCGCCGCAGTCGACGTGCGGCGTGTAGATGGCTTTGTGCTTGCCTTTCAAACGGGTGGCAATCAGGGCGGCGAGGCGACCAACGACGAGACCGTTGGCGTCGATCACAACCCATTTCTTGTCCACCTCGCCGGCCTTGGCGACGTAGGTCTTCATTTTGTTGTTCCGTGGCTGAGTGCTGTGAGGCGCCCGTTTTGATCCGAGCGGCTGGCAGCTGTATCGTTGAAGCGCGCATCGACGTCAACTCAATAATTGCGATGCTGGATTTTATCGTGACAAATCAATTGGTTAATTACAATGGTAATATATTACCTTTGTGTGGTATTATACTACCGAGCGCCGTTCGTCGGTGGGAGAGCGTAGGTCCCCGTCGCATGCGCGACCATGTCCGGGCTGCCCTCCGCGTAGATTTCGACATCCGAGATCGCTAGGCGGCGGCCGACCTTGATCAGCCGCGCCTGCGCGACGAGGTCGGCGGGAGCCGGCCGGCTCAGGAAGTTGATCGTCAGGCTGGTGGTCACGGCTTGCAGCGCATAGTCGCCGAGGTGACCGAGCAGTGCGGCGTAGATCGTGAAATCGGCAAGCTTGAACATGGTCGGGCCCGAAACCGTCCCTCCCGGACGCAAGGTTGCCGGATCGGCCAGCATGCGCACTTGCGCCCGGCCGATATCGAGCTCCTCGATCGCCACCCGGCCCGGACCCTCGTGAACTTGCGGGAAATGCTCGTCGACCAGCCGTGACACCTCGGCCACGGTGAGGCGCATCGGATAGGCCGTGGCATGCTGTTGCATTCTTATTCTCGTCTCAGTTCTGGTTTGGATTGTGATCGCATCAGATTCTATCGTGCCGAGGCTACGACACAATGGCTACCGTCCATTCGGCCCTTCCAGGAGGCAAATCATGAAGCGTTTGGTGCAGTTGGCGATCGCGGCCGTCGCAGCGGTCGGGCTGGCGATCGGTGCTGCTGGTGGACCGGCAAGCGCGCAAGCCACGGGCGGCGACTTCAAGCAAGTCAAGCTGACGGAGAAATCGGTGAAAGGCTTCATCGCCGCCCAGATGGACCTGGCGGCGATGGCCTCCAAGCTGCAGGCGGCCGGCGACAAGCCGGATCCGAAGCTGCAGGCGGAGCTCGAAGGTGTCGCGACCAAGAACGGCTTCGCGAACTTCGCCGAGCTCGATGACACCGCGGCCAACATTTCGATGGTGATGGCCGGCCTCGATCCGCAGTCGGGCGAATATGTCGATCCGATCGAAGCCATCAAGAAGGAGATGGAAGAGATCAAGAAGGACGACAAGATCCCCGAGAAGGACAAGAAGCAGATGCTCGAGGAGATGGACCAGGCGCTGAAGACGACGCCGCCGCTCGAGCACAAGGAGAATGTCACGATCGTCAAGAAGTTCCAGAAAGAGATCGAGAAGGCCCTGCAATAGGCGAAAGCCCGGCGGCCGCGGCTTGCCGGCGAGGCAGAGAGCCGTTGGCCAAACGAAAACGAGGCGGGCTTCAGCCCGCCTCGTGGCGTTCATGCTGCGGTGATCAGCTCAGTTGATGTTCCAGCGCAGGCCGGCGCGAAGCTGGTGCTCGGCGATCTCGCTGGTGGTGATGCGCGACTGGTAGCCGTTCACGGTCGCATCGATATTGGCGCTCGGAATGTAGAGGAAGCGGTAGTTGATATCGAGCGACGTCACGTCGGTAAATGCGTAGCTGAACCCGACTTGTGCCGAGCCCGCCCACAGGATCTTTGCTTCGCTGGTCGAGCCGGACCAGCCGGCGCGATTGCTGCATGCCGGGGCCGCCGGCACGGAGACGTCGCACTCGGTCTCCGACGTCGTGTGCTGGCGCTGCATGTCGACGTAGGCGAGGCCGATGCCGAGGCCGATGTAGGGCGTGAAGGCGCTGTGGTTGGCCCAGTCGTAGTAGGTGTTGAACAACAGCACACCGCTCTTCAGGTCGGTGTTGTCCGAGGTGACGCCGTTCACCACCACGTTCGGTACCGGAGAATAGTCGGGCGGGCCTGGAATGTTGACCGCGTTCTGCTGGTACTGGTAGGTGCCGCGCATCTTGTATTCGGTGGTCGAGCGCCGATCGAGCGTAACGTCCGAGCGCCAGTTGCGAGCCCAGATGTAGCCGACGCCGATGCCGTAGTTCGCCGTCACGTCCGAACTGTCACTGAACCAGTTCGAGGACGATCGGAAGCCGTCGCCGGTCGTCGAGAACGAGTCGGAGCCGTTGCCGGCGCCGTAGACCAGTCCGCTCTCTTTGCCCTTGTGATTGCTTTCGCGGCCAAGGCCGGCATCGATCCGCAGGTACCATCCGCTCGGACCGTCATAGACGGGATAGGGGGCGGGGACGGGTACGACCGCCTGGCCGCGGTCCTTGAGCGAGCCGGCGCCATTGTTCCAGTCGCCGGCATTCGCCGACAAGCTGCCGGCCGCCAGGCAGAGCAGCGCGGCCGAAGCTGAAAACATCGTGCGGTTCATTTGCGTCGATCCCTCGATGGAGGCTCCGGCCCCGACCGTCGCGGGGCTCGAAACCTCGAATGCCACTGTGTCCAAGAACGCCTGCGCCAGGCCTTGCCGCCTGGTTACACATCACGCGACTGGAACCGGGACCTGCTCTGCGGCACTCCGTGTGCCAGCTTCCCAAGCCTCGTGGCCTCGACCTCGACAGGGTGGACCGGTTGGTGAAGGCCGGCGCAGTATCGCCGGCCCCGATTTCGTGGATCGCCGTCGGGATGCCGATCAGCGGAAGTCGTAGCGAAGGCCGACGCGGAACTCGTGAGCGTGGATCTGTTCGACGGTCGCATCGTTGGCGACGATCACTGCGCCCTGGCGGTCGCGGATCTGGCCGGTCGTGGTGTCGCCGAGGTAGAGGAAGCGATAGCCGGCATCGACGGCGACATGATCGCGCAGCTGCATCGAGAAGCCGCCCATCAGGGCCGCGGCGACGTTCGTGCTGGTGGCGCCGTCGATATCGCCGACCACGCCTGCCGAGTTCACGACCGTGCCGGACGAGGTCTTGTGGCGGACAAAGCCCAGGCCGACGCCGAGATAGGGCGTGATGTGGCAGCGGCAGTCGAAGTCGTAATAGAGGTTGGCGAGGAACACGTCGCTGGTCAGTCCGAACTCGCGGTTGCCGAAGCACGAGGTCTGGACCAGGGCGAGCGGGTCGCCGCCGTGGCAGTCGTTGCCCGGCGCCGCGTACGTCTGGGCGATATCGAAGCGGTAGCCCGAAACATCGGAGTTGAAGCGGTGGTCGTAGGTGATGTCGCCGCGCACGTTGCGCGCGAAGTAGTAGCCGATGCCGCCGCCGAGGGTCCAGGTGCGGCCGATCGCAGTGTCATTGAGGTCGACGACGCCATTCTCGACCATGGCCGGGCGATCTTGCGCGGCGATGCCGGCGTCGAGGCGCACGTAGAACGAGGGATTGCGGGCGACGATCTGTGGCTGGTAGCCGTAGTCCTTCAGACCACCGCCCGGATAGCCGCCAAGGTCAGCGGCATCGGCGGCAGTGGCGGCGCAAACTGCGAGCGCGACACCCAGCAGCAAAGATCTGCCGAACGAAATCATCGAATTGCCTTTCCATTGTCTGGCCGGAAGCTTTGCCGCCGGAAACCGAACGCCCACGCGCAACTGTCTCATTTCGAGACTATCGGTCAGAACATTTAAGGGACGCTTAAAGAGAGCCGCGAACGCCGGCGGGCGCCGAATCGCCGCCCGGCGGGCACGCGAGCGCGAAAAGGCCACCGCCGGGGTCGGCGGTGGCCATCAGCAGGTCAAGTCGTGGTGGATGGGCTCAGGCGGCGGCCTGCCGGACCGCCTCGACGATGTCGCCGACGACGTTCGAAACCAGCCGCTCGTCATCGCCCTCGGCCATGACGCGGATGACCGGCTCGGTGCCCGAGGGCCGGATGACGAGGCGGCCGGACTGGCCGAGCTTCGCCTTGCCGGCGTCGATCGCCTTTTTCACGCGAGCGTCGTCGAGCGGCTTGCCTTTGACATAGCGAACGTTCTGCAGCACTTGCGGCAGCGGCGTGAACCGGTTGCAGACCACGCTCATGGGGTTGCCGGTGGAGACCACCACCGCCAGCACCTGCAGGGCGGAGATGAGGCCGTCGCCGGTGGTGGTGAAATCCGACAGCACGATGTGGCCCGACTGCTCGCCGCCGACGTTGTAGCCGTGCTTGCGCATGTGCTCGACGACATACCGGTCGCCGACCGGCGTGCGCACCAGGGCGAGACCGAGACCGCCCAGATAGCGCTCCAGTCCGAGGTTCGACATCACGGTGGCAACGACACCGCCGCCGGCGAGGTCCTCGCGCTTCAGCCAGCTCTCGGCGATCACCGCCATCAGCTGATCGCCGTCGACGATATGGCCCTTCTCGTTGACCAGCACGACCCGGTCGGCATCGCCGTCGAGCGCGATGCCGATGTCGGCGCGGACCTCGTGCACCTTCTCCACGAGCGCCTCGGGCGCGGTCGAGCCGCACTTGTGATTGATGTTGCGGCCGTTCGGGTCGACGCCGATCTTGATCACCTCGGCGCCGAGCTCCCACAAGGCTTCCGGCGCGACCTTGTAGCCGGCGCCGTTGGCGCAATCGATGACGATGCGCAGGCCATCGAGCCGGAGGTTCTTCGGCAGCGTGCGCTTGGCGTATTCGATGTAGCGCTCCTGGGCGCTTTCGACGCGGGTCGCGCGGCCGATCCGGTCGGGCGGAGCGAGCATGTGCTCGCTCTTCTGCTCGATCAGCTTCTCGATCTGTGCCTCGGTCTCGTCCGAAAGCTTGTAGCCGTCGGGATCGAACAGCTTGATGCCGTTGTCGTCGAAGCGATTGTGCGAGGCCGAGATCATCACGCCGAGATCGGCCCTGAGCGAGCGGGTCAGCATGGCGACGGCCGGCGTCGGCATCGGCCCGAGCAGGAACACGTCGCAGCCCACGGCAGTGAACCCCGACATCAGGGCGCTTTCGATCATGTAGCCGGACAGCCGCGTGTCCTTGCCGATCACCACGCGGTGGCGATGGCTGCCATTCTGGAACACGTGGCCGGCGGCCATGCCGACCTTCAACGCGACCTCGGACGTCATGGGATGGCGGTTGGCCAGGCCCCGAATGCCATCGGTTCCGAAATAACGGCGCGTCATAAGCTTAATCCCTCGCAGTCCCCGGAACTCGTTCCCCTAGTACCCAATGCGCCCGCGCCGAGTTTAGCGCAAGACCAGTCAGGCGGGAACAGGTCGTTATCTACAACCCTCAGCAGCAATTTTCGGGCCAATCGGCAGGGGGCGCCGTATGGCGCCGGCGACGGAATCAACCCATAGGAGGCAGGTCGGGGCGTAGCTTTCGAAATGATCATACCCGGGGGATTCTATGGCGTTCTTCATGGCAGTAGCGAACCGCAAGGGCGGCGTCGGCAAATCGACCGTCGCGGTCGGCCTTGCCCATGCCGCGGCGGTCTGGGGCGGCAAGCGGGTCCTGGTCCTCGACCTCGACTCGCAGTGCAACGCGTCGCTGATCCTGCTCGGCGGCAAGGGCTGGCTCGACGCCAAGAAGGCGAACCGGACCATTTCCGATTATTTCTTCGACATGTTCGACGAGACCGCCGGTGCGCCGCGCGAGTACCTGGTGCATGGCACCGGCGATGTTCGCGACGCGCAGGGCAAGCCGCCGCGGCTGTCGCTGCTGCCCGGCTCGCTGCTGCTGGAGGACGTCCAGGGCGAGCTATATGTGAAGGAGGCGCGCCAGTCGAAGGATCCCGATGTGGTGGCAAGCCGGGTCAAGGGCAGGCTGCTGCGGCTGTTGCGGCGGTTCGAGCCGAGCTTCGACCTCGTCATCCTCGATTGCGCCCCGGGGCTGTCGTTCGCCGCGCTCGCCGCCCTCAAGACCGCGGATCTGGTGCTGGTTCCGTTCCGGCCCGACTACGTTTCGCAGCTCGCCGTCGACCGTGTCGCGCTGCTGATCGAGGAGAAGCGGACCATCGACGATCTGCGCGAGATCGACATGGGCGAGCGCCGCTATGTCTGCGTCGCCAACGGCACCCGGGCCAATTCGCGGGATCGCAACATCATCGACGAAATTAGCCTTGACCATCCCATGCTCGCGGCCCAGCTTCCGCACAGCGAGGGCATCGCCAACGCCTTCGACTGGGATGCCAGTCCGAAGCGCATGGAAGAGAAATACGGTGCGGGAGCGCCAGCCATCCGCGCCCTTTACGATGAGGTGATGCCTCTGGTGGCCACGCGCATGGCCGCCGAGTAATGGCCGTCGCGGAGAAGGCGGATCGACCATCCATGGCGAAGCAGACCAAATCCCTGTCCGGACCTGCCAAGCGCAAGTTCCTTCGCGGAATCTTGCATGCCGAGCCCGACCTCGAGCCCGGAGTGGCCGAGCGGCTGGCCGATCGATTGGATGCGGAGATTTCACAGCTGCGCGCCCGCCGGCATGCCTCCTTGCAGGTGCCCGCGGCGACGCCGGAGGTCGCCGGCGGCGCAGTGCCCGAGGTCGAGGCGCCCGACGAGCCAGCAGAGCCGACCGACGCTGCCCCATCGCCGCCGCCGTTCGATCCGCATTCGTTCAGCCTGATCGTCGTGATGACCAGGCAGGGCGCCAAAGGGTTGATGGACCGACTAGCGGCAATCGAGAGTGCCGAGGACCTGCGGCAGCTCGCCCGTGCCCAGCACGTCGCGATCGAAGCCGAACTCGAGACGGCGGGCGAGCTCAGACAGGCCATCGTCGAGGGCACCGCGCAGCGGATTGCCGACCGGCGCGCCGCGGCGAGTTGACCGCGCGGCAGTTCCGGTCGACGCCGGCAATACGAGGTCAGGCGCTGCCCGGCCGAGCCTCGTCGTGAACATGCATGACGCGCTCGCGAGCGAGCCGCCGTGCGCTTCGGCGATAGCCTTGGCGAACAGTAGTCCGAGGCCCATGAAAGGGCCGGCGCGACTGCCGTCTAGCTCTATTCATGCGGGGCAATTTTAGTCAGTAGGGCCACATGTCCTGCTTCGCCAAGAAAGGGCTTATGGCAACTCTGCAATGCGTTGCCGCCGCGAAATTGCGGCTTAACCCGGGCAAGCGCTTGACGTACCGTGCGCCTCGCGTGCATCCGCCACAACTCGTCAGCAACCGATCGAGGAAGAACCCATGAGCCGTGTCACGGCATCTTCGGCCTTGTCGCATCTCGTCGTGCTCGATCTGACGCGGGTTCGTGCCGGCCCGACCTGTTGCCGGGTGCTGGCCGACTTCGGGGCCGACGTGATCAAGATCGAGGCGCCGGATGGGGTCGATCCCAACGAGGGCATGAGCGGCCCGCGGCACGGCTATGACATGCAGAACCTGCACCGCAACAAGCGCTCGCTGATCCTCAATCTCAAGCAGCCGGCCGGCCTCGCCGCATTCAAGCGCATGGTCGCGCGCGCCGACATCGTCGTCGAGAACTATCGCCCCGACGTCAAGGAACGGCTCGGCATCGGCTACGAGGCGCTGAAGGCGATCAACCCTCGCATCATCCTGGCGTCGGTGTCGGGCTACGGGCAGACCGGTCCCAACGCTGGCAATCCGGGCTTCGATCAGATCGCGCAAGGCATGGGCGGCCTGATGTGGATCACTGGCGAAGCCGGCGGCGGCCCGGTTCGCGCCGGCGCGGCGATCGCCGATTTGTCGGCCGGGATCTACGCCGCGGTCGGCATCCTGGTGGCGCTCGCCGAGCGCGAGCGGTCGGGCGAGGGCCAGTGGGTGCACACGTCGCTGCTCGAGGCGCAGATCGCGATCTGCGATTTCCAGGCCGCGCGCTATCTGGTCGACCGCTCGGTGCCGCCGCAGGCCGGCAACGACCACCCTTACGTGACGCCGATGGGCGTGCTGCCGACCGCCGATGGCTTCATCAACATCGGCGTCGGCGGCCAGGGGCAATGGCGCGCGTTCTGCAATGCGATCGACCAGCCGGAGCTCGCCGAGCATCCCGACTTCGCGACGATGGAATTGCGCTTCAAGCATCGCCCGCAGATGCGCGAGCTGCTCGAGCCAATCTTCAGGGCACGTCCGTCCGCCCACTGGCTGCGCCTGCTGCAGGAGTTCCACGTGCCGGTCGGGCCGATCTACAAGATGGACGAGATGTTCGATGATCCGCAGGTCCGGCACGTCGGCATCGCACAGAAAGTCCGCCACCCGGTGCGCGGCGAGATCGAGCTGATCGGGCAGCCGGTGACGCTGTCGCGGACACCGGCGCGCATCGTCAGCGCGATCCCGGAAAAAGGCGCGCAGTCGGACGAGGTGCTGGCCGAGTTCGGGTTCGCCGCCGCCGAGATCGCGGCGCTGAAAGCGGCGCAGGAGGCGTGAGGCGATGCCGGCGCCGCTAGAGCCTTTCCGACTTGGATCGAACCACCTGGATGCTCGCACCCTCTCCCCCGCCGCTTCGGGGGAGAGGGTGGAGGACCACCCGTCAGGGTGGTCCGAGGGAGAGGGGCGGCCGCTTGCTCGAATACGATGGTCCTGGGATTTCCGCCGGTCGTGCCGAGTGCTGAGCAAGTAGCTGCCCCTCACCCTGACCCTCTCCCCCTGAAGGAGGGGGAGAGGGAAACCAGCGCTGCCATCTCGGTCGGAACGACCCTAGGCTGCAAATCGCTTTGCTGCGACCACGCACAGCACCACCGACGCCGTCACCACGAGCATCGTCCAGCTGACCGGCTCGTGCAGCAGCAACGCCGCCAGCAGCAGGCCGGCAAACGGCTGCAACAACTGCAGCTGGCCGACCGCCGCGATGCCGCCCTGCGAGAGACCCCGGTACCAGAACACGAACCCGACCAGCATGCTGAACACCGATACGTAGGCGAGCCCGATCCAGGCCGGCTGGCCGATCCCGACCCACGCCGACGGCATGGTGCCGACGGCGAGCGGCAGCACCACCGGCAACGACAGCACCAACGCCCAGGAGATCACCTGCCATCCGCCGAGCCGGCGTGACAGCTTCGCGCCTTCGGCATAGCCGAGGCCGCAGGCGACGATCGCCGTCAGCATCAGTGCGTCGCCGGCCGCCGAGCCTTCGCCTGCCTGCCGCAAGGCATATCCGGCGACGACCGCGCCGCCGGCGACAGAGAACAGCCAGAACGCGGGGCGCGGGCGCTCGTTGCCGCGCATGACGCCGAACATCGCGGTCGACATCGGCAGCAGGCCGATGAAGATCATCGAGTGGGCCGAGGTGACATGCTGCAACGCCAGCGCCGTCAGCAGCGGAAATCCGACGACGACGCCGAGCGCGACCACCGCGAACGAGCCAAGGTCGCTCCGGTCAGGCAGCCGCTGCCGCGTGGATAGAAGCAGGACCGCCGCCAGGCCGCCGGCAATCGTGGCACGGGCCAGCGTCAGGAAGACCGGATCGAAATCGGCGACCGCGACCCTGGTCGCGGGCAGCGATCCGCTGAAGATCAGCATTCCAATGAAGCCGTTGATCCATCCGCCGGTGGTCTTGTCCATCGCGTCCTCCATCGCGATTGGCGGTAGCAGACGCAGGCTTGACCATTCCAGGTACAGTTAGGTACAGAATGCCAGAACTGTATTCGACACTGGCCAGTACAGATGACAGTGACAGCAACCCCCGTGCTCCCCGTGGATGGCGAAGGCACACTGGTCGACCGTGTCATGGCGTCGGTCCGCGAACGGATCGCCAGCCGCACGCTGCCGCAGGGGGCGAAACTGCCCTCGATTTGCCGCTCCGCCGAAGCCATGCAGGTGTCGAAATCGACCGTGGTCGAGGCTTACGAGCGGCTTGTGGCCGAGGGCGTGATCCTGCCTCGGCCCGGCTCGGGCTTCTACGTCGCCGGGCATTTGCCGCCGCTGTCGCTGGCGCAGATCGGCCCGCGACGGGACCGGGCGATCGATCCGCTGTGGGTATCGCGGCAGTCGCTCGAGGCCGACGAGGGAATTTCGAAACCGGGCTGCGGGTGGCTGCCGGCCGCATGGGCCCCCGAGCCCGGCATCCGCCGCGCGCTGCGCTCGCTTTCCCGCGCCGACAGCGCCGCGCTCATCGATTACGGGCCGCCGCTCGGGCTGCTGCCGCTGCGCCAGTTGCTCGCCCGGCGGATGGCCGAGCGCGGCATCGAGGCTGCCAGCGAGCAGATCATGCTGACCGAATCGGGAACCCAGGCGATCGACCTAATGTGCCGCTTCCTGATCGAGCCCGGCGATGCCGTTCTCGTCGACGATCCGTGCTACTTCAATTTCCTGGCGCTGCTGCGGGCTCATCGCGCCCGCATCATCAGCGTCCCCTTCACCCGGACCGGACCGGCGATCGAGCCGTTCGAGCAGGCGCTCGCCGAGCATCGCCCGCGCCTCTACATCACCAACGCGGCGCTGCACAATCCGACCGGGGCAACGCTTTCACCGGTGGTCGCCCACCGCGTCCTGAAGCTCGCCGAGCAGTCGGGCCTGACGATCATCGAGGACGACATCTTCGCCGATTTCGAGCATGAACCGGCGCCCCGGCTCGCGGCTTTCGACGGGCTGCAACGGGTCGTCCACATCGGCAGCTTCTCGAAGACGCTGTCGGCGGCGGTACGCTGCGGGTTCATCGCCGCCCGGCCCGACTGGATCGACGGGCTTGTCGATCTCAAGATCGCGACTTCGTTCGGCAGCGCACGAGGCTCGGCCGAGCTCGTCCTGCGCGTCCTGCGCGACGGCACATATCGCAAGCACATGGCGGGCCTGCGCGAGCGGCTGTCGCGGGCGATGGGCGAGGCCAGCGCCCGCCTGCGGTCGATCGGCTTCAAGCCGTGGATCGAGCCGAAGGCCGGCATGTTCCTGTGGTGCGAGCTGCCGGACGGGCTCAACGCGGCGGCGATTGCGCGGCAGGCGCTGGCGGAAGGCGTGGTGCTGGCGCCAGGTGACGCCTTCAGCAATTCGCAGTCGGCATCGGGCTTCATGCGCTTCAACGTCGCCCAGCCGCTCGATCACGACGTCATGAAGATGCTGCGCAAATGCATGCGGCGGTGACGGCGCGGACGCACTCGCGTCAGACCACGGCCGTCGAATGCGACACGTTCTTCACCACCGTGTAGCAATTGAGACCTTCGATGCCGCCTTCGCGGCCATAGCCGCTCTCCTTGACGCCGCCGAACGGCGTCTCGGCGATCGAGGCGACGAAGTGATTGATCGACAGGTTGCCGACCTCGAGCCCGGCGGCAAGCTTCTCGGCGTTGCGCGGCCGAGTTGGTGAAGGCATAGGCGGCGAGGCCGTAGGGCAGCGCAGTTGGCCTTTCTCGATCGCCTCGTCGAGATTTTTCACCGGATTGACGAGCGGCAAGCGGCCCGAACGGCTCCTCGCGCATGGCGCGCGCGTCCTCCGGCACGTCGGCGAGCACGGTCAGCGGAAAGTAGTAGCCGCGGTTGGCGAGCGGGTGCCGCCGGACAGCACCTTTGCGCCCTTGGCGTCGGCGTCGGCGACCAGCGCCTCCATCGCCTCGACGCGGCGCGGGTTGGCGAGCGGCCCCATCTGCGTCGCCGCGTCGAGCCCGTTGCCGAGCTTGATGGCGCGCGGCCTTCTCGGCGAAGGCGGCGGTGAACCGGCTCGTAGATCGCGTCGGCGACGAAGAAGCGGGTCGGCGACACGCACACCTGTCCGGCGTTGCGCGTCTTGCCGGTGCACCGAGGTGGCGGCGACCTTCACCGGGTCGACGTCGTCGCAGACGATGACCGGGGCGTGGCCGCCGAGCTCCATGATGCGCCGGCTTCATGTATTCGGCGGCCATCGCGGCCAGCTGCTTGCCGACCGGGATCGAGCCGGTGAAGGTCACCAGCCGCACGCCGGATGCGGGATCAGATACTCGCGAGATCTCGGCCGGCTCGCCGAACACCAGGTTCAGCACGCCCGCCGGCACGCCGGCATCGACGAAGGCGCGCACGAGCTGCAGTGCGCCGGCCGGGGTCTCCTCCGAGGCCTTCAGGATGCATGGAGCAGCCGGCCGACAGCGCACCGCCGACCTTGCGTGCGGGCGAGCTGACCGGGAAGTTCCACGGCGAGAACGCGGCGACGACGCCGATCGGCTGGCGCAGCACGGTGTGGCGCATGTCGGGCTCGCGACGGGATCACGCGACCATAGACGCGGCGGCCCTCGTTGGCGTCCCACTCGATGATGTCGCAGGCGCGCTAGCACCTCGAGCCGCGACTGCGCGATCGGCTTGCCCTGCTCGAGCGTCATGGCGACCGCCAGCTCCTCGACCCGCTCGCGCATCAGGCGGGCGGCGTTGATGATGATCTCGGCGCGTTTGGCCGGCGACATGCGGCGCCACACCTTGAAGCCCGCGCTCGGCGGCGTCGAGGGCGTCGTCGAGATCGGCGCGGGTCGCGTGCGGCACGGTGCCGAGCGAAGTCTCGTCGGCCGGATTGATCACCGGACGGCCGTCGCGGCGGCGCCACTCTCCGCCGATCATCAGCTCGAGCCTGGGATATCTGCTCACCGGGGGGTGCTCCTCGCCTGCCACGTTCTGTAATTCAGCCGCCGATCGGGCAATCGCCTCACCTCGGATCGGCGGCGCGGATCCCGGACACCGATGCCCGCCAGACGTCGAGCGCCTGCCGCGTCGCCTCGACGTCGTGCACGCGCAAGATCTGCACGCCCTGCCCGATCGCCGCCAGTGCCGCGCCAACCGAGCCGTTGACGCGCTCGGCGGCGATCGCCACGCCGGTCAGGGTGCCGACGAAGCTCTTGCGCGACGCGCCCAGCAGCACCGGCACACCGAGGCCGTGGAACAGGCTGAGCCCGGCCATCAGCTCGAGATTGTGCTCGAGCGTCTTGCCGAAGCCGATGCCCGGATCGATCACCATTTGGCCGATCGCGATGCCAGCGCGGCGGCAGGCCTCGACACGGGCCTCGAGGAAGTCGAACACGTCGAGCAGCACGTGATCGTAGCGGGGGGCGACCTGCATCGTGCGGGGATCGCCCTGGGCGTGCATCAGGATCACCGGCGTCATGGTATTGGCGGCCACCTCGAGGGCACGCGCGTCGTGCATCAGGGCCGACACGTCGTTGATGATGTCGGCGCCGGCGGCGACGGCCCGCTCCATGACCTCGGCATTGCGGGTGTCGACCGAGATGCGGACCTCGGTCCTGGCGCGCAAGCCCTCGATCACCGGGACGACCCGCCTGATCTCCTCGGCGATCGTCACCGGCTCGGCGCCCGGCCGGGTCGAACTCGCCACCGATGTCGAGGATGTCGGCACCCTCGTCGGCGAGCCGCAGCGCGTGGTCGATCGCCGCCGCGGCCGTGGCGAGCCGGCCGCCGTCGGAAAAGCTGTCGGGCGTGACGTTGACGATGCCCATGATCCGGGGGCGGTCGAGGCTCAGGCCGGCGAGCCGGGCGCGAGGCCGCATCAGGTTCTCGAACATGTCGGAGGCATTGATCGTGCGCCGGCCCCAGTCCTTCTCGAAGAACTCGCCGAGCCCGGCAAGCTTGCGGTCGACCGAGGCGCCGTTGCGCTCGAAGATGTCGAGGGCGGTGAAGTCGAGCCAGCCGTCGGCAAGGCGGAAGCCGCCGCGCACTTCCGTGGTCGGCCCGGCGTTGAGCGGCGCCATCAGACCGGCGGGCCGAACGTAGATCTCTCTCATCATCGCGATTACTGCCGGCTGTTGCTTGGCGATCGACGCCGTGGCCTGAAGACTATGCGGTTGGCTGCGGCTGCGCCAGCAGCGGCGCGAAGGCGGCGCGGATCGATTTCTCGTCGAGATCCTTGGTGATGAACACTATGCGCGAGCGATGGTCGGCCGAGGGCCATGCCGGCAGCTGCTCGGTCGGGTAGAACGCCTGGTTGACGCCGTGGATGACGATCGGCAGCGCCTCGCCCGCGATCGCGACGATGCCCTTCATGCGCAGTATCTTCGCGCCGTACACAAGTCGCGTGGCATCCATGACGATCTCGAGCCGGCGGCCGTCGAGCGGCGCCTCGAAGGTCAGCGCGAACGAGCGGATGCCGTGCAGATGCGATGCCTCGGCCGGCCCGTGCCGATGGCTGGCATGACTGCATTCGGCGCCGGCGCAGGCGTGTTCGTGGTGAGCGCCGGCGTCCGCGCCATAGCGGTCGGCGGCGAGCCACGCTTCGGCGTCCTTGCCGGCGGCGACGATCTCGGTCGCGCCGATGTCGAACAGCAGGGCGGGATCGACATCGCCCTTGACCGCCCTGGTGATCGCGGCGGCGGGATTCAACTCGCCGAGCAGCCATTCGACGGCCGCCGCTTGATCGGCGCCGACGCGGTCGGTCTTGGTCAGCACCAGCCGGTCGGCGAGCGCAATCTGCCGTGCCGGCTCGGCCTGCGACGCGAGCTGCTCCTTGATATGCTCGCAGTCGACGGTCGTGACCACGCCGTCGAGCCGGTAGATGCGGAACAGGTCGTGATCGCTCAGCAGCGTGCGGGCGATCGGCCCTGGGTCGGCAAGCCCGGTCGTCTCGAGCACGACGCGGGCGATGTCCGGAATGCGATCCGCCAGCATGTCGTCGTGCAACTTGATGAGCGCCGTCACCAGATCGCTCTGGACCTCGCAGCACACGCAGCCCGACGGCAGCAGCACGGTGGTCTCGTCGACGCCGCCGCCGATCGAGCGGATCAGCGCATCGTCGAGGCCGACCTCGCCGAACTCGTTGACTATCACCGCGGTTCCGGCCATCGCTGGCGCCGCGAGCGCCGCCTTCAGCAGCGTCGTCTTGCCGCTGCCGAGGAATCCGGTCAGCACGGTCAATGGAATTGGAAGCTTCACGAATTTTCACCCTTGTCGACGGCCGCGGTGGTCTTGCGCTTCCCACGCCGACGGCCAGCGATCAAGAGGGGCGCACGAGGCGAGGAGTTGGACCGCATGAGCGGCAGGGCAACGAAATCGAAGGCGGATCCGGAAGCAACCGCAAGGCGCGCCGTGGTCGAGACCGCGCGCGAGATGAGCCGCGCCGGGCTGTCGCCGGGCAGGTCGGGCAATGTGTCGCGGCGCTGGCGCAATGGCATGCTGATCACTCCGTCCGGCATGAGCTACGAGGCGACGACCGGGGCGGACGTGGTGTTCGTCGCCGCCGACGGGACCGCCGCAGGGGCGCGCCGCAAGCCGTCCAGCGAGTGGCGATTCCATCTCGCCGCCTATGCGGCTCGTCCCGACAGCAACGCCGTCGTCCACTGCCATTCGATGCACGCGACGGTGCTTGCCTGCGCGCACCGGTCGGTCCCGGCGTTCCACTACATGGTTGCCGCGGCCGGCGGCAGGGACATCCCGTGCATCGGCTATGCGACGTTCGGCACCCCGGAGCTGTCGCAGCTCGTGGCCACCGGACTGGCCGAGCGGGACGCCTGCCTGATGGCGAACCACGGCCAGATCGCCATCGGCGCGGACCTCGCGGCGGCGCTCGAGCTGGCGCACGCGGTGGAGGTCCTGGCCGAGCAGTATTACAAGGTGCTGACACTCGGCAAGGCGCACGTCCTCGACGCGGCGGAGATGCTGCGGGTGCTCGACAAATTCAAGAGCTACGGCCAGAAGGCGCAAGGCTGACCGGACCGTCGCGCCGGCGCGGCTCAGTCGACCAGCGTCATGAACTCCTGCCGGGTCATCGCATTGTCGCGGAACGCGCCGAGCATCCGGCTGGTGACCAGATCGGTGCCGTGCTTGTGCACGCCGCGGGTCGTCATGCAATGGTGCGTCGCCTTGATCACCACCGCTACGCCCTGCGGCCTCAGCACCTTGTCGAGCGTGTTGGCGATCTGCGACGTCATCTTTTCCTGGATCTGCAGGCGCTTCGCATATGCGTCGACGACCCGGGCGAGCTTGGAGATGCCGACCACCCGGCCGGTCGGAATATAGCCCACCCACGCCTTGCCGATGATCGGCGCCATGTGGTGCTCGCAGTGGCTCGCGAACGGGATGGCGCGCAGCACGATCATCTCGTCGTAGCCTTCGATCTCCTCGAAGGTCTTGGCCAGCAGCGACTCGGGATCGGTCTGATAGCCGGCGAACCATTCCTCGAAGGCTTCGGTGACGCGGGCCGGCGTTTCCAGCAGTCCGTCGCGGCCGGGGTCATCGCCGGTCCAGCGGATGATGGTACGGAACGCCGCTTCGACCTCGGCTCGCGACGGACGCTCGATTACTCCCTCCGGCGTGGACGGACGGCTGACGTTGCTGCCTGGTATCGTCTGTTTGCTCACGAGACATTCCGATCTAGGTTTGGCCGATCCGGAGTTGGTCGCGCAGAACTAGCACTAGCATCGCCTTCGGTGCAAAGACCGCTGTAAGAGCCTGTCCGGGGGATTTTCATGGAGTTTCATCGCGCATGCATGGTCCAGATGGGAGGAGCGTCGGCGCAGCCGATACGATAGGTATCGGCAAGGTGCGCGACGAACCAGATGGGCCATGCATGCGCGACCTAAGGTGGCCCAATCTCGGTCGCCCGCCGCGTCGCAACCCTTGGCCGTAGCTAGGGCTACGACGCGGCGGGCTGCTCCTTGCGGATCGACTCGACATTGGGCCATGAAATCTCATGAAAATCCCCCGACAGGCTCTAAGGTCTTGATCATCCATTCCGGAGCAATGGTCGGTGCGGAGGCAGCGCCAACATGGACCGAGTGATACTTCTGGGGGCCAAGGGCGGGCCGGCAATTCGCACCGGCGGGCCGCAGCCCACCTCGCACCTGCTCGTCGTTCGCGATCAGATCTACGTGATCGATTGCGGACTGGGCGTGACCCGGGGATTCGTCGAGGCCGGCTATCACCTCAACCGGCTGAAAACGGTCATCATCACCCACCATCATTCCGATCACAACCTCGAGCTCGGCAATCTGATCCATACCGCGTGGACGGCAGGGCTGGCGACGCCGGTGAAAGTCTTCGGGCCGAGCGGTGTGCGTCGCATGATGACGGCCTTCCTCGATCTCAACCGTTTCGACATCGAGACCCGGATCGCCGACGAAGGCCGCCCGGACCTGGCGCGACTGATCGAAACCGCCGAGTACACGGATGGTCCGGTGCTCGATGACGGCACGGTTCGGGTCACGGCGCTGCGCAACCACCATCCGCCGGTCGTCGACAGCTTCGCCCTCCGGTTCGACTACACCGCCGCCTCTGGCGAGCCCAAAGCGGTCGTATTCTCCGGCGACACGGCATATCTGCCGGCGCTCGCTGGCTTCGCGCGCGGCGCCGATGTGCTGTTGCACGAGGCGATGTACGGGCCGGGCGTCGACGCGCTGGTCGCAAGGGTGAAGAACGGCAGCCGCCTGAAGCAGCATCTGCTCGCCAGTCACACCATGGTCGAGGACGCAGGTCGTAGTCGCGAGCGAAGCCGGCGTCAAGCGTCTCGTGCTCAATCACCTGATTCCGGCCGACGATCCCGACGTGCGCGCCGAGCATTGGCGGGCGGCGATCAGCGCCACCTGGAACGGTCCGCTCGAGGTCGGCCGCGACGGCCTTTCAATCGAGATTTGACGATGGCAATCGGCGGTCGGTTGCGCATTGCCGCCAAATCAGCGCAGTTGTGACGCCAGGCGGGATCTGGCCCGTCGGAACACGCGGCAGCAGGCATGAGCCAGGGTGCGACCCCGACGAGAAGCGTCAAGCGGTTGGCGGTGATCGCCGAGGATGCCACGAGCCTCCTGCGGCAGCGCGAGGAGTTCCTCGCCGACGTGCTGGCGCGGCGGCACGGCGTGCTGACGCTGGTGCCGGAAAGCTCGAGAGCTTCGATCGCGGCGCTCGAAGCGCGTGGATTTGCCGCTGCAACTTATCCAATGGCCAGTTCGAAGCCGCAGTTCATCGCCGATGGCAGGACCGTCGGCGCAATCGCCGCGACGCTGGCGGACCGGAGCGCGCACGTCGTGCTGGCAGCCGGCGTCAAGTCGCTGCTGCTCGGGGCGCAAGCGGCCAGGAAGGCATCGGTCGGCCGGTGCGTCGGCCTGGTCACCGCACTGCCGCCGGAAATGCGTGGCGATCCCTCGAGCCAGCCGACCTGGAGCTGGCGCCGGACGATGAAGGCCGGGTTTCGCGCGCTCGATGCCGCGGTTTTCCACAGCGACGCCGACCGGCGCCGGCTGTCGGACCTCGGTATCCTGCCGGCGGGTGTCGCGAGCATCGTCGTGCCGGGCGCCGGCGTCGACCTCGTTCGCCATGGCTTGCAGCCGCTGCCGCCGTTGATCGTCGACGGCGTCCGGACGCTCAATTTCCTGATGATCGCGCGGAAGGACGCCGCCAAGGGGGTGGTCGAGTTTTGTCGCGCCGCCGGTCTGGTCAAGGCGAGGGCGCCCGACACGCGTTTCATTCTTGCCGGTCCCGATGGCGATCTCGATCGTTCCGAGCTTGCGCAATTCGGCGGCCACGTGCGGATCCTCGACGACCAGGCCGACGTGCGTCCGCTGATCGGGGCCAGTCACGTCGTGGTGGTGCCGTCGTGGGCAGACGCCATGCCGCGCATCCTGCTGGAAGCGCTGGCAGCGGGACGGCCGGTGATCGCGACCGATATTCCCGGTTGCCGCGAGGCGGTCGACGAGCGCGTCAACGGCGTGCTGGTGCCGCCACGCGACGCAGCCGCGCTTGCCGATGCCATGATGAGCTTCCTCAAGCGCCCCGACCTCGTCCCGGCGATGTCGCGGGCGAGCCGCGCCAAGGCCGAGCGGCGGTTTGCCGTGGGCCCTGTCAACGCCGCGCTGCTCGACGTGCTCGGGCTGTGATGGCGGCTATGGGCGCGGCGGCGTGCGGAAGGCGCCGAGCAGGCGCGCGATCAGCCAGATCGGGATCACCACCATGGCGCCAATCAGGAAATAGTTGACCAGCCCGCGGAACGCGCCGAACCCCATGTCGTAGATCCTTCGGATCAACAATTCGAGCCGATTCAGCAGATCGGGCGGCGAAATGTCGAGCGCCTGCAGCACGATGCCGACCACGATCGAGATGATCACCAGTCGAATGATGACGCCGACGGGATTGCCGCCAAAAATTCGCTCGCGGTCCATGACTTCATGCTCCTTGCCTTCGGCCCCCGGCACATAGGCATTGTGCTCGCCCCCGCGGTACCATAGTTCGCGATCCGAGGCGACTGGAGACCGGCGTGGCGTCGAGCGTGAAGGGGCAACGGGAGAAGACGGCGGCGGCGCGATTGCCGGCCGCGTTCGAGGCCTGGTTCGCCGGTCGCGGCTGGGCGCCCCGCCCGCATCAGGTCGCGCTGGTCGAAAACGCCCGGCAGGGACGCTCGACGCTGTTGATCGCTCCGACCGGCGCCGGCAAGACGCTTGCGGGCTTCCTGCCGAGCCTCGTCGATTTGACCTCGGGTCGCCGGGAGGCGTCGCAAGGCGCGGGTCTGCACACGCTGTACATCTCGCCGCTGAAGGCGCTGGCGGTCGACGTCGCACGCAACTTGACCGCCCCGGTCGCCGAGATGGGTTTGCCGGTTCGCATCGAGACGCGGACCGGCGACACCTCCGTGGCCAAGCGCACCCGCCAGCGTACGAGACCGCCCGACATCCTGCTGACGACGCCCGAGCAGATCGCTCTGCTGCTCAGCCACGACGACGCTCCGTACCTGTTTCGCGACCTGAAGGCGGTGGTGCTCGACGAGCTGCACGCGCTCGTCGCGTCGAAGCGGGGGGACCTGCTGGCGCTTGGCCTGGCGCGGCTGCGCAGCCTGGCGCCCGGACTGCTGGCGATCGGCCTGTCGGCGACCGTCGCACGCCCGTCCCGGCTGCGCTCCTTCCTGGTGCCGCAGGCTTCGCCCGACACGACCATCGCGATGGCGGACCTGGTGGTGACGGGAGGCGGGGCGAGCCCGCAGATCTCGATCATGGAGACCGACGAGCCGCTGCCCTGGTCGGGTCACAGCGCCCGCTACGCCGTTCCGGGGATCTATGCCGCGGTGAAGGCGCACCGTTTGTCGCTGCTGTTCGTCAACACCCGCAGCCAGGCCGAGATCCTGTTCCACGAGCTGTGGCAGGCGAACGAGGACAGCTTGCCGATCGCGCTGCATCACGGCTCGCTCGATGTCGCCCAGCGGCGCAAGGTCGAGGCGGCGATGGCCGCCGGCCGGCTGCGCGCGGTGGTGTGCACCTCGACACTGGATCTCGGCATCGACTGGGGCGACGTCGATCTCGTGGTCAATGTCGGCGCGCCGAAAGGGGCGAGCCGGCTGATCCAGCGCATTGGTCGCGCCAATCACCGGCTCGACGAGCCGTCGCGCGCGCTGCTGGTGCCCGGCAACCGCTTCGAGGTGCTCGAATGCCGGGCGGCGCTCGATGCGGCCGAAGCCAATGTCCAGGATGTCGAGCTCGAGCGCGCCGGTGCCCTCGACGTGCTCGCGCAGCACATCATGAGTGTGGCCTGCAGCGGGCCGATCGAGCCCGAGCATCTGTTCACCGAGATCCGCTCCGCCCTCCCCTATGCAACCCTGCGCCGCGCTGACTTCGACCGGGCGGTCGATTTCGTGGCGACGGGCGGCTACGCGCTGCGTTCCTACGAACGCTTCGCGCGGTTGCGGCCGACCGATGACGGCCGGCTGCGCCTGGCGCATCCGAGGCTGGCGCAGCAGCATCGCCTCAACATCGGCACCATCGTCGATGGCGAGATGCTCAAGGTTCGGCTGGTGCGGCCCGGCCAGCGGCCGCCATCGGCCGACGGCCGGCCCGGTGGCGGCAAGCCGCTCGCCGGCGGCCGCGTGCTCGGCGAGATCGACGAATGGGCGGCGGGCGAGCTGAGCCCGGGCGACACCTTTGCCTTCGCCGGCGAGATCCTGAAGCTCGAAGGCGTCAGGGACAGCGAGGTCTATGCCTCGCGCAGCTGGGCGAAGGAGCCGAAGATCCCGAGCTATCCCGGCGGCAAGTTTCCGCTGTCGACGCATCTGGCGAGCCGGGTCCGGGCGATGCTGGCCGATCCGAGGTCGTGGCCGGCGCTGCCGCTTCCGGTCGCCGAGTGGCTGCGGCTGCAGCAGGAGCGATCGGTGCTGCCGGGTGCGAGCGAGGTCCTGGTCGAGACGTTTCCGCGTGCCGGGCGGCACTATCTCGTCGCCTACCCGTTCGAGGGCAGGCTTGCGCACCAGACGCTCGGCATGCTGCTGACGCGCCGGCTCGAGCGGGCGCAGGCGCGGCCGCTCGGCTTCGTCGCCAACGACTATGGGCTGTCGCTGTGGTGCGCCGGCGACCTGTCTGCGATGATCGCGGATCGCGCGCTCAGGCTCGATCAGCTGTTCGAGGAGGACATGCTGGGCGATGACCTCGAGGCCTGGCTCGCCGAGAGCACGCTGATGAAGCGGACGTTCCGCTCCTGTGCCGTGATCGCCGGCCTGATCGAGCGCCGGCACCCCGGGCTCGAGAAATCCGGCCGGCAGGTGACGATCTCGACCAACCTCATCTACGATGTGCTGCGACGGCACGACCCGAGCCACATCCTGCTGCAGGCGGCCTGGGACGACGCGGCGACCGGACTGCTCGACATCCGGCGCCTCGGCGAGTTTCTCGGACGGGTGCGCGGCAGCATCCGCCATCAGGCGCTTGCCGGCGCCTCGCCGCTGTCGGTGCCGATCCTGCTCGAGATCGGACGGATCTCGGTCGCGGGCAGCGGCGACCAACTGCTGCGGGACGCCGCCGAGGCACTGATTGCCGAGGCGATCGGCGGGTAGCGCGATGATCGCCTGCGGCCTCAGCTCGCGAGATTTCGCTCGATCAGCACGCGGGGGTTCTCGGTGCGCGACAGCGCCAGATCGGGGCCGTAGGGCTCGGCCAGCTTCAGCGCACGGATCGCGCCATCCCTGGCGCCGGAGATCATGTTGGCGGTGATCATCACCGCCCCGGCGCCCTGGTCGCCGGTCACGCCGATGCCGATGCGGGCATTGCGCACGAGATTGGACGTCGCCGTCACGTCGCGCATATGGCGGCCCCACCCGATCATGATGCCGCATGCCGGTGCGTTCTCGATCGTATTGCCGGTGACGACGGCGTCCGCCTCGACCGCGATGCCGTCGCCGCGCTTGTCCTGCGGCTCCTCCTCCCGGCGGAACAGGTTGCGCACGAGATTGCCCTGGACGACCGCGAGCCGGCCGCCCTCGTTGAAGTTGGTGATCGAGATGCCGGTGGCGGCGGTGTCGACGATGTTGCTCGCGATCAGCGCACCCTGGAACCCGAACTCGGCATAGAGCGCGACCTCGCCGAGCCGCTGGCAGCTGTTGCCGACCATCTGGATGTTGGAAGCGGCATTGCCGCGAATCGCGGTGTAGGCGCAGTCGGTGATGCGGTTGGCGCTCACCAGCACACCGCCGGCGCGATAGACGTTGACGCCGTTGCCGTTCTGGCCGCTGCCGCCGCCGGCGGCGCGGATCCGCTCGATGCGATTGCCGGCGATGATGGTGCCGTCCTCGCCGGGGCTGGAGCGCCAGACCAGGATGCCGTTGTTGGCGGCATCCGCGATCGTATTGCGGGAGATCTCGAGCCCGTTCGCGTCGATCGAGAAGATCGCGGCCTCGGCGATGCCGGAGACGGTGCACTGCGACAGCGTACCGGCGCAGCCCTCGAGGAAAATGCCGTGCCGCCGGCTGTCGCGCAACACGAGATCGCGCAGCACCAGCCCGGTGGCATGGCGGATCGTCAGCAGGCCCTGGGCGCGCGCCGGGTCGGGCGCGGTCAGCGCGCCGTCGATCGTCAAGCCTTCGATCCGCAAGTTGTCGGCGCCGTCGGCGGCCAGCATGACGCCGCCGCCGGCGTTCCTGAGGATCGTCGATCCGGACGCGCCGCAGATGCGCGAATTCGGCCGCAAGGTGAGGGTGCGAGCCAGGAAGCGGCCGGCCGGCAGCGCCAGCGGCTGGCGGCGGGAAGCCGCTTCGTCGATCAGGCGCTGGAGAGCATCGGTCTGGTCCTGGTCGCTGTCGGGACGCAGCTCGGTCCGATTGGGCGCCGCCGCAAGCGCGCGGCCGGAGGTGAGCCGCTGGGCATGGCTCGCGCCGGCGGTCGCGGCGAGGCCGAGCACGGAGGCGGCGATCAGGTGGCGGCGGTCGAGCGGCATGGGGCTGGTCCGTTGGCGGTCGGCCTTGGCGGTAGCAGATCCCGTGCCACCGGGCCGGCGGCGGCCGTTCGCGCGTGATCGGTGCGTGGTCGGGATCGGCCGCGTATCAGGGTGATACAGCGGTGCTGCCTTCTGTTCGCTCATTCTGGACACTGCGCGTGGGGATGCGGGCGAGGTCGCCTGAAGGCAGAAGTGGGCGCCCCGGCCGATCAATCGGTCGGCGCCGCGTCCTTGGCGGCGGTCGCGAACCGCTTGATCGACAGCCCGTCGATCGGCACGTTCGAGCGGCCGGTAATGACGAGCTCCGCCAGCACCCGGCCGACCGCCGGACCGAGCTGGAAGCCGTGCGCCGAGAAGCCGAACGCATGGAACACGCCGGGCGAGGTCGCGCTCGCGCCGATCACCGGGATGTCGTCGGGCATCCGGGCCTCGATCCCGGCCCAGGCGCGGACGATCTGGGCCCCGGACATGATCGGGAACAGCGCCGCGGCGGTGCGCGCGTTGTCGGCGAGCCTGGTGAAGTCGAGATCGGTGCGATTGCTGTCGCGATCGGGCCGGCCGCGATAGCCGCCGCCGATCAGCACGGTGCCGTTCTCGTACTGCTTGAACGACAGCGTACGCCCCTGTGCGCCGACCACCGGCCTGACGAAACGGGGCATCCGCGCGGTGATCATCAGCATCGGCGCGATCACCTCCAGCGGCACCGGCTCGCCGAGCTTGCCGGCAATGCGATCGGCCCATGCGCCGGCGCAGTTGACGATCACCGGAGCCTGGTGCGGCCCGGCGTCGGTCTCGACCTGCCACACGCCGCCGACCTGCCTCAGGTCGCCGACCTCGACGCCTTCGATGAAGCGGGCGCCGAGGCGCTCCGCCTTGCGCTTGAACGCGAGAACGGTGCGATAGGGCATCGCGGCGCCGTCGGCGCGGCAGATGATGGCGCCGACGCAATGGGGCGCGATCGCCGGCAGCAGGTCGCGCAACTCGGCCTGGCCGATGATCTCCTCGTGATCGAACCCGAGCAGCCGGACCTGCTCGACCCTGGCGCGCTGCGACGCAAGCTCGGCCTCGGTCTCGGCGACCTTGATCTGACCGTGGCTTTCGAAGCCGCAGTCGTCGTCGACGAGATGCTCGATCCGGTGCCACAGCTCCATCGCGGCAACCGACAGCGGCACTTCCGCCAGGTGGCGTCCGAGCCGCCGCACGCCGCCGGCATTGACGCCGGAGGCATGGCGGCCGGCGTGGTCCTTCTCGATCAGCAGCGCCTTCACGCCGCGCATCGCCAGATGCAGCGCCGTCGAGCACCCCTGGATGCCGCCGCCGATGATGATCGCGTCCGGCAGCCAGCCGGGCGGCGCGGCGCTCACAGGCGCACCACCGCTTTCCTTGCCGCGTCCGTCTGCGGCAGGCCGGCCAGCTCGGCGAGCGTGATCGGCTTCACCGGTGGTCGCAGGCGGAAGTAGCCGGCCTCGCCCGGCGGGACGCCACGGGCCTGCGCGATGACCTCGGTGACGGTGGTGCCGCACAGCCGGCCCTGGCACGGGCCCATGCCGCAGCGCAGGAACGACTTGAGCTGGTTCGGGCCATCGGCGCCGATTGCGACCGTCTCGCGGATCTGGCCGGCGGTGATCTCCTCGCAGCGGCAGACAATGGTGTCGTCGGCGGGGATGCGAAACGCCGCCGGCGGGCGGTAAAGGCGATCGATGAAGGCGCGACCGCGCATGGCGATACCAAGGTCGCGGCGCACCGCCAGCTCGTCCGGCAGCCCCTGCCGAAGCGGATCGATGGCGCGGACCGCCGCGATCCCGGCGAGCCGCCCGCGCTGTACCGCCACCCAGGCGCCACCGATGCCGGCGCCGTCGCCGGCGACGGCGATGCCCTCGAGTCGGTGTCGTGCCGAAGCTGTCGACCTTCGGCATCCAGCACAGCTGCACGTCGTCCCAGACATGCGGGATGCCGACGCTCATCGCCAGGTTGACGTTCGGGATGACGCCCTGGTGCAGCAGCAGGTGATCGACCGGCATGCGCTCGATGCCGCCGGACTTGGCGGCATAGGAGATGCTTTCGACCTTGCCGTCGCCATGCGCGGCAAGCGCGGTCACGCGGCTGATGACGCGCGCCTTGCGTCGCACGTGAGCCATCAGCTTCACGCCTTTCGCGAAGTAATGCGAGCGGGCGAAGTCGGCGGCATGGCGCAGTGCGTCGCGGCGATGGCTCGGATCGGTGGTGTCGAGAACGGCCTGGATGCGGCAGCCGGCCTTGAGCAGCTGGGACGCGCAGAGCCACAGCAGGGGGCCGCAACCGGCCAGCACGACCCGGCCTTCGGGTACCAGGCCGGAAGCCTTGAGCACGGTCTGCGCGGCGCCGACGGTCATCACGCCGGGCAACGTCCAGCCCGGGATTGGAAATGGCCGCTCCATGGCGCCGGTCGCCACGATGACCCGCTTCGCCGTCAGCATCTGGGCGGCGCCGCCGACCGAGACCGCGATCTCGCGATCGCGGCCGAGGCTCCACACGGTCGCGCCGGGCACGTAGTGCACGCCGGTGTCCTGCAGGTCGAGCACCAGATCGCGCCCTTCCCAGTAGTCACGGTCGAGGATGCTCTCGCCGCGGATCGGCGTCGTCGTCACCGCGCGATAGATCTGGCCACCGGGGCCGGCATTCTCGTCGAGCAGCACGGTCGACAGGCCGCACCCCGCGGTCACCGTCGCCGCCGCGAGTCCTGCCGGGCCGGCGCCGACGACCGCGACGTCATACTCTGCGTCGAGCACCGCATTGCTCCTCATCGACCAGCCTCCCGGCGTGCCCGCTGCGTCTCGATCCGCATGCCGTCGGTGACCTTGACGAGGCAGCCTTGCCGGTTGCCGACGCCGTCGATCGTCACCAGGCACTCGAAGCACACGCCCATCATGCAATAGGCAGCGCGCGGGGCGCCCGACACCGGCGATACCCGCGTCGGACCCGACGCCGGACAGCAGCAGGACGGCGGCGACGGTATCGCCGGGGCGCGCCGCATGGCGCTCGCCGTCGATGATGACCGTGAGGGTGGGGCTGCCACCGTGCTCAGGCAACCTGCGGAACATCGGAGGTCCTCTTGAAACGTCGGGCGGAGAACGGGGCGAGCGCGGCGGCGTCGAGCGCACCGGCCGCGATCATCGGCGCGACGGTGAGCGCGTGATTGGCTGCAAGCGTCACGCCCGAGTGGCAGCAGGTCAGGAACGCGCCCGGGTGGCTGTCCGACTGGTCGTAGATCGGGAAGCCGTCCTGCGTCATGACGCGGATCGCGGCCCAGCTGCGCACCACGTTGAGCGTGGCGAGCCGAGGGAACATGGCAATGGCGCGGCGCGCCATCATCGCGTTGATCGGCGTGGTGATCCCGGCCGGGCTGGTGCTCTCCTCCTTGCTGTCGCCGATCATCACCGTGCCTTCGTCGGTCTGGCGGACGGCTCCCACCGGATAGTGCAGGAACGGCTGCACGCGCTCGGTCACGATGATCTGGCCGCGCTCCGGCAGCATCGGCGCGTTGAGCCCGACCAGCGGCGCGAGCCGCATGTTGGCATTGCCGGCGGCCAGCACGATCCGGGCCGCGCGCACCTCGGCGTTCGCGGTGATCAGCCGGAACACGCCCTGCTCCTGGCGGATGTCGGTGACGCAGTGGCGGGGAAGATAGGCAGCACCCAGCTGCGCCAAGCCCATGTGCAGGGCGCGGAACGTGCGCAGCGAATTGACGTGTCCGTCGATCGGGCAGAAGCTGCCGCCGACCACCTCGGGGCCGATATCGGGCAGCATCCGGGCGATCTCGGCGCGATCGAGCAGCACGGTCCGGGTGTCGGGCGCGCCGGGCTGATTGTGCAACCGCGCCAGCATCTGCGCGCGAGCTTCGAGCTCGGCGTCCGACAGGGCCAGGGCAAAGCCGCCCGGACGCTGGAAAGCGACGTCGAGGCCGGTCTGGTCGCGCAGCATGCCGGCGAACCCGCTCCACGCGTCCGACGACTTCACGGTCCAGGCGGTGTACTCGGGCATCCCGAGCCCCTTGCTCTGTACCCATACCAGGGCGAAGTTGCCGCGGGATGCGCGGATCGCGTCGTCGCCCTCGTCGAGGATCGCGACGCTGCGGCCGAGCTTCGCCAGTCCCCAGGCGATCGACGCGCCGAGCAGGCCACCGCCGACCACGGCGAACTCGAACTCAGGTCTCAGCTGCGTATCCATGCCTCACTCTTCCCGCGTGTGCCCCGAGAGCAGCCGCTCGAGGCCGAAGGCGCGGTCGACCACGATCAGGAAGATGATTGTAACCGCGATCACTGCTGCCGACACCGACGTAACGAGCGGGTCTATGTTGTCCTGGATGTAGAGAAACATGCGGACGGGAAGCGTCTCGGTTCCCGGAGCGGCGATGAACACGGTCATCGTCACCTCGTCGAACGACTGGATGAAGGCCAGCGCCGCGCCGCTCAGCACGCCGGGCAGGACGAGCGGCAGCGTGATGCGGCGGAACACGGTCCATCCCGACGCGCCAAGCGAGATCGCGGCCTGCTCGACGCGGCCGTCCATGCCGGTCGCCGAGGCCAGCGTCAGCCTCAGCGCGAAGGGAAGCACGATCACCAGGTGCGACAGGACGAGGCCGGCGAACGTGCCGCCGATGCCGATCAGGGTGAAGAACCGCAGGAACGCGATGCCGAGCACCACGTGCGGGATCATCAGCGGCGACATCAGCAGGGCGGTGATCGCCGCGTGGCCGGGAAAGCGATGGCGGGCAAGGCTCAGCGCCGCCGGCACCGCGAGCGCGATCGCGAGCAGCGCCGAAATGGTGCCCAGGATGAGGCTCGATTTGAACGCGCGCAGGAATTCCGGGTAGTCGGCGATGGCCCGGAACCAGCGCAACGACAGGCCATTGGTGGGGAACGACAGGTAGCCCTCGGGCGTGAAGGCGACGACGCAGACGATCACGATCGGCGCCAGCATGAACGTCACGAACAGGGTGTGGAAGGCGAGCGCCAGCGGGCCGTTGCGGCTCATCGGAACGCCTCCGCGTAGCGCCGCTCGACGATGGCGTTGGCGCCGCCGACGATCGCCATCAGCCCGACCAGCAACAGGACCGCGACGACCGCTCCCAATGGCCAGTTGAGCGTGTTGAGGAACTCGTCGTATGCCAGCGTCGAGGCGACCTTGAGCCGTCGTCCGCCGATGATCGCCGGCGACGCGAATGCGCTGGCGGCGAGCGCGAACACGATGATGGCGCCGGACAGCAGGCCGGGCACGACCTGCGGCAGGATGATACGGGCGAGGATCGTCGGTTGCCGGGCGCCGAGCGAGGTCGCCGCGTTCTCGACCTGGGGGTCGAGCTTCTGCAGCGACGCCCACACCGACAGGACCATGAACGGCAGCAGCACATGGGCCAGCGCCACGATCACTCCGGTTTCGGTGAACATGAACGGAATCGGCTGCGAAATGACGCCGAGCTGGATCAGCGCCCGGTTGATCACCCCGCTGTTGCCGCCGAGCAGCAACGCCCAGCCCAGCGTTCGCGCCACCACCGAGATCAGCAGCGGGCCGAGGATCACCAGCAGGAACAGGCCCTTCCAGGGCGCCCGCATGCGATGCAGGATGTAGGCCTCCGGCGCGCCGAGCAGCGCGGCGATCAAGGTCACGGCGATCGCGATCCGCAGCGTGCGGAGGAAGACCTCCAGGTAGTAGCTGTCGGTGATCACCTCGTGCCAGTTCTTCAGTGTGATCACGTTGACGATGCCGGTATACTGCCCCCACTCGTTGAGCGACAGGATCGCGGTCATCACGAGCGGCACCAGCACGATGCCGACGAACAGCAGTGCCGCCGGTGCGATCAACAGCAATCCGGTTCTGGGGTCGGCTCCGGCATCGCGGCTCATTGGGACGCCACTCCCGCGCCGTCGGCCGGCCGCAGCTTCATGTCCTGGGCCGCCCAGGTGAGGTTGACCGCCGCGCCTTCGCCGTGATCGGCGGTGCCGTTGTTCTGGCGGATCACCGTCACCGGGCCGACGGCGGTGTCGATCTGGTAGAGCCAGTGGTTGCCCTGGAAGATCCGCGCCTTGACCACGCCGGCCAGGCTGTCGGGCCGCTCGGCGTCGAAGCCGATGCGCTCCGGCCGGATCGTCGCCTGGACCGGCCCTTGCGGCGGGCCGGCTACTCGCCAGGAGCCGCCACCGATCGTGACGCCGTCGGCATCGCCGCGTCCGGCAAGCACGTTGGTCTTGCCGAGGAAGCCCGCGACGAATGGTGTCGCCGGCTGCTCATAGGCCTCGTGCGGCCTCGCGATCTGCTCGACCCGGCCCTTGTTCATCACCACGATCCGGTCGGACAGCGCCATCGCCTCGCCCTGGTCGTGGGTGACGAGGATCGTCGTGGTGCCGCTCGCGCGCTGGATCATCCGCAACTCGATCTGCATTTCCTCGCGCAGCTTGGCGTCGAGGTTCGACAGCGGCTCGTCGAGCAGCAGGATGCGCGGCCTGATCACGAGCGCGCGGGCGAGCGCGACGCGCTGCTGCTGGCCGCCCGACATCCGGCGGGGATAGCGCGCCGCAAACCCGTCGAGGCCGACGAGGTGCAAGGCGTCGACAACGCGCTTTTCCCGCTCCGAGCGGGCAATGCCCTGCATGTCGAGCCCGAAGGCGACATTGTCGGCGACCGTCATGTGCGGGAACAGGGCATAGCTCTGGAATACGATGCCGAGCCCGCGCCGGCTCGGATGCACGGCGACGAGATCACGCCCCTCGAGGCGAATGGCGCCCGAAGTCGGCGGCACGAAGCCGGCGATCATCTGCAGCGTCGTCGTCTTGCCGCAGCCCGAGGGGCCGAGCAGCGAGACGAACTCGCCCTGGGCGACGGCGAGGGACAGGCTATCGACAGCGGTGTGCTCGGTGAACTTCTTGGTCAGTCGATCGAGGACGAGGAAGGACATCAGGGCGGGACTACCGATGCGCTGTTGGGCGTTGGCGGGCGGAAATGCAGCGGGTGCACGGCGCCGGCGGCGGTGTATAGTGGGTTGCTGGCGGTCGACAATGCACAACAGTACATAGCGAGAATGCAAGCAAGGGTCGATGCGGCGATCGCCACGCCGTTGGCCGGCTGGGGCAGCGCCACCGCCGCCAGGGTTTCGACAACGGCAAGCCTGCCGCCAGGCACTGAAATATCACTGCCGCCGCGTCGAAATCGGCTGGATCGCCCGCTGGCCGGCAATTTGACCACGACGCCACAATTTTTGGCCATATTTGTCGTGTGATGCGTCCAGTATTGGCAGCAATGCTCGCCGGGAGCACGCGTGGGGCCGCAACCAGATATCGGCAGATCGAGCGCAGGTCGTGCGGCCGGCCGGGCGCAGCGGTGGCCGTCATGACGAATGTCATGGCATTGACGCCGGGCACGGAGCTCGTCGGCGATTTTCGCATCGAGCGCGTGCTGGGCGTCGGCGGCTTCGGCATCACCTATCTTGCCGACGAGATTGCGCTCGCCCGCTCGGTGACGATCAAGGAGTACTTCCCCTCGGACTTCGCCGCCCGTGGCGCCGACCAGGGCGCGGTGCCGCGCTCGAGCGATTGCGCCGGCGACTACAAATGGGGCCTCGACCGGTTCATCGAGGAAGCGCAGACCCTCGCCCGCTTCGATCACCGCAACATCTGCCGCGTCTACCGCTACTTTCGCGCCAACAACACCGGCTACATGGTGCTCCAGTTCGAGGAGGGCGCCAGCCTCAAGGGCTGGCTCAAAGGCCTTGGACGCGCGCCTCGCCAGGCTGAGATCGACAAGATCGTCGCGCCGCTGCTCGACGCGCTCGAGATGATCCACAACGCCGAGTTCCTGCATCGCGATATCGCACCCGACAATATCATGGTGCGCAAGGACGGCTCGCCGGTGCTGATCGATTTCGGCTCGGCGCGGGGCGACATCGCGCGGCATTCGCGCACGGTGAGCGCGCTGGTGAAGCCCGGCTACAGCCCCTATGAGCAGTATGCCGAGACCGGCGCCCGGCAGGGTCCGTGGACCGACATCTACGCGCTCGGTGCCACGCTCTACCACGCGGTTACCGGCAAGCGTCCGCCGGACAGTCCGTCGCGCGTGGTCAAGGACGACTACGTGAAGGCAAAGGACGCCGCGTTGGCGTCGTATCGTCCCCGCTTCCTGGCGGCGATCGATCGGGCGCTCGATCTCGAGATCGACCGCCGGCCGAAGTCGGTCGCGGCGTGGCGTGGCGACCTGCTCGCGCCCGAGCCGAGGCCGGCCAAGAAGGGCTGGCTCGCAGACGAGCCCGAGCCGAAGGCGGCAGCCGCCAAGACGGTCATCCTCGCGCCGGAGGGCGCAGCGCCGCCGCCACCGGATGTGCCGGGGGCGAAGGGCGGCATCCTCGACTTCTTCGAGGGGCTGAAGAAGAAGCTGCAGCCACAGGATTCGGGCAACTCTCCGCTCAAGGCGCCGCCGCCGCCACCGTCGGTGAAGCTCGATATTCCGGATGTGGCGCCGGCCGCGGCCAAGCCCGCCAGGAAACCGAAGGCGGTTCGCAAGTCAGCGCCGCCACCGGCGCCGCCGCCGCCGGCCAAGCCCGAGGCGCAGGCGCCGCTGCCGCGTCCGCGCCGGGTGAAATCAGCGCGCGGCAGCTTCGGCCGCAGGGCAGCCGTCCTGGTCCTGGTCGGCGCCGGAATTGCGAGCGCGGCCGTCGGGCTGCGCGAGCGCTCCGCGCCGGTCGAGACGCGCCGGGCGCTGACTACTTCATCGACCAGTCCGGCACCGGTTGCCGAGGTGCTGAGCACGGTCGAGATCAAGGGACATCCCGGCGGCACGGTCGGCGCCGGTTTCGCCGGCGAGCAGCTCGTGACCGCCGGCGCGGACGGCACGCTCAAGGTGTGGAACCCGTCGTCGGGGGCGTTGCAGAGGACCATTTCGACGTCGGAGCGGCCGCATCACGGCGCTGGCCGTGCTCGCGCGCCGCGCGGTAACCGGTCACGCCGACGGCAGCGTTGGCCTGTGGGACGTCGACTCCGGCAAGCAGCTTGCCGCATTTCAGCGGAACACGGCCGACATCTGGGCGGTGGCATTCGCCGGCTCGCCGGACCGGGTCGCCACGGCCAGTCATGACTGGACGGTCGCGATGTGGGATGTGTCGGCGCCGTCGGAGCCGTCGCACCTGCTCGAAGGCCACGAGAGCGCGGCCCAGGCGGTGGCATTCTCGCCGCGCGGGCCCTATCTCGCCTCCGGTGGTGCCGATCGCTACCTCAAGTTGTGGAATGCCGAGACGGGCGCGCTGATGCGGACCTACCGCGGTCACAAGGACTTCATCACCGCGGTCGATTTCTCCGCCGACGGCAGGCTCGTCGCGTCGGCCGGCCTCGATGGGGCCATTCGCGTCTGGTCGACGGCGTCGAACCGGCACGTGGCCTCCCTCAATGGCCATGGCGGACGGGTCAATGCGCTTGCCTTCGCGCCGTCGGGCGAGATCCTGGCCTCGGTTGGCGACGACGGCAAGCTTCGGCTCTGGGACGCCCGCAGGGGGCGGTCGCTGCGCGTGCTCGGCCCCGCGAACGATCAGCCGGTCGCGCTGAAGACGGTTGCCTTCGCCGCCAACGGCAAGCGCATCGCTGCCGGCGGCGACGGCGGCAGCGTCAAGGTCTACGAGATCGAGGCGGTGATAGCCGCGTCCCGCGCCGGCCGCGAGTGAGCCCGAGCCCCGCCCGATGGCGTCGTGCCGGCCGCAATCAGAAGCCGTAGAGCCGCGCCGGGTTCTCGACCAGCGTCAGATGCCGGTGCTTCTCCTCCGGCAACAGATCGAGCAGCCGATCGAGCAGCCCGGCATCGTTCGGATACTTGTCGCCCGGAACGCCCGGATGCGGCCAGTTCGAGGCCCACAGCATCCGCTCGGGCGCGGCTGTTGCCAGCGCCCTGGCGATCCGGCCGACGTCGGCATAGTCCGGCGCCCCGGTCCTTGATGTCTCGTAAGGCGCCGACAGCTTGACGTAGCAGTTGCCGCGGTCGAGCAGGCGAAGCAACGACTTCATCGGCGCGCTGTCGATCTCGACCGGCTCCAGGAACTTGCCGGTATGGTCGATGACGAAGTCGCCCTTGATCCGCTTCAATTGCGCCTCGTGCTGCTCGAACTCACGGCCGTCGAACTGCACGATCGGGTGCCAGCCGAGCCGTTGTACCCGGGCGAGCGTCGCATCCATCACGTCCCATTTCGAATGGCCGCCGGGCAGGCACATGATCCTGACCCCGCGCGCTCCCGCCCGATGCAGGCGCTCGATCTCCGCGTCGGCGATCGTCGGCTTGACCACGACGATGGCGCGGGCCTTGTCGAGGCCGAGCTCAGCCACCGCATCGATCGTGCAGCGGTTGTCATCGCCGTAGGCGTTGGGCTGCACCACCACCACCCGGTCGATTCCGAGCCAGCCCATCAGCTGGCGGTATTCGGCGACCGTGGCATCGGGCGGCGGCGGTGGTCCGTCGGGATGGCGGGGATAGGCCGCGCCATAGAAGTGCATGTGCGTGTCGCACGTGCCGGCAGGTGCCTTGAGCCTGGGCGGCGGGCCGGAAAGGGGTCGTTGCATCTGCGCGGCTCCTGCAATAATCACGCAGCATCATATGCCATGTGCCGCTGGTTTGGGACCGGCAAACAAGGTGCCGCGATGTACGTACCGCCTGCCTTCAAGACGGAAGACGCGATTGCTCTCCGGTTCGCCGCCAGGCGCGGCTTCGGCACGCTGGTCGCCGTCGACGGCGGCCGGCCCGTTGCCTCGCATCTGCCGTTCCTGCTGCACGTCGACGACGGCGCGGCGCGGGCCGAGCTCCACGTTGCCCGCGCCAATCCGCTGCACGAGATCATCACCCGTCACCCGGACGTGCTGCTGACCGTCATCGGCCCCGATTCCTACATCTCGCCCGATTGGTACGTCAGCGCCGACCAGGTGCCGACGTGGAACTACATCAGCGTGCACCTGAGCGGCCGGGCGAGGCTGGTCGAGCCGTCCGACACTCTCGCGCTCGTCGATCGTCTCAGCGCCCGGTTCGAGGAGCAGCTGCTGCCGAAGCAGCCCTGGACCAGCGCCAAGATGACGCCGGTGCGGCGCGAGGCAATGCTGCGGGCGATCGTCGGCATCGAGCTCGACATCGCTAGCATCGAGGCGCAGTGGAAGTTCGGCCAGCACAAGCAACCGGCCGACCAGCAAGGGGTGATGGCCGGCCTCGAGGGGCTCGGCACGCCGGAAGCCGTCGCCTACCTCGATGTCTGGCGTAGCTGGCGCAGCGGCGGCGAATGAGGCTCGAGGCTCACAGGCCGCGAACCAGATAGCGCACGGTCTTGCCGCGATCGTCGAGGTGGGCGCGGCCGATCTCTTCGAAGCCGAGCCTCGCGTGAAAGGCGTCCGACGATGGGTTCGGGGGATTGCTGTTGACCTCGGCGGCGATGATCGTGTGGCCGGCCGCTCGCGCGTTGTCGAACAAGTCCGCATAAAGCCTGCGCGCCAATCCGAGCCGGCGGCCGTCCGCCGCGACCACGACGCGATCGACGTAGACGAAGCGGGGCAGGCGCGCCTTGAACCACAGGAAATTCGGGCTCGCATACGGCGCATCCTGGTCGAAGGCGAGCAGGAAGCTCGCCGGTGCGCGCGTTCCCCGTGCACGGAATGCCGCCGCCGCGAGCCGCGCGAACTCTTCGTGATCGAGCTCGGACAGCTCGGTGCGGTGGCGATTGTTGAGCGCCAGCAGCTCGCCGAGATCGAGGTCGGCCAGGCTTCGACATGCTAGCCCGCCCTCTACAGGCTCGCGGATCGTCATCGCGACCGGCGCAGCGGGTCCGCCAGAGGGCGGCGAAAAGCGTAGCCGTCGCATACGGTTGAGCCGCCCGACGCCGCGGGCCGCCCGCCGCCGCGACCCGCAGGGCGGGGTGAAAATACGACAGAGTGCGTCGCGTCGCTTGACCATAGTGGCGCTATGCTCGGCGCGCCGCTCCTGCTCTGTCGTCATTCCCCTCCGTGCCGACCGCGACCTGTGAGAAGGCGGGAGACCTGCTATCGATCGGCATTGGCGAATCCGATCAGCGCCAGGATTTCATCGGCGGCACGCGTCGGCAGTAATTCGCCGGCCCTGACCCGCGCCTCGACTGCGGGCCAGGCCGCGATGACGCTCGGATTGCTGCGGGCGGCGCCGAGCAGCCGTTCGGCGATCAGGTCGTGCATCCAGGCGACCGCCTGGGCGCTGCGGCGCGCCTCGAAGTCGCCGGACTTGCGCATCAGCGAGTGGTGGCGCTCGATGTGCGCCCACAACAGGTCGAGGCCGATGTTCTGTGCGCCCGAGATGGTGATCACCGGCGGCTGCCACTGGTTCGAGCGTGGCGTCAGGATGTTGAGCGCGCCCTGGTAGTCGGCCGCCGATTTGGTCGCGCGGGCGACGTTGTCGCCGTCCGCCTTGTTGATCGCGATCATGTCGGCGAGCTCGATCACGCCCTTCTTGATCCCCTGCAGGTCGTCGCCGCCGCCGGCCAGCAGCAGCACCAGGAAGAAGTCGACCATGTCGGCGACCGTGACCTCGGACTGGCCGACACCCACCGTCTCGACGATCACCGTGTCGAAACCGGCGGCCTCGACCAGGGCCATCGTCTCGCGGGTCTTGGCGGTGACGCCGCCGAGCGTGCCGGATGTCGGCGACGGGCGAATGAAGGCATGCTCGTCGGCGCTCAGACGCGTCATTCGCGTCTTGTCGCCGAGGATCGAGCCGCCCGAGCGCTTCGAGGTCGGGTCGACCGCCAGCACCGCGACGCGCCGGCCGGCGGCAATCAGGTTGACGCCGAGCTGATCGATGGCGGTCGACTTGCCGACCCCCGGAACGCCTGTGATGCCGATGCGCAGCGCCTGCCCGGTATACGGCATCAGTGCCTGCAGCAGATCGCGGGCCAGTGCGCGATGGGCGGGCTTGGTGCTCTCGACCAGCGTGATCGCGCGCCCGAGCACGGCGCGATCGCCGGCGCGCACGCCTTTGACATAGTCGTCGAGGGAGGGTGCCGATTTCGTCATGGCGCCGAGCATGGGCAGGAATCACAGCCGGTTCAAGCGGCGCCGGAATATGCCCGCTTTTCTGTCGTTGCCGCGTCACCTTCCCTTTCCTAGAGTGCGGCGCGCTTGCCTGCCGACGATGCCTTGCCGGCAGGGAAGCGCAGACCCAGACGCTACGGGGAGATGCGCCATGGCCGAGTTGTCGCCAACTGCATTCAACGCCACGATCGCGGTGGTCGGACTGCTGCTCTATCTGTTCGCCTGGCGTTCTACCCGCGATCTGCCGCCGGCCGCGAAGATCTTGTCGCGGCTGTCACTGGCGCTGGTCGCCATTGCCCCGATCGTGCTCGGGATCTTCTTCGGCGCCGGCACGCCCACCATGCAGCGCAGGGCCGAGGCACCGGCCCCGACCACTGCCTCGCCACCGCCTCCGCCGCCGACACGTGCACCCGAGGCCGCGCCCGCCGCGCCGTCATCGGCGCCTCCGGCCGATACGCGCGCGGTCAAGAAGATGAGCCCGCCCGAAACCGAGAAGATGGCCCAGCAGCAGGACCAGCCGGCGCCGCCGCCGAAGCCCGAAGCCAGCGTGCCGCGCGGCCTGCCATCGGCAAACGGGACTGCCGCGCCGCCGCCGCCGACCGATTATGACGTCGTGCCGGTGTTCTACGGCACCGATCGCAATGCCAAGCAGACCGACAAGCGGGTAATCTACGAATCCGAGCGTGCGAAGCGGCTCGAGCTTGGCCGCGCCATGGTGACGGTGCCGAAGGTGCACGAGGTGCCGAACATCGAGCGGCCCTGGGCCTACCGCATCCCGCTGACGAACATCATCATCTATCAGGAAGCGGAGGACCCAAAGAAGCATTTCACCATGCAGGAGGTGAAGGCGCTTTCGAAGGAGGAATACCTGCGCCTGATCCGCGAGCGGCTTGCCGCGTCGAGCCGGTTCAAGGACCACGCGGTGGTGTTCATTCATGGCTTCAACACCACGTTCGACTATGCCGTCTACCGGGCCGCGCAGATGGCCTATGACCTCAAGTTCGACGGTGCGCCGTTCGTCTACAGCTGGCCCTCCAAGGGCCAGCTCGGGCTGCAGGACTACGGCTACGACCGCGGCAGCGCCGAGCAGGCCGAGCCCTATCTCAAGGAGTTCCTGAACCTCGTCACCCGGGAGAGCGGCGCCAAGACGGTCAGCATCATCGCCCACAGCATGGGCAATCAGCTGCTGCTGCCGGTGCTGCGCGACATGAAGAATGCGGCGCCGCCCGGCGTCGAGATCTCGCAGTTGATCCTGGCCGCGCCGGACGTCGACCGCGACCGGTTCGAGTATCTCGCCGGCGAGATCAAGGGGATTGCCAAGGGGATGACGCTCTACGTCGCCTCGAACGACTGGGCGCTGGAGCTGTCGAAGCGGCTCGCCGGAAGCATCGCCCGGGCTGGCGACGTGCCGCCAACCGGCCCGTTGCTGCTGCCCGGCATCGATACCATCGACGTGACCGATACCAGCACCGACATCTTTGCGCTCCATCATTCCGGGTACGCCGAGAAGATCGCGCTGCTGGACGACATCAGCGCCATAATCCTGACCGGCAAGCGGCCGCCCGAAGCCCGTGTGCCGCCGCTGCAGCGCGTGCTCATCGACCGCGGCATCTACTGGCGTTATCCGGCGACGCCGTGAGCGGGCGGTAAGAGATTGGTAACCGGCTGTCCCATAATCTGACGCCCGTCGAAGCCTCGGGCCGCGGGAGAGCTGCGCCATGTCGATCGTCAAAGGCTGCATCATCGCGGCAGTCGCCCTGGCGGCCGGCGCATGGGTCGAGGCGGCGCGTGCCGACGAGGCCTACATCTGCGAGCGGGGCCGGGTGGTCTACGTGAAGCCCGGCGAGCTCGAGACCATGAAGCTGCAGGATCCATGTGTCGCCGGCTATTTCGGGCATGTCCCGGCCGCCACGGCGCCGGCGCGCGCGAGGCATCGTCCGCGCCGGCGCCGGAAGTCGCCAAGCACCAGGTCGCGGAGCCGGTATCGGACTTCCGCAATGTGCGCATCATAAATGCCGAGCCCGGCGCAGATGCCTGGTTCAAGCACCGCTGGTGACGCACTCCCGCCGGGGCCGTTACTCGGCGGCAGAGCGTGCCGCGTAGCCAAGCTGCGCGTTGAGCTTGTCGATGAGGTCGGCGGCCGCCTGCGGAATGTTGGTGCCGGGACCGAACACGGCCTTTGCGCCGGCGGCGAAAACGGCCGGATAGTCGGTCGGTGGAATGACCCCGCCGACCACGATCATGATGTCGCCGCGGCCCTCTTTCTCCAGCGCCGCCTTGAGCTCCGGCACCAGCGTCAGGTGGCCGGCCGCCAGCGACGACACGCCGATGATGTGCACGTCGTTCTCGACCGCCTGCCGCGCCGCTTCCTCCGGCGTCGCGAACAGCGGCCCGATGTCGACGTCGAAGCCGAGGTCGGCGAAGGCGGTGGCGATCACCTTCTGCCCCCGGTCATGGCCGTCTTGGCCCATCTTGGCGACGAGGATGCGCGGGCGGCGGCCGTCGTTCTGCTCGAACGCGGCGACCATCGCGGTCACGCGGGCGACGTCGGGGTTCACCTTGCCTCCTTTCGCTGACATGGCTTCCGCCCGATAGACCCCGGAGACGGCGCGGATGTCGGCCTGGTGGCGGCCGAACACGGCCTCCATGGCATCCGAGATCTCGCCGACGGTAGCCTTGGCGCGGGCGCATTTGACGGCGAGGTCGAGCAGATTGCCGTTGCCGCGCGCGCCGTCGCTCAGCGCCGCCAATGCCGCCTTGACGGCGGCCGGATCGCGCTCGCTCTTCAGCCGGGTGAGCTTGGCGATCTGCTGCTCGCGGACCGACTTGTTGTCGACCCTAAGGATCTCGATCTGCGCTTCGTCGGTCGGCTTGAACTTGTTGACGCCGACGATCGTCTGCCGGCCGCTGTCGATGCGGGCCTGGGTGCGCGCGGCGGCCTCCTCGATGCGCATCTTCGGCACGCCGGCGGCGATCGCCTTGGTCATGCCGCCGAGGTTTTCGACTTCCGCAATGTGCGCCCAGGCTTTCGCCGCCAGGTCGGCGGTCAGTCGCTCGACGTAGAAGCTGCCGCCCCACGGATCGACCACGCGGGTGGTGCCGCTCTCCTGCTGCAGGAACAGCTGGGTGTTGCGGGCGATGCGGGCCGAGAAATCGGTCGGCAGCGCGATCGCCTCGTCGAGCGCGTTGGTGTGCAGGGACTGGGTATGGCCCTGGGTCGCCGCCATCGCCTCGATGCAGGTCCGCGGCACGTTGTTGAATACGTCCTGCGCAGCGAGGCTCCAGCCCGAGGTCTGGCAGTGGGTGCGAAGCGAGAGCGAGCGCTCGTCCCTGGGGTCGAACTCGCGCCTGATCAGGTTCGCCCACAGGAGACGCGCCGCCCGCATCTTGGCCACTTCCATGAAGAAGTTCATGCCGATCGCCCAGAAGAACGATAGGCGGGGGGCGAACTTGTCGATGCCGAGTCCGGCGGCGACGCCGGCGCGGGCGTATTCGACGCCGTCGGCCAGCGTATAGGCGAGCTCCAGGTCGGCGGTCGCGCCGGCTTCCTGCATGTGGTAGCCGGAGATCGAGATCGAGTTGAACTTCGGCATGTTGGCCGAGGTGAAGGCGAAGATGTCGGAGATGATCCGCATCGAGGGCGCGGGCGGATAGATGTAGGTGTTCCGCACCATGAACTCTTTGAGGATATCGTTCTGGATCGTGCCCGACAGCTTGGCCGCCGGCACGCCCTGCTCCTCGCCCGCGACGATGAACAGCGCCAGAACGGGCAGCACCGCGCCGTTCATGGTCATCGACACCGACATCTGCGACAGGTCGATGCCGTCGAACAGCGTGCGCATGTCGAGGATCGAATCGATTGCGACGCCCGCCATGCCGACGTCGCCGCGCACGCGTGGATGGTCCGAGTCGTAGCCGCGGTGGGTGGCGAGGTCGAAGGCGACCGAGAGCCCCTTCTGCCCGGCGGCGATGTTGCGGCGGTAGAAGGCGTTCGAATCCTCGGCGGTGGAGAAGCCGGCGTACTGGCGGATGGTCCACGGCTGGGTGACGTACATGGTCGGGTATGGTCCGCGCAGGAACGGCGCGATCCCTGGCCAGGTATCGAGGAAGTCGAGGCCGGCGATGTCGGCTGCGGAATACGACTGCTTGACCGAGATCCCCTCTGGCGTCAGCCACGGCTCGCCAGCCGGCGCGACTCCGACCGGCGCGGCCGGGGCGTAAGGAATGGTCGTGAAATCAGGGATCTGGGTCATGGTCGTCTCAACTCGCCAACTTGCTGGCCTGCCTGTGCTTCGGTTCGTGCGTCTCAGTATCCCACCCAGTGGCGTCACCCCCGCGTTCGTGCGAATGCGCGCGGGGCGCGACGGCGGGAACCCATCCAAGCCTCTGTTCACTTGGTGCCGGCGGTCATTACAACCGTCGACCTCAACTCTACCACCCAAAACTCCACCCGTTGCCTGGGTCCCCGCCCTCGCGGGGATGACGGTTGTGGGGCGGAGCGACCGTTCAGACGCGGATTGCGGTAACTGGCTGAGATTCAAACACAGATCGCGGGGAAGGGCAATTTCAACCAAGGTGTCGCATGCGGCGGCAGAACACACGGCCACCGGCAGCACCCGCCGGGCCGGCGATGACAAACGCCGACCACCAATCCTTGAAAATCACTCCGGCTGCTGGATGCCACAACAGTGCGAGCCAGAGCGACACACCGACCGCATACCCCCCGATCGCAAAAGTCGCCGCATTGTTCGCAGTCGTTTCGCGGGTCAAGTAGTGAGCGGAGCAGCCAAAAAAGGCAATGAGTGGCACAGAGAGCAAGAAGCTGAATACGCAGAGAAAGACAAACCAGAATAGTCCGGAAGCTGTGATGCTGGCGATGTTGAACAAGGTCGAGCCTTGGACATTCGGCAACGTCGCCGGCCATAAAGCATCCACCCGACGAATGCAGCCGCAAACATCGCACTGCCGACGCGGGCGCTTGCCCATGCACCTGCCAATACCGCAGCCGTAGGTTGGGTTAGCGTGAACTCTCAGGAGGTTGGCCATTCGGTCCCATCGCGTTTCCCTTAGGTGGTGCTTTTCACGTTTTCCCCTCGAGCGAGAGGGGAGTGGGGCGGCCGTGGTCCACGGCGGTCTCCCGCATTCTTTCACTCAAGTGGCCCAGAGCCACGTTGACGTGCCGGGACGTCAACTGAGACGTAGGCAGTGGGAAGTGAGCAGTGGGACCTTTCAGGTTCAAGTGGAACGGCAGCAGGCGGGCATGGTTCTCCCTCTTCCTCGCCGCTTCGGGGGAGAGGGCTGAGGCTGGCGGCCCCGCCGGCCGAGAGAGGCGGCCGCTTGCTCTGGAGTCTCTGCAACAATCACACATCGGATCATTGTCGTTTTGAGGAAGCAGCGTGGTCAACTCGCCCGGCTCAGTAGCCATCGTCGGTGAAGTCGGCGTATTGGCCGCCGTGCAAGGTGAACTCCTCCTCGATCACGTAGGGACCGCCGCCGGCGCCGGGCTTCGCCGACATCAGCGCGAACTTCGGCACGAAGAACGGCTCGGTGTTGAACGTCGCCTTGCGCGAAAGAATCCGCACCACCGCATCGACCGGGGTATGGCGCAGCCGCGCCAGCGTGACGTGCGGCTTCCAGGTGCGGGTGTCCGGCGGCAGGCCGGTCTTGCGGGCGGCGCGGTCGGCGGCGCGGGCGAGTGCGTCGAGCGGCTCGCACGGCTCGACGCCCGCCCACAGCACCCGCGGATCGTCGCCACCGAACGTGCCGAGGCCCTTGAGCCGCAAGGTGAAAGCGGCAAGCTCGATCCGCGCCAGCTCCTCGGTGAAGTCGCGAGCCTGCGCATTGGTGACGTCGCCGATGAAACGGAGCGTCAGGTGCATGTCGCCCGGCGGGATCCAGAACGCGCCGGGCGTCGGCTGGCGCACGCGGTCGAGTGTCAGCGCGACGGTCTCGGGGATCGGGACGGCGGCAAACAGGCGGGGCATGATCGGCCACACTTACATCGGATGCGGCTGCCGAGGAAGCGGCGCGGCCGCCACGATCAGGTCTTGCCGTTAGCCAGCCGACGGACCTTGGCGCGCGCGATCAGCTCCTCGACCGTCGGCAGGATGCGCTCGACGATCACCGCGACGCCCCTGGCATTGGGATGCAGCCCGTCGGGCAGGCTCAGATCCGGCTTCATCGCGACGCCGTCGAGGAAGAACGGGTAGAGCAGCGCGCCGTGCGCCGTGGCGAGGTCGGCGAACATCGGGTCGAAGGCGCGGGCATAGGCTTCCCCCCAGTTGCGCGGCGCCTGCATGCCGGCGATCAGGACCTCGATGCCCTTGGCCCGCAGGCGAGAGACGATCGTCTCGAGGTTGCGCCGCGCCTGCTCGGGCGGCTGGCCGCGCAGGCCGTCGTTGGCGCCGAGCTCGACGATCGCCGCATCGGTGCCATCCGGAACCGCCCAGTCGAAGCGCTCGAGCGCGGCCGACGTGGTGTCGCCCGAAACCCCGGCATTGATCACCTCGACGCGCGCCCCCTTGGCCGCGAGCGCTCGTTCGAGCTGCGCCGGGAATGCGTCCGCCGGACTGAGGTTATAGCCGGCGGTGAGGCTGTCGCCGAAAGCGACGATGCGGATCGGGGCGGCGTTGCGGGGCGGATTTTGGGCCAACGCGGTCGCCATGAGCGCTCCACCGAATGTGATCGCGATGAGCATCGCGCCAAGGGCCAGCGCGTGGCGCCGCCGCCATCCGCGATGCCGATCGGCCGCACTTGCGCGGTTGTGAAATAAGCCCATGTTGTTGCCCTATCGGTCATGCATCGTCGAATCGTGACGTAGAAACGAGACCTCACCGAGGCAAGCCCTCATCAGCAATTGGAGCCGCCATTGGCCGCCAACAAGCCGATCGTGTCGCTGCAACACGTCGAGTTGACGCTGCCGAGCCGGGCCGGCCCGGTCGAGATCCTGCGCGACGTCAGCCTCGACATCCCTGCCGGCCAGTCGGTGGCAATCGTTGGTCCGTCGGGGTCTGGCAAGACATCGCTGATGATGGTGATGGCCGGGCTCGAGCGCGCGACCCGCGGCAGCGTCGCGATCGCCGGACACGATTTCACCGCGATGAGCGAGGACCGGCTGGCGCTGGCGCGAGGAGCGGACATCGGCATCGTGTTCCAGGCATTCCACCTGGTGCCGACCATGACGGCGCTGGAGAATGTCGCACTGCCGCTCGAGTTCGCCGGCCGCCGCGATGCCTTCGATGTCGCCGCCCGGCTGCTCGGCGAGGTCGGGCTCGGCCACCGCAAGCAGCATTTCCCGGCACAGCTTTCCGGCGGCGAGCAGCAACGCGTGGCGCTCGCCCGCGCGCTCAGCGCAGAGCCTAAGCTGCTGCTCGCCGACGAGCCGACCGGCAACCTCGACGGCACCACCGGCGCCGCCGTCATCGAGCTGCTGTTCGGAATGCAGAAGCGACACGGGGCGACGCTCGTATTGATCACTCACGATGCGGCGCTGGCGGAATTGTGCCAGCGCACCGTGCACATGGCCGATGGCCGCATCGACGCCGCCGGCGCTGCGTGGCGGCCGGAGCTGGCATCGGCATGAGCACGATAGAGGTCGCCGCGCCGGCAGCACATGAAGGCTGGCATGCCCACCTGCCGCTGCCGGTCCGCCTGGCGCTGCGCGAGATGCGTGCCGGATTGCGCGGGTTCTACGTGTTCGTCGCCTGCGTGGCGCTGGGCGTGATGGTGATAACCGGCGTCGGCGCGCTCGGTGACGCGCTGAAGGCCGGCTTCGAGGCCCAGGGCCGCAACATTCTCGGCGGCGACGTGACGTTCGCCCGCAGCCACAAGCGCGCCGATGCCGACGAGCGCAAATGGCTCGACGCCCAGGGCCGCGTCAGCGAGACCGCGACCATGCGCGTCATGATGCGAACCGTCGATGGCGCCGAGCAGGCGCTGGCCGAGCTGAAAGGCATCGACGCCGCCTATCCGCTGGTCGGCGCGATCAAGCTCGCCGGCGGCGCCTCGCTCGACGACGCCGTGCGCGGGCGGGAGGGTGCCGCCGTCGATTCGATCCTGCTGGAGCAGCTTCGCCTCAAGGTCGGCGACCAGGTCTCGATCGGCACGCTGAGCCTGCCGATCACCGCCGTGATCGAGGTCGAGCCGGACACCATCTCCGACCGCCTGACGTTCGGCCCGCGCGTGTTCGTGTCGCTGGCGACGCTGCAGAAGACCGGCCTTGTGCAGCCCGGCAGCCTGATGCGCTGGCGCTACGCGGTTGCATTGCCCGACGGCGACAAGGCGAGCGCCGGCGATCTGCAGTCGTTCCGCGAGCGCAGCAAGGCGGCCCTGCCCGAGGCCGGCTTCGTCGTCGCCGACCGGCGCGATCCCTCGCCACAGGTGACACGGACGCTCGAGCGGCTGCGCCAGTTCCTGACCTTGATCGGCCTCACCTCCCTGCTGGTCGGCGGCGTCGGCGTTGCCAACGCGGTCGCGACCTACATCGACCGCCGCCGCAAGGTGGTGGCGACGATGAAGAGCGTCGGCGCGACCGGCAGGACCATCTTCGCGATCTTCCTCACCCAGGTGATGGCGATTGCCGCCCTCGGCGTGGCGATCGGCCTTGCGCTCGGCTATGCCGTGCCGCTGCTGCTCGACCACTACTATGGCGCGAGCCTGCCGATCCGTGCCGAGATCACGTTCAGTCCGTGGAGCGTCCTGTCGGCGGCGGTCTATGGGCTGCTGGTGGCGCTGGTGTTCACGCTGTGGCCGCTCGGCCGGGCCGAGCTGGTCCCCGCCGCCGTGTTGTTTCGCGACGAGGTGGCGCCGGAGCAGGTGCGGCCGCGGCCGGCAATCGTCGCGGCGACGGTGGCGGCCGCCGCCGCACTGGCGGCATTCGCCATCTTCAGCGCCGATGGCAGGCGCATCGCGATCTATTTCTGCCTCGGGCTGCTGGTGGTGTTCGCCGTGTTCCTCGGGCTCGGCAGCCTGGTCACGCACGTCGCCGCCCGCATGCGCAGGCCGAAGTGGCCCGAGCTCGCGCTGGCGATCGGCAACCTCGGCGCGCCGGGCGGCCTGACCCGCTCGGTGATCCTGTCGCTCGGCACCGGCCTGTCACTGCTGGTGGCGGTGGCGCTGACCGACGCATCGATCGTCGCCGAGCTGACCGGCCGGGTGCCGGCCACCAGCCCGAACTACTTCGTGCTCGACATCCCGAAGGGCGATCTGCCGGCGATCACCCAGACGGTGACCGCCATCGCGCCCGACGCGCGCATCGAGGCGGCGCCGATGTTGCGTGGCCGGCTCTTGAAGCTCGCCGGCGTGCCGGTCGAGGACCTGAAGGCGCCGCCAGAGGCGCAGTGGGTGCTGAATGGCGATCGCGGGCTCACCTATGCGGAAACCGTGCCGGACGGCTCGAAGGTCGTCGCCGGCAGTTGGTGGCCGGCTGACTACGCCGGCGAGCCGCTGGTGTCGTTCGAGGCCGATCTGGCGAAGAAGCTTTCGCTGAAGCTCGGCGATCAGGTCACGGTCAACGTGCTTGGCCGCAATGTCACGGCGCGGATCGCGAACTTGCGCGAGGTGAAGTGGGAAAGCCTCGCCATCAACTTTGTCATGGTATTCTCGCCTAACGTGCTGCGTTCTGCTCCACACAACCTCCTGGCGACCATCGAGCTCGGCAAGGATGCCCCGCTCGCGGTCGAAGCTGCCGTCGGGCGTGCGATCGGCAAGGCGCATCCGGCCACCACCGCTATTCGCGTTAAGGACGCCATCAACTCGTTCAACACCGTGTTCGAGCGCATCATGGCGGCGGTCCGGGTCGCTGGCAGCGTCACCCTGCTTGCCGGGGCGCTGGTGCTGGCCGGCGCGCTTGCGACCGCGCAGCGGCGGCGCATCCAGCAGGCGGTGGTGCTGAAGGTGCTGGGTGCGACCAGGCGGCGCATCCTGACCTCGCATGTCCTTGAATATGCAATGCTTGCGGCGGTTACGGTGGTGCTCGCGGTGCTGTTGGGGGCGCTGGCGGCCTGGGTTGCGCTGTCGACCGTGATCGACGTGCCGTTCCTGCTGTCGGCGGCGGCGGTGCTGCAGGCGCTCGGCGTCAGCCTCAGCCTGGTGTTCCTGTTCGGCGGGCTCGGCACCTGGGCGGTGTTGCGGGCGCCGCCGGTGCCATATCTTAAAACCGAGTAAAAAGTATGCAATAAGTGCTAAATTGCGTCGCGGCGCGGGGAAATAATCGTTGTCGACATCCTTGAATCCGACACAGACGCAGTACATATTTCCGTGAGCGGGAGACGTGCGCCCGCAAGCTACATCATAGGGAACGCAACATGGCTCAGTACGACAACAGATATGCGCAGGCCGGCACGGCAGCGCGCCAGACCGGCGCCGTCGTCGATCAGGGCCTGCGGTCCTACATGCTCAGCGTCTACAACTACATGGCCGCTGGCATCGCACTGACGGGCATCGTCGCCTATCTCGTGTTCTCTCAGGCGGTAACGACCGATATGGCCTTCGCGGCCAAGTCGGCAGGCGGCGCCGCGATCGCTCTGAAGCGCGGCATGTTCCTGACCCCGTTCGGCGCCGCGATGTTCATGTCGCCGCTGAAGTGGGTGGTGATGCTGGCGCCGCTCGGGCTGGTGATGCTGCTGTCGTTCCGCGTCTACTCGATGAGCGTCGGCGCGACGCAGATTGCCTTCTGGGTGTTCGCAGCCGTGATGGGTGCATCGCTGTCGTCGATCTTCCTGGTGTTCACCGGGCAGTCGATCGTGCAGGTGTTCTTCGTCACCGCCGCGGCCTTCGCCGGCCTTAGCCTGTTCGGCTACACGACGAAGAAGGATCTGTCCGCCTGGGGCTCGTTCCTGATCATGGGCGTGATCGGCATCGTCATCGCCGCGCTGGTCAACATCTTCCTCCAGTCGTCGGCGCTGCAGTTCGCGATCTCGGTCCTGGGCGTGGTGATCTTCGCCGGCCTGACGGCGTATGACACGCAGCAGATCAAGGACGGCTACTACCAGATCGCGGGCGACGCCACGCTGATGGCCAAGGGCGCGATCATGGGTGCGCTGAACCTGTACCTCGACTTCATCAACATGTTCACGTCGCTGCTGCAGCTGTTCGGCAACCGCGATTGATGCGACCCTGATCTGACCCAGCTCGCCTGGACAAATGCGAGGGCCCTGCCGCAAGGTGGGGCTCTCGTTTTTCTTTGCCTCGTCCCACTCCGCTTGCGCGGGGCAGGGCGGGCGCGGCCGGACAGGGAGTTGGAAGCAAGAAGCGATGGATAATGTGCAGGTTCGGCCGGCGACCGCGGCCGATATTCCGGCGATCACCGCCATCTACCGGCCGGCGGTGCTGGAGGGTACCGCGAGTTTCGAGATTACGGCACCGGACGAGGCCGAGATGGCGCGCCGCATGCAGGCGGTGCTCGATGCCGGGTTTCCCTATCTGGTGGCCGAGGTCGACGGCAAGGTGGCCGGCTACGGCTATCTCGGCGCCTACCGGCCGCGCCCGGCCTACGCCTGGAGCGTCGAGAACTCGATCTACGTGGCACCCGACCGGCATCGCTCGGGCGTCGGCCGGGCATTACTGCAGGCGCTGATCGAGATCGCCACCGCCCGCGGCTTCCGGCAGATGGTCGCCGTCATCGGCGACAGCGGCCAGCGCGGCTCGATCGGCCTGCACCGTGCCCTCGGGTTCGCTTTCTGCGGCACCGTGCACTCGGTCGGCTTCAAGCACGGCCGCTGGCTCGACCAGGTGCTGATGCAACGCGCGCTCGGCGACGGTGACAGGTCGCCGGTGTGACGGCCTCCGGTCGGAGTCCTTCCCGACTTGCGTCCTCGCACTGAGCCAGATCCGTGCGCGACGATTTCACCTTCGGCCTGGATGGGCCCCGCCTTCGCGGTGGTGACGGTGTTGGGGAGGATGCCGGAATTGCCGCGACCTTTCCCTCTCCCCCAAGCGCATTTCGCGCGCGGGGGGAGAGGGTCAGGGAGAGGGGCGGCTATTTGCTCGAGTGCCGCCAAGAACTTGGCTCTTGGAGGTGGGCGTTGGCTTGCGAGCCAGCCGCCGCCCCTCACCCTCGGCCGGCAAGTACGCCGGCCTCTGCCCTCTCCCCCGAAGGGGCGGGGGAGAGGGGAACCGAGCCCGCCTGCTGCCGATCCACTCGGTCCTTCCCTCTCCCCCGAATTGGCGGGGGAGAGGGGAACCGTGCGTACCCGCTGCCATTCCGCGAGCGTCGTCCTGCCCGCCTCCCCACCGCCGTCATCCTCGGGCTTGGCCCGAGGACCCATGGCGCCGCGAGGGAACGGCCGGCGCTCCAGGCAAAGCGGCGCGACGTGCGCCGACCACTGCAACCATTGTTGTTGCGCGATGGGTCCTCGGCACGAGGCCGAGGATGACACCTGTGTTGTCGCCGCCGGCGACCTTTCCCTCTCCCCAAAGCGCATTTCGCGCGCGGGAGGAGAGGGCCAGAGCGGCCCTCGAGCTTGCGCAATTCGGTCTTTACCGCAACGACTTCAGGATTCGACACGCCAGAGGAAGTAGGGCCACGCCGTCGGCGGCGTAATCGGCACCAGCGCCCAGCCGTCGACGGCGAGCTGGCGATCGGCGAGGACGATGCCGCCCGGACGCACGAGCTGCCGCAGCAGCGGTCCGAGCATGCGCGCCTGGCCAGCGTCATGGCCGCGATCAGGGCTGCCGAAATCGGCGTGCGCAAGCGCCGCGACGCGGCCGAGCCGGGCCGCCGCTTCAGTCAGCGTATCGGAGAAGTCGCCGAGAAACAGGTGATCCGCCGGCGGCGACGCGGTGGCCGGCGCGTGCAGGAAGCGGTCGAACGCGAAAATCTCGCGCCCCGGCAATAGCTGCCGCAAATGATCGAAGGTGCGTCCCTTGCCGAGGCCGACCTCGAGGACCGGCCCATCGACCGTTTCGATCATCACTGCCGCCCTGTCGAGCAGATCGCGCTGGGTCGTGAGCCGCGCGATCATGCGCTCCAGCAGGCTCGGGTGTGGTGCCTCGCTCATTGTGCGCCTGTTGCAACCTGATTGATGACGCCTGGTGCATTCGCCGATCGCGGCCGCGTCGCCGTCAGCGGCCCTTTGTCTTGCGCCAGGCGGCGAAATCGACCTTCGACTGCTCGTCGGTCGGCGGATAGAGGCCGAGGATCGAGCGGCCCTCGGACACCTTCTCGGTGACGAAATCCTCGAACGCGGTCATCTCGACGGCTTCGTCGGCGATCTCGTCGGCGAGGTGGGCCGGGATCACGACGCAGCCGTCGGTGTCGCCGACGATCACGTCGCCGGGCCACACCGGCGCGTCGCCGCAGCCGATCGGCACGTTGATGTCGAGCGCCTGGTGGACGGTGAGGTTGGTCGGCGCCGACGGCCGGTGATGGTACGACGGGATCGAAAGCTTGGCGATCTCCGGCGGCATCGCGAAAGCCGCCGTCGGTGACGATGCCGGCGACGCCGCGCTTCATCAGGCGCGTGACGAGGATCGAGCCGGCCGAAGCGGCGCGGGCGTCCTTGCGGCTGTCGATCACGAACACCGCGCCCGGCGGGCATTCCTCCACCGCCTTGCGCTGCGGATGGCCGCGATCCTGGAACACCGTGATCGGGTTCAGGTCCTCGCGCGCCGGGATGTAGCGCAGCGTGAATGCCTCGCCGACCATGGTCGGCTTGCTGGAATTGAGCGCGTGCACGTCCTGGATCATCTGGTTGCGGAAGCCGCGCTTGTAGAGCGCCGTGCAGATGGTGGCGGTGCTGACGCTTCTGAGCTTGTCGCGGGTGGCAGGCTTGAGCTTCGACATGGGAACTCCGATTGGCGTGTCAGGGCAAGTCGACGATCTCGATCCAGTTGGCGCCGTTGCCGGCGGGAATACGACCGACCTCGGTGAGGCTGCCCTTTGCCTGGTCGATCTTGTAGACCGCGAGCTTGTCGGACTTCTCACCCGACGCGATCAGGAACCTGCCGGTCCGATCTATGCTTATGCCTCGTGGTTGCTTCTCTGTTGCAAAGTTCGCGACGTAGGTGAGCTTGCCGGTTTTCGGTGCGACTGTGAACAGCGCGATCTTGCTAGTGGTGCGCTCGGTCGAATAGAGGAACTTGCCGTTTGGCGTCAGTTGCAGGTCGGCTGCCCAGATTTTCGGCCGGTCATCGGCCTTGGGCGCGGCCCCCGCCGCCGGGGCCGCTGCGGTGGCCGGGCCGACCGGAACCTGCGCTACTCCCGGTATAAGTCCGGCGTCCGCCGGCACCGAGGCGACGCTGTCGATTTCCTTGAGCGTGCCGGTCTTACTATCGAGGGAGAATTGCGCCACATGTCCCGAAAGCTCATTGAGGACATACAGGAACTTGTTGTCGGCGGTAATCCTGAAATGACGTGGGCCATGATCGGTCCGGGCCTTCACTTCTGCCGGCGTGTTCGGTGTCAGCTTGCCGGTCTTGGCATCGAACTTGTACTGCAGGATCTGGTTGCTGCCGAGATTGGTCGCGAAGACGAATTTGTTTGTTCGGTCGGCCATGATCGCATGCGCATTCTTCCCCGTTTCGAGCACTTGAATGGCTGCTGCTGTCACGAGACCATCGGCGCCGATCGGGCTCACGGCGACCTTGTGTCCACCGTAGGATGCGGTGAACAGGAACCGCCCGGTTGCATCAGTCGACACATAGGGCATGCTGTCGGGCAGCGGAGCGGTTGCCTTCTGGGTCAACGCGCCAGTCTTCGGGTCGATCGCGTAGGTGACGACCTTGAACGGTTCTGAGCGCACCGCCGCATAGAGGAATTTCTTCGACGGGCTGATCGTCATCGGCATGACAACCTTGCCGGCGTCCACTTTGCCGACTGGCGTCAGAGTGCCCTTTGCCGTGTCCATCGCGAAGGCGTCGATATTGCCGTCCTGGGCATTCGAGACATAAACGAAGGTTTTGGCTTCGAGCGGTGCCAGTGCGGACATGCAAATCGCTCCCATGGCTAGCAACGTTGTCGTCAAGAGCTTTAGTGATCCACTCATCGATGCCTCCCGGTGTCGTCGTCAGCATTTTTGTGCGTGATCGTCGTATTGTTGGCTTTTTCAATTGATCGCCGGTTCGTCGACCGGCTTGCCGAACTGGGTTTCGAGGAAGTCGAAGTCGCAACCGTCGTTGGCCTGGCGGATGTGGCGCGAGAACATCCAGCCGTAGCCACGCTCGTAGCGCGGCTTTGGCGCCGGCAGCGCGGCGCGCCGTTTCTCGAGCTCGGCGTCCGCAACCTCGAGCCTGATCGAGCGCGCCGGCACGTCGACGGTGATCTTGTCGCCGGTTTTCACCAGGGCGAGCGGTCCGCCGACGTAGCTCTCGGGCGCCACGTGCAGGATGCAGGCGCCGTAGCTGGTGCCGCTCATGCGCGCGTCCGAGATGCGGATCATGTCGCGCACGCCGGCCTTCACGAGCTTGGTCGGAATCGGCAGCATGCCCCATTCCGGCATGCCGGGGCCGCCCTGTGGCCCGGCATTGCGCAGCACCAGCACGTGTGTCGGCGGTGACGTCGAGATCCTCGCGGTTGATGTTCGTCTTCAGCTCCTCGTAGCTGTCGAACACCAGCGCCGGGCCGGTGTGCTTCAAGAGGCGTGGCTCGCAAGCCGACGGCTTGATGACGCAGCCGTCGGGCGCGAGGTTGCCCTTCAGAAGCGCCAGCGCGCCTTCCTTGTAGATCGCGGTTGTCGAGCGTGCGGATCACGTCGTCGTTGTAGACGGCGGCGCCTTCCAGGCTCTCGGCCCAGGTCTCGCCGCTGGCGTTGATCTGGCTGAGGTCGAGCATGCCCTTCAGCCGCGACATCAGGCCGAGCAGGCCGCCGGCATAGTAGAAGTCCTCCATCAGGTATTTGTCGCCGGAGGGGCGGATGTTGGCGATCACCGGCACCGTGCGGCTGGCGGCGTCGAAGTCCTCGAGGCCGATGTTGCGTCCGGCGCGGCGCGCCATGGCGAGCACGTGGATCACGGCGTTGGTCGAGCAGCCCATCGCCATCGCCACCTTGATGGTGTTGTGGAAGGCGGCGTCGGTCAGGATCTTATCGGGCGTCAGGTCCTCCCACACCATGTCGACGATGCGGCGGCCGGCGGCCGAGCACATGCGGATGTGGTTGGCGTCGGCGGCGGGGATCGACGAGGTGCCGGGCAGGCACATGCCCATCACGTCGGCGAGCGCGGTCATGGTGGACGCCGTGCCCATGGTCATGCAGACGCCGTAGGAGCGGGCGATGCCGGTCTCCATCTCGCCCCAGTCCTTGGCGTTGATGTTGCCGGCGCGGCGCTCGTCCCAGTATTTCCAGGCGTCCGAGCCCGAGCCCAGCGTCTTGCCGTGCCAGTTGCCGCGCAGCATCGGGCCGGCCGGCACGAAGATCGCCGGCACGCCGGCACTGATGGCGCCGAGGATGAGGCCGGGCGTGGTCTTGTCGCAGCCGCCCATCAGGACGGCGCCGTCGACCGGCTGCGAGCGGATCAGCTCCTCGGTCTCCATGGCGAGGAAGTTGCGGTAGAGCATGGTGGTCGGCTTCACCGTGCTCTCGGACAGCGAGATCGCCGGCAGCTCGACCGGGAATCCGCCGGCCATCAGGATGCCGCGCTTGATATCGTCGACGCGGGTCTTGAAGTGGGCATGGCACTGGGCGAAATCCGACCACGTATTGATGATGCCGATGACGGGGCGGCCTTTGAACTCGTCGACGTCGTAGCCCATCTGGTTCATGCGGCTGCGATGGCCGAACGAGCGCAGGTCGTCGGGCGCGAACCAGCGGGCGCTGCGTAGCTGGTCGGCGGTCTTTCTGGCGCGGGTCATGGTTGCTCGCTCGGAATGGCAATTGGTAGTGGTTGCGGGTCGATCGGCTGGGTCACGCGCGCTCGACGGGGGACGCCGCGGGTTCGACGGATGAAGGTGCTGTCGGCGCAACGCGCGCGGCTGGCCGTCCTCGACATGTCATCCCTCCCCACGGGCCTCCCCACGGGCGATCGAGCGCCTGGAGCTTGCGCTCCTTCGGGCAGCCTTGGTTGCTTCGCCGAAACGACGGCGCGACGATGCGAACCTAGTGTGGCGATTTCGAAGTCCGCTTCATACTTGCGGCATACTCCAGTGCGGACTTCGAAATCATAAGCCACACTAGAAGCTTGGATTTGCTAGTGTCCTTATCGATCGCGAAGTTCGTCCGATAGCCATGCGAATGAAGCGAACCTCGCGATCGGGACACTAGGCTTGCGCGGCGGTCGTGGTCAACGGCGGCGGTTGGCTTGTGCCGCACGGCCCTCTGGCGGGGTTGCGCGACATGCCCTGGCGCGTTCGCCTGAATCGGCATGGCTTCGACGCGATGTCCTCGCTTGTGCCACGGACGCGGCCATGCCAGCGTTCCGCCAAAGCTTACAGGGAGCCAAGAAAATGCCGAGAATGACCGGAGGCGAGGCGATCGTCGAGAGCCTGTTGCGGCACGGAATCGACACGATCTTCGGGCTGCCGGGCGTGCAGGTGTACGGCCTGTTCGACGCGCTCGCCCGCAACAAGAACCGGCTTCGCCTGATCAACGCCCGGCACGAGCAGACCACGGCCTACATGGCGCTGGGCTATGCCTATGCAACCGGCAAGCCGGCGGTCTACACCGTGGTGCCGGGACCCGGCGTGATGAATACCGCGGCCGCACTGGTGACCGCCTGGGGGCTCAACGCGCCGGTGCTGTGCCTGACCGGCCAGGTGCCGAGCCACCTGCTCGGCCGGGGCCGCGGCCAGCTGCATGAGATGCCCGACCAGCTCGCGACGCTGCGCAGCATGGTGAAATGGGCCGATCGCATCGAGCATCCGACGCAGGCGCCGTACCTCGTCGCCCGCGCCTTCCAGGAGATGCAGTCGGGCCGGCCGGGACCGGTGGCGCTCGAGGTGCCATGGGACCAGTTCCCGGCGCAGTCCGAGGTGACCTTGCAGGACCCCCTGCCGTTGCAGCCGACGCCGGAGCCAGACCCTGAGAAGATCGCCGCGCTGGCGGAGCTCGTCGCCAAGGCCAAGGCGCCGATGATCTGGGTCGGCGGCGGCGCCGCGCACGCGTCGGCCGAGATCAAGGCGCTGGCCGAGAAGATCGGGGCGCCGGTGCTGTCGTATCGCACCGGCCGCGGCATCCTCGACGACCGCCACCCGCTGGCGCTGACGGTCGCCGCCGGCTATCCGCTGTGGCCGCAAACCGACCTGCTGATCGGGTTCGGCACCCGCCTCGACACGCCGATGGGGCGCTGGCCGAACATGCCGGCGGGCCTCAAGGTCGGCCGCATCGACATCGACCCGGTCGAGATGCGGCGGCTCAAGGTCGATATCGGCATCGTCGCCGATAGCGCCGCCGCGGCGGCGAAGCTCACCAAGGCGGTGAAGGCGCGCAAGGATCCGGAGCGGCTCGCCCACATCGCCGCGACCAAGGCGAAGGCGGCCGAGGCGATCCAGGTGCTGCAGCCGCAGATGTCGTTCATCGATGCGATCCGCGACGTGCTGCCGGAAAACGGCATCCTGTGCGACGAGATGACTCAGACCGCCTACGTGTCGTGGATCGGCTTTCCGTTCCACAGCCCGCGCTCGCTCGTCACCTCGGGCTTCTCCGGCACACTCGGCGCCGGCTTCCCGATGGCGCTCGGAGTCAAGGTCGCCCATCCCGACCGGCCGGTGGTCTCGCTCACCGGCGACGGCGGCTTCCTGTTCGGCGGCGCCGAGCTCGCGACCGCGGTGCAGCACGGCATCAACCTCGTCACCGTCCTGTTCAACAACTCCTCGTACGGCAACGTGCTGCGCGACCAGAAGCGGCTCTACCAGGGCCGCGACGCCGGCGCGGCGCTGCGCAATCCGGACTTCCAGATGTTCGCCAAGTCGTTCGGCGTGCAGTCGTGGAAGGTGACGGACGCGAAGGGCCTGAAGGTTGCGCTGAAGGAGGCGCTCGCCGCCAACGCGCCGGCGCTGGTCGAGGTCGTCACCGACATCTCGAAGGAGGTCGAGCCCTGGCAGTTCCTGGCGCCGGGCCGGACGTGAGGCGGTGGTAGCACCCTCTCCCCCCGCCCCTTCGGGGGAAAGGGCAGAGGCCGGCAATTCTTGCAGGCCGAGGGAGAGGGGCGGCGGCTCGCTCAGAGCCATTTCAACCGGCATGATCAAGTGTTTGGTTGCCTCCGGAGCAAGCCCACCCCGTGCCGTCATCCCGGCGTCGTGCGGATGCGCGCGGGGCGCGACGGCCGGGACCCACGACAAGCATCAGCAGGCGCGGTGCAACAGAACAAAATGCTGCCGCTGCTGCATCGAGACCTTGCCGCCGGCACCGGACGAGTGGTGATTAGCCGTGGGTCCCGACCTTCGTCGGGATGACGGCGGTGGGGAGGCGACAGTAGCCGCCCTCTCCACCGCCACTTCGGGGGAGAGGGCAGAGGCCGGCATCTTTTTGCCGGCCGAGGGAGAGGGGCGGCCGCTTGCTCAGACGCCAATCTAACAATCAGACGGCATATCATTATAGTGCCGAGCAAGTAGTCGCCCCTCTCCCTGACCCTCTCCCCCGCGCGCGAAATGCGCTTGGGGGAGAGGGAAGTGTCGCATTCATTCGAACCGAGGAACGCCAGCCGGGAACGGACGTGGTCTCGGCGAGCGGGATGCTGTCGCTTGGCCGGACCCGACATCTGACTGTCGATTGAGGCAGGATCACTGCATCGGCCCGACTGTGCGCCGTGTCAGCCCGATGACAGCGAGCAGAATTCCGGGACGCCTCATTCGCTGCGTGGCGCGATGCGCGAACGATCAGTGATGCGATCGCTCGGATGCAGGATGACCTGCTCGTTGGCATCGAGCCCGCGGATCACCTCGGCCACCTCCGCATTGCGATGGCCGATCTCGACCGTGCGGCGCAACGCGCGGCCGTTGTTCGCAACGTATACCGCCCAGTCCTTGCCCTGGCGGAACAGTGCCGACAGCGGCACGCGCAGCACGTCGTCGGCGCGCCAGGTGGTGATCTCGGCATAGATCCGATAGTCGTGGCCGAGCACTGTGGTGTCGACCGCCTCGAAATCGAGGATGGTGCGCACCCGCTGCTCGTCGATGCCGAGCGCCGACACCTTGGTGAAGCCGCCCGGCTCGATGCGCCGGACGCGGGCAGGCAGTACGTGCTGACCACCCCAGCCGCTCACCGCGACGGAAGCGCCAGGCTGCACTTTCACCGCATCGGTCGACAGCAACTCGACGACGATCTCCATGTCGCTGGTATCGCCGATCTCGAGCAGCGTCGTACCGGGCAGCACCACCTTCTCGCTCTCGTGCAGACGTTTCAGGATGCGCCCGCTCGCCGGCGCCTTGACGCTGACGCAGCAGTTTACCGGCAGATCCTGCTGGTCGGCCGCAATCTCCGGCCCGATCAGCTTGGCGCGCTCGCTGTCGAGCTGGCGGCGGCGCAGCTCGACCTGGGCCTTGGCGCGCCCGACCGCGGCGCGGCGGGTCACCGCCTCGAGCTGCGCCTTCTGCAGTGTCCGCTCCGGCGCGGCGCCGGTGCGCGCCAGCCGTTCGTTGCGCGTCAGGTCGGTCTCGGCGAACTCGAGCTCGCCTTCGGCCTGACGCAGCTCCGCCGCCGCCAGATCGACGGCGGCGATCGCGGCGCTGATCTGAGCCTCGATTTCCTGACGCGACCTGCGATCCAGGAAGGGCGGCTCGGTCGGCTGAATCACCGCGACCACGGTCTCGTCCTTGATCACCGGGTCGCCGACGTCGAGGGTTGGCCGCAGCACACGGCCGATGATCGGCGCCGAGACCGCATAGACCTGCTTGACGCGGGTCCGGCCTTCCTCCTCGACGACTACCGCCATTGGCCCCCTGGTAACGGCCGCGACGTCGACACCGATCGGCTGCGGACGCAAGGCGTACACGAGCGCCGCGATCGCGATGGCGGCCACACCGGTGGCGATCCAGGCCATGCTGCTGTTGTTCTTCACGCATTCATCCCTAATCGCGTGTCTTCAATACGGATACCAGGTCGAGACGATCGACCCGCCGCCGCACGATGAGCGCCGAGACGGCGGCGGCACTGATCACGATCAATCCCGCCACTGCATAGGTCTCGCGATCGATGACGAATGGTACGCGGTAGAGGTCGCTCGAGAACGACTGGATCAAAATCAGGCCGAAGCCGTATCCGAAAAGCCATCCCAGCGGAATTGCCGCGGCGGTGAGGATCGCGAGCTCCGACAGCAGCACCCAGGACACCTCGCCGCGGGTGAAGCCAAGCACCCGCAGGCTTGCCAGCTCCCGGGCGCGCTCCGACAGCTGGATGCGGGCACTGTTGTAGACAACGCCGAAGGTGATGATCACCGCCAGCGTAGTATAGATCGTCACCATGTAGTTGATGTTCTGCGCGATGGTCTCGCGGAACTTGACGAGCGAGATCCGGTTGAGCGCGATCGCCGCGATGGCGGGCGTGGTCTTGACCGCCTTGAACAGATCGCTCTCGCGTGCCTTGTCGTAGCTGAAGCGCACGCCGCTGACGCGCGCGCCGTCGTCGAGCAGGTCGTCGAGAGCGGTGAGGCGCATGAACACGCCGAGCCCGAAATAGCTCTTGATGACCTCGGTCACCGGCACCCGCGTCACCCGCCGCTTGCCGGTGGTGGCCTCGATCGGTGACCATGTCGCCGCGCCTGAGATCGAGGATCTCGGCGACACGCTCGCTGATCGCGATGCCGGTCTCGGGCAGCGGAACCGGGCGGAACTCGGCGTCGAGGACGCGGCTGAGATCACGGCTTTCGCCGAGGCCGACGATCGACAGTTGCCGCGAGCGGGCGCCGTTGATGAGGCGTACCGGCGCCGTGCGGTAGGGCTCGGTGCGCATCACGCCGGGCAGGCCCGCCACGGCGCGGGTGGCGCGGGTATGGTTCGGCTCGCCGAATTCGATGGTCGCGTGCTGGCGATCCATCCGGTTGAAGGCGACGTCGACCATCAGATCGACCGCGTCGAAGGACAGCAGCGCCGTCACCATCAGCCCGCAGGCGAGCGCGATGCCGAGCAGCGTGAAGCCCGATCGCAACGGCCAGCGCAGCATGTTGCGCACCGCCATGGTCGCGGTCTGGGAAAGTGGCGGCAACCAATGGGGCCGGGACTTGAAGAGCTTGCGATAGCGCGGCGGCGCCGGCGGGTGCATGGCGACGGCGGGCGGCAGCCTGAGTACATCGAGGACCACGCGCAATGCGCCGGCGACGGCGGAGACGATCGCGATCGCGGCGGCGAGGATATAGATCGCCGGATCCTGCTTGAAGATCAGGAAAGGGAAGTGGAAGAAGTCGCCATAAAGGCGCGTCAGTCCACGGCCGAGCTGGGTGCCGGCAAGGGCGCCGATCAGGGTGCCGACCGCCGCGATCGCCAGCACGAACTGGACGTAGTGCATGGCGATCGTGGACGGGCTGTAGCCGATCGCCTTCAGCAGCCCGATCTGCTCGCGCTCGAGCGCGACCAGTCGCGCCAGCGTAATGTTGATCAGGAAGGCGGTGACCAGCAGGAAGATCGGCGGCATCACCCGGGCGAGCGCGGTCAGCTGCTTCATCTCGGCATCGAGGAAGGCGTGCGAAGTCTGGTCCTTGCGGCCGCTGGCGCCGGTGCCGCCGTAGCGTTCGAGCAGTCGATCGACCCGATCGATCACGGCGGCCTCGCTGGCCCCGGGCAGCAGCTTCAGCGTCAGCGAGTTGAACGCGCCGTCGAGATCGAACAGCGATCCGAGGGCCTCCCGCGACATCCAGAACACGCCGAAGCGGCGATCGTCCGGCATCAGGTCACCCGGCCCGAGGGCGTAGATGAATTCCGGCGACAACGCGATGCCGACGACGGTCAGCGTGCGCATGCGGCCGTTGAGGATCGCCTTCACCCTCGCCCCCGGCTTGAAGCGGTGGGCGTTCGCGAACGCCTCGTTGATCACGACCTCGTCGACGCGACCGATTTCCGGCAAGCGGCCAGCGCGCAGATAGAGCCGGTTGAGCTTCTGCCCGCCCTGGTCGGGCAGCGAGATGAAGAGCCCTGTCGCCGGTTGCGGGAACCCCTCGATGTCGAGCAGTGCCAGCTTGCTGATGCGGGTGTCGGCGACCGCGACGCCCGGGATTTCGTCGAGCCTTTCGGTGAGGCTGACCGGCGCCCGCGTCACCGCAGCGAACACGTCCGCGAACCAATGGCGGTCGTAGTAGGCGGCACGCGTCTCCTCCAGCGACCGCAGCGCGCCGAGCGCCAGCACCAGCGTCGCGATGCCCGACGCCAGCACGAGCGCGATCGCCAGCACCTGCGCCCACATGCGGCGGAAGTCGCGGAAGAGCTTCTTGTCGAGACTGCGCATCCGCGCCTCACCAGCTGATTTCGGACGGCGCGCGGCGAGCCGCGTTGCGGCGCACCTCGCTGACGCGGCCGTCGGCGAACGAGATCACGGTATGGGCCATGTCCTTGATCGCGGCGTTGTGGGTGATGATGACGGTGGTGGTGCCGAGCTCGCGGTTGATCCGCGCCAGCGCCTCCAGCACGCGGACGCCGGTACGGCTGTCGAGCGCGCCGGTCGGCTCGTCGCACAGCAGCACGCCGGGCCGCTTGGCGATCGCGCGCGCGATGGCGACGCGCTGCTGCTCGCCGCCGGACAGCTCGGCGGGGAAATGATCCATGCGGGGAGCGAGCCCGACCCAGTCCAGCGCCTCCTCGGGCGTCATCGGGGCGGGTGCGATCTCGGTGACCAGCGCCACGTTCTCGCGGGCGGTGAGCGATGGCACCAGATTGTAGAACTGGAACACGAAGCCGATGTGGGCCCGGCGAAATTCGGTGAGGCCGTGGTCGTCGAGCCGGGTGATGTCCTGGCCACGGAAGCGTACCGTGCCCGAGGTGGCGTGATCGAGGCCACCCAGGATGTTGAGCAGGGTCGACTTGCCGCTGCCCGAGGGTCCAAGCAGCACGATCAGCTCGCCAGCCGCCATCGTAAGATCGACGCCGTCGAGGGCGCGAACCTCAATGGCGCCCGAGCGATAGACCTTGCTCAGGCGTTCGACCTCGAAGACCAGATCGGGCATGCGCACTCCGGGCCGCGGGACAACGGCTGTGATCATACTCGAAGGAGCCGCGTGCACCGTTGTGCCGGATCAAGTCAGGGGAAGCGAGTGTGGCCCGTCGGCACCGGCAGATCTCGAGGGCAGGTCGGCGGCGCATCCCGCGACATCGAGCGGCGTGCGGCAAATTCGTAGTCGGAATGTTGGAGTTGGCCCGCATCGCCCCCGGCAGCCACCCATTCTCACCCGCCCACCAGCGGCGGCAGGATGAACACCTCGGCGCCTTCGGGGATCGGAGCGAGAAAGGCGCCGCGATAGATCGTGCCGTTGACCGCGACGGCGACGCCGCGATCGAGGATCGGCTTCAATTGCGGGTATTGCTCGCCGAGGCGGACCAGCATCTCGCGGATCGTCGCCGCCTCGACCTCGAACTCGGTCGCGCCGCCGGCCTGGCTCATCAACGGGCCACCGAGCTTCACGTGCAGCATGTCGTTTTCCCGAGTGGGGTTTAGGGTCTGGGAATTGGGGTTTCGGGGGTGGGGCATATGAGCCCCCTAAACCCTAACGCCAAAACCCCAAACCCAAGACCCTACTTCTCAGCCAGCGCCTTCAGCAGCCGCGGCGGTGACATCGGCACCTCGGTCATGCGCACGCCGGTCGCGGCGGCGATGGCGTTGGCGACGGTGGCGAGCGGCGGCACGATCGGCGTCTCGCCGACGCCGCGCACGCCATAGGGGTGGCCGGGGTTCGGCACCTCGACGATGACGGTGTCGATCATCGGCACGTCGGAGGCGACGGCGACGCGGTAGTCGAGGAAGCCGGCGTTCTGCATGCGGCCGTCGGCGCCGTAGACGTACTCCTCGTTGAGCGCCCAGCCGATGCCCTGCACCGCGCCGCCCTGGAACTGGCCCTCGACGTAGCTCGGATGCACCGCCTTGCCGGCGTCCTGGCACACCGTGTAGCGCACGACGCGCACCGCACCCGTCTCGCGATCGACCTCGACGTCGGCGATGTGGGTGCCGAAGCTGACGCCGGCGCCGTCGGCGTTGACCTCGAAATGTCCGGCGATCGGGCCGCCGGTGCTCGAGAACTGCGCCGCGATGTCCTTCAGCGACAGCGGCGGGAACTTGCCCGCGTTGGCGCCGGCGGGCCTGGCATGGCCCTTTTCCCAGACCACCGCGTCCTTCGGGATGCCCCAGATGGCGGCGGCGCGGCCGCAGAGCTTCTGCACCGCGTCGCGGGCGGCGTTGATGGTGGCCATGCCGGCGGAGAACGTCACGCGGCTGCCGTCGGTGATGTCGCAGAAGCCGATCGACGAGGTGTCGCCGATGATCGAGTTGACCTGATCGTAGGGGATGCCGAGCTCTTCCGCCGCCATCAGGCACATCGAGGCGCGGCTGCCGCCGATGTCCGGCATGCCGGTCGTCACGCCGACGGTGCCGTCGGCATTGACGGTGAGGTTGACCGAGGTATTGCCGCCGAAATTGAACCAGAAGCCGCAGGCGACGCCGCGCCCCTGCCCCTTTTCCAGCGGCGCCTTGTAGTGCGGATGGGCCTTCGCCGCCGCGAGCGTCGCCTTGAGGCCGATGGTGCCAAAGGTCGGGCCGAACGACGACTTCGTTCCGTCACCGGCGGCGTTCTTCAGGCGCAGGTCGATCGAGTCCATGCCGATCCTGTCGGCCAGCTCCTGCACGACGCTCTCGACCGCGTATGTCGCCATCGGTGCGCTCGGCGCACGGTAGGGAGCGAGCTTCGGCCGGTTGGCGACCACGTCCCAAGCGGTGACGTGGACGTTCTCGAGGTCGTAGCAGGCGAATGCCGCCATCGCCCCCATGTCGACCAGCGAGCCTGGCCAGGCGCCACCCTGGAACTTGAGCTCGGCCTCGCCGGCAGTGATCCGGCCGTCCTTCCTGACGCCGATCTTGACGCGGATGGCGGTGCTGGCGGTCGGCCCGGTGGCGCGGAACACCTCCTCGCGGCTCATGACGAGCTTCACCGGCCGGCCGGACTTGCGCGACAAGGCGAGCGCCACCGGCTCCAGGAACACCGTCGTCTTGCCGCCGAAGCCGCCGCCGATCTCGGAGGCGGTCACGCGCAGCTTGGTGATGTCGAGACCGAGCAGGCCGGCGCAGATCGTGCGCACCATGAAATGGCCCTGCGTGCACACCCACAGCTCGCCGCTGCCGTCGTTGCGCAGATTGGCGAGGCAGGCGTGCGGCTCGATATAGCCCTGATGGGTGGCAGCCGTGCGGAAGGTGCGCTCGATCACCACGTCGGCCTGCTTGAAGCCCCTGGCGACGTCGCCGTGGCCGAACTGGTAGCGGTGGGCGACGTTCGACGGCTTCGCAGGCTTCGGCTCGACGCCCTTGGTGAACAGATTGTCGTGCAGTACCGGCGCGTCGGGCTTCATCGCCTCCTCGACGTCGGTGACATGCGGCAGCACCTCGTAGTCGACCTTGATCAGCTTCAGCGCCTGACGCGCGATCAGCGGGCTGGCGGCGGCGACGGCTGCCACGGCATGACCGTCGTAGAACACCTTGCCCCGCGCCATCACGTTGCACAGTACGATATGCAAGTCCTCGTTGCCGTTGGTCAGGTCGGGCAGGTCGTCGGCGGTGACGATGGCCTTGACGCCATCGAGCTTCAGCGCCTTCGAGGTGTCGATCTTCTTGATGCGGGCGTGCGCGTGCGGGCTGCGCAGGACGGCGCCGTGCAGCATGCCGGGCGCAAACATGTCGGCGCCGAACCTGGCGCGGCCGGTGACCTTGTCGACGCCGTCCGGGCGCAGCGGCCGGGTGCCGACCACGTCGAACGTCTGCTTGAGGACATGGGGTTTGCTGTCTTGCGGCATGGCGGGCCTCCGATGACGGTATGCGGCGGCCGCAGACTAGCCCGGACCCGGTGCCAAGCGCCAGTGGTGGCGAGGGTGCGAGCGGCGTTGACCGACTAGAGCAGTGGCTTTGGTTTCTAGGGCTTGGGGTTTCGGGTTTGGGGACTGGGGCTCTCAGCTCCCGAAAACCCCAATGCCAGGGCCCCGACCCGTGGGACGCAACGCTTCATGCGCACCAAGCTCGGCGGACCACTGATGTCGCAGGCGGCCGGCGCGAGCGGCGTTGACCGGCGAACGCGGCGCTTGCTGGCATCGCCGGTTTGCGCTACTTGCTCGAACCCGTGCCGATGCCCTGGCATCGCCGCCGGAACGCGGGTGTAGCTCAATGGTAGAGCAGCAGCCTTCCAAGCTGAATACGAGGGTTCGATTCCCTTCACCCGCTCCAAATTGTTTAATCAAAATCAATGAATTAAGAGGTGCTTGAACGCCCCTCAGGTAGTGCTCGGTCACTCTAGGTACCAGCTAGGTACCAGGTTGCAGATCGATGTCCGTCCAACTCAAGGTGTCCACGGCCACGCTGTCCGCCGTCGTCCCTTCGACTGCGTGAGGCGATAGCTGTCGCCATTCATTTCGAGGATGTGGACGTGATGCGTGAGACGATCAAACCGCTCGTCAGCTTCTGGGTCTATCAACGATTATCCTGATGGAACCCTCCTCCACTGATGGTTCGCGCCTTCGGGGCGCACGGGTTTGGTGGCAAGCTCGCCTTGAGGTCGGCAAGCGTGACCATCAAGGTCATCGGGTCGAGCGGCGATACGGTCATGCCCAAGGCGAGGTGCAAGGCCTTCGCGTCGTCGGAGATGGCATCGACGAGCATGCCGCGCACGCCGATGATGTCGGCCGGCTGAAGCACACGTAGCGCCGCATCGTGAAAGAGGCCGCGGCCTAGTCGTTTGCCATGTTGCGATCGATCAACTGCCAACCGCCCGAGAACCTCGACCGAGATCGGGTCGGGCATATTTCGGCGGAAGCGCCCTGGAGTGCCGGCCTCGCACCCTGCGGTCTGGGCCCCGTTCGTGGTGGTAGGCGAGGCGGGTGCGGGAGGGTAGTCGTCGGCAGCTGATCGAGAACTCAGCGGACTTCTGCTCGGAAAGGGGGGCGACCGCATCGGGTCAAAAGCAAGAAACTTATTCAAGTCCAGTGACGTCCGCACTGCGCGCCGGCGAGGACGCGGAACGATGTCTGCTGTGCTGCAATTTATGAGTACACGACCTAGTGGGCTCACCGTCAAGCCGGTCGGGTAATTCGCCCCTTCGTTTCATATCACCACCACGGTACCTCGGAGGAACCGCACCATTTCAGAGGATGCGTCGAGACCGTGACGCGAAATTCGGGTCCGCGCGACCTGCTTGGCAGCAGCCTTCCGCACGACCACATCCCGAACCGTGGTTCCAACTTTAGCTGCTGCGCAGAATTGCCATAATCGCATCGGCCTGATCGGTGCTCGAGAGGGCCTTGTGCCAGCAATCTGCGGACTTGGGGGTGCCGGATGCGAGACCAGGTGACGGTGTTCGCTGTCGTGATGCTGGCGATCGTGAGTAGCAGCTGCGGACTTGCCGTGGCCAACGACCTCGCGCCCACGGGCACGCTGCGCGCGGTCTATCTCGGCAGCAATCCGGCGCAAGCCATGCGAAATCCTTCGACTGGTGAAATGCGCGGGGCAGGATACGAGCTCGCGCGTGAGCTCGCCCGGCGCACCAACGTGCCGCTCGAGTTCAAGCCCATCGCCGGCCCGCCGGCTGTGATCGAGGCGGTGAGAAACGGAGAGGCCGACATCGGCTTTGTCGCCTATGAGGCGACGCGACTCGGAACGGTGGATTTCTCTCAAACCTATATGCTGGTGCAGCAGAGCTTTCTCGTGCTCGACGGCTCGCCGATCCAGGCGATCGCCGATATTGACGGCGCGGGCCACAAGATCGGCGGGACCGTGAATGATTCGATCACGCTATGCATGAAGCGCATCCTCAAACAGGCAAGCGTCATGGAGTTGGAGAACAATCCGGCCGAACTAAGCCAGGCGCTGACCGCGGGCACGATTGGCGCGCTCGGCGCAAGCCGCCAGCGTCTGACCACGCTCGCGAACGCCACACCCGGCACAAGACTGTTGCCGGATGACCTGTTCAACGTGCCGCAGAATATCATCGTGCCGATGGGCCGACCGGCAGCGCTCGCGGCGGTCAATATGCTGATCGACGAGTGGCGGGTCTCGGGTGCCTTGCAGAAGGCGATCGAGCGCGGCGGGGCGATCGGGGTTGCGGTCGCGCCGGTGGCCGCGAAAGCCGGATGTCCAGGATAACCGCCGGACGGGATTTCTCGCGGCAGCAGCCATGCCCGTGGTGGGACTCGGTCGGGTCAGGCGGTTGCGCCTCAGCCTCAGCCGCCCCATCCGTAGAATGCGCTTCAAATGGGCGAACAGCATCTCGACCTTCTTGCGATCGCGTCGCGTCTGCTCGTAGACCGGCGTTTTGGCGATCGCGCGGGCGACATCGCGCGCAGCCTCGTGAATGTGCCGCGTGATCTTCCGGCTCGGCGATTTCGGACAGCATCTCGACTTGAGCGGACAAGACCGGCAGTCGGCGACGCGCGAGAAGTAGGAGATCATGTCGTCGCCGCGTGACCTGCGCTTTCTGCTCGACCGCGGCAGGACTTTGTCGTTGGGGCAGACGTAGCAATCACACACGTCGTCGTAGTTGAAGTCTTCCCGGCTGAAAGTGCCGTCATCGCGCTTCGATTTATCAATGACCGGAACGTGCGGCTCGATACCCTTCTCGTCGACGAGGAAATGCAGATTGGGTGCAGCCCCGTACGCGGTGTCTGCGACAAGCCAGTCCGGCTTGATGCCGAACGTCGCCTCGGTGCGCTCGATCATTGTCTGCGATGCGCCGACTTCCGCCTGCCGGATCGCTCGCGACGCTTCGACATCCATGATGATGCCGAACTTCACATCAATGAGGTAGTTGTCGGCATAGGCGAAGAAGGCGGCATTGCGCAGCGCGCCGGTCCATTGCGCCGCCGGGTCTGCGGGCGCGACAAACTTCGGCACGACGTCCGTCGCAGCTCCCCATGCGGGATCATCGAGGTTGGCGAGATAGTCCTGGACTGCCCGCTTTACAGTCGCCGGATCGATGTCGCGGTTCCATTTGTCGCCCGGCGTCGAGCGGCACTTGTTGGCGTCCGCCGCGATAAGGCTCGCATCGACTGCGAAGCCGTTGCCGCCGACGAGATCAGCTTGAATGCAGGTCGCGACCACCCGCTCGAATACGACGCGAAAGACATCATGGTTGCGGAAGCGTTCGTTGCGGGCGCGTGTGAAAGCCGAGTGATCTGGGATCTTGTCCTCGATGCCGAGACCGCAGAACCATCGGTAACCGAGATTGAGTTGCACCTCTCGGCAGAGCGCGCGCTCCGAGCGGATCGCGAACACATAACCGAGAATGAGCATCCGGATCATCAGCTCCGGATCAATCGAAGGCCGTCCTGTGTGAGAGTAGTGCGGCGCGAGTTCGGTCCGCACCCAGGATAGATCGAGCACTGCAGCGATCCGGCGGACCTGATGGTCTTCTGGAACCACCGCGTCGAGATCGAACGCATAGAACAGCTGACCCTGCTCACTCTTGCGCCGCCCCATCATCGAACCGCTCCGTCGATGGCCGTCTCAAAACGACGGAATCACGGTTCGCCCGGCCTCTTAAGCCAGTTCTGCAACAAAATCGGCCACAAGCGGTCGTGACGATTGCATGCCTCAATCACGCCTTTCCAGTTCGTTCCTTGCCTCAGTGGCTAGAGCGAAGAAGCGTTCGCGAACCTCGGCGGCAAACGGGTTCTCCCGCTCAATCGCATGAAACACGCCGGGTGCATCGCATCTGACCATCTCGGTCGCCTGCATGAGGTGGTCGAAGCTCGCAGTGGTCAGGCGAACAGGCAACGGTTTCATTCGTACCAGAACTTTGGCGATCAAGTGTGTCAAGCCCTGCACGACGGCTGCCTCTCTGTCATGCTCCTCGGGAGACGTGATGAAGACCTGCAGACCAAGTGTGCCGCGAAGAAAGGCTGCAATACGTGGCGTGGCGCTCCCCCGAATTGGACATAAGGCGATCTTTCGCCCTCGGATCCCTTTGCTTGCGCTTTGAGGGCCGAACAGGGGATGAGTTCCAACGATATCGACGAATGGCGGAAGCTCCGCTGCCATCACTTTGGCCGGTTTTACCTTCACTGATCCGACATCGACGACGAGGCTGCCTGGGCGCAGGTACGGTCGTATATCTTTGATCGCTGCTGCCAGCTCGGTGACTGGAACAGCGAGAATGATAACATCACATCGACCGACGTCGGCGATGGTACCCAAAGCTACCCGATCCTGGAAATCGCCGGTGACGGACGGGATGGCGGGATCGTGAATGATAAATCGAAAGTGACGATGCAGGTGCGTAACGATCAGGCGGCCGAATGCTCCGAAGCCGACAAGGCCAATGGATGAGATGTTTAGGTTGAGTGACATCGCAGTGCTCCGTTGAAGCTGCGATGCCGGAAGTTTGCATTGTCACAACCGCCGGAACGCAGCGGTTGTGCAAAAAGGAATGCGCCCGCCGTTATGTCGAGGGCGGATAATAGCGGCTCAGAAGATGGCTCATCGGGCTGCGCATGTGCTCTACTAGGTGAGCGATGACGGTCATGTCAATTGTTCGCTCGCCTAGATCGGTTGGGACCAGTATGGGTCAACCTGAACCGTCGCTGCGGTGGCAGAACTCTCACGCTCTCCCCGAACCAAACGGTCGAGGCCCGGACCGCGAACTTCGACGCGATGCCTTCAAACACTGGTCGAGCGCCAACGACGGCATGGGCCGTCGTGGCAAGGTCTGTAGTCCTGCAACAACCGTAGGCCATGCTCGCCGAGACGGCTAAGGCCAACCCTCGCAGGCCCTCAGACGATTGAGATGAGATGCCTCTCCACGAACTGATTGCACGGAGGGGGCAGAGGAAGCAGTCATATGGCCGCTCACTCGATGCACTCGCCGCGACAACAGCCGTGATGTCTGCTCGACTTTCGTGAGCGACCGACGAGAACGGAAACGGAATGGTGCACGTGCACGCGCTCACGGCGGTGTAGTCCACTCACGCTTGCCCCTCGGGACCGACCGTCGACGCGACGGGCCAACGCCGACGCGAAACCTTCAGCAGCTTCCGTGAGGTGATTTCCTGCCCGGGCCAACAACGGAAAGTAGGGCTTACTGCGCTCCAGCAGACACAGGGTGTGAGGCCAGGCGCCCCACCAGCGCAAAATCCTCCCCGCGCGAGCCGAGACGCGGCTTTTGCAGCTCGGGTTCCTCACCAGAATCGTCACGGTCTGCGCGATTTTGGGCGTCAACACCTGGACGTGACTGGCTAGTTCGCTGAGCTCAAGGACGCCGTTCTGGTTGGTATCACCGTTAGTCAAAGCGTCGAGCAGTGCGTAGCTGAACACGCCATGACCCTTGTAGCCTTCCACCGCCACCTTGCCGGCAGCAGCCGCGGTGAGCACTGGTCGTCCGGTCGCCTCGTGCAACCGCCCGACGCCAGCCTCCGCCCTGCTCACACCCACCCGCGGTGCCGTATGGCCGCCGATCAGCGCGCCGCTCTCGCAAGTGTCGAGTAGGATCACGACACGCTTGGCCTTGATGCGGTTGGCGATCCAGTCCTGCAGACGGTCCTGGGTTACGGCGCGCGTGGCAAGGGCATGACCCTCCCCCACTGAAGTGGTCCGAACTCGATGCATATATTTTCCGAGGAGGACAGCACATGCCGAGCAAGCGACACAAGCCTGAAGAGATTGTCACGAAGCTTCGCCAGGTCGACGTTCTGGTGGCGCAAGGCAAAACGGTGACCGACGCGATCCGGGCGATCGGCGTGACCTATGTGACGTATTCCCGTTGGAAGCAGGAATACGGCGGACTAAAAACCGATCAGGTCAAACGACTGAAGGAGCTGGAGCAGGAGAATGCGCGCCTGCGTCGGGCGGTCTCTGATCTAACGCTGGACAAGCTGATCCTGACCGAGGCTGCCAAGGGAAACTACTAAGCCCCGCGCGCCGGCGTGCCGTTATCGAGCACGTGCGGCGCGAACTCCATGTGTCCGAGCGTCGTGCCTGCGCGGCACTCGGACAGCACCGCTCGACGCAGCGCAAGACGCCCCAGGGGCGTGACGACGAGGAGCGGCTGACCGCCGACATCGTCGAACTGGCGAGGCAGTATGGCCGCTACGGCTACCGCAAGATCGCGGAGCTGCTGCGAGCAACGGCCGGCTGGGTCGTCAACGACAAACGCGTCGAGCGGATCTGGAGACGAGAGGGGCTGAAAGTTCCCGCCAAACAACCCAAGCGCGGTCGGCTGTGGCTGGCGAACGGCTCTTGCGTCCGGCTGCGGCCCGAGCATCGCAATCACGTGTGGTCCTACGACTTCGTCGAGGATCGCACGCACGACGGAAGGAAATACCGCATGCTCAACGTGATCGATGAGTTTACGCACGAATGCATTGCGATACGCGTGTCACGGCGATTGAAGGCGATCGACGTCATCGACGTGCTGTCGGATCTGTTCATTCTGCGCGGCGTGCCCGGGCACATTCGATCGGACAACGGGCCGGAGTTCATCGCCAAGGCGCTGCAGGAGTGGATCGGCGCGGTCGGTGCCAAGACCGCCTACATCGCGCCCGGCAGTCCGTGGGAGAACGGCTTCGTCGAGAGTTTCAACGCTCGACTGCGGGACGAACTACTCAACGGCGAGATCTTCTACTCGTTGAAAGAGGCCCAGATCATCATCGAGAGCTGGCGGCGCCATTACAATGCCGTGCGCCCGCATGCCTCGCTAGGATATCGGCCACCGGCACCGGAAGTGTTCGTGCCCGGCCTCGCCGCGTGGCCGTCTGCGCAACCCCGGCCAGCTCCGACGGCCACGCTCGGTCTGGCGCCAAGACCAACTCTAAACTAACATTCCATCTGGACCACTCGATGGGGGCTGGTCAATGCCGACAAAGTGATCGGCCTGCTGCCGATTTCACGCTAGGCGTCTCGTGTCCCTGATCATCGAAAGGATCTCGCCATGCGCCTGCTGGCCGTCGCTCTGTTTCTGGCCTTCATGTCGAGCGTGGCGTCCGCCGATCCGCTCGTCGCGGTGGAGAGCCGGTACGGCGTCAAGGAGACGCTCGACCGCCTGGCAGCGGCGCTCGATCAGCGCGGGATCAAGGTTGCGGCCAGGATCGACCATGCCGCCGGTGCGAAGGCGGTCGGGATGGAGCTGCCGCCAACCGAGGTGCTGATCTTCGGCAATCCAAAGCTCGGCACGCCGCTCATGCAGTCCAATCCGGCGATTGGCATCGACCTGCCGATGAAGGTCCTTTCCTGGCAGGACAAGGACGGCACGACCTGGATCGGCTATACGTCGCCGCAAGTACTCAAGGCCGCACACGGAATAACCGATCGGGACGAGATCTTCAAGGCAATGACCGAGGCGCTCGCCGCCCTGACCAGGTCCGCGAGCGGCCAGCAGCAGAAAGCGGCCGGTCCGCCTCTTTCGCCGGCGAAAGGCGACGCGTCACAGGCGGAAGCGCGCTTCCACATGACTCACGACCTCCCCTGCGTGGCGTAGCCGGTGGTCGTCGGCGCTGTCACCGGTTCGTCCGCGTCGAGCCAAAGTGTCGCCGCGTGCATCGCATGGCGTGGATTGCCGATGGCCTCTCCTGCCCGGCGCCGCGGCGGCGGGCGCGTGCGATCGAGCTGCTCACCATGATGGTCGGCGCCATTGTCACCGCACGCGCGGCAGGTTCCGGGGCGATCGCGGGCGAGGTCCTCGCATGCGCCCGCAAGCGTGCGGCCGAGCTGACCCGGGCCAAGGCTTGAGGGTCCAAGGCGCGCGCCTCGCGCGAAAGGATCAATGCCCGGCCGCAACAGGCATGCCGGCCTCGCCGCGTGCCGGTGATGCGCCTCTCACTCCCTGACGGGAGTGATCGGAGGCAGCCCCGCCACACCCTGCGGGCTCGCCTGGCCGTATTTCGCCAGCACGGCGCGGGCCTTGTCGGCCACGCTGTCGGCGATCGCCGCGTGGCCTTCGGCGGTCGGATGGAAGGCACCCGAGTAGGTCGAGGCCAGCAGCAGCTGGAACCAGGACAGGCTCTGCAACTTCAGCACCTTCTGCATCAGCGATGCGGAGACGTGGAAATTGCCAGTGAGAAACGCGTCGTTGGGAGTGCGGAACCAGCGCTGGCGCGGCGCATAGGGCTGGTAGTCGGCCGGATTGTACGGCTGCCAGTCGCCGCCGGCGACCTTGCGCGGCAGCCGCAGATCGTCCGCCGACGACAGCGCGTTGTCATTGTAGCCGGCGCAGATGCCGCGGCCGAGGAAGGCCCGGCGGTGCGCGTCGGCGAAGGTCCAGCCGTGCGCCTTTGCACTCGACTTCATGATGGTGTTGAGTTTCTCGGCGACGTCGCTGCTCTCCTTGGCCTTGCGTGCGCTGAGCGCAAATTCGCTCACCACATCGAGGCCGGCACGGCCATCGGGACAGACAGTCTTGCCGTCGTCGAGGATGGCTAGTCCCGGATAGGCGGTGAGGATCACGCGGTCGGTCTCGTTCCACGGCACGTGCAGGATGTTGTGCACCGCCCGGTTGAGCGATTTGTAGCGATCGTCGAGCTGGGCGAGCTGGGGGGCGGCCTCGGCGGCGCCGTGGACGTGGCCGAACCAGCCGCCGAGCGTCTTGAGCGTCGACTGGTCGGAGAGGATCGCATTGGCGACGAGGCGGGCGAAGCCGACGTCGTTGCCGCCGATCGAAAGCAGCACCAGGTCGATCTTGCGCGATTGCTCGGGCTCGCACTTGCGCAGCACCAGTCCGCCTTGCAGATCGGGAATTCGGCCGTTGATGTGATAGGCCTCGGGCAGGTCCTGCATGCGCGCCTCGTGGGCTCCGCACTGGGCCTCGGCGATCGCCGAGATCTGCGAGTATTCCGGCGGGTTCGGCACCCATTCGTTGCCCTTGTAGCGCAGGAACAAGCCGGTCGTGACCTCGGCGCCGGAACAGGCCGCACCGACAAAGGTGATGGCACGGTGCGGGTCCTCGATGGCGAGCTGCAGCGCCGCGCGCAACTGGTGCGAATAGAGCGAGCGGTGGCAGGCCTGGTCGATCCAGCGCGCATTCTCCTCGATGAACTTGGCATCGCCGATCTGGCTCCAGGCACCTACCCGGGCCGGATAGCCGGACAGCGACGCATCCTTCTTGGCGTCGCCGTAATCGGCCGTGCGCTCGCGCGAGAACCGCACCGGGATATCGGGATTACCCTCGCCCGAGCCGAAGCTGTCGCCCATGCCGACAATCAGCAGGTCGACCACCTTGAGATTGGTCCGCGCCACCTCCTGGCCGCCGACCTCGACCGACAGGCCCATCCCGCCAGGGTAGGCTACGTCGAGCCGCAGCGGCTCGCTGCAAAGCTTGGTGACCGCCTTGCCGCGCGGGCCGGCCTTGCCGCGCGGCGCGGTGAGCCAGGTGCATTCGACCGAGGATGCGTCCTCGATGCCCCGCATCTCGGCGATGACGACATGGCTGGCGGGGTTGATGTAGACGCCGCCGCCGGGACAGATGTTGCGATTGTGCTTGGCATCCCAGCAGGTCTTGCCGACCACAGTCGCCGCCCAGCCATCGTTATGGCGCCGCGCCAGTGCGCGCTCGGCCGACAGGATCGGGCTGCGGCGCTCCTCGTCGGACAGGTCGGCATAGGTCGCCCGGTGCATCTCGGTGTCGGCCGGGTCGTCGAAGAAGCGGAACGGGTTCTCGACCCGCCAGGCGATCTCCGGCTGCGAACCGGCGCGTGCCGGCTGCCACAGCAGCGCGGCGAACAGCGCAGCCGCCAGCACCACCCCGTATCGGCGGCCACCCCCGGCGAATGTCATCATCGTGCCCCTGCCCCGCACCTCGGTCTTTCGCTCCGTCGAATGCGTCGAATTCAGACCCTGCCCGTCAAATGGCAGCGCAATAAATTCCAGACGCGCTCCAGAGGATTGACGTCCAGCAGCGCGCCGGGACGATACTCGAACTGCTCCAAAGCGCGTAAATAGGGCTCAACAAGGGCAAGCGGCAGGAACGGGGTGCGCGCTTTGCGGGGCAGTTGCTGCAATGCGGCAGAGCTGGCGGCGCAATGCGCGCGCGAAACGGCGGCGACGGCGCGCAATTGTGGCAGGATCTGCCGCCAGCCGTCAGGCGAGGCGTCCGACCGGGCCGGTCGCCGGCAGCAGCAGGCGGCCTTGGGCGAGCGCCGCCGGCGTTTCGAGCGCGATCCTGGCGAGGCCATAGCCGCGGCCGGCGTCCCGCGTGAGCGCGGCGTCAGGTGGTGAGCCATTGATCGCGCCTGCGAGCTCGAACAGGGCGCCATCGACCCGGTCGACGTGGGCGAGGAGGGCCGCCTGGTCCGGGAACGGGCGGTCGCCGAGGCTATCCTCGTGGGCGTCGATCAGCCCGTAGAGGAGCGGCAGCGGCAGATCGTGCCGCCGCGCGACCTCGATGATGGCGGCGGCGACCGGGTGGCTGCCACTGTTGCCCTGCTCCAGCCGCTCGCGCCACCATTGCAGGCGGATCCGCCCCATCATCGGCTCGCTGACGTAGAGCGGGATGCGGCCGATCTCGCCGGCGAAGGCGGCGAGCGCGACGAGGTCCGCGCGCCGGGCGCGGGGGCCAAGCAGGGCAGCGAGATAGCGGTCGCGCTCGTGCGCGCGGGCGGCGGCGCGGACGACGTCGTCGGAGGCGGCCGGATCGGCTGCCGCGCCCACGTCAGTAGAGGTGGGCCGCGGCGATCATCACGAAGGTGACCGGAACGGCGAGAACGAGATTGAGGCGGGCATAGTCGCGCACCGTGTCGCGGGCCGCAGCCTTGGCGGCCTCGTCGCCGGCGCCGGCGGCGAGCACGATGCGCAGGGCTGGCCAGATCTTGACATGCACCACGGCCCACATTGCCGTGCCGACGATCGTGCCGCCCCACAGCAGCCAGTTGCGCAGCGGCGGGATGTAGACCGGCGAGGTGAACACCAGCCGGTCGAGCAGGTAGCCGGTGGTCACCAGCAGCAGGATGCCGCTGATCATCACGCCGTGCGAGGCGAGGCGGATCGACATGGCGACGCGCGGCACCACGAGCTTGTGCAGCGCGCTCCGCTCGGCCTCGCTCGCCTCGCGCAGGGCTGCCAGCTGGATGAAGTTCACGAACCAGATGAGGCCGACCCAGACGATCGTCGTCAGCACGTGCAGCCAGCGCAGCAGGAACGAGACGAGTCCCAGCCGGTCGGCGCCGGCGATGCCGAGCCATAGCACGAGGGCAATGCCTGCGAGCGCAAAGCCCGCGATCAGCGACTTCACCGGGCTTGCCAGAATGGACTGCATGTAAGCTCCCCTTCGCCGGAATCCATCGACTTCATTCGACCGCCAGCAGCGCGGCGCAGACCGGGCGCTTCTCCGCCAGCAGCACGTTGTAGGTTCGCGCCGCCGCGCCGGTGTCCATGCACTCGAGGCCGATGTGCCGCGCATCGAACGCGCGCCGCACGTCGAGCGCCGCAAAGACCTGGGTGCGGCCGGTGCCGAGCAGCAGGAAGTAGGGTGGGTCGAGCTCTGCGAGGACCGGCGCCAGCCTGGCGAGCGTGAGCTCGGCCGGCGTGGCGACCGGCCAGCCGAACATGCCGCCCGGCAGGCACAGCAGCGAGCCGCGGTGGCTCATTCCGGCGAAGCGGAAACCGCCGTTGCCGTAGGCATCGATCGGGGCGCGGCCCGGAAAGTGGCCGCTGAATGCTTCCGGCTTTGGCGGCGTGTCCGCCGGCATCGGCTGCCCGCTATTTCTTCTGCGCCGCGGCACCCTTCGCCGCCGCCGCGGTGCCGCCGGCTGTGGATGCCGGCCTCTCGCCTGCCCAGCCCTCGCGCTTGACGCCGAACGCGAGCAGCATGGAGGCGGCGACGAAGATCGACGAGTAGGTGCCGATCAAGATGCCAAACAGCATGGCGAACGAGAAGCCGTGGATCACCTCGGTGCCGAATAGATAGAGCGCCAGCACCGCGAGGAAGGTGACGACTGATGTCAGCACCGTGCGCGACAGGGTCTCGTTGATGGCGAGGTTCATCAGCTCGATCAGCGGCATCCGCTTGTACTTGCGCAGGTTCTCGCGGATCCGGTCGAACACCACGACGGTGTCGTTGATCGAATAGCCGGCGAGCGTCAGCAGTGCCGCGACCACCGACAGGTCGAACTCGATCCACAGCGCCGAGAACATGCCGGCGGTGATGAACACGTCGTGGATCAGCGCCACGATCGCGGCGACGGCGAATTGCCATTCGAAGCGGAACCAGACGTAGGCGAAGATGCCGAACAGCGAGACCACGACGGCGATGATGCCGGTCCGCTTCAGCTCGGCCGAGACCGCGGGGCCGACCACCTCCGTGCGGCGGATGTTGACCTCGTCGCCGAGCGCCGCCCGCACCTTGTCGTTGGCGGCGGCCTGCGACTTGTCATCCGGCTGCTGGCCGACGCGGATCAGCGCCTCGTTGCCGCTGCCGACCGACTGCACCTGCACGTCGCCGAGACCGAGCTTGTTCAGCTTGTCGCGCAATGTGGCCGATATCGAGGTCGCCCGACTTCGACTGGATTTCGATGAGCGCGCCGCCCTTGAAGTCGACGCCATAGTTGAGCCCGCGGGTGAACAGCAGTACCGCCGCGACGATCGCCAGGACCCATGAGAGGCCAACGAACCAGAAGCGCTTGCCGACGACGTCCCACTTGGTGCCGTGGGGAAAAAAGTCGATGCCCTTGAACATGCTGTCACTGCCTCGCAGCGCTGAAGGAGATCGGCGGCGGGATCTTCCGCTCTTTCTGCCGCGACAGCCACCAGGCGACCAGCAGCCGGGTGACGGTGAAGGCGGTGAACACCGTGGTCATGATGCCGAGCGACAGGGTGATCGCAAAGCCGCGGATCGGACCCGAGCCCAGCCAGAACATCACGATGCCGGCGATCAGGGTCGTCAGGTTGGCGTCGACGATGGTCGCGAAGGCGCGGTCGAAGCCGGCGTCGAGGGCGGCAATGGTCGTCTTTCCGTTGCGCAGCTCCTCGCGCATGCGCTCGTAGATCAGCACGTTGGCGTCGACCGCCATGCCGATCGTCAGCACGATGCCGGCGATGCCCGGCAGCGTCAGCGTCGAGCCGATCAGCGACATCGCGGCGATGATCAGCAGCACGTTGAGTGCCACGGCGAGGACCGCGAATATCCCGAACAGGCCGTAGGCGAAGGTCATGAAGGCGACCACCGCGACGAAGCCGATGATCGAGGCACGCTCGCCGGCCTTGATCGAGTTGGCGCCGAGGCTCGCGCCGACCACCCGCTGCTCGACGATCGAGAGCTTGGCCGGCAGCGCGCCGGAGCGCAGGTTGGTGGCGAGGCTGTTGGCTTCGGTGACGGTGAAGTTGCCGGTGATCTGGCCGCTGCCGCCGAGGATCGGCTCGTTGATGCGCGGCGCGGTGATCACCTTGTTGTCGAGCACCACCGCGAACGGACGGCCGACGTTCTCCGAGCTCAGCTTGCCGAAGATGCGCGCACCGGACTGGTTGAACCGGAACGACACGATCGGCTCGTTGGTGCGCTGGTCGAAGCCCGGCTGTGCGTCGGTGAGCTGCTCGCCGGTGACCTGGCTGCGGCTTTCGACCAGGTATTCGCTGCCGTCGCGGCCGGGGATGATACGGTAGCCGGCGGGCACCCGTCCGCGCGCCTCCTCGACGCCCATCGTCGGGTGCAGCAGATGGAAGGTGAGCTTGGCGACGTCGAAGCAGGGCTCGATCTCCTTGACGTTCTCGATGCCCGGCGCCTGCAGCAGGATGCGGTCGCTGCCCTGCCGCTGCACCACCATTTCCTTGTTGCCGCCCGGGTCGCAGCGGTTGCGCACGATCTCCGAGGCGCTGCTGATCGCCGCCGACACGCGGGCCTGCATCCCCGGCTCGGTCGGCTTGATCAGTACGGCATCGCCGCCTTGCCGCGAGACTTCGAGGTCGAGGGCGGTCGAGCCGGTGAGCGCGGCGCCAGCGATCGGCTGCGGCAGGCCGCGCAGCGCCTTCATTGCGGCATCGAGGTCGTCGGGCTTGGCGAGGCGGACGACGACACCGCCCTGGGCGACGCCGATGCCCGCAAATCCGATCTTTTCCTTGCGCATCGCATCGCGGGCGGCATCGCGGATCTTGTCGAGCCAGTCGCGGCGCAACTCGTCGACGTCCATGCCGGCGAGCACGTGGGCGCCGCCCTGCAGGTCGAGGCCGAGATTGATCTTCGATTTCGGCAGGAAGCCCGGGAACCGGTCGAGGGCCGACTGCGGCAGGAAATTCGGCAGGCAGGCGAGCAGGCCGAACAGGCAAATGGCCAGGATGGCGATGACTTTGCCTCGGGAAAAATGCAGCATGGCGGCCTACTTGCTCGCGATTTGAAAGTCGAGATGTCGGGGCGCTCGAGCCCTGCTCAAACGGCCTTGACCGGCTCGCTCTTGTTGCGCACGTCCGAGATCGAGCTCTTGAGGACGCGCACCCTGGTGTCCTTGGCGATCTCGACCTCGAGCTCGCCGTCGTCGCGCACCTTGATCACCGTGCCGACGATGCCGCCGGCGGTGACCACGGTGTCGCCGCGCTTGACCGCATCGATCATCGCGCGGTGCTGCTTCATACGCTGCTGCTGCGGCCGCCACAGCAGGAAGTAGAAGATCGGCAACACCAGCAGCAGCGGCACGAGCATGTTGAACAGCGGATCGGGGCCGGCGCCGGTGGCCTGGGCAAAGGCGGGGGAGATGAACATCGAACGTCTGCGGCCTCGATTTCGGGTGGTTCTGATCACGCGCACTTAATGGCGCCGCGTGCTTCCGGCAAGCGGCTCATGCGCCGGGCATGGCTTGTCGCCGGTATCTACAGCCGATCGCGCCTGCATTGCAACCGAAGGTGCGAACGTCGAGCGCCATTGCGACGCATGCCGAAGCGGCGCGAAATTGCCCGGCCCGGCTTGTCACCGGCGCGCGAACGGCTTAGGAACGCCTCAGACTCTGGCCGGGTGGGCAAGCGCTTCGCCAGATTTTTCCTTGCGCCCCGTTCAGGGCGCTTCGTTGAGGTAAGCCACTCCATGTCCGTGCGCCGTCTGCACCCCGACCAGCCGCGCTCCTTCGCGTTTACTCCGGCAAATCTCGAGTGGGCCAAGGCGACGATCGCCAAGTACCCCGACGGCAAGCAGGCCTCCGCCGTCATTCCGCTGCTGTGGCGCGCCCAGGAGCAGGAGGGGTGGTGCACGGAGCCGGCCATCCGCTACGTCGCCGACATGCTCGGCATGGCCCACATCCGGGTCTACGAGATCGCGACATTCTATACGATGTTCCAGCTGTCGCCGGTCGGCAGGAAAGCCCATGTGCAGGTCTGCGGCACCACGCCCTGCCTGCTGCGCGGCGCCGACAAGCTGATCGAGACCTGCCAGAAGCGCATCCACCACGATCCACATCACCTCTCGGCGGACGGCGATTTCTCGTGGGAGGAGGTCGAGTGCCTCGGCTCCTGCGCCAACGCGCCGATGGTGCAGATCTTCAAGGATACGTACGAGGATCTCACTCCCGAGCTGTTCGAGAAGGTGCTCGACGGCTTCGCCAAGGGGCGGCCGCCGAAACCGGGCTCGCAGATCGGCCGACAGGCGTCCTGTCCCGCGGGCGGGCCGACGACGCTGAAGGAATCGGTCAAGGCCAAGGCTTGACAGGGCGGAGCGCCGACATGAACGGGGCATACGGTCGGATCGTTCTCCACGCCCTGGCGGCAGCCTGCTTCGTGTTCCTGTTGCAGCGTTTCGGCCTCAACCAATCGCTGGAGACCAGCCTGCTGTGGGCAATCTGTTTCGCCTTTGCCGCCGCCGGCCTGGCGTGGTCGCAGGGCAGACGTTGATCGGGAAGTATCGCAATGCTCGCTGACAAAGACCGCATCTTCACCAACATCTACGGCTTCGAGGATACGAGCCTCGCCGGGGCCAGGGCGCGCGGCACCTGGGATCGCACCAAGGAACTCATCGACAAGGGCCACGACTGGATCATCAACGAGATCAAGGCATCGGGACTGCGCGGCCGCGGCGGCGCCGGCTTCCCGACCGGTCTCAAGTGGTCGTTCATGCCCAAGGCCGACACCCGGCCCTCCTACCTCGTGATCAATGCCGACGAGAGCGAGCCGGGTTCCTGCAAGGACCGCGAGATCATGCGGCACGAGCCGCACGTGCTGATCGAGGGCGCGCTGGTCGCCTCGTTCGCCATGCGCGCCCACACTTGCTTCATCTACCTGCGCGGCGAATACATCCGCGAGCGCGAGCGGCTGCAGGCCGCCGTCGACGAGGCCTATGCGCATAAGCTGATCGGCAAGGACAACATCCACGGCTGGGATCTCGAGATCGTCCTGCATCACGGCGCCGGCGCCTACATCTGCGGCGAGGAGACCGCGATGCTGGAAAGCCTCGAAGGCAAGAAGGGCCAGCCGCGCCTCAAGCCGCCGTTCCCGGCCAACGTCGGCCTCTACGGTGCGCCGACCACGGTCAACAACGTCGAAAGCATCGCCGTCACGCCGACCATCCTGCGGCGCGGCGCGTCCTGGTTCTCCGGTCTCGGCAAGCCGAACAACACCGGCACCAAGCTGTTCCAGATCTCGGGCCATGTGAACAACCCGTGCGTGGTCGAGGAGGAGATGGGGATCCCGCTGCGTGAGCTGATCGACACGCATTGCGGCGGGGTACGCGGCGGCTGGGACAACCTGCTGGCGATCATCCCCGGCGGCTCGTCGATGCCGCTGCTTCCGGCTTCCCAGTGCCAGGATCTGACGATGGATTTCGACAGCCTGTCGAAGCTGAAATCCGGCATGGGCACGGCGGCGATCATCGTCATGGACAAGTCGACCGACATCATCAAGGCGTTCGCCCGCATCGCCTACTTCTACAAGCACGAGAGCTGCGGCCAGTGCACGCCGTGCCGCGAGGGCACCGGCTGGATGTGGCGCGTGCTCGAGCGGATGGCCAAGGGGCACGCCGAAAAGCGCGAGATCGACCTGTTGTTCGATGTGACGAAGCAGATCGAAGGGCACACCATCTGCGCCCTCGGCGAAGCGGCGGCATGGCCGGTCCAGGGCCTGATCCGCAATTTCCGTCATGTGATCGAAGAGAGAATCGACCAGTATCAGGCGGCGCACAAGCAAGCGGCCGAATAGCCGCGTTACAACCCGCGATTGAAAGGAGTTTGTTGACCTATGGCCGGCTTCAAGACCCCGAATTTCAATGATCGATTGTCGAATGCCCAGAAGGCCAGGCAGGCGGCGCTGGAAAAATTCAAGACGAAGCCGGGCCCGAACGACCCCGAATTCCAGGCCCGCCAAGCCGAGCGCGTGCGCATCGAAGCCGAGCGGCAGGCGCGCAAGGAGGCAGCCCGCCTCGAGAAGGAGCGGTTGGCGGCGGAGGCCGAGACCAGACGCCTTGCCGACGAAGCGGCCAAGAAGGCTGCCGAGGAGGCCGCCTACCAGGAACAGCTTCGCGCCAAGGCCGATCTCGAGGCCAAACAGAAGGCGGCGCGCGATGCGCGCTACGCCGCCCGCAAGGCAGCCAAGCGCGGCGGCTGAGTCCTCGGCCGCTCCTGCGTCATTGATCTCGCATTGATCCTGAATTGTGTGCAATTGCGCGCTTCGCGGCGAGCAGTGTTGCGCGGCTGCACGCATCGCATTCGATTGTGCCGTTGCGACAAATTTTCACTAATCCGACTCGCACATTATCGGCTAACGGACTGTTCGATGTCCCGTTGCCTTGTGGGCATCACCGTCATCTGATCAATTTTCCAGGTAAAGTCAGGATTTTGCGATGACCGATACCATTGCCGGTAATGCATCGACGACCGCCTCGGTCGCGATCGGGGGCTCCACCACCAGCCGGCTCGACGACTTCGGCGACCACGACTGGTTCCGTGTGTCGCTCACCGCCGGCGAGACCTATCAGTTCAACCTCGATGGCTATCCGATTTCGACTCTTGGCGACCCGACCCTGGCGCTTCGCGCCGCCGACGGGACGCTGCTGGCCTATAACGACGATGCCGGCGGCGGGATCCTGGACTCGCAGATTCGGTTCACCGCGGGATATACGGGCGACTACTATCTCGACGCCGGCGCTTATGCCAACAACGGCACCGGCTTCTACACCCTGTCGGCGATCTTGGCGCCGGACCTGCCGACCTACTCGCTCGACCAGATCGCCGACTATCTCGCCTGGGGCTTCTGGGCGGGAGCCGATCGCCATTTCTCGACCTTGGACATCACCTACACGGTGCAGGACCTGACACCCGACCAGCAGGCGCTCGCCCGTCTCGCGCTGCAGGCCTGGGACGACGTCGGCGCCTTCACATTCCACGAGGTGAGCGGGCCGGACGCGATGATCGCGTTTTGGAACGACGGCACTATGCAAGCCGTGACCACGGGCAACAGCGCCTCGGCCGATATAACCATCTCGTCCGACTGGAACGGCGGCGACACCTCGATCTACAGCTACACCTATCAGACCTACATTCACGAGATCGGCCACGCCCTCGGGCTCGGCCATGCAGGCCCCTACAACGGCTCCGCCACCTATGGCGTCGACAACATCTACAGCAACGACAGCTGGGCCGCGACGGTGATGTCGTACTTCGACCAGACTGATGCAGGCACCGGTACGTTCGCGTTCGTGATGACGCCGCAGTTGGCGGATATCCTCGCCATCGAGGACCTGTACGGGTTGTCGACCACGACCCGCATACTCGACACCACCTACGGCTTCAACGCCGATGCCGGGCAGATCTACAACTTCTCGAGCCCGTTCTATCACGGCGAGACGCCGTCATTCACGATCATAGATAGCGGCGGCAACGACACGCTCGATGTCTCCGGCTACGACCAAAACCAGCGCATCGACCTCAACGAGGATATGTATTCCGATATCGGCGATGGCGTGAACAACATCGCCATCGCCCGCGGCACGGTGATCGAGAATGGTATCGGCGGCGGCGGCAATGACGAGATGACCGGCAACGCGGTCGGCAACATCCTGTCCGGCAACGCTGGCGGCGACACCATCAGCGGCGGCAACGGCGGCGACATCATATTCGGTGGGGCCGGTGGCGACACCTTGAACGGCGAGGACGGCGACGACGCCCTGGTCGGCGATACCGACATCTTCGCCGGTGAGGCAGATACCATCAACGGTGGCGCCGGCAACGACGCGATCTATGGCGAACGCAACGATACGATCGACGGCGGCGACGGCTTCGACGTGCTGTATGCCGTCAACGCCTACGACTGGAGCATCGATCTCGGTCAATCGGGCATCGAGATGATGATCGCCGACGTCAGCAATGACACGATCGATGCATCGACCCAGACTGCGGGTGTCGAGGTGGTGGCGAGTGGCGGCGTCGACATCATCATCGGTAGCAATCTTGCCGATCGGCTGTGGGCTGGCATCGACGATGACACGGTGAGCGGCGGCGACGGCAACGACATGCTGTTCGGCGACATCGGGGCCGACCGGCTGTCGGCGGGGGCAGGCGACGACATCCTCTACATCGACGGCTCTGACCTGCAATACGACGGCGGCGACGGATTCGACATCGTCTACATCGCGACCGGCACCGGCATGTCGATAGACATGGCGGCGACCGGCCTCGAGTTCGTGATCGATTTCGCCGGCGGGGCGAACACGATCGATGCCAGCGGTCTCGGCATCGGCGCCAATGTCTACACCGGCGCCGGCAATGATGTGATCACCGGCAGCGACAACGCCGACGTGCTGTGGGGCTTGGGCGGCAGCGATCAGATCGCCGGCGGCGCCGGCGACGACGTGCTGGTCGGCGGGACGGGCGCGGATATCCTGACACCGGGTGCGGGCGTCGATCGCATCTACGCCAACAGCGGCAATGGCGGCGATGGTGCGGTTGATCGCATCGTGCTCGGGCTCGGCTGGGGCAGCGACGTGGTCTACGACTTCGAGCACGGCATCGATCTGATCGACATGCAGGCGCTGGGAACGAATTTCGCGGCGCTCTCGATTACGAGCGTCGATGGCAATGCGGTGGTTCAGCTCGGGGCGGACACGATCATTCTTGCCGGGCTGGCAGGCGTCATCGACGCCACCGATTTCCAGTTCTGATTGCGCCCGGTCCCGGTCGTGCCGGGACCGGTCCTGCGCCCGCTTTGCACGGGGCGCCCTCGGCCGGGCTCACTGCCGGCCCAGCCGCCACAGCGAGCGACCTTCGATCAGATGCAGCAGCCCAAGCTTGGCGCCGACCAGAACGCTCGCGATGAACAGCGGCGCGGTGACCGACAAGGTGCTCGCCGCGCTCAGCCCCTGTCCTATGGTGCAACCCTGGGCCAGCACGCCGCCGATGCCCATCAGCGCGCCGCCGAGCAGGTGACGCCGCATCTCGGTGGCGTCGTCGAAGGCTTCCCAGCGAAGCTCGTCGCGCCACCAGGCGATCGCGAACGAGGCGGCGACGACGCCGCACATCGCCGCCACGCCGAAGCCGGCATTGCGGAACGGCTCCATCATCAGCTGCAGCAGCGCGCGACCGACCGGGGCGACGAACGACAGGCTCTCCGGCCGGTCGAGCTGGAAGGCTTCGACCGCGCGGGTGGTAGCAAGCCAGCCGAACACGATCGACAGCCCCATCAGCACCGCGCCGCCGACGAGCCGCCGGCGGTGCCGCACGCGCCGGTCGGCTAGCGCCAGCGCTAGCAGCAGGAGCGGAACGGCGAGTGCCAGCGCCGGGCCGATCGAGCCGCCGCCGGCATGACGCAGCAGCCCGTCCAGCGAGCTGCCGCCATAGGGCGACAGGTCGATCACGCCGAAATCCAGGATCCGGTGGCGCAGCGGCCCGAGCACGCCGGCCGTCACCGTCATCGCAGAAATGCCGATCACGGCGGCCGAGACCGCCGCGCGCAGGTCGCCGCCGCCGGTGCGTACCAGCAGGCCGAAGCCGCAGGTGCCAGCGAGCGTCATGCCCAGTCCGAACAGCACGCCGCCGAGGATCGAGCCGACGAGATGCAGCCGCGGCGCGAGATAGAGGGCGAGCGACAAGTCGACGAAGCCGGCGGCCGCCGCCGCCTGGGTGGCCAGCACGGCGACCGCGATCGCGAGCCCCCAGGCCTTCATGCCGCGGAAATCGTGTCCGACCAGCGCATCCTCGATGGCGCCCATGGTGCACAGCCGGCCATAACGCGCCGCGCCGCCGGCCAGTGCACCGGCGAGCAGGCCTCCGATGATGATCCAGTTGATTTCCAGCATCGCGCCCCGTCAGCGCCGCGGCATGCGGACTCGATGTTCAGCTGTCCCGGCAGAACTTGTCGTAGATCGCGTGGATGAACCGCTTCGTCGCCTCGTCGGGCAGGCTGTAGTAGATCTGCCGGCCGTCGCGCCGGGTTTCGACCATGCCTTCGTAGCGCAGGCGGGCGAGCTGTTGCGAAACCGCCGCCTGGCTGAGCGCCAGCAATCCTTCGAGCTCGGTCACGGACCGTTCGCGCTCGGCCAGCAGGCACAGGATGACGAGGCGGTTCTCGTGCGCCAGCGCCTTCAGGAAGTCGCTCGCGTTGCGCGCCTTCTGCATCAGGCGCCGCAACTCGGGCGACATCTCCTGGCCGCTGTCGAGGGCCGCCTCGATCTCTTGCGAAATGGATTTCGTCGTCATGGCAGCTTCGTTGTCGCTCGCTGGTAATCCGGCGCGGCGGGGCTTCGCCGGATCGAAATCATACGTGGGTGCCGGCCGGTAGAGCGCAGGCTCAGTTATTGACCGGACTCTCCGGATCGAACAGAAAGGCGGTCAGATCCTTCATCTCCTTCTCGGTCAGGAACTTGTTGTGACCGAACCGCGGCATGTTCGAGCACGGCTGCACCGACTGCGCGTTGTAGATCTTGGCATAGGCCGTCTTCGCCTCGGCCGGCGAGAACTTGCGCACCTTGCCGTATTCCAGCAGCGACGGGCCGAGCGTGCCGAAGCTGAGCTCCTTGCGGTCCGATCTGATGGCAGGCATAGCAGTTGCCGCCCTTCGGCGTATCGGCCTTGTCGCTGAATTGTCCGCCGGTACCGCGCTGGGCGAGCTTCTCGCCGTTGCGCCAGTCGCCGAGCACAATGCCGTCGGCCGGGAACACCAGGCTCGCGGTCTCGCGCTCGAGGATCTTGGTGAACAGCTCCTTCGGCGGATCGTTGCGGTACTGCGAGCAGACGCTCTGCGTCTCGTCCTGGACGATGCGCGCCTGCCACTCGGCCGGCGCTCCCTTGAACGTCGCGGCCACGGTCTTCGCGACCAGGGCTGGATCGACCTTGGCGGCCTGCTGGGCAGTGGCGCTGCCGGTCGAGGCGATGGCGGCAAGCGCTGCGAGGATGATCTTGAGCTTCATGATGGCGCTCTCCCTGCTCAACGCTTGATCGACGGAACTTGCAGCGTGGCGCCGTCCGCACTCTTGTTGAGATAGAGCGTCAGGGCGGTCAGGCCGTCGGCGAGATAATCGGGCTGCGGCCAGCGCATCTGCCGGTAGCAGTCCCACAGTCGGTGCTGCATGGTCCGTGTCTGGCTCTGCGACACGCGGTAGGTCGGCCACGATGCCATCGTCTCCTGCGCGGACTTGCCGCTCTTTGCGAGGTTGGGCAGTCCCTGCAGGCGGATGCGCTTGCCGTCCTCGCCGTGGCAGGTGGCGCAGGAGAAGTCCCATTGGCCGCCGCGCTGGAAGAACATCGCCTCGCCGATCGCGTACATCTCCTTTTCCTTGGGATGCTCGACCTGGGCCGCGATCTTCATGCCGCTCGACTTGTTGGCAATGAATGCGACCAGGTCCTCCATGTCGGAGTGCTTGCCGGGCGAGCCGAAGCGGCGGGCGACGACGTCCTTGGTGTCGAGGTCCTGGATCGTCTTCATGCACCACAACAGGCGCTGCTCGAGGTCCATGACCCGGTCGGCGTCCTTGAAGTAGCGCGGCAGCTTGGCAAAAGCGCCATCGAGCTTGCCGGCGCCCTCGCCCAAATCGCAGGATTCCAGGGTGGCATTCTTGGCCCCGCGGGCGGTCTTCCACAGCGCCTCGCCGCGATCGACGTTGAGAAAGGCCGGATTCGACATCGGGTCGCTGATCATCTCCCGATACTTCTCGATCTCCTTTTCGGCGTCGGTGGATTGCGCGCTGGCGGGCTGCGCCGCCGCGGCCAGGATCCCCACGATCAGCCCTAGGGCAGTGCCCAAAGTACGGAACCGCAAGACGAACCTCCCATGTCGTTGAAGCGCCGCAGCTGGTCGTGTCGCTGCGTTATTCGACTAATTGTCGAGGCCCGAACGCTAACAGATGACCGGTTGCGATCGCAAGAACAGATTGACATATGCGATTTTGACTATGTAATGTCCGGCGCGGTACGCTAGAAGACTGCCGGGCACGCTGCCTGTAGACGTAGTCATGCGATGGTCGACGTCGGGTCGATCGCTCAGGAGGAGACCAAGATGAGTGGCACGCCGACCGCGTCGACACGGCGCGACTTCATGATGCTGAGCGCCGCCCTGGTGATGCTGCCGCTGCCTGTGCTGGCGACCCCGCAACAGGTGTCCGACGAGATCAAGAAGCTCTATGGCGACAAGAAGGTCGTCGAGGGCAAGATCAAGCTCGATCTGCCGTCGATCGCGGAGAACGGTCTGGTGGTGCCGCTCGGCTTCGAGGTCGAGAGCCCGATGACCGAGAAGGACCATGTCAAGGCGGTGCATCTGTTCGCCGAAGGCAATCCGCTGCCGCAGGTGGCATCGTTCTATTTCACCGCAATGGCGCCGAAGGCCGCGGCATCGATCCGCATTCGCCTCGCCCAGAGCCAGAACATCGTCGCGGTCGCCGAGATGGCGAGCGGAGAGCTCTACACGGTGCGCCGGGAAGTGAAGGTGACGATCGGCGGTTGCGGCGGTTAGCCGGCGTCGGAACGAACCCCTTCCACCGATCGATCATCGAGGAAATTCAACATGGCAGCCCCTACTCCCCGCGTACGCATGCCCACCACCGCCAAGGCCGGCGAGGTCGTCGAGGTCAAGACGCTCATCTCGCACGAGATGGAGACCGGTCAGCGCAAGGACGCCTCCGGCAATCCGATCCCGCGCAAGATCATCAAGCAGTTCAGCGCGACCTTCAATGGCAAGGAGATCCTCCGCGCCGATTGGTATACGTCGGTTTCCGCCAATCCGTACCAGTCGTTCTTCGTGCGGGTGCCGGAGACCGGCACGTTCGTATTCTCGTGGGTCGATGACGACGGGTCGGTCTACAAGTCCGAGCACAAGGTGACAGTCGGCTGAAGACGGCCGGCGCTTTCGCCTGACGACAAGACAGAACGAGGCTTGGCGATGCCGTGTTCGCACGCGGCGAACGCGAGCGGCTGCCTGGCCGGCAGGCGAAAGGGCAGCGATTCCGAGCGAGGGCTTGAGATGATCACGCGACGTGATTTCCTGACGGCGGCCTCGGCGGCGGCAACGCTGGCGGGCGGCGCGGGTCTGCCGCTGGCCCGGATCGCCGCGCAGGGCCGGCTCGCCCAGGCCGATCTGCTGAAATTCGACGCGACCGGCAACGTCACGCTGCTGCACGTGACCGATCTGCACGGCCAGCTGATGCCGATCTACTTCCGCGAGCCGTCGATCAATATCGGTGTCGGCGAGGCCAGGGGCGTGGTGCCGCACCTGACCGGCGAGGACTTCCTGAAGGCGTTCAAGCTGCAGCCCGGCAGCGCCGCCGCCCACGCCCTGACCTACAACGACTTCGCGAGCCTCGCCCGCAGCTACGGGCGCATGGGCGGTCTCGACCGGATCGCGACGGTGGTCAAGTCGATCCGCGCCGAACGGGCCGGCAAGGTGTTGCTGCTCGACGGCGGCGACACCTGGACCAACAGCTGGACGTCGATGAAGACCGCCGGCCAGGACATGGTCGACTGCATGGCGACGCTCGAGCCCGACGCCATGACCGGGCACTGGGAGTTCACGCTACGGCGAGGCGCGGGTCAAGGAGCTCGTCGACAAGCTCGGCTTCCCGATGCTGGCGCAGAACGTCCGCGAGAAGGAGTTCGAGGATCCGGTATTCCCCGCGCAGAAGATGTTCGAGCGCGGCGGCGTCAGGATCGCCGTGATCGGCCAGGCCCTCCCCTTCACGCCGATCGCCAATCCGCGCTGGATGATCCCGAACTGGACGTTCGGCATCCGCGAGACGGAGATGCAGAAGGAGGTCGATGCGGCCAAGGCCGCCGGCGCCGACCTCGTGGTGCTGCTGTCGCACAACGGCTTCGATGTCGACCGCAAGATGGTCGGCCGGGTGAGCGGCATCGACGTGGTGCTGACCGGCCATACCCATGACGCGGTTCCCGAGGTGACCAGGATCGGCAAGACGCTGCTCGTCGCGTCGGGCTGCCACGGCAAGTTCCTGTCGCGCCTCGATCTCGACGTGCAGGACAAGCAGATCAAGGGCTTCAGCTACCGCCTGATCCCGATCTTCTCGGACGCGATCACGCCCGATCCCGAGACCGCCGCCGTCATCGCGCGGCATCGCGCGCCCTATGCCGCCGAGCTCGGACGAGTGCTCGGCAAGACCGAGGCGCTGCTCTATCGCCGCGGCAACTTCAACGGCACCCTCGACAACGTCATCTGCGACGCGATGCTGGCCGAGCGCGACGCCGAGATCGCCCTGTCGCCCGGCGTCCGCTGGGGCACGAGCCTGCTCAGCGGTCAGGACATCACGTTCGAGGACATCACCAATGCGACCGCGATCAGCTATCCGGCCTGCTATCGCATGACGATGAGCGGGGCGCGGCTCAAGGAGATCCTCGAGGACGTCGCTGACAACATCTTCAATCCCGATCCCTACTTCCAGCAGGGCGGCGACATGGTCCGCACCGGCGGGCTTGGCTACTCGATCGACGTCACGAAGCCGATCGGCAGTCGCATCAGCGCCATGACGCTCGTCAAGAGCGGCGCGCCGATCGAGGCCGGCAAGGACTACGCGATCGCCGGTTGGGCGAGCGTCAACGAGGGCACGCAAGGACCTCCGATCTGGGAGGTCGTCGCCAAGCATATCGAAACCCGGAAGACCGTGACCGCGAGCGAGAAGTCCGCGGTCAGGATCAACGGCGCATGACATCTCGGAGCGCGCAAAATGTCCGACAAGGGTGACCGGAAGTCCGGGCCGACGAGCGATCGCCGCGGCTTTCTGAGAGCGGGCCTCGCCGGCGGCCTGGCGATCGCTGGTGCCGGCACGGTGCTGGCACAGGGCAAGCCAGGCGCAACGACCGGTGCCGCCGCGCCCAATCCGAGGAACCTGCCGCCCAAGGTCGCCAACTGGTCCCGCGTCCTCGGCGACGGTGTCACCGATCACCCCTACGGCAAGCCGGTGAAGTTCGAGAGCCAGGTGGTGCGCAAGAGCGTCGAATGGCTCACCGCCGACCGGCAGAGCTCGATCAACTTCACACCGTTGCACGCGCTCGACGGCATCATCACGCCGAACGGACTGTGCTTCGAGCGCCACCACGGTGGCGCCGCCGAGGTCAATCCGGTCGACTATCGCCTGATGATCCACGGCCTCGTCGACAAGCCGCTGATCTTCACGCTGGAGGACCTGCAGCGTTTCCCGCGCAGCAACCGGATCTTCTTCCTCGAGTGCGCGGCCAACTCCGGCATGGAGTGGCGCGGCGCCCAGCTCAATGGCTGTCAGTTCACGCACGGCATGGTGCACAACGTCATGTATACCGGCGTGCCGCTCAAATACCTGCTGCAGGAGGCCGGCCTCAAGCCGAAGGCGAAGTGGCTGCAGGTGGAAGGCGGCGATGCCGCTGGCATGAACCGCTCGCTGCCGATCGAGAAGGCGATGGAGGATACCCTCGTCGCCTGGAAGATGAACGGCGAGGCGCTGCGCAAGGAGCAGGGCTATCCGGTCCGCCTGGTGGTGCCGGGCTGGGAAGGCAACCTCTGGGTCAAATGGCTGCGCCGGATCGAGGTCGGCGACGTGCCGTGGCTCGCGCGCGAGGAGACCTCGAAGTACACCGATCTGATGGCTGATGGCCGCTCGCGCCGCTACACCTTCATCATGGATGCGAAGTCGATCGTGACCGGTCCGGCGCCGGAAGCGCCGCTCAAGGTCAGGGGCCGCAACGTGATCACCGGGCTGGCGTGGTCCGGGCGCGGCACCGTCAACCGCGTCGATGTCACCATCGACGGCGGCCGCAACTGGCAGGAAGCCCGCATCGACGGCCCGGTGCTCGACAAGTCGATGGTGCGCTTCTACGTCGATTTCGACTGGGACGGCCGCGAGATGATGATCCAGTCCCGCGCCCACGACTTCGAGCGGTTACGTGCAGCCGACCAAGGATGAGCTGCGCAAGGTGCGCGGCGTCAATTCCATCTACCACAACAACGGCATCCAGACCTGGCTGGTGCGCTCGAGCGGGGAGACCGAGAATGTCGAGATCGGCTAGGATCGCGCTCGCCGCCGTCGCACTTGCCTGTGGCGCCGATGCGGCGCTCGGGCAGGCGGCCAGGATCGGCATCGGCCGCGAGGCGAAGCCCGAGGAAATCGCCGGCTGGGCGATCAGCGTGCGTCCGGACGGACAGGGCCTGCCGCCGGGCAAGGGCACGGTGGCCGAGGGCGAGGAGATCTTCCAGACCCAGTGCGCTGCCTGCCACGGCGAGTTCGGCGAGGGCAGGGATCGCTGGCCGGTGCTGGCCGGCGGGCACGGCAGCCTGACGCACGAGCGGCCGGAAAAGACCATCGGCTCGTTCTGGCCGAATGTGTCGACCGTATTCGACTACGTGCGGCGCGCCATGCCGTTCGGCAACGCGCAGTCGCTGTCGAACGACGAGATGTACGCGGTGGTTGCCTACCTGCTGTACCTCAACGACATCATCAAGGACACGAGCTTCGAGCTCAATCAGCAGAATTTTACCTCGATCAAGCTACCCAACGCCGACGGTTTCTACGACGATGACCGCGAGACCACGGAAAAGCACTTCTGGAACCGGAAAGTGTGCATGAAGGATTGTCGCGGCGAGGCCAAGGTGACCGGGCGCGCTACCGTGCTCGACGTCACGCCGGATACCAAGAGCGGACCCAAAGTGGACTGACATGGTGCGCAGCTCGCTCGTTCTCGTGCCGATCATGGTCGCCGCCGCGATCGCAGCGGGCGGTGGCGCGACCGGCGCGCTGGCCGGCGGCGACATCGCCTTCGGCGAGTACTTGTCGGGCGAATGCGTGACCTGCCACCGGCAGGACGGGCAGGACAAGGGCATCCCCGCTATCGTGGGCTGGCCGGCGGACCAGTTCACCGCGGTGCTGCAATCCTATAAGACGAAGGACCGGCGCAATCAGGTCATGCAGACGATCGCGGGCCGGCTCTCGGACCAGGAGATGGCAGCGCTCGCCGCATATTTCGAAAGTTTGAAGCCGAAGTGATGCAATAGCCGATAAACAATAACGCCGCGAGCGGACGACGCTTGGCGCACAGTGGGAGAGGAACGATGACGATCACGAGGCGGAGATTTCTTGGAAGCTCGACCGCGGCCTTGGGCACGTTCGCGCTGGGCGCGCCGGCAGTCCTCGGCCAGGCCAAGGCGCGCGTGGTCGTGGTCGGCGGCGGCGCCGGCGGCGCCACCGCCGCGAAATACATCGCGCGCGATGCCAAGGGCGCGATCGAGGTGACGCTGGTCGAGCCGTCGAAGCAGTTCGTCACCTGCTTCCATTCGAACCTCTACCTCGGCGGCTTCAAGAGCCTGGAGAACATCACCCACGGCTACGACAAGCTCGCGGGCGCCTACGGTATCAAGCTGAATCACCAGGCCGCCGCCTCGATCGATCGCGACAAGAAGAAGGTCAAGCTCGCCGACGGCGCCGAGCTCGACTACGACCGGCTCGTTCTCTCGCCCGGCATCGACCTCAAGTACGACAGCGTGCCGGGCTGGGGGCAAGAGCACGAGGAGGTGATGCCGCACGCCTGGAAGGCCGGCAAGCAGACGCAGATCCTGCGCGCGCGGCTTGACGCCGTGCCGAACGACGGCGTGATCGTGATGATCGCGCCGCCGAACCCCTATCGCTGCCCGCCCGGGCCCTACGAGCGCGTGTCGATGATGGCGCATCTGCTCAAGACTGCCGGCAAGAGCGGCGCCAGGATCGTGGTCATCGATCCAAAGGAGAGCTTCTCGAAGCAGGGCCTGTTCCAGGAAGGCTGGGAGAAGCATTATCCGAAAATGGTCGAGTGGCTGAGCCCCAAGATCCACGACGGGCTGAAGTCGGTCGATCCCAAGACCAATACCGTCGTCACCGGCTTCGAGACCTACAAGAACGCCGCTCTCGTCAACGTCATCCCGGCGCAGATGGCAGGCAAGATTGCCCGCGACGCCGGGCTCGCCAATGAGTTCGGGCTACTGTCCGATCGATCCGGCGAGCATGAAGTCGGCCAAGGATGCCAATATCTTCATCGTCGGCGACGCCTGCATCCCGGGCGACATGCCGAAATCGGCGTTCTCGGCCAACAGCCAGGCGAAAGTCGCGGCGATGGTGGCGCGCGGCGAGCTGACCGGGGCGCAGACCTTCCCGGCGCGCTTCGCCAATACCTGCTGGTCGCTGATCGACACCAACGACACCGTCAAGGTCGGCGGCCGCTACGAGCCCAAGGACGGCAAGATCGCCGCCGTCGAGACGTTCATCTCCAAGACCGGCGAAAGCGCCGATCTGCGCAAGCAGACGCAGGAGGAGAACATCGGCTGGTACTCCGGCATCACCGCCGACATGTTCTCCTGATTGGTTGCCGCAACCGACTCCGCTGGCGCGGAGCCGGCCGGATGCGGCGGACCGCCAATAGCGGAGTGTTCTCATGACAGGCATCGATCGCCGGCATCTGATCGGTGGCGTGGCGGCGGGAGTCGGCATGGCGGCCGCCGGTGCCGCCATGGCGCAGGCGGCGAGGCTCGACCTTGCCGAGTTGAAGAAGGAGGCCGAGATCGCCTGCCTCTACCACTGCGACTTCGGCGATCCGAAGCGCATCATGCAGATGGCGACCAACATCGACAATCATCTGTCCGTGTACGATGCGGATCCGTTCCGGATAAAGATCGTCGTGGTCGCCCACGGCCAGGGGATCAAGCCGTTCCTGAAGGATCTCGACGGCACGCCATGGGCCGCCGAGCCGACCCCGCCTGCCGTATTCTCGCGGTTCGTCGATCTCGCCAAGGTCGGGGTCGAGGTCTACCTGTGCCAGATCACGTTCCGCAACAACAAGATCGACCCCGCCAAGGCTCGCAGCGATGGTTTCATCAAGCTGGTGCCGTCGGGTGTCGCGACCGTCGCGGCACTGCAGGCAAAGGGCTTTGCCTACATCAAGGTCGGCTGAGGCGCGCAAGCTGCCGGCAGTCGCGGACCCGCAAATTCGACATTGGCAGGGCCGCCCGCCTCGGCGAAAGCCTTGTCGCCAGGCGTCGAACACCCCTTCCAGATACGAAATTCCAGGGCGCGGGCACGGGCGGCGCGCCGCACCTTTGGAATTGGGACACTAGGAAGGACGAGACCGGCTCGCTATAACAGCCTCCATTGCCAGCTCGGGCCGGTGTGGCCCGCATCCCGCGGTGAGGTGGTCTGTGCGCGCGCTCGTCGTCGAAGACGATCCAGATCTCAATCGGCAGCTCGTGACCGCGCTGACCGATGCCGGCTTCGCGGTCGACCGGGCTTTCGACGGTGAGGAAGGATATTTCCTCGGCGAAACAGAGCCTTATGACATCGTGATCCTCGATATCGGTCTGCCGAAGATGGATGGCATCAGCATCCTCGAGCAGTGGCGGCGGGCCGAGCGCAAGATGCCGGTGATCATCCTCACCGCGCGCGACCGGTGGAGCGACAAGGTGGCGGGCATGGATGCCGGCGCCGACGACTATCTTGCCAAGCCCTTCCACATGGAGGAGCTGCTGGCGCGTGTGCGCGCCCAGGTCCGGCGCGCCTCCGGCCACGCCAAGAGCGAGATCGAGTGCGGCAAGCTGCGGCTCGACACGACCACGGCGCGGGTCGCCTTCGACGGCCAGCCGATCAAGCTCACGAGCCACGAATACCGGTTGCTCGCCTATTTGATGCACCACAACGGCCGCGTCGTGTCGCGCACCGAGCTCGTCGAGCATCTCTACGAGCAGGACTTCGACCGCGACAGCAACACGATCGAGGTGTTCATCGGCCGTCTGCGCAAGAAGATCCCGGGCGACCTGATCAAGACCGTGCGCGGCCTCGGCTACCGACTCGCGCAAGAGGACGATGCGGCTTAACTCGCTAGCGTTCCGGCTTTTCGCGACGGCGCTCGGCTGGACCATGGTGGTGCTGCCGATCGCCGGCTTCATCGTCTATTCGATGTATGCCCGCGAGGTGTTCCAGAGTTTCGACGACCGCATCAAGACGCTGCTGTGGGTGATCCAGGCCGACGTCGCCGATCACACCGGCACCGAGCTCGGCACCCCCGGCGATGTCGGCGAGCCGCTGTTCGAGCGCCAGCATTCGGGCTGGTACTGGCAGATCAAGCCGCTCGACGAGCCGGCCGGCCCGCGCAAGGTGTCGAACTCGCTCGCCACCTTCGACCTGCCATCGCCGTTCCAGCAGTGGGTCGCCGCCGACCCGCTGGATATCCGCTGGAGCAACGCGAACGGGCCGCTCGGCCAGCGCCTTCGCCTCGCCGAGACGATCGAGCGGCTGGGCGACGAGGTCACCGGCCGGCGCTATTCGATCATCGTCGCCGGCCCGATCGACTGGCCCGAGGCTCGCGTATCCGAGTTCAGCAAGAAGTTGGCGCTGGCATTGGCGCTGGCCGGGCTCGGACTGGTGCTGATGACGTTGTTCCAGGTCCGCTTCGGCCTCATGCCGCTGCGGGCGATCGAGCGCGGGCTCGCAAGGGTGCGCACCGGCGAGGCCGACCGGCTCGAGGGCAGGCTGCCGATCGAGATCGAGCCATTGCAGCAGGAGATCAACGCCCTGATCCAGTCGAACCAGGAGGTGGTCAATCGCGCCCGCACCCAGGTCGGCAACCTCGCCCATGCACTGAAGACGCCGCTGGCGGTGATCACCAACGAGGCGAACGAGGACAGAAGCGAGTTCGCCGCCAAGGTCGTGCAGCAGGCCCGTCTGATGCGCGACCAGGTCAATACCTACCTCGATCGTGCCCGAATGGCGGCCCAGATCGGCACGATCGGCAAGGTGACCCCGGTGCCGCCGGTGATCGAGCCACTGCAGCGGGCGCTGGAGCGCATCTACCGCGACAAGGCGGTATCGATCATGGTCGACTGCCCGGATGACGCGAAATTCCAGGGCGAGAAGCAGGACCTGGAGGAAATGCTCGGTAATCTCCTGGACAATGCCTGCAAATGGTCGAGCGGGCGCGTCTACCTGACCGTGACCACTCCGGACGGCAAGGCGAGGGAGGGCTGGCGCCGGCTGGCGATCAGCGTGGAAGACGATGGTCCAGGCCTCACCGCCGAGCAGCGAACGAAGATCGGCAAGCGGGGAATGCGGCTCGACGAGACCAAGCCCGGTACCGGCCTCGGGCTGTCCATTGTCGCCGATCTGGCGCACAGCTATCGGGGGTCGGTGCAACTCGCCGCGTCGACGCATGGCGGGCTGGCGGTCAACCTCGATCTGCCTGCGGTGTAGGGGGAAAAGCCGGCGGTGGCGGCATTGCGATTATATGGCTGCAACTGTTGAAATATTGCACCACTTGGACCGAACTTTTGCCTGAATCGGGTTACATCGGTCGAGGCGAAGTATTCCTTTTGCTGGGCTGCCGCTCGCCCATCGAGGTAGATCATGCGCCTGTTTAAGCTCGCCGCCGTTGCTGTGCTGCCGCTCACGCTGGCGGCTTGCGGTCCCGAGGGCCCGACCAAGGCCGACACCGGCCTCCTCGTCGGCGCCGCGGCCGGCGGCATCATCGGCAATCAGGTAGGGCGCGGATCGGGCAAGGTGCTGGCGACCGTCGCCGGCGCCTTCGTTGGCGGCATCGTCGGCAGCGAGATCGGCCGGTCGATGGACAAGCAGGATCGCATCCTGGCGCAGCAGGCTGAGCTCGCCGCGCTCGAGCGCGGTCGCAGCGGCGAGCGCACCCACTGGAAGAACCCGGACAACGGCCGTTATGGCGAGGTCGTGCCGCTGGCACCCTACAAGCGCGGCCCGCAGGACTGCCGCGACTATACCCACACCATCTACATCGACGGGCGGCCGCAGGCGATGCGCGGGACGGCCTGCCGCAATCCGGACGGCACCTGGACCAACGTCGGCTGATCCGGCGGCCGGAGACGGCGGCGCGGGCGACATTCCGTCTCGATCGGCAGTTGCGAGCTTGCCACGCCGCGGGCGGGTGCCTATTGCGTAAGGCGCGCGCGGGGATCTGCCCGACGTTGCATGATGCCCGCCGCTGCGGCCGGTAGACGGATAGATCGGAACATGCTGCTGTGGCTTGCCATTGTGGGACTGAGCGCCGCCACTGTCGCGGCCGTCGGCTGGCCACTTCTGCGCGCCGTGACGTCGGGGCGGGCGATTGCCTCAGGCGATGCCGGCAGCCGCGCGGTCTATGCCGACCAGCTCGGTGAAATCGAAGCTGACCTGGCGCGCGGGCTGATCGCGCCGGAGGAGGCGGAGGCGGCGCGGATCGAGGTGTCGCGGCGGATCCTGACGCAAGCGGCCGGCGAGGCCGAGATCGCCGCTGTCGCAGCCGCGTCCGGCATTTCGTTGCCACTGCGGCTGGCGGTGATTGCCACGGTACCGGTGGTGGCGCTTGCCATCTATCTCTCGATCGGATCGCCGACGCTGCCCGACCGGCCGATCGCCGGGAGGCAGGTCGACGATGCGCGCCGGATCGTCCGCGCCAACCCGGAAGTCGAGCAGCTCGTCGCCCAGGTCGAGGCGCGGCTGCGTCAGCAGCCCGAGGACGGGCGCGGCTGGGAGGTGCTGGGTCCGGTCTACCTGCGCCTGCAGCGCTTCGAGGATGCGCGAATTGCATTCTCGCGGGCGATCTCGCTCCTGGGCGAGACGCCGCAGCGGCTGACTGGCCTCGGCGAAAGCGCGATCAAGGCCAGTGGCGGCACGGTCACCGACGAGGCGCGCGAGGCCTTCGAGAAGGTCGCAAAGGCGGAGCCGGCGCGGGTCGAGGCGCGGTTCTGGCTGGCGCTCGCGCGCGAGCAGCGTGGCGAGCTCGCGGCGGCGGCCGAGGAGTATCGCGCCATCCTGGCCACCGCACCGGCGGACGCTCCCTGGCGCGGCGTGGTCGGCGAGCGACTGGCCGCCACCGTCGCGGCCGGCAAGTCGGTGGAAAGCGGCGCCGGGCGCGGACCATCCGAGAGCGACGTCGCCGGCGCGGCGGGCATGTCGCCGGAAGCCCGGCAGCAGATGATCGCCGGCATGGTCGATGGCCTGCACAAGCGGCTCAAGGCGAACGGCAACGATGTAGAAGGCTGGCAGAAGCTGCTGCGCGCCTATGCGGTGCTGGGCGATCTCGACAAGGCCAGGGCGGCACTCGCAGAGGCGCGCCACGCGCTGGCAAACGACAAATCGGGTCTCGGCGCGATCGAGGCGCTGGCCCGCGACATGGGATTGGGCTCATGACCAGAAAGCAGCGCCGGGGTACCCTCATTGCCGGCGGCGTCGGATTGCTCGGAGTTGCCGCGATACTGGTGCTGTTCGCGCTGAAGGACGCGGTCACCTATTTCCACACGCCGAGCGACGTGACGGAGCGCAAGGTCGCGGCCGGCCAGCGGTTCCGGCTCGGCGGCCTCGTTGCCGAAGGCTCGCTCAAGCGCGGCGGCGGCACCAGGGTCGAGTTCACCGTGACCGATACGCTGCAGTCGATTCCGGTTTCGTTCGAAGGCGTGCTGCCGGACCTGTTCCGCGAGGGGCAGGGTGTCGTCGCGGAGGGCAAGCTCGAGCCCGGCGGTCGCTTCGTCGCCGACAGCGTGCTCGCCAAGCACGACGAGACCTACATGCCGCCGGAAGTCGCCAAGTCCCTCAAGGAACGCGGCGTGAAGCTCGGCGACAAGGCCAAGCACCCGGGCGGCGGCGCGCCGGCGGCACCGAAGAGCGGAGGCTGAGCACCGAATGGTGGTCGAGCTTGGACATTTCGCGCTCGTTCTAGCACTGGCGGTGGCGCTGGTGCAGACCGTGCTGCCGATCTGGGGCGCGCGCACCCGCAACGCCGGCCTGATGGGCGTCGCGCGGCCGGCGGCGCTGGCGCAGCTGGCGCTCGTGCTGCTGTCGTTCCTATGCCTGACGTGGGCCTACGTCAGCTCCGACTTCTCGGTGCTGAACGTCGCCATGAACTCGCACTCGGCAAAGCCGATGATCTACAAGATTTCCGGCGTGTGGGGGAACCACGAAGGCTCGATGCTGCTGTGGGTGCTGATGCTTGCCGCATTCGGCGCCGCGGTCGCCGTATTCGGCAGCAACCTGCCGGAGACGCTGCGGGCCACGGTGCTTGGCGTGCAGGGCTCGATCGCGCTGGCGTTCTGCCTGTTCATCGCAATCGCCTCGAACCCGTTCCTGCGGCTCGACCCGCCGGCAGTCGAGGGCCAGGGGCTCAACCCCGTACTGCAGGACCCGGCATTGGCGTTCCATCCGCCGTTCCTCTACGCGGGTTATGTCGGCTTCTCGATCGCGTTCTCGTTCGCGGTCGCAGCCTTGATCGAGGGCCGCCAGGACGCCGCCTGGGCGCGCTGGGTGCGGCCCTGGACGCTCGCCGCCTGGATGGCGCTGACGCTCGGCATCGCCATGGGCTCATGGTGGGCCTACTACGAGCTCGGCTGGGGCGGATGGTGGTTCTGGGATCCGGTCGAGAATGCATCGTTCATGCCCTGGCTGGCCGGCACCGCGCTCCTGCATTCGGCGGTGGTGATGGAGCGCCGCGAGGCGCTCAAGGTGTGGACGGTGCTGCTTGCCATACTGACGTTCTCGCTGTCGCTCCTGGGCACATTCCTGGTCCGCTCCGGTGTGCTGTCATCGGTGCACGCCTTCGCCGTCGATCCGGCGCGCGGCATCTTCATCCTGGCGCTGATGAGCCTGTTCAGCGGCGGCGCCCTGGCGCTGTTCGCGCTTCGGGTCGGGGCATTGAGGCAGGGTGGGCTGTTCGCGCCGATCAGTCGCGAGGGCAGCCTCGTGCTCAACAACGTGCTGCTGACCATCGGCTGCGCCACGGTGTTCGTCGGCACGCTCTATCCGCTGGCGCTCGAAGCGCTGACCGGCGCCAAGATCTCGGTCGGTGCGCCCTACTTCAACATGTCGTTCGGGGCGCTGATGATCCCGCTGCTGGTCGCGCTGCCGTTCGGACCGCTGCTGGCCTGGAAGCGGGGCGACCTGCTCGCCGCGACCCAGCGGCTCATGTTTGCGCTGGTGGCGGCGATCGCCGCCCTGCTGGCGACCGTCGCGGTGACCTGGCGGGGACCGTTGCTGGCGCCGCTTGGCATAGCGCTCGGTGTCTGGGTGCTGCTGGGCTCGGTCGCCGAGATCATCACCCGTGTGCGCGCGGGCGAGATCCCGTGGCGCGAAAGCATGCAGCGGCTCGCCGGCCTGCCACGCTCGATCCTGGGCACGGCGCTGGCGCACTTCGGCATGGGCATGGTGGTGCTCGGCATCGTCGCGACCTCGGCCTACCAGTCCGAGCGAGTGCTGGTGATGAAACCCGGTGCCACCGCCGAGATCGCCGGCTACAGCCTGCGGTTCCGCGGCACCGGGCCCGGGCGGGGGCCGAACTATCGCGAGGAGGTCGGCGTATTCGAGGTCAGCCATGGCGGCGCGCAGGTCGTAACCCTCAACCCGGCGAAGCGCATCTACGACCAGCCGCCGATGCCGACCACCGAGGCCGGGATCTACAACGCCTGGGGCGGCGACCTCTACGTCGTGCTGGGCGACCCGCAGAAGGACGGCGGCCATGCGGTGCGGCTCTACTTCAATCCGCTGGTGCGTCTGATCTGGATCGGCGCGGTCGTCATGGTACTTGGCGGGGTGCTGTCGCTCAGCGACCGGCGCCTGCGCGTCGGGGCGCCGCGCCGGGTCCGGCCGGCTGCCGGCGTCGTTGCCGCGGAGTGAGCGAGATGACCTGCGCCCGCAAGATGAGGGCTTTGATCATTGCCGCCGTCGCCGCCTTGGCGCTCGGCACGCCGGCGCTGGCGGTCGAGCCGGACGAGATCCTGGCCGACGCCAAGCTCGAGGCGCGCGCCCGCGCGATCTCGGCCGAACTGCGCTGCCTCGTGTGCCAGAACCAGTCGATCGACGACAGCAATGCGCCGCTGGCCAAGGATCTGCGGCTGATCGTGCGCGAGCGGCTGCTGGCCGGCGACAGCAACGCGGCGGTGCGCGATTTCATCGTCGCGCGCTACGGCACCTTCGTGCTGCTGCGGCCGCCGGTCGACCGGTCGACGGCGCTGTTGTGGGGAACGCCGATATTGCTCTTCGCGCTGGCCGGCGCCCTGCTTTGGCGCAGGCGGCGGTCCGCCGCGGCGGATGTGACCGCGCCGGCACCGCTGTCGCCGGAAGAGGTGGAGCGGTTGAAGCGGCTCACCAGCTCCTGACCCCCGCTGCGGCTGGCAAATGGGGCGATCTCGCCGGCGAATGCGGCCGCGTGGACAGCGGTGTTGGCGATCGGCTCCGGCTTGGAGCGGAACAGTACCGCGCCGTCCTGCAGCACGATCCGCGACTGCACGTAGGTGCCGACGTTGATGCCGATCACCACCGGTCCGGCCGGTCCATCGAGCAGCAGCGGCGAGCCGGAGGACGCGCCGCCGGTGCCGCAGCGATGCAACAGCAACTGATCGGGCTGCTTGAAGTCGCGCGAGATCTGGTCGCGATCGACCTTGTCGAAGGTGGGCTCGACCGGGCAGCGCGGCGCATAGAGCAGCTTCCACGGCAGCCGGTCGCGATGGAAGGCGGCGTGGAAAACCTGGCCGGCCGCCGCTCGCTCCTCGATCGCCTGCAACGGCGAGACTGCGACCGGCAGGACCGCGCCGCGACAGGCCGCGCGGTCGAATCGCACCAGCGCCCAGTCCTGCGTCGCGTCGATCGGCGGCTTGATGCTCAGGTGGCGATTGCCGGCGAGCACATTCGTGCCGGCCGTGCCGTTCTGGTAGCCCGCGACCCGCGCGTGCTGGGCGAGCGTCGCGTTCGGCGGCCCGAACCTGAAATCGGCGGGATCGAGCGGCGCCTCGCCCGACGTCTTGAAAATACAGTGGCTGGCGGTCGCGATCACGTTGTCGGCGACACAGAACGCCGAGCAGACGATCTTCGCCTTGACGCTGAAGAACAGCCCGATCGACTTGCCCAGTCCCTTGTGACGCAATGGCAGTGGAACGCGGTCGTCGCCGCCGAATGTAGCGGCGCGTGCCACGGCAGGCATCGCGGTTGCCGCCGCAACACACAGCATCGCGAGATATCTTCGTCCACTACCCATAACGTCACTCGGCCGATCGCGGCAGCATTACAAAACGTTAATTGCTCCGCAAGGCTGCCGTAAGGCGGCGCTCGATAAGCAAGGGATCACGGCGGGCAGAATTGCCTTCCCCGCAATGATTCATACTTCCAAGGAAAGGTCAGTCGGATGCCATCCAATAGTCTCGCCCGCAAATCTGCAATTTCCGCGCCAGCACCGCACCGGTCGAAGGGGCGTGCGCTGGCCTGCCTCGCCGGCATCAGCATGCTGGCGCTGCTCGCGGCCGCGCCGCAGCAGGCGGCGCTGGCCCAGAAATCGCTCGAGAACGCCAGCATTCAGACGCCCTATGGCCGTGCGCCGCTGTCCTTCGCCGACATCGTCGAGCGGGTGAAGCCGGCGGTGGTCAGCATCTCGGTCACTGGCGGCACGCCGAAAGTTGCCCGCAACCAGGCTCCCGGTCAGGCTCCCGGCAAGCGCGCGCCCGGTCGCGGCAACCCGCAGGACCTGATCCCCGAAGGTCCCGAGGGCGACGCACTGCGGCGCTTCTTCGAGCAGTTGCCGCGCGAATTCGGCGGCGGCGGCAGCGGTCCCGTACCGCCGCGCCCGACCTTGTCGCAGGGCTCGGGCTTCGTGATCTCCGAGGACGGCTACGTCGTCACCAACAATCACGTGGTCGATGGCGCCGCCAAGATCACGGTCACCTTCGATGAGCACAACAAGTACGAGGCGACGCTGATCGGTACCGACCAGCGCACCGATCTGGCGCTGCTGAAGATCAAGAGCGACCGGCAAGACCTTCCCGGCCGTCAAGTTCGCCAAGAACCAGGGCCGCGTTGGCGACTGGGTGCTGGCGGTCGGCAACCCGTTCGGCCTCGGCGGCACGGTGACGGCCGGTATCATCTCGGCGCTGGGTCGCGACATCGGCTCCGGCCCCTACGACTTCCTGCAGATCGATGCGGCGGTCAACCGCGGCAACTCCGGCGGCCCGACCTTCAATCTCGAGGGTGAGGTCGTCGGCGTGAACACCGCGATCTACAGCCCCGGCTCGAACGGCGGCAATGTCGGCATCGCGTTCGCGGTACCGGCCAAGGTCGCGACCGAGGTGATCGAGCAGCTGAAGACGGCGGGTTCCGTCAGCCGCGGCTGGCTCGGCGTCAAGATCCAGGACGTCGACGAGGACATCGCCGCCAGCATCGGCGTCAAGGATGCCAAGGGCGCCCTCGTCAACGAGGTCACCACCGGTGGTCCGGCCGCTGCATCCGGCCTCAAGACCCAGGATCTGATCACCGTCGGTCAACGGCGCGGCGATCGGCAACAGCCGCGAGCTTGCCCGCAAGATCGCCGAGTTCGCGCCCAACACCCAGGTCGACGTCAAGGTGCTGCGGGCCGGGAAGGAGGAAGCGATCAAGGTCAAGCTTGGCAAGTTTCCCGGCGCCAACGACGAAGTCGCAAAGGCAGAGCCGCAGAAGCCAGCCGCGCCGGAGCTTGGATCTCTAGGCCTGGCCTTCGGCACGGCGCCCGGGCAGAAGGGTTCGGCCAAGGAAGGCGTGCAGATCTCTGACGTCGACGGCGACAGCGACGCCGCGACCAAGGGGCTGAAGGCCGGCGACGTGGTGCTCGAGATCAATAGCCAGCCGGTCACCGCTGCGGCCGACATCGAGGCGGCGGTGAAGAAGGCGCAGGATGCCGGCCGTCCGAGCGTGCTGCTCACCGTGAAGTCCGGCGATCAGCGTCCGGGTCGTGTCGATCAAGATGGTCAGCAAGAAGGGCTGACGTGCTGCCGGCCGGGCAGCCGGCCGAGATTGCGAGGGCGCGGAGCCTCCCGGGTCAGGGATCGCTCACGCGCCCTCGGACGTTCCGTGGTAGAAGTGCGCATCGAGCTTGGACCCCGGATTGCTGCATGCGTATACTGCATCATCGAAGACGACATCGAGACCGCCCAGTTCCTGCAGAAGGCGCTGAAGGAGAGCGGGCACACCGCCGACGTGGCGCACGACGGCGAGGAAGGCCTGACATTCGCGCGCGACGGCGGGCATGACGTGCTGATCGTCGATCGCATGCTGCCGCGGCAGGACGGGCTGAGCCTCGTCATGACGCTGCGGGCGGAGGGGGTGCGGACGCCGGTGCTGTTCCTGTCGGCGCTGGGCGCGGTCGACGACCGCGTCAAGGGGCTGAAGGCGGGCGGCGACGACTATCTCACCAAGCCCTATGCCTTCACCGAGCTGCTCGCTCGCGTCGAGGCGCTGGTGCGGCGCGCCGAGCCCCAGGAAACCAGCACGCGATACCAGGTTGCCGACCTCGTGCTCGACCGGCTCACCCATCGCGTCGCCCGCGGCGGCGAGGCGATCCCGCTGCAGCCGCGCGAATACCGGCTGCTCGAATACATGATGCGCAACGCCGGGCAAGTCGTCACCCGCACGATGCTGCTCGAGAACGTGTGGGACTATCATTTCGACCCGCAGACCAACGTCATCGACGTTCATGTGTCGCGATTGCGCGGCAAGATCGACAAGGGCTTCGACAAGCCGCTGCTGCACACCGTGCGCGGCGCCGGATACATGCTGAGCGATGGCACTGTCTGAGCCAGCGACCATCGTCGCCGGCGGGCTGCGCCAGGCCAGTCGCCTGGGCCGCGCGACGCGACTGTTCGGCACGTCGACATTCCGCGTCGCAGCCCTGGTCGTCGCCGGGTTCGTGCTGGCGGCGGCGGCGGTGGTCGGCGCCCTCTTTCTGCAGACCAATGCCATGCTCACGGCGCAAACGTTGCGTGCGCTGGAGCAAGACCAGGCGAGCCTCGCCGGGACCGCGCGCATCGGCGGCATGACGGCGCTGCAGCAGGCGATCGCGAGCCGCGTCAATGCGGGCGACGGCGACGGTGGCGGCACGCTGCTGCTGCTGGTCGACGCCGCCGGACGCAAGCTCGCAGGGAATCTCGATCGATGGCCGCCCGATCTCGCCGACAAGCCGCACGGCGGTGCTTTCCTCATTGCCGACGGCAAGCCGGCGGTAGGCCTGCCGCTGGCGCTGCCGGCCGGCGCGCGGCTGCTGGTCGGGCGCGACCTGCAGGACCAGAAGCAGCTGATCGACCGGATGCGGCGCATGTTCCTGCTCGGTTTCGGGCTGCTGAGCCTGGTCGGGCTCGCCGGCGGGCTGATCGCGAGCCGCCTGATGCTGGCGCGTGTCTCGCAGATCGCCGACACCGGCCGCGAGATCATGGCCGGCGATCTGTCGCGCCGCATCCCGCTCGCCGGCAGCGACGACGAGTTCGACCAGCTCGCGATCCACCTCAATGCCATGCTGGAGCGGATCGAGCAGTTGATGAACGGGATGCGCGAGGTCTCCGACAACATCGCGCACGACCTCAAGACACCGCTCAGTCGGCTGCGCAGCCGGGCGGAAGCGGCGCTGCGCGATCCGGCCGCCGCCGCCCATTCCGACGGCCTCGCCCGCGTGATCGAGGATGCCGACGCCATCATCCAGACCTTCAATGCGCTGCTGCTGATCGCCCGCCTCGAGGCGGGAGCGGTCGAAGGCAGCGCCGAGGAGTTCGACTTGAGCGCGCTGACGCGTGACGTAGTCGAGCTTTACGAGCCGGTTGCCGAGGAGGCGGGGCAGCAGCTGCTGCTTGACGAGATGCCGCCGCTCGCCGTCCGCGCCAACCGGCAGCTGATCAGCCAGGCCCTCGCCAATCTGATCGACAATGCGATCAAGTACGGCCAGCCGGACGGGCCGCGCGAGGCTTCGATCACGGTCGGGGTGACGGCGGACGGCGGCGACGTGCGCATCGCGGTGGCCGATCGCGGACCTGGCATACCGGCCGCCGATCGCGGACGCGTCGCCAAGCGGTTCGTCAGGCTCGATCGCAGCAGGTCGCGGCCCGGCACCGGCCTTGGCCTCAGCCTGGTCGCGGCCGTTGCGCGGCTGCACGGCGGCCGTATGCTGATCGCGGACAATGCGCCGGGCCTCGAGGTGGCACTGGTGCTGCCGATCGGTGCAAGCGGATACCAGCAGGGGGGCCAATGACGATCGAGTTCAGCGGCGCCCCGCTCTGGCAGCGCATCACCGAGCACCCGCTGCCGGGGCCGGACCGGGCAGCCGCCGAAGCGCGCCTCGCGGATCTGCGGGCCGGCATCGCCGACGGCGATATCCTGCAACAGCCCGGGGTCGCCGAGCTGCTGCTCGGTACGTTCGAAGGCTCGCCCTATCTTTCCGGCCTGATGCTGCGCGAGCCGGAGCGCGTCGCCGGGATTCTGCGATGCATGCCCGAGGCACAGTTCGAGATCTGGCGCACCGCCGCGGTCGAGGCCGGCAGCACCGCGAGATCGATCGACGAGCTGATGGCGCGGCTTCGCCACTTCAAAACCAACGTGGCGCTGCTGACCGGGCTTGCCGATCTTGCCGGCGTGTGGCCGGTCATGACGGTGACGAGCGTGCTGACCCGCACCGCCGACGCGGCGCTGCAAGCCACCGTGCGCTTCCTGTTCGCGCGCGCCGTCGCCAAGGGTGACTGGCTCGCAGAGCCGGGTGACGCGATGCCCGAGACGACGTCTGGCTATATCGTCCTGGCGATGGGCAAGCATGGTGCGTTCGAGCTCAACTACTCGAGCGATATCGATCTCATCGTCTTCTATGACCTCGATCGCTTGCGGCTGAAGCCGGGGCTCGAGCCGCAACTGTTCTTCATCCGCATGACGCGGGATATCGTCAAGGTGATGCAGGAGCGGACCGGCGACGGCTATGTCTTTCGCACCGACCTGCGGCTGCGGCCCGATCCGGGCGCGACGCATGTCGCACTGTCGACCGCGGCAGCCATGCAGTACTACGAAAGCTTCGGGCAGAACTGGGAGCGGGCCGCCATGATCAAGGCGCGGCCGGTTGCCGGCGATATCGCGGCCGGTCGCGAGCTGCTGGGCGAGCTGTCGGCCTACATCTGGCGCAAGTATCTAGATTATGCGGCGATCGCCGACATCCACGCCATGAAGCGGCAGATCCACGCCTACCGCGGCTTCGGCGAGATCGCGGTCGCCGGTCACAACATCAAGGTCGGGCGCGGCGGCATCCGCGAGATCGAGTTCTTTGCCCAGACCCAGCAGCTGATTGCCGGCGGCCGGCAGCCAGACGTGCGCGCGCCGGCGACGCTCGATGCCCTCGACCGGCTCACCGCGCGATCCTGGATCAAGCCCAAGGTTCGCGACCAGCTCAGCGAGGCCTATCGGTTTCTGCGCCGCCTCGAGCATCGGCTGCAGATGGTCAACGACGAGCAGACCCAGGAGCTGCCGGCGGACGATGTGGAGCTGGCCAAGCTGGCCAGGTTCGCGGGCTTCGATGGCATCGATGCCCTGGCGGCGGCGCTCGTTCACCGGCTTGCGACGGTCCAGAAGCACTACGCCGCCCTGTTCGAGGACAGCCCGCAGCTCACCAGGCACGGTATCAACATGGTGTTTGCCGGCGAGGCCGATGATCCGGCGACCGTCGCGGCGCTGGCTCGCATGGGCTACTCGCAACCCGCGCACGTGATCGCGGTGGTGCGCGGCTGGCATCACGGTCGCTACCGCGCGATCGCCTCGCCGCAGGCGCGCGAGAGCCTGACGGTGGTCCAGCCGGTGCTGATCGACGCGCTGGCGCAAACTGCCAACCCGGATGCCGCGTTCGCGAGTTTCGACCGCTTCCTGTCCGAGTTGCCGGCCGGCGTGCAGCTATTCGGGCTGTTGCGCGCCAACCCGCAGCTGATGCAACTCGTCGCCCAGATCATGGGCTCGGCGCCGCGGCTGGCGCAGATCCTGAGCCGGCGCCGCCGGCTGCTCGACGCCGTGCTCGACCCGAAGGTGGTCGGCGCGCTGCCGTCGCGTGCGGAGATCCGGGCGCTCGTCGAGCACGAGCTTGGCGGCGCGGCCGATCTGCAGGAGAAGCTCGATCGTGCCCGCGTGCTGGGCGCCGAGCAGTCCTTCATCATCGGCGTGCGGGTGCTGTCCGGCGGCATTCGCGCCGCCGAGGCGGGCGGCGCCTATTCGATGCTGGCGGAGGAGCTGATGGGCGGCCTGCAGGCCGTGGTCGAAGCGGACTTCGTCGCCACCCACGGTACGGTCGCGGGCGGTGGCGCGGCGATCGTCGCAATGGGCAAGCTCGGCGGCGCCGAGATGACCGCCGCTTCCGATCTCGACCTGATCGTCGTCTACGACTACGCACCCGATGCGCAGCAATCAGATGGCGAGCGCCCGCTGGCCGTCAGCCAGTACTATGCGCGGCTGACGCAGCGGCTGATTAGCGCGTTGTCGGCGCCGACCGCGGAAGGACGTCTCTACGACGTCGACATGCGGCTCAGGCCATCGGGGCAGAAGGGGCCGGTCGCGACACAGCTCTCGAGCTTCATCGAATACCAGGCAAAGGAAGCGTGGACCTGGGAGCACATGGCGCTCACCCGTGCCCGCCTCATCACCGGGCCGGCAGCCCTCCGCGCCAGGGTCGAGGATGCGATCCGCGCGACGCTGGTACGCCAGCCGCGACCGTGCCAAAATCGCAGACGACGTGCGCAAGATGCGCGCCATGATCGCGGCGGAGAAGGGCACCGAGGACATCTGGGATCTCAAGCAGGTACGCGGCGGCCTGGTCGATTTGGAATTCATCGCCCAGTATCTGCAACTCATTCATGCGGCGGCGCATCCCGGCATCCTCAGCACCAATACGCCGGAGGTCTACCAGCGCCTCGAGGCCGCCGGGCTGATCACTGCCGCCGATGCCGACCTGCTGCGGCCGGCGGCGCGTCTGCTCGCCGACCTGACCCAGATCCTGCGGCTGTGCTATGAGGGCCCGTTCGAGCCTTCGACAGGCGCCGGAGGGGCTCAAGCGCCTGCTGGCGATGGTCGGCGATGCGCCGAATTTTGCCAGTCTTGAGAGCCAGTTGCGCCGCATGCTCAAGGACGTCGCCGAGCGGTTCGAGGCGCTCGTCGCCTGAGCGCGACGGAAGCGGCCGCGGTGTTCCGTTCAGCCTGAGACAAAGGGCTTTCCGCGACGCCTACTGGCTGATGTGCTGTGACAGGTCGGGAAGGAGACGACGTTGTCGTTCAGAGGCGGTTCGTGGCGGCAGAGGTGAACAAGCCCGGTTCCCGTGTCGTCGGCCCGGACAAGGCTGGCGATGTCGGCGACGGCGGATTGCTGGAGCGCATGCGTGCCGGCGATCAGGTCGCGTTTCGCAATCTGGTCGATCGGCATCTGGGCAGCGTCCTGGCGGTTGCCCGGCGGATGCTGCGTGACGATGCCGAGGCGGAGGATGTGGCGCAGGAAGTGATGCTGCGCCTGTGGCGTCAATCCTCCGGGCTTGATGTCGGCTCGGGCGGTATCGGCAGCTGGCTGCGCCGGGTGGCTTCAAATTTGTGCATCGACCGGATCAGGTCCGGCCGGCGCACCGACGTGACGGACGAGGTTCCCGAGCAGATCGAGGAGGCGCAACAGTTGAGCGGCCTGACGTCGATGGAGCTTGGTGCAAGGGTCGACGTGGCGCTGCGGGCGCTGCCGGAACGTCAGCGGCTGGCGCTGACGCTGTTTCACTTCGAGGGCCTGAGCCAGATCGAGGTCGGCAATGTGCTGGGCGTATCCGACGAAGCGGTGGAAAGTCTGCTGGCGCGAGCCCGGCGGGCGCTGAAAGGTAGTCTCGCCGCGGAGTGGCGGCAGTTGTTGGAAGAGTGACCGAAGGACTGGACTGGGATGTCTGACAAGGCGGCAGGCGGAATTGACGACGGCGGCGACCTCGCGGCGTTCGAGCGGATGCTCGATGCGTTCGGAGGCGATGCCGCGCGCTGGCCGGCGGATCGCCGTGCCCGGGCGCAGGAGCTGCTGCGACGGCCGGGAGCGGCAGGCGACACGGCGCGGCGCGCGCTCGCCGAGGCCCAGGCCCTCGATCGCGTGCTGCGGGCAAGCGGAGCGGTCGGTACGGATCGGCTGACGGCCCTGGCGGACCGGATCGCCGGACGAGCGGCCGGGCTGCCGGTGCGGCCGGCGGTCGTGGTTGCCCTGCCGCCGGTAGCGCGGCGCGCGCAACATACGACGGCCGCGCGGCTGCAGTCCAACAATCAGGGCTGGGCCGCTGCCGCGGTGCTGGCTGCGTCGCTGCTGGTCGGCGTCGTGGTCGGACCCGGAACGTCCGGGTTGCCGGCGCTCCATGATGCGGCCGACGCAATCGGCCTCGGCCTCTACGTCGACCAACTGGCACTGGCGCCGATCGATGAAGCGGCGACGCAGGACGAGGACCTGCTATGAGCGAGATTGCCGCCGGAGGATCCTCGCAGCGACGCGTGCCGCGCTGGCTCTGGGTGATATTGATCGCCTCGCTGGCGGCCAATCTGTTCGTGGTCGGGGTGGTCGCGCGCGCCGTCTGGCCGAGCCGCTACGCATCGGCCAATCGCGGACCGGGAGGACTGCTTGGCAATCTGCTGGCATACACCAGGAGCCTGCCGCCGGAACGGCGCGACGCGTTGAAGCAAGCGACCACCCAGGAGCGGCCGTTTACCGTGCTGCGGCCATTACGCGAGGAGATTCGCGCGGCGCGGCAAGAGGCAGCGCGCCTGTTCGCCGCCGAGCCCTTCGACCGTGCCGCCTTCCTCGCCGCGGAGAGCCGCCTGCAGGCCGTCGAGGCGAAGCTCAGGCAGGCGGTGGTGCAGACGGCGGCGGAGCTTGCCGGCCATATGACGGCGCAGGAGCGCGCCGGGTTCCTCAAGTGGCGGGAGCTCAGGGGGCCGATGCGGGGCCCTCCGCCTCACGCCGAGGGGGAGCCGGAGATCGGCAATGCGCCGAAGAAGCCGGCGCCGTAGTTGTTCCGGCGGGCAGTCGATTTCGAAGCCAGCGGACGGGCGGCGGAAGGCGGCGGCAACTGGTCGAAGAAATCCGACTGGGCGGCATCGTCGAGCGAGATCTGCAAGCACCATTGCCGGGCAGTGTTGACCGTCTCCTTCAGCTCCGCGTTCTGCATGGCGAGTAGGGTGCGCGATACGCCGATCGCCAATTCGTCGATCGACGGCAGGCTGCTGGTGCGAGGGCGGCAGCCGGTGGTGGCGCATGCCGGCATCGCGCGGGCGCCGTCAAGCTCGAGCCGCGCGCGGACGCCGCCGCTGGCCCGGTCGGCGCGAAAGCCCAACCGGCTGCCGGCGTCGCAACGGGTCAGCGCGGCTTCGAACAGGCAGACGAGGCTCTGCAGGAAGGCCGCACGGTCGCCGCGGATCAGCACGTCGGCCGGAACCGCGACCTCGAGCTCGACGGAAGCTTTCTCGCCTGCCCTCGTCGCCGTCGCCCATGCCTTCTCGACAAGCGGTCGAAGCGCGATCGTCTCGGTCGATGCGGCGCCGGGCCGGGACAGCAGCGCGGTCATGGCGAGGGCGGTCTCGGTTGCCCGGAGCAGATCCTGGCCGCACTCCTGCATGTGCGCCGCATAGTCCCGATAGCGTGGACTGCCGAGCGGTCCGAACGTCTCGGCTTGCATCAGATCGGCAAAGCCGATGATGGCATTGAGGGGGGTGCGCAGATCGTGGTGCAGTCGCGCCAGAAGGCCGTCATGGGCGTCGCACGCGGCGGTCTCGGCTCTCGCCTCGGGCACGGCGATCGGCGACGGATCCGGGAGAGCGGGCGACGTCTCGGCCTCCTCCGCCTGCCGCTCGGCGCGGCCGCCGGCGCCGAGCAACGCCAGCAGCAGCACGATGCAGAGCGCCACCAGGGCAGTGGCGGCGGAGGTCGTGAAAAGGTCGCTGCCGAGATCCGACGTGATGGCTGCAGGTCCGGCTGGCGGGCGATCGCGAAGCAGGGCGATCAGCAGCGCTGAGTGCGCCAGCAGCAGCGCCACTTTCAGCATGCGCGGGCGACTCTTGCGCAAAGCTCTCCCGTTGGTGGCGGACGTGATCCACGCCATCCTACTCTCCTGCCCGATTTTGAATTGCCCGCTGCGCCCCGCGTCCGACGATAGGCAGCCGAATCGCTAATCTAGTTGACTCCAATCCGACTCACCTGTCGAGAGAGTTTAAATGCTTCCCGGGGCGGTAGACGAAGGGAGAGAATTTGTATGCTGAGCGTTGTGCCGCGACGACGTCAGCTCTCGAGCATTCGCGACACGATCTCATGCACGTCGCGAGAAAGGCCCTTGACCTTGGCGATGCGCTTCAGCGCGCGCTTGGCGAGCTTGCGGCGGTTCGTCTCGAGGCTGCGCCAGCTGCGAAACGCCGTCAGGATGCGGGATGCGACCTGGGGATTGAATGCGTCGATCTCGAGCACCTTTTCGGCAACGAACTCGTAGCCGAGGCCGTCCGGCCGGTTGAAGCTCACCGGGTTGGCCGCGAACCCGCCGATCAGTGTGCGCAGCTTGTTCGGGTTCTTCTGCTGGAACAGCGGATGCCGGGTCAGGCGGCGGACGGTGGCCAGGCACGAGGGCAGGGTCGAGGCGGCCTGCAATCCGAACCAGTGATCGATGACCAGATGATCGTGCGCCCATTTGTCATGGAATTGTTGCAACGCCAGCGTCCGTTCCTTGCCGCGCACGCTGGTGAGAAGCGCGAGCGCATCGATTTCGTCCGTCGCATTGCGGGCGGAGGAAAAATGCTTGTAGGTGCGGGCAATATCCTCCGGCAGCCCGCGGGCATTGAGCAGGGCGAGGGCGGCATTGCGCAGCGCCCGCCGGCCGGCGCTGACCGCGTCCGGGGAGTAGGCGCCTTTCGCATCCATGGATTTGTAGGTCTCGACCAGCGCCGGGGCGAGCGCACTTGCCACCTGGCGGCGGAGGCTGCGGCAGGCCGCGTGGATCGCCGTCGGATCGATGTCACGCGCAATCGTGCGCGCCACCTCGGCCTCACGGGGCAGCGTCAGCATCTGCGCTTTGAGCGCCGGCTCGACGGCGTCGTTGGCAAGGCAACCTCGCAGTGCCTCGATCAGCTTCACCGGCTTTGCGGGCCGGCCGCCGGCCTTGATCTCCTTCACGGCGGCGGCCAGCACCCGCAGCGCGTAGTTCTGGCCAGCCTGCCAGCGATTATAGAGGTCGCTGTCGTGGTGCATCAGGAACGCGAGGTCGGCGTCGGACTGATTGATGGTCAGGTTCAAGGGCGCCGTGAAGCCCCGCAGGATCGACAGCACCGGGCGGCTCGGGACGTCGATGAACCGGAAGGTCTGGCTGCGCTTGGTCAGATGAATGACGCCGTCCGGCACGCTGTCGCCGTTCTCGAGCGTCAGCGGCGTGTCGCCGCCGTTGGCGCCAAGCAGGCCGAGGGCGATCGGGATATGGAACGGCTTCCTCTTGGCGTCGCCCGGGCCCGGCCGTACCACCTGCTCGAGCGTCAACTCGGCCCGCCTGCGGGCCGCGTCATAGGTGAAATTGGCGATCACCTCCGGCGTTCCGGCCTGCGAGTACCAGAGCTTGAACTGTCCGAGGTCGGCTCCGGTGGCATCGCTGAAGCAACGCAGGAAATCCTCCACCGTCGCCGCTTCGCCGTCGTGCCGTTCGAAATAGAGGTCGAGGCCCTTGCTGAAGCCGTCGTTGCCGAGGATGGTCTGCAGCATGCGCACGACCTCGGCGCCCTTCTCGTAGACAGTGGCAGTGTAGAAGTTGTTGATCTCGATATAGCTCTCCGGGCGCACCGGGTGAGCCAGCGGACCGGCATCCTCGGGAAACTGCCGCGCCTTGAGCTGGCGCACGTCCTGGATCCTCTGCACCGTCCGGCTGCGCTCGTCGGAGGAGAACTCCTGGTCGCGATAGACGGTGAGGCCCTCCTTCAGGCAGAGCTGGAACCAGTCGCGGCAGGTGATGCGATTGCCCGTCCAATTGTGGAAGTACTCGTGCGCGATCACCGCCTCGATCGCTTCGTACGTCGCATCCGTCGCCGTCGCCGGGCTGGCGAGGACCAGCCGGTCGTTGAAGATGTTGAGGCCCTTGTTCTCCATCGCGCCCATGTTGAAGTCGGACACCGCGACGATGTTGAACACGTCGAGATCATATTCGCGGCCGAATCGGCGCTCGTCCCAGGCCATCGAGCGCTTGAGCGCGTCCATCGCCCAGGTGCACCGGCTCTCCTTGCCGGGCTCGACGTAGATCGTCAGATCGACATTGCGCCCCGACCTGGTGCGGAAGGTCGAGGCGACCGAGGCCAGGTTGCCGCCGACCATTGCGAACAGGTAGCAGGGCTTCGGGTGCGGGTCCTTCCAGATTGCGTAATGCCGCCGGCCGCGATCGAGCGTGCCGCGTTCGGTCGGGTTGCCGTTGGCGAGCAGCACAGACGCTTCCTCGACGTCGGCCTCGATGCGAACGGAGTAGCGGGCCAGCACGTCGGGTCGATCGATGAAGTAGGTGATGCGGCGGAACCCCTGGGCCTCGCACTGCGTGCAATAGATGCCCTTGGACCGGTAGAGGCCCTGGAGCGCTGTGTTGGCCTGCGGGTTGATGATCGTCACGATCTCGAGAGTGAAGGGTTCCTCCGGCGGCGCCGCCACCGACAGGCCGCCGTCGAACAGCTGGTAGGCAGCGCCATCGAGGTGGTGGCCATCGAGCTTGATCTGCTTGAGCTGCAATCCTTCGCCGTCGAGCAGCAGGGGGCCGTGCGCCGCCGCCGCCGGGTTGCGGCGGATCTTCAGTCTGGACGTCACGTGCGTGGCGGTCGGATGGAGCATGACATCGAGGCCGACGGTGTCGATCAGGTAGGGCGGCGGCGTATAGTCTTTGAGCAGGATCGGGCGCGGCACGTCGGTCTTCATGAGCATCGAGGTCCATCGGTCGGGCCGCATCGAAGTGGCGGCGCATCTGTTCCGAAGCATCCGGTGGATGCGGGAGAAAGGCAAGGACCGGCGGTCCGGATATCAGCCGGTCGGCGGCGCAGCCGGCAGGAACTCGCGCCGGACGCTGTCATCGTGGCTGCCGATCGCGGGCACCGGTCCGAAGCTGCGCGCGGCACCCTGCACCTGCGCGGCCGGCTGCGGCAGCAGGACCTCGCCCCTGGGGCTGCCGATCGCCATGCGCCGCAGATGCGGATGCTTCAGCAGCGTCGCGATATCGCTGACCCGGCCGTAGGCGATATCGGCCGTGTCGAGCAGGGCGATCATCTCGTCGGTGCCGTGCCTGGCGAAGCAGGCGGCCACGATGCCGTCGGTTTCCTCGCGGTTGGCGACGCGCACGCTGTTGGTCGAGAACCGCGCGTCCTCGATCATGTCCGGGCGCCGCAGGACGTCGCGGGCGAACACCGCCCACTCGCGCTCGCTCTGGATGCTGATCAGAATGCCGTCGCCGTCGCGGGTGTGGAACGTTCCATATGGTGCGATCGAGGGGTGGGCCAGGCCGATGCGCTTCGGCGGATTGCCTGCCTCGGCGTGCAGCATCGGCACCGCCATCCACTCGGCGACCGTGTCGAACATCGAGACGCGAATATCGCAGCCCTCGCCCGACACCGATCGGGCGATCACCGCCTCCAGGATCGCTTCGTAGGCGGTATTGCCGGTCGACAGATCGACGATCGATACGCCGACCCGGCCGGGCTCGGCGGCCGCGCCGGTCACCGAGGCCAGTCCCGCTTCGGTTTGGATCAGCAGGTCGTAGGCCTTGCGGGCGGCAAATGGGCCGCTCTCGCCGTAGCCCGAGATAGAGCAGATGATCAGGCGGGGAAAACGCTGGCGTAGCGTCTCGAAAGAGTAGCCGAGGCGGGCCAAGGAGCCTGGCTTCAGGTTCTGGATGAACACGTCGGCCTTGGCCAGCAGTGCCTCGAACAGATCGAGATCGGCGCGCCTGGTCAGGTCTACCGTGACGCTCTCCTTGCCGCGGTTCAGCCACACGAAATAGGAGCTCTGGCCGTTGGCGACCTTGTCGTACGCGCGGGCGAAGTCCCCCTCCGGGCGCTCGAGCTTGATGACGCGGGCGCCGGCATCGGCCAGGCGACGGCTGGCCATTGGCGCGGCGACGGCTTGCTCCAGAGAGACGACGAGCAGTCCTTCGAGCGGCTTCGCGTGGGACATCAGGCGCTCGTCGTTATGGCGATCAGATTGTCGAGGGCGCGTGCTGCGGCGCCGCTGTCGATCGAGCGGGCGGCAATCGCGGCGCCTTCGGACAGGCTCGTCGTCTTGCCGCCGACGATCAGGGCGGCGGCGGCGTTGAGCAGCACGATGTCGCGGAACGGGTTCTTCGCGCCGGCGAGCACCGCGCGGATCGCCTCGGAGTTGGTCTTGGCATCGCCGCCCCTGAGGTCGGACAGCTTCGCCGGCGCCAGGCCGGCATCGGCCGGCGTCACTTCGAACACCGTTATCTTGCCGTCCTTCAACTCGGCTACGTCGGTTGCCCCGGTGGTGGTGAGCTCGTCGAGGCCGTCATGTCCGTGCACCACCCAGACGTGTTCGGCGCCGAGCGTCTGCAGGACCTGCGCGATCGGCTCGACCCACTGCCAGGAGAATACGCCGACCACCTGCCGTTTCACTCCGGCCGGGTTCGAGATCGGCCCCAGCAGATTGAAAATCGTGCGGATGCCGAGCTCGCCGCGGATCGCGGCCCAATGCTTCATCGCCGGGTGGTGCATCGGCGCCCACATGAAGCCGACGCCCGCTTCCGCGATGCAGCGCTCGATCACGGCGGGGCCGACATCGAGCTTGACCCCGAGCGCGGCCAGGACGTCCGAAGCGCCCGAGATCGAGGATACCGAGCGGTTGCCGTGCTTGGCGATCGGCAGTCCGGCGCCGGCAGCCACCAGCGAGGCGCAAGTGGAGACGTTATAGGTGCCGTGGTGGTCGCCGCCGGTGCCGACGATGTCGACGGTTCCGGGCGGTGCGTTCACCCTTGTCATCTTCGAGCGCATGAACGATGCCGCGCCCGCGATCTCGTCGACGGTCTCGCCGCGCACGCGCAGCGCCATCAGGAATGCGCCCATCTGGGCCGGTGTCGCGTGGCCGGCGGTCATGATCTCGAGCGCGCTCTGGATCTCCGCCCGGTCAAGGGTGGCGCCGGAGGATACTTTCTGGATCAGGTTCCTGAGGGTCTGGGCGGGCATCGTTTTACAATCCTCGAGCGGGCGGTCAGGCGGCCTTGGCGGCGTTGCGCCGCTTCGGCGAGAGGCCGGCAAGCCGCAGGAAATTCGCCAGGATGTCGTGGCCGTGCTCGGAGGCGATGCTTTCCGGGTGGAACTGCACGCCATGGATCGGGTGGGTCTTATGCTGCAGCCCCATGATCAGGCCATCGGCGGTCTCGGCGGTCACCTCGAGGCAGTCGGGCAGCGTTGCCCGCTCGACGATCAGCGAGTGGTAGCGGGTGACCTCGAAGCGGCGCGGGAGATCGGCGAACAGGCCCTTGTTATCGTGCCGCACCTGCGACAGCTTGCCGTGCATCGGCAGCTGCGCACGTTGTACCCGCCCGCCGTAGGCCTGGCCGATCGCCTGATGGCCGAGGCAGACGCCGAGCAGCGGGATTCTATCGCCGGCGGCCTTGATCAGATCGAGGCAGATGCCGGCCTCGTTGGGCGTGCACGGGCCCGGCGAAAGCACGATCGCCTTCGGCCTTTTCGCCAGCGCCTGGTCCACCGTGAGCCGGTCGTTGCGGTGCACGTCGCACGCCGCGCCGAGCTCGCCCAGGTAGTGAACGAGATTATAGGTGAAGCTGTCGTAGTTATCGATGAGCAGGATCATAGGAGACCATAACCTGTTGATTCGGCTGTGCTAAAGCTGCTAGTGCATTCGCTTATTGATACCTGATATCCTCTTCCATACCCGCTTTCTGAGCTGGTGTGTTCGGTAGTCGAGGTGAACTGATACGCCAGCGCTCTGCCTGTCAATGGGACGGGGCCTGGTTACGAGCGACGCAAGTCAGCATAGGACATTGATCGCGAGGTCGCGCTCGTTGAGGTAGTCGACAATGCGGGTGGTGCTGTCGTCGATCATATCGGCGACGATCACGATCTGATAGCTTGCGTTCAGTGCATCCTCGTCTAGCGGCTGGCCGAAGCGCTCATTCATGTCGAAAGCCGGGTCCCGGCCGGGCTCGAACGCCTGATAGATCGTTGCGATTTCCTCGGTCTTGAGGCGTTCCACAAACGTTGCGTAATCGATGGCCTGGGCGACGACTTCGCGCGGGGTTCATCCGCACTTCAGTTCGATCAAAATGAGCGAGCCGTCCGGTGCAATGGCCAGAAGGTCGATACGCCCGCCGAACCCGGTATCCCGCTGCTGGCCGATGAGCATCCACTGATCGTGGAGAATCGCCGGAGACGCAACGATCGTCTCCTCGAGTTAGGGGTCGAGCAGGAAGGCGGCTTCCGTCTTGCCAAGATCGGCGACCTTGTCGCGGCCGATCATGTCGAGATAGCCGTCGATGCCATCATAATGCACGACGAAGTCGCGGACGTAGGCCGCGGTGCCTTCGGCCGAGGCCAGCGCGGAGTTCATCAGCTTCATATGCTCCACGTCGACACCCAGACCGCCGAGATTGTCGAGAATGCGGTCCGAGATGCCGCGACGATGCGCTCGGGCCTCGGCGCGGGGCGCTGCGGCCAGAACCCGCACCAGGCCAGAACCCCGGAATGCGTCGCAGCCCCGCCAAGAAACCCGTAGGTCTCGATCAGGAGAGTGCGCGCCACTCTGCCTTGCACCGCAGGCTGCCGACACGCCGGCGCTCCCGCCACCGACAACGATTGCATCAAAATTTTGGATCCGATCCGGCATCAACGCCACCTCAACAGTCGACGTTCGGCGCGCCCGCGATCTTTGGAATGGGAAAAAGAGCCGAAACCAGTGGTAAGGCCGTCGAACGCGCCGGCGTCGAAAGGCCGATTGCAAAGCCGACCACCATGCCCATGCCGGCTCCCAGCAGCCAGCCGATAGTCAACCGCTGAATGGAAGCACCAAGGTGGGTTGTTTTCCGGCCTCCCGCCGTCTCACCGAGGCTGTACACGCTTGGCGACGCATGGCTAAGGGGCGAGAGCGTCGAGGGGTGGTCGTGACCTCCATCGTGCATGATAGTCACCCGGCTCACGTCGTGTTCGGACCAGGAAGCCTCCAGTTCTTGCCTCGCGAGGTCGAAAGGCTGGGAATCCGTGATTTTGAGAAGGCAGTACGAGGCGGACTTTATGCTGACAGCGATGGGGAACACATGGGCAGCGCCAATTGCTACCGAGATTTCAAATAATCTTGCGCCGCACCCAGTTCGATAGCTGCTCGACGGCCAGCACCAGGAGAAAAATCGCAATGATGATCGTCGCGGCGGTGTCGTAGGCGAACAGGTCGAAAGCGACTTTGAGCTCGACACCGATACCGCCAGCCCCGACGAGACCGAGAATTACCGAACCTCGCACAGCCTTTTCAAGACTGAACAATGACGTCGCGATGAAGGAAGGCATGGCTTCGGGAACCACGGCCGAGAAGATAACGCCTGCGCGGGAGGCGCCGATGGTGGCCAAAGCTTCACGCGGGCCTTTGTCGGTCTCCTCCATCGCTTCGGCGAAGAAGCGGCCGGCAAAGCCGATCTTGTCGACCATGATCGCGAATACGCCGGCTGCCGGTCCAAGGCCAACGGCTATCACGAAAATCAGCGCCCAGACGAGGTCCGGCACAGTGCGGAAGAACGCGATCAGCCCGCGCGACAGAGTTCGCACCATGGGGTGTGGCGACAGACCGTCGGCCGCGAGTATTGCCAGTGGAAACGACAGTATGAGTCCCAACACCGCACCCACGACCGCCATCTGGAACGTGACGAGCAGCGACCACAGTATTTGAGGTAGGCGCTCCAGGTCCGGCGGCAACATGCGATAGACCATGCTGCCCATAGCCGGAATGCCTCGCTGCATCCTCTCGAGTGACAGGCCGACGCTCGACAAGGACCAGATCACGAATGCGATCGCGAGCACGGTCATTGTAAACGACAGGGCCCCCGGAGTTTGGTACCGGGGGACCCCCGACGCATCCTTGTTGAAGGTTGCAGACATCACACGGCGTGCTCACCAAAGAACGAGCGCAACTGGGCGGGCTCGGCCTGCTTCGATGGCAAATCGAGTGCGATGCGCCCGGCGGCGAGGCCAACGATGCGGTCGGAATATCGGATGGTGTGCTCGATGCGATGCGAAATCACCACCAACGGCAATCCATTGTCCTTGGACAGGCGATAGAGCAGGCCCATGACCTCGTCGCCAGACTGCGGATCGAGACTTGCGTCGGGCTCGTCAGCCAGGACCAGGCGCGGCCGCTGCATCAGCAGCCGAGCAATGGCGACGCGCTGAGACTGTCCACCAGAAAGGCTGTCGGCACGTTGACGAGCCTTATCGGCCAGCCCCACCGCATCGAGACAGGCGATCGCTTCGTCTCGTACCGCTCCTCGGGCGAATAGTTGCGACCAGGTGCGCACCCCTCGCTCGCGCGCCTGCACGCCATGAATGACATTCGACAGTGCCGACAGGCGAGGCACCAGATTGTGCCGCTGAAACACCACGCCGACACTCGATCTCAGAGCCGACAGCGCGGCCCCTTGCAACGCCGTGACCTCCTGTCCGAGCATCCAAATCCGCCCGGAATTGGGCTCGGCGAGCCTGACCAGGCAGCGCAGCAATGTCGATTTGCCGGTGCCATTGGCACCGATCAAAGCGACCGCTACTCCCGTAGGAATCGTCAGATCGACGCCGTCGAGAACTCGAGTGTTTGCGAAGGTCTTGACGAGGCCGGAAATGACGATGGCGGGGGCTGCATGCGCAGCCTCCGCCACTGCAGTCGGCGCGACCGAAATTGGTCGATCCTGCATAACCTAGTTCCCGATGAACTTGGTGAATTCCTTGATGCCAACATTGGTGTACATCTTGCGGACGATGTCGTAGTCCTTGTCGGATACGTTCGGCAGGAACTTGCCGCCATCGAACTTCTTGTTTTCCTTGGTCGACACCACCGCAGACATGATCGGAGCGGAGTGATCGAGGAAGGCCTTTCGGACATTCGCGAGGGTATCCGGCTTCACCTTCGAAGAAGCCACGATGAGATCGTTCGGCAGCTCGATGCCGTCGCCGAGTGAACGGAACTTCTTGTCCGGAAACGCCTTGCGGACACGCTCCAGGTGGGTCTGGTTCATACCAATGGCGCCGATATCGTTCTTCAGCAGGGCTTCGGCCGCGACATTGACCTTGAGGAATACGGCCTCGTAGTCCTTGCCGTAGGCTAGTCCACCGTCAGGGTCCACCAGCACGCCGCCAACGGCGACAACAAGGGGGGCTCAGCGATTGCATGGGCCGTTCCCGCGGCGGGAATACGACCAAGATCCACGCACTCGTGGACCGCAACGGCTTGCCAATCGAGCTGAAACTCACGGCCGGTCAAGCCCACGATGGCAAGTCGGCCGAGGACATGCTCGATGGTGTCGGCAAGGGAACAGTGCTGCTCGCCGACCGCGGCTACGACAGCGATGCCATCCGTGAGAAACTCGACGAGCAAGGGGCGCGTGCCAACATCCGCCCGCTCGAGCACCGGGTCGTCAGGCCGAGGTTCAGTCCGAAGGCCTACAGGCAGCGCAATCTGGTCGAGCGCTTCTTCAACAAGCTCAAGCATTACCGAGCCATCGCGACGCGGTTCTGCCGCCACGACGCCAACTATCTGGCATCAGTGCAGCTTGCTGCGCTACGCATCTGGTTGAGGTTTAATCAGTTCTGTGACCTAGTCCCCCGTCGGCGGAGAATTCGTGGCCGGCCCCAGATGCTGGGAGGTCGAGCCGATCTCACCGAAAGATATCTTCTTGCCTTTGAGGTCGGCCAGAGACTTCACCGGGCTATCTTCGAGAACCACGATGCTGGATTTGTAGTTTGGCCGCGTCCAGACGACCACCGGCTGCGCCTTGAGGCGCGCATTGAACACGACGTACTCGGCCGGGCCAGTGAGCACGAAGTCCACCTGATCGGCAGCCATGGCTTCGACGGCCGCGGTGCGGCCCGAGACAGGAAAGAAATCCATCTTGAGGCCCGACGCCTTCTCGAAAGCGTCCTTGAACGGACCATATTCGCGCTGAAGCGATTCCATGCCATCGACATCGGTCACGGCAAAGCGGATCTTGTCCTGGGCGTTGGCGTCGACGGCTGCAACCATCGACAACGTGAACGCCGCAGTCGCGGCAAGCATCGTTCTAAGCATTCCGGTTTCTCCCGAGATGGCAAGGCGCGGGGGGCGGTTCCCCTAAGGCGGAGTTAACAATCTGTCACAACGGTTCCATGACGCCGATCCTGGTCGGCGCCGGCGGCTTGCATCGCTCTCACCACCGCTATCGTGTCAACGCAGTGACACACCGCCGCTCTATCGCTGGGGCGGGAGCGGCATCGAGACTCACGCATGACACGCATGGAAATTCGCAACGGCCGAGCCCTGCTCGGCAACGGATGGGTCACCTCCCCAGTCTCGATCGAGATCAGCGATGGCATTGGGACGATTGCAACGGCCACCGGACAACGGGAGGCGGACTGGATTATCGACGCCAGCGACCTGCTCGTCCTGCCCGGCATCGTGGATCTTCACGGTGACGCGTTCGAGCGCCAACTGGAGCCACGGCCGAATGTGCGGGTCAGCCTCGACGTCGCCCTGCTCGAAACCGATCGCCAACTGATCGCCAATGGTATCACCACAGCCTATCATGGCGTGACTTGGTCGTGGGAGCCGGGGCTGCGCGGCGCCGACTCGGCGAGATCAATCGTTGCGGCCATCGGTCGCCTGGCATCTCGACTTGCGACCGACACCCGTGTCCATCTGCGTCACGAGACATTCAATCTCGAGGCCGAAGCCGAGATCATCGCATGGATCGAAACCGGTCGCCTCGGCTGCATCGCCTTCAATGATCACATGACCGGTACGATCAAGGATCGGCATCGGCCCGAAAAGATGAATAAGATGATCGAGCGTTCCGGCCTTGCCGCGAGTGCGTTCGCCGAGCTCGTCGAGCGGACCTACTCGCGACGGTCAGAGGTGCCTGGATCGATCACAAGACTCGCGGCAGCAGCGAAAGCGGCCGATGTCCCGGCGCTGTCGCATGACGACCGTGACGCCGAGCAAAGGCTATGGTTTCGCGAGCGCGGGGTTGGCATCAGCGAGTTTCCGACTACTGAATCGGCCGCCGAGGCGGCCATTGCTGCGGGCGAATTGACGGTGTTCGGAGCCCCGAATGTGATCCGTGGCGGCAGCCATACCGGCTGCCCCATGGCGGCCGAGATGGCCGGCAAGAACCTTTGCTCGGTGCTGGCATCCGACTATTATTATCCCGCGCTCTTGCTGTCGCCTTTCAAACTGGCTGCCGACAACATCATGCCACTCGAGCGGGCCTGGGCTCTTGTCTCGGAAAATCCGGCGCGCGCGCTTGGGCACGGGGACCGCGGCGTGCTGACCGACGGCCGACGTGCCGACCTGATATTGGTAGATGCGTCAACGCCCGCGCTGCCACGGGTGGTTGCAACGCTCGTCAATGGGCGCATCCGATTTCTAACCGAGCCAGAACGAATTGGCGATACACGCCGGACTTGACCGGTTACGCGCATCTCATCGCGACGCTGTCATTGCCCGACCCCGACGACCGGCATGTCCTCGCTGCGGCGATCGTTGGCGGCGCGTCGATCATTGTGACGGCACCCATGCTTCGCGGAGGCCAAGGGTATCCCCGGCTCACAGGTGCCGCACACACCATGGTCGGTCCAGCCGGCGCAGCCGAGTGATTGGGCCGATCGGGAGACTTGATCATGTGCAGCCTGAACTTGACCTGAATCAATGCACCAGGCCTGGCGCTCAGGAAGCTGAAGCAGACTGTGGAGGGCCCCATGGTTTCCCAAGCCCTGGATGAGTTGTATGCTGAGCACAGATGCATGAGTAGACTTCTGGACCTCCTCCAAGGGCAGGTCCGGTTGGTCGGGGAGGATCGGCAGCCCGACGGCGAGCTATTGCTGGAGATCGCCGAATATGATGGCTCGAACTCCGGCGGATGCAGAGGCGCTGCAACATCTCGAGGACGAGCATGTGCGTGAGCCAGGTTGCTGCTTCACTGTAATGGCTCGCGCGGTTGGCATCCATGATGGCTGACACTTTGGCGACGGCGAACTCGATCACCCAGTCAGAGTGGGTTGCCACTGCCGCATCCATGAGCCGCACGAACTCGTCGAGATAGACCTGCAGGTGCTTATAGGCTCATCGCGCCGGCATGGGTGCCGAGCGGCCAGCGCTTCAACAGCGAGATCGTGCAGTGGCACCCTTGCCGGTCCTTGCATCACCACGACAACACCGCGGCTGGCGCTCTCGCTCTTCAACCGACCCGCTCTGTGCAAGGTGGTTGCTTGTCCAAAGATGGACGCCAGGAACGGCGCGCGTCGTCAGTGCCACGTCGGGCGAGTGGGAGGCAAAGAATGTGCGGTCAAGCCCGCTCGCCGCGAATAGGGCCATGTGCTCGTCCAGCACGGCTTGGCCGGCGTGCGACTTGACCTGAAGCGCACGCCCGCGCAACCACCGGCACTTCGCGACGCCGCGGCCCGTGTGAGCCAGAGTGAAATCGCGCTGACCGTCGACTCGACGGTGCAGGGCAGAGTTGCGCAGGTTTATTGCGTTCATCGATTGTGCGCCACGAAGTTGACGGCGCATACTTTTTTGCAGGCCACTCCAATAGGGGTCCGGTATGACACGCCTAGACCAATCCGCTGCTGTCCCTCCAGTGCGACGTTCAGATCCACTGCTTGCCCCGCTGACCATCCGGCACCTCACGCTGCGCAACCGGATCATGAGCACGAGCCATGCGTGCGGACTCGAAGAGAACGGCATGCCGACAGAGCGCTACCAGCTCTACCACGCCGAGAAGGCGAAGGGTGGGCTCGCGCTCACCATGTTCGGCGGCTCGTCGAACGTCGCGCCCGACAGCCCGAACATCTTCCGGCAGCTGAACGTCGGCGTCGACGAGGTGATCCCGCATCTGCAGCAATTCTCCGAGCGCGTGCACGCCCTCGGCGCCGCAATCATGTGCCAGATCACCCATCTCGGCCGCCGCGGCGAGCCCTATGCCTCGAACTGGCTGCCGACCATTGCCCCGTCGCCGATCCGCGAGACGCTACATCGCAGCTTCCCCAAGGAAATGGACGAGTATGATATCGCGCGCGTGATCAAGGCCTACGGTGCCGCCGCAAAGCGTTGCCAGGAAGGCGGTCTCGACGGTATCGAGACATTGGCCGGCGGTCATCTGATAGGCCAATTCCTGTCGCCCAGCATGAACCGCCGCACCGACAAGTGGGGTGGCTCGGTCGAGAACCGCTGCCGCTTCGCTTTGATGGTCTACGAGGAGATGCGCCGCCAGGTCGGCGACAAATTCCTGCTCGGCTTGCGCTACGTGGTCGACGAGGGTCCGGTCGGCATGAATTTCGAGGAATGCCTGGAGATCGCAAAGATCTTCGAAAGCAGCGGTTTGATCGATTTCTTCAATGCCATTTACGGCCGCATGGATACCGAGATCGGCCTCGCCGTCGACAACATGCCGGGCATGGCGTCGGGCATCGCGCCCTGGCTAAAGCCGGTTGGCGCCTTCAAGCGCGAAGTGAAGCTGCCAGTGTTCCATGCCGCCCGCGTCGCGGATGTCGCGACCGCGCGGCACGCCATAGCTGAGGGCCTGCTCGACATGGTGGCGATGACGCGCGCCCAGATCGCCGATCCGCACCTCGTCTCGAAGATCGCCGCCGGCCGCGAGAGCGAGATTCGCCCCTGCGTCGGCGCCACCCATTGCCAGTCGCCGTATCGCCCGAGCTGCCTGCACAATCCCTCGACTGGCCGCGAAACGATCCTGCCGCACGAGATCACCCGGTCGCCCCGTGCCGTGCGCAATGTGGTGGTGGTCGGAGGCGGCCCCGCCGGTCTCGAAGCTGCGCGCGTCTCGGCTATTCGCGGTCACAACGTCGTCGTGCTCGAAGCCGGAAGCCGGCTCGGTGGTCAACTGCTCATGGCGCAGCACGCCAGCTGGCGACGTGACGTGATCGGCATCGTCGATTGGCGCCGTTCGGAGTTGGAGCGGCTCGGTGTCGATGTCCGGCTCAACACCTACGCCGAGCGAGACGACGTGGTCGCGCTCAAGCCCGATGTGGTGATCATTGCCACCGGCGGCACGCCCGATATCGGGTGGATCAATGGCGCCGAGCATGTCACGTCCGCGTGGGACATCATCACCGGCACGGTGCCGCTCAGCGCCGACGTCGTGATTTACGACGGCACCGGCCGGCACCCCGGCCCCCAGGTCATGGAGATCGCGGCCCGCGACGGCCGGCAGCTCAACTTCTACTCGATCGACAACCAGCTGGCGCAGGAGCTGACCTACGCAGAGCGCATCATTTGGAAGAAGCGCGCCTACGATCTCGGTGTCCCGATGCACTTCGATCATCAGATCGAAAAAGTCGAACGGCGCGGCAACCGGTTGCACGTGGAGTTCCGCAACCTCGCGACCGGCAAGCTGATCACGCGCGTCACGGACCAGCTGATAGTCGACCATGGCACGCTGCCGGCGGACGCCCTTTATCAAGAACTGCGCGGCGAGGCGTCCAATGCCGGCGTCACAGATATCGATGCGCTGCTGGCCGTGCAGGAGCAGCCGCTGACGATCAATCCGGCCGGCACATTCGAGCTGCACCGGGTCGGTGATGCTGTCGCGAGCCGCAACGTCCAAGCTGCCATCCTCGAACTCGATGCGCCTGTGCCGGGCGCTGTGATGGACCCCCGAACCGCCTACATCGACTGCTCACCGCTGATGCGGCGGTTGATCGACGAGATCGGCGTGCCCGCGGGCATGACGGTGTTCGACGGCGACCCGACGCCGCCGCAACTCGCCCGGCTGGTGGCCGATGCGGCGATCGTCCTCAACGGTCACACGATGATGGACGACGCGCTTTTGGCCAGCGCCCCGGACCTTCGCTCGGTCATTTTTCTCGGCACCGGCGCGTCGAGCTACGTCGACATGGCGGCGGCCCAGCGGCGTGGCATCGTCGTGCGCACCGTCCGCGGTTATGGCGACCGCACCGTCGCCGAGCACGCATTCACACTGCTGCTCGCCGCCGCCCGCGATGTGGCCGGCATGGATCGGGGTTTGCGCGCTGGAAAGTGGTCGGCAGCCGAGGGCATCGAACTGCAGGGGCGCACACTCGGCCTGGTCGGGCTCGGTGGCGTCGGCTCCGAAATGGCACGGATCGCGTCGGCCTTCGGCATGCGCGTCATCGCCTGGAACCGCTCCGGCGTCCCGGCGGGCGTACCTGCCGAGGCGGTCAGTCTCGACGAATTGCTCCAGACGTCGGACGCCGTGAGCCTGCACCTGGCGCTGGTGCCAGAAACCAAGGGCCTGATCAACGCTGCCCGTATTGCGCAAATGAAGCCTGGCGCCCTGCTGGTGAACACTGCGCGCGGCGCGCTCGTCGATGAGGCGGCTTTGATCGCGGCGCTGCAGTCCGGCCATATCGCGCATGCGGCACTCGATGTGTTCGCGACCGAGCCGCTGCCGGCCGATAGTGCGTTGACGAAACAAGCCAACGTCACGCTGACCGCGCACGCGGGCTGGAAGTCACGCGCCGCCAGCCGCCGGCTGCTGCAGATCGCCATGGACCTTGCCGCGGCGGACGCGCGCACTCTCGCCGCAGGTCATTCGCTCAATACATAGGGGCAGGCAACGCTCTGCTTGCCATCGGCCGTTGCCTGCAGTTCCGGCCGGGTCGTCGCGCATGACGCACGCGCTATCGGGCAACGCGTTCGATAGCGGCAACCGCCACTGCCGGCCGGCGCTGGCGGCTCCAAGGCCGCAAGCTCTCCGCCATCATCGTGCAGCGTGGCAAGCAGTGCCCTTGTATAGGGATGGCGGGGCCTCGCGAACACGTCCTCGGCCGCGCCCAATTCGACGAGGCGGCCGAAGAACATGACGCCAATCCGGCCGCACAGATAGCGGGCGACACGAAGATCGTGCGTGATGAACAGCAGCGCGACGCCAGTCGCGGCCTGAACGTCGCGCAGCAGGTTAAGGATCTGCGCACGCACGGACACGTCGAGCTTGCTGACCGCCTCGTCGGCGACGATCAGGCGTGGCTGGACCGCCAGCGCCCGAGCGATCGCCACTCGCTGCAACTGGCCACCCGACATTTCGTGCGGATAGCGGCCGGCGAACTGGGGACCCAAGCGCACGCGCGAAAGCAGTTCGTTCACCTTGGCGTCGATCTGATCGGCGGCGCCGCGCCCGTGAAGTCGCAGCGGCAGTGCCAGCGCATCGCCGATCCGTACGCGCGGGTTGAACGACGAGAGCGGGTCCTGGAACACCATCTGCATCTGCCGGCGGATCGGCCGCAGCGCACCCTCGCCCAGCCGGGTGATGTCCTTGCCATCGAACCGCAGAATGCCGGCGGCCGGATGATGGAGTCGCAGGATCGTCTTCGCAAGCGTCGTCTTGCCGGAGCCGGACTCGCCGACCAAGCCCACCACCTCGCCCGGCGCGATAGTCAGGCTGACATCGTCGACGGCGAGGAAGCGGCCGCCGCCCCCGCTCTGGGTGAAACTGACGACGAGATCCACGACCTCGACCAGTGGCTTTGCTTTTTCAACCATGGCGGATGCAGCGCACACTGTGATCCGGTGCCAACGCTATGCTAGCCGGCGGCGCCGACCGGCAAGCATCCACCGCGTAGCTGCAGCGGGGAGCAAACAGACAGCCCGTCGCCTGTACAGTTCCTGACGGCAGCTCACCGGGAATTTCCCTCAGGCGCGCAGCGCGCTCGTCGAGCTGTCGGGACGTCTCGATCAAACCGGCGGTATAGGGATGTGCCGGATTGCGAAACAGCATCTCCGCGGGGCCGGTCTCGACGATCTCGCCCGCGTACATCACCGCGATCCGGTCGCACAGTCCGGCGGCCAGCGAGATATCGTGCGTGATGAAGATGATCGCTGAACCGAGCCTGTCCCTCAGCCGCCGGAACAGGCCGATGATTTGCCGCTCGACGATATTGTCGAGGTTCGTAGTAGGCTCGTCGGCGATCAGCAGATCGGGCTGCAGGGCCGCCGACAGTGCGATCAAGGTTCGCTGCAGCATGCCGCCGCTCAGCTGGTGCGGAAACAGCGGCAGGATGCGTTCGGGTTGTGCGATGCCGACGTCGGTCAGCCAGCGGTGGGCATCCTGGGTGAGGTCGAGGCCTTGCCGGTCTGCGCGCTTGGCGGCGCGCGCGATGATCCGATCGAGATGCCAGCCGATCGTCTTCGCCGGATTGAACGCGCCGACCGGATCCTGGAATATCATGGCGAGATGGGTACCGCGCAATTGTCGGAACGCCTCGTCATCGAGCAGCAGGAGATCGGTGCTGGCAAACTTCAGCTGGTCCGCCGTCACTCTGGCGTGAGCCGGCAGCAAGCGCAGGATCGACAAGCCGGTGACCGACTTGCCGGAGCCCGAACTCGCCGATGATGCCGAGAACCTCGCGGCGACGAAGTGTCAGGTCAACGCGACGGACCGCCTGCAACTCGGTTCGCCCCATGCGAAAGTGGGTGGCAAGGTTGTGCACCTCGAGCAGCGGCGGCTCGGTCGCGAGGCCAGCGCTCATGAGCTCGCCCTTTCGCGCAGCTTGGGGTCGGTCAGATCACGCAGGCCGTCGCCCAGCAGGTTCAAGCCCAACAGCCCGAACGAGATAAAGAGGCCGGCCAGCGTCAGCACCCACGGGCCCTGATTGAAGTACTCGCGGCCATCCGCCATGATCACGCCGAGCGAGGGCGTCGGAGGCTGCACGCCGAGGCCAAGGAAACTCAGGCCCGCCTCGATGATGACGCCGAAGGCAATCGAGATCGACGCCTGAACCATTATCGGCGCGATGATATTGGGCAGGATCTCGCGGCCGAGGATGCGCGGAGTCGACTGGCCCATCAACCTCGCGGCTTGCACATAGGCTTCCTCCCGCACCGTCAATGCGAGATTGCGCGACAGCCGCGCGAAGATCGGTACATAGACCAGGGCAATCGCCAGGATCACGTTAGTGACGCCGAAGCCCAGGACCACCATCAGGAATAATGCCAGCACGAAGCTCGGGAACGCGAACAGCAGGTCGGCGAACCGCATCAGGATCTGGTCGATCCAACCGCCGTACCAGGCGGCGGATAAGCCAGCGGGGATGCCGATCACCGCCGCAAGCGCCACGCCGCTGATGGAGATCGCGAGCGACACGCGCCCGCCGAGCAGCACTCGGGTCAGCACGTCGCGGCCGAACAAGTCGGTGCCGAAGGGATGCGCCAACGCCGGCGGCGTCAGCAGATTGACGAAGTCCATGTCAGTCGCCGAATACGGCATCAGCGCGCCACCGACCGTGATCGCGATCAGGAACAGTGCGACGATGACCGCCCCGGCCCTTGCCGTCCGGTTGCTCCACAACGCTTGCAGCAGTGCAGTCATCAGCGCGCCCTCTTCGGATCGAGCAAGCTGCAGATGATGTCGACCGCCAGGTTGACAGACAGGACGATGATCAGGAACACCACCGCGCAGGCCTGCACCACCGGATAGTCGCGCGCGAATGCGCCGTCGACCATCAGCGAGCCGATGCCGGAGATGCCGAAGATGCGCTCGATCACCACCACGCCACCGAGGATGTAGCGGATCTGCAGGCCGATTATGGTGATGTAGGGGATCAGCGCGTTGCGGAAGATCCAGTGCACGAAAATATAGGCCGGGTGAAAGCCGAACGAGCGCGCGGCAACCACATAGTCGCGATTGCCGGCCTCCAGCAGCGAGGTCCGAAGCGTGCGTGCGAACACCGCTGCCAGCGGCGCCGACACGGCCAGCGCCGGCAAGAAGCCAGAATAGAGCGCCCCGCTGAATGACTGCCCAGGCGTCACAAAGCCATACGCCGGAAACAGCCCCAGCCCGAGCGCGAACACAAGGATCAGCACGTAGCTCAGCCAGAAATCGGGCATCGAGATGCCGAGCGCGGCCAGCGAGGTTGCGATCGTATCGGCGAGCTTGCCGCGCCGTAGCGCCGCGATCGTCCCGGCGATCAGCGAGAGGAAGATGGCGATCACCAGTGCCAGCAGCCCGATGAAGATTGTGTTCGGCAGCCGCGCCGCGATCAGGCCTGAGATCTTCCGGTCGCTGGCGACGGTCAGCGACAGCCCGAAGTCGCCCTGCACGACGCCGCCGAGCCAGCGGCCATACTGCTGCACCCATGGTACGTCGAGGTTATGCTTGGCGCGGAAGGCGGCCACCAACTCCGGTCGCGCATTCTCTCCCAGTGCCGCCACCGCCGGATCGCCCGGCGCCGCCTTCATCACCAGGAAGACGACGAGCGAGCCGGCGAGCACCGTGAGGACGAGCGCCAGTAGCCGCGCTCCGACATATCTCGTCCACACCATGATGCCTTGCACCTCCGTCCCGGCGCTGGTGCCCGTGGAACTAGGTCAGGCTCATATTGGCGAACTGGTCGCCCCAGTTGGAGTACGGCAGCTGCTTGAAGCCCTGCACCTTCTTGGTCATCAGATTGTGCACGTTCGACACGAACAGCGGCACCACCGGCATGTCCTCGATCATGGTGTTCTCGGCTTCCTTGTAGAGGGCGCCTCGCTTCTCCTTGTTCAGCTCCCGGCGCGCCCGATCGAGCAGGTCGTCGACCTTCGGGTTCGAATAGCCGTAGAAATTGCGCCAGCCCTTGGTGTGCAGGATGTCGTACATGTATTCGTCGGCATCGAGCAGGCCGAGCCAGCCCCACACCGAGCCCTGGTAATCGCCGGACCTGTGGCGCTGGAACACGGTGTTCGCTTCCGTCACCTGCACCGTGAATTTGGTGCCGAGCGTCTGGTTGCACTGGGCGACGAACACCTCCGCCATGCGCTTCCACCACGACTGGCCCCAAGTCATGATCTCGGCCTCGGCGCCGTTCGGATACTTCGACTTGGCGAGTTCCGCCTTGGCCTTCGCAGGGTCGTACGCACACAGCGGCCGGCTGTTGCCGCCATAGGCATAGGCAATCGACGGTGGGATGAGGCCGTGCGAGGTCACGCCTTCGCCGAACAGCACGGCGCGCACCATGGCGTTGCGGTCGAACGCCATCGAGCAAGCGCGACGGAACGCCGGATCATCAAACGGAGCCTTGCGGTGATTGAGCGACACGAAGCGGCAATTCAGGCCGGCCTGCTTCAGCACGGTGATCGATGCATTCTTCTCCAGATTCGGAATGTCTGCAAACGGCGCCGTGGAAGTCAGATCGATCTGGCCGCCGAGCAGGGCGGTGACGCCGCTCGAACTCCTCTGCAATCAGGGGCATGTCGACGGTCGTGATCTTCGGCGCGCCGCCGAAGTAGCCTGGGAATGCGGACAAAGAGACGCGCTCGCCCGGCACCCAGTCTTTCAGTGAATAGGCGCCGGTGCCGATCGGCTTCTTGCCGAAGTCGTCGCCGGCCGCGCCCACCCCCTTGCGTGACAGGATCTGCGTGCCGGTGCGCGCATTGGCCAGGAACGTCAGCAACGGCGCAAATGGCTCCTTGGTGACGAGCCGCACCGTGGAAGCATCCGGCACCTCGATTGCCGAGAGTCCCGACACCTTGCTCTTGTTCGGCGAGGCAAACTTCTCATCGAGCAGTCGCTCGAGCGTGAACTTCACGTCGTCGGAAGTCATCTCCGAGCCGTCATGGAACTTGACGCCCTTGCGCAGCTTGAACTCGAGCGCATTGCCCTCGGCCTGCATGCTCTCGGCGAGATCGGGCACCGGGTTCGAGTTGGCGTCGAGCTTCATCAGGCCGTTGTACAGGGCCCAAATCACGTAGAACTCCGGGATCAGCGTCGCCTTGCCCGGATCGAGCGTGTTGATGACGTTGTAACCCGTGATGCCGGCCCGAAGCGTGGTTGCGCCTTGCGCGAACGCCGCGCTGGAGAACGGAAACTGCGTCGCGGCGATAGTCGCTGCCGAAGCCCCAAGGAAGTCGCGCCGCCGAAGTCTTGAATTCACCGCCGTCGCTGCTCATCGCACCCTCCCAGACAAGATCCGATCGGAGTGAGGCTATCGGCGCGGGAAAAGCCCGTCAAACGCGGATCCGCGTGCTTTGGCCCCGGCATGACTGTCATGCATTCAGTTTGCGATGCGGTGGCGAAATCTCTTTCTATGATCCGGGTCGGGCTCGGAGGATGACATGCGGACCGCGATCGAGAAGCTCGATAAGACCAAGTTCGACGTGTGCGTGATCGGCGCCGGCGTCAACGGCGCCAGCACCGCGCAGCATCTCGCAGGTGCGGGATATTCGGTGCTGCTGGTCGAGAAGGGTGACTATGGATCGGGTTCGTCGAGTCGGTCGAGCCGTCTGCTGCACTGCGGTCTGCGCTATCTGGCGCCCGGCGCCTCAATCTTCGAATTCGCCCGCCACCCCTCGCGCCTGCGGACCGCAATGCGGATGGCCAAACTCGCAATGGAGGCGCGACGGCAGATCGTGCTGACCGCGCCGGAGCGCACGCGGCCGCTCAATTTCCATTTTCCGATCTGGAAGGAGTCGACCTACCGGCCCTGGCAGGTACGCCTCGGCCTCGGCCTGCTCGCCTCGATGGCGCCAAGCGACGTGCCGCTGGAGCAGCGGATGATCTCGCCCCGCGCCGCCCAATCGATCCCGCTGGTCGGTGGTCTGCGCGACTGGGGCCGGCTGCAGGGGATTGGCGCCTTCACCGAATATCAGTTCGAGTGGCCGGAGCGGTTGTGCGTCGATGCCGTGCTCGATGCCGAGCGGCTCGGCGCCAGCGTGCGCAACTACACCGCCGCGACGAAGCTCACCAGGCGCAATGAGGCTTGGGAGGTCGAGCTTTCGGATGTCCACACCGGTGGTACCGCCACGATCGAATGCGAGCTCGTGCTCAATATGGCCGGCATCTGGATCGACAAGGTCAACAGCCAGTCGGGCGCGCCTCGTCCGCGCAAGATCCTCGGCACGAAGGGCATTCACATCATGGTGCAGCTGCCGCCGGAATGCGCCGACAATGGCATCGTCACCTTCAACCGCAAGGATGAGCCGCTCTACTGCATCCCCTGGCGCGGCATGCACTACTTCGGCCCGACCGAGACCGTCTATGAGGGGAATCTCGACGACATCCGGGCCGAGGACGACGAGATCGATAGCCTGCTCGCCGAGAGCAATCATCTGCTGCCGAGCCTGAGGATCAAGCGCTCGGATATCCTGTTCACGTGGGCCGGCGTGCGGCCGCTGAGCTACGATCCGGCGCTGCCGATGGGCAAGCGGTCGCGCGATGTCCACGACCTGACGGACGCCGGCATGCCAGGTGTCTATGCCATGACCGCAGGACCGGTGATGACCCACCGCTCGGCCGGGACTGAGATGGTCGAACTGCTACAGGGCCGACTGAGGCCATCCCGCACCAAGCAGCCGGTCAACTACAGTGCTCGCAAGTTCCCCGAGAACCAGAATTCGCCACCAGTTGTGGCAGACTGGACGGATGCGAAGCTTGCAGACCTCGTTTTTGCTGCCCGGCACGAGCATGCGACGAATCTCGCGGACCTGATGTTCCGCCGTGTCGGCGCCGGCTGGACCAAGACCATGGGCTATGCGGCGGCCGACAAGGCGGCAGACGCTGTCGCTTCGGTCTACGGCTGGGACGCTGCGCGCACGAAGAAGGAAGCCGACGCCTATCGCCAATACCTCGACCGCATGCATCAGGTGCGGCACGCCTGATCCGCCGCGCTTGCGCTTAGCGCCTTTGCGTGGGAAGGAACCGGCAACGTCATCTGCCTCGATGTGCTGCGCTCGATGCAGCGCGAGCCGGACACCATCGAGGTCTCTCTCAATGAGGTCGGCAAGGCCCGCGGCGCGAACGCGCGACTTGATGCTCTTACAGAAGATCTTGGCGGCAGGCTGCGAGATCCGGGTGCGCTGGAGCCATCCGCCCGCCGCATAGTGGAGATGATGGCCTTTGCCCTGTAGGCAAGCCTGCTGGTGCGCCATTCCTCCACGGCCGTGGCCGACGCCTTCTGCGCGACACGGCTTGGCGGCGAATGGGGGCATGCGTTCGGAACCCTGCCGCCGGGGCTCGATACCCAGGCAATCATCGATCGCGCGCGGATCCGAGATGCGGAGGCAGCGACGCGCCACGACGGCAGGGATCGTGATTGACCGTCATCAACGGATATTTGCGAAGTCCCCGTGCCGCCCGAGGCCATCCTTGAACCGGCCGGCGCCGGCCACGCCATCTTTGATCAGGGCTTCGCGTCCGTTGTACCATTCTTGAATCAGTGCCTCGCGAACGCTGAGCCCGTGACTCTTGATCGCCGACCGCCGGTCCGCCCGGACACACGCTTGCGGAAAACGGGCGATTTCCTGCGCCAGCTCCTCCGCCTTGGCACGTGCGCCACCCTTCGGCGTGACGTATTCGCACAAGCCCAGGCTCAAGCATTCTTGCGCCGGAACCTTCCGGCCCGTCAGGATGATCTCCAGTGCGCGACCTTGTCCGACGATGCGTGGCAACCGCACGGTTCCGCCGTCGATCAGCGGCACCCCCCAGCGGCGACAATAGACGCCGAAGTAGGACGCCTCCGCCATCACCCTGAAATCGCACCACAGACCCAGCTCCATGCCGCCGGCAACGGCAGGGCCCTCGATGGCCGCGATCACGGGCTTGTCCAGCTCGAGCCGTGAGGGCCCCAAGGGGCCGCGCGGGATATCGCCGCCATTGCCGCGGGGGCGTGCCGTCGAGATATCGAGCTCGCCAAGCGGATAATCCGCGTTGAGCGTGCTGACATACTTGAGATCCCATCCGGCGCAGAAGGCCCCGCCGGCGCCATAGAACACGGCCACCGCCGCATCCTCGTCGGCATCGAACTCCAGAAAGGCGGCCGTCAAGTCGTCGGCACTCTTGGGGTCCATGGCATTGCGGGCTTCCGGCCGGTCATGAATGATCGTCCACACCGACCCTTGCTTGTCGATCCTGACTGTCACGACGCATCTCCATGTTCATTGTTGGATAATTCTAACGGCGTTCAAATTCTAACAGTGTTGAAAGAATCGTCAAGTGTGTTACTTGGCTGGGATGGCAAGAGAACTCAAGTCTGGCCGGCAGAAGGCCGTGAACGACCTGAAGCGAGGGTTGATCCTCGACGCCGCGCGCAAGGTGTTCGAAGCGGACGGCTTGGACGGCGCGTCATTGCGCGCGATCGCGAGTGCGGCGGGCTACACGCCAGCGGCGCTCTACTTTCATTTCGAGTCCAAGGAGGCGATCTACGCCGAGGTCCTGCGAGCGTCGCTTGCCAGTCTCGGCGAGACCGTCGGCCACGCAATCTTGCGGGCTAGGAGCCCTGCCCATCGACTTCGAGCCGCTTCGATGGCGTTCTTCCGCTACTATGCCGACAATCCGAGAGACCTCGACCTTGGCTTTTACCTGTTTCGCGGCGGCATGAAGCCTCACGGTCTCGGCAAAGAGCGTGACGAGATCCTCAATGCGGCCTTGGAAGCAGCGCTGCAACCGATCGCCGACGCCGGGCAGGCGCTCGGCGCCACGCCCGTGGAAGCAAGATTGCTGATGGTGGATACCTTTGCTCATGCGGCAGGGCTCCTGCTGCTTGCCCATACGGGCCGCATCCGCATGTTCGGTGCATCCGCGCCCGATCTCATGCAACGCTATGTGGAGAGCAGGATCGCGGGCCTAGCCCAGAAGCGAAAACCGTGAAGCCGTCCATCGCCAGCGGGCTGCACCTCGATCGCTTTCATTCGGCATTGTGAATGTCAGCAAATTCCTGAAGCCGACGAATAAGCGCGCGCGGGGATCACAGTACGATCCGGCAGCTTGGGGGCAACGGCACGCGTTGCGGCCGACATGCATCGATGCGACGAGGTCGCGCCCAGGCTAGCCGAGATGTTTGGCTTCTGCAACTCGACTTGAATGCGAGCTCAGCGCAGCCGCGGAGGCCGTCGCCCGCGTGGCCGCCAGATTGAAGATGCTCGAGTGAGATCGCATCCTGAAGTTAAGCGAATCGCTTGAGGTATTCTGTTAGGGCCTCCCCCATTCTCGCCCGAATTGGCTGCGGGATGAAGGTGTCCTCTGGGTGGGGGTTCTTGATGTAATACTCCGTCAATCGAGCCAAAGCCTCTTTTGCCATGCCCGGAGGAGCGCTGCGCGATCGCCTCTCGACATCCTCAGCGAAGCGTTCCATCGAGATCGACTCCTTTGCCAGTTCTTCCAGTGCGCCAATCAGGAACCCGAGAAGGCGATCTACGCTTGGGAAGCTGGTACCCGGCATCAGTGCCCCGTCGATGATATCGCTGACATGATCGAGCATGCTCTCATACCCGACCGCAATCGTCGTGAGTTCATGGTAGTGCTGCTGGCAGGATGCCAGGCCACCTATTGATCCGGCACGTTGATATCTAGACTATTTCTGCGAAGCAGAGTATCTTGATGGGATGAGCGAACATGATGCCCGCGGCCAAACTCTGGTCGAGCTGCACGAGCGACGCAAGCAAGTCATCCGCCTGCACAAACAGAGTTATGGCGTGATGCAGATCGTGGCGTTGACCAATCTGAGCTGGCCCGCCGTTCGAGCAGCCATCGACCTCTACGAGGCGGGCGGCATGGCCGCGCTGAAGCCCAAGGAACGTGGCAAGAAAGTGGGCGATGGCCGCAGCCTCACGGCCGATCAGGAAGCGCGTATTCGCAAGCTGATCTGCGACAAGCGGCCTGAGCAGCTGAAGATGGACTTCGCGCTGTGGACCCGCGCCGCGGTCGGCGAACTGATCGAGCGCGAGTGCGGCATCGGGCTCAAGGTGCGCGCCGTCGGCAATTATCTCAAACGCTGGGGCTTCACGCCGCAGAAGCCGATCAAGCGCGCCTACGAGCAGCGACCTGAGGCCGTGAAGCAGTGGATCGACGAAGAATATCCGGCGATCGCGGCGCGCGCCAAGGCCGAAGGCGGCGAGGTTCAGTGGGGCGACGAGACGGCGCTGGTCAACACGGACGTGCGCGGGCGCAGCTACGCGCCAAGGGGCGAGACGCCAGTCGCCTATGCCCCGGGCACGCGACAGAAGCTGTCAATGATCTCGACCGTGACCAACAAGGGCAAGGCGCGTTGGATGATCATCGACGGCAATTTTGGTGCCGGCAAGCTGATCGAGTTCCTGACGGCCCTGATCAAGGCGACGCGGAAGAAAGTCTTCCTGATCCTCGACAATCTGCGCGCCCACCATTCGAGGCCGGTAAAGGCATGGCTTGCCGAGCGCAAACCCCGGATCGAAGTCTTCTATCTGCCGAGCTATGCGCCAGAGCTGAACCCAGACGAACGGCTCAACGCCGATCTGAAGCACGAAATCCGAAAGCGGGTTCCGGTCCGCACCAAAGGCAAGCTCAAAGCCGCTGCCATGGAACACATGACGGAAATCGAAAAATCACCCAACCGGATCCGAGCCTACTTCCAGGATCCACGGGTCAAGTACGCCGCATAGAGACTTCATCGTGCCGGATCAATAGTAAGCGGTGGAGCACGCGCATTCGAGCGCGTTGGGGCGGATAATCATCATCGAACTGTACTCCCACCCGTTCCAGGCCGGACAGGATACCGATGCAAACGATGGCAGCTGCGAATGCAAAGCGGGGGCTGGTGCGCGCGCATGCGGGTTCAAAATAGTAAGCGAAGCCGACGGCGTCGGCGTTGATCTCGGAGTTGTCGCTGAATTTCGGCGCCAGGCCGCGCTTGAGAGCGATGTGGCCCAATTCGTGTGCGAGCATGAATAATTCGGCATGCTTAGCAAGAGTTTCGGTGAGGGCGTGAACCCTTGGCCCAATGGGAAAATCCGGATAAGCGATCTTCCGCTTGCGCGCGAAGAATTTGTTGTGGCGGCGCCATTGCTCGAAGAGCTTGGCCACGTCCCGCGCGACGGAGGCGACCGGGTCCTGACCATGGACAGCTTGGGCAGGCAACTGGTCGTCGTTCACGAATGTCGTTGCACCGGAGAGAGCCCGGCAGGTGGCGTAGACGAAATCCATCATGCCGGTGTTGAAGAGTACGACTGCCGAATCGCGATCGATGCTAACGGCGCGCACGGACGGGTGAATGTGCCCGATTTCTCCAACCGCAACGTCCCCGCTATCCAGAAGCAATTGCATCGGTGGGGGAAGGGCAGGCTTTAGGATTGCCAGCAGTTGCTGCGCCCGATCGGGCCTGCCGATTACGGGGTAACGCCGCTGCTCCGCCGCAACGCGTGCCGTGGCAGCGGATTGAATGCCACTGTTGGTCATGGCGCGCCCCAATTCTGCAAGATGCGGGCGACGAAACAGGCACATGCGCTCACATGAACGGCCGACCGCCGGACGCAATCTGGACCCCGACGACGACGAGGGCACCGCCGGCAAGCACCATCAGCAGCCAGGAGGGGGCCGTCAGGATGGCGGTTATTACTTTGGCCAGGCCCTCAAAGTCGAAGCCTGTTTTCTTCTGTGCACCGAAGCCCTCTCCCTGATCCTTGAAGACTTTTCGGGCGGCGGCAATGGTGCCAAGCATGATCAAGGCAATACCCAGCAAGGCGACAATCAGTCCAACAAGAATCATTGGCAGGCTCTCCGCAGCTGCGTCAGGACGCCGCTGACGACAGTACCGCAAGCGCGACGCGACCTCCAGCCTGTTCGCCGAGTGCGGCCGAAATCCGATAACGCCCGCAAGCAGCCACCCGCGTTGCGGTCAACTAGCCGCCGCGCCCGCCCTCAAACCCCGCCGCTCCCTCCAGCTGCCTTCCGGGGCAAGCGCGGCGGGCGAGACCCGGGATCGCGTCCCGTCAGACAGGACGCAACTGCGTCGCATTCGAATCTTCCATCTCGCCGCCCCTGTGCGCCGCGGAGGGCTTCGACGCGGGGGCACGCATCACGTGCCCTCATCAACTCCTGCGCCCGAGTTACGGACTTCCGATGGGGTCGCGGAAAAGCGGCGGCGGAAGACGCGGTTGAAGTAGGAGATGTCCAGGAACCCCGATGCGAGCGCGATGTCGGTGATCTTCAAATGCGCATGTGACGGCGAAGTCAGCATTTGAAGCGCCTGCTCCAGGCGCCGCGCGAGCACAAACTCCGAAAACGTCGTCCCCTCGGCCTCGAAGAGCATCTGCACATAGCGGGGTGTGACGCCGTGCTGGAGAGCGGCGGTCTGAACGGAAAGTGTCTGAGACGCGAAGTTCGCGCGCACGTGATCCTGAATGGCGCGGAGGCGTGCCGCGCGGACACCCCGCTGGGCTATTTCCTCGCGCCCATCCGCACTTGGTCCGAGCCCCAACGCGATGAGGTCGCTGACATGGCGCGTGATCAAGTCGCCAAGCGCCTTGTCGGCAATCGGGCCGCCTTCCAGGAGCGAGCCCAAGTACCCATTGATGAGCTTCGTCACAGGGGCGTCGCGCAAGAAGAGCGCAGGCGGAATATCGAAACCTCTCGACAATAGAGACGCCAGAGCCGCGACCGGGATCCTCAGGGCAATGCCGCTGCCTCCGTCCACCCAGCCTCGAGCGGCTTCATCGCCGCGTGCTACGCCAATATCGCCCGCACTGATGAGGAGCTCACGATCCCGCTGCCGCAACCGCATCGTCTGGTCGAGCGGGCAGTTTATGAAGAGACACGGCTCGCCGCCCTGAGCCAGTCCGGGAGAGTTGTCAAACTCCACTTCCGTGGTGGTGAGCTTCAATGCTGCCAAATCGCCAACAGTCTGAATGCTGGCGGTTACTCGGAACGGTCCAGTCCCTTGCTGCACATATCTGACCCCTCCAAACGCACCAAAGATCTCATTGAATGCTCGCACACGATCGTGCTCCGGGTATGCGTCCGTCGTGAAAATGACGTTCCAATGATTCCGCGCAGCGGCTTCGTCGTCTCTTGCCTGCCCCATCTCTCCCCGCACCTCAGCCAGTTCCTCAGTACCGGTACGTTCAAAAGCGACAAAGTGCCATGAGAAATGGAGGAGTTGTGCAGAAGCAGTCGGCAAGAGACGGAAGTCTTTGTCCGGGAATGCCGGGCGAGTTCGTTTTTGGAGTATTTCAGTTCGCCATAGGCCAAGCCGCGCCCTAGCAGTCTATAGGTTCGCTCACTCTCGAACCTGCGTTCCCGCTAGGCAGGCTCCGCGCGCGTCACTTCACCGGCCCATCTGCGCCTCCGCTGCAACAAGCGAGAAATAGCGCCATCGAGTTCGCTCCAGTCCAAGAGCGTTCGCTCGCCCAAGAGGAGACTCAAATGACGCACTGATCTGAGCGTCGTGGCCCGGTATAGGCCGCGCGACGCCATGCTGTCCTTGGAGAACCTGCGAATGACCGTCAGCCGCTCCCCCGGCACTCGCGTCCACGGCGGCGCCGACATCCGCATCAGGTTCTGATGGCCAGCACCGCCACCCGTCAGTGCGACATGAGCACTGGTACCGTCATGCTCCGCAGAATGTGGCGGGTGGCGCCGCCGAACACGAACTCACGCAGGCGGGAGCGACCGTAAGCGCCCATCACCAGCAGATCGCAGCCGTCGTCGGCCAGGCTCGACAATAGTACGTCGCCAACATCGATATCCGCCGCCGCCGTCGTCGCGGTCTCGCATTTCACTCCGTGGCGCGCCAGTGCCGCCGCGATCTCCGCGGTCGGGATGTCGCCGACATCCTGCACCTCGTCTTGCGGATTGATCCACAAAATGCGGACGGTCGATGCCATCTTCAGCAGCGGCAGGGCGTCGAATGCGGCCCGCGCTGCCTCCCGACGGCCGTTCCAGGCGATCGTGACGCGCTTGCCGAAGCTCGAGAAATGGCCTGCATAAGGAATGAGGAGCACCGGTCGGCCGCTTTCGACCGCAAGGCGCTCCGGCTCGTCGAGCAGCGTGTGGAAGTCCCAACTCGGGTCGCGCTGGCTCGCCATGATCAGATCGGCGCTGCGGCCGTGCTCCATGATCGTCTCGGCGACGCCCTTTCCTTGTGCCGTCACCAGGCGCCATTCGGCCGTGAACGGTTGTTCCCTGGTCGCCTTCGCGAAGGCTGCCTCGATGCGGGCGGCCTCTTCGCGAAAAGTGTTGAGACCGCTGGTGATCATGCCGGCGCCCATTGCGCTGGTCCCGTAGGTCGGCACCGGCGGTATCACATAGAGCCCGATCAGGTGGCTTTGGTGGCGGCTCGCCAGATGCGCCGCAGCGTCGATCAGACGGGCAACCCGTCCCTCGTCGTTCACGTGCAGGAGAACCGTCCTGTAGGCCATGGCATCACCCTTTGAATATCGACCGCGATCGTACTCCCACCCGATGGCGGATCAAACGGCCTCCACCCTGCGGCATGCCTGGCGCCGTACAGTCGTTGCCGCCGCGACACCCAGCCGGCTGACACTGCCGACACTCATCGAGCGCGCCGGGCCCTCGCAGGTTCCGTCTGCCAGTGCTGCCAGCGCGTCCGGGTTGAGGATAGTGACCAGGATGAACTGCTCGAGGTCGATCAGCCCCTCGACGCGGAACTTGGTGAACGTGCGGCTCACGGTTTCGATCGTCAAGCCGAGGTAGTCGGCGATGTCGGCGCGCGTCATCGGCAGGACGATCTGACTGGCATCCTCATGCCGGCGCGCGTTGCGACGCGAGAGGGCGCTCAGGAAAGCCGCAACCCGCTCCGCCGCGGTTCTTTGGCTGACGGTGAACAACAACTCGCGGGCGGCCTGCAATTCCTGCGACATCGCGTCGTACAGCAGCATGCCGATGCGCTGGTCATTGCGGGTGATCTCGTGCAAAGTCGAGACCGGAATGCAACGAATCCGTGCCTTGGTGCTCGCCTGGGCATTGGCGGCGTGGGAGCGAAGCTCACCGAGGCCGATGATATCGCCAGGATAAGCGAAATCGAGTACTTGACGGCGCCCGTCCGGCACCATCCGGTAGATGCAGACGTGGCCGGATTCGATCCTGTAGACGTGCGAGGCGGTATCGCCTTCGCGGTAGATGTGCTCGCGGGCGTTGATGATCCGCGGCGCTCCGGCCACGAGGTGATCGGCAAGGAGATCGGGGCGCTTGGGGGCGGTCGGCGAGCGGTACACCATCGAAGTGACGGTTTCTGCGGAGGGCGCGAGTGCGGTCGCCAGCATGGTGGTTTCCTCTGTCCTGAGCGCGTTCGGGGTCTGCGACTTCGATGGCTGCAACCTTCCAAGCGCGCGCTGCAGGGGTATGATCGGCCGGTGAGAATTTGTGAGAAATTGTGTAAGCCTCGGGGTGGGTCCCGCAATCGTGGCCAGGACTGAGACAAAAATGCCGGTAGAACAGCAGGTTAAGACAATTCTTGTGGTCGACGACGAGGCGCCCGTTCGCGCACTCTTGCGCGATTGCTTCGAGCTCGAGGGCTACCGGATCATCGAGGCCTCGGACGGGCAGGGGCTGCATGCCCGGCTTGCCGAGGGTCCGGTGCATCTGGTCACGCTCGATCTCAATCTCGGCGGCGAGAACGGATTGGAGCTCGCGCGGCAGGTACGGGCGCGCTGCAACGTGCCGATTGTCATGATCACCGGCAAGGGCGACACCATCGATCGGGTCGTCGGGCTGGAGCTGGGAGCGGACGACTACATCGCCAAGCCGTTTCACGTCCGCGAGGTGCTGGCGCGCGCACGCGCGGTGCTGCGGCGTTACGATGGTGCCGTCGTCGCGCCGGACGCTGGCGCGACGGCGCCGGAAAACGAGTGCCTGGCGTTCGAGACGTGGAGCCTCGATACGACGCGGCGCGAGCTGCGATCCGACGACGGCAGGGTGCAGGAGCTGACGACTGCGGAATACAACATGCTGGAGCTGTTCGTGCGGCGACCGAGCCGCGTGCTGTCGCGCGACAACATCATGGACCTGCTCAAGGGGCACGAGTGGTCGCCGCTCGACCGCTCGATCGACGCGCTGATCGTGCGTTTGCGAAGGAAGGTCGAGGCCGATCCGGAGAGCCCGCGGCTGATCAAGACGGTGCGCGGCGTCGGCTACGTATTCGCCGGCGAGGTCCGCCGGCGCTAGTGTGGCGATTTCGAAGTCCGCTTCATACTTGCGGCATACTCCAGTGCGGACTTCGAAATCATAAGCCACACTAGAAGCTTGGATTTGCTAGTGTCCTTATCGATCGCGAAGTTCGTCCGATGGCCATGCGAATGAAGCGAACTTCGCGATCGGGACACTAGGCGCTGTTGCTGGCCCGCTCAGTGGTCGAGGACCTGCCGCAGCATGCGAGCGAGCTCGGATCGGCCATACGGCTTTCGCAGGGTCTTCAGATTGGCAAGTGCAGGCGAGATCGGACGCATTGCCTCGTCGGCGTATCCCGTCGTCAGCAGCACCTTCAACTGCGGCCGGTTGGCGTGCACCCACTGCGCGACGTCAAAACCGGTCATGCCGCCGGCCATGATGACATCGCTGAGCACGGCATCGATCGCCGCCGACGACTGCAGCGCCTTGATCGCTTCCGGGCCGCTTTCGGTTTCGATGACGCGGTAGCCGAGATCGGCAAGCCGGCTCGCCGTCACCGCTCGCACCTCCGCGTTATCCTCGACCAGCAGAATGGTCTCGCCGCCGGACAGCGGGACCTGTTCGCCCGGGTGGGCGTGCCCGGCGCTCATCGCCGGTCCGTCGCTGCGCGGCAGGTAGACGCTGACCGTCGTGCCGCGGCCGACCGCGCTGTCGATCGTAACCGTACCGCCGAGCTCCTGGGTGAAGCCGTAGATCGTGCTCAGGCCGAGCCCGGTGCCGCGCCCCGGCTGCTTGGTGGTGAAAAACGGCTCGAAGGCGCGCTGCAGCACTTCCGCCGGCATGCCGGTGCCATTGTCGTTGACCGACAGCCGGACGTAGTCGCCGACTGCAAGCTTGTTCAGGATGCCGACCTGTCCCGCCTCGACCAGCACGTTGGCGGTCTCGATGATCAGCCGCCCTCCCTTGTACATGGCATCCCGCGCATTGATCGCGAGATTGAGAACCGCGTTCTCGATCTCGCTGGGGTCGGCACGCACCGCCCACAGCTCGGGATCGAACCGGGTCTCGAGCACAATCGGCTCCCCAATCGTGCGCTGCAGCAGATCGGCAATCCCCGCGACCTGATCGTTGAGATTGAGGCGCGCGGTCTCGTACTGCCGGCGCCTTGCGAAGGTCAGCAGCCGGGCCGTCAGCCGCGCGCCCATCTCGGCCGCGTCGTAGGCCCGCTTGAGCAGGGTGCGGTCCTTCTCGTCCTTGAGCCGCATCTCCAGAAGCTCGAGGTTGCCGGTGATCACGGTCAGGATATTGTTGAAGTCGTGGGCGACGCCGCCGGTGAGCTGGCCGAACGCCTCCATGCGCTGGGTCCGAACCAGCTGCGCCTGGGTCTGCTCGCGCCGTTGCATCTCGGCCTTGAGCTCTTTCGTGCGCTCCGACACCCTGGCTTCGAGCTCGGTGTTGCTCTTCGCCAGCTGCTCCTGTGCCCGCTTGCGCTCGGAGATGTCGCGCATGACGACGGTGAACAGGTTGTCCTTGCCGATCTGCAGATGCGAGATCGATGCTTCCGCCGGGAACATCTCGCCATTGCTGCGGCGGCCGTGGATCTCGGTCCGCTCGCCCATGTGCCGGGAGGTGGCGCCCGACGCGCCAAATTGGCGGATGTGCTGTGCGTGGGCCTGGCGATGCTGCTCGGGCAGCAGGATTTCGAGCGGTTGGCCGAGCACCTGCTCGCGCCTGTAGCCGAACATCCGCTCGGCGCCGTCGTTGAACAGCGTAACGCGCTGGTTGTCGTCGATGGTGATGATGGCGTCTGCGGCAATGGCAACGATGCCGCTGAAGATCGCCTCGGCGCGCCGCCGTTCCGTCACGTCGCGCAGGATGCCGATCGCCTGATGCGGCTTGCCGCCCTTGAAGCTGATCCTGGCTTGGGCCGCGATCCACTTCTGCACGCCGCTGCGCGGCTGGATCAGCCGATACTCGACCCGGAACTCGCCATTGCCGGCCGGGTCGAGCGCACGCGACCAGCCCAGCTGGCTGCGTTGCCGATCCTGCGAGTGCAACAGGTCCTCGAATTCATGCATGGTGAGGGCAGTGTCGACCGGCAGCCCGACAATGGCGAGGCCGCGATCGTCGAACTCGACGAGACCGGAGCCGGCGTCCCACTTCCAGCTGCCGAATTCGCCGCCTTCGAAGGCCATGCGAAAGCGAGGCTCGATTGATCCAAACGTACTCATTCAGGCGTCGCCCATTTGCTTGCGATGGCCACGTCCTGCATGGGGTGAGAGCCGCTACTGCCGCAAACGACAGGGCGGCTTCCTCGCAGCCGGAGCAAATGGCGGTGCCGAGACGGGTCCAACATGAAGGGAGGTTAGCCCAGCCGCCCGCGATCTGCCAGCGCGACAGCCCGCCTTCGCCCGTCACCACGCGACGAGGCCCGAAAGCGCAATTGCTTCCGGGCCTGATCGGGGAGCCGCGACGTCCGTCGAGCGACCGGGACTAACGGACGATCAACACTGGCAGGTTGCTATACGTGGCGACCTTGTTGGCCTGGCTGCCGAGCAGCATGCGAGACAATCCGCGCCGGCCATGCGACGCCATGACGATGAGATCGCAACCCCGCTCCTTGGCCGTCTCGACGATGCCATCCGCCGGCAACTTGTCCTTCACATGCAGCTTCTCGCACGCAACGCCGGCCTTCTCGGCGGCGGCCGCCGCCCGGGCAAGGATTGTCGCCGCATTCGCGCTGACCTGGTCCTCGTAGTCCTTGACCGGAAAGGAGATCGCCATCTCGCCCGATATGACCGCGGTCCAGGGCTCGGATACCGTGACGATGAGCACCTTGGCATTGAGGGCTTTGGCAAGGCCCAGGCCATGCTCGACACCCTTCAGCGCCAGCTCCGAGCCGTCGGTCGCGATCAAAATGCTCTTGTACACGTGTCAACTCCTTCTATTTTTGCATGATCGACGGCACTGCCACTGGAGACCACCACGCAGCCCGCAAACTTCGACAAATCCTGAACTTTTCCCGATTACGGCTTTCCGGCTGCTGGTACGGCTACGAGATACGGGACTGCGCGTTGGCTGGGCCGCTCACCGAGGTCGCGACGCGAACCAGTTCTGCCGCCTCGCCCGCATAGTCGTCCGCGGCTTTGACCCAGAATTCAGACCAGGTCTGCCACATCTCGGCCGGCGCCTTGCACGACGACAGCCGGTCGGCAAACTTCGCATCCTGATCAAGACGCCGATTGATGAAGGCAATCCATTCGCGATTGACGGCCGTGAGGACCGGTCCGAACGATTCGGTCCAGGCCAGCGCGTCGATCGTCGGAGGCTTGTTGGTCGCCATCGCACACTCCTCGACAGAATGAGCCGAAACCCAAGATGAATGAAGGCTAGGCACTTCCGCGCCATTGACATTGATCGGCATCAACGAGGTAACGGCGCGGCGGTTCCACCCGCTTGGCGTGGTGGTCGGCCCGATCCGGAAAACTGAAGCGCTCGTTTGGTTGGCCACTTGATAGCGATCAAGGCACTACGTCGGGCACCCGCGCAACATCCGAACGGTTGAAGGGGAGGGCCGCGGGTAGATGACGCCGTTCAAGACCATTCTGCTGCGCATGGGGCGGGAGCAGCGCGCAAAGCGGCAGCTTGCTGCGGGCGTCGAGCTTGCGAGCAGGTTTGGCGCGCATCTGATCGGGCTTGCCGTCCTGCCGGCGACGCTGGTGCTGCCGACGAGCGGCGGCGATCAAGAGACGGTGGTGAACGGTTGGCATCGCGCGGCGTTCCGCGAGGAAGCCGATCGCATGAAGCGTGCGTTCCTCCAGGCGAGCCTCGGACAAGGGTTCACGTCGGAGTGGATACTGGAAGACGCTGGCGAGGCCAATTCCGGCGTGCTCGCGATCGAATATGCCTATCCGGTCGACCTCATCATTGCCGGGCCGGTCGAGCTCACCGAGCAAGGCGCCGACAGGGTCACCGAGCGCCTGGTGTTCGAGTCCGGGCGACCGGTTCTGGTACTGCCGCGCGTCGGCGGCAGCCGCCCGATCGGCGGTCGCGTGCTGGTCGCCTGGAACGGCTCGCGCGAGGCGACCAAGGCCGCCTTCGACGCACTGCCGTTGCTGCAGACAGCACAGTACGTGAAAGTGCTGGTGATCGGCGAGGGCGGGCAAGGCAACGGTCACGGGCAACCGTCAGCCGAGCGGCTGTGCAATTCGCTGGCGCGCCATGATGTCCATGCCCGATCGGAAATGATCTCGCTGCCGGGGGCCGAGATCGGACCGGCGCTATTGTCCGCGGTCAAGGCCGAGAGCGCCGACCTGCTGGTCATGGGATGCCTCGGATATCCGGAGTTCTACGAGTTCACGCTCGGGGAAGCGTCACGGCATGTCCTGCGCAAATCGCCGGTGCCGGTGCTCATGTCCCATTAGGTGATGGTTCGGTCGGGCTGCTGCGAGAGCTGAACGTGGCTCGCCGTGCCGGAGTGGTTGCGGCGTGATGCGCCGATGGTGCTTCGGGTCGGCAGTTGCTGTACGACAGGGCCGGTTGATGGCAACGAGGGCGAAATCCAGCCAGGATCGAGGCGATGCAGCAGACCGACCACGACGGCGGGCAATCGGAGGTGCTTGCATTCCTCGGCTTGCCCGATGCCTATCCGAACCGGCCGGCCGTGGTCGAGCGAATGGAGACGCATGGCGCGCTGGTGTTTCTTGCCGGCGACGAGGTCTACAAGATCAAGCGCGCAGTGCGCTTTTCCTACATGGACTTCTCCACGCTGGAGCTGCGACGAGCGGCGGTGTTCCGCGAGCTCGAGGTCAATCTTCCGCACGCGCCTGAGCTTTACCTCGATGCCGTGGCGATCACCCGTGGGCCGGGAGGAAAGCTCGCCATCGGCGGCGACGGCGAAGTCGTCGAGTGGGCGGTGCACATGCGCCGCTTTCCGCAATCCGATCTGCTGGGCGCGATCGCCAGTCGCGGCGAGCTCACTGCGGAACTGGCACGCGCCCTCGCCGATACGGTGTACCGGAGCCACCAGCAAGCTCCGCGACGTCACACGGCCGACGCCGATGCGGCACTTGCCGGCATCCTCGGCGACCTCGACCGGAACCTGGCATCGGTCGACGTCGGGCACTCGACGTTCAGGCACCAGGAGTTCCAGGTGTTGGCCGAGCGCCAGCTGCGCCGGGCCGCCGGTTGCCTGCGCCGGCGCGGGCAAGCCGGTTTCGTCCGCCGCTGTCACGGCGACCTGCACCTCGACAATCTGGTGATGTGGCGGGGGCAGCCGGTGCTGTTCGATGCCATCGAATTCAACGAGCAGTTCGCCACCATCGATACTTTGTACGATCTTGCATTCCTGTTGATGGATCTCGACCATCGGCAACAACGGCAAGCGGCGAACGTAGTGCTCAACCGATATCTGTGGCGTTCGCAGGCCGCGGCCGACATCGAGGGGCTGGTGGCCCTGCCGCTGTTCCTTGGCCTGCGCAGTGCCGTTCGTGGCCTGGTCGGCGCGCAGCGCGCGATGCAGAGGACCGCGGCCGAGCGCCCGCAGGAGCTGGCAAGAGCGCGGTCGAGCCTGGACGATGCGTTGCGCTATCTGGCGCCGCGTCCGGCGCAACTCGTTGCCGTGGGCGGCCTGTCGGGCACCGGCAAGACGACCTTGGCGACGGCGCTCGCACCTCGGCTGGGGTCGGCGCCCGGCGCCTTTCACATCCGCACCGATCTCGAGCGCAAGGCGGCAGCCGGCATTGCCGAGACCGAGCGGCTGCCGCCGGCGGCGTACACGCCAGAGGCCAGCGCCAGGATCTACCGTCTCGTGCTCGACAAGGCGCGGGCGGCGCTGCAGGCTGGTCATTCGGTCGTCGTCGACGCGGTGTTCTCGAAGCAGCATGAGCGCGCCGCGATCGAGGAGTTGTGCGACGGCCTGCAGATACCGTTTACCGGCCTCTGGCTCGATGCGCCGGTGCAAACGATGCTGGCCCGGGTCGGCGCGCGCGTCGCCGATGCCTCCGATGCCGACCGCGATGTCATCGAGCGGCAGCTTGCCTACGATATCGGAGCGATTGACTGGCAGCGGATCGACGCCGGCGGCGGCGCCGAGGCCACCTTGCAGGCCGCATCGGATCGGCTGCAGCATTGACGGATGAAGGTTGCCGGGGCGCTCGGCGACGGGCGAACAGCAAAACAGGTGGCGCATGACGATCCGCAATCTCGAGTATCTGCTCGAGCCGAAGTCCGTCGTTCTGGTCGGCGCCAGTCCCGAGGCAGGATCGATCGGCAACATCCTCGCCGGCAACATGGCCGGTGCCGGCTTCGGCGGGCGGATCGCCTTCGTCAATCCGCGGCATGCCGGGATCGGCGATGCCCCCTGCTATCCGACGGTCGCAGCCGTACCATTCATCCCGGATCTGGCGGTGATCGCGACGCCGCCGGCCACGATCCCGCGTCTGATCGACGAATTGGGCGCCAAGGGCACGCGCGCGGCGGTGGTGATCTCGGCCGGCGTCACCGGCAATCTCAGGCAGGCGATGCTCGATGCCGCGCGACCCAACCTGCTGCGGATCCAGGGACCGAATTGCCTCGGCCTGATGCTGCCGCTGATCGGGCTCGATGCCAGCTTCAGTCATCGGCATCCGCTGCCGGGCGACCTGGCATTTGCCTCGCAGTCGGGGGCGCTGATCACCGCCGTGACGGACTGGGCCTGCAGCCGGGGGATCGGTTTTTCCCGTATCATTTCACTCGGCGACATGGCCGATGTCGATTTCGGCGACGTGCTCGACTATCTCGCGGGCGATGCCGCCAGCCGCGCGATCCTGCTCTACATCGAGCAGCTGACGAATGCCGCCAAGTTCATGTCGGCGGCGCGGCGGGCCGCACGCGCCAAGCCGGTCGTCGTGATCAAGGCCGGTCGCCACGCGGAAGGTGCCGCGGCGGCGCGGTCGCACACCGGTGCGCTGGCCGGCTCCGATGCCGCCTACGAGGCAGCCTTCCGCCGGGCCGGCCTCGTTCGCGTCAACGAGCTGCAGGACCTGTTCAACGCCGCCGAGATGCTCTCGCGCCAGTCGCGCCTCGATGGCGAACGGCTGATCATCCTGACCAACGGCGGCGGCGCCGGGGTGCTCGCGGCCGACCGCCTCGCCGATCTGGGCGGCACGCTCGCCGAGCTGCCGGCCGACACTGTCGCCGCGCTCGACCGGCTGCTGCCGGCGACTTGGTCCCGGCACAATCCGGTCGACATCGTTGGCGACGCGGACGCGGGCCGATATGCCGCCGTGCTCGACGGCCTCATGGATAGCTCGGCCGCCGATGCCATCCTGGTGATGAATTGCCCGACCGCGCGGGCTAGCGCCACCGATGTCGCGCGGGCGGTGATCGATGTCGGCGCGCGCCGCCGCTCGGCCGGAAAGCAAAACAAGCCGCTGTTGACCAACTGGCTCGGCGACGATGCGGCGCGCGAGGCACGCAAGCTGTTCGCTGAGGAGCGGGTCGCCACGTTCGACACACCGGCGGCGGCGATCGAAGGGTTCATGCAACTCGTGCGCTATGCGCGGGCGCAGGACGAGCTGATGCGCACGCCGCCGCCGCTGCCCGCCGATCTGGAAGTTGACACCGCCGCGGCCCGGGCGGTGATTGCAGACGCGCTGCAGCGCGGCCAGACCATGCTGTCCGAGGTCGATGCCAAGGCGCTGCTCGGGGCATATGGCATTCCGGTGGTGCAGACGCGTATCGCTCGCAACTCCGACGAGGTCGAGGCGATCGCCGCCGCATTCCTCGAGCGCGACAAGGCCTGCGTGGTCAAGATCCTGTCCGACGATATCTCGCACAAGTCCGATGTCGGCGGTGTCCGGCTCGGCCTCGAAACCGCGAAGGCGGCGCGCGAGGCCGCGGCGGAGATGCTCGAGCGGGTCGGGCGGGCCCAGCCCGCGGCACGCATCGCAGGCGTAACGGTGCAGCCGATGATCCGCCGCCCGCGAGCGCACGAGCTCATCGTCGGCATGACCGACGACGCGACGTTCGGGCCGATCATGCTGTTCGGCGCGGGCGGCACGGCGGTCGAGGTCATGCGCGATACCGCCCAGGCGCTGCCGCCGGTCGACCTCAAGCTTGCTCGCGACATGATGCGCCAGACGCGGGTCCAGCGGTTGCTCGATGGATTTCGCGACCGGCCGCCGGCGGATCTCGATGCCATCGCGATGACATTGGTCCGACTGAGCGCGCTGGTGATCGCGCACCCCGAGATCCGGGAGGTCGACGTCAATCCGCTCCTCGCCGACGAGCATGGCGTGATTGCGCTCGACGCCCGGGTGCGCATCGCCGGCGATGCCGAGGCTCCTCGCCGCCCGCTCTCGATCAAGCCCTATCCGGTGCAATGGGAGCGGCGGATTGCCCTGCCGGGCGTGGGCGACCTGCTATTGCGACCGATCCGGCCCGACGACGAGCACCTTTACGGCCGGCTGTTCGCGCGGATCGACCGCGAGGACCTGAGGATGCGGTTCTTCACCGCGAACCCCGGCCTCTCGCACAAGCTCTTCGCGCGACTGACCCAGATCGACTACGCGCGCGAGATGGCATTTGTCGCGATCGATCTGGCGAGCGGCGAATTGCTCGGTGTCTCGCGCCTGATTGCCGATCCCGACTTCAGGCGCGCGGAATATGCGGTGATGGTCGCTTCCGACATGAAGGGGCGTGGCCTCGGCTGGCAGCTCATGCAGCACTTGATCGCCTACGGGCGGCACGAGGGGCTGACGGAGCTCAATGGCGAGGTCTTGACCGAGAACGTCACGATGCTGCAGATGTGCCGCGAGCTCGGGTTCAAGGTCATGCCGGTGGCCGGCGACCTGCGCACGCTCCGCGTCACACTCGACCTCGCCGCGCCGACCGCCTCCTGACCGAAACGCTTCGACACTCAGGCGCTGGGAGGACGGCCCTCGGGATGCTCGCGCAGGAAATGATGCAGCACGTGCAGCAGGTGCTGGACCTCCTCGCGATCGCCGCGCGCCTGGGCGATGCGGACATCGTCGATGATCATGTCGCGAATTTGCCCGCAGCCTTGCTCGCGATTCGAGCAGGTACTGGGCCAAAGCCGCCGCTGCGATCTCCGGAATATGCTCGTGCTCCGCGATTGCCGACAACCTCGTCCTCGCTCAAGCCGCACATCGCGATGCAATCCAGCAAGCTGATCATGGCACCCTTTCTCGGTCGTGAGGCTATCGTCTCCTCCTGGCGTGGACTTCGATCGTCCAGCCATTTTCCTGGCCGGGTTGCCCTCGCCTTGCTCAGCCGGACACGCAGGTGGGCCTAGGCCGCCGCGTGCTCGTAGATGTCTTCTTCCTGCGCGTTGTGGATGCGCACCAGCGCCTCGATCGCTTCGATGACGCGCTGGGCGTCGCGGATCAGGTAGCGGTCGACCTCGACAATCTGAAGCTCCTCGGACATGCGCGTCAAGAGCCGCGAAAGATGCGCGATCTCCCGGTGCGCGCGGCTCATGGCGGCGAGCCCATGGCTGTCGGCAAGGTAGCGGGTGAGACGCGGGTAGACGGAGCTCTCGTCGTCGCGCTCGTGCGAGGCGATCTTCGAGGTGACAATGCCGTTCGCCTCGCCGATCAGCCGCTCCGCAGCCGGCCCCGAGGCATCATCGAGCTCGTCGGCGATGCCTCTGAGCCGGTCGAGGGCCTTTTCCAGGTGCGCGTGCTCCTCGGCCAGCGACCTGGCGGTGGAAGCCGGCATCGCAACATGGCTCAGCGGCCGGCCCGGCCCGAGCGCCCGCAGGGCGTTGAGGATGACGGCGACGTCGATCGCCTCCTGGGTCAGGGCGGCGGGAACCGGGGCAAGCCAGCCAAGGGCCGCCGCCAGCATCGCAAGGCCCGACAGCCCCATGCCGGCGACGATGCTCTGCACGGCGATGCCGCGTGCCCGCCGGGCGATGGCGACCGCGAGCGAGACGCGATCGAGGCGGTCGACGAGGATCACGACGTCGGCGGCTTCGGAAGACGCGCTGGCGCCACGGGCGCCCATGGCGATGCCGACATCGGCGGCCGCGAGGGCAGGCGCGTCGTTGATGCCGTCGCCGACCATCAGGGTCGGAAAACGCAGCCGCTCGATCCGGACGGCATCGACCTTGTCGGAAGGCACCCGGTCGGCGAGCACGGCATCGAGATCGAGGGCGGCGCCGATCGTCTCGGCGGTATCGGCACGGTCGCCGGTAACCATGATGATGCGCGCCACGCCGCTCGTACGCAGCGACTGGATCGCACGCGGTGTATCGCGACGCAGCTCATCGCCGAGCAGCATCGCGCCGACCAGATGGCCATCGACCGCAATGAAGACGCTAAGCGCCGATCGCCAGTTGGCGCGGCGCAGCACGCGTGTGGCCCACTCGCTCGGCCGCCGGCCGCCGGCGACCAGCTGGTGCGATCCGACCCTGACGGCGCGGCCGTCAACGACGCCTTCGAGCCCGGCGCCGTGCGTCTCCCGCACGCTCGATGGCATCGCCAGCCGCAGTCCCCTCGCCAGCGCCGCAGCCACGATGGCCGCGGCGACGACATGATGGGAGGCCTGCTCCAGCGAGGCGGCGAGCCGTAGCGCCTCGTTCGCGTCCTCGCCCGGCGCCGCCTCGACCGAGACCAGCCGGGCGCCGCCGACGGTCAAGGTTCCGGTCTTGTCGAAAATCACCGTGTGCGTGCGAGCGAGCGCCTCGAGCGGGCCGCCGCCCTTGATCAGGATGCCATGACGCGCGGCCTGCGATACGCCGGCGATGAAGGCGACCGGGGCTGCGAGTATCAGCGGACAGGGCGTTGCCGCGACCAGTACGGCGAGCCCGCGCAGCGGGTCGCCGGACAGCAGCCACGCTGCCGCGGCGACCGCGATCGCCACCGGCAGCAGCAGCAGGGCATAGCGGTCGGCCAGCCGGATGAAGGGAGACTTGCCGGTCTGGGCTGCCGTCACCAGCCGCACGATGCCGGCATAGGCGCTCTCCCCCGCCGACGCCGTCGCCACAATCTCGAAGGTGTCGCCGACATTGATGGTGCCGCTCAGGACCGCCTCGCCGGGTCCGCGGTCGACCGGGATCGGCTCTCCCGTCAGCGCCGACTCGTCGATCGTCGCCCGCGCGGCGAAGATCGTGCCGTCGACAGGGACCACCTCGCCGCCGCGCACGACGAGGCGGTCGCCGATCGCCACCGCGTCGACGGCGACGTCCTCGACTGTCCCGCCGCACAGCCGGTGCGCGATCCGAGGCGCACGATCGACCAGGGATTTCAGGTCCCGCTCGGCGCGGCCGACAGCGAAATCCTCGAGCACGTTGCCGCCGGCGTACATCACCGCGACCACCACGCCGGCCAGCGGCTGGCCGAGGGCAAGTGCCGCCGTCATCGAGATGAAGGCGACGGCATCGACGCCGAAGCGGCCGGCGGCCAGGTCGCGGACGATCGAGATCGCCAGGCCGGCGATCACCGGTAAGGTGGCGGCAGTCCATATCAGCCGAGCGAGCGGAAGCTGCGATAGGAGCTGCGCCACGACGCCGAGCGCCAGGCCCGCCAGCGCTACCGCGATCATTCCACGCCGCAGATTGCGCTCGCTGGCAAACTGTCGCGCATGGCGCGCGAGAAAGGACATTGCCCCGAGCCAATCTCGGCTTTCGTTCATTCTCGCTCCAGCCGGCCACGGTCGCAGCGTGCCTCGTCAATCCTCATCGACGACCGCCTTGATGAAGAATGTCCGCAGCACCCCATCGTGCTCGGTGATCGAGACGTATTCGCCGGGGACGAAGCGGTGCTTGTCGAACTTGAAGCCTTTCTCGTCGTCGGCGCTGGTCTTGAGATTGTAGTCGAGCACCCAGCTGCCGCCGGGCCGGTGAACAAGGTGCCCGAACTCGTCGGGCTGGCCGGCCCAGAACCGGCGAACCCGGCACTTGTCACGATTTACCTTCCACTCGGCGGCAAGCAGGTGTCCCTCATCGTCGAGTGGAGCAATGAACTCGTAGCCCCGGTCCCGGCTGCCGCTGGGATAATCCGGGTCGCGGGCAAGCTCGAGATGGACACGTCGCAACGTCATGGCAGCCTCCGATGAGCGGGATCAGTGAGACAGGAGGGTTGGAATGCGGGCGTGCTGCAGGATGTGCCGTGAGGCGCCACCGAGCACGAACTCGCGCAGTCGCGAGTGTCCATAGCAACCCATGACCAGCAGATCCGAGCCGAAGGCTGCTGCTTGTCGCAGCAACTCGCTGCCGACGTCGCCGCCAATGGCCGTCGCCTGCGTCGCCCGGCACTTGACGTCGTGGCGGGCGAGCATGGTGCAGATTTCGGCGGCCGGCAGGTCGCCCGCGGTCTGCCGCTCGCTCTCCGCATTGATCCACAGCACGTTGACGTCCTCGGCACGGCGCAACAGCGGCAGCGCGTCGGCGATGGCGCGGGCGGCCTCGCGGCGCGCGTTCCAGGCGACGGTGACGCGCTTGGGCGGCATCGTGAAGCCTGCCTTGTCGGGGACAAGCAGCAGCGGACGCCCGCTTTCGATGACGATGCGATCGGGTGCCTCAAGCATCGGCGAGTAGATCCAGGCCGGGTCTTGCGGGCAGGCGACCACCAGATCGGCGGCCCGGCTCTGCTCGATGATCGTCCCGGCGGCGGTGGTGAATCCGGCATCGGCCTCGCGCCATTCGCTTCGCGCGGCCCGCCCGCTCGTGGCCGCCTCGAAGATCGACTTCAGCTGCACCATCTCCTGCTCGTATGCCATCCTGTGCTGGTCGACGGTGACCGTGGTGCCGGCGCCATCCATCGACGGGATCACCACATATGGCGGCAGCACCGACAATCCGACCAGATGCGCGTCCATTGCGTTCGCCAATGGAACCACCGTCTCCAGCAGGTGCTTTGCGCGCCGCGTGTCGTGCACGTGAACGAGGATCGTCTTGAAGGTCATGTCAGGCCTCGCGTTCGTTCTCGATTGGGGCCGCGGCCAGCTCTGACCGGAGCGTCACTTTGCCTTAAGATCGAGGTTTGTGGCTATCCCGCATTGCTCAAGATCAATATTCGCGGTCAATATTTTCGCGGGATTTGGCGCCGCTTGCGTTGCCACCGAGCGGAACTGCAAGGCCGGCCTCGGCGGAGGCATGGAACTGCGTGATGCCGGCGCTGCCCGTCGTCCAGCGGCTTCCCCTGCGCCGCGTCGAGACGCGTCGGCGAACGCCGTCGCTCCGGCGACCGTGCTGTCCCACCCCGGCCGCGACGATAATGGTCGTGACGGCGAGGGGCATGCAGGCGCCGCGGGCTAACCGACGGTTGCGATCACTTCGCCGCGGCGACGGCCCGCGCGGCCATCACCGGCACCATGGCCGCGCGGTACTCGGCGCTGCCGTGCATGTCGCCCATCAGGCCGGAAGCCGGAACCTTGACGCCTTTCAGGCTGTCGGCCGCGAAGCCTTTCGTCAGCGCCGCCTCGACCTCGCCCGAGCGGAACACGCCATTGGCGCCGCAACCGGTCACCGCGCAGCGCACGCCGGCCGCCGTCTCGGCGACGAACACGCCGACGAGGGCATAGCGCGAGGCCCGCTGCGCGAACTTCTGCATAGCCGGCGCGCTTCGGCACCGGGAATTGCACGGCGGTGATGATCTCGCCGGCGTCGAGGGCGGTCGAGAACATGCCGGTGAAATACTGGTCGGCCGGGATCTGGCGCTTGCTGGTCACGATCGTCGCATTGAGCGCCAGCACCGCCGAGGGATAGTCGGCCGACGGGTCGTTGTTGGCGACCGAGCCGCCGATGGTGCCGGCATTGCGCACCTGCGGATCGCCGATGCCGTCGGCAAGGACCGCAAGCGCCGGGATCGCCGCCTTGACCTCGGTGCTTCGTGCGACCGCGTCGTGGGTGACGAGCGCTCCGATGACGAGTTTGTCGCCGTCGCGCTTGATCGTCCTGAGGTCGGCGATGCCGCCGATGTCGATCACCGCGGCGGGTGAGGCGAGCCGCTGCTTCAACGTCGGGATCAGGGTCTGGCCGCCGGCGAGCAGCCGGGCTTCCGGGTTGGCGGCAAGCGCCTTCGCGGCGTCGGCGACGGAGGTCGGGCGAACATAATCGAACGAGTACATGGCAGTATCCTCCGGTTTCCGTTATTCCGCCGCCTTGGCCATCGCGCCGCCGCTGATCGCCCGCCACACCTTCTCCGGCGTCGCCGGCATGTCGATGTGGGCGACGCCATGCTCGCGCAGCGCATCGCAGATGGCGTTGATGACTGCCGGTGGCGAGCCGATCGCGCCGGCCTCGCCGCAACCCTTCACGCCAAGCGGATTGTGCGTGCACGGCGTCACCGTCGTCGCGACGTGGAACGACGGCACGTCGTCGGCGCGCGGCATGCAGTAGTCCATGTACGAGCCGGTCCGCAGCTGGCCGTTGTCGTCGTAGACCGCATTCTCGAGCAGCGCCTGGCCGATGCCCTGGACGAGGCCGCCGTGCACCTGGCCTTCGACGATCATCGGATTGACGATGTTGCCGAAGTCGTCGGCTGCCGTGAACTTGACGATCGTCGGTCTCGCCGGTTGCCGGATCGATCTCGACCTCGCAGATGTAGGTGCCGGCCGGGAAGGTGAAGTTCTTCGGGTCGTAGAACGCCGTCTCCTCCAGTCCCGGCTCGAGCTTGTCGATCGGGTACTTGTGCGGCACATAGGCGGTCAGGGCGATCTCGCCGAACGTCTTCTTCTTGTCGGTGCCCTTGACCTGGTAGGCGCCGTTCTCGAACACGATGTCGGCTTCGGACGCCTCGAGAAGATGGCTTGCGATCTTGCGGCCCTTGTCGATCACCTTGTTCAGGGCATTGACGATCGCGGTGCCACCGACCGCCAGCGAGCGCGAGCCATAGGTGCCCATGCCGAACGGCACCTTGGCGGTGTCGCCGTGGACGATATCGACCTGCTCCATGGCGATGCCGAGCTTGTCGGCGACGACCTGCGCGAAGGTCGTCTCATGGCCCTGGCCGTGGCTGTGGCTGCCGGTGAGCATCGAGACGCGAGCCGGTCGGGTTGACGCGGACGGTCGCGGCCTCGTACAGTCCGGCGCGGGCGCCGAGCGCGCCGACGAGGCTCGACGGCGCGATGCCGCACGCCTCGATGTAGCTCGCCACGCCGATGCCGCGCAGCTTGCCCCGCGCCTTGGCGGCGGCACGGCGCCCCTCGAAGCCCTTGTAGTCGGAGATCTCCATCGCCTTGTTGAGCGACGCCTCGTAGTCGCCGGTGTCGTAGACGACGGCGACCGGCGTCTGGTAGGGGAACTGGTCGGCTGGATGAAGTTCTTCCGCCGCAACTCGGCCTGATCGACGCCCATCTCGGCCGCCGCCTTGCGACATCATGCGCTCGAGCAGATAGGTCGCCTCGGGCCGCCCGGCGCCGCGATAGGCGTCGACCGGCACGGTATTGGTGAATACCGCCTTCACGTTGCACGTAGATCGCCGGCGTCGTGTACTGACCGGCGAGCAGCGTGCCGTGCAGCCACGTCGGCACGCAGGGAGCGAAGGTCGACAGATAGCCGCCGAGGTTGGCGAGCGTGTCGACCTTGAGGGCGATCGCCTTGCCGTCCTTGTCGAACGCCATCTCGGCGTGGGTGACGTGGTCGCGGCCGTGGGCATCCGAGACGAAGCTCTCCGAGCGTTCGGCGATCCACTTGATCGGCCGGCCAATCTTTTTCGCGCCCCAGGTGACGAGCGCCTCCTCGGCATAGTGGTAGATCTTGGAGCCGAAGCCGCCGCCGACATCGGGCGCGTAGACGCGCAGCTTGTGCTCGGGGATACTGAGCACGAAGGCGCCCATCAGCAAGCGGATGACATGCGGGTTCTGGCTGGTGGTGACGAGCGTGTGCTCGTCGGTCGAGATATCGTAGGCGCCGATCGCGGCGCGCGGCTCCATCGCGTTCGGCACCAGGCGGTTGTTGATCAGGTCGAGCTTGGTGACGTGCGCGGCCTTGGCAAAGGCGGCCTCGGTCGCGGCCTTGTCGCCGAGCTCCCAGTCGAAGCACAGGTTGTTGGGCGCCTCGTCGTGGACGGCAGCGCCGCCGACCGGCGAGCGCCTTCTTCATGTCGACGACGGCCGGCAGCTCCTGGTAGGTCGATCGAGACCTTCTCGGCGGCGTCCTTCGCCTGGAGAAAGGTTTCGGCGACGACGGCAACGACGGGATCGCCGACATGGCGCACCTTGCCGGAAGCGAGAATCGGATGCTTCGGCTCGTTCATCGGCTTGTTGTCGCGGCCGGTCACCAGCCAGCCGCATGGCACGCCGCCGAGGTTGTCGGCTTCGATGTCGGCGGCGGTGAAGATCGCGACCACGCCCGGCGAGTTGCGCGCGGCGGTCAGGTCGACCTTGCCGAGCTTTGCGTGGGCGACCGGCGAGCGTACGAACACGCAATAAGTCTGGTTCGGCATCGACATGTCGTCGGTGTAGCGGCCGATGCCTTTCAGGAAGCGGAAGTCCTCGCGACGCTTCACGGCAGCGCCGATGCCGGTTCCGGTGGTGGTCATGTTGGTCTCCGATCGGCTGTCGCACAACGCGGTGCGAGCCACGACGAAATGCGAGTATGAAAGGCTATTCGGCAGCGACTTTGGTCGACATCGACTTGGCGGCGATCTGCACGGCCTTGACGATGTTGTGATAGCCGGTGCAGCGGCAGATATTGCCCTTGAGCCAGCTGCGGATCTCGGCCTCGCTAGGGTTGGCGTTGCGCGACAGCAGGTCGGCCGCCGCCATCACCATGCCGGGGGTGCAGAAGCCGCACTGGAGCCCGTGTGCCTCCTTGAATGCTGCCTGCACCGGGTGCAGGTCCGTCCCCCGCGACAGCCCTTCGATGGTGGTGACCTTGGCGCCGTTGGCCTGCACCGCCAGCATCGTGCAGCTCTTCATCGACGAGCCGTTCACATGCACCACGCATGCCCCGCACTGGCTGGTGTCGCAGCCGACATGTGTGCCGGTGAGTTGCAATTGACCGCGCAGCACGTCGACCAGCAGCGCGTTCGGCGCCACGTCGACTGTCACTGCCTTGCCGTTAACTTCAAATTTGATTTGCGGCACCGCTTCCTCCTTCAGTTCGACAACTGTCGATTGTTTTTCGGCGACCTCGAGGCAGCCCATTCTGGTTCTAGCGTGCCAACAGATAGAGCCCGATGGCAAGCAGCAATCCGGCGACGAGCCACCAAAGCAGTTGCGGGCGTCCGCCGGCTGCCTTTGCAGGTGCAGTCGCGGCCGCGCCCGCCTCGGTTGCCGGCCCCTCGACCTCGGACGCGAACGAGGTGAAGAACCGCTCGGCCATCTGCGCTGCCGTGGCATCGATCAGGCGCTGGCCGAGCTGGGCGATCTTGCCGCTGACGTTGGCGTCGACGTCGTACGACAGCAGCGTGCCGCCATCCTTCGGCGCGAGTTTGACCGAAGCGCCGCCGGACGCCATGCCGGCCGGCCCGCCCGAACCATGGCCGCTGATCCGGTAGCCGTTCGGCGGATCGAGGTCCGACAATTTCACATCGCCGCTGAAGCGCACCGCCATTGGGCCGATCTTGAGCGCCGCCACCGCCTTCAACGTGTTGTCGCCCGTCTTCTCGAGGGTCTCGCAGCCAGGGATGCAGCGGCGCAGGACGTCGGTGTCGTTCATCTTCTCCCACACTGCGGTGGGCTTGGCAGAAAGCTGGCGCGTGCCGGAGAGCTTCATTTGGGGATTTCCTCGGTTCCGGAGCGTTGATGAGGCGCTGGGCGCCGAAGCTAGACTGGCTACATCACCAAAGTTTGGCAACATACCTTCGTAAGAATGTGCAGGTCGGCGGAACGATAGCCGGTTCGATCAGATACGCAAGGAACGCAAGGAGAACTCGTCATCAGGTCGACAGACAGCTGAGGGTCCCCGCGAGCCCTTCCCGGTGTCCATGGCCGCTGATCCATCGAGCCGCCCGATCCGATCGCCGGCATCGGTGGGCGCAAGCCGCCAACGCGCCGGACCTTGCCTTTGTGCCGGGCCTCGTGACACAGCAAACGGCATGAACGGTGACATCGCACTTCCGATCGACGCGGTGCTGGGCGTCCTGCGCGGTACGCTCGCGGCCCGCAACAGCGCCGTGCTGGTTGCGCCGCCGGGCGCCGGCAAGACGACCAGGGTGCCGCTGGCGCTGCTCGATGAGACCTGGCTCGGCGGCCGCAAGATCCTGGTGCTCGAGCCACGCCGGCTCGCCGCGCGCGGTGCCGCCGACCGGATGGCCATGACGCTCGGCGAGGGCGTCGGCGATACCGTGGGTCTGCGGGCGCGGCTCGACAGCCGGGTCGGACCCAGGACACGCATCGAGGTGGTCACCGAGGGCGTGTTTACCCGCATGATCCTCGATGATCCAGCGCTCGAAACGGTCGGCGCGGTGCTGTTCGACGAATATCACGAGCGATCGCTGGATGCGGATGCGGGCCTCGCCTTCGCGCTCGATGCCCAGGCGGGCCTGCGCGACGACCTGCGCATTCTCGTCATGTCGGCGACGCTCGATGGCGCACGGGTGGCGAGGCTCCTGGGCGACGCGCCGGTGATCGAGGCGCAGGGCCGCAGCTTCGCTGTCGAGACCCGCTATCTCGGGCGCGATCCGGTGCGGCGGATCGAGGATCAGGTGGCGGACGCGGCTCTGACCGCGCTGCGCGCCGAGCCAGGCTCGATCCTGGCATTTCTTCCCGGTCAGGCCGAGATTCGCCGCGCCGCCGAGCGGTTGGGCGAGCGGATCAGCGATCCGAATGTCGAGATCGCGCCGCTCTATGGCGCCATGGACCGCCGGGCCCAGGATCTGGCGGTGCAGCCCGCGCCTGCGGGCAAGCGCAAGGTCGTGCTTGCCACCTCGATCGCGGAAAGCTCGATCACCATCGAGGGCGTGCGCGTGGTGATCGATTGCGGTCTCGCCCGCGTGCCGCGCTACGACGCGGATGCCGGCGATTGCGCGGCTGGCGACGGTGCGGATATCGCGAGCGAGCGCCGATCAGCGGCGCGGGCGCGCAGGCCGCATCGAGCCGGGCGTATGCTATCGCCTGTGGGACGAGCCGCAGACGCAAGCGTTGCCGGCCTTTGCCGAGCCCGAGATCCTGAACGCCGACCTGGGCGGCCTGGTGCTCGATTGCGCCGCCTGGGGCGAGGCCGATCCGCTGCGGCTGCGCTGGCTCGATTCGCCGCCACGGGCAGCGCTCGCGGCGGCGCGCGAGGAATTGGTGTCGCTGGCGGCGATCGAGGACGGCACGACTGGCATTACCGGGCACGGCAGGCGCCTGCGCGTCCTGCCGCTGCCGCCGCGATTGGCCTCTATGGTGGTTGCGGCGGCCGATCGTGGTGCGGCTGGCGAGGCGGCGGAGATTGCCGCGCTGATCGTCGAGCGCGGCCTTGGCGGCAGCGATACCGATCTGCGCCATCGCATCGACGCGTTCCGCCGTGATCGCGGCGAGCGCGCGAAGGCGATGCGGCGGCTCGCACAGGGCTGGGCGAAAATGGCGGGTGAAGGGGCCAGTTCCGTGGGCGATGGTGAGATGCCATCGCCGGCCGCGCTGCTGACGCTGGCATATCCCGAGCGGATCGCGAAATCGCGTGGGGCCGGTGGCCAGTATCTGCTGGCGAATGGCCGCGGCGCGATGCTCGACCCTACCGATGCGCTGGCACGATCGCCGTTTCTGGTGGTGGCCGAGATGGCTGGATCGGCGGCATCGGCGCGTATCCTGCTCGCAGCCCCGATCAGCGAGGCGGAGATCCTGTCGATTGCGGCCGGGCGCATCAGGTCGCGCGACGAGATCGCGTTCGATGCGGCTGCAGCCGCCTTGCGCGGCCGGCGCATCCGACAACTGGGCAGTCTGACGCTGTCGAACCAGCCGCTCGCGGTAACGCCGAGCTTTGCGACGGCGGCGGATCTGGCGCGGGGGATTGCCAGCCTGGGCATCGCCCGCCTCCCGTGGTCGAAGGCGCAGTTGCAGTTGCGTGACCGGGTGGCGTTCCTCGGGGCGATGGCTCCCGACGCCTGGCCCGATTTGTCGGACGCGGCGCTTGCTGCGACCGCCGCCGATTGGCTTGGCCCATTCCTTTCCGGCAAGACGCGGCTGTCCGAGGTCGGCGCCGACGACCTGGCCGCTGCACTCGAGACGCTGCTGCCCTGGGATCGACGGCAGAAGCTCGACGCCCAGGCGCCGACCCACTTCGTCGCGCCGACTGGCAACGCCCACCCGATCGACTACGAGGGGCCCGGAGCGCCGGCACTGCACATTCGGGTGCAGGAGCTGTTCGGCCTCAAAGTCCATCCGGCGGTCGCCGACGGGCGGCTGCCGCTGACCCTCAACCTGTTGTCGCCGGCGCACCGGCCGATCCAGATCACCCGCGATCTGCCGGGCTTCTGGGCAGGCAGCTGGGCGGCGGTCAAGGCGGAGATGCGCGGGCGCTATCCGCGCCACCCGTGGCCGGACGACCCCGCGTCAGCCCCGCCGACGGCGCGGGCGAAGCCGCGGGGCAAGTGACGGTCAACTGCCGTCGGCCGCCGCCGCCGCCGTGGTGGCGGGGCCGGGCCGCTCCGTGAATTGCAGCCGATGTAGCCGGGCGTAGATGCCGTCCCTGGCGATCAGGCTCGCATGCGTGCCGCTCTCGACATTGCGTCCGCCGTCGAGGACGTGGATCACGTCGGCGTTCATCACGGTCGACAGCCGGTGGGCGATCACGATGGTCGTGCGGCCGGTGGTCAGGCGGTCGATCGCCATCTGGATCTGCTGCTCGGTCTCGCTGTCGAGTGCGGAGGTCGCCTCGTCGAGCAGCACGATCGGCGCGTTCTTGAGGAAGGCGCGGGCGATCGACAGTCGCTGCCGCTGGCCGCCCGAGATCTGGTTGCCGAGCTCGCCGACCGGCGTATCGTAGCCCTTGGACAGCTTGCGGATGAAGTCATCGGCGTGCGCGGCCTTGGCCGCGGCCTCGATCTCGGCATCGGTGGCCTGCCCCATCCCGGCGCGGATGTTGTCGCGGACGGTGCCCTCGAACAGAAACGCATCCTGGCTGACCAGTGCGAAGTTGCGCCGGAGCGAAACGAGCGACACGTCGCCTATCGATTGGCCGTCGATTTCGATCGAGCCCGACTGCGGCTCCCAGAACCTCAGCAGGAGATTGAAGACGGTGGTCTTGCCGCCGCCCGAGGCGCCGACCAGCGCCGTGGTCTTGCCGGGCGGAATGTCGAGGTCGAGGTGATCGAGCACCAGCGTGTCGGGGGTGTAGGCGAAGGAAACCGCGCGCATCGCGATGTGCCCCTTCGAGACCAGCAGTGCCGGCTTGCCGGGCTCGTCGAACTCGGACACCGGCGTGTCGAGCAATTCGTAGAGCAGGCGCACGCTCTGCGACTGGTTGGCGAATTGCAGTTGCACGCGCGACAGGCGCCTGGCCGGGTCGGAGGCAAGCAGCAGGGCGGTGATGAAGGCGAAGAACTGGCCCGGGGTCTCGGTGTAGGAAATGTTGCGCCAGCCGGCATAGAGGACGACGAGGGCGACAGCGACGCCGCCGAGGGTCTCGATCATCGGGTTCACGCGCGCTTGCGTGCGCACGATCTTGTTACCGAGCCGCTCCACCGAATCGATGGCGGCGAACATGCGCGCACGGCCTTCCTCCTCGAGCTGAAAGGCCTTGACGATGCGGATGCCCTGCACCGTCTCGCGCATGGCTCCGACGACGTCGGCGACCGAGGTGACTTCGCGGCGGGAGGCTTGCTGCACCCGCTTGGTGAGGTGGCGCAGTCCCCAATAGGCGACCGGACCGACGGTCGCGGCCAGCAGGCACAGCACCGGGTCCTGTGACAGCATGACGATGACGAGGCCGATCAAGGTCAGCAGGTCGCGGCCGAGGCTGACCGTGGCGACGTTGAGCATGTCGCGGGCGGCGAAGGCGCCCTGGCTCACGCGCATGATCAGGTCGGCGGAGGTGTGGCGATGGAAGAACGCGACGTCCATTCGCAGGATATGCTCGAAAAGGCGCTTTTGCATGTCGGCGACGAGGCGGTTGCCGATCCTGCTCATTGTCACCTCCTGGAAATAGGAGGCGAATCCCTTGGCGATGAAGATCGTGACGATGATCGCTGGGATCCAGATCACGGCATCGGCGTTCTGCTCGACGAAAATCTTGTTGATGACGTTCTTCATCATCCAGGCGCTGGCCGCGGTGGTCGCCGCGACGGTTGCCATCAGCGCGAACGCCAGCAGATAGCTGCCGAGGTTCTCGCGCCAGCGATCCTGCACCAGCCGCCGGAGCAGGCCGTAGGTCGACATTGTCGGTGATTTGTCGGAACTGCGCACTCGTTGCTGCCTTCCCTATGGGCCCCGAATGCTCGGGGGCGAAATTACGTCGAGACGCGCGACAGCTTTTGCCCTTTGCGGCGGCCGGTTTCAAGTTGAGGCGACCGCGGCCCGCCGTTCTGGCTATTGACGGCTGTGCGAGCCTATGCACGTCTTGCGGCCAGAACGGGCTATGTCGACTTGGCTCTCGGAGTTGCTTGCCCTACGCCAATGGCGAGGGAGTTGCCAGCCAAGCGCGGGGGTTTGTCTTTCCACCGGATCGAAGGTCGCACGTGACTCTTGATGGACAGGTGACCGCGATCCTGGTCACGTACAATAGCGGCCATTGCCTCGAGCGCGCCCTCGCCTCGCTGCCGACAGGCGTGGCGTCGGTCGTCGTCGACAACGGCAGCCGGGACGAAAGCTTGGCTATCGCAGGCCGACATGCCACGCAAGCGATTCCGATGCATCGAAACACGGGGTTCTCGACGGCCTGCAACGTCGGCGCGGCCGCCGCGAGCACCGAATTCCTGCTGATGATGAACCCCGATTCCGAGGCCGACCGGGAAGCGCTGTCGGCGCTGCTGGCAGCGACGGAGCGGCATCCGCTCGCTTCAGCGTTCAATCCGGTGTTCGTGCGGCAGCTCGAGCCGGCGCAGGCCGGCAACGACAGCCAGGATCGGATCGTCGACACCCTGTCCGGGGCGGCGCTGTTCGTGCGCAAGCAGCGGTTCGAGGAGGTGGGTGGCTTCGACGAGCGCTTCTTTCTCTATTTCGAGGATGCCGACCTGTCGGCCAGGCTCGCTCGCCGCGGGCCGCTGATGCAGATCGGCGGGGCCCGTTTTCTGCACAGGATCGGGCAAAGCAGCGATCTGAGCCTGGGCGACGAGTTCCGGAAGTATCGCCACTACGCGAGGTCGCGCGTCTATTTCAATGCCAAATACAACACGAGGTTCAACCGCCCGCGCGAGGCGGTGGCGCAGGGCTTGAAGGCGGTTCACCGCCTGCTGATCGGCAAGCGGCGTCTGGCGGCCCAGCACCTCGGGCGTGCGGTGGGCTACATGTCGAGCGTCTAACAGCCTGTCCGGTACGCCATGGCGCCTGCTGCCTTGCCTAACCTGCTTACCGGTCTATGCTGCGCGACTTCCCGTATCCGCCGACCGATGAGCCGATGACCAGTCTTCCCGCCGACGTCGCCAGCACAAGGGCCTTGCTGCAATCGGGCGGCTATCTCGCCGACGAGGCACTCGCCACCGCACTGTTCCTGGCGCTGAAACTCGACCGCCCGCTGTTTCTCGAAGGCGAGGCTGGGGTCGGCAAGACCGAAATCGCCAAGGTCTTGAGCGCGACGCTGGGCCGCAAGCTCGTTCGCCTGCAGTGCTACGAGGGGCTCGACATCGCCGCCGCGGTCTACGACTGGAACTACAGCCGGCAGCTGCTGCACATCCGCGCCGCCGAGGCCACCGGCAGTGCGCGCTCGACCGAAGCGCTGGAGCGCGATCTCTATTCCGAGACCTATCTGTTGAAACGTCCATTGCTGCAGGCGCTGGAGCTTTCGAACGACGGCGAGCCGCCGGTACTGCTGATCGACGAGCTCGATCGCGCCGACGAGCCGTTCGAAGCATTCCTGCTCGAGCTGCTGGCCGACCATCAGGTCACCATTCCCGAGCTCGGCACGATCAAGGCCGCCCGTCCGCCGATCACCATCCTCACCTCGAACCGGACCCGCGAGGTGCACGATGCGGTGCGCCGGCGCTGCTTCTATCACTGGGTCGACTATCCGACCGCCGAGCGCGAGCGGGCCATTCTCGCCCTCAAGGTGCCCGAGGCCGGTCGCGAATTGACCGACCAGATCGTCGCCTTCATCAATGCCTTGCGTGGCATGGATCTCTACAAGAACCCCGGCGTCTCGGAGACGCTCGAATGGGCCCAGGCGCTGACCCAGCTCAATTGCGTCGCGCTCGACCCGGCGATGGTCGACAGCACGCTTGGCACGCTGCTCAAGTATCAGGACGACATCACCCGTATTCAGGGCAGCGAGGCGGCGCGCATGCTCGAGAAGGTGAAGGCGGATGCCCGCCGCGCCGCTTTCGAGGCGGAGGCACGATGACCAAGTCGGCCGCTGCGGCCGCGAGCGAGGCTGCACAACTCGCGGGCGAGAGCCGCAGCCGACCGGTCCGGCTCGACGCCAACCTGATCGCCGCCGAGGTCGACGGCGGACGGATTGCAGAGAACATCCTGTTCTTTGCCCGGTTGCTGCGGGCCGCCGGCATGGCCGTCGGTCCCGACAAGGTGCTGCTGGCGACGCAAGCCGTGATCGCCGTCGGGCTGCGCGACCGGCGCACGCTCTACTGGGCGCTGCACGCGGTGCTCGTCAATCGGCGCAGCGAGCGCGAGATCTTCAATCAGGCGTTCGTCATGTTCTGGCGCGATCCCGGCTACATCAATCAGATGTTGTCGCTGATGGTACCGGGATTGCGCGCCGGCGCCGCGGAAGGCGACAAGGCCCTGTCGCGCCGGATCTCGGAGGGGCTGTTCAGGCACGCCGACCGTCCGGCGCCACGCAAGGACGACCTGATCGAGATCGATGCGGAAGGGACCTTCTCGCAGTCCGAGCTGCTCCAGACCAAGGACTTCGAGCAGATGAGCGCCGAAGAGCTGGTCCGCGCCCGCGCCGCGATCAGGCGCATGACGCTGCCGTTCGAGGAAATCCGGACCCGGCGCTTCGTTGCCTCCCGCAGTGGTGGCCGTGTCGACCTGCGGCGCATCGTGCGCGAGACCGCGGCGAAGGGGCCAGACCAGCTGCGGATTCACCGCCGTGCGCGCGACTGGCGGCGGCCGCCGCTGGTAGTGCTGTGCGACATCTCGGGCAGCATGGATACCTACGCGCGCATTTTCCTGCATTTCCTGCATACGCTGACCAACGACCGGGATCGCGTCTACTCGTTCCTGTTCGGCACCCGGCTTACCCATGTCACCCGCACGCTCAAGGCGCGCGATCCCGACGTTGCGATCGCCAAGGTCGGCACCGACGTCACCGACTGGTCGGGCGGCACGCGGATCGGCGCCGCCTTGACCGAGTTCAACAAGCGCTGGGCGCGGCGCGTGCTCGGCCAGAACGCGACCGTGCTGCTGTTCACCGACGGCCTCGATCGTGACGGCGGCGAAGGCATCGATCTCGCCGCGCGTCGCTTGCGGGCCAGCTGCCGCCGCCTGCTGTGGCTCAACCCGCTCATGCGCTATGATCGCTATCAGCCGATAGCGGCCGGAGCGTCCGCGTTGAGCCGGCATGCCTCGCGAATGCTCACCTGTCACAACCTGAGGAGCCTCGAGGACCTGGCCTCGGCGCTTGGCAGGCCAACCGTTGCCGAGGCGAGGCGCGCGTGAAGTTCTCCACGTTCCCACTCGAGGAAGCCGCGGGCACGGTTCTCGCTCACGCAGTGCGCCTGCCGACGGGCTTGCTCAAGAAGGGCCGCGTGCTCAATGCAGACGATATCGCCGCCATGCGGGAGCACGGAGTGACTTCGGTCATGGCGGCCCGGCTTGGCCCCGACGACGTCGCCGAGGACGAGGCCGCGCGCCGCATTGCCGCAGCCTGTCGTGGCGACGGCCTGCAGATGTCGGCTTCGTTCACCGGCCGGACCAATCTGATCGCGGCTGTCGACGGGCTGGCGGTGATCGCCCGCGAGAGGCTGATCGAGATCAACAGCCTCGACGAGGGGCTGACGGTCGCCACGGTGGCACCGTTCGAGCGCGTCGAGCCGGGTCAGCTGATTGCGACCGTCAAGGTCATACCGTTCGCGCTGCCGGCCACGGTTATCAGCGCCGCCGAGCGGATCCTGCGGCAAGATACCCCCGTCGTCCGGATCGCTCCGTTCGCGAGCCGCGGCGCCGGTCTCGTCCTGACCCGTCTTCCCGGAGTGAAGGCTGGCCTGCTCGACAAGCGTGTCAAGGCCATGCGCCAGCGCCTGGAAGCGATGGGCAGCCGTCTCGATCATGTCGAGACCGTCGCGCACGAGACCGCCGCCGTGCGTGAGGCGATCGGGCGGATGGCGCAGGCGGGCTGTGACCCGATCCTCCTGTTCGGCGCCTCGGCGATCGTCGACCGGGGCGATGTCATCCCGCAGGCCCTCGCCGACAGCGGCGGCACGATCGTCCATCTCGGGATGCCGGTCGATCCCGGCAATCTGCTGATGGTCGGACGCCTGGATGCCGCCGCCGTGGTCGGCGTGCCGAGTTGTGCCACCTCGCCGAAGCTCAACGGCTTCGATTGGGTGCTGGCGCGGTTGCTCGCCGGTCTGCCGGTGGGTCGGGCCGAGATCGTGGCGATGGCGCCCGGCGGGCTGCTGACAGAGATCGAGGCCCGGCCGCAGCCGCGCCGTGGGTGATCCGGTCAGTCGCCGGCGCCGCGGATCGTCACGCGCGGCCCGATTGTCGCCCGACGCGGCGTCCGCACCGGCAGATGGATGAGGCGGCGGCGCACCGGTCCGATGATGCGTGGGCGCGCGTCTCGGCCGCGTCCGGCGTGCGGACCGGATGATGCGGTTGCGGCGCGGCCGGGCGGTGGCCAGCGTCGCGACGCGGCGATCGCCCAGCATCAGACCCCAAACGATGGCCATCAGCAGGTAGAAGTGGCGCCAGTGGTCGATGTCGATCACGAAGCCCTCGACGACGTTGCCGACGAAGGCGGCATAGGCGATCAGGAACAGCGACTGGGTGCCGGTGCGCCTGAACGCATGCCGCAGGCCGTAGACGGTGGTCAGGGCGCACATCAGGATGAACAGCAACCCGCCGATCCAGCCGGCGTTCAGGAACATGCTGAGATAGACGTTGTGCACGTCCTCGTGGTGGTGCAACTCGGTGAACACGCCGGCGCCGATCCCGAGCGGATTGTCGAGGATCAGGCGCTTGGCCTTCTGGTGGCCGCCGAAGCGGCCTTCCGGCCCCTCGTCGTAGCTCTGGGTCAGCTGGGCGCGTTCCTCCAGCAGCTGTCCGACGCCGTTGATCTGGGTAGCAACGACGATAGCGCCGCCGATCGCGAACAGGCCGACGACGCCGAGCGCCAGCATCTTGAGGCGCTGCCGGTTGGTCGGCGCGGTGACGAAGCTGCAGTAGCCGTAGATCGCGATCGCGATCGCGGCGCTGATCCAGGCGCCGCGGGAGAAGCTCAGCAGGATCGCGAAGCCGAGGAACATGACCATCGTTGCCGGCAGCAGGGTACGCAGGAGCGGGCGCGTCAGGCACTGGTGGAGAGCATAGAGCAGGGCCGGGATCAGGAACGGACCGTAGACGTTCGGATCCTTGAAGGTGCCGGCGGCACGGCCGAACTTGGTGAACAGCTCGGCGGCGCCGGGAACCAGGCCGAAGTATCCGGCGATGCCGGCCATGGCGGTGACGAAAGCCGCCGACTGGTAGGCGTGCAGCACCAGGCGGGTGTGGGCCGCCGGCCGATAGGCGATGAACGCCGCAAACACGAACACGGCAAGGTAGAGATAGACCGAGATCCCGGAGTGGGTGCTGGAGCGGGCGACGTCGTTGGAGAATGCGCTCGCCACGAAGGCCGCCGCCGCCGCGACCAGCCAGATCGATACCAGCACCACGAGAGCGGGGCGGATCGCGACGAGCCCGATGGCCGGCAGCAGAACGATGAGCCCGATCGTCAGCACGTCGACCGGTGCCGGCTCGGTGAAGACGATGGCGCCGGAGGCGACCGCGAGCCAGACGAGCGCGAGGGCGGCGAGGTGGACGGCGCTGCGGCGCGGCGCGACGTCTCGCGGCGCCGCGGCGCCACCGCCGGCCGGGCGGTGTGCCAAATAGACAGCGGGGCTGCTAACGATCATGTCCCGATCGCCCGAATATCGCCTGAACGGCATCTCCGCCGGGGAATTTGCAAGGAGCGGGCCGACTGCGCGCGGCCCTGCCGGGCGCAAGCCGTGCCGCGCAACCGCCCGTGCGCTCGTGGCGATCGAGACGCGGCTCAGTAGGCGTTCTTGGTGGTCAGGAGCGACAGCGGCGTCTTCAGCAGGATGTAGAGATCGAGGAACACCGACCAATTGTTGATGTAGTAGAGGTCGTGCTCGACCCGCTTCTGGATCTTCTCGGCGGTGTCCGTCTCGCCGCGCCAGCCATTGATCTGGGCCCAGCCGGTGATGCCGGGCTTGACCTTGTGGCGGGCGAAATAGCCGTCGACGACCTCGTCGTAGAGCCGGTCGGCGGCCTTGGCCTGAAGGGCATGCGGCCGCGGCCCGACCAGCGACAGGGAGCCGTTCATGACGTTGAAGAGCTGCGGCAGCTCGTCGAGGCTGGTCTTGCGGATGAAGCGGCCGACGCGGGTGACGCGAGGGTCGTTGCGGGTGACGAGCTTCGAGGCGGTGGCGTCGGCCTGGTCGACATGCATCGAGCGGAACTTGAACACCTCGATCAGCTCGTTGTTGAAGCCGTAGCGCTTCTGCCGGAACAGCACCGGACCACGGCTGTCGAGCTTGATCGCGATTGCCACCGCCGCCAGCACCGGCAACAGCAATATCAGGGCAATCGCGCCGACGATCTTGTCGAACAGCCACTTCGCAGCCGTGCCCCAGTCGTCGAGCGGCTTGTCGGCGAGGTCGAGCATCGGCGCCGATCCGATGTAGGAATAGGTGCGGGAGGAGAAGTGCAGCTGCGAATGCATGGCGGCGAGGCGGACGTCGACCGGCATGAGGGCGAGCGTGCGCAGCACCTGGTTGATGCGGTCCTCGGCGGCAAGCGGCATGGTCATGATCACGAGGTCGACACGGGTCTTGCGGCTGAATTTCACGAGGTCGGCGAGGCGGCCGAGGTTGGGGTAGCCCGACACCAGGTTGCCGACGCGCTCGCTGCCGCGATCATCGAACACGCCGCAGATGCGGATGTCGCTCTCCGCGTCGGCCTCGAGACGGGAAATCAGCTCCTCGGCTGCGGCGCTGCCGCCGAAGATCACGGCGCGGCGGGTGAGACGACCGTTGCGGATCAGGGCGCGCGCCAGCAGTGCCAGAATGAGACGTTGGGTAACCAATGCGACGCCGCCGAAGCCAAGCCACAGCGCGATCCACACGCGGCTGATCTCGGGGCCGATCTTGAGGAAGAACAGCGCCATCACCAGCAGGCCGAGAGCAATCGTCCAGCCGAGCGCGAGCCGCGGCATCTGCCGCAGCGGCGCGGCAAGAGCCGGGACCTTGTAGAGGCCGAGCGCGTGAAAAACGCCGACCGCGCCCAGCACCGTGGCGGCGATCAGCAGTCCGTAGAGCGAGGAGGCATTGAAGTCGTCGGCGTCGACGTAGCTACGTGCGATTGCGAAGCCGATGCCGGCCAGGATCAGCCCTTCCGCCGCCTTGACCAGCAGGCCCAGCACGGCCGGGGAAACGAGGCTCGAGCGGCCGACGAAGCTGAAATCGGCGAGGCGAGGGATATGGAGCGAGATCGGCGCCGCCGGATTGACACCGTTGGCGGCGATGGAGTGCAGGTTGGGCATCGCGGATGGCTCTTGAGACGTTCTCGACCGGTTCGGTTCGAGGTGCCTCAAGCACGCGGCGTGCCAGCGCGTTCGCGGTAACGCCGATCGGTTGGACCCGCGCGCCGCGAACAGTTAACGCGCGGCCTCGCCATAGAGCTCCAAGATGGCCGACGTCATCCGTTCGACCGTGAAGCGCTCGGCGACGGCCCGTTGCAGGCGTGCGGCGCGCGCCGTGGCGGCGGGAAGATCGTCGATCGCATCCGCGATCGCGTCGCGCAGGGCGCCTGCATTATCCGGCGGGACGAGGGCGGTATCGGTGCCGGCGACGATCTCGGCGATGCCGCCGACGGCGGTCGCCACCAGCGGAATGCCTGCCGCCGCCGCTTCGAGCACGATGTAGGGGAGGCTTTCGGCGCGGGACGGCATCGCCAGGACACGACCGAGGGGCAAGGCCCTGGCCGCCGGCATGGCACCCGGGAAGGCGACCTGCTCGACCAGCCCGAGCCTTTTTGCCAGCGCCCGGAACTCAGCCGCATCCGGCCCGTCGCCGACGATGGTGGCGGTGATCGGCTTCGCCCGGTTGGCATCGGCGATGGCGTGCAGCAGCACGTCGACGCCCTTCAGCCGGCGCAATTCGCCGATGAACACGACGTCGGTCGCCCGCGGTGCCGGCGTGTGGACCGAGAACTCGTGCGGCAGCAGTCCGTTGGGGATTACCCGCGACGGACAGTCAACCGGACCGACGTGACTGGCATAGACGCGCGACGAGTATGCGCTTTCGAACACGATCCCGTCGGTGTCGCCGGCGAGGTTGCGCTCGAGCGCCATGAAGATGCGGCCCTTCAGGCTCGAAGGCGCATAGTGCAGGCTGCCGCCATGGGGCGTATAGAACGCCGCGACGTGCCGGCCGCCGCGCCCGAGGCGGCGGGCGGCGAGGCGGGCATAGGCGCCGCCCTTGGCGCCGTGCCCGTGCAGGATGTCGATGCCGAGCCGGCCGGCCAGCGCCGTTGCCGCCGACGTCGCCGTGAAGTCGCGCCAACCAAGGTCGCGGCTCATCGGCGCGCGATGGAGGCCAAGGCTCAGGTGGCGGGCGAGGGCTTCAAGGCGTTGGCAGGTTAGCCGATCGTTGGTGGCACTGTCGGCGAGCACGCCGACCTCGTGGCCGCGCGCGGCTTGCTCCGCGCTCAGGTCGCAGACATGGCGGAAAAGGCCGCCAACCGGCGCGCGCAAGCAGTGAAGGATGCGAAACCGGGACATCTTCGGTGCCTTCAGGCGCTCCTGCTCCGCGGGGCGGCCAATCTAGCGCGGATGCGGAAATGCCCGGTTAATCAGAAGAAGCGCTCGTGGACATGGACGGTATCGCCGGGCTGGACCACGTAGTCGGGCGGCACCTCCATTACCTCGACCATGCCGCCGACGCGGCGGGTGATCTTCATGCGCCGCTCGTTGGCGCGTTCCGAATAGCCGCCGGCAATGGCGACCGCGGTTTCGACCGTCATGCCGCTGACATAAGGGTATTGGCCGGCGGAACGGACCTCGCCGAGGATGAAGAACGGCCGGTTCTGCTGGACGTCGACGGTAACCTGTGGATCCTTGACGAACTGGGTGCCGAGGCGGGCGCGAATTGCGCCTTCCAGCGCATAGGTGGTCTGGCCGCGTGCCCGCACCGCGCCGATCAGCGGCACGGTGATCTTGCCGTCGTGGTCGACGATGTAGAGGCGGGAGAGATTGGGCTGGCCGTAGACAAAGATCCGCAGGCGATCGCCGGTGTCGAGGAGATAGGGGCCGTCGGTCGAGGCGACGGCTTTCGGCCCTGCAAACCCGACGGGGATCGTCACGGGCTCGCCCCAGGCTCGATGGGTGCCGACATGGACGGGTGGCGGGCCGGCCGGGGCCGCGACCGGCTCGGCGACGACGACGGCGCTGTCGCCGCGAGCAAGCAGCGGGTCGAATACCGAGCCGCCGCCGTAGCCGGTGCCATCGTGGGCGCATCCGGCCAGGGCAATGGCTGCCAGTGCTGCTACCATCGCAACGCGCGCGGACATCTCACTCGTTCCCCACATCGAAATCCGATGCCCAAGTCTTAGGGGCGCACTGGTTAAGGAACGGCGAATACTTGCGTTCTTCTGGAACGGTTAATCGTTTCGCAACTCCGCGCCGGTCTAATCCGGGACATGAATCAATCGCCAGCCCGGTTGCGATCAATGCCATCGAACGCGAAGGCCAATCCCGACGACATCGATATCGTATCGCTGTGGGGTGCAGTCCGGCGCGGCCTGCCGCGATTGCTGGTGCTGACGTTCGGCGCCGGCATTCTGACCTACGCCACGCTGTCGACGATGGCGCTGCGCTACACCTCCGAGGCCCAGCTGGCGATCGTCGCCAAGAGCACGAATCCGTTCCCGGACGGGCGCGAGAAGATGGGCGGCGCCGACAGCGTCACGCCGAGGATGGACAAGGAGGCGATCAATACCCAGGTGCGAGCCCTGCTCAGCACCGATCTGCTGCTCAAGGTGGCGAACAAGCTCAAGCTGGCCGAGCTGCCCGAGTTCAATCCGCGTGCCGGCGACCTCGACCTGTTCAGCAAGATCACCCGCCTGCTCGGGCTATCGAAGATCCGCGCCGGCGAGACGGTCGACGACACCGTCCTGGCGATCGTGACCAGGCAGCTCGAGATTGCCTCTCCCAGGGAGAGCCGGGCGATCAGCATTCGCTTTTCCTCGGCCGATCCGAGCCTTGCCGCCAGCTTCGCCAACCGGCTGGCCGAGGACTATCGCGCCTCGCTCGTGTCCGACACCGTCGAGGAGACGAACGATGTCGTGAAGGCGTTGGAGCCCAAGGTCGAGCAATTGCGGCGGGAGCTGATCGAGGCCGAGACCGAGATCGAGCGGACGCGAGTGCGGATCGACCGCACGATCGGCGGCCAGCAGAAGACGCCGCTGATCGATCAGCGTCTGGGCGAGCTCACCGCCGAGCTGTCGCGCGCGGACGCGCAGAAAAGCGATGCCGACTCGAAATGGCGCGCCGCCCGCGAGTTGATGCAAGCGGGCGGTGCTGGATCGCTGCCGGAAGCGCAGAAGTCGCCGCTGATCCAGAACCTGGAGCAGCAGCGCGTCCGCCTCGAGCGAAATATCTCCGAGCTGTCGGCGTCATTGTTGCCGGGCCATCCGCGCATGCAGCAGCTCAATGCCGACCTGGCGGGCCTGAAGCGTCAGATCGCCGGCGAGATCCAGAAGCTCACCGCCAGTCTCGAGAAGGAGGCGCGGGTCGCCGCGCTTCGGGTCGAATTCGATCACCAGGCAGATTACCGAGCTCAAGGGGCGCGTGTTCTCTTCGAGCGGCGACGATGCCAGGCTGCGCTCGCTCGAGGCGACGGCCAAGACGAAGCACGCCGAGCTCGATCGGCTGCAGAAGCAACTCGAGGACAACAAGACGGTGGTCGTGACCAAGACGGTTCCGATCGAGGCACGGATCGTGACACAGGCGCGTCCATCCAGTCTGCCGACGTTTCCGAAGAAGATGCCGTTCTCGTTTCTCGCGATGGCGGGATCCTTCCTGATCGGCCTGGCCTGGATCGTGACGCGCGAGTTGCTGGTTGGTGCTCGCGCTTCGACCGGATCGACCGGCGGCACCGAGCCGCATCGTCCGGTTCCGCCGTCGCTGGGCGGTATCGAGCCGGCACTCGGGCGCGTGGCGGCTGCATTCCGGCCTTCAGCGGCGCTGGCTGCCACGGCTGCGTCGGGGAGTGTCGCAGCGGGTGGCGGCGTCACACGGCTCACCTCGATCGACGGGATCGCGAACCGGCTCGTCGAGGCATCGACCGGCCAGGCCGGCTTCCGATCGATGGTCGCGCCGGAGAGCCGGCTCGTCGATGCCACGGCGGAGGCCACCGCCCTGGTGTCGGCATTGGCGCAGGCCGGAAAGCAGGTGGTTCTCGTCGACTGGGATCTCGAAGGTGCCGGCGGCTCGCAGGCGCTGGGGGTACCGGAGCAGCCTGGCATGACCGATCTGCTGCAAGGCAACGCGACGTTCGAGGACGTGATCTCGCGCCTGCCGGGCAGTGACGCGCACTTCATTGCCTGCGGCGGAGCGCTCACCGACGTCGCTGTCGGCGCCGATGCCGACCGCATCAACCTGGTGCTCGACGCGCTCGACGAGGCCTACGACCACATCGTCGTGATCGGCAACCACGATGCCGCCCGCGAGCTTTTCGAGATCATCGAGGGCAGGTTCGACGCCGGCATCACCGTTGCCGAAGCGAGGCGGCGGCAGCCGGTCATCGAGGCCGAGCCCGACAACTTCCTGGGCTTCGAGGTGCGCGACCTCGACGTCATCCGGTTCGAGCGCGCCGCCGTGGCGGTTGCAGGGGTGGCCGGCCGTCGCGGCGCTGCGGGGCACGCCGTGGTCGCCGACGCCAGCGGGGCGCGGGCCTTGGTATCGAATGCTTAACCAACCGCCCATCTGATCAGGCGGCGGCGATCCGAGCACAGGGAAAGTGCATGCCTCTTGCAGGGAGGCTGCAGGACCCGTCTTCCACTGTTGCTGCTTGGGCGCTTTTGAAACGATGAGCCGTGCCTCGACAAGGATGCTGAAGACCGCCTTGTCGGCTCTGCACTATTCTGGGCTCGGCTCGCTTGCGGCGCCTTTGGCGCGTGGGCGCGGGGTGATTTTCACCTTGCATCAGGTGGAGCCGGCCAGAAGCCGTGGCTTCGACCCCAACGGCATCCTCCGCGTTACGCCGGAATTCCTCGAACTCGGTGCTATGCCAGGTCCGCGAGGCCGGCTTCGAGACGATCTCGATCGACCGCGCCGCCGAGCGCATTGCCGGTCACGACCCGAGCGACGCGCCGTTTGCCTGCTTCACGTTCGACGACGGTTACCGCGACAATCTGGTCAACGCCTACCCCATCCTGAAACGGCACAATGTGCCGTTCACCGTCTACGTCGCCACCGACCTTGCCGACGGTTGCGGCGAGCTGTGGTGGCTGGTGCTCGAGGAGGTGGTGCGCCGGTCACCGACGGTGATCGTCCAGATGTCCGGCTCTGTGCGCCGCTTCGATTGCGGAACGGACGCGAGGCGGCAGGCGGCATTCGACGCGATCTACTGGTGGCTGCGCGGCTTGCCGGAAGACCGCATGCGCCAGGTCGTGCGCGAGCTGGCGGCGGGAGCGAACGTGGACATTGCCGCGCTTTGCAAACGGCTGATCATGACCTGGGACGAGCTGCGCGGCCTCGCGAGCGATCCGCTGGTGACGATCGGGGCGCATAGCCGCAGGCACTACGCATTGGCCAAGCTTGGTGCCGAGGAGGCGCGCGCCGAGATTGTCGACAGTGTCGCCCGCATCGAGGCCGAGCTCGGCAGGCGATGCCGGCACTTCAGTTTCCCCTACGGCGACGAGACCAGCGCGGCGCCACGCGAGTTCGCGCTCGCCGCCGAGCTCGGGCTCAAGACCGCGGTCACCACGCGCAAGGGTCTGATTAGGGGCTGCGGGCACGATGTGATGACCGGACTGCCGCGTGTCTCGCTCAATGGCGAATACCAGCACCGCCGCTATGTCGAGGTGCTGCTGACGGGTACCCCCTTCATGTTCCTCAACATGTTCCGCCGGGACCCGCAGCCGAGCACTTGACGGCATGGCGCGGTCAGGCCGAGGGCCGGTCCGGCTGCTGCATCCACCAGATGATCGCCCCGGCAGGAATGGTCCAAAGCGTGCCGGCCAGGACGTAATAGGCGAGCTCCACGAGCTTGCCGGCACTCTGCATCTGCAGGATCATCGCCACCATCATGGCGAGGAGCGCGTAGACGGTGATCAGCGCCAGCAGGGCGACCGTCCCGATCAGCTTGCGCTTGCGCATGGTCATGGCGAAATTCCTCGTCGTGCTGCCGCGATCCAGTCCCGCGCCGGTTGGGCGCATTGTTGCCTGGGCTGCGGATGCCTATCACACTGACACGCGAGAAACAGGAGAGCCGTGCACATGGCCCGCGCCGTGCCATTTACGCCATCGCCGACGACGGATGCCGATCGAGCCGTGCGAACCTGGCTGCTCGGCGTGGCCGCCCTGGTCGGCTTGATGGTGACGATCGGCGGCGCGACGCGATTGACCGGCAGCGGCCTGTCGATCACCGAGTGGCAGCCGATCATGGGGGCCGTGCCGCCAATCGGCGAGGCCGCCTGGCTCGAGGCGTTCGCCAAGTACAAGACCATTCCCCAATACGCCGAGCTCAACAAGGGCATGAGCCTCGAGGCATTCAAGGCGATATTCTGGTGGGAATGGGGGCATCGGCTCCTTGGGCGGCTGATCGGGATCGCCTTCGCCGTGCCGCTGGCCTGGTTCTGGATCCGCGGGCGGATCCGGCGCGAGCTGAAGCTGCCGCTGCTCGGCCTGCTCGCCCTCGGCGCACTGCAGGGGTTCGTCGGCTGGTTCATGGTGCAGTCGGGGCTCGCCGAGCGCGTCAGCGTCAGCCAGTACCGCCTGGCGCTGCACCTCGCCATGGCGTTCCTGGTGCTGGGTGGGCTGCTGTGGCTGGCGACCGGGCTCGACCAGCGGCGGCGATTGTCGATCAGGCTGCGCACCATCACCGGCATGCAGCTGTTTGGGGCGACACTCATCATGGTGCTGGTGTTCGTGCAGGTGATCGCAGGAGCGTTCGTCGCCGGGTTGAAGGCTGGTCTCACCTACAACACATGGCCATTGATGGACGGCCACGTCGTTCCGGCCGGGCTCGCCACCCTGGCGCCGTGGTACATGAACCTGTTCGAGAACGTCACGGCGGTGCAGTTCAATCACCGCATGCTTGCCTACCTTGTGACCATCGCCGTTCTGTGGCATGCGGCGGGCGTGATCCGCCGCGCCGACGACGAATACCTGCGCGCGACGAGCCTGGCGCTCGTCGCGGTGGTGCTGATCCAGGTCGCGATCGGCATCTGGACACTGCTGTGGGTGGTGCCGCTGCCGCTGGCGCTGTTGCACCAGGCGGGAGCGGCCCTGCTCTTCGCGATTGCGGTCATGCACCGGCGCATCGCCGGCTGGTCGCGCGCGGCTGGATAGCCCGCCCGCTATTCGACCCCGAGCATGAGCTTGATCGACTGCACCGCCGCGCCCGATGCGCCCTTGCCGAGGTTGTCGAGCCGGGCGACGAGAACGGCCTGGCGAAGGGTGTCGCTGCCGAACACCCTGAGCTCCAGGAGGTTGGTGTCGTTCAACGCCTGCGGCTCGATGCGGCCGGCCTTGATCGCCGCGTCATCGGGGCCGGCGACGCTGACATAGGCCGAGCCCCGGTAGCGGGATGCGAGCGCCGATTGCAGGTCGCCGATGGTGACCGTGCCTGGAAGCGTGTCGAGATGCAGCGGGATCGACACCAGCATTCCCTGCCGGTAGCTGCCGACCGAGGGCACGAAGATCGGCCGCCGGGTAAGCCCCGCGTGCAGCTGGGTCTCGGGCAGATGCTTGTGGGACGAGGCCGAGGCCATACAGCTCGTAGGCCGGTGCCCGGCCCGCCTCATGGGCCTCGATCAGCGACTTGCCGCCGCCGGAGTAGCCCGAGACGGCGTTGATCGTCACCGGGTAGTCGGCCGGCATCAGCCCGGCGTCGATCAGCGGCCGCAGCAGCGCGACGGCGCCGGTCGGATAGCAGCCGGGGTTCGACACTCGCCGCGCCTTGGCGACGAGCGCGCCCTGCTGCGGCGTCAATTCCGGAAAGCCGTAGACCCAGCCCGGCGCGACCCGGTGCGCGGTCGAGGCGTCGACGATCCGCGGTCCGCCGGCAGGCAATCCGTCGGCGACCGCGACCGTCTCCCGGGCGGCATCGTCGGGCAGGCACAGCACGACGAGATCCACTTCCTGCATCAGCGCGCGCTTGGCCGCCGGGTCCTTGCGCTTGTCGGGCGCGATCGAGCGGACGGTCAGGCCGGGCACGCCGGCGAGCCGCTGGGCAATTCCGAGACCGGTGGTACCGGCCTCGCCATCGATGAACACGGTTGGCTTGTTGGACTTGGCGGCGGACATTTGGACACCTATTCGAGGGAAGGGAGTGTCGCGCGGCAGAAACAAAAAAACCGCGCTTCGGGCGCGGCTTCAACGAATTCTGCTCAGGCAAAATTCCTCATCGCCGCGAAAGCATGTGCTCACGACGTCGGCGGACGGAGATGGTCGAGCAGTTCAACATGTGCGCTATATGCAGTGCAACGAGAGCCATGTCAACGGCCAGTCCAGATGTCGCCGCTCAGTCGGCGCTCGCCTGCGATTGGGCCGGCTCGGGCGTTTCGACGGTCACCATCGACCAGCCCTTGGAAGTCGCTTCCTGGATCCGCTGCCCGGCGGTGACCCAGACATCCTCGCGCCGCGCGGTCTTGAGGCTGCGCAGCGGCAGCGCCTCGACCTCGCAGGCGGTGGCTTGGGTAATCCCCGTCTCGCGGTCGAGCAGCAAGGTCGTGCATGCCGCGGGCTCGATCACCACCGCCAGCGGCATGGCGCCGGAGACCCGCTCCCTGAGCTTCACCGGCGGCGGCGCCTGGCTGATCTGGGTGTCCGATGCCCGGCCGCGAAACATGATCTGGCCGACGAAGTCCCAGAAGCCGACGAAGTGCCAGAAGATCGCGCCGAGTACAAATCCAAGCACGCCGTAGCTGGCCGCCGAGCCGGCCCGTCGTGTCGCCGATTGCGGTGGCGACGCGGTCCTGACGACCTGTTGGGCAGGTTGCGGGGCGGCAGCCGGCACGGCCGCCGCCGGCGGGGCATTCGCGGCCGCCTTCAAGTCCGCGCCCGGTTGGGCGGCGACAGCCGGCCGATTGAGGCGCGAGCGCAATGGATGCAGACGGCTGTCATCCGCCGCATCCACACCATGCCAGCGCTGTTCCGCCGTCGCCCGTTGCATTGCCGCCGTCAAATTCGGCAGGCCGCCGAATCACTACGCGCACGCGTTACGGTGGCTGAAATCCGGCTGCTCCAGCAATGGCCGGTGCATTGATGCCGTGCGCGGCGGCGTGGGATATCCACAGCAAGCACGCACGAGGCGGACGCTGCCCTGCGGGGTGGTCAGCCGCGGACTGGCGGCACGTACATGCGAGGGGCCGAGCAGGCCTTGCGCTGATCCTCGTTCTGTCCGCAGGCGCGAAACTTGCCGTCGCGGCTGAAGCACACCCGCACCTCCTCGAGGCGGTTGCCGGGTCCGCCGCATTTGACCACGATCATGTCGCGGTCGAGGCCCGGATTGGCGGCAATGAAGTCGCCGAGCAGGTCGTTGGGCGAGACCACGAAGCGTGGGTCGGTGACGTCGCGGTAGCGGGGTGGAATCCTGACCTTGTCATGCAGCCTGCGGGCGAGATCGAAATAGCCGTCGATGCCGAGGCCGGAGCAGGTGCCGTGCTTGCGGTACTCGTGGAACACCAGCTTCTCGCTCGGCATGATGTCGAGCATGCGGTTGGCGACCGGCCGCGGCACGAAGCCGCGATCGGCGGTCTGGCAATCCTGCGGCCAGCCGCGCTCGAACTGCGGCCACAGGCCATGCAGCACGAACGAATAGCGCTTGCCGCCGTGCGGCCGGCACTGCGCGTCGTCGCGCCCGCCCTGGGCGCTCGCGCAGTAGCTCGGGCTCCAGGACAGCGACAGAACGTAGTAGTCGAACTTTCCGGGCTCGTATGACCGGCCGGCGCGACCGCCCGGACCGCTCCAGGAGCCGGCCCGCTGCGCCTCGGCGGCAATGGTGGGGACGAGCGCGAGCGCAGCGGCGAGGATCAGCGCCATGCGGCTCGTGCGCGTCAACTGGAAAAGCCTGAAACGTGCCATCGTCCGCCCGGTTGCAACCTGTTTCGCTCGTATGCGCCTTCGCGCTGACGTAGCGGCCAATTATGGCGTCGCGCCGGTGTTGGCAAGGCGGTCGATGATCCGGGCCCAGCTGCGGGCGCCTTTCTTGAAGCTCGATAAATTGTATTTCTCGTTCGGCGAATGGATGCGGTCGTCGTCGAGGCCGAATCCGACCAGCAGGCTGTCCATGCCGAGCGTCTCCTTGAACGACTGCACGATCGGGATCGAGCCGCCCATTCCCATCATGATCGCCGGCCGCTTCCACTCCTCCTCGAGCGCCGCTGCAGCGGCGGCGATGTATGGCGCGCTGGTGTCGAAGGCGACCGCCGGCGAGCCGCGCACGCCGATGAACTCGCACCTGCAGTCGGCCGGCAGGCGCTCCTTGACGAATGCCTGGAATGCCTTGGTGATCTTGGCAGGGTCCTGGCCGGCGACGAGGCGAAAGGTCAGTTTCGCCGAGGCGTGCGCGGGAATGACGGTCTTCGAGCCGGCGCCCTGGTAGCCGCCGGTAACGCCGTTCACTTCTGCGGTCGGGCGCGCCCACATCTGCTCGATGATGTTGAAGCTGGCCTCACCGGCCGGCACCGACAGGCCCACGGTCCCGAGGAAATCCTTGCGCTCCTCGGCGAGCTTGTTCCACTGCGCCCGCACCGCCTTCGACGGCATCTTGATGCCGTCGTAGAAGCCAGGGATCCGGACCTTGCCCTTGGCGTCGTAGAGGTCGCCGAGGATACGGGCCAGCACCCGGATCGGATTGATCGCGGCGCCGCCGTAGAGGCCGGAGTGCAGGTCGCGCGACGGTCCGTGGATGATGACCTCGGTCGAGGCGAGGCCGCGCAGCATGGTCGATATCGCAGGCGTGTCCTTGTCCCACTGGCCGGTATCGCAGACGAGCGCAAAGTCGCACCTGAGCTCCTTGGCGGTGGTCTTGAGGAAGCCCGGCAGGCTCGGCGAGCCGCACTCCTCCTCGCCTTCGAGCAGCACGGTGACGGCGATCGGCAGCTCGCCGGCAACCGACTTCCAGGCGCGGGCGGCTTCGAAGAATGTCATCAGCTGGCCTTTGTTATCCTCGGCGCCGCGCGCGACGATGACCTTGCCGTTGCCTCTCTCGGTCGCGATCCGCGGCTCGAACGGCGGCGAGGTCCATAGCTCGAGAGGATCGACCGGCTGCACGTCATAATGGCCGTAGAACAGGACGTGCGGCATGCCCTTGGGCACCTTGGCGTGGCTGTGGCCGACCACCATCGGGTGGCCCGTCGTCGGCCGCACCGACGCCGAGAAGCCGATCTCGCCGAGGGCGCCAGCGCACCATTCGGCGGCTGCCTGGCACCGCGCCTTGTAGGCCGGATCGGTCGAGATGCTATCGATGCGCAGAAGCTCGAACAGGCGCGCAAGGGCGGCTGCCTCGTTGGTTTCGAGCGTCTTCAGTACAGCGGCAATCTGGTTCGACATCGTCGGCTCTCGTCGGATTTGCGGTGGGGATCCGGCGGCACAGTGCGAGGCGTCGACCGCGCTGTCAAAGGAAACGTCCCTGGCACTGCCGCGCTGCGGCGTCATTGGGTTTGATCGAAGATTGCGAGGCGAGTAAGGGGAGCAGAGCAGGCCGGCGGCCTCGTCTTCGAGTGGAGATGCAACCATGAGCAATACCGTTACCGAGACCGCGAAGGCAAAGTGGGTATATTGCTTCGGCGCAGGCCGCGGCGACGGCGATGCCGGCATGAAGGATCTGCTCGGGGGCAAGGGCGCGAACCTGGCCGAGATGGCGAGCCTGGGATTGCCGGTGCCGCCGGGCTTCACCATCACCACGCAGGTGTGCGCCGCCTACTACGACAACGGCCGCAAGCTGCCCGACGGTCTCAAGGAGCAGGTCGAGGCGGCAATCGCCCAGGTCGGCGACGCGGTCGGGGCGAGGTTCGGCGACGCCAGCCGCCCGTTGCTCGTCTCGGTGCGCTCGGGCGCGCGAGCCTCCATGCCCGGCATGATGGACACGATCCTGAACCTCGGCCTCAACGACGAGACGGTGGCGGGCCTCGCCCGCCGTTCGGGCAATGAGCGGTTCGCCTACGACAGCTACCGCCGGTTCATCCAGATGTACTCCGACGTCGTGCTCGAGGTCGATCACGGGGTGTTCGAGGATATCCTCGACAATCACAAGAACCTCAGCGGCAAGCTCGGCGACACCGAGCTCGACGCGGCCGACTGGAAGAAGGTGATCGGCGAGTACAAGGCGGCGGTCGAGCAGGAGACCGGCAAGCCGTTCCCGCAATCGACCGAGGAGCAGTTGTGGGGCGCGATCTCGGCCGTGTTCGGCTCCTGGCAGAATGCGCGCGCCATCACCTATCGCCGCCTGCACGATATCCCTGACAGCTGGGGCACGGCGGTCAATGTCCAGGCCATGGTGTTCGGAAACATGGGCGACACCTCGGCGACCGGCGTCGCGTTCACCCGCAATCCTTCGAACGGGGCGAGCGCGCTCTACGGCGAATTCCTGGTCAATGCCCAGGGCGAGGACGTCGTCGCCGGCATTCGCACGCCGCAGAGCCTGACCGAGGCAGCGCGCAAGGAGGCCGGCGACAAGAACCCGTCGCTCGAGGCGCTGATGCCGGCGACGTTCAAGGAGCTGACCGAGGTATTCGCGCGCCTGGAGGCGCGGTACCGCGACATGCAGGACATCGAGTTCACGATCCAGAACGGCAAGCTGTGGATGCTGCAGACGAGGTCGGGCAAGCGCACCGCGGCGGCCGCGCTCAAGATCGCGATCGATCTCGCCAACGAGGGCGTGATCAGCCGCGACGAGGCGGTGATGCGGATCGATCCGTCGGCGCTCGATCAGCTGCTGCATCCGACCATCGATCCGGCCGCCAGGAAGCAGGTCGTCGCCACCGGTCTGCCGGCCTCGCCAGGAGCCGCGGCGGGCGAGATCGTCTTCGACGCCGACGATGCCGAGACGCTGAAGGCGCAGGGCAAGGACGTTATCCTGGTGCGCGTCGAGACGAGCCCCGAGGACATTCACGGCATGCACGCCGCCGCCGGCATCCTCACCGCGCGCGGCGGCATGACGAGCCACGCCGCGGTGGTGGCGCGGGGGATGGGGCGTCCCTGCGTGTCGGGAGCGGGCTCGCTGCGCATCGATCTCAGGGCGCAGACGATGACGGCGATGGGCAAGGTGTTCCGGCGCGGCGACAAGATCACCATCGACGGCAGCACCGGCGAGGTGCTCGAGGGCCTGGTCAAGATGCGCCAGCCGGAGCTGTCCGGCGACTTCGCGACGCTGATGTCGTGGGCCGATGCGGCGCGCAAACTGAAGGTTCGCGCCAACGCCGACACGCCGCGCGACGCACAGCAGGCGCGCGAGTTCGGCGCCGAGGGCATCGGCCTGTGCCGGACCGAGCACATGTTCTTCGACGAGGATCGCATCCTCGCCATGCGCGAGATGATCGTCGCGCTCGACGAGGCCGGCCGCCGCAAGGCGCTGGCCAGGATCCTGCCGATGCAGCGGCAGGACTTCGAGGGGCTGTTCGAGATCATGGCCGGCTTGCCGGTGACGATCCGCCTGCTCGACCCGCCGCTGCACGAGTTCCTGCCGCACGGCGAGGCCGAGGCGGGCGCGGTCGCCACGGCGCTCGGCGTGCCGGTGAAGCGGGTGCAGGAGCGGGTTGCCGAGCTGCAGGAGATCAACCCGATGCTCGGCTTCCGCGGTTGCCGGCTCGGCGTGCGCTATCCCGAGATCACCGAGATGCAGGCGCGCGCGATCTTCGAGGCGGCGGTGGCGACGGCCAGGAAGACCGGCAAGCCGGTCATTCCCGAGGTCATGGTTCCCCTGGTCGCGTTCCGCAAGGAATACGACCTGATCCGCGACCTGATCCGGGCCACCGCGAAAGCCGTCGAGCAGGAGACCGGCGCCAGTCTCACGTACCAGATCGGCACCATGATCGAGCTGCCGCGCGCCTGCCTCAAGGCAGCCGAGATCGCCGGTGGCGACGACGGCGCCGAGTTCTTCTCGTTCGGCACCAACGACCTGACGCAGACCTGCCTCGGATTGTCACGCGACGACGCGGCGCCGATCCTGTCCAGCTACAGCGAGCGGGGCGTGTTCGAGGTCGATCCGTTCGTCTCGATCGATGTCGAAGGCGTCGGCCGGCTGGTGCGGATCGGCTGCGACGAGGGGCGCAGGGCGCGCGCGAACATCAAGCTCGGCATCTGCGGCGAGCACGGCGGCGATCCGGCTTCGGTCGCCTTCTGCCACGAGGTCGGCCTCGACTACGTGTCGTGCTCGCCGTTCCGGGTCCCGGTCGCGCGACTGGCGGCGGCGCAGGCGGCGATTGCCGGTGGCGTCACCGCCAGCGAGGGTTGATCGCGCGCGGTCGGCGCTTCCGGCTTCACGAGGCGCCTGCCGCGTCCTCTTCGTCGAGCGAGGGCCGGCGGGGCTTCGGCCCCTGGTTCTTGGGCAGCAGCAGAAGGATCAGCAGCATCGGCGGGAAGAGGAAGGACCAGGCCGCCCAGAACGAGTGGTCGCGCCGCTTCACTCCGGCGAGGATGCCGGCCAGGATGCCCGAGCCTACGGCGGCAACGCCCCAGGTGACGATCCATGCGACCATGGTCATTTGAGTATCTCCCGGGAGCGGCAGCGTCCTGCTCCCTCACTCACACACCCACAGTTGGGATGCAACTGTGGCGGAAACAAGCGTCCGCAATCCGCGATAAGCATTTGCGCCCGCGTCAATAACCGCTGGCGACCGAGTCCTGACATGCGCGTTCCGGTCGGGACGCGGGCTGATCGCGGGGAGTTGCCAGCAGTACCAGCACCTCGAACCAGGGGCCTTGCGCTCCAAGGTGCTCCACCCGTCGCTTGATCCTGCAAGTCGAGATCCGGCCCGGGCTCGCGCGCTCGGCGGCGGCGATGCACAGCGCATCGCCCGGACGGCACAGCGCCACGAAGCCTGAGGCGGCGGCCGCGGCCGGATCGACCCAGGGAGCGTGAAACCGGCTGTAGTTCGGCCAGGCCTGAGGATGGTCGGCCGACAGCAGCACCGTCGCCGAGGCCAGGCGCTGGTCACCGGCGACCAGCCGCAACGGCCGTCCTGTCGTCTGCCGCCAGATCCGCGTCGCTGGCCTCTGCGATCGCCAGGCGCGGCTCGGAGATCCCGTCGGTGCCAGCGGCGACCGCCTGCCGCATGCCGAGCTGGGCGGTGACGATGGCGAGACCGACGGCCGCGAACGCCATCACCGCCCCGCGCCGGAGCGTTTCCTCGGGCATCGGACCCAGACGAGCCGCGACCACCGCCGGAAGGCAGACAAAGACCGGCATTGCCCAGGCGAACGCCCCCCGCAGGTTGAAAACCGCGGTCATCACGATCGTCAGCACGTAGGGCACCGCGGCGAGCAGCAGGATCTCGCGCTCGAACCGGTGCGACCAGCCGAGGGTGCGCGTGCCTCCGCCAAATCGCCATGCCAGCAGCGCGGCAATGACCATGGGGGCAAGCACGAGTGGGGTCTTGATCCCGAACGAGATCGCCATGGCGAGGCCATGCCGCCGGGCATCCTTGATGTCGGCCGCGGCGCTGCCGAATGCATAGCTCAGCGACGAGGCGTTGTGCTCGAGCAGCCAGGCGACGTGGGGCGCCATGGCGACCGCGAACACCGCGACTGCGACATAGGGGGCCGGACCGCGATAGAACCGGGCGGCCCGCAGCGGATCGGCAAACGAAGCTGCAACGCATCCGAGCAGCAGCAGGCCGGAGTAGTATTTCGCCAGCACGGCTGCCGCCGCGGCGATGCCGAAGATCAAGCCGCGCAGTGCGGTTGGCTGATCGAGCGCCCGCAGGAACGCCAGCGCCGTCAGCGGCCAGATCGAGATCAGGATGGCATTGTGATTGAGCTTCACCGCCATGACCGAGGCGAACGGAACGCAGATCAGCAACAGGATCGCGAGGATTCCGATCCGTGCGTCCTCGGCATGTCGCGACATGGCCGCAATGCGCCAGACCGCCCAGGCGCAAACAGTCATGTTGACCGCGGTCAGCAGCGACAGGCTGGCAAGGCTCATCGGCACGAACATCGTCCATGCCTCGGTGATCCAGGGCAGCAGGGGCGGATGTTTCCAGAATCCGGCGGTCCAGCCGCTGTGCGCCCACATCACGACCTCGCTGGTGTCGTGATGGATGAAATCCGCCCGGCGCATGCCGAAGGCAAGTAGCAGCGCGCCCGCGGCGACCGCAGCGAACAGGCAGGCCGCCGGCCTTGCCGGTACGCGCTCGAGTACTACGACTGTCGACATTGACCCCAACGCCAGGCAACGGGCCCTGCGCCCGGCGGCAACGTATAGCCAGTGCAATCCGAGCACGCCAAGGCTTTTCTTGCCTCACCCGCGCTGGGCGTGGACCCTGACGCCGGGAGCGGGGCGCTCCATCAGCACCACTTGCCGAAACCGGAACAGCTTCGCTGGCCGCCCGCCGGTCTTCGCCCGGACCTCGCCGGTCGGCTCGACCAGGCCGGCGCTCTCGACCAGCCGACGGAAATTCTGCTTGTGCAGATGCGGGCCGAGGATTGCCTCGACGGTCTTCTGCAACTCGAACAGGGTGAACTCGGGCTCCATCAGCTCGAACACCACCGGCCGGGTCTTGAGCTTGGCGCGCAGCGCGCCGATGCCATTCGCCAGCACCCTGACGTGGTCATGTCGCATCGCCCGGTCAGGCCGCTCCAGGCGGTCGAGAAGTCCCGCCTCGACAACGAGCTCGTATCGCTCGGCAACCCGCTCCTCGTTCCACGGCGCGCGATCGAGGCCGAATGCCATCCGCACGCGATCCGCCCGCGACAAGTCATGCGGCGGGGCATCCGTCGCCGCTGGTGTTTCCGCCCAGGCGCGCAAATGCGGCTCGACCACCGAGCTCAGGATCGACGGGCGCCCATTGCGCCAGTCTTCCCAGGGGAGGAAATCGTACCAGCTGCGCCAGGTGGTGCCGGTCGGCGTCAGCGGCTGCGCCCTGGTCAGGGCCAGATAGCCGATGCCGAGGCCGGCCGAGCGGTCGGCGAACGCCAGGAGCTGCTCGACATATCCGATGGTCAACCCGGTTTGCGCCGCGACGCCGTCGCGCAGGCAGGATTCGAGCGTCGGGTGCCCGGACGTCTGACGCTCGCCATCTGGCCCGGCGTCTGGCCCGGCATCTGGAACGTCGCAGACGGCAGCATGTCCTGGCCGGCCACCGAGGCCGTGAGGACCGTCGGCGTGTCGTGTTGCACCGATACCAGGGCGGCCGTCAGCCCGACACCAGGCATGCTGGCGGGGATCGGCCCGAATGTCGGCGCGGCCATGCTTGGCACGGCCCCGTCGTTCATGGCTCGCAGCGCGAATGGGCGTGCGGCCTGGGCGTCGTCGGACAGACGACGCGTGATGGTGGATGTCGGCTTGGCATCTGCTGGCATGCGGCCCTCCGTTGTCCTTGCCGGTTACGGAGGGAACATGGCGATTTTGGGAAATCCAGAGTTTCCGTGCTCGATCAATTCAGCGGATATATCTGCTGGGAATGGAGAATGGCGTGCCGGCGATCGCCAGTTCGCCGTCACCGATGGCGCGGATCGCGTCGACCATGCGCCCGCCGCGCCCAAGTGCGTCATCGGCGATCTCGACCATCAGCGGATTTGGCATCGCGGTCGGGGAGGCCTGCCGGATGCTCCGCGCAATCTCATGCTCGACGCCGTCGTCGTTGATCGCGCACAGCGTGATGAAGGCCGTGGCGGTCGAGCGGCTGATGCCGGCCCAGCAGTGCACCACGAGCGGCCCGGCATGGTTCCATTCGCGGGCGAAGCGCAGGATTTCGGCGATGTGCTCGGGCTGTGGGTGCACGAGGCCCGGCTGCGGCATCCTGATGTCGTTGACGGCGACCTTCAAGTGGCGGCTCGCCGAGATCCCAGGCGGTGTCTCGACCATGGTCTGGGCGTTGATCACCGTGATCAGATGTGCCGCGCCCGTGCTGTTGATCGCATCGTGAATCCCGCTCAACGGACAGACGTGCACGATGGTCGATCGGGCAGCAGGGTGCAGCTTTCGGCTCAATGGGCATGAGGCGCGTGATCATGGTCGCTCTGTGGTACTTGGCTCAACATCGCCCCTAGTCGCTGCTATTGCAACCCTGAGGCGGCAGCAAGCTCGCGAAATCGTTCGACAAAGGCCAATTGAACCGTGTTCGCCGGATCCGGCTGCAGACTTGCCAGCGTTGCCGCGAACTCCGGCTCGAATTCGGGAGGCGGTCCGAAGAAGCGGGTCGCCTCGTCGACCGAGAAGCCGGCAAGGCGGGTTGCCTCGAAATACGCGGCGATGCTGTCGGCGGCCTTGATCGCGACGACGACCGGCGTCGGCAATTCGGCCGGCAGGCCGAACCGGCGGTGGATGGCGCCGAGAAGGCGATGCTCGAAGGCGCGGTAGTCGAGGCCGATCGCCGCCTTGAACGGGCTGATCAGGTCGCCGATCACGTACTCGGGCGCATCGTGGAGCAGACATGCCAGGCGGTTGTCGCTGGACGCGCCGGGGTTGACGGTCTCGTAGATCCGTTCGACCAGCAGCGAGTGCTGGGCCACCGAGAAGGCATGCGCGCCGACCGTCTGGCCGTTCCAGCGCGCCACGCGTGCCAGGCCGTGCGCGATGTCGTCGATCTCGATGTCGTCCGGCGACGGGTCCAGCAGGTCGAGCCGGCGGCCCGACAGCATGCGTTGCCAGGCCCGCGGACGGCCATTGTCGTGGTCAGCCTTTGCCATGTCGCCCCGGCAGCTTGAATTGCTTCATCAGGGCGGAGCACTCCGCGTGGCGATGGCAGGAGACGAGGTGGTCATTGACCATGCCGCTCGCCTGCATGAATGCATATACCGTGGTCGGACCGACGAAGCGGAAACCCTCGTCCTTCAGCACTTTCGACATGCGTTTCGACAGGTCGGTCGACGGCGGCACCTCGCCGAGCTTCCGGTAGCAATTGATCACCGGCCGGCCGTCGAGGAGGCCCCACAGCAAGGAGGCGAGCGACTGCCGCTCGGTGAGGCGCAGATAGGCGCGCGCGTTGTCGATCGTCGCATCGATCTTCAGGCGGTTGCGCACGATGCCGGCATCGGCCATCAGCCGGGCTCGATCGGCGTCGGTGTAGCGGGCGATCTTCTCGGCGTCGAAGCCGTCGAAGGCGCGGCGGAAGTTCTCGCGCTTCCTGAGGATCGTGATCCACGACAGGCCGGACTGGAAGCCCTCCAGGATCAGCTTCTCGAACAGGTCGACCTCGCGCGTCTTCGGCACCCCCCATTCGGTGTCGTGGTAGTGCACGTAGAGCGGGTCCTCGATGCCGACCCAGGCGCATCGCGTCAGTACTTGCTGGCTCACAGGTCGATCACCGGTTTGTTGGCGACACTGTCGCGGTATCGTGCGAGGGCGGCGGCGTCGACCACGATCGGTGCGCCGTTGCTCAGGAGGCTCTCGCCCTTGCCGGCCGCTTCCACTGCGCGGTCGAGGCGGACCATCGCCAGCGCCGCATTGCCGGCCACCGAACCGACCATCCCGATCACGCCGTCGCCGTGCTTGATCTCGGCGCCGGTGACGAGGCCGCTGCCGCTGATCCGCACCACCCGCTTGCGCACCACGGTCTTGTTCTGCATCCGCGACACCACCTCCTGGCCGACGAAGCAGCCCTTGGTGAAGGAGACGCCGTTGAACAGGTCGAAGTCGGCCTCGTGCGGGAAGGTCTCGCCGAGCGGGTAGTCGCGACCCTCTTCCGGCACGCCGAGCTCGATCCGGCGGGCCTGATAGGCCTCGACGTCATCGGCGAACGCGCCGAGCTCGGGCAGGCGTGCCGCCGGCAGGACGATACGGCAGCCAAGGTCGGGATGGCGCGGGTCGGGGACGGCGAGGATGCCGCGTGGCAGGTCGGGCGGTGGACCATCCCAGCCAGCCACCACCGCCATCTCGGCGCTGAGGTCGGTGAACTGGGCCGCCGTCCGCAGCTTGTAGAAGTTGAGCCGCTTCACGAGCCCGGCGGCCTGGTCGGCGGCGACGTCGATCAGGTAGCCGCCACCCGAGCGCAGGATGAAGAAGGCGAACAGGATCTTGCCCTGCGGCGACAGCAGCCCGGCGTGGATCGCGGGGCTCCGGTCGAGGTCCGAGAGATCGTTGGTGACGAGGCCGTCGAGCAGTCGGCCGGCATCCGGGCCGCTCGCCTGAACGACACCGCGCCACTTCAGATGTGCACTTCGGCCTGCCATCGGGATTGCCGCCTTTCCGGTTGCGCCCAGATATAATACGGGCGAGGGAAATGACCATACCGGGCTTAAGAGCCTGTCCGGGGCTCGTCCCCGCGACCCATTGCGCCGCAATTTCCGACAGCGAGCTTGTGGCGCGATGGGTCCCGGCGATAAATGCCGGGACGACAGTCTTTGCGATCGGACCACTGCGGCATCGCGGCCGCGCATGAAAGGGAACGCCACCGTGGCACCAAACTTCGACGTACTCGTGCGCGGCGGCATCGTGGTCAACCACGACGGAACCGGCGTGCGCGACGTCGGCATCCGCAACGGACGGATCGCGGCGATCGGCCAGCTCGCAGCGGCGACGGCGTCCGAGGTCGTCGAGGCACGCGGCCTTCACGTGCTGCCCGGGGTGATCGATACCCAGGTCCACTTCCGCGAGCCCGGCCTCACCCACAAGGAGGATCTCGAGACCGGCAGCCGCGCCGCGGTCAAGGGCGGCGTCACGGCCGTGTTCGAGATGCCCAATACCAAGCCGCTCACCACCTCCGCCGATACCCTTGCGGCCAAGGTGGCCGCCGCCCGCCACCGGATGTTCTGCGATTTCGCCTTCTACGTCGGCGGCACGCGCGACAACATCGCCGACATCCCGGCACTGGAACGGCTGGAGGGTTCGGCCGGCATCAAGGTGTTCATGGGCTCGTCGACCGGCGACCTGCTGGTCGACGACGAGCCGACCCTCGACCGGATCATCGCGCGCATCGGCAGACGCGCAGCGTTCCACGCCGAGAACGAGGCCCGGCTGATCGCGCGCATGGGCGAGCGGATCGCCGGCAGGCCGTCGAGCCATCCGGTATGGCGCGATCCCGAGGCCGCTTTGATCGCGACCAGGCAGCTCGTCGGCCTTGCCGAGCGGCACCGTCGCCGCGTGCATGTCCTGCACATCTCGACAGCGGAGGAGATGGAATTCCTCGCCGGGCACCGCGACTGGGCGAGCGTCGAGGTCACGCCGCACCACCTCACGCTCGAGGCGCCCGAGTGCTACGAGCGCCTCGGCACCTACGCCCAGATGAACCCGCCGGTGCGCGACGCCCGCCATCGCGCCGCGATCTGGGCCGGACTTGCCGCCGGCGTCGTCGACGTGCTGGGCTCGGACCACGCGCCGCATGCGCGCGAGGAGAAGGATCACGCCTACCCCGGCTCGCATTCGGGCATGACCGGCGTTCAGACGCTGGTGCCGACCATGCTCGATCACGTCAACGCCGGCAGGCTGTCCATCGAACGGTTCGTCGACCTGACGAGCGCGGGACCGCAGCGGCTGTTCGGGCTGGTGGCGAAGGGCCGGATCGCGGCCGGCTACGACGCCGATCTGACGATCGTCGATCTTGGCCGCACCGAGACGATCCGCGATGCGTGGATCGAAAGCCGCTGCGGCTGGACACCCTATGATGGCGTGAAGGTCAAGGGCTGGCCGGTCGCCACCCTTGTGCGCGGCCGCATGGCGATGCGCGACGGCGAGATCCTCGGACCCGCGGCAGGCGAGCCGGTTCGCTTTCACGAGGCCGGCTGAGTACGGACGCCAAGCGCCAGGCGCTACGACTTGCGCGGGCGAGGCGCGGGCTCGGCGTTTTCGGCTACCCCGCGAGATCGATGCCGAAAGTATGGGCATCGAAGTAATTCCCAGCATGAAGTTGCGTCGGTTGATCTGAACAGGTTAACGCGAGCGGCATTCCCAAACGGTCAGCTTGAACATGGTTACCCGACGCGCGCGCGGCCTGCGCTGCTACTCTGACTTCTGGAACGAATGCCAGGTGCCATCGGCGCCGATCGCGAGCCGGTACCAGGTCCACTGCTTCTTCTCGCGCATCGCCTTGAGCATGGCCGGCGAAATGATGCGATAGAGCTGCACCTCGTCCTCCGGCGTCAGCTTGTCCAATGGCTGCTCGGCAAAGCGCGGCCAGACGTAAAGCTTGTTGTTCTCGACGTCCTTGCCGACCGGCAGCACGGCAAATCCGGCATCGATGATCCCGGCAAGGATCGCCAGGATCTCGCGGCCTTCGCCGTCCGCGGACTGTGCCTTCCAGAAGGCGATCGGATCGGCGACCTTGTCGCGCGCCACCGCCGGCGGCAGCTCGTTCCACGCGATCGCCGGCCGCAGGTCCTCGATGCGGCCCGACCTCACCGCCGCAAGGATGCCGTCGCGCATCTCGGCAACCGCCGCCGGCAAGGCGTCGGGCGAGGCCGTCTTCGCTGCCTTCGTGGTCGCCGTGCCGGGCGCCGCTCGACCTTTCGCAGTCTGCGCGACGCCCTCGCCGAGGCTCGCATGGACAAGCGCGAAACCCGCCATTAACACTATCGAGGCACGAATGAAGGGCTTCCAAGTGGGCGGCGGCATCGGGGAACCTCGAGAGTGATGACGGCATCCGCATATTCGTGCTGCATCATGCATCCTTTGGGCTCCGGCGATCCACACTCATCGCAGGGCGCTGCGACCCTGTGATGCAGATCATCCCAAATCCGCTCATCATCCCGGTTGGAATGGTCATCGGGGTGCTGGTCTCGGCGCCGGTCGGGCCGGTCAACCTGCTGTGCATCCAGCGCGCGATCTCACGCGGCGTGATGGGCGGATTTGCCGCTGGCATCGGCGCCGTGCTCGGCGATGGCTTCATCGCGATGTTCGCGGCCTTGGGCGTCGGCTCGATCTCTGGCGCGATCAAGGACTGGCGCAATACGATCCAGATCATCGGCGGCCTCGCGCTGCTGGGCTTTGCCGTCAAGCTCTGCCTGACGCCGGCGCCTCTCGCGCCGCCGTCGAGCGCCGACGACGAGGCTGCTTCGCTGGCGGACTTCGCCTGGGATATCCCGCAGACGTTCTTCCTGACGATCACAAATCCCGGCGCCGTGCTCGGCCTGTTTGCGATCTTCGGCGGCGTCAGCACCTTCGTCGAGGTGAAAAGCTACGTCGATGCCCTGACGATGGTGGCGGCGGTGATGGCAGGCGGGCTGTCGTGGTGGTTCATCCTGGCGAACATGATCGGCCGGATCCGGCACCGTCTCAACGTCGAGCGGCTGCATCAGGTCAACTTGATAGCCGGCCTGATGCTTGTCATCTTCGCCGTGGTGCTGATCGGCGAGGTGGTGATCAAGGCGCTGCACATCGCCTGATGCGTCGTGGAGAGACGCCGCGTCTACTGGACTTTGCGGGCGACCGAGAACTCGCCGCAGCTGACACGGCCGACGAGCCCGGTGAGCAACTTCTCGACCGCATCCTCGCCGAACGCGCCGACGAGGTCGGTGAGCGCGGTGAACAGCGCCGCATAGGCCATCATCTCCGGTGCGACGCCGGCATCGGCACCCTCGTCCCAAGCCTCGAGTATAATGCCGAGTGCCTTCAGGCTAGCGTCGGAGCTCGCGGTCAGCTGCTGGATTTCCATTATCGTCCTCGATCGTCGCCCGGTATCGCCGTTGCCCTTGCGGGAACACGGCGCAGCCACGCCTAGCACGGCCGATCGTCGGAGATTGATGCAAATGCAATTCACGGTGAACGGCGCGGCAAGGCCGACCGTGCGATCGGGGCGGGCAGTCAGGGGATCGCCTTCACCAGCGCCTCTGAAATCTGCGTGCCCTCGGTGAGATAGCGCGTCACCGTGGTCAGCGCGGAAGGCGTGCACGTGCGGTAGGTGCGACTGAAGCTCGTATAGCCGTCATTGAAGCTGCGGGTCAGGCGCGCACGGCGCAGGGCCGAGGAGCCTTCCGCTTCCATGAGCTCCCGCATCCGGTCGCGCCAGAGCTGGCCGTCGTTGGCGCCGCAGAGCTCGCGCAGGTAGTGCACGGCGCCGAGAATCTCGGAAAGACGGAACAGCTTCGCGTCGTAAGGCTTGGCATCGGCCGCCATCGCGCTGCCGTGGGCGAGCACGAGCACAGTGGCGGCGAGGCCCGCGGCGAGCCGGCGAGTGCGGGTTGTAATCGGGCTCGGCACGCTTCCGTTCCCTTGCGCTACCTTGTCCAAATGCAAGCGACTGTCACACATTGGCGCTGCAGCGGGCGAATTCGTGGCGCTCAAGCCGGTGAATGCAACTTTGTCCACGCCTGTGAGATGAGCCGCTTCGCCTCGGGCGTCAACGGCAATTCGTCGAGGCGGTCGAGGCTGACGAAACGGGTGCTGCGGGCGTCGCTGGACGGCTGTGGCTCGCCGGCCTCCCAGCGGCCGCAATAGACGGCAAGCAGGTAGTGCGCCTGGAGTGCGCCGTCCGGCTCGCGCACGATGACGTCGAGGACGTCGACGAGGCCGCTGCTGGTCGCGCGCAGACCAGTCTCCTCGTGCAGCTCGCGCAGTGCCGCGGCGACCGCCGTCTCGCCAGGCTCGACGTGACCTCCAGGCAGGCTCCACAGTCCGGCGCGAGGCGGCTTCGCCCGCTCGACCAGCAGCACGCTCGTCTCTCGAAACAGCGCGAAGCTGGCGCCGAGCCTCGGCCAATGTGCCTCGGCGGCCCGCTTGTCTTGGATTGGCTTCGTCATCATGTTGATCGCAGTCGCTTCCACTGGAGAATTACGGAACGCCCGCCGATGTGCTCGCGCTACAGCCTGACCTCGCCGCACGAAGCGGTGCGCGCCTACTTCCGCTTTCCGCAGGAACACGTGTTCCCGCCACGCTACAATATCGCACCCTCCCAGCCGGTGGCTATCGTGCGGCGCTCGCCTGCGGGCGAGCGCGAGTTGGCGCTCGTGCGCTGGGGGCTGCTGCCGCCGTGGGTGAAGGATCCGCGGAATTTCGCCACCTTGATCAACGCCCGGGCTGAGACAGCGGCCGAGAAACCATCCTTCAGGGGCGCATTCCGCCACAAGCGATGCCTTGTTCCCGCCGACGCGTTCTACGAGTGGACCGGCCCGCAGGGTGCAAAGCGGCCGCACATGATCCGGCGGGGCGGCGGCGGCCTGATGGCGTTTGCGGGCCTCGCCGAGAGCTGGCTTGGTCCGGACGGCAGCGAGATCGACACCATGGCCATCTTGACGGTCGCGGCCAATGCGACGGTCGGGATCATTCACGACCGGATGCCGGCGATCCTGGCCGAAGGTGACCATGAAGCCTGGCTCGATTGTCGCTCTGTCGACGTCAAGGCGGCAGCGACGCTGCTGCGGCCGGCGCCTGAGGATCTGCTCGAGATCATCGAGGTCGATCCGCGCCTCAACAACCCGCGCAACGAGGGCGCGGACCTGCAGCTGCCGGCGGCCAAAGCTCGCCTGCTTTGATGCGCGCAAAGAAAATTTACTGTCTTTTTATCATGATACAGGAGCAAAGTGATTTGCTTTCTCGCTTGTCGCGCTGGCCGATGCGACGTTGACCAAGAGTTGGATCTGCCGGCGCGGGCATCTCGTCGTGCTGTCGGAAACGGGATAATGTCGCGCACCCGAATGTTCGATTGCGTCAGCATGGCAGCATCGCGATGAGGGGGCCGGCTGCAGACTTTGCCGCGCCGCCGGTCCGTGCATGGCCTGCCACGAGCGCCGCGTCTGCACTCGGCGAGAGGGATGCCGGAGACTCGACGATGGGCTACAGGGGCAGGGATCTCGATCTGCGCACGCCGGAGCGCTGGCCGGCGCCGGCGGGCCAGTGGCGCGGCGAGGCGCAGCCGCCGGGCGCGCTGCTGGTCGACGAGGTCGTGCTCGCCTGCTGCAACCACGCCTACGATCTGGCGCTGGCGCACCGGGCTCGCGAGGTCAGGATCGAGCATCTGCTCAACGCCATGTCGCGCACCGACGCCGCGATCGCGGTCATGGCCGGCCATGGCATCGACGCGGCCGGTCTGCGCCAGGATACGGCTCGCGTGATCGCGACGGACGACACTGTAATTCCAGCACACGAGCGCCTGTCGCCGCGCCGTTCGCAGGAGCTGGCCGACGTGCTCAACAGCGCCGCGGCCGGGGCGATGCAACGCAATGCCTCGGCCAATGTCGCCGATGTTCTCCGTGCCCTATTCGAGTTGAACTCAGAGCAACCGGGTCTCGCCATGTTGAAACGCAACACCCCAGGCTGGCAGCAGCGCAGCGCCGTCGAGGCACCGCGATCGGAGCCACTGCCACCTCTGATCGGCGGCTCCTATCCATACGAGACGCGGTACGGCCAGCCCGATCCGCGTGGCGGCGAGCCGCCGCGCGATTGGGGGCGGATGCCATCGGGACAAGGATCCCTCTACCAAGCACCGCAGGCGACGTACTACGGTGGCGACCCGCTGCCGCCACAGACCTACTACTCACCGGAACCACAGGCGCAGCAGCCGGCCGGCAATCTGACCGACGCGGTCCAGAACAACCGGCTCGACCTGCTCGAGCGTACGATCCGCGAGCTGTCCGACGAGTTGCTGGCCGAGCGCAAGGTCGTGAGCCAGCTCGTCGGCGAGCTCAAGCGCGACCACTTCGGTCACGGCGAGGCCGGCAAGGCTGTCCGTGGCGCTCTCGACGATCGTCCGGGCGGGGCCGAATACGTCGCGGCTGCCGGCCGGCCGGATGGCGGCGCGTCGTCGCAGCTGATCGATCATCTGGTCATGATCGAGCGCAACGTCGATGCCAAATTCGCCGATGTGGCGCGCGGCTGGACGGTGCTCGGCGAGCGGCTGCAGGCGTTGGAGCAGACCGTGGCGTCGGGTCGCGCCGAGGCGGGCATGCCTTCGGGGCTGCTCGACAATCTGCGCGGCCTCGAGACGATCGGCGGCACGCTCACCATGCTGGCCGACCGCTTGACGGTGATCGAGCGCCAGCTTGCGGCGCGCCCGGCCGCGGCATCGGCTGCAAGTCTCGAGCCGATCGTCGAGCGGCTGGCGGCGATCGAGCGCACGGTGGCGAGCCGCGTATCGCCGGTCGATTTCTCGCCACTGCTCGACCGCCTGACCGCAATCGAGGGCAGGATCGGCGCCGGCGATCGCGCCGCGCAACAGAGCGCCGAACGGCAAGGCGCGATCGAGGAAGCGCTCGTCGCGCAGCGCGACCAGGTGGCTGAGCTCGCCGCCAATCTTACTGCCGACTTCAAGGCGCTGGCCCAGGGCATCGCTTCCCAGCCCACCAGTGATGACCGTATCGAGGCGCTGGTCGGCGAGCGTCTGAAGGACCTGGCAGGCGCTTTCGACGACCACCGCCTTGAGCTGGCGGCGCTGGTCGAGGGCCAGCGCACGGAGACGGGGAAGGAAACTGCCGAGCTCGTCAACAGGCTCGGCGCGCTCGAGAAGGTGGTGCAAGGCTTCGGGCAGCGCACGCTCGAGCTGCATGGCGCGCATGGAGCCGACCTCGTCGAGCTGCATAATGCGTTCGTCAAGCTCAATGCCAATCAGCAGACGATGGCCGGCACCATCGACCAGTGGCGGGCCGAGAGCGGGAGCGAGCTCAATACCCTGCTCACCAGGCTCGATGGTGTCGAGCGGTCGAGCGCCAAGCCGATGCAATTGCTCGAGAGCGTGCAAGGCAATGTGCTGGCGCTGCAGCGTTCGAACCAGCGGCGGGAAGAGCAGCGCGGCCGCTTCAAGATGTGGCTGATGGGAACCGACGACTGGTACGGGGCGAGCTGGGAAAGCGCCGGCAGCAAGGACCAGTCCGCCAACGGCAGTGCGGCGGCAGCGCACGGGACCGCCGCGCCCCAACGCTAGCAGCCCCGGCGATACCGGCGACGGCAATCGCGGCCCGGGTTCGACGGGCGGCGGGACGAAGTGCTATCGCACCAGATCCAGCGCCGTCTCGTCGCGCCACGCCTGCGCGGCCTTCTCGGCCTTCTCGCGGTCGGCGCGCGACAGCTTGGCGACGGCGGCATCGAGTGCCTCGTCGGCAATCTTGCCGTCCCGGGCGATCAGCCGCCACTTTGCCGCCTCGACTGGGTTGCGCTCGACCCGAACACCTTCGGCATAGACGTGCGCGAGCCGGTTCTGGGCACCCGGCAGCCCCTTGTCCGCGGCCGACTTCAGATAGTCGATGGCGCGCGGCATGTCGGCATTGATCCCGAGGCCCTTGAGCAGCATCACCGCATAGTCGTATTCGGCCTCGGGCATGCCGAGATCGGCGGCCCGGCGCAGCCAGCGCGATGCCTCGAAGGCATCGGGCTTCACCCCGTGCCCCTGCTGATAGAGCGTCGCCAGGTCGTACTGCGCCGCCGCGATCCCCTTTTGCGCGGCGAACGCCAGATGCTGGGCAGCCCGGAATGGATTTTCGGGCTTGCCCTTGCCGGCCAGGAACAGCAGCGCGAGATTGTAGTTGGCGAGGGCATGCTCGGTGCGCGCCGCCCGTTCGAACATCTCGGCGGCGCCATTGTAGTCGCGCTCGACGCCACGTCCCTCGGCCTTCATCACGCCGAGCGCGAATGCGGCCTCGACGTCGCCCAGGTCCGCGCCGCGGGCGTACCAGCGAGCTGCCGCGCCGGGGTCCTTGTTGACGCCGAGACCCTCGTCGTAGATGCGGCCGATCAGCGTATGGGCAGCGGCATCGCCTTGCTCGGCCCGCTTGCCGGCAAGCGTCAGCGCCGTCAGATATTCGCCCTTCTCGAAGGCGAGCATGGCGGCGTCCTCGGCGGTCGGCGGCGGCTCGGGTCGCGGCGCCGGAGCGCCGACCTGACGCTTCTGGAAGCGCGAGAGAGGATCGGCCGCGTGCGGCTGCGGCTTGCTGGCCTTCGGTCGCGCAACCGGGGTTGTGGGCTTCGGAATGCTCGGATCGGCCGCGGAGCTCCATGAGCTCGTCTGCGCCGCGGCGGCGCCGGCGAAAAGTGCCTGCATCGTTGCCAGGATGACAATCGTACGTGCTGCGATCATGGCCTCGGCTCCGCGCGGTATGCCGCGTCCGCCGCCGCGGCGAGCCCCGCGACACGCGTGGCACATTCAGCCGGCGAGGCTCCGGGCGGAACGGCTATGCCGATGAACTCTGGCCCGCTCACGGCGATCTGCCCCGCGGCCTCGGCGCTGTCGAAGTCGAACGCTACGCACGGCACTTCGAAGATCTGCGCCCACCATGCGACGAAGCCGGCGTGATCGTCGCCCGGCTCGATGCCGATATAGTCGGCGCCGGCCTCGGCCAGCTCCATGGCGTCGTGACGCGCGGCCGCAGTGTCCGGCGCAATGCCGACCCCGACCGTGTAGCGGTTGCCGAGAATCTCGCGGGCTTCGTCGTAGCGCGCCCGCAACGTTTCCGACCACGGCAGGTGAACGCCGTCGGCGCGCAGCGAACGCGCCAGCGTGGCATCGCCCTCGACGAGGGCGGCGATGCCGAGGCGCTGGCAGTGCTCGATCAGCGCCTTGGTCGCGGCGATATCCTCGCTGCTGGCCTTGCGCAGCTTGATCAGCACGACGGCGATCGGCGTCGACGCCAGGATCGCCGACAGCCGCTCACGCGCGCCGGCGCCTGGATCCAGCACGAGATAGATCTGGCAACGGCCTTCGGGCGTGGCCCGTTGGTGGGGTTCGGTCAATCGGGCGGCTCCGTTCATTCGGTTCGACGGCGCGCTGCCATCGGAGCAGACTTGGGCAACATCGCGGCTGGTGTGCCGGCGGCGCGAATAATGTGGCTCGAATGCACCATCTGTCCCGTCCCTGTCGAGGGTATTCGACCGGGCCGCTCACGCCGCAAGCTGCGCGACGTGATGAAAGAACTGCACCATCGACGGATAGGCGTGGAGGATGTTGCTCAGATCGGTCGACAACTCGCGGATGCGACCGCGGCCCTGCATGCTCGGGGTGCCGGAACGCATCAGCATCTCGAGCTCGGCGAGGCGGCTCTCGAGATGCTGCATGTTGGGCTGGCGGGCATAGAACTCGCGCATCTGCCCGACCTGCGGCAGCACGGCGCCGTAGTCGACGTGGGCGACGTGGCCCGCGTTGCCGTGCGGGCGCGCGTTGCGGACGCCGGCTATCGGCTGGTTGCCCGCGCCATCCATCGACGGCCCGTCGACCGTCCTGCCGTCGGCGATGTCGTCGCCGAAATGGAACTGGTAGGTGGCCGCGATGTCGCGCTCGTTGATCTTGTGCAGCAGGAACGTCTTGACCTGCAGCAGTTGGTCGCGGTCCTGGCTGTGGAAAACCGTCCTGTTGCCGTCCGATGTGCCGATCTGCAGGAACATGCTGTCGCGAAGCCGGCGGGCGGCCACGATCAGCACTACCGCGCCGAGCGCCGGCGGCAGCGCCGGCAACATGCGCGCCACGACCACCCATGCCCCGAACGACAGCAGCAACAGGGCCGAGACGATTTGCCCGACAGCCACCGCGGCCAGGATCGCCGCCAGCCCCCAGGCGAGCCAGCGCCACAGCCGGTAGCGCCGGTTCTCCACCGAGACGGTTGCGATCTGATCGATGCTGATGGTGCGATCGCCGGTGTCGAGCACCCGCGCGTGGACGTGAAGCTCGCTGAAGCGGCGCTGCGCGGATCCGTCGATACCATTGATGACGCTCGGCAAACCCATCGCCGCGCTCTCCTCGCGCTGCACCAGCACTGATCGAGAATACCCCCAGAGGGAACGATTTGACACCCGGCGGAACGAAGCATCCAGCGGCCCCGTGAAGCGCGCGGCCAATTCTCCGTCGGGACCGATGACGATCCGGCCGGCCAAGTCCTAGCGCGGCATTACTGAACACAATTTGAACAACGAGGAATGCTGCTTTGCCTCTGCGGGGAAGTAATGTGTTCAGCATCACGCAGGGGAGAGTACCCGTGTTCAATCGACTTTCGAACGCGACGCAGCGCGAGCCCGAGGCAAAGAAGCCGATCATGGCGTTGTCGGAGCGGCCGCTGCCTGCCAGCAACGGCGCCGCGCCGCTGCTGCCGCCAACGAAGCCATCAATGTCGGAGAAGACGGAGACCGGCACATTTTCGATCATCGGCAACGACCTCGCGATCATGGGCGAGCGCATCGTGATCATCACCAAGGGTACGCTCCAGGTCGACGGCGAGGTGCAGGCCGATCTGCACGGGGCCGAGGTGATCATCGGCGAGTCCGGCAAGGTGACCGGCACGATCTGGGCCGATGCGGTCGAGATCCGCGGCGAGGTTCATGGCACGATCAAGGGCACCAAGGTGCAGTTGATGGGCAAATCGGTGGTCGAGGGTGATATCCACCACCAGACGCTGGTCGTTATCGAGGGCGCCAATTTCGACGGGCGGGTTCGCCGTCCGCAGGACCTCAACGAGCTGAAGCCGACGCTCGAGCCGGCCGACCACGCGAAGGCGCCAGCTCCGACCATGGCGGCGTGATCGATCGGTGCGCGCCGCGGCCGGCCGCGGCCGCGCGCCCCGCATAATCGAGAGCAGCCATCTCCACTCCGGGCACGATAGAATGCATCGATCGATGATGCAGTGACCGGACAGGAGAACGGCCAATGGGCTCACGCGGCAAGGTCACGGGATGGCGCGCGGCGCTTTCGGTGTCGGCGCTGGTCTCGATGGCGGCAATCACGCAAGCATCGGCGCAATCCCAGCTGTCGGTCGAGCAGTTGCTGACCGAAGGTTGGGAGATCGCCGGCTACGGCGCGCTGTCGTTCGAAGGGCGCTCGATCGTGCTGTTCAAGCACCGCGACCGCAACTACCTGGTACAGTGCTCGATCCTGTACGACGTGACGCGGATCAAGCGTGTCGTCACCAACTGCTACGAGGTGCGGTGAGACGGCGCCGATCGACGGGCGACGCGGCTCACGCTCCGAAATAGCCTGCGAACGACAGCGTCTCGACGGCGGCATCGCGATAGAGCGGCACGAACCGCGGCTGACGCTCGAAACGGTCGAGCCAGCGCGACACCGCGGGCCAGTCGGCGATCGCCAAGCCGCATTCGCCGGCTAGGCGCGAGTACGGATATAGCGCGTAGTCGGCGATGGTCGCCTCGCTGCCGGCGATCCAGTCCGAGGCGGCGAGGTGCTGCTCGAGCACGTCGAGCGCGAAGCGCGCATTTGGCATCAGCTCGGCAATGCGCCGGTCGTGCTGGTCGGGATCGGGCGTGTAGCGCAAGTGGTAGCGCAGCACCGCCAGCGCCGGCTCGTGACTGTACTGCTCGAAGAACATCCAGCGCAGCACCTCGGTCTGCCCACGCGTCGCCGCGGGCCACAACGGCGTGCCCTGCGCGAAGTGGAACAGCAGGGCGCCGGAATCGCTGATCATGTCGCCATCGGCGAGCAGCACCGCCGGCACCTTGCCCATCGGATTGATTGCCAGGAACCGTGGATCGCGTGGCTGGCCCTTGGTCTGGTGCACATCGACCCGGCGAAACGGAATGCCTCGATATGCGAGGATCAACTGCACCTTGTGCACGTTGCCGGACTCGAGGTTGCCGAACAGGGTGCAACGCATGGAGGCCGCCGTGTCTGGCATGGATCGCTCGCTACAGAAGGACTTCCCGAATTTCGCGGCCGCACTATAAGCTATGGCCTTCGGGGTACAACCAACCAGCACGGTTCATGATTCCGCGCCGCTACGCGCCGTTCGTCTACGGCATCATCCAGGCCACGATCACTACCGGCATCGGCTCGGGCATAGCCTCCCTCGATGGGGTGTCGCCGGGCGAGCAGTTCTGGGGGCATTGGCTGCATTCGTGGGCGCTCGCCTGGCTGGTCATGGTGCCGATCGTGGTCTTCATCTCCCCGTTCATTCAGCGGGTGGTCATGGCACTGACCAGCCACTGAGCTGCCTGGGGGCACCGCTCGCCTGGCTGGTCCACTGCTGCCGGCCGGCTCCAAGGGCCGATGCAACTCAATCGGCTCGCTCGGCACTGCAGCGAAATTGATCGTTCTGCTGCCGCCATTGCCTGCCGCGCCGACAATGGTTGCTTGGCCGTCGCCGCCTAAGCTAAGAGTGCCGCACTGATAAGCGCGGCCCGGCGGGGACCGCAGGCGAGAGGCTTTGATGAAAGTCGATGAAGCAACGGTGCACCGCATCGCGCGGCTGGCACGGATCAAGGTCACCGACGAGGAGGCCAAGGGGCTCGAAAAGGAGCTGACAGGCATCCTCGACTGGGTGAACATGCTGGACGAGGTCGACACCAAGAATGTCGAGCCGATGACCCGCGTGGTGCCGATCGAATTGCGCCAGCGCGAGGACAAGGTCACCGACGGCGAGATCGCCGACCAGGTGACGAAGAACGCGCCCAACGTCGAGGACAGCTTCTACGTCGTGCCCAAGGTCGTGGAATGAGCGGCGAGCAGCCACCGCCCTACAAGATCCCGCGGATCGAGGTCCGGCAGGAGGATCCGCGCCAGCCGGAGGTCGTCACCCTGATCGAGGCGCTCGACGATTTCTCGAAGTCGCTCTATCCGCCTGAGAGCAACCATCTGCTCGACATCGCCGCGCTGGCCCGGCCCGAGGTGGTGTTCTTCGTCGCGCGGCAAGACGGACAGGCGATCGGCTGCGGCGCCTTCCGCCTCCTCGACGCCCGCCACGGCGAGGTCAAGCGCATGTACGTGCCGCACGAGGCGCGCGGGCGTGGCCTCGGCCGTGCCATCCTCGATACGATCGAGGCGGAGGCCAAGCGTCGCGGCGTCGTCCGCCTCTCGCTCGAGACCGGCATCCACAACCACGAGGCGATCAACCTCTACCGGCGCGCCGGCTACATGGACTGCCCGCCGTTCGCCAACTACAAGGCCGATCCGTTGAGCCTGTTCATGACCAAAGAGATCGCGTGAAGAAGATGTCGAAAACCGAACTAACGAGGCTGACGCTGGCCGAGGCTCGCGACGGGCTGAGGAAAAAACAGTTCACCGCCGTCGAGCTGACCGAAGCCTTCAATGCGGCGATCAGCGCCGGCAATCGCGCGCTCAACGCCTATGTGCTGCCGACGCCCGAGCACGCGCTGGCCCAGGCCCGGCGGAGCGACAAGCGGATCGCCGCCGGCAAGGCAGGTGCACTCGAGGGCCTGCCGCTCGGCATCAAGGACCTCTATTGCACCAAGGGCGTGCGCACCACCGCGTGCTCGAAGATCCTCGATGATTTCACGCCGACCTACGAGTTGACCGTGACGCAGAACCTGTGGGATGCCGGCGCGGTGATGCTCGGTAAGCTCAACAACGACGAGTTCGCGATGGGCTCGTCGAACGAGACGAGCTGCTTCGGCAACGTCGTCAATCCGTGGCGGCGCAAGGGCTCGAACGCGGCGCTGGTGCCGGGCGGCTCGTCGGGTGGCTCGTCCGCCGCCGTGGCCGCCGACCTGTGCCTCGCCGCCACCGCCACCGACACCGGCGGATCGATCCGGCAGCCGGCGGCGCTGACCGGCACCGTCGGCATCAAGCCGACCTATGGCCGCTGCTCGCGCTGGGGCATCGTCGCGTTCGCCTCGTCCCTCGACCAGGCCGGGCCGATCGCCAAGACGACGCGTGATGCCGCGATCCTGCTCGGGGCGATGGCGAGCCCGGATCCGAAGGATTCGACCTGCGTCGACGCGCCGGTGCCGGACTACGAGGCGGAGATCGGCAAGAGCCTCAAGGGGCTGCGCGTCGGCGTGCCGAAGGAGTATCGGGTCGACGGCATGTCGCCCGAGATCGAGAAGCTCTGGCAGCAGGGCATCGCCTGGCTGAAGGCGGCCGGCGCCAGCATCCACGACATCTCGCTGCCCCACACCAAGTATGCGCTGCCTGCCTACTATATCGTCGCCCCCGCCGAGTGCTCGTCGAACCTCGCCCGCTATGATGGCGTGCGCTATGGCCTGCGCGTGCCCGGCCGCGACGTCATCGACACCTACGAGAACACGCGGGCCGCCGGCTTCGGCAAGGAGGTGCGCCGCCGCATCCTGATCGGCACCTACGTGCTGTCGGCCGGCTACTACGACGCCTATTACCTCAAGGCGCAGAAAGTGCGCACACTCATCAAACGCGACTTCGACGAGGCCTGGGGCAAGGTCGACGTCGTGCTGACGCCGACCACTCCGTCGCCTGCGTTCGCCGCCGGCGAGAAGAGCGGCGATCCGATCGCCATGTACCTCGAGGACATCTTCACGGTGACGGTCAACATGGCCGGACTGCCTGGCATCTCGGTGCCGGCCGGATTGTCGAGCGAGGGCACGCCGCTCGGCCTGCAGCTGATCGGCAAGCCGTTCGACGAGGGCACCTTGTTTCGCGCCGGCCAGGCGATCGAGGACGCCGCCGGACATTTCCGGATCCCGGCCAAGTGGTGGGCGTGAGGCGTGGCCGATCGGGCACAAAAAGGGCGTTGACCCCACAAAATTGAACTGTGCTACGCGCAGCGATTGTTTGTGCACGATTGGATCGACTAGCTTGCGGCTCAAACGGTGATGGGCTGCAATCGATGCGCGAGCGTTTATCCAGGCTGCTGCTGGCGTGCGTCCTTGCGGTGACCGCCGGTACGCTTGCAGGCTGCGGAGCGAATATGGTCGACGCTGGCGGCGCAGGACCGCCGACGACTGCGTCCGTCAAGCCCGCGCGGATGGCAGCAGGCGAGGGCCGCGTGATCGTCGGCCATCCCCAGTTCGGCGAAGGCAATTGTAACAGCGTGACCGTCGAGCGAATAGGGCCTGCGCCAGCGGGCGTGATTAGCCGGTTCGATATCTCGTTTGGTATGCTGTTTGCGTCCTCGCGCATCACGGAAGTCGACCTGCCAGCGGCGAAGTACGCTGTCGTGACCGCGCGCTGCCAGTTCGGCAATAACACGACGAACATCCGTGCCTCCTCGATCGGCACGTCGCTCGCGGTCTTCGAGGTGCGAGCCGGCGAGATCGCCGACATTGGACGGCTCGAAATGTATACGTTCCGCTCGGCCGACATCAATCTGGGCCGCCCGGTGCTGGTTGTACACCAGGCCGGCCTCGAGACCATAGCGGCCGCGACAACGTTCATGCCGGCGTCGGCTGCGGCCGCCGTCAAGCGGCCAATGGTGCCGACGATCGCCTCGCCCCCCGACGTGGACGTCAAGGCCTGCCTGATCGAGCACCGGCAGCAGGCGAAAGGGATCGTCCTGATCCCCAAGGAGCCCTATCCGTGCCTCATCGCCAAGCGCAAAGGCTTGGCCATTGGCACTGGCTGAGCGTGCCGGGGAGATCATGTCGTATCGAACGCAATGGCCGTTGCTCAGCCTGTCGCGCCTGCTGCTGGCGCTGGGATTGGTGTTGTCTCTGTCGGCCTGCGGAGCAAAGATGGCGCTCGACGATACCGTGCGTCCGCGGCAGCTCGCATCGGAGAAGAGAGGCGTCGTGCTGCTCGCTGTGGATGTCGAGGGCGTCGGTTGCGGCGCCGGTGCAATCCACCTGGCGACCGAGGGGCCGAATGGGACGTTCAAGAAGTTTCAGCACTACTCGCTAATTGGTGCGAAGACCAATCTCGCTCAGATCGAACTGCCCGAGGGAACGTATCACCTCGGCGTGGTGGCATGTGTCCAGGGATATCGCTTTGTCAATGTCGGCACTCACAATGGTTCCGCGCTGATAGGTGACCCGCTGAAGTCGATGGGCAGCTTCAGCGTGGCCGCGGGCGAGATCGTCAATCTCGGCCACATCGTCATCAGCCGGCTCGGCGACGGACAGGGCGATGCTGCGGTGCAAGTGGTCGCGATGGATACGAAAATCCTCGACGTCTTGAAGGCGCAGGTGCCAAAGCTTCACGCCCAGGCCAAGACCAGGCTGATGACCACGAAGTCCGGGGAAAGCTACAACTTTTCCGCCGAATTGCTCCCGCAGGCAGGGCCGCGCACCACTTTTGTGCCAATCTACCGGCGCTGAGCCCTCCCAGGCGATCTCCCAGGTCCGCGAACGCGCCATCTGCTGCAGTCTCGGCGCCGTGGCGCAATGGGCAGGGCCGGTGATGCGTAGGGTCGTAACCGGTATGATACCGTTGTTGGGCATCCTGCTCGCCGGCTGCGCGCAGACGTCCAAGGTGGACGACGCGGTCTCGACGACAGCGCTGGCGCAGAAGCAGAAAGCGGTGGCGCTGATGCGGGTTGGCGCTGCCAGTTCCAACTGCCTCAACGTGGCGGTGCTGCTCGGAACGCCGTCCGACGGCGCCTATCGCCGCGGACCCGTGATCAAGGTCGCCAACGTGCGCTCGCTCGCCGCGGTGCCGGTGGCAGAGGTCGAGCTCGATCCCGGCGAGCACCACGTGATCGGCTACGCCTGTCAGAGCGAGCGTGCCACCACCACCGTCATGGACAAGGCCGATGCCCAGACCTACCGTGCGAGTTATGCCTCCTTCATCGTCCGCCCGGGCGAGGTGGTCAACGTCGGATACCTTCATTTCGGTGCCTCCCGTGTCGGCCGGTCGGCGTTCGGCCGCCCCCTGCGCATCGACGTGTCGGTCAGCGACTGGCCACTGCACGAGCTCGACCAGTTCAAAGCGCAGCGGCCAGCGCTCTATGCCCAGATGACCACCCGGCTGATGACGGTCACCAATCATGGGGCGCCGGCGCCGACCGGCGACGATTGCCAGCGCATGAAGGGGCTGCAGGCGCAAGGCAAGCTGCAGGTGCTGCCGGCGGAGTGTTCCGCCAGGCCGCTGGCGGACAAATCCGCCAAGGCGAGCTAGAGCGGCAGCGCTCACGCCTGGCCGGCGGCGCGCAGGCCGCGAATGCGAGCGATCTGGTCGGCGATGCCGTCGGCGCCGAAGCGGAAAGCGTGACCCTGGCCGACCATGACCGCATTGAGCTTGGTGATCGGGCGCATCAGCTTCGGCAGGTCGCCGTCGCGCGGCATCGCGGCGTTGTCGAACATCACCGGCACGATCGGGATCCGCATCTCGAGCGCAGCGGCGATCTCCATCGCCACGTAGTCGTCTTTGCCGCTCAGCTGGTACCAGCGCTTCCGGCGATCGCGCAACAGCTCGAGCCAGCGCGGCCCGATGACGATCAGCACCACCGCGCACTGGCCGAGCACCTCCTTGATGTGGTCCCAGAAATCGGTCCCGGCGGGGATCGACTGGACATCGAAGAACACCGCGTCAGAGCCATAGCGCAGCTCGAGGAAATCGAGCAGGCGGCCGGAGAAGTGGGCACTGTCCTCGCGGCGGTAGGATACGAACACCTTCGGGCCACGCGGCTCGGACACGTACCCGCTCGACTGCAGGGTCAGCTTGGGGAACAGGTCGTCGAGGAACGCGTCGACGTTCGGGTAGCGGTCCTCGCGGCGCACGCTGAGGCCCTGCTCGATCACCCGGTAGAGCCGCTCGCCATAGCGGAAGCTCGGATCGACCAGCTTGCCGGGAGGCACCAACTCGTCGCGGGCGGCGCGATCGGGCGCGGCCGGCGGCGTCCGGCCGGTCAGCGTCCAGTAGAGGGTTGCGCTCAGCGCGTAGATGTCGGTCCGCTCGTCGGCCGCGATAGCGGGATCGTACTGCTCGATGGGTGCGTAGCCGGGACTGACGATGATCTCGCCGCCACCGGTCGGCGAGCCGAGCTGTGAAGCCGCGCCGAAGTCGATCAGCACCGGCCGCAGCCCGTCGCCGGTCATGAAGATGTTGGCGGGCTTGATGTCGCGGTGGAGGTAGCCGCGGGCGTGGACATGGCGCAGCGCCGCGCAAGTGGCGCGGGCGAGCTCGACCGCCTGGCCGTGATCGAGCCTGCTTTGCTGGCCCTCGCACCAGCCCTGCAGGTCCGAGCCGTCGAGCATCTCGTAGACGATATAGGCGGTGTTGTTGGTCTTGAAGAAATCGTAGATGCGAACGATCAACTCGTGCCGCATGGCGAACGTGATGCGTGCCTCCTCGGAGAAGTAGTAGCTTGCCCACTGCATCAGCCGCTCGTTACGTTCCGGATGCCCGATGATCACCTCATTGGTGTGGGTGCGGACGCAGGCGCCACGGACGAACAGCTCCTTGATCGCGACCTCGCGGTCGATAACGACGTCTCTCGCCCGATAGGTGATCCCGAAGCCGCCCTCGCCGATCACCGCCTCGATGCGGTAGCGGTGCATCACGAAGCCGATCGGCAGCGACTTGCGGATCATCGGCCGCTCGCCCGGCCTGTCGGCGGCGCCGTTGCCGGCCGGCGGTCCCTGGATGGTGGTTGCGAGGTCCGCGCGGCGCAGCCCACCCGGTGGCGCCGGCGCGGCACCGATGATCGTCGGCGAGCCGGTGCCGCGCGACATCGGCGGGGCGGACGCCGCCGACGGCTGGGCGAACATCGTCGGCGCCGCCTCGGCGATCTGCGTGGCGACGACGATCGCCGTGTCCTCGCTGCGATGCCTGGCCAATGCCCCCTTGATCACGGTGGCAAGCTCGGTCGTCGGCCGTTGAATGAACGTATGCTGGATTGGTGCCATGCAAGCGACCTCGGATCGGAAGAAATGCGCCCTTCGGCAATAGCGGCTCGTCGTGCCCCGGCGCCGGCAGCGGCTCCGCCGGTTCCGGCGACCGCGCCCGGCGAATTGCAACATGCGGCGAGTTGCGAGTATAGCCACAACCATGCAGGTGAGGCAGGGCGAGCAACGACACCCCTGAGCGGCCTGCCTCGCCGTCCCTCTTGCCGCTCGGAGAAGCGCCCATGCCGCCACGCCTGCCCGCCGACTGCCCCACCATGACCGAGGTTCGCGCCGAGATCGACCGCGTCGATGACGCCCTCGTGGCATTGATTGCCGAGCGGTTCGGCTACGTCGAGCGCGCCTGGCAGATCAAGCTCGCCGAGAAGGCCGCCGCCAACGTGCCGTGGCGCAACCAGCAGGTGATCGACAAGGTGCGCGGGCTCGCCGTCGAGAAGGGCGTCTCGCCGGACCTGTGCGAGGCGCTTTGGCGACAGATGATCGGCTGGTTCATCCAGTACGAGGAGGAGAAGCTGCGCAAGGAGATCGAGGGCAAGAGCTAGCCCGCCCGCGAACGAATGAGCAGTCGGGACGTCATGCTGGCAATCGGCGGCCAGAACGGGCGATGTAGTCACCCTAGAGCCGAGATCGCGGGATGATCACCATGGCGGAAACGACGGCGCGGCCAGTCGGCTACAGCGCGTCGCAGAAGGCGCTGCACTGGATCATTGCGCTCGCCGTGGTGATCATGATCCCGATGGGCCTCTACATGGTCAGGCGCTACGTCGAGACCAACTACGACGCGATCACGGTCAAGATCTACGACACGCACAAGCTCATCGGCTTCGCGACATTGTGGCTCGTCGTGGCGCGACTTGCCGTTCGTTTTCGGCACGGTGCGCCATCACCGGCGCCGACATTGCGGCGATGGCAGCGCAAGGCCGCCGCGGCGACCCATGCCGTGCTCTATCTGCTGCTTCTCGCAGTGCCGATTTTGGGGTGGGTCGGGGCGTCCGCCGACGGGACGCTAAGCATGCTCGGCGGCCTGGAGTTGCCGGCGATCATGGCCCGCAACGACGACTACGGCTGGCTGATCCTGTGGTACCACGGGTGGGCCGCGATCGGGCTCGGCGCGCTGGCGGCGGTGCATGCCTGCGCCGGGCTGGCTCACCTGCTGGTATTGAAGGACGGGGTCTTCCAGCGCATGTGGCCGTCGCGCCGACATCACTGAGCGCAGGCATAGGCCCGGATCAGCAGCCGGCTCTCGAGCGGAACTGCGCGGCTGGATTGCTGGCTGGCGCTGGCCGTCCTGCAGCTGAGCCACCAGTATCCCGGGTCCGGACTGACGACCAGGCGCAGCGGGGCGAGCGCGGGCGCCACCAGCACCGACAGGAAGTGCGTGGTGGACGACCAGGACAGGCGGTTCCTGGCGGCATCGATCCGATCAGAGGAGACGAAGCGCGCGTCACCCAACGCCGGATCGGCGGCCTGCCCCATGGCGAGCGTGCGGACGGCGCCCGTATAGTCGTTCCACGCGGCGACGAATTTCGCCGTCTCGATCACATGCACCGCCAATATGATGAGCAACACGCAGATCAAGTGGCGGGGCGCGACTGCCCGCTCGAGCGCTGCCAGTGCCCGCGGCAGCAACGGACCCGGCACGCGCAAGTCGCCGTCCGAACGCAGCGCATAGGCCGCCGCCAGCAGGCCGAAAATCGGTGTTCCAACCAGTAGTGCCGTCCGCAGCGGATATCGGTAGTCAGCGAGCAGGCTGTGATCGAAGCGGAGCCAGTAGGCCGCGAGCCCGGCCATGACCAGCGCGAAGGCGGCGACCGGCGCATGCCGGGCCGTCACCAGATGATGCGCCATCATCGATGGCTGCCACGAAGCCGAGCACGGCGACCAGCATCAGTATCGCCGCCGGGGCAAGCAGATTGCGCAAGTCGATGAAGCTGAACGCCGCCGTGGTGATGACCTTGGCAATGTAGGGATCGGGTCGGAAAGTCAGCAGCATCAGTGCCCAGACTGCCATCGCGATCATGAATGCGCCGGCCGTTCGCCGCAGCACCGGTCCGCGCAGTCCGCGCAAGGCGGTGGATGCCAGGATGGTCGCGGCGAGGATCACGCCGCCGCCATGGGTCAGCACCAGCGCGGTGAAACCGCCGGCAATAGCCACGTAGCCGGCCCTGCCGTCGCGGGCATAATGGCTGATGGCCAGCGTCGGCCAGAATACGGCATGGGCAACCCACATCTCGGTCGGGAATCCGAACACGAACGGGCAGAGACATGCCGTCGACAGGCAGGCATAGACGAAGATGAGCCGGCCCTTGGAGCGGTCCGCGGCATAGGTCAGCGCCAATCCCGCCAGCGGGGCGGAGAAGAACAGCAGACCGTGCAGGCCGATGCCGCCGCGCGCGTCTCCGGTCAGGCCGACATAGATCTCGGCCGGCAAATGGGCCAACAGGTAGACGAACACGCGGCCCGATATGTTGTGCCAGTGGAACGCCCAGGCATCCTGGGCCGCGACCGCATAGGCGAAGATCGAGCCGTCACCGTACATCTGCAGATCGTAGCGCAGGCCGACCAGGACGAACGCGACCGACCACGCGATGCCGATCGCCACGGCGAGCGCGCGCAATGACATCGCCGCCGACCGGCTCGCGACGGCTGCCTGCTCCGCGCCCCCCACAGACTCGCCTACCGGCGCGCTCCCCCACATGAAACGGCGTCTTCCTCGCTGGATCGCCAAGCCAATAGCGACCCCTTGCGCCTCGTGCAACCCTGTCGCCACGGACGGTGGCTAACGCCGGCATACCCCTCGCAAATTCCTACGGCCGCGCTATATTAATCGGCTGAACGCTCAGAATCGATGGAAGCCCTATGTCAGCTGCCACAACACGCCCGCGCCCGAAGGTGATGACCCTGTCCGAGGCCGCTGCCGCCCGCGTCAAGGCGATCATGGCGTCAAGGCCGGACGTCGTCGGACTGCGGATCGGCGTCAAGAAGGGCGGCTGCGCCGGCATGGAATACACCATGGAGTGGGCTGCGACTCAGGACCGCTTCGACGAGGTGGTAGAGGATAAGGGCGCGCGGGTGCTGATCGACCCGAAGGCGCTGATGTACCTGCTCGGCACCGAGATGGACTACCGGGTCGACAAGCTCAAGTCCGAGTTCGTGTTCAACAACCCCAACCAGATCAGCGCCTGCGGCTGCGGCGAGAGCGTCAACCTCACGCCGGTCGCCAGGGACCGTCTCGAGCCGGTCTGAGACATCGGGCCGCAGGAGGGGCGGGCGGCGAATGGCAAACAGCGCCGGCACCATCGAATTCCTGGCCGAGGCGCTCGCGCCACTGGGACATATCACGGTTCGGCGCATGTTCGGCGGCGCCGGCATCTATTGCGACGGGCTGATCTTCGGCCTGCTCGACGACGATGTGCTCTATCTGAAGGCCGATGCCGAGAGCATCCCGTTGTTCCAGGCCGAGGGAATGGCGGCCTTCTCCTACGACACGACGACCGGCACCAAGGCGATCATGTCGTACTGGCGCATGCCCGAGCGGCTATTTGACGATCCGGAAGAGTTGCTGCAGTGGGGCCGTCGGGCGGTGGCCAGCGGCCAGGCGGCGGCTGTCGCCAAGACGTCGCGCAGGCAAGCGCCAAAACCGCGGCAACGGCCTTCAAATCCAAAGCGCTGAAGCGCGATGGCGCTGGTGGAAAGCGGTCGGTTGCTGCCATAAGGTCGGCAACCAACCGATGACCGACGCGGAGGCAAACTGCCATGTCCAAGATCCATGCCGACAAGTTCTATATCGATGGCGCCTGGGTGGCCCCGGTCGAGGCGCGCTCGATCGATGTCGTCAATCCGGCGACGGAGGCCGTGATCGGCCGGGTGGCGATCGGCTCGGCCGCCGACGTCGACCGCGCCGTCAAGGCTGCGCGGGCAGCGTTTCCCGCCTATTCCGCGACCTCGCGGGAGGAGCGCATCGCGTTGCTCGCCCGTATCGTCGACGTCTACAAGCGCCGCTTCAACGAGATGGGCGCCGCGATCTCGGAGGAGATGGGTGCGCCGCTCGTTTTCGCCACCAAGTTCCAGGCCGGCGCCGGCATGGGACATTTCCGCACCGCCATCGACATCCTGAAGACGTTCCCATTCGAGGAGAGCATCGGCTCGACCCAGGTCGTCCGCGAGCCGATCGGCGTCGCCGGCATGATCACGCCTTGGAACTGGCCGGCGAACCAGATCGCCTGCAAGATCGCGCCGGCGCTCGCCGCCGGCTGCACCATGGTGCTCAAGCCTTCCGAGGTGGCGCCCTACTCGGCGCTGCTGCTGGCCGAGATTCTCGACGAGGCAGGCGTGCCGAAGGGCGTGTTCAACCTCGTCAATGGCGACGGTCCGGGCGTCGGCGCGGCGATGGCGGCGCATCCAGGCATCGACGTGATCTCGTTCACCGGCTCGACGCGGGCCGGCATCGAAGTCGCGATCCGGGCGGCGCCGACCGTGAAGCGGGTCGGCCAGGAGCTCGGCGGCAAATCGGCCAACATCATTCTCGACGATGCCGATCTCGCCCGCGCCGTGACGCAGGGCGTGCAGGCGGTGATGCGCAACTCCGGCCAGTCGTGCAATGCGCCGACGCGGATGCTGGTGCCGGCATCGAAGCTCGGTGAGGCGACGGCGCTCGCCAAGGCTGCTGCCGAGAAGATGAAGGTCGGCAATCCGACCGCGCCGGAGACCGAGATCGGCCCGGTCGTGTCGAAGACGCAGTGGGACAAGATCCAGGGCCTGATTGCCGCCGGCATCAAGGAGGGCGCCGAGGTCGCGACCGGCGGCGCCGGGCGTCCGGCCGGGCTCGACAAAGGCTACTATGTCAAGCCGACGGTGTTCACCAGCGTCGACAACGCCATGACCATCGCGCGCGAGGAGATCTTCGGGCCGGTGCTCGCGATCATCCCGTTCAAGGACGAGGCCGACGCGGTTCGCATCGCCAATGACAGCGATCTGGGCCTTGCCGCCTACGTGCAGTCGGGCGACCCTGAGCGGGCGAAGCGGATCGCCCGGCAGTTGCGCGCCGGCATGGTGCACATCAACGGCGCCGCCGCCGATCCGAAAGCCCCGTTCGGCGGCTACAAGCAGTCCGGCAACGGACGCGAGTGGGGGCGCTTCGGCTTCGACGAATACCTCGAGACCAAGGCGGTGATGGGCTGGACCGCGGGTTGAGGGCGGCGGGCCGGCAGGTCTGCCCGCGCGGGCTGGGTCTGCCGGCGCCTGCCAGCGCCATCAACCGCGGACGAAGGCGAGCAGGTCCGCATTGATGATCTCCGGGTGGGTGGCGCACATGCCGTGCGACAGTCCCTTGTAGACCTTGAGCGTGCCGCGCTTCAGGAGCTTCGCCGAAAGCAGCGCGGAATCCGCGATCGGCACGATCTGATCGTCGTCGCCGTGCATGACGAGGACGGGCACCTCGATCTTCTTCAGGTCGCCGGTGAAGTCGGTCTCGGAGAAGGCCTTGATGCAATCGTACTGCGCCTTGATGCCGCCCATCATGCCCTGGCGCCACCAGTTCTCCTTGATGCCTTCGGAGATCTTCGCGCCGTCGCGGTTGTAGCCGTAGAACGGCGTGGGGACTTCCCGGTAGAACTGCGCGCGGTTGACGGCGACCTGCGCGCGGAATCCGTCGAAGACCTCGATCGGCAGGCCGCCGGGATTGCTGGCCGACTTGACCATGATCGGCGGCACCGCGCCGATCAGCACCGCCTTGGCGACACGGGCGCTCCCGTGCCGCCCCAGATAGCGGGCGACCTCGCCGCCACCGGTCGAATGGCCGATGTGCACCGCATTCTTGAGGTCGAGCGCGGCCGCCAGCGCGGCCACGTCGTCGGCATAGGTATCCATCTCGTTGCCGGTCGCGGTCTGCGTCGAGCGGCCGTGGCCGCGACGGTCGTGGGCGATCACGCGAAAGCCCTTGTCGAGGAAGAACAGCATCTGGTTGTCCCAGTCGTCGGCGCTGAGCGGCCAGCCGTGATGGAACACGATCGGCTGCCCCTTGCCCCAGTCCTTGTAGAAGATCTCGGTGCCGTCCTTGGTGGTGATCGTGGGCATGGTGCTGTCTCCTGTGCTCGAGTTTTCGGTCATGGGCCCTGATGGGCGTCTCGCTGCTCCCTGATGCTCAGGCATTCATCGCGACGGCTTCGGCGGACTGCGCGATCGCCGAAGGCTTCCGTCGGCTCCCGTCGGCCGGTATCATCCACGACAATCGCGCGATCGCAAAAGGATTGATCATGACCCTCGAGATGACTGCTGCATTCGCGGCCGCATTCTTCCTGCTGGCGCTGTCTCCCGGACCGGGGCTCGTGGCGATCCTGTCCCGATCGCTTGGTGGTGGTCTGCCATCGGGCCTCGCCGTGACCGCCGGCCTCGTCATCGGCGACGCGATCTTTCTCGGCGTCGCGATGATCGGTCTCGCCGCCATTGCCAGCACGATGGGACCGATGTTCCAGGTGGTGAAGTATGCCGGCGCGGCTTATCTGGTCTGGCTCGGAGTGCAGGCGGTCCGCTCGGCGGGGGCGCGGATCGATGTCGCCGCCGACCGGTCGGGCGCGCTGTGGAAGGATCTCGGGCTCGGCCTCGTCGTGACCCTCGGCAACCCGAAGCCGATCCTGTTCTATGGCGCGCTGCTGCCGACGTTCCTCGATTTATCGCAGACGACGCCGAAAGACTTTGCAATTCTCATGTCGGTCGTCGTCGTCGTTTCGTTCGCGGTGTACAGCGGCTACATGCTGATGGTCGAGCGCGCGCGTCGGCTGCTGGCCTCGACGCATACCGCCAGGCGCCTCAACCAGACCACCGGCGTCATGCTCATCGGTTCCGGCATTGCCGTGGCGAGCCGATGAAGGCCGGTTGCTTCCCTTGCCCCGAAGCGATGCCGCCGGACATGGCGGATCACCGCCGCCAGGTGAGCCCGGACGGGATCTGCGACGCCGCGGATTGTGACGGCGCCGGGTAGGCGCGCTCGGCCGTTTGCACATATGGCGCCGAAGGAGCGGCCGCGATCGGTCCGCGCCGCATGCCGGCAAGGAAGCGCTGCTCGTGGATGTCGTTGCCGTTGAGCGGCGCGCGGCCGGCGTACTTGACGCGGACCCGCGTCAGGCCATGCAACTCGAAGCCGAGCTCGCGGGCCGATCGGCGCGACAGGTCGACGATGCGGTCGTTGGCGTAGGGGCCGCGATCGTTGATGCGCACGAGAATGGTGCGGTTGTTCGACAGGTTGGTGACGTAGGCGTAGGACGGCAGCGGCAGCGTCGGATGCGCGGCGGTCAGCGCATTCATGTCGAAGACTTCGCCGTTGGAGGTTTTGCGGCCGTGGAAATCGCTGCCGTACCAGGAGGCGAGGCCGACCTTGTCATAGCCCGGCTCCTCGGCCGGCACGTACCAGCGGGTGCCGATCCGATAGGGAGATCCGAGCTTGTAGGTGCCGCCACCCTTGGGGATCGGCTGGCCTTCCCCATAAAGGCGGGGGCTCGCCGAGGTGCCGGTCCTGGGATCGATGCGGCTCTCCGCCGACGGTCCAGGCCCGGTGGAGCTGCGCGAGCAGGCGACAATCGCGAATGCGGCGCCGATTACCAGCCCTACGGCGCCGCGACGGCTCCGGCGCAGCCAAACTTGCTCGATCACGCAACGCCTCCCGTACGCAACACATCCTGGCCGGGGATCATGGCCAATCCGGGGACGTACAGTGACGAAACGTGCTTAAGGCGTGGTTAACCAGGGACGCGGGCGACGACGGCGCGAATGGCGGGCGTGACGCGACCGCCACGGCGAGCTATAGCAGCCGCCGGTTGCAGCCGTGGGCCGGGAAGGCGCGAGAGAGACGATGACACCGACATTGAACGCAGAATTGCTGGCCCGGATCGCGGCGGCGCTCGAGCGGCTGGCGCCAGCGGTTCCAGCCGCGCCCGAATTCGACGATGCGGAGGCGTTCGTGTGGACCGCGTCGCCGGAGGGCTTCCAGCCGGTGCGTGAGATCAACCGGGTGCCGCTCGGCCTGCTCAAGGGCATCGAGCGCGCCGCCGACCAGCTGCTCGACAATACCCGCCGGTTCGCGGAAGGGCTGCCGGCGAACAATGCGCTGCTGTGGGGCGCGCGCGGCATGGGCAAGTCGTCGCTGGTCAAGGCGGCGCATGCGGAGACGGGACGGGCATTGGCGAAGAGCAAAGCGGCCTATGGGCTGAAGCTCGTCGAGATCCATCGCGAGGATATCGACAGCCTGCCGCGCTGCCTCGGCCACATTCGCGGCAGCCGGCACCGGTTCATCGTGTTCTGCGACGACCTGTCGTTCGATCGCGACGATACCTCGTACAAGTCGCTGAAGGCGGTGCTCGAAGGCGGCATCGAGGGGCGGCCGGGCAACGTCGTTTTCTACGCCACCTCCAACCGTCGCCACCTGATGCCGCGCGACATGGTCGACAACGAGCGCTCGACCGCCATCAATCCGTCAGAGGCAATCGAGGAGAAGGTGTCGCTGTCGGACCGCTTCGGGCTGTGGCTCGGCTTTCACAACGGCACGCAGGACGACTACCTCGAGATGATCCGCGGCTATGCCGCCTACCACAAGCTCAAGATTGCGGACGAAGAGTTGGTGCGCGACGCGCTCGAGTGGAGCATCACCCGCGGCGGCAGGTCGGGCCGCGTCGCCTGGCAATACATCCACGATCTTGCCGGCCGGTTGGGCCAGAGGCTCAAGGTCGAGTGAGGCCCACTCGATGAACGGCAGATAACAGCCTGCGTGGGACTAGGTTCAGGCGCGCCCCGATAGGGTCAGTCGTGATGTGGAGCCATGACGGCTTCAACATACATGTGGAGGTTTCACCAATGACCAAGACTGCTCTGCTCGCCGGCCTGCTCGCGCTGGTCTCGATGGGCACCGCGAATGCTCAAACCGCGACCCAGCCGGCACCCGCCGCGCCGGCGACCGCTGCCGCTCCGGCCAAGCAGGATCACGGTGATCGCGGCAAGTTCCGCGCCGCCTGCGCCGCCGATCTCACCAAGCACTGCGGCGATATCAAGCCGATCGCCGGCGCCACGCCCGAGCAGATGAAAGAGCAGCGCAGCAAGATCCGCGCCTGCCTCACCAGCCACAAGGCGCAGCTATCGGCGGACTGCAAGGCCGCGGTCGACGAGCGCGAGGCTTCGGCTGCCGCCAAGAAGAAGAGCTGAGACCCGTTTGCGTCCCGCTCGTGGCGGCGCGAAAAAGCCTTCGCGCCGCCGCAAATCGAATCTAGCTCGGGACCGAGATCCGATAGACGCTGTATCAAGGCGCTCAATTAGTGCACATTTCGTGCCTGGCCCCACGAGGAATGGATATCCGGCAAATGACCGCTCGAAGACTGATGGCGATTTCCCGCGTCGTAATGACCATCCCGCTGGTGGCGGCGACGGCCGGCAAGGCGGCTGATCAGCCGCAGGCCGAGCGTCGGATCGAGCTCGCGCAGGCACAATCGCCGGAAGAGGCGGCGAAGAAGAAGCGCGAGGCCGAAGAGCGGGCCAAGAAAGCGAACCCACAGGGACAGACCCCAAGCCAGCGTCCGCCCGAGGGCCGGCGCGGCCAGCAGCAGGTTCCGCAGAAACAACCGACAGTGGGAAGTCCGGTGCAGCCGGAGAAGAAGTCGCCGTTTCTCGAAAAGAGGATCGTGCCGCCGGCGTCGACCAAAGTGGCACCCTTCGTGCCGCCGAAGCCGCCGGAGAACCTCAAGGTTACCACCGGTGATTCCGCCGAAAGGTCCGGTGGGCGTCAATGTGACACCCGTCTTGCCGCCGAAAGGTCCCGAGGGCGTCAAGGTGGCACCCTTCGTGCCGCCGAAAGGTCCGGTGGGCGGCACTGTGACACCCTTCGTGCCGCCGAAAGGTCCCGTGGGCGGCACTGTGACACCCGTCGTGCCGGTCAATCCGGCCGTTGCCAAGCAGTTCCTGCCGTCTTCCAAGGCCAGCACTCCACCGCCATCGTTCGACCAGCTGCAGAAGTCGCGGTCGACGCGGGTGGAGGGTGGTGGCCGCCGTACCGTGATCCAGGAGTCGGGTAACCGGATCATCATCAAGCAGGACAACCGGGTCATCATCCGCCACGACGAGGCCGAGCGCTTCCGGCGGCTGAATAACGCGCACACGTTCCGGCGCCCCAACGGCATAACCGAGACCTACTACATACGGTCCGATGGCTTCCGGGTGATAACCGAGGTCGATCGGAACGGCCGCCTGCTGCGCCGCTACCGTCGCGGTCCTGACGGTCGCGAGTACATCATCATCGATAATCGCAACTTCTGGCGCAATGCCGGCATCGCGGTCGGAATCGGCGCGGTCGGTACGATCATCGCGCTCAACCTGCGGCCGCCGGTCGTGACCATTCCGCGCGAGCGCTACATCGTCGACTACGATCGCGTGTCGGACGACGACCTCTACGATACGCTGATCGCGCCGCCGGTCGAGCGGCTGGATCGTGTCTACTCGCTCGAGGAGGTTCGCGGCAGCCATGAACTGCGCGAGCGTGTGCGGCGCATCGACCTCAACTCGATCAACTTCGACTTCGGCTCGTTCGAGGTCGGGCCCGATCAGTTCGGCAAATTGGAGCGCCTGGCGCGAGCCATAAGCCGGGTGATCAACGCCAATCCGGATTCAGTGGTCATGATCGAAGGCCACACCGATGCGGTCGGATCCGACGTCGACAATCTGAGCCTGTCCGATCGGCGTGCGCAGTCGGTGGCGCAGATCCTGACGGAGCAGTTCGGCATCCCGCCGGAGAATCTCGTCACCCAGGGCTACGGCGAGCAGTACCTGAAGATCAACACGCAGGGACCGGAGCGCGCCAACCGCTACGTGTCGATCCGCAATGTCACGTCGCTGATGTCCGAGAAGTAGGGCCGGCGACTGCAATCCGCGCCGGCGGCAGCGAGCAGACGAACGGGACCGCCCTTGCGAGCGGTCCCGTTTTCATTTGGGATGCAGACACGGCGCCGGTGGTCAGGCCCGCCTCGGCTCGGTCGCCCTTCCCGGCCCGGGCGCCGCCCGCGAGAGACCGTCGAAGTCCTCGCCGATCTCCTGGTGCCACGGTTGCAGCTTCTCGATGATTATCAACACCACCACCAGAACGGCGGCGAAAGCGAGTGCCACCACCCAGAACGGCTGTCCCAGCAGTTGATCGAAGCCGACCTTTGGCCCCTTCTCGGCGAAATAGGCGGTGATCGGGGCGTCGAGATAGCCATAGCTCATCGCGCCGGCAACGCCGCCGAGCACCACGAACCAGGCATCTCTGTAGCCGGCTCCGATCTGGGCGAGCGAGGTGCCAGGGCAGGCTCCCGCCAGTGCGATGCCGATGCCGAGCACGAGGCCGCCGATCAGATCGGCCTGCAACAGCAGCGGCTTCAGGCTGAGCTTCACGCCGAACATGCCGTTCAGGACCGCCAGCACGACGAGCCCGGTGATCACGGCGGCGAGGAAGATCTTGAGCATCAGGAAATTCCTGAGCTGCATCTGGCCGACGATGACGCCCGGCTCGAATACCCGCGACTTTTCGAGCGCGAAGCCGAACGCGATACCGGTGGCAAGACCGATCAGGATTGCATTGAAGACCGACATGGTTGCGCTCCTCAGGCTCAGACGCGCTTCATCAGGGTGGCGGCGAGAATGCCGCCGGCGAACATCGCGGCGACCGCCAGGGTCGATCCGGCCGAGAGCTGCGCCATGCCGGAGATGCCGTGGCCCGAAGTGCAGCCGCCGGCGATGCGAGCGCCGAACAGCATCAGAAAGCCGGCGGCGAACGCGAGCGGTGCGCGGCCCGCCAGCGTCTTGATGCCGATCGCGCGTTCCCACACCGGCGATATCGTTTGGCGACGTGCCCCCGACAGGCGCATCGACAGGAACGCGCCGACGGCGATGCCGCCGACCACTGCCACCTGCCACCAGTTCTTGGCGCCCCACATGTGCGACGCGAGATACTTGGCCTCGGCGATATGGGCATCGAACAGCGATGCCAGGTGCGCCGCGACCGTCACGAACGACGACGAGGCGCCGAGTGCCGTATCCATCAGCAGGAACGTCGGGATCTGCAGCAGACCGATGATCGCACCCGCCACATAGGGCGACCATGCCTTCCGGGTTGGATTTAGCATATTCCAGTCCTTCAGTGTTCGACGCATTCGCGGCCCCGCCGCGGTTCTCGGCGGCGGGTCGCGGTCGTCGCGGATGATTCAAGCCCGACGATTCACGGCTTGGCCGGCTTGCCGGCGCAGGTGTTGATGCCGAGCAGGGCATAGGGCGGGCACCAGCCGAGAATTGCCGTCGCGAGCGGCAGCAGGCCGATCCAGCCCCAGGCGGTCTGCGGCCCGACGAAGACGAGACTGATCAGGACGAGGCCGACGATGGCGCGCAGGACACGGTCGAGGCCGCCGACATTGCAGGTCATTTGCTCCTCCTTCGGGTTCGAGCGACAAGAGCGCGGATGCTCCAGTCGCGAGGGCCGCCTCGGCCCCGAGCAGGCTCGAAGCAACCTTCCCGAATGCAATGCTAGCCGAGTGGCGGCGCGCGGTATGTGACAATGTCACGGAGCCGGCCAGCTTTGATCGCTGGAACGGCTGCTGCGGCGGCCTGGGTTTCAGCCGCCGCGCTCGGCGTCAGCCCATCGCCTTGCGCTGCCGGCGGCGCTCGTGCAGCAGCGGCTCGGTATAACCGTTCGGCTGATCCTTGCCTTGCAGCACCAGATCGCAGGCGGTTCTGAAGGCGATGCCGTCGCAGGCCGGCGCCATCGCGTGATAATGCGGGTCGCCGGCATTCTGGCGATCGACGACTGCTGCCATCCGCCGCATCGTCTCCATCACCTGCGCCTCGCTGACGACCCCGTGTCGCAGCCAGTTCGCCATGTGCTGGGCGGAAATCCGCAAGGTGGCGCGATCCTCCATCAGGCCGACGTTGTTGATGTCGGGCACCTTGGAGCAGCCGATGCCCTGGTCGATCCAGCGCACGACGTAGCCGAGAATGCCCTGGGCATTGTTGTCGAGCTCCTGCTGGATCTCCTCGGGCCGCCAGTTGCGCCCCGTCGCCACCGGCACCGACAGAATGTCGTCGAGCGACGCCCGTGCCCGGCCGCGCAGCTCCGCCTGACGGTGCCTGACGTCGACCTTGTGGTAATGGATCGCGTGCAAGGTGGCGGCGGTGGGCGAAGGTACCCAGGCCGTGCTCGCGCCGGCGGACGGGTGGGCGATCTTCTGCTCCAGCATCGCCGCCATCAGGTCCGGCATCGCCCACATGCCCTTGCCGATCTGGGCACGACCGGGCAGGCCGCAGGCGAGGCCGATATCCACGTTCCAGTCCTCGTAGGCCCTGATCCAGCGCTCGCCCCGCATCTGGGCCTTGCGGATCATCGGACCGGCTTCCATCGCGGTGTGGATTTCATCGCCAGTGCGGTCGAGGAAGCCGGTGTTGATGAAGAACACGCGCGATCGGGCGGCGCGGATGCATTCCTTGAGGTTCACCGTGGTGCGGCGCTCCTCGTCCATGATGCCGATCTTGAGGGTGTTGGGCGCGAGGCCGAGTGTCGTCTCGATGCGGGCGAACAGGTCGCTCGCGAACGCGACCTCGTCCGGCCCGTGCATCTTCGGCTTGACGATGTAGATCGAGCCGGTGCGGCTGTTCTTGCGGCGGGCGAGGTCATGCATGGCAATCAGCGCCGTGACGAAGCCATCGAGGATGCCTTCCGGGATCGGCCGGCCGTTGCGGTCGAGCACGCTGTCGTCGGTCATCAGATGACCGACGTTGCGGATCAGCATGACCGACCGGCCGGGCAGCGTCAGCACCGTGCCGTCGACGGCGGCATAGGTACGGTCGGGATTGAGGTGGCGGGTGACGGTCGCGCCGGCCTTCTGGAAGGTGTCCGTGAGCGTGCCCTGCATCAGGCCGAGCCAGTTGCGATAGGCGGCGACCTTGTCTTCCGCATCGACCGCGGCGATCGAATCCTCGAGGTCCATGATCGTGGTGAGGGCAGCTTCCAGCACGACGTCGCAGACGCCTGCCAGATCGTGACTGCCGATCGGGTGCTGCTTGTCGAAGCGGATCTCGACGTGGAGGCCATTGTTGACCAGCAGGATTGCGCCAGGGGCCGCCGCGGCGCCCTTGTGTCCCTTGAACTTGGCGACGTCCTGCAGGCCGGTCTCGCTGCCGTCCTTCAATGTCACGACGAGGGCGCCGTGGGCGACAACGTACAATGCGGCGTCGCGATGGGATCCGGATTTCAACGGCGCGATCTGATCGAGCAGGTCGCGGGCGTAGCGGATGACGAGGGCACCGCGCGCCGCATTGTACGAGCCGCCGCGGCCGGCGCCGTCGTCCTCGGGGATCGCGTCGGTGCCGTAGAGGGCATCGTAAAGCGAGCCCCAGCGGGCGTTGGCGGCGTTGAGCGCGTAGCGGGCGTTCATCACCGGCACCACGAGCTGCGGTCCGGCGGTCGCCGCGATCTCGGGATCGACGTTGGCGGTGTCGACGGTGAAGTCGGGTCCTTCCGGCAGCAGGTAGCCGATCTCGATCAGAAAGCTCTTGTAGGCTGCGAGGTCGAGCGGCCGATCCCGGTGGTCGCGATGCCAGTGGTCGATCCTGGCCTGCAAGTCATCGCGCCTGGAAAGCAGGGCGCGATTGCGCGGCGTGAGCTCCTGCACCGCGGCGCCCAGTCCGGCCCAGAACCGGGGCCCGTCGATGCCGGTGCCCGGCAACACCTCGGCGGTGATGAAATCCCACAGCACGCGCTCGACGAGCAGTCCACCGGCATCGACCCTATCCGCCATGTCGCTGAGCTCCCTTCAGCTCGTTTCATCTGGTGGCCACCAGTGGCCAGACTGTCGCTTGCTCGACGATTCGTACGTCGGCCAACCGCGCGACCGGGCGGTCGAACGCTTTCGCAGATTTCCGGCAAATCCCCCCGGCGTCGCCCCGTCCGATCGGCCGATTTGGCCGCAAAAGAGTTTCCACTCGATGACGACTACGCGATCGCAAACTCACATGTTAGCTCATCAAGCACTAGGACGGAAAGTCGCAGATTTGAGTGACAGCTTCCCGAATTTTGCAGTTTTTCTGTTGCCAATTCGCCGCGCCTAGATCATATAGGAGCTGTCGAATTACCTGGGTGCACTCTACGGCAAGGCTCTACCAGCCACCTGGACCGTCCATCGTGTGATTTGACGACCCACGGCAATTCTGCGTGGGCCGGCGTACTGCAAGAGGACTGAAGATGGCGACTGGCACTGTGAAGTGGTTCAACGGGCAAAAGGGTTACGGGTTCATTCAACCAGACGAGGGCGGGGCCGACGTCTTCGTTCACATTTCGGCGGTTGAGCGGGCCAACATGACGGGTCTTCGCGAGGGCCAGAAGCTGTCTTACGATCTTGAGCGCGGGCGCAACGGCAAGTCGTCGGCAGTCAACCTGCGCGCGCTCTGACCCTATTCGATCGTGGATGATCCTGAAAATCGCTGCGGGCAGGCTTGACGTCTGCCCGCTGCAGGCGTTTTTGCAGGCATCCAGCGCGAAGGAAGCCCAATGGCCAAGGAAGAAGTTCTGGAATTCGAAGGCGTGGTGAGCGAGGTGCTGCCAGACGCTCGCTGCCGCGTCATGCTCGACAATGGTCACGAGGTCATCGCCTATACCTCCGGCCGCATGAAGAAGAATCGCATTCGCATCCTCGCCGGCGACAAGGTCACGGTCGAGATGACGCCGTACGATCTGACCAAGGGTCGGATCAATTTCCGCCACAAGGACGTTCGCTCGGCGCCGCCTCCTGGGGGATCGTCGCGGCCGCCGCAGAAGCGCTATCGCTGACCGGCCTCGCACGCCGCCTCCACGGTGACTCGGCTCACCTGCCGGGCAGCACCAGAACCTTCTGTTGTGCCGGCAGGCTGGCCCGGCTCACCACAAGCGTCGGCAGCGCGCTTTCCTCGACCTCGAACGCCCCGCGAATGCGGGTCAGGAAGCGTTCGAGGGTATAGCTCGAGAAGTAGTGCATCGGGATCATCAGCGGCGCCTTGATCGCCTTCAGGACTTCGATCATCCCGTCGAGGTCCATGGTGTAGCTGCCGTCGACAGGCACCAGCACGACATCCATCTGCCCGAGCTGCGCCAGCTGCTGCACCGTCAGGGTGTGATGCAGGTGGCCAAGGTGGGCGATGCACAGGCCGGCGAGCTCGAACACGAAGATCGAGTTGCCGTAGATCGACGTGCCGCCCTGGTAGTCGCGGATATTGGTCGGGATATTGCGTACGCGCACGTCATCGAGCGTGATGTCATGCTGGGCTGGCCCGCCATCGGGGTTCCAGCCGCGCAGCACGTACTTGATGCCCGGATCCGGGTGGTTGGTGAAGTGGGTGTCGTGCGCCCGGTTCATGGTCACGATCTCGGGCGCGAACGGCGGCCGGTAGTAGTCATTGTAGTCGGTCGCGATGCGCACGCCCTTGGCGCTCTCGATCAGGAATGTCGAATGTCCTAGAAACGTGATGCGCACTTCCGTGCCCTGGAGCTGGGCCGGGACGAACCGGGCGTGCTGCAGGTTCGGCTGCGGCGCGCGCGACAGGGCGAGGCAGCGATCGGGCGCCGCTGCGCGGCCGGCGCCGGGCATCACGGCGGCCAGAGCCAGCACGAGCACAAACGCAAGCAAGATACGGGCAGCGACGCGCGGCAAGCAAACCTCCTCGAGAAGTTGAAGGTCCCTTCGGCGGCAAGCTTAGGCGAGGATCGCCGCGCTGCACAATCGGGTGCGGTGGAATGCCGGGACTGCAGGACTGGTGCGCGAGGCGGCGCGAGACAGCGGCTGGGCAAATGTGGCACTGAGGCAGGCCCCACTCATGCTTGCCTGGCGCCGCTTGCCCGGGCCCGAGCTTCGGATCGCCATGCCGTCAGCCGAAACGCAGCAGGATCGCAAGGTCATTCGCCGGCCGCTCGTCGATGGCAGCGTCATCTTCTTCGTTGCGCTGGCCCTGGTATCGATGCTGCTGGTCGCGTTCCTCAGGGGCAGCGCCGCGCTGGCGGCGGCCATGGGCCATGCCTGGTGGCTGTTCGTTGGTGTCGTGCCGCTGATCGCGCTCGGCATGCTGCTCGGCGGCTTCGCCCGCGAGCTTGCCGACCCGAAGAAGATCGCGCCCATTCTCGGGGCGCAGTCGGGCTGGCTCGGACTGGTGCTGGCGACGGCGCTTGGCGCGGTGACGCCCGGCGGACCGTTCGCGGCGTTTCCGATCGTCTATGCGCTGTTCCTTGCCGGCGCCGACGTTGGCGCGGTGATCGCCTTCCTGACCGCATGGTCGGTGATCGGCGTGCATCGCATCGTCGTCTGGGAGCTGCCGCTGCTCGGGCCCGAGTTCGTGATCGTGCGGGTGCTGACCAGCCTGCCGTTGCCCGTCTTGGCAGGGGCGCTGGCGCGTGTGCTTGCGCGGGGGCGGCTTGCCGTCGCGCGGCCGGAGCAGGGGCTGACGGCGAGCGAGGACGCGGCATGATCGTCTCGCTGCTGATCCTGGCGTGTGCAACGGCCTTCGCTGGTTACTTCGCCCGGGCCAAGAACCCGGCTGCAATCGCGCGCGCCGGGCACTTCGCCGCCGAGGAAGGCGTGCGGCTGGCGATCCGCCTGCCGTTCTCGCTGATTGCGGCTTCCTGTCTTGCCGAGTTGATCCCCGATCGCATGATCGTCGCCATGCTCGGGCCTGAGACCGGCCTCACCGGCATCGGGCTCGCCTCGCTGTTCGGCGGATTGCTGCCGGGCGGTCCAATCGTCTCTTTCCCGCTCGCCATCCTGCTTGCGCGCGAAGGTGCCGGCGGCGCGCAGGTGATCGCGCTGATCACCGGCTGGTCGGTTTACGCCTTCCATCGCGTGATTGCCTACGAGATTCCGATCATGGGACCGCGGTTCGTCGCGCTACGCATGATCGCCTCGAGCTTCGTGCCGGTGGCGGCGGGCGTCCTTGCCGGAGCGCTGGCGGCGGCGCTGGGCTGGACGATCGCGATCAAGTGAGCGCCGCTGCCTCAGTACACCCGGCCGGCGACCGACTGTCCACGATCGGCGGCGTCGAGAAAGCCGCGGATGGCCGTGATCGTCGGCTGATCCATCAGTAGCGGCGCGTGCCCCTCGCCCTTGACCTCGAGACGTGCGCAATTGGGATGGCGCGCCATCATCCTGGCGACGGTCTCGGTTCCGAGCAGATCCGAGGTCTCGCCGCGAACCACCAGCACCGCCGCATTCTTGAGCGCATCGAACTGCGCCCATAGCGCCGGCGGCGCGGCATCGGTCGGTGACAACGAATTGCCGAGACGGCGGTCGTAGCCGGGTGCGGGGCGCCCGTCCTTGTCGTTGAACCATGCCCTCGCGACCTTGGCCCAGGTGTCCTCGGGAATGGCCGGGAACGCCTTGCGGCTGACGTCGGCAACCATCTTCGCCGCATCCGCCCACGAGACCGGCAGCGGCGTGCGGCCGACATAGCCGGCGATGCGCAAGAGACCGCTCCGCTCGATCACCGGGCCGATATCGTTGAGCACCACCGCGCCGATGAGGCTCGGCTGGATCGCGGCCAGCACCATGGCGACGAGCCCGCCGCGGGAGGTCCCGAGGATCGCCGCGTCGTGCAAGCCCAGTGCCGTCATCACGTCGATCACGTCCTGCGTCTCGGTCGGGAGCGAGTAGTTGCGCCAGTCCCGATCGTGATCGGACAGTCCGCGGCCGCGTGCGTCGAGCGCGTAGACCTCGCGGGCGTCTTCACCGCCGCTCAGGCTGGCGGCGATATCGGTGAAATCGCGGCCGTTGCGGGTCAGCCCCGGCAGGCAGAGCACCGGCCGCGACTTGGACAGCGGCGCCGGCCAGTGCGTCACATGCAACCTGAGGCCGTCGCGGACCTTGACGAAGCCGCTGCGGCTGCTGCGGTCTTGGGGCTGGGCCATGGTCCTTCCTTCGCGACGACGGCGGTTGACGTCTCGCGTGGCTAGCACGTCCGCCGGCTCGCTCGAAGGGGAACGTCGGCGTTGTCCAGTGGCACTCGGACCTAATCGGCGCAGGTCAGGGCGGCAAATTTGCTGGCCTCGGAGTTGGCGGCCGAGGTCGATCCCGGCTACCTTGACCGCGCATCTCCAGGGGAGGAGTGGTACGCATGCTCGGCTCACAACGTGCCTTGTTCGATATCCCGCGCGACGTTTGCTATCTGAACGCTGCCGCCTTCAGCCCACTGCCGATAGCGACCCAGGAAGCGGGACGCGCCGCGGTCGCGCGCAAGGGCCAGCCCTGGAAGCTCGGCCGGGCGTTCGCGGAGGAGCAGAACGAGCGGGCGCGCAGTGCCGCCGCGCGGCTGATCGGTGCCGAGCCGAGCGACGTGGCGCTAATTCCCTCGATCAGCTATGGCGTGGCGGCGGCCGGCAAGGTGCTCGCCGTACCGAAGGGCTCGCGCGTTCTGGTGCTGCAGGACGACCACTCCTCGCCGATCTTCGAATGGCAGACGCGGGCCGAGGCGCAGGGTTTCTCGGTCGAGACCGTGGCCCAGCCCAGAGGATGGCGACTGGACCGCGGCGATGCTGGCGGCGATCGCGCGCAAGGGAGCCGCGCCCGTCAGTCTCGCCTCGTTCTCCTGGGTGCACTGGTCCGACGGCGGCATGATCGACCTCGCCGCGGTTGGCTGCCGCGCTCAAGGCGCAGGGCGCGAAGCTCCTGGTCGATGCGACGCACGGCGTCGGCGTGATGGCGCTCGACGTCAAGGCGCTCGATCCCGACGTCGTGCTGTTCCCGACCTACAAGTGGACGCTCGGGCCCTATGGACGTGCCTTCATGTACATCGCCCGGCGCCACCAGAACGGCGTGCCGCTCGAGCAGACGATGTCGGGGCGGCGGGCGGTCAATGCCGAGTCGACCGTCTATTTCGCCGACACGCGCTATGTCGCCGGTGCCCGCCGCTTCGACATGGGCGAGCGCGACCACTTCATTTCCATGGAGATGGCCGCGATCGGCATGGAGCTAGTCGCCGAATGGGGCTCGCCGGCGCTCGTCGGCCGCCTCGCGATGCTGACCGATCGCATCGCCGAAGGCGTTCGCGGGCTGCCGGTCGAGGTGCCCTCGCGCAGCGTCCGCGCGCCGCACATCCTGAGCCTCGGCTTCGCAGGCGGAGTGCCGGAAGCGTTGATCAGGTCGCTCGCCGCACAGAGCATCTATGTCGCGCCGCGGCTCGGCCGCATGCGCATCTCGCCACACGCCTACAACGACGAGGCCGATATCGACCGCCTGCTGTCGGCGCTCGCGAGCTTCGTCGGGCGGCGTGCGGACTGAAACCAGCAAGGAAACGACACCATGGCGACGTGCGGAATTATCGGAGCGGGATTGATCGGGCGCGCCTGGGCGATGGTGTTTGCCCGCGCCGGCTGGAATGTGCGGATCACGGATGTGAGCGAGGCGGCGCGCGCCACGGCTCCGAAGCTGCTGGCCGAGGCGCTGGCCGACCAGGCGCGGCACGGCCTCGTCGATGATGCCCAATCCTGCCTCGCCCGGATCACGGTGGCAGCGACACTCGACGAGGCGGCGGCCGGCGCCGATTTCGTGCAGGAGTGCGGGCCGGAGACGATCGAGGCGAAGGTCGTGATGTTCGAGGCGCTCGATCGGGCGGCGCCGGCCGGCGCGATCCTGTCGTCGTCCTCGTCGGCGATCGTGGCGTCGAAGTATACCGAGAAGCTGAAGGGACGGGCGCGCTGCCTGGTCGGCCATCCGGTGAACCCGCCGCATCTGGTGCCGATCGTCGAGCTGTGCCCGTCGCCGTGGACCTCGCCCGAGACGATGGCGGCGGCGCGCCGCATCTATGACGAGATCGGCCAGGTGCCGGTCACCGTCAAGCGCGAGATCGAGGGCTTCATCCTGAACCGCCTGCAAGGCGCGCTGCTGGCCGAAGCGTTCCGGCTGGTCGAGGAGGGCTACGTCAGTGCCGAGGACCTCGACAAGACGATCGCGCATGGCCTGGGCCTGCGCTGGTCGTTCATGGGCCCGTTCGAGACGATCGATCTCAATGCGCCGGGCGGCATCGCCGACTACTGCGACCGCTACACCGGCTTCTACAAGCGGCTGCAGGCCGACCCGGCCCGGCCCGAGGTCTACGAGAAAGCGAACTCCGACAAGATCGTCGCCGCCTGGCGCGACGGCGCCAAGCCCGGGCCGCAGCATTCTGCGAAGTCGCGCTGGCGCGACGAAAGGCTGGCGGCATTGGCCGCATTCAAGCGCAAGCAACCCGCGTTCAAGGCCTGAGCGAGCTGGATCGCACCCACCACGGAATCCGAGCCGCAGTTTCCCGCGAGGCACCATCGATGCTGTCACTGGCTGGCTATGCCGAAAGGTTGTCGGTTCGTCCTGGCGAGACGATCCGCTTTCACGTCGCCAGCGATGGTGCGGCGACGGTATCGGCGAGCGTGGTCCGCGTCATTTGCGCCGACCCGAACCCGGCCGGGCCCGGCATCCGCAAGCAGGCGGTAGCGGCTTCGGTGCGGGAGGTTGCAAAGCCGCAGCGGCAGGCCGCCCCGCTCGGCAGCTATGCCGTAATTCCGGGTTCGGCCGCGGTCGCTGGCCTCGGCTCGTTCACGGCGGTCGTCAATGTGTGGATCGGCGGCAGCGCGGGGACGCCCGGCTGCATCTGGGCGTTTGGCGATCTCGCAAGCGCGTCGCATCGTGTCCTGATCTCGGCGGCCCGCAGCGCCAACGGCATCGGCTTTGCTGCGAGCGTTGGGCTCGGGTCTGCGATGCCGGTCGAGATTGCGACGGCGGATATGCAGCCGGAATGCTGGTACACGCTGGTGCTGACACACGATGCCGAGGAGCGAGCGTTGCGACTGAGCTGCGTCCCGCTCGATGGGACGTCGTCCTCCAGCAGGAGCGAGGCGCGGCTCGATAGGGAGGTGGCGCTGGGCGGCGTCGGCGAGATGCGTTTCGCAGGCGGATTGCCGGGCGGAACGCCTGGGACGCCGACCGGTTGCTTCAGCGGTCGCATCGAGCGGCCGATCCTGTTCGCGGCGGCGCTCAGGCCGCAGGATTTCGACCCACAAGGCAAGTCCGACGTGTCCGCTCTGGTCGCCGCCTGGGATTTCTCGCGCGAGATCGGCTCATCCCGCATCGTCGACATCGGTCCCCACGGGCTGCACGGCCGGCTCGTCAACCAGCCGACCCGCGCCGTCACCGGCTCGCGCTGGGACGGCACGGAGATGTCGTGGCGTCATGCGCCGCAGCATTACGGCGCGATTCATTTTCACGCCGACGATATCGACGATTGCCGTTGGCCGGTGACGCACGAGTGGACGGTCCCGGCCGAGACCCGGTCGGGCGTCTATGCGCTCGAGCTTGCGGCCGGCGACGAGCACGAGAACATTCCGTTCTTCGTCGTGCCGCCGAAGGGCACTCGAACCGCCAGGATCGCGCTGCTGGCCTCAACCTTCACCTACACCATCTACGGCAATCACGCGCGACCGGAGTGGTTGACGGATCCCGCCTGGCAACAGGCGTGGCGAACCCAGACCAAGGAATGGGGCGGCTATCCGCACAATCCCGGCGACCATGCCGACCTCGGCCTATCGACCTACAATTTCCACACCGACGGCAGCGGCATCGCCTACGCGAGCTGGCACCGGCCAATGCTCAACGTACGGATCGGCTACATCAGCTACCCCGATCCCGCGATCCGCGGCTCGGGCCTGCGCCACTTCCCGGCCGACAGCCATCTGACCGCCTGGCTGGAGACCAAGGGCTACGACTTCGATGTCATCACCGACTGGGAGTTGCATCACGAGGGCTACGACCTGCTGAAGCAGTACCCAGTGGTGATGACCGGCTCGCATCCCGAGTACCACACCCGCGAGATGCTGGAGGCGCTGACGCAGTATCGCGATCACGGTGGCCGCTTCATGTACCTCGGCGGCAATGGCTTCTACTGGAAGATCGCGCTGTCGCCGGAGAAGGACGGCGTGATCGAGATCCGCCGTGCCGAGGGCGGCATTCGCGCCTGGGCGGCGGAGGTCGGCGAGTATTACAACGCCTTCGACGGCGAGTACGGCGGCATGTGGCGCCGCAATGGCCGGCCGCCGCAGAAGCTCGCCGGCGTCGGGTTCACGGCGCAGGGCAATTTCAACGGCTCGTACTATCGCGTGCTGCCGGAGGCGCGCGACCCACGCGTCGCCTGGATGCTTGACGGCATCGGCGACGAATTGATCGGCGATTTCGGTTTGTCGGGCCACGGCGCCGCCGGATTCGAGCTCGACCGCACCGACAAGAAGCTCGGCACGCCGCGGCACGCGATCGTGATCGCGCGCTCGGAGAACCATCCGGCCGATGCGCCCTGGGTGCTGGTGCCGGAGGAGCAGCTTACCCACCTGACGACGATCGCCGGCCAGAAGCCGAAGGAGCTGATCCACGCCGACCTCACGTTCTTCGAGACGCCCGGCGGCGGCGCCGTGTTCTCGACCGGCTCGATCACCTTCTGCGGGTCGCTGCCGCACAACGATTTCGACAACAACGTGTCGAAGCTGCTCGGTAACGTGGTCGAGCGGTTCCTCGATCCCGAGCCGTTCGTGATGCCTGGGGTGTGATGGCCGAAGTGACACTGCTACAGTTTGCGGCGGTCGCCGCCGCCGCGGTGGTGGCGTCGATCGTCGGCGGGGTCGCGGGCTACGGCACCGGGCTGCTGATGCCGCTGGTGCTGGTGCCGATCATCGGGGCGCAGGCGGTGGTGCCGGTGATCGGGCTGTCGGCGCTGCTGACGAACGGTAGCCGGCTGGTGGCCTATCGGACGAATTTCGATCGCCGCAAGGCGGCCCTGGTCGGGTTTGCGGCGATACCGTTCTGCATCGTGAGCGCCTACGGCTATACGCTCCTGAGCGGACCTGGCGCGGCGCTGGTGATCGGCCTGGTGCTGATCGCACTGGTGCCGCTGCGGCGCATCCTGATGGCGCGCTTTGGCGACTTGTCGGACCGCGGCCTTGCGGTGGCCGGGGTCGGCTATGGAGCGCTGGTGGGCGGCACCTCGGGCTCGGGCGTGGTGCTGCTGTCGATCCTGATGGCGGGCGGCCTCGAAGGCGCGGCCGTGATCGCCACGGATGCGGGCGTGTCGCTGCTGATCGGATGCGTCAAGACGCTGGTCTTCCAGACTGCGGGTGCGCTGCCGTGGTCATCGTGGATCATGGCGCTGCTGATCGGCGGGTGTGCCATCCCCGGCGCGTTCATCGCCCGCGCATTGACCCGGCGGCTGTCGCTCACTACCCATGGCCGCATCCTGGACGCGGTGGTTGTTCTCGGTGGCGTACTGCTCGTGGCCCAGGCCTTTCGATAGGTTCGAGGAGAGCTCGGCATGGCAGCTGCAACTCAACTGATCGCGATCTATGCGCTGCTCAATCCGGCGACGCTCGTCGTCGGGCTCTACATGGGCGCGAAGGCGAACCAGGCGCAGAAAGTGCCGGTCGCGGCGATGCTGGCCGGCATTGCCGGCATGGCGCTGGTCGGGCTCGTCGCCAAGCTTCCGCTTGGCTTCAGTCTTGGCCACGAAAGGGCCGCCGGCGGCATGTTCATCGCGCTGCTGATCGTGGGGCTCGTTTGGGCCGCGATCGGCTATTTCGTGGTGCGCCCGCGGCTACCGAATTGAGGACAGGCGCCGCCCGCGCGTCTTGATTTTCACCCTCCTTGCCAGTTCCTCGACTAGGCCGGGATCGATCAGCGGCGGCAGGCGATGCACTGGTCTGACCGGCTTCGCATCGGCCACATTGGTAGAGGACGGATCGCTGGCCGGGAACGTCTCCTTCAAGGCCTCATCAAGTTTGGCATCCACCTCCGCTTTCGTGGCAGATTTGGTCATGGCCGTGCCTCCTTACCGGGGAAGAACCATGCCGCCGGTCCATTGGTTCCCGAATGCCCCGGCACCGCCCTGTCGCGAAGTAATATTGACGGGACCCCCGGTTCCCGTTCAGGTACGCGCCGAAAGTATCGTTTTCCAAGGCAGTGCACATGCAAGACAAAGCAAAATCCGCCAAATCGTCGAACCTGATCAAGGGCGCCACCGGCGACTGGGAGGTCGTCATCGGCATGGAGGTGCACGCCCAGGTCAATAGCCAGTCGAAGCTGTTCTCCGGCGCCTCGACCGGGTTTGGCGCGCCGCCCAACAGCCACGTGTCGCTGGTCGACGCGGCGATGCCCGGCATGCTGCCGGTGATCAATGCCGAGTGCGTGGCACAGGCCGTTCGCACCGGTCTCGGCCTCAATGCCGCGATCAACCTGAAGAGCGTGTTCGACCGCAAGAACTATTTCTATCCGGATCTGCCGCAGGGCTACCAGATCAGCCAGTACAAGCAGCCGATCGTCGGCGAGGGCGAGATCGAGATCGACGTCGACGGCACGTCGATGACAGTCGGCATCGAGCGGCTGCATCTGGAACAGGACGCCGGCAAGTCGATCCACGACCAGCACCCGGAGTTCTCCTACGTCGATCTCAACCGTTCCGGCGTGGCGCTGATGGAGATCGTGTCGAAGCCGGATCTGCGCTCCGCGAAGCAGGCCCAGGCCTACGTGACCAAGCTGCGCACCATCCTGCGCTACCTCGGCACCTGCGACGGCGACATGGAGAAGGGCAACCTGCGCGCTGACGTCAATGTGTCCGTGCGCAAGCCGGGCGACGAGCTCGGCACCCGCTGCGAGATCAAGAACGTCAACTCGATCCGCTTCATCGGCCAGGCGGTCGAGACCGAGGCGCGCCGCCAGATCGGCATCATCGAGGACGGCGGCAGAATCGACCAGGAGACGCGGCTGTTCGACAGCGTCAAGGGCGAGACGCGGTCGATGCGGTCGAAGGAGGAGGCGCACGACTATCGCTATTTCCCGGATCCCGACCTGCTGCCACTCGAGCTGAAGCCGGCGTTCGTCGAGGGCCTGAAGCAGCATCTGCCGGAGCTGCCCGACGTCAAGAAGGCGCGGTTCATCAAGCAGTTCGGATTGTCGGACTATGACGCGGGCGTGCTCGTCGCCGAGCGCGAGAACGCCGACTACTTCGAGGCGGTGGCGAAGGGTCGCGATGGCAAGCTCGCCGCCAACTGGGTGATCAACGAGCTGTTCGGCCGGCTCAACAAGGAAGGCAAGGACGTCGAGCACTCGCCGGTTTCGGCGCAGCAGCTGGGCGGACTGGTCGGACTCATTGCCGATGGCACGATCTCGGGCAAGATCGCCAAGGACGTGTTCGAGATCCTGTGGACCGAGGGCGGCGATCCGGCCGAGATCGTCGAGAAGCGCGGGCTGAAGCAGGTCACCGATACCGGCGCGATCGAGAAAGCGGTCGATGAGATCATCGCCGCCAACCCGGACAAGGTCGAGGCGGTGAAGGCGAAGCCCACCATGCTCGGCTGGTTCGTCGGCCAGGTGATGAAGCAGACCGGCGGCAAGGCGGCGCCGGCCGCGGTGAACGAGATCCTGAAGCAGAAGCTCGGGATTTGAAATGACAGTCGAAATCCGCAAGGCGTGCGCTGCCGATTTGTCGGCAGTGCGCGAATTGCTGATCGAGACTTGGCACGCGACGTACGACGCAATCCATGGTGCCGAGGAAGTCACCGAAATCACGAACCGCTGGCACGCGATCGAAATACTGGCGGCACAATTGGATCGACGCGACGCAGCATTCATGGTGGCAGAACGGGGCGGAGAAATCGTCGCCACCTCACTGGCATTGCGAAAGGAGGCCGGCGCTGTGTTGTTGTCGCGCCTCTACGTCCGTCCAAATGAACAGGGACGTGGTGTCGGCCATTCTCTGCTGGAGGCCACGCTGGCCGAGTTCCCCGAAGCCAGTGTCATCCACCTGGAAGTGGATCCGCAGAACGAGCGGGCAATCCGGTTCTATGAAGCTCGCCGTTTCATCAGAGCTGGCGAGGTGCGGGATTGCGGCTGCGCTTCCGGCATCGCCGCGCTGGTCTATGAGCGCCGCAGTAATAACCCCGATCTTTGATGGTTGAGGAAGCTATCGCGACAGTCGCGCTGATCGAAAAGATCCATTTGGCCAGAAATACGTAGCCAAGCCTCAATGTGCGCATGCGAGCGCTTCAGCCAATCCGTGGCCAGCGGTGGGCGGGGGAAGTGGTTTCCCGTCCGCCTCATACAGTGCAATGGCTTCATCGACGATGACGCACAACTCGTCGAAAACCTTGCGCTCGTCATCGCCGTGGCAGCCACCGAGGATCAGGCCCGGAGCGCTGCCGACCAAGCACGCGTCTTCGTTGCTCGCCTCATCTACCGCGCGTCGGACGGCTTTGATCTGATACGGCTTGGCGTTCCCCCCCGGGTTGCGCGTTCATGAAAACACCTGATATTGGGAGGTATGCTGCAAAACAAGGTTACGCACAATGACCGCGCATCAGTTCATTTCGATCCTCGTGCGATTGGCCGGCATTGCGATGTTCTGCGCCTTGATCAGGACGCAGATTCCTTACGTGACGCAGATACTGTCGGGCCGCGCGGCGCTCGCACCGGAAGATTTTGTCGCTCTGACAATCAACGTGATGGCGATTACCGCGGCGCTGGTGATGGCGCTGTTGCCTGAAACCGTTGCCGGCAAGTTGCTCGACGGCCGAGGCCGGAACGTCATGTCCGTTGCCTGGTCGGCGTCGGAAGTTCGGACCGCGCTGATCAGTGCCATTGGCATTTGGATGTTGTTCGACGGCGCGGTCAGCGCCAGTTACTGGACCAGCTATTTGGTCGCTTACCACAACCAAGTCGGGCGGTTGCACATTTCATTGCCGGTGACGCCGGACGCGGCGGGGGGAGTTGCCGCCACCATAGTTCAACTCGCTCTCGGCTTGCTGGTTCTGACGAATGCGCTGCGGATCGCCGAATGGGTGCGCCGTCTCGGCGCCGAAACGACCCAAAACAAATAGCGCGAACCGGGGACCGGCCGCGCTACGATGAAACTCGAAAACCGGTTCGGAGTGCTTAAGCCGCCGCGACCTTCGCCGCACGGGCCTTGCCGGCCATCTTCTTCAGGCGCTTGCGCACGGCCGGGGTGTTGCCCTGGATGCGGGTGACCTTGGCGCGCGGAGCGGCGCGGCTGGCCTTCTTCTTGCGGGTCTCGATATTGCGCAGCGAGCGTGCGGCTTTGTCGGCGGCCATGGCAGTGTCCTCGAATGGGCGTGGTTCAGCGCGCTTCGAGACATCGCCCGGCGCGGTTCGAGGCTCCGTGTAGGCGATGTGCGCGGGGAGCGCAAGGCCGGGCGGGCCGGGCTCAACTCCACATCCGCCACAGTCCGAAGCCGGCGCCCATGCCGATCCCGGCCCAGATCATCGACGACAGATGGGTCGCCGCAAGGAATAGCAGGAACGGCATCCGGTACATGCCGGCGACGATCGGAATGAACGGACGAATGCCCCAGACGAGCTTCGCCCCAAGCACGCTGCCGATACCCCAGCGGGCAAATGCGACCTCGCCGCGCGTCAGCATCTGCGGGGCCTTGCTCAGCGGCCACAATCGAGGGATGCGCTCGCGGTAGTGATGGCCGACGAGGTAGGACAACACGTCGCCGGCAGTGGCACCGGCGGCGGCGGCGAGCCACAACGGCACGAAGGTGCCGCCGGCGGCGCTGTAGACAGCGGCGAGCGCAATGAAGAACGCGGTCGATGGGACGAAGGCCGCCAGGATGGCGATGCTCTTGAGCAGGCCGACGACGAAAACCAGCGGCAGCACCCAGTGGCCGTGAGCGGTGGCGAACGACGTCAGCCGGTCCATCATGGACGGATCGAGCGACGCGCTCTGCAATGCGCTCAGCAGCATCGGTATCTGGCCCGCGGAAATCACCCCATGATACCCAGCCATTTCAGCCCGAGCGCACCCGGCGCCAGGATGCCGAACGCCCACACGCACGACGACAGGATGTTGGCGGTCCAGAAGTGCACCGGATTGAGCGCGTACATTCCGGCGACCACCGGGATCACCGCCCGCACCGGCCCGAAAAAATGGCCGAGCGCGACGCCGAGTGCGCCCCATTTGTCGAAGAATTCCTTGCCCTTCGGGATCATCTCCGGGTGCCGGGTGAACGGCCACAGTCGGTGGATCGAATCCTTGAAGTGGAGGCCGATGTAGTACGAGATGCCATAACCCAGGATGCTGCCGGCGGCGGCGGCGATGCACACCGGCAGGAATGCGACCTCACCGGCGGCCATCAGTCCGCCGACGGCGAACAGGATCACCGTCGCCGGCAGCAGCAGCGACAGAAAGGCGAAGCTTTCGCCAAACGCGAGGGCGAAAACGATCGGCGCCGCCCAGTCGTGATGCGCCTTTATGAACTCGACGACCTGGGCGGTGAACTGACTGAAATTCATTTCTGCTCTCGTCGAGGCTTGAGTACGGCGCGGAGGTGACTGGCGGTACTAGGCAGAAAACGCGGCCGCTGCAAGGCGTTCCACGGGTGCGATCAGCCGCCGCGCGCCACCCAGAAGCGGTACATCGCATCGAATGTGCGCGGGTGCCGCAGTTCGAATGCCGCCCAATCGGCAAGGCGCCCCGGCCTGCCGCTCGCCGGAAATTCGCCGGCAAAGGCGTCAAGGATGCCTGGTTCCAATGTGAAACCATGGAACACCAGTCCATTGGCGGCGAGGAAATCCTCGATCTCGGCCAGCGACAGGTGCGCCTCGCTCTCGTGTAGCACGAGATCCCGGAAGGCATTGAGGGCGTAGAAATCGCGGCTGACCTTGAGGTCGGCGCCGGGCGCCGGGGCGTCGCGCAGCAGCAGGTCGCGCCGGTAGGCGCGAGCAGCATCGTCGCTGCAGCCTGGGCCGGGATAACCCGGCTCCCGACGCAGCGCGCGCAGCCCTTCGCGTGAGATCGCGCTGTATAGCCCGATGTACATCAGGCCGGCAGGCTTCAGCCGCTGCAGCAGCGCCCGCCAGCCGGCACGCCAGTCGGCCATGTGGTGCAGCACGCCGACGCATTCGATGATGTCGAATTCGCGATCGAGCAGTGGGGCATCGAGAATATCGCCCTGACAGAATGCGATGTTCGGCATCTCGTAGCGGGCTGCCATGTCGCTGGCATAGCCGAGGCTGGTGCGGGACAGGTCCATCGCCAGCATTCGGGCGCCGGTGCCGTAAGCCGCGGCAGCCTGCAGCGCCTGCTGGCCGGTGCCGCAGCCGGCAACCAGCACGTCGAAGGCGCCGTCCATGAAGGCCAGGCGCTCGGCGGTGAAATGGCGCGGCGAGCGAGCGCTTGAGGCTGCCTGGAGGCGAGACGTGCAGGCTCGTCCAGCGCGGATAGGGGGCTGCCTCGTACTGGTCCGCGACCTTGCGTGAGGTCGCATCGGCGAGCGGCCGCAATGTCGCTATCGACTGCCCGGCCGCCTGCTGCCGCGCCAGCTCCCGCACATGCGGCTCGATCGCCTCGCGCAGGCTGCGCGGCTTGAGGCGGTGGGCCTCGTCGGCGGCGAGCGGCGGCGCCAGGATCACGCTCACCGGGCGGTAGAGAGCGGCGCAGAGATAACGCCGCGTGGCCTCGCGTTCGCCGGCGAGGAGCTTGCCGCGATCGATTTCGAGGCCATCCAGCGCAGCTGTTTCCGCGTCGGTCACCGCCCAGGCGTGATCGTTGTGCCAGCCCTGGACCATCAGTGCCAGGGCGAGGTCGGTGAGGTGGCGGTCCTCGAAGCGCTCCGGCGCACAATCGAGCAGCAGGGCGGCGCGGGCGCCAGTGAGCAGGCGCTCGAGCGCTGGATGCTTGATGATGCCCTTGCGCAGGCACAGCAAGAGCAATTCGTTCTTGAAGCCATCGTCCAAGCGCTTGGTGAAACAGGTCGCGCCGACGTCGCGCTCGGCGAGCTGCCCGCTTGCGATCAGGGCTGCGACATGGCCAAGCGATGGATCGACCCCGCAAAGCCAGTCGCAGGCTGCGTCGATAATCGGCTGGTATGCGACCTCCGGGGTGGCGAGCGCGGCGGCCAGCCCGGCCGGCTCCAGAGAGCTCGGATCGTCGATCTGAAACCGTGCCAGCAGGCGCGACAGGCGGGCCGCCGCGCCTGGATAGCCCGGCCTGCGGGCGAGCACAGTCGTCAACAGCTGCGCCGCGCGGTCGATCCCGCCGAGTTGCTCCTCGACGATCGCCAGGTTGAACGGCAGGTCGAGATTGCGGCTGTCGAGCGCCATTGCCTCGGCGAAGGCCGCCGCGGCGGCTTCGAGGTCGCCGATCTGGGCAAGGCGCAAGGCGGCTTCCGCGCGATCCTGCTTCGAGCCGTGGGCTTGAGATGCTTTTGCCATTCGCGGTCTATAGCCTGACGGCCTGGAGCAAGGCCACAGCGTCGGGCCGAGTGTCAGGCCCGGCAGCGCCGGCCGAACTCATTGCCGAGCTCCTTCGACACGTCCTGCGCCAGCATGATGCCGCGGGAGATCTGCGCCGGCGTGAGGCTGCCGCTGGCGCTACGCAAGATCGGCGCGGCGCCGTCAGCCTCGCGGCGGGCGATCGCAAGCTCGTCGCAGGTCAGCTCGCGCTTCTTCTGCTTGAAGGCCCAGAGCCGTACGCCCGACGCATAACTTGCCGGCGACGCCGGCGCCCGCACCCAGCTCTTCGATTTGTCGGCCATCAGGCCTTTCAGCGCGTTGCCGCGCTCGGTCACGCAATACGCGCTGTCGTCGACGCAGCCGAGACCCATCGACTGCGGCGCCGGCCCGATGTCGCTGCCCGAGCACGCGCCGAGAAGCAAGACGGCAACGAGCATTGCCATGCGCGTCAGGTAGGTCTCGGCCATAAAGTTCGCCTCTTGTGAACTATCGAACAACGCCCTAAATCGGGGAGGTGGCGTCCTTATGGCGTCTTTGCGCCAAACCGCAAGCGCCGCGCGCTGCGCGCTGGACTAAACAAATTCGTCCCCGGCGACCAATATCGACCGGGGCGGACCACCAGGGCACACAGTGCCCATCTCATGGGAGAGAGCGACATGGCTCAGGCGATACGTGTTCACGAGTATGGCGGTCCCGAGGTGCTGAAATGGGAGACTGTCGAGGTCGGTGCGCCGGGCCAGGGCCAGATCAAGGTCAAGCATCACGCGGTCGGCGTGAACTACATCGACACCTATCATCGCAGCGGGCTCTACAAGCAGCCGGCGCTGCCGTTCACGCTCGGCATGGAAGGCGCCGGTGAAGTGGTTGCGGTCGGCGCCGGCGTCGCCGACTTCAAGGTGGGCGAGCGCATCGCCTATGCCCAGCCGATCGGGTCGTATTCGACCGAGCGGCTGATGCCCGCGGACCGGGCCGTCAAGATCCCCGAAGGCATCGACTACAAGACCGCGGCGGCGATGATGCTGCAGGGCATGACCGTGCGCTATCTACTGCGCAAGACCTACAAGGTAGGCCCCGGCACCACGCTGCTGTGGCATGCCGCGGCCGGCGGTGTCGGCCTCATTGCCTGCCAGTGGGCGAAGCACCTTGGCGCGACGGTGATCGGCACGGCCGGCTCGGACGAGAAGTGCAAGCTCGCGAAGGCTGCCGGCGCCACGCACGTGATCAACTACAAGACCGAGAATTTCGTCGAGCGGGTGAAGCAGATCACCGACGGCAAGATGTGCGACGTGGTGTACGACTCGATCGGCAAGGACACATTTCCGGCCTCGCTCGACTGCCTCAAGCCGCTCGGCCTGTTCGTGACGTTCGGCAATGCCTCCGGCCCGGTCACCGGCGTCGATCTCGGCATCCTGGCAGCCAAGGGCTCGCTCTATGTGACCAGGCCGACGCTGATGACCTACACCGCCACCCGCGCCGACTTCGTCGAAACCGCGAACGACCTGTTCGACGTCGTGCAGAAGGGGATCGTCAAGATCTCGGTCAATCACACCTATCCGCTGAAGGATGCAGCCCAGGCCCATCGCGACCTGGAGGGGCGCAAGACCACCGGCTCCATCATACTGCAGCCGTGAAACCAGACACCTCGGGAGGCTGCACATGAGCGGGAAACCGATCGAGCTCCACTACTGGCCGACGCCCAACGGCCACAAGATCACGATCATGCTCGAGGAGTGCGGCCTCCCGTACACGATCAAATACGTGAACATCATGAAGGGGGAGCAGTTCGAGCCCGCCTTCCTGGCGATCTCGCCCAACAACCGGATGCCGGCGATCGTCGATCCCGACGGTCCCGGCGGCAAGCCGATCTCGGTGTTCGAGAGCGGCGCCATTCTGCAGTACCTCGGTCGCAAGACCGGCCAGTTCTATCCCGCCGATGAGCGTGCCCGGGTCGCGGTCGACGAATGGCTGTTCTGGCAGATGGGCGGGCTCGGCCCGATGGCCGGGCAGGCCCACCATTTCCGCAATTACGCGCCGGAAAAGATCGAGTACGCCTTCAACCGCTACACCAACGAGGTCAACCGGCTCTACGGCGTGATGAACAAGCGGCTGGCGAAGCTCGAGTATCTCGCCGGGGCTTATTCGATCGCCGACATGGCCTGCTATCCTTGGGTCCGGCCGTACAAGAACCAGGGGCAGGATCTGTCGGAGTTTCCGAGCCTGGACGCGTGGTTCAAGCGCATGCAGGCGCGGCCGGCGGTGGCAAGGGCGGTGAAGGTCGGCGAGGACGTGCGCGCGCAGCACAACCTGGCGACCGACAAGGCTGCCCAGGCGGTGCTGTTCGGCCAGCGGGCCCGCTGAAATCAAGGCCGGCGTTCGGGAGGCAATACCCGGTAGCTGGCCGTCTCGCGTTACCGTGAAGAGATCTGTTCGTTGGGGGCGGAACCACGCGCTGGCGCCGAAGCGCTAGCGTCCCGATCGCGAAGTTCGGCACCACCCGCAGCAAGCGCTTTACGAACTTCGCGATCGACGAGGACACTAGCAAGGCATCGATCCTAGTGTGATTCAGATTCCGAAGTCCGCAGCTCGGCAATGCTGCACGATGGATGCGGACTTCGGAATCATCACACTAGCGCAACTCGTTGAAGCGCGACGGGTCGGGCGTGCGGCCGGTGACGCGCTCGAGGGCGATCGCCGCCAGCATGCGGGCTGCGACCGTCTGCTTGGCGGCCCGCTTCAGGTCGGCGCTCTGATCGGCGGCGACAGCGCTGGCCCCCAGCATCTGCATGCCGGTCCCGGCACTGCCGTGCTCGTTGACACAGCCTGCCACGATGCAGGCGATCCCCAGCAACGCGAATCCTCGCAGCGGCACGGCGAGCCCCCTCAATCCCAAACTGTGTACATTCCCCAAGCGTCGATAAAGGATGGTGCCACATCCAATCTGAACGCAGGCTGCAGGCTACCCGATCTGCGGCGTGCGACAAGGCAAATTTTTTGTTGATAGTGGCGGTTTTACACTTGCGTCGAGCCGCCATTTTCCGGACCGGGCGCGAGTTTGCTCCGAGATCAATTTGCCGGCATGGTTAGCCGCGGCTTAAGCGGGAGGTTGCTCGGTCGCGAGCACGTGCACCGCCCTGGCACGTTTGGCCAGAAAGGGCGCATTGAAGCACCAGTCCTTCACCAATGGCCCGGCGAAATTCCGTGGCCGGCTCGACCGCGTTTACCAGCCGTCATCATTCGGCTGACATCGTAAACGGCGGCAACGGGCAGCCTTCGGATGATCAATCCGGACATCGACCCTGAGCCCGTGGGATTGCCATAGGGAGTGGTTGGCGTCATGGCGCGTTTCGAGTTCACGTCGCTGAATTCAATCGAGTGTGCGGCTGAGGGTGGAGCGCCAGATGCGCTGTTCGAGCTTGGCCTGATGTATTGCGCCGGACGCGAGGTCGGGGTCGATTTCGTCAGCGCGCACAAGTGGTTCAATCTCGCCGCGCTGCGCGGCAACGACGAGGCCAAGCGCTATCGCACGGAGCTGGCGCGCGAGATGAGCCGGATCGACATCGCGCGGGCCCAGAAGATGGCGCGCGAGTGGATCTCGCAGCACTGAAGCCGAAGAGCGCCGTGCCAGTGGTCCGGTCGCGCACAACGGCGCGTCACGCCAGAGGCGGTATCAGCACCTCTTGAACAGGCTCGACAGGCAGTTCCAGGTCTTTGAAGCGGCACTGCCGACGCTGTCGCCCAGGTCCTTCAGCTGCTGCTTGGATTTTTCGCCGGTCTGCTCGGCAAGCTCCTGCACCGTGCGCGGCGGCGCGCCAGCCTGGCCTGCGGTCTGCTCGGCCGGTGCCGGGCCTGGCGGTGTGACCGGCGGCGGGGGTTCGGGCTGCGCCGGCTTTGCGGCGGCGGCTTCGAGCAAAGTGCTCAATGGGATCTGCCGCACCACGTCCGAGCAGGCCAAGCCGCCAGGTTCCCGCCGCGCCGAGCAGCTCTCGTGACCGCCCTGGCGCGCCATTTCCTTGGCGCAGACATGATCGATCGCCTTGTCACCCAACGACCCCAGGCGGGCAGCGATCTTGTCCGACTTTTCGACCGAGCACCGGTAGGCTGCCTGCGGCCCCTTGCACGTGACGCACGTCTCCTGGGCCTGCGCCGCGCCGGCAGTGGTCGATAGTCCGAATGTCATCGCGATGATCGAGCGCCACCTCAAGGAGTGGATTCCTTTCGTCGATCCAAAGAGTGGCTGTTTGCCGAGGAACGCGGCGAAAATGCGGCGCCTCATGGCGTGCCGTTGCGGCCATGCGCGCGATAGGCCGGGCGTTCCGCCAGGCGATCGTAGTAGCGCGCGACCTGCGGCAGCGACGGCTTGACGAAATCAATGGAAAACCAGCGGTTGACCATGATCCCTGCCGGAATGTCGGCGATGGTGAAGCGCTCGCCAGTGAGGTAGGGGCCATTCGTCGCGAGATGCTGGTCGAGCCGCTGCATCTGGCGGATCCAGTCGGCGATGGCCGGATTGACGATCCGCTCGTCCTGGAAGGCCGGCAGCTTGACGGAAAGCCCCAGGAACACCGTACGGGCGCCCTGATATAGATCGGTCGAGCCCCAGTCCATCCAGGCCTCGACCTGCGCCCGCTGCCGCAGATCACCGGGGTAGAGGTCGTCGCGGCCGTGCTTCGAGCACAGGTAGCGGACGATGGTGTTGCTTTCGCGCAGGATGAAGCCGTCGTCGTCGATCACCGGCACGACGCCGAAGTTGCTCACGCGCTTGAACTCGGCCTCATCGGTAGACCGGTAGCCGCGGCCCCAATCCTCGCGCTCGTAAGCAATGCCGATCTCGTCGACCGTCCAAAGCACCTTGCGCACATTGCTCGAGTTCGCTCGGCCGTAGATCCTGAGCATCGACGTTTCCCCCATCGCCATTGCTCCGCCGGCGCCGATCGGCTCGGCGCCGGAGGGCTGGCGTTCGCCACAAGGGAGGGCTAAACGGGCGGCCTGTCAATCAGCAGGACAAGACGATGGCATCGCCGACCTCGAACAAGGCATTTCCGGTCTCCTGGGACCAGTTTCATCGCGACGCGCGCGCCCTCGCCTGGCGGCTGGCCGGCAAGGGGCCGGACGGGGCGCCGTTCGAAGGCATCGTATGCATCACGCGCGGTGGGCTGGTTCCGGCCGCGATCGTCGCGCGCGAGCTGGGCTTGCGGCTGATCGAGACCGTGTGCATTGCGAGCTACCACGACTATGCCAACCAGGGCGATCTCGAGGTGCTGAAGGACGTGGCACCGTCGATCAGGGCGATCGGCGACGGCCGCGGACGCGGGGTGCTGGTGATCGATGATCTGACCGACACCGGCAAGACAGCAAAGGTGGTGCGCGCCATGTTGCCCAATGCCCACTTTGCGACCGTCTACGCCAAGCCGCAGGGGGTGCCGACGATCGATACGTTCGTCACCGAGGTGAGCCAGGATACCTGGATCTATTTCCCGTGGGATCTCGGCCTCGCCTTCCAGGAGCCGATCGCCAAGGGGGGCAAGGGCTAGCCTGAAGGCACCGGCGGGAAGGGGTAGTCAGGCCGGGCGGCCGGCGCTATACGGTGGCCTGTCGCCGGCATAGCTCAGCGGTAGAGCAGCGGTTTTGTAAACCGAAGGTCGGGGGTTCAATCCCCTCTGCCGGCACCAGTGATTTCAACGACTTGTACCGTCGGCACGGATGCTGATGGCGGTTGTTGCGGGAATTTGTTCCTAATTTGCCGCGCTAGATCACAAGCTCGGGTCGCGTTCCGTTCTGTTCGGTGACCCGCACCGCAGCCTCGCCGATGCCCTGCCTGCCGACGGGCACTTGCGTGACGCAGGGACGGAACTCGATAATGATAGCAGATGAGCTCAACACCTTGGCGTGACGGTACCATCAGGTGATCTGGGCCATGCGCCAGCTTCGCGACATTAAGCTCACGATGTTCGCCTTCCTCGGCTGCTTGCTTTTCCCGGGGTCATTGGCGTTAGCGGAAGATCTAGCCTTCGGCCCGGACCTTCGGCAGGCCGGCTGGTCTTCGGTGAGCTTTCCCGGCATTGCTGCCGCGTCATTCAGGGTGACGGGCGACGCAGGCGTGGAGGTAACGGCCGACTCTGCGGCGGGACTGCTGTGGCGTGCGTTGGGCGATGCTTCGCGTCAATTCAGGATTGCCCGCTGGCGCTGGCGTGTGGACGAGGGCGTGCCGCCGACCGATCTGACAAAGCGAGGTGCGGATGATCGTGCACTCGGCATTTATTTCATATTCGGCCTGCGCGCCGATGCGGTCAAAGGTCCACGCGCCATGCTTCGCTCGGTTTCCGTCCGCGCGCTCGTCTACGTATTCGGCGGGGACAAATCACGCGGCGAGATCGTGCAGAGCCCGCACATGGGCGCGCGCGGCAAGTTTGTCGTGCTGCAGCCTGCCGGCGGCCGCAAAGGTGTGTGGCTTGACGAGCAAGTCGACATTGAGAAGGACTATGCCCGTGCGTTCGGTTCACCACCACCGATCCTGCTCGCTGTGGCGATCTCGAGTGATTCCGACGACACACGGACCAGGAACCGCGCACAGATCGAGGCCCTCGCGATCGAATAAGTGATCAGCCCGTTACGCAACACGTGCTCGAACTTGGCGCACACGTCGCCGAACCGGTGATTGCGCCTGCGCCTTGCTGTCTTGCGGGCCTCCTGTCGGGTGAAGCTTGAACGGGCGAGATGATCTCAAGTGCAGGCGCTAGCCTCGCCGTGGCGGTCGAACACCACGTCGCCGCCGCGGATCGTCAGATCGCAGCGGGTATCGGCAAGGATCTCCTCGGGCGCGGCGGTGAGCAGGTTGCGCGAGAACACCGCAATGTCGGCGAGCTGGCCTGGCACGAGGCGGCCCTTGCGCTTCTCCTGCTTCTGCGAGAAGGCGGCGAACTCGGTGTAGGCCTGCAGCGCCTGGCTGATCGTCACCCGCTCGCGGGCGTCCATCACCGTGCCCTTGGCGGTCTTGCGCGTCAGCATATTGTAGAAGTTCGGGAACGGATTTGGATCGCACACCGGCGCGTCGCTCCCCGTCGACGGCTTGAGGCCGAGATCCATCCAGGTGCGCAGCGGATAGCTCTTCAAGCCCCGTTCCTCGCCCAGCACCGACACATAGGCGTCGCCGAAGTCGTAGACGAACACCTGCTGCGGGCAGGGATAGATGCCGGCGGCGAGCATGCGCCGGTGGTGGTCCGGCGTCGAGTATCCGCAATGCTCGATGCGATGCCGGCGGTCGGGATCGGGCATTGCGGCGAGCGCCTTCTCGTAGGCGCCGATCAGCTGCCCGATCGCCGCGTCGCCGATGGCGTGGCAGGCGAGCTGGTAGCCCTTGGCGTGATAGTCCAGCACGAGGTCGGTGAGCTCGTTGTCGCGCAGCATGGCAACGCCGCAGGTCGCGTCGGCACCGAGGTAGGGCTTCGACATCCAGGCGGTGCGGCCGCCGGCTGAGCCGTCGAGGAAGATCTTGACCGCGCCGGTCATCAGCATGTCGTCGCCGGTGCCGGAGACCATGCCGGCGTCGTAGGCCTTGCCGACGATGCCGGCGCCGGGATCGCCGAGCAGGGTCAGCCAGGTGCGGACCGGCAGGCGGCCGGTGCGCTTCGCCTTCTGGTATGCGGCGATCTCGGCGAAGCCGCCGCGATGGCCGACGGCGGCGTCCATGCAACTCGTGATGCCGTAGGACAGCAGGTACTTGCCGCCTCGCTCGATGCCGTCGACGAGCTCGTCGCCCTCCAGCGGCGGCATCGCCTTGGTCAATGGCAGTCGCGCGTTCTCGGCCAGCAGGCCCGTCAGCCGGCCGTCGCGCTGCTCGATCAGGCCGCCCTGCGGCACGGGCGAGCGCTCGTCGATGCCGGCCAGCGCCAACGCCTTTGAGCTGGCGATCGAGATGTGGCCGCAGGTGCGTACCAGCACCACCGGGTTGTCGGGCGCGGCGCGATCGAGCTCGTCGCGCAGCGGATGCCGCAGCACATCGAGCTTGGTCTGGTCGTAGCCGCGCGCCAGCACCCACTTGCCAGGCCCGAGCGCGCGGGCGCGCTCACCGATCCTGGCAAGCAGGGCCGCGAGCGTCGGCGCGGCGGCGGGTCTCGCATCGACCCAGCCCATTGTCAGGCCGAGCGCGACGAGATGCAGATGGCTGTCGTTGAGGCCGGGGGTGGCAAGGCGCCCGCCGAGGTCGATCCGGCGGGTGCCGCGTCCGGCAAGTGACGCGATTTCCGCCTTGGTCCCGGTCGCCAGGACGTGGCCCTGCCAGATCGCCACCGCTTCGGCGATGCCGTCGTTCGCGCCGCACCAGATCGGACCGTTCTCGACGATCAGGTCGGCTACCGGCAAAGCCATTCTCGAACTCCGCTTGTGCTCGCGGGAAGAACAGTAGGGCCATTGTCGCGGCCCGCGCAACCGACCACGATCGGCGGCCGGACGGCGTCGATCGGCAAACCCGAGTGTAACTCATTGGTGGTGCAGCAGCCTTCCAAATTTATTTCGAACCTCTCGACAACCCCCGGGGCGCCGCGCAAGCTCTCGCCAGCCGCTGGCTCCGCGATGGCACAGGCTTCAGGCGCAAGGATCACGGACTTTGCCGCCCCCTGCCAACTCGAATTCATCGTAACTGGTACCCCGCCCGCGGATCGCCGCTCGCTATCGTTGCTGCGCTTCGATCTGCTCATTCGATGGAGGCCCCATGATCAGCGTCTGCGACATATTCAAGATCGGCATCGGCCCGTCGTCCTCGCATACCGTCGGGCCGATGAAGGCGGCTGGCGCCTTCGCGAAGCAACTGCTGGCAGATCAGCAGGTCGGTCGCGCGGCACGGATAGCGGTAAGACTTCTTGGCTCGCTGGCATTCACCGGCAAGGGCCATGCGACCGATCGGGCGGTGCTGCTGGGGCTCTGGGGAGCTTCTCCCGACACCATCAGCGGCGACGACGCGCAGCGTTTGCTTGCAACGACGAACCAAAGCGGTCGACTGCGTCTGGGCGGCAAGTACGATATCGCATTCGATCCGGCACATGACCTGATCTTCGACTACGACACGCCCTGCCCGCAGCATCCCAATACCATGATCTTCCAGGCATTCGACGAGAAGAGCCGCTGCATCGTGGAGGCCACTTGGCTCTCGGTCGGCGGCGGGTTCATAGTGCGACCGAGCGAGGCGACCGCTGCATCCGGGGACGATAGCCCCGCTGCTCTCTCGCAGCCCTATCCGTTCAAGTCTGCCGCCGACCTCCTGGGGCTCGGTCGCGAACACCGTATGTCGATCGCCGAAATCGTCCTCGCCAACGAGATCGCGGACCGGTCGCAAGACGAGGTGCAGGCGCATATCGATCGCGTGATCGAGGTGATGTTGGATTGCATCGAGCGAGGCATCGCAAGTGATGGCGAATTGCCCGGCGGATTGAAGGTGAAGCGCCGCGCAAGAGCGATCCAACGGCAACTGATCGGCGATAGAAACAGCAACTCGAAGCTTCCCCACGAGCCGATGGACTGGGTCAGTCTGTTCGCGATGGCGGTCAACGAGGAGAATGCGGCCGGAGGACGCGTCGTAACTGCACCGACGAATGGCGCTGCTGGCGTCATTCCAGCTGTGCTTCGCTACTACCGCGACTTCTGCCCCGCTTCGAACGCCGAGGGCATGACCACATTCATCCTGACTGCAACGGCCATCGCCGCCCTGTTCAAGATGAACGCCTCGATTTCGGGTGCCGAGGTCGGCTGCCAGGGCGAGGTCGGCGTCGCTTCGTCGATGGCAGCCGCTGGCCTCGCCGCCGCCCTTGGCGGCACCAATGAGCAGATCGAGAACGCCGCCGAGATCGGAATGGAGCATCATCTCGGCATGACCTGCGACCCGATCGGCGGGCTCGTCCAGATCCCGTGCATCGAGCGAAATGCGTTCGGCGCCGTCAAGTCGATCACGGCAGCATCGCTGGCATTGCGCGGCGACGGTACGCACATGGTCAGCCTCGATCATGTCATCGCGACCATGCGGCAGACCGGCGCCGACATGCAGAGCAAGTACAAGGAGACTTCGCTCGGTGGTCTCGCTGTCAACTACACGGCCTGCTGAGGCGGCTGCGATGACGATCTCGCACGCCATGGCCGCGAGCCGGCTCGCCAGCGCTGGGTGAAGAGGCCGCCGCGGGTAATGCTGTTGCTGCAGGACATCACGCGACACAACTCGCGCGTGCGCTGTGCGTTTCGCAAGACCCTTTGCGTAAGGCAGCAGCCTTTGCCGCCAGCGACACCTCGCGTTACGCGGCGCATTCACGAGCGACCGTTTGAGCCGAACTTGGGATAAGCGCATTCGGCAAGGCTCGTCTTGTCCAACTCGCTCAAAAAAGCGTCCGCCGCACGCTTGAGCCGGACTTTCAGGCGACAGCGCGGTGTCAGCACACAACCCCCGCCGTCGGTCCGGAAGCATTCGACAATGGCATGGCGGGCCTCGAGTCGGCGCACGACGTCGCCGATCGAGATGCGATCGGCGGGCTTTGCGAGGACAAAGCCGCCTTTGGCCCCGCGTTGAGTGGTGACGAACCCAGCGTCTGCGAGATCGCGGACGACCTTGGTCAGATGGTTGCGCGAGATGGAGAACTCCCGTGCGATCTCCTCGGTGGTGAAGACGCGCGATGGCTCGCCCGCCAACCGCATGAGGGCGCGAAGGCCATAATCAGTGAACGCGGTGAGACGCATGGTCGCTCTTCTCGAATAAGTATTGCCAATACGAAATATAGTCACCCTAATAAGCATTGGAAATGCGAATTAGACGGCAGCATGGACGATGATGCGCGACACGGCGAGGCAATGGGGCGGCGCACGGCGTTTTCGGCAGACATCAGGGGCAGGACCGGCATCGGCGAAGACATGATCAGGCACCTTGCTGGTAGTTTCTATGACAAGTTGCGGGCCGATCCGGTGCTCAAGCTCATCTTTGCCGCGCGCATCCCGTTCCTGTCCAATGGCGAACGGTTGCCGGCCAGGCGGCCCGATATCGTTGCGCCCTCTGGTGCTCTGCACGGCTTGAACGCAAGTGCCATCGCCCTATTGACGCTCGCAGCGATGACGCGCACGGGGCCCGGCCACACAGGTCGCCCGCTCACAGCGACACGACCAATCCAGTGCATCTACGGAGCCGCGATCATTGCAGCCCTGGCGCGGATCATTGCCACCTTCGGCATCGCCCGCGATCCCATGCTTCATACCGCTGCACCCGTATGGGTTTTGGCGTTCGTCGGCTTTGCGTCCGTTTACCGGCCGCTGCTGACGAGGCCCCGCGCATGAGTGCTGAGCCTCGGGCTGGCGCGCCGACGACGTCCGACGGATCGTTCGAAATCTATCTTGCGTGGTCGGAGCAAACGTTGATCGTGGAGGCCGGCCAGAATGCGCTCGATGTCCTGTTGAAAGCAGGAGTGCCGATCGAGCCTGGATGCCAGGTCGGTGGGTGCGGTTTATGTGCCACGGCGTATGTCGAGGGCGATATCGTACATAAGGACGGGTGCTTGAATGCGGGCGATCGCGAGCGCTACTTCTGCCCCTGCGTGTCACGCGCGAAAACGCGGATCGTCCTCGCCGTTTGACGTCGATCGTTGCCGCGCAGCGGGTGATACCCTATGTGGCGCGGGCGCCTGACCTGATCAGCAGTGAACGAGTAGGGCTCGGACCTCATCGCCAGGCGCCAAGAACCAACGCCTGTCCCCGTGGCCTACACTGATTGCGTCTCATGACCCGCATCAGGGACGCAATACGCCCCCGCCCCGCACCATGTGTGACGTGATGGAAGATGCGTCGATCTCGAAGCACCGCTCGGCCTTCAGAGATTCCTCATCCTGAGGAATGCTCTGAAGGTTGCTCGCGGCGTTCCGCGAATTGAGGAACAAGTCTGATCAGAACTTCCAGCTTGCACCAATGCGCACTGCATTGGTGTGGAGGTCGACGGGCATATTGACGCCGCCGCCGATATTGCCGCTCACAGAGCCGAAGTCCGTGTAGCGATACTCACTGCGGACCACGAAGTTGTTGGTGAACGCATACTCGATGCCAGCTCCCAAAGTCCATCCGTCCAAATCAGCGGAGAAACCACAGCAACCGAACGGGGTGCTGCCCTTCACGTCGGCCTGGGCGAAGGCCCAGCCGCCGGTGATATAGAACAGCGTCCGATCTGCTGCGATTCCCATTCGAGCGCGCAGCGAACCTTGCCAATCCAGATCAGTGGATCCCGATACCGTTCCAGCCGCGTTGCGGAACGAGCCCCCAATGTCGCCACCTTCGATGTCGCCTTCGAGGCCGAAGACGAAGTTACCCGATTGCCAATTATAGCCGGCATAACCGCCGCCTACCCAGCCGCCTGGCTCTGAACTGCCACCAAACGAGCCGTCCGAGAATGAGTGCGAAGCGTCGCCCCAAACATAGCCGGTCTGCAGGCCCAAATAGAAGCCAGTCCACGTGAACGTGCTCGTGTAGGCGGCAGGCGGGTAATATGGAACCCGATCCTTGACGCTGCCCCTGCCGAGATCGGCCGCGGATGCGCTAGTAGCCGCTCCCATCGCTGCCAAAGCGATTGCAATTGTGGCCACACGTGTCTTCATCGATACCTCCCTCATACGCGACGCGGGGTGACCGCACACCCGGTTTGCCGCAAAAAAACCTCAGACCGGTATTGCCTAGCGCATTTGCGAACGTTCGGCGGCGGCAAATTCGCCACATTCAACAGAAGAATGGCTCTTGTTCTGGCCATAAATACCAATCATGAGCTGACATTTTGCACGAGAACGGATGGCATCACTTGATCGATGACAACTTGATCGCAGTTAAAGTCGCTTTGATCATTTCGCTGCATTGGATCGCTGCTCGACCCATGGATGCGACGAAAACAACCGATTGCCGTTGAAGTCCCGGGACGTGGCCCGCTTCATCACGCAGGGAGTTTGGCTGGGTGCGTCTTATGCCTATCTCAACCGGTGGAATGGGTGCCGCGCTGAGGATACCACTCGCGGCTTCAGTAAGTGCATGCCTTGGCTTAGCAAGCTGTGGCCTGGATAACTCTGGCCGTTTGAGTGCCGTGCATGCACCGACTTCTGTCGTGTACGAGACGGCGCAGGAAGCTGAAAGGGCCGCTCCGGAGCTCAGACGCGATCGAAGACCGCTCATTGCTCCGCAAGCCGTGCGCGCGCTGGAGCAGGCTGAAATGCAATATAGGACCATCGCCGCTTCAGGTGGATGGTCGACGGTACCAGCCGGACCGAGCTTTCGACCGGGCGATGGCGACCCTCGGACCACGGTCTTGAGCCAGCGGCTCGCCAGCAGCATGGATCTATTGCCGCAGGGACGTGGTGAGATTGGCCGGACTGATTTCAACGCGGTTGCTGCCGCTTTGCAGCGGTTTCAATCTCGCCACGGGTTGAGACCAACGGGCATAGCCGACCCGCAAACGATCGAAGCCCTCAATGTGACGGCGGAAAGCCGCTTGGTCCAGTTAAGGGCGAACATCGCCCGTATGCGCGATCTGTCACAGTCGGTGGCGTCATCGGCGCGCTACGTTCTGGTCAACATCCCTGCCTTTCAGCTAGAAGCCGTCGAAGAGGGCCAAGTGGCCGTACGCCATCGCGTAATTGTCGGTCGGACCGAGCGTCCGACGCCCGGCGTCAAGGCTCAAATCCGCAGCGTCAATTTCTACCCCTCTTGGCACGTGCCCGACAGCGTGGCGCGCCTCGACCTGATACCGCACTTGCAAAAAGATCCCGAGTATCTTCAGCGCGAGCATATCCGTGTGCTCGCAGACTGGCGCGGCAATGAAATTCCCAGTCACCAAATCGATTGGCGATCGCCCGCAGCTGCCACATTCAAATTCCGTCAGGATCCCGGGCCATGGAATGCGCTTGGACTGATCCGGCTCGACATGCCAAATGCTCATGCTGTCTATATGCATGATACGCCGATGAAGGACCTTTTTGATCAGCGGCAGCGTGCGATGAGCGCCGGCTGTGTAAGAGTTGAAAATGTTGCGAAGCTGGCAGCATGGGTATTGCGCGAAGTTCCAGGTTGGGGACATGCAAGGGTCGATGACACACTCGCAAATGCTCAACCCGCTAATGTTGCCCTGAGCAAGCCTGTGCCGGTTCTTTTTGTCTATGTAACGGCCTGGTCCAACAGCGATGGGACCGTCGAATTCCGCTCTGATCTCTATGGTCAGGACGGGACCAATGAGCTCGTTGCAGACTACTCAACAGCAGCGCCGCGTTACGGACCGGGAGGCGGCCCGATCATGACTCCCTGAGATGGCGGGCCGCCACTGCAAGAACCGGCCAGCAGGGAGCTCGTCGAACCGATCTTCGATACCATTGCAGGTGGCGAGGTCGATCACGCAAGGTCGGCACTGCGACAGCATCACACCCAGAGAGCTGCGGACATGCTGCACTGCAGCGCACCTTTGCTTCGGACCATTACGGACATTGGCCCCTCCCTCGATGCTGCGCCGCACAAAAGGTCGTTTCTTCCCTGAGCATAGACGCGCGCGTCGGACGAGCTATATTGAATGCGGGAGCGGCCATACAGTGAGAACGATCTGCCGGCTCGCTCGCAACACTGAGGAATAATTGCCAAACAACCCTCGGAGGAATGCATGTTGAGGAAGGCATTGGCAGGGTTCGCTGCAATTGCGCTCGGCGGCTTTTATGCCGTTTCGGCTCAGGCGCAAGACGTCAAGCTATACGCTTTTAGCTCGGGCGCCCTCACTATCGGGAAAGGAATACTGCAAAATCTGGCTGCGATAGAGCCCCCGATCAAGATTCCGGTGGGGTTCTACGTAATCAAGCATCCCAAGGGAAATGTTATCTTTGATACTGGAAATAACGACCTCATCATCAAGGATCCAAGTTATTGGGGAGCGAATTTCGAAGCATTGAAGCCGGTAAATACTGCGGATGTTGCGATCGACGTGCAGCTGCAAAAAATCGGCCTCAAGCCGGATGACATAAAATATGTTGTCGTGAGCCATCTTCATCTCGATCATGGCGGCAACGTGGGGAAGTTCCCGAACTCGACCGTGGTGGTTCAGAAGGATGAGATCAGGAATGCGTTTTGGCCCGAGGCCGGCACCGGAGGCCCCTACATCATAGGCGATGTGCTGCCGCTCAGGGCTCCCGGCAGCGATTACCCGAACAAAGGCAAGATGTTGCAGCTGACGGGCGATCTGGACCTGTTTGGCGATGGCACGATGATTGTCAAGCGCTGGGTCGCTCATACGCCCGGTAGCCAGATGATGACGGTTCGCCTGAAGAATACCGGTCTCATCATTCTAACCGGCGACAACGTCTATTTCCGCGAGAACGTGGAAAAGAGCCTGCCACCGAACATCGTGCTGGCTTATAATCCAACAGGATTTCTCACCGCGTACGAGTGGATTCGCCACATGATGGCGACTGAGAAGGCAGATTACTTCACGGCGCACGATCCCGATGCCTTCAAGGCCATGAAGAAGGCGCCGGAGTTCTACGACTGAGCTCGATCCGACTTGATGCAGAAAGTGCATGTCGCGGCATTGCACGCACTGGCGTCGGGATGGATCCAGTGCGTGCCAATTTGGAGTTCGGTGGCTGATGCCGGTCCTGTCGCTTGAGCGTTTGAGCAAGCGCTACGGCAAGAAATTAGCGGTCAATTCAGTTTCCTTTGACGTGCAGCGGCACGAGGTGTTTGGCTTGCTCGGACCGAACGGGTCCGGCAAGAGCACCATTCTGCGGCTGGTGACGGGTTATCTCGCGCCGACGTCGGGATCCGCAAGCGTCGCCGGCATTGACGTGGTGCGTGACAGTCGTGGCGCGCGGCAACACATTGGGTATGTCCCCGAGAATGCACCGCTCTATGATCACATGCGCGTCACCGAGCTGCTGGACTTCATGGGCCGATTGCGCGGCTTCGACGGGAAGCGGCTTGGCATGGCAATCGATGCGGCGGTCGACCGGTTGGCGCTGGGTAGTGTTCGCAACGTCATCATCGAGCGCCTTTCGCATGGTTACCGACAACGCGTGTCGATTGCCCAAGCGGTCCTGCACGAGCCGCAGTTGCTGGTGCTCGACGAGCCGACCAACGGTTTGGACCCGCGTCAAATCATTGAATTGCGCGGCCTTCTGCGCCAACTGGCGCAGGACCGTGCCGTCCTCGTTACGTCCCATATACTGACCGAGATCGAGCGCGTCGCGGATCGTGTCGCGATCCTTCTCGATGGAAAGTTGCTGACGGTCGAGAAGATTATGCGAGAGGCCGAGGTTGCGGCGCCGCCATCGCCCCTCGAGACGTTGTTCCTGGATCTAACCAAGTCGAAGGCCATGCAATGAGCGCGTTTACGGCACTCGTCTCGAAAGAGGTCCGGAGCCTGTTCACATCCCCCATCGCCTATGCCGTAATCGCGGTGTTCATAGTGTTGAGTGGCTACTCGTTTGTTGTCTCGCTAATCCTCGCCAAACAGGCAACGCTGGTCCACATCTTCTTTCAGTCTGCGGTCCAGTTGATCCTGCTGGTGCCCCTGATCACCATGCGCCAGTTCGCCGAGGAGCGTCGCAGCGGCACCATAGAGCTGCTGCTGACGTTGCCGACACGGGAGATCGATATCGTGCTGGCGAAGTTCATCGCGTGCATGGTCGTGCTGCTGGCGATGACCGGGCTGACCCTCATCTATGCTGCTATTCTCGCGGCCTACGCCGAGCCCGACTTCGGCCCGATCTATAGCGGCTACGTAGGGCTCGTGATGTTCGCGGCCGCGCTTGTCTCGATCGGGCTCGCGATTTCGGCACTCACCGCCAATCAGATTGTTGCGGCTGTGGTCTCCCTTGGCTTGTTCGGACTTCTATGGGCCGTCGACACGCTCGCGGCTCTGCTGCCGCAGCCGTATGAAGACTGGCTACTGGGACTCTCTCTGTTGGCTCATTTCACACCATTCGCTGTTGGTGCGATGTACGTCTCCGACTTCGGCTTCTTCTTCAGTGTCGTTCTGCTTGGACTGTTCCTCGCGGTTCGCGCGTTGGCGCGGATCTGAGCTATGCACGAGCACACCCAGCATTTCGACGAGTTGCTCTGGTTCATCGGTTGGCTGGTCGCGGTCGTGGTCTTGTTCGCAGCGGCGCTGCGGCTGCCGATCAATACGCGGTGGAGCGGGTTTCGCGGGGCACTCTATGCAGCCGGATGCGTCGCAGCCGGTTTGGGGGTATGGGTGCTGGCCAACGTCGCCCTGGTTCTGAATGATACTCACATCGATCTGACGCGTGCGAAGGTCTATACACCATCAGCTGCCGCGATGGCTGTCGTCGACGAGCTCAAGTCGCCTGTTCGCATCACATATTTCTACCGGTCTCAGGATCCGATCAGCAGGCGTGCCAGTGGCATCCTGCAGGTGATGGGCCGGCGCAATCCGCTATTGACCGTAGCGACGGTCGATCCGGACAAACAGCCGGAGCTTGCGCGCCGCGAGGGCATCAAGCTCTACAACGCTGCGATCATCGAGGCTGCGGGCCGCCGGGTGCTGATCCAGGGTACGGACGAAGCCGAAATCGCAATCGGTATTCAGCGCGTGCTCCGCGAGCGAGCCTTCACGATCTGCTTCCTGGAAGGCCATGGCGAATTCGCGATGGATGGATTCGAATTCCATTCCCACCTCGAGGGCGCGACGAGTCACAGCCATGGCGAGTCGTCATCGTTCGTCATCGAGACTGCAGGCCACGGCGTCGGCCGTTTGCGACGCGCGCTCGAGGCGCAGGGATACGCGGCGCGCAAACTGCTTCTCGCCACGTCGACCGCGGTTCCGGCCGACTGCACACTGCTGATTGTCGCCAACCCGCGCACCACGTTCCTGCCCGCCGAGAGCGCTGCGATCCGATCCTACCTCCGGCAGGGCGGCAACGCGCTATTCCTTCTGGACCTCGGTTTCCAGCCGGAGCCGGGTCTGGCTCACCTTCTGTCAGAACTCGGTGCGCAACTCGAGCAGGAGGTGGTGGTCGATCCACTCAGCCACTATCAGACGGACCCGGAGATGGTTGCGGTGACGGGCTACGGAGCCCATCCCATCACGCGGACCGTATCGCTGACATTCTTCCCCGGGGTGCGCCCGATCACAATGACGAAGCCTGTGTCCGGCGTGGTCGCCACATCGCTGATCGAAAGCAGTCGCGACAGCTACACGAGGCCGGTCGCGCCGGTCACAAATCGCATCGTCGCTGCCGGCGCACTGCAGATCCAGCCTGAGACCACGCCGATCGCCGCGTCCAAGATCCACCCGCGGGTCGTGGGGATCGCCGCGGAGGGGCCCTTGGCTCCTGGAGTGCCGCCATTCAGGGCTGTCGTGATGGGAGACGGCGACTTCGCCAGCAATTCATTCCTGCCGTACATGGCGAACAGCGACCTGCTTCTCGCGACAGTCCGCTGGCTCGCGCGAGAGGAGGGCGGGACGGCGGTAAAGACGCGCATACCGGTGCTGCCGACGATCCTCCTCACGGCCTCACAAAGCAGGTGGATCTTCCTGTTGATCGTCGTCCTGTTGCCTCTCGCAGTGGTAACCACTGGCGCTCTCGTCTGGTGGTGGCGCAGATGAAATGGCCGGCGATTTCTCGTTTGGCTCTGCCGATGGCGGCGCTGGTCGCTTTCGGCTATCTGGTGACAATGGTCGTCGTCGGCGCCCGCCCTGTGCAGCGCCAGCTCGAGAAATTCACAGCAAGCGGCGTGCTACGGATGGCGCCGGAAGCGATCCGCAAGATCACAATCGCGCGTGCCGGACGTCGTGTCGCGCTCATCCGGGAAGGCGAGGACTGGCGACCCGACGTGGGAGGCTCTGCCGTCAGTCGGAAAGCTGCCAAGCACATCGACACTGCGCTCAAGATGCTTCATCGCTCGGGGCCGGTGCGCGAGATTCCACCGGGCGAGCTTTCGGGAGTTGATACAAGACCGTTCCTGTTGGACAATCCGGCTGTCATTGCAGTGCTATCCGACGGCGGCAGCTACGCGATGACTGTGCATTTCGGCGGCCTCAATCCCGAAGGCTTTCTCCAATACATGCAAATCGAGGGTGATCCTCAACTATATCTGATGTCGCGGTTCATCGGTGCTGAATGGGTTGCAGCGTTCGAAGAGGCGACAGCGGAATGACCGCGATGTGCATCCCCCGAGCCACGATTCGGCTATTGTCGATCCTGCTCACCGTCCTGGTTTCAGTCGCGTGCCTGATGCCAATTGCGAGCGCGCATGACAACGGCACGACCGGCTACGCGAAAGTCACGATCAATGGCCGGACCGTCGAATATGCTTTGACGCTATCCGTCGAGCCGCTACCGCCTCCCGAAGACGTGGCTCGCGCTGTGGCGAGGACCGTCATCGTCGAAGCCGACGGCACGCGATGCGAAGCGATAATCACGCCGCAATCACCGCAACCTGCGCATGGCGCGACCGTGTCCGCCGTGGTGCTTTACGCGTGCCGATTACCGGTCGGCTCGTTGCGGATAACGGATGGCATGATTGACGTGGTCAGTCCCAAGCACCATACCATTACCGACTTTCAGTGGGCCGGCGGCAACAAGCAGGTGGTGTTCGAGGGCGAGCATCGCGTGGCGGAAATTGCTATCGGCGACGCCAGGGTGGCGAACGGTTCCGGGCCAATTTCGGCGGCGACATTCTTCAGTTATTTCGGCCAGGGCGTGGAGCACATCCTGCTCGGCTTCGACCACGTGCTGTTCGTGCTCGTACTGATCTTGCCCGGTGGCACGCTGCGATCGCTGCTGGCTGTCATTACCGCCTTTACGGTAGCGCACAGCATCACACTTGCCCTTTCCGCGCTCGGCATCTTCACGCTTCCCGCGCGGCTCGTTGAACCTGTCATCGCACTCTCGATCGCCTACGTTGCTTTCGAGAACCTGTATTCGATGAGAGCATTGACGCGGCGCTGGACCGTCAGCTTCGTATTCGGCTTGGTGCACGGCTTCGGTTTCGCCGGTGCACTTGCGGAGGTGGGACTGCCGGCGAGCGGCCTCACAGTCGCGCTTGTTGGCTTCAACCTTGGCGTCGAGGCCGGTCAAGCCCTGCTCATAGCGTTGGCACTGCCCGTATTGATATCAATGAGCCGATCTTCATGGCAGCGTCGCGGTGTTCAGATTGCATCAGTCGCGATACTGGTGCTCGGACTTGGTCTCCTGACCGAGCGCGTATTCCTCACGTAATCCAGCCACAGCAATACCTGCTACCACCGATCAACGTTTGCGCTCGGTCGCGTCCGGGAAGATAGAAACCGACGGGCGCCCCGCCAACGGCGACGGCGCCTGTCCGGCAGGTACGACTGGCGTCTGTGGCGCTCGCGGTGGTGGCGGCAAGAACGGCCCGGCGGGCGCTTCCGCTGGCGCTTCCGCAGCAACCGCCGACTGGACCGTCCCGTAGATGCCGGCTTTGCGGAAGGCCTTGAGGATGGCAACGTGCAGGTCCGATTTCACCCGTCCGCTCGCTGTCACGTCCGATAGCGTCACACGCAGCGAGAAGTCGAGCCGATCGACTCCGAAAGTATCGAGCGCCGCCATCGGCGCCGGAGCCGGTAGCACCAGCGGCTGCTCGTGGGCAGCCTTCTCGAGAATTGTGAGTACCTTCTCGGGATCTGCTTTCGTATCTGTCGTGAGCTTCAGGATCACGCGGCCGAGCAGATCGCGATGCGTCCAGTTGAGCACGCGGCCCGAGATCAGCTCCGAATTCGGCACGATCAAACTTGCGCGGTCGAATGTCTCGATTTCGGTGGACCGCACGGAGATGCGGCGCACATTGCCTTGCTGGTCGCCGACCACGATCCAATCACCAACCTTGATTGGTCGCTCGACCAGCAGGATCAGGCCGGAAACGAAATTGTTCACGATCGACTGCAGGCCGAATCCGATGCCGACCGACAATGCACCCGCAACGATGGCAAGGCTCGTGATGTCGAACCCCGCGTAGGAGACGGAGATGAGCGCGGCAAGGCCAATGCCGACATAGCCGACGGCCGTGTCGACGGAGTTCGTGACGCCGGCATCCATCCGGCCCTGCACCATCACGCGGTCTCGCAACCAGCGCTGGGTAATACGTGTCAGGAACAGGAGCGCGGTGAACAACACCATGCCGATCAAGATGCGCACCAGCGAGATGCGGAACTGACCGATCTCGAAACCGAAGAACAGGGCCTTTGCCCAGTCGCGGATGTCGGCCGCGGCAAAGCCCCATTGCAGTAGCAGCAACGGCAAGGCGAGCAAGGCAAGCGCGAAAATTGCAGCGATTTCGCCCAGCTTGGCGAGTTGCCGTTGGCGGGCGCTGTCGATACCGAACCGGTTTTCGAGCGCCACCCCGACGCGGCTGCGCTCGCCGCTTCGTTCCCGCGTCACGGCGCGAACGGCGAGATAGAACAATCCCGCGATCGCCAGCACGGTGCCCGTCAATACGATCTGCTGCGAAATGAACCGGCCGAGCGCCACATAGCCAGCCCCCGAGGTGACGATGATCCCCAATGTCAGGAGCCACAAGGGTAGCTTGATCCACAGCGGCGCATGCCGACTGACGGGATCAATGTTCAGACGATCGAGACCATTCACGGCGCGCAACGGGCCGGTCTGAGGAACGAACGGCGTGAGCAGCAGCCCCGCCAGCAGGCCTGCTGTTGCGATATTCGTGATGAAGCTTTGCGCTACCGTGACGACCAGCGGCACATAGATGGCGCGGCCGAATTCCACCAGCACCGTGTCGAGAATGTAGACGGCGAGGATCGCCTTGACGAAGAGCAGAAGGCGCGATGCCGTCCGGTCGTCGACAGGGATCAAGCGCCACTGCGGCTGGCGTGGTGTCAGCGCGACACTGGCCAGTACCGAGCCGGAGATAAAGATCAGCACACCCTGGAGCGCTGTTTCCGCCACGCGTTCCCACGGCGAGAACAACAGCTCGAGATTGTCGAGGCCGGCGTAGAGAAGCACCGCCGCAGCCGCGGGAGCCAGCATCCGAGCCGGGGCGACCTTTGCGGCCGAAATGATCCGATCGAAAAACGATGGCACGCCGCTGGAATGATCCCGCCGACGCACGATCATGCGCTGCACGACGAGCCAGATTGCAACGAATGCGGCCAGGACGCCGACCACTACGCCGGCCAGCGACGAGCCCTTACGACCGACCCAGTAGAGCCAGTCGCCTCCATAGTACTGCGCGCGGCCGATGATGGTCGGCATGCGCTCGGCAACCTCGCGCCACATCGCCGGCAACAGGGGGCTCGTGCGTCGCTCGAACAAATTGCGGGCGAAAATCTGGTACCGCATCACCGTAATGCGATCTATCAACTGCTTGGCGCGCACCCAGGCCAGCTCGGTGGTCTTGACCGCACCGTCAAGCGCGGCGGCCATCGCGTTGAGGCGTGCGCGCTCTGCTGCGACCGTCGGACTTTCCGCTGGTTGATTATTGCCCGGGGGCGGCCCGAGCTTCTCGATCTGGCTCTTGACCTCGGTGAGTTGTGGCCGCAGCGCTTCCGCCGTCGCGGTCGAACTCGTAGATGATCTGCTCGACGTTGCCGCGCAATCGCTGCAACTCGCCTTCCAGCTCCTTCAGCTGCTGAATCGATTTCTCGGCCGTCTCGATGCTCTTGGCGAGCTTCTCAACGGGATTGATCACTTCCGGTGGCAAGGTGACGGGAACGGGCGCCGGGCTGCTCGACGTCACTTGCGGCGCGCTCGGCGGCGTGGCTGACGGTTGTGCGGTCGGCGGCGATTGCTGCGCAACAGCCGCCAGCGGCAATGCGACTGTCACGAAGGCGATGACAAGAGCAACGCGCACATACCGGAACATGTCGAGGCGATCTCCATTTCAAATTGACAGCGGTTGGCGGCGTGTCGGGCGTGCCGTCGGGAATGCTCGGCGACGAGCCCCAATCCGTGCGAGCGACGAGCCCATCGATCCAAGTGGCCCCGCCGAACATTCACGACAAATTGGCGTCGGGAACGTGGGTGGCTGCTCCAAACTCCATAGGCGAGACGCATTCTCACACATTAGATTGTGGCGGCGGGAAGACGGTCACGGGATCTGGCGATGCCGCGCGCCCGTTTGACGTCGACGAGGTGGTGCCCGACGTGACGTTCCGCACATGCCGAACACGGGCGGCATGTTTCACTCTGCCGCCGTGAGCCAGTTTGTGGGACTAGCGCGCACTTCATCATCGCTGGCGACTGCGTCGCCTAGCAATGCCGTCGCTCGGTCCCCCGCCGGCGTCCGCACCCGGAACGACAGGGCATAGAGTGCGGGCAGAAACGTCAGCGTCAGGATAGTCGCCGCGATCAGGCCGCCCATCATGGCGAGCGCCATCGGTGCCCAGAACACTTCCCTTGCCAGCGGGATCAATGCCAGCACCGCCGCGGCGGCCGTCAACGTGATCGGCCGGAACCGTCGCACCGCCGACTCGACGATCGCCGTCTCGGCATCATGTCCGGCCCTCACGTCCTGCTCGATCTGGTCGATCAGGATCACGCTGTTGCGCATGATGATACCGGCAAGCGCAATCACGCCGAGGATTGCCACGAAGCCGAATGCGGCCTGGAACGTCAGCAGCGCCGCCGCCGCGCCGATCAGACCGAGCGGGCCCGTCACCAGCACCAGCAGCGTCTTGCCGACGTGCTGCAGTTGCACCATCAGCAGCAGCAGGATGACCAGCAGCATGGCAGGCATCTTGGCGTTGATCGAGGCTTGGCTTGTCGCTGATTCCTCGACCGCCCCTTGCAGCTCGATGCGATAGCCGGCCGGCAGGCCGTCGCGCAGCGGCTTCACGGCGGCATAGACCACGTTTGCGACATCCGACGACTGCACGTTGTCAGGGACGACGCCGCGAACCGTGATCGAGGGCAGCCGGTCCCGGCGCCATTGGATCCCGGGCTCGAGCCTCATGTCGACGGTTGCCACCTGGCGCAGCGGCACCGAGACGCCCGTTGCCGTCTTCACGTACACGCTGTCCAGGGCCGACAGCAGATTGCGCGTGACCGAAGGTTCGCGCAGCATCACCTTGATGGTCTCGTCCTTATCCCGGAACTCGCCGATCTGTACGCCGGACAGCACGGCCTGCAGCGAGCGTCGCACGGTCTGCGACGTGACGCCGAGGGCACGGGCGCGATCCTGATCAATGCTGAGCTTCAGACTCGGCACCGGCTCGAGCCAGTCGTCGTGCACGTTGTCGACTTGCGGCGTCGCACGCATGGTCTCGCCGACCGCTGTCGCCAGGCGCCGCACCTCGTTGCCATCGGGGCCGGTGACGCGAATCTGCACAGCCCAGCCGACCGGCGGGCCATTGAACAGGCGATCGGCTTTCGACCGCACATTCGGGAAGTCCCGCTCCAGGATCTCGCGGATCCTGAGCAGCGCGCGCTCGCGTGCCTCGATCGACTTCGACATCACCAGCAGCTGGGCGAAGTTCTGGTTCTTCAACTGCTGGTCGAGCGGCAGATAGAAGCGCGGCGCGCCTTCGCCGATGAATGTCGTGATATTGGCGAGGTCGGGGTCGCTCGCGAGCCGGCGCTCGAGCCGCACCGCCTCGCGCTCGGTCTCCTGGAACGATGCGCCCTCCGGCAGCCACAGATCGACCAGGATCTCCGGCCGGTTGGAGGTCGGAAAGAACTGCTTCGGGATGAACGCGAAGCTGGCGGCGCTCGCAGCCAGTGCACCAAGGGTCAGAACCACCACGGTGCGCCGCCGGCGCACGCACCAGGCGACCACTGCCCGGATCGCCCGGTAGGGGCGGCTGTCGAAGGCATCGTGGCCGGGCGCCCGGGCGGCGTGGCGGGCCTTCAGCAACTTGTGGCCGAGCCATGGTGTGAAATAGACCGCCGCGAACCAGGAGATCACCAGCGAGATGCCGGTGACCCAGAACAAGGAGCTGACATACTCGCCGGCCTGGCTCTGCGCGAACCCGACCGGGATGAAGCCAGCGACCGTGATCAGGGTGCCGGTCAGCATCGGGAACGCCGTGGAGTGATAGGCAAAGGTCGCGGCGGCGTGCTTGTCGAGGCCCTCCTCGAGCTTGCGTTCCATCATCTCGACCGCGATCATCGCATCATCGACGAGCAGGCCGAGGGCGATGATGAGCGCGCCAAGCGAGATCCGGTGCAAGTCGATTCCCAGGACCGACATGACGAAGAATGTCGCCGCCAGCACCAGCGGGACCGTCAACGCCACCACGAGGCCGGCACGCCAGCCGAGTGCAAACAGGGATACCGCAAGTACGATGACAATTGCCGCCGCGAGCGCCTCCAGGAACTCCAGGACCGACTTGCTGACGACTTGGGCCTGATCGGAAATCTTGCCGATCTCGACTCCGAGGGGGAGATCGCGCTCGATCCGCTTCAGTGCTTGCGCGATCTCAGCGCCGACCACCGTCACGTTGGCGCCGCCGGCCATGGTGGTGCCGAGCAGAACGGCTTCGTTGCCTTGATAGCGTGTCTTGCTGGTGGGCGGATCCTCGACGGTCCTGTTGACCTCGGCGATGTCGCCGAGCCGAAACGTCTGTTGACCGGCGCGCAGCCGAAGCTCGCGGATCTGCTCGACCGAGCGCAGCCCGCCGTCCACGTCGATTCGCACCGAGCGCTCGCTGGTCTCGATCCGGCCTGCAGGGTCGATTGCGTTCTGGCCGGCGAGGGCGGCCTGGATGTCCAGCGCCGATAGCCCGCGCTCGGCCAGTGTCGCCGACGAGATGTCGACGAAGATGCGCTCGTCCTGCAATCCCAGCAGGTCGACCTTGGCGACGCCCGGGACCCGCAAAAGGATGTCGCGAGCGCGCTTGGCGAAGTCCTTGAGCTCTGGATAGGTGTATCCAGGGCCGGTGATGGCATAGAGTGAGATGTAGGTGTCGCCGAATTCGTCGTTGAAGAACGGTCCGATTACGCCTTCGGGAAGCGTCTGACGGATGTCGCCAACCTTCTTGCGCGCCTGATAGAACGCGTCCTTGACCGCCTCGCCGCGTTGCGAGCCCTTGAGGTTGACGAAGATGTTGGCAAAGCCGGCTCGGGTGTAGGAGCGCACAAAGTCGAGGCCGGGCGTCTCCTGCAGCTTACGCTCGATCTTGTCGACCACCTGCTCCTTCATTTCCTCGACCGACGCGCCGGGCCACTGCACCTGCACCACCATCACGCGGAACGTGAAGTCGGGGTCCTCCTTCTGTCCGATCCGCAGCAGCGAGACGGCGCCGGCGGCCAGAATGAGGACCAGCAGGAAGCCGGTGAAATTTCCGTGGGCAATCGCCCAGGCCGACGGATTGAAGCCGCTCAGCGAAGTCTTGGGAGGAGTATTTTCGTTCGGCACGACACACCTCAAACGTTCTTGCCCAGCCGCTCGGCAATACCAGTGGATCGCTAGGAATTGGGGGCGGCCGCCAGGCGCACGCGCATGCCATCACGCAAGAACTGCACTCCCGCGCTCACCACGATGTCTCCGGCCTCGAGTCCGCTCACGATCCGGACGCCGTCTGCCGCAACGCCACTGACCGTGATCGGCGTCGCGTGCACGACCTTGCTCGCCCGGTCGACGACGAAAACGACGCGAGAACCGCCGATCTCGGTCACCGCCGCGAGCGGGACCACCATCGCCGTGGTACCTTCGCTGACCGAGAATTTGACCGTTGCGGTCATGCCGAGCCGCATCATTTGAGGAGGAGCGCTCACGGCAACGCGGACCGCGTAGGTGCGGGAGGCAGCATCGGCCTGGCCGGCGATCTCGCGAATGCGGCCTGCGATGTTCTCGCGAGGCCCGGACCAGAGCGAGACCTTGGCCTGCTGGCCGACCGACAGGTGACCGGTATCCTGCTCGGGGACCGCGATCATGATCTCTGTTTCACCGGACACGGCGAGGGTTATCACCGCCTGACCGGTGCTCAAGACCTGACCCGGCTCGGCCGAAACGGCCGTAACGATGCCGGGCTTGTCGGCGACGAGCACGGCATAGCCGACGGCGTTGGCGGCTTGTCTCAGTTGGGCTTCGGCCGTGTCGAGTGCGGCCACGGCGGCGTCCACCTCGTTCTTCCGCACGTCGTAGACTGCTTTCGAAATGAAGCCCTGGGGCAGCAGCGGCTTGGCGCGATCGAGGTTTGCAATAGCGACGTCGCGGCGGGTCCGCGCCGAGCCTACGGCCGCCCGGGCGCTGTTTTCCGCGAGCTTCAGATCGGTGTCATCGAGTCGGGCAATTGCGTCGCCGACCACGAGCCGGTCGCCGACGTTGGCCAGGCGCTCGACCACCTTGCCGGGCACGCGAAAGCCGATGACACTTTCGATCCGCGGCCGAACGACGCCTGAGTAGCTCAGTGTGCGCTCGCTCGAGCCCGGCTCCAGCACCGCGACCTTGACCGGCCGCGCAGTGTCCTCCTCGCGGGCCACCGTTTCGCTGTTGCAGGCGGCGAGACCCGCCGTCAACGGCAGCAGGAGCAGCATGAGCCATGGCAAATTGCGGTTATTACGGCTGCTGATTGATATTCTTTGATTTTCGTCACTCGACAGACGCATGACGCGCTCCTTGTCTGGGCCAGGAGCGCTACGCCCTGGCCTCGCGGAATCTACTTCAAGGCGCTGATGATGAAGTCGGCCATTTCGGAGGGCGTGGCCTTTTCAGGGTCGTCCATGCACTGCACCAGCATCATCGGATGGCGCAGATGCGCCATGGCTGCCGACACGCATTCGGCCGCCCGCTTCGTATCCTGCTGGCGGAACTCGCCGTCGGCGATGCCATCGGCGATGATGGTTGCGATCACATCGGAGACGCGGTGAATGTGGGCCCGAATTGCCTCCCATCGCTCCTCCAACGCCACCGCCACCATCTCGTGCACACGCTTGTTCTCGGTGAAATTCTCCACGGACCGGCGATGCAGCTCGATGATGAACAGCTTGAGCCGCTCGGACGCAGGAAGCCGCAGCCGGGCGATGCCGATCATCGCCGCCTCGTCCTCAGCGATGATGCGCTCGCAAATCGCATTGTTGATGTCGGACTTCGAGGCGAAGAAGCGATAGACGTTGGCTGACGACATGCGCGTGGCCTCGGCGATATCGGCGACAGTCGTCTTGCTGTAGCCGTAGACCCGGAACAGCCGCTCGGCCTCCGTCAGGATCCGCTTGCGCGTCTCCAAATTGTCCCGCGAAGCTGCTGCCAGCCGCGCTGTCTTGTCGTTCGCCGACATGGTCCGCTGCTATCGATGCCTCTAGTTGAGAGTGACTGGTGACAATTTTCGTTTTTTATCACTTCCTTTGCCGAGAGTCAACACGGCCGGAGCGGGAGCTGGCCGTGCCGACCCCTGCCGAGCAGGAAAAGCTCAACACGCTGCTCAAGAAGCCGATCGCCGGACCCTAGCGAGATCGTTGCCAAGGCCAGGGTACCGATCAGCTGGAACCGATGCCGGTGAAAAAGCCCCTCAGCGCTTCGGCGGTTTGCTCGGGCACCTCTTCCGGAAAGAAGTGGAAGTCATATACAGCGAGCCGTGCGCGCTCATCCGCTCCCGTTCCCGTCACATGGTGACGTGGGTGCCGGCTAGTACACCCCTGGCAGCAAGCGCCACGTCCGCCGCCGGTAGGCCTCGTAATCGTCGCCGAATTGCGTGCCGAGCAGCGCCTCCTCCGACTTGATCCGTGCGAGAATGGGAGGGATGAGCAGCACTGTCAGCAGCACGCCTGCGAGCGAGCGAAAGGCGAGCACCCAGCCCAGCGTCGAGACTATGAGACCGAGATAGCTCGGATGGCGGACGACGGCGTAGATGCCCGTCGTCACGAGCTTATGGCCGGGTTGAATGGCAACGAGACCGCTGAAGCGCCGGCCGAGCACGAGCACTGGCCAGAGGCGCAGCGCGCCACCAGCCGCGAACAGGACGACGCCAAGCCAGCGCACGACGTCTCCGTCGACGGTCCAGAACTCGATCCGATCGTGGTAGGCGGGCAGATAGGCCGCCGCAACGCCGATCAGCCCGAGTGCGCCGATCACCCAGCGGTTGGCACGGTCCTCCCGCTCGCCGGGACTGAGATTGCCCTCGCTGAAGCCGGCGACGAGCGCCATCGCGATGGCGACGACAGCGAGTGCGATCCGCGCCCGATGTGCGAAGAAGGGCGCCAGTCCACCCCAGCCGAGGACGGCGAGCCCGACGAACACGGCGGTTCCGAGCAGGGCAGCTGCAATCACCGGGAGCCTGGATACCATGGGGGTTCGCCATGCTTCTTGGTTTTCACATAAGCGAAAAAATGTCGGCCGCAAGCGGTTGGCGGAGAGAGGCGGTTCCAGCATTGCGCAAACCTGCGTGGCAGCCGCCATCGGCCGGGTGAGAATCCTGCCACTCCCCGCGGTGCGCCGAGCGAGCCTTCATCGGGATCAATGTCACTCGGCCGAAGCAACCTGAAGATTTTTCATTATCTCGATCCGCGCAGCAGATCGAATTCGGACATCAATCTCCAATGTGAAAAAGCGGCCCGGGAACGCGATCGGTTCTCTTCGAACGCCAGAAATGGATTAATGTCGTGAGCCGGCCCGAGCGGCGGCTGCTTCACAAATGGAAGCCCCGATGACGGATTCGACGGACAGCTCATCCCGGCCAACTTGGCTCTCTCATTTCCCGCCGGCCAGCTGGCTGGCGGACTACCGTGCCGCCTGGTTGCCCGAGGATGCCGTCGCCGGCGTCACGCTGGCGGCCTACGCCATCCCGGTATCGCTCGCCTACGCCACGCTTGCAGGCCTGCCGCCGCAGGTCGGCATCTATGGCTATCTGCTGGGTGGTCTCGGCTACGCCTTGCTCGGATCATCGCGCCAGCTCGCCATCGGGCCGACGTCTGCCATCTCACTGATGATCGCCGGAACCGTCGGTGCGATGGCCGAAGGCGACGCCCAGCGATACGCACAGATCGCCAGCCTCGCAGGCTTCACAGTGGCCTTGCTGTGCATGTTCGCCTGGCTGCTGCGGCTCAGCGCGCTTGTGAAGCTCGTCAGCGACAGCATTCTCGTTGGCTTCAAAGCCGGCGCGGGATTGACCATTGGGCTGACCCAATTGCCCAGTCTGTTTGGCGTGCCAGGCGGGGGCCATAATTTCATTGAGAGATTGGGATTATTGCTGGGGCAATTGGGCCAGATAAACTATCTCGTGCTGGCGGTCGGCGTCATCGCGATTGCACTGCTCGTGTACGGGGAGCGCTTGCTGCCAGGCAGGCCGGTCGCGCTCGGCGTCGTGGTGTTGTCGATCATCGTATCGTTCGTGTTCGGGCTTCCCGCTCTCGGGGTGGCAACGACCGGACATATCCCGCCGGGCCTCCCTTCCCTCGAAGGCCCGGCGCTGCGCATCCGCGATATAGAGGGGATTGTTCCGCTAGCTGCTGGATGCCTGCTGCTCGCCTATATCGAAGGCGTCTCTGCCGCCCGCGCGTTCGCGGCAAAGCATGGATACAGCTTGGATTCCCGGCAGGAGTTGCTCGGCGTCGGCGCGGCAAATCTGGCGGCGGCGCTCGGGCACGGCTATCCCGTGGCGGGCGGCCTGTCGCAATCCGCCGTGAACGACAAGGCGGGCGCGCGCAGTCCGCTCGCGCTTGTCTTCGCGTCGATTGCGCTCGCGCTATGCCTGCTGTTCCTGACGAAGCCGCTGGAGAGCCTGCCCAAGGCGGTATTGGCCGCTGTGCTGCTGATCGCGATCATGGGGCTGTTCGATTTTCCCGCGCTCGTGCGCATGTGGCGCGTGAGCCGGCTCGATTTCTACGCTGCAGCGATCGCACTGGTGGGCGTGCTGCTGCTTGGCATTCTGCAGGGCATCCTGATCGCCGCCCTGGCCTCCATACTGCTACTGCTGGCCCGTACGTCCCAACCGCATGTCGCGTTCCTCGGCCGCATTCCCGGCACGAACCTCTACTCCGACCTTGCCCGTCATCCCGACAACGAGGAACTGCCCGGGGTGATGGCGTTCCGGCCGGAGGCATCGCTGATCTACATCAATGCCGACGCGGCCCGGGACGCAGTCCTGGAACGCCTGCAATCAGCGAAAACGTCCGCTACCCGCCTGGCGATCTGCGATCTCTCGGCGTCGCCATATATCGATCTGGCCGGATCGCATATGCTGCACGAGCTACATGGCGAACTTTCCTCCCGAGGTATCGCGCTTCGGATCATCGGCGGCCACGGGTGGGTGCGTGATCTTCTGCGCGCCGACGGCCTCAGCGAAAAGGTGGGTGGCCTTGACCGTGCCGTGACGCTCGATGATCTGCTTGTCGAGAATGAGCAAAAGAAGCAGCCTCAGGCTCCTGCGGGATAGAGGCAATCTAGCCGTAGTGCCACGATTGTCTCGGAGCGGCCCGGGACGAGGGAACGACTGCGCCATGGGCAAGACAGTGCTCGTCACCGGGGCAACCGGCTATCTCGGCGGCCGCTGCGCCCGCTCGCTCGAAGCGGCCGGCTACACTGTGCGGCGCGGCGCACGCAGCCAAGCCGCGGCTGCGGCCGGCGGCAGCTGGGTTATCCACGGCGATCTCGCGCGCAACCCTGATTTTGGCGATGGAATTGCCGGCTGCGACGCCGTCGTCCACTTTGCCGGCCATGCCCACGTCCCGCCGTCCGCCGAGGGCATCGCGCGGGCGCAGCAGACAAATGTGCAAGGCACGGTCAATCTGGCGGAAGCGTGCGCGGCCGCGGGTGTGAGGCGCTTCATATTCATCAGCTCGGCGCTCGCCCTGAGCGGCGCGCGCAGCCTTGACGGTACGATACGGGACGACGACGAGCCGAGGCCGCTGACCGCATACGCGCGCACCAAGGTTGAGGCAGAGCTTCGCCTGCGCGAGGTCTGCGCCCGAAACGCCATGGAATGGGTCGCGCTGCGTCCGCCGATGGTCTACGGACCGGCTGCGCCGGGGAACTTCCACCGCCTACTGCGGGTCGTCGAGCTCGGAATTCCGCTGCCGCTGGGAACCGCAACCGCGGATAAGAGTTTCATTTTCGTCGATAATCTGGTTTCGGCTGTCGGCGCGGTCATCGAGCACCCGCAAGCGCGCGATCGTGCGTTCCTGGTCGCCGACGCCGATGTCACATCCACCGCGGGCCTCGTCCGCCTGATGGCGCGCTGCCTCGATCGTCCGGCCAGGTTGCTGCCGTTTCCGGAATGGTCGTGCCGCCTCCTCGGCCGCGCGCTGGGCCGGGAGCGGGACATCGAGCGCCTGTTCGAGCCGCTACGGCTCGATGCAAGCGGGATCTCGCGCCACACCGGCTGGCAACCGGCGTTTACGCTAGAGCAAGGTGTGGCGGCGACGGTCGAGGCCTGGCGCCAGGAGCGGCGCAACGGCACCGGCCAGCGCTGACATCGCGTGAGAGGCGTCGATGGTCTGCTCCGGTGACGGTGTCGCATTCGCCCCCGGTGCACGACGTGATAGCCAGCGCCGGCACGAGGGCGACGGTGCGGCGCCAACATGCGGTTGGGCTATAGCAGGTCGCCCGGCGGAGATGGTGTCATGGTCGCGTTCAAAAGGCGTGGCGGCGGAATGCCCGGCAACCGACTGCCGCGCGCGGTCAAGTTCGTTCTGACCAATGCCGCGCTTGGCTCGCTGATCGGCGGCATGGTCGGCGCGCTGCTGATCTATACCAACGTCTCGGGCCTGTTCACGCTGATCGAGCAATCGAGCGATCCGGTGACGCCGATTGTCCTGATGGTCGCGGGGTTCTCGAGCCTGATCGGCGGCTTGTACGCCGGCGCCGCGATCATGCGGCTGCCACCCGGGGACTAGCGGGCGCGCGCTGTGAGCACGAAGCCGCCTGGACGGGCGCGCCTGCTCCCTCATTCGGCCGCCCGGCTCAAGACCTTGTCGGCAAGGCGGCCCGTCAGCTCGGTATAGTGGCTGAGCTTCGAGGAGAACGTGCCGACACCGGAGGTTGCCGACCTGAGCTCGATGATGAGGTCGTTCATCTCGGACGCCGGCAATCGCGCATCGATCACGTCCCATCCGGGCCAGCCGGGACGGGCATCGAAGCCGGCGATCTGGCCGCGCCGCTGGGAGATGATGCCGTTGACCCGCGCCGTGGCATCGTTCGGCACCGCGATCTCGACCACCATGATCGGCTCCAACAGCACCGGCTGGCACTGCGGCATGCCGTCGGTCATGGCAATGCGGGCAGCCTGGCGGAACGCCATGTCGGAAAAGTCGACGCTGTGCGTGCTGCCGTCGATCAGGGTGACGTGAACGTCGACCACCGGGCAGCCCAGCGGTCCAGACTTGAAATAGTCCATCACGCCGATCTCGACCGCGGAGATGAATTGCTTCGGCACCACGCCGCCGACGATCCGCTCGTCGAACTTCAGTCCGGATCCGCGCGGCAGCGGCTCGATCTCGACGACCACGTCGCCGAATTGCCCATGGCCGCCCGACTGCTTCTTGTGCCGCCCCCGCACCGTCACCTTGCCGCGGATGGTCTCGCGGTAGGGCACCCGCATCGGCCGGCGCTCGACGTCGAGGCCGTATTTCCGCGTCAGGCGCTCGAGCGTCACCCGCAGGTGCATCTCGCCATGTCCGAGCAGCAGCACCTGATGCGCCTCTGGATCGTGCTGGATGCTCAGCGACGGATCCTCCTCGGCGAGCTTGTTCAGCGCGGACGACAGCTTCACCTCGTCCTTGCGGTCCTTCAGCACAATCGCGGTGCCGCACACCGGTTCCGGTCCGCCGGCGCGCTCGATTCCGGGCAGGCCGCCCTTTTCGGCGGAGACGACGTCGCCGGTCTTGATCCGATCGAGGCGCCCGAACGCGACCGTGTCGCCGGCCGCCGCGCTGGTGCGCCGCCGAGCCTCGGTGCCGAGCATGGAAAAGATGCCGCCGATGCGCTCCTCCGCCCCCTGTGCCGTTATCGTCGAGCCGTCGGCGAAGTTGCCGGCGAGAATGCGCGCGATCGACAGCTTGCCACCGTGCGGAGTGTGCGAAGTCTTGAGCACGAGCGCCGCGCTGCTGGCGGTGCCGAGCCCGAGGCGATCGGCGACCGCCTGAACGTGCGGCACCTCGTGCCGCAGCGCCTTGAGCAGGCGCAGGATGCCATTGCCGTTATTGGCCGAGCCGAGCAGCACGGGACAGATTTGGCCCGCGCGCAGCTCCTTGGCGAGGTCCTCGAACACGTGCTCGCGCTGGGGCGGCTGGTCCGAGAGCAGCTGCTCCATCAGCTCGTCGTCGTAGTCGGCGAGCTGCTCGAGCATGTGAAAGCGTGCCTCCTTCTCGCGATCGAGGTCGCCGGGCGACATCTCGACCATCTCGGAGGCAGCGTGCGGGCGATAAACGAAGGCACGCTCGAGTGCGAGGTCGACGAAACCGGTGGCGACGCCGTTCTCCCAGATCGGGATCTGCCGCAGGACGAGCGGCCTGGTGCTCGCCGGCTGCAGTAGCTTGATGACGTCGCGCACCCGGGTCTCGACGGTGTCGATCTTGTTGAGAAACAGGAAATGCGGGATGCCCTGGTCCTCGAGCTGCCTGATCAGCGCCTGCAGCGCCGGCAGTCGCTTCGGATCGGGCTCGCAGACGATCACCGCGGCGTCGCAGGCGGCGAGTGCGGCTGTCGCCTCCTGCTGGAATTCGATCGAGCCGGGGCAGTCGATGAAGGTGAACCTGTCGCCGAGAAACTCGATGTCGGCGATATTGGCCTCGACGCTCATGCCGTGCTCGCGCGACTCCGGGCTCGAGTCTCCGACGCTCGACTTCTCCGTTACCGAGCCTTGGCGCTTGATCGTGCCGGTGCGAGCCAGAATGGCTTCGAGCAGCGTTGTCTTGCCGGCGAGGTAGGGTCCGACCAGTGCAATGCACCGGGCGGAGCTGACATGGCCGTTGCGGCCTGCGGTCGACCCCATGGTTCCTCCTTGAACCAGGCGCAGTGTTCGGTGCCGCGACACCCGCGCCTGTGGCAATGGCGCGGCGCGATCATGTTCGCGCCGCCGCTGGTGAAGCGCAAGGCCTGTTCGTGCCGCATGGCGGGTGAAGGCACCCCGGTACGTACAACCGGAAAGGCCGTGCCGCGGCTCAGCTTCTGCCCTTGGCGAAGCTCGTCACGCCGGGCGGAACCTCGACCCACGGCTGGCGCGAGCCGGTCCAGATGTGCGTGCCGGGCTGCAGCCAGGTGCGGTCATCGAGCGAGCCGGCCTTGAGCACGAGTGTAGTCGCCATCGATTCCGGTTCGCTGGCGATCGAGGAGCCGCATTTGCCGCAGAATTTCCGCGTCACCTTGCGCCCGCTCTCGGCGGTGTCGGGATAGGACGCCAGCCCGTCGCCGGTGAATAGAATGCTCGCGCGCGGCACCAGCACGTTGACCGAGAACGCCGACCCCGACACGCGCTGACAATGTGTGCAGTGACAGACGGAAGTGCCGATGACTTCGCCGTTCGCTTCGTAACGCACGGCGCCGCAGAGGCAACCGCCGGTGAGCTTGGGCATTGCCGAACTCCTTCGGGATGATGGGACCGATCGCAAGCCTAGCGCGGCATGGCCGCTGCGCAATCCTGCTCTTTCGGTGGCGGCCAGCCTGTGCTTGTGTTCCCGTCGTTGCGAAAAAACACGCCAACGGGAGGGTAAACCAAGTGACCGAGCTGCTACGCATTGGCATCCTGGGCACGGCGAAGATCGCTCGCGCCTTTACCACCGCAGTGGCGGCCGCCGGCACGGTCAAGATTGCTGCGGTCGCCAGCCGCGAGGCGGCAAAAGCCGAACAGTTCGCCAAGGAGCATGGCGTTCCGCGCGCCCTGGGCTCCTACGAGGCACTGCTCGCAGACCCCGAGATCGAAGCCATCTACAACCCGCTGCCGAACAACATGCATGCCGCATGGTCGATCAAGGCAGTCGAGGCAGGAAAGCACGTACTGTGCGAAAAGCCGCTGGCGGTCTCGGGCAGGGAGGCGCGCGCGATGTTCGATGCCGCGCGGCGCAGCGGCAGGTACCTCGTGGAGGGATTTCCCTACATGGCACAGCCGCAGACGCTCAAGGTTCGCGATCTGGTGCGTGGCGGCGCGATCGGCCGCGTCAAGTTGATCCGGGCGAGCTTCGGCATACCGATCTCGGACCCATCGAACATCCGCCTCAAGGCGGATCTCGCCGGCGGCTCGCTCACCGACGCCGGGGCGTATCCGCTGAGCTTCGCGCGGATCGTGGCGGGCGAGCGGGCATCGCGAGCGCACGCGGTTGCCCGCTGGGGCGAAAGCGGCGTCGACACGACACTGGCCGGAACCCTGGAGTTCCCCGGTGGAGCGATCGCGCAGATCACCTCGAGCTTCTCTACCTGCTACCACCGGCACGGACAGATTGCCGGCGACGCCGGCGCGATCGAGACGACCTACCTCAACCATCCGCCGATCGGTGGGCCGGCGAACGTCTATTTGCGGCGCGGCACCCTGGTGAGCGATCCGCTGGAGACGATCGAGCTCTCCGACGGCAACGGCTTCCTGGCCGAGGCTCTGTCGTTTGCCCGGCTGGTGCGGGAGGGGCCGCAGGCCTGGACCGGCGCGACGCCCGAAGAGTTGATCGACATCGCAATGATGATGGAGGCGCTACTGCAAAGCGCGAAGACGGGCAGACCGGTCGACATTGCGACTTGAGCGCAATGCCCGAGGTTTCAGAAGACGGCACAGATCTCGCTCCACTGGCCGTCCATTGCGACGACGGTCAGGTCACCGGGGGAACGACGGCAGCTTGTTCAGAACAGAAAGTCCGAGGCGGTGAGGACAAACGGCGAGGTCGAGGCAAGTCCCACCTCGACTTGCGCATTGCCGTCGAAGTATTGGATTGAGACACTCGTTGCGCTCGTGGCGACTATCGCTAGATCCTGCATGGACTCGACGGTCGCGAGGCTGGAGAAGTCGAGCTTGTCGAGGCCGCTTTGATAGTCGAGGATCTGGTCGGACCCGGATCCCAAGCCGAATACGAATGTATCGGCGCCGGCGCCCCCGCGCACCAGGTCGTTGTCCGCGCCAGCGTCGATGATATCGTTGCCGCCGTCTCCGTAGATCGTGTCGACGCCGGCATCGCCGTAAATCCGATCGTCGCCGCCGCCGCCGAAAAAGCCGTCGTTGCCGCTACCGCCATGGAGTTCGTCCATTCCGGCTCCGCCATTCAACATGTCGTTGCCGCCGTCCCCGAACAGAATATCATTGCCGTTTTCGCCAAAGATCCTGTCGTTGCCGCCACCACCATAGAATCCGTCATTACCGTCGCCACCGTGCAACTCGTCGTTGCCGGCTCCGCCATTCAGCGCATCGTTGCCATCCCCGCCAGACAGAAAGTCGTTCCCATCCTCCCCGTTGATCCGATCGTTGCCCGCGGCCCCATTCAGCGTGTCGTCGCCAGCTGCCGCGAACATCAGGTCGTTACCTGCGGATCCGTTCAAAACGTCGGCGCCGCTGGTGCCCTGGAATGTCGATCCAGGAACGGCCCCGGCCGTTATCGTGTTGCCCGAGTAAGTCAGGTCGACCGAACCGACGTCATCAATCTGCGGCGCGGTATTCAAGTCGACGGTCGTGTTTGTCGTGTGGTCGGTTCGGATCGTGGGAATGCTCGCACCGCCGGTCGCAATCGTCAGAACATTGTGGGCGACGTGAGCGTCATCGATCTGGCTCAGCCAGATGCCCTGCGCGGCGCCACTATCGATCGTGTTGCCCTCGACCACGATGTCGTGGGCAGGCGGCGGGATCGAGCCATCGGCCGCCGCTACCGCACCCTGGATGAAGATGGATTGGACATTGCCGCCGCTGCCTTGGCTGAGGGTGTTGTTGCTGATGACGATGTCGGACATGTCACCGAAGGACCCGTCGTTCCAGACCTGGATCATGTCCGGATGGTCCCCGAGCGCAAACGCCGGGTGAAAATTGGTGAAAGTGTTGCCATCGACGACGACGTGGCGGACGTTCGCCAGATCGGCGCCATCGCTGCGAATGTCGATGAACGTGTTATCCCTGACATCGACATATTCCGAGCGACCGACCGAGACTCCCGTCTTCAGGTCGTGAAAGTTGTTGCCCGCTAGCGAAATGTGGCTCGAATCGAGGACGAGGAGGCCCTGGCCGTCGTTTGTATGGTTACCGTCGGCGCTGCCGGAGATTTCGGAATTGAGAATGCTGATGTGATCGGACTTGTCGATCCGGAGGGCTGATGACCAATCCGGCTCGCCGGTGGCCAGTGGATGAGTTACGGCGATGTGGTCGAGGGTCAGGAAGCTGGAGTTCTTGATCGACAACGTGTCGAAAGTCGCTGGCGAGAGTGGATCGAGCGACCGGATGGTAACTGTGCTCGGGAACCTGACGCCATCAAGTACGACGATTCCGAAGTTACCCGGCGCCAGTTCGATGATGTCGCCCGGAGCGGCGACTGCTAACGCTGCGAGAAGCTGTGTGCTGTCGGATACGACCGTCATTCGGGTTTCTCGCCAATCAATCAATCACTAATGCCCGGAATATTGGTCCAAGCTGGAAGCGGGACTAGGCCAGACCCGAGCAGGGCGCTATGCAGCGCCGAATAGAGTTCGAGCAAGGTTTGTGCCAATAGTAGGCATTCTGAGCAAGCTCAGCCACCGATTCATTTCGAGGCTCCAGGTCGGAGCCGCAAATCGACGGTCTCGCTTTCCAGGGCGAACACGGCCTCGCGCACCCGGGCGAGATGATCGGGCGAGTCGATGCCGCACCTTGGTGGAAGGTCAAGCTGCCTGGAGCCGCGGTTCAACTCTCAGGACCGCGGAAAGCCTCGAATGCGGGCGAGAACATCGCGCAACGGGAGATCAACCCAGGCTCTTGTGAGAAAATCGCGGTGGGTTGTGTCGCTCGCGCCGGGAATGAGGGCGACCGAACCGGGTTGCAACTGACGATCGAGCGTCGTGTCGGATTGAATGCCCCGTTCGGCAAGCAGGTGCTGTAGCTTCTCGTTGCCGGCACGCGTCGAATTCGTGAATGTGCTGATCAGGAAGCCGGTGCGATCAGTTGCGATCCAGTCGGCGAATACATCGATCTCGCCGTACAGCGCATCGAACAGCACGACGCCCCTCAGGCGGTGGCCGAGGCCGCCGTGGCGGATGCTCCAGGCCGCGGGCGCGAACCCGCCGCTGTAGGCGACAATGACGACAGGGAGCTCATCGAACGTGCGCTGCGCGCGCGGATCCCCGTAGAGGTCAGCCAGGTGCTTCCCGGCCTCGCGCAGGAGCCGCGCGAGCGAGCCAGGCTGCCAGAGCTTGCCGGCGCTTGAGTCGGGCGTATTGACCGCTAGCTGCGGCGCGATCAGGACGGCGTTGACACCCGAGCGGGTCACCTGCGCCGCCACTTGCTGGCGGGCATAGACATCTTCCTCGAGTGTTGCTCCGTGTCCGTGGAAGTATACGACGATCAGGCCGCGCCGGCGCGCGTCGAACCCCTTTGGAATATGCAAAAGGACGCGCGAGTCGCTGTAGCTCTCGTCCTCCCAGAACACGGCTCCTCGGCCGGAGCGATGGAAGCGTCGGCCGTCCTTGGCAGTCTCCAGGAACGGCCGATTGGTGCGGGGGACGATGCCGTCATAGGGGAAGGGGGCCGACTGGAGCGGCACGAGGCCGGTAACGGTCTGCGCAAGCGGTCCGCGGCGGGTATGAATCTGATGCGGGGCCGGAACGACCTCGGCAGTCCAGCCAGTGCGGATGGCGCGAGCGCCGTCCTGCGCCATCGCCGGGCCGAGCGGCTGCAAGGCCGTGAGTGCGCATGCCACGATTACGGCCGCCGCGCAATTTCGCGCGCTTCCTGCAGTCGCGTGCCAAATCAATACTCTGGCTCCATGAACTGTATGCGTTGCGACGCTTGGGCTTCTCTGCGATCGTCTGGGCTCGCAAAGAAGCCATCATTCCAATGCTAATAATGGGGCGGCGTTAATAAGTTCGAAACGTGACCTCTTCATGATCACACGACGCACGTCTTGACTGGCGTCGTGCGCGGCAAACGATCGTGTGCCGTGAAATTCACAGCGCCCATCGCCTCAAGTCATTGTTGCCCCAAGACCTCAACTAGCGTGGATTAGCTCTGCCCGGCCGCGGCTCCAGACAAATGCCCCAACCCGACAGCTCGAGACTAGCTTCGCCATCTGCTCGCGACCTAGCCAGCCTGAAGATCGGGTCAGCTACGGCACTGGCGGTGGCGGATATGATTGGGATCGGCGTATTCACGAGTTTGGGGTTCCAGGTCCGGGATCTCACGACAGGGTTCTCTGTCCTAGTGCTCTGGACGGTCGGTGGTCTCGTCGCGGCATGTGGGGCGCTGTGCTATGCCGAGTTGGCGACCGTGTTTCCCCGCGCAGGTGGCGAGTACAACTTTCTCTCGCGGATCTACAGTCAAACGTTAGGCTTCCTGGCCGGGTGGGTATCTGCCACGGTCGGCTTCGCGGCGCCGGTGGCGCTCGCCGCGATGGCTTTCGGCGAGTATTTCGCCGGGATCGTACCGGGTGCGCCACGGCTCGTGCTGGCCCTGGCCACGATATGGGCCGTCACGATGGTTTTGCTCAGCGGGGCGCGGCCAAGCATCCTGTTCACCAATGTGTCAACGCTGCTCAAGGTGCTGCTGATTGTCGGCCTCATCGTCGCCGGGTTCGCCGTGGGCACCCCGCAGCCGGTATCCTTCGCGCCCGTCGCTGGCGACCTCGACAAGATCCTCAGTGCCCAATTTGCGATCAGCCTGGTCTTCGTGATGTACTCGTACTCGGGGTGGAACGCGGCCACCTACATGGCGGATGAGGTGCGCGACCCTGCGCGCACAATGCCCATCTCGCTATTGGCCGCCGTCCTGATCGTGATGGCGCTTTACGTCGGGCTCAACGCCGTATTCCTATACACGACGCCGATCTCCAGCATGGCAGGGCAGATCAATGTCGGCCTCATTGCCGGTGAGCATATATTCGGGGCCGGCGGCGGGCGCATCGTAGGCGCGCTGATCTGCATCGGCCTCATCTCTGCGATCACCGCGATGATGTGGATTGGGCCGCGGGTGACTATGGCAATGGGTGAGGATGTCCCGGCGCTCTCCTACTTCGCCGCACGGTCCCGTCAGGGCGTACCGGCCCGTGCGCTGCTGCTTCAGCTCGGCGTGGCGACGCTGCTGCTGTTGACGCAGACCTTCGAGCAGGTGCTGGAGTTCATCCAGTTCAGTCTCATGTGCTGCTCGGCACTGGCGGTGCTGGGCGTCATCGTGCTGCGGATCACAAGGCCCGACCTGCCACGGCCATATCGGGTGTGGGCGTATCCGCTGACGCCGATCATATTTCTGGCGGTAACGCTGTTCATGCTCGTCTATCTGGCGCGCGAGAAGCCGGTGCAGTCGCTGGCGGGTATCGCGTTGATGCTGACGGGACTGGTGATTTATGGCGTGTCTTCGCGACGCACGCGCTCAATCGAGGCATCTCAACGAAATGGATCGTGAATATGCATAACCGTGCAATTGCCCGGATTTTTGCTGCACTCGCGGTGCTGGTGCTGCTCAACGTGATGGCGGATGGCAGGGCGAACGCGCAAGGGGCGGCGAGTGCGAACGACGTCGCCCGCGTCCTGGCCGGTCTGCCGCCTTCGGCTCAGTCGCCGCTGTCGTGGATCACCAAGGATGCCGGCTGGCAACAGCATGCGCGCACGATGAATGCATCCTGGGCCACGCTGGAGAAGCGGCAACTCCAAGCGATTCATGCGTGGAGGGCGAACGAGCTCAAGGATCCGCAACAGACGCTATTCTACTTTTTCAGCGGGCCCGATTTCCTCTATGCGGACGCGTTTTTTCCCGACGCCTCGACCTATGTGCTGAGCGGCCTCGAGGTGCTGGGACCGATCCCCGGCATTTCAGAACCAGGCCGCCGTTCGCTCGCCGGGCCGCTGTCGCAGCTTCGTGCCTCGCTCAACCCTGTACTGAGCTATAGCTTTTTCCGGACCCGGGAGATGCGGCATACGCTAGGTGCAAACTCCTTCACCGGCACGCTGCCGATCCTCTACATTTTCCTCGCGCGCTCGGGCAAGACTATCGAAGAGGTCACGCTCCACGACATCGACGAGAATGGATCGATCGTGCCAGTCGGCGAGGGTCGGCCCAAAGGCGCTGCGCAGGCCGCCAAGATTGCCTTCAAGGGCGACGACGGCAAACCACGCACGTTGTACTATGTACGGACGGACCTCTCCGACGGCGGATTGAAGCGCTCAGGCTTCCTGGAATTCTGCAGGAAGTTCGGGCAGGGCGACGGCCTGGTGAAGAGCGCGTCCTATCTGATGCACAGCGGCAATTTCTCGCAGGCGCGTGACTTCCTGCTCGCAAACAGCGCACGCATCGTGCAGGACGATTCCGGGATACCTGTCAGCAACTTCAAGCCCGACACGTGGCGGCTGCGGCCCTACGGGAACTATCTCGGGCCGATCTCGCTCTTCCCCAACTACCAATCCAAGCTCGCCGAGCTGTTCAGGAAGGCAAGGCCGCCGCGCATCGATTTCGGCATCGGCTACCGCTATCGCCCAGCCGAGTTCGAACCTGCTTGTCGCCGACAAGGTGAAGGCGAAACTGACGCAATAGGCAGATCGCATTGCCGCGATCTCGCCCGCATCGGCGCCAGTCAATGAGCCTCCGCGCTCGCTGCTGGAACAGCCGGCCTCTTCATGAGCGGGGCAAACAGCGCCAGCCCGACGAACAGAACGCTGAGCACGAGAAATACATCGCCGAACGAAAGCACCTGTGCCTGGACGCGAACCAGGGCATTCAGCTTCTGCACAGCCGCCAGACCCGCGTCGGAAACGGCGCCGGATAACTGTTGGGTGAGATTGTCCAGCGCCTCTTCGGCAGCCGGCCGTCCCCACGCCACTGCATCGTGCAGACGGGTCAAGTGAAGATCGAGTCGCCGGTTCAGAAGCGTATTGATCAGGGCGAGGCCAACCGCACCACCGAGGTTCCGCGTCAGATTGTAAAGGCCCGAAGCATTCTTGAGCTGGTCCGGCGGCAGTGTGCCGAGCGACAGGTTGTTGATCGGCACCATGCAAAGCATCAGCGAGCAGCCACGCAATACTTGCGGCAACAGCAACTCCCTGAAGTCCCAGTCCGCGGTGATGCCCGAGGCGATGTAGGTTCCGAGGCCGAAGCCGACGAAGCCGATCATCATCATGATCCGCAAATCGACGACCTGCGACAGCCGGCCGCTGATCGGCGCGGTGATGAACATTGCGACGCCGGTGATGAACATCGTCTCGCCGATCATCAGCGCATCGTACCCGCGCACCTGGCTCAAATAGACCGGGTAGAGGTAGGTCAGGCCATAGAGGCCGATGCCCATGACGAAGCTGAACGATGAACCGAACGCGAAATTGCGGTCCTTGAACGCTCGCAGCTCGACGATCGGCTGTGCCGCCGTGAGGGCACGCCAGAAAAAGATCGCCGCTCCGATTGCCGTCAACACGGCGAAAAACGTGATCGTGCCGTCATCGAACCAGTCGTACCTGGGCCCCTCCTCGAGAACGTACTCGAGCGAGCCGAGAAACAGCGCCATGGCCGCGAGGCCGACATAGTCGAACTGCCTGAGCAGTGACCGGTTGGGCTTGTCGAAGTCGACAAGCGTGACGACCGCGATCGTTACCAGGATGCCAGGCACGATGTTGACCAGGAACAGCCAGTGCCATGAGAACGCATTGCTCAAATAGCCGCCGACGGTCGGTCCTATGGTCGGCGCCAAAGTGGCGACGAGACCTATCATCGGCGAGACGATGCCTCGCTTCGAAGATGGAAAGAGCGAGAAGGCGACCGCGAAGACGCTCGGTATCATGCCGCCGCCGATAAAGCCCTGGATCGCCCGATAGACGATCATCTGATCGATGCTGGTCGCGGTGGCGCACAGGGCGCTGGCGACGGTGAAGCCGGCAGCCGCGGTCGCGAACAGCACGCGCGTCGACAGCGCACGGGCCAAAAAGCCCGACAGGGGAATCATCACCACTTCGGCGATCAGATAAGACGTCTGCACCCAGGCGATCTCGTCGGCGCTGGCGGAAAGTCCGGCCTGGATTTCCGCCAGCGATGCTGAGACGATCTGGATATCAAGGATCGCCATGAACATGCCGAATACCATGGCGAGGAATCCGAACAGCTGGCGCGGCGTCACGCCGATCCATTCGAGCTTTGCAGCCTCGATTGTCGTTGGCGATCCGTTCGATTCAAAGGTGCGCGCTGTAGACATATCAACTCGCCTCCGGCCTGCGATGTCACTGGCGGGTGTCGATGTCGACGACGACCGAAAGTCCGGGCCTCAGCTTGCCTTGCGCATCCTTGGCGGCGATTGCGATACGCACCGGCACGCGCTGGACGATCTTGGTGAAATTGCCGGTCGCGTTGTCGGGCGGCAGCAGCGAGAAGCGCGATCCCGAAGCCGGTGCCACGCTTTCGACCGTGCCATTGACGACTGCGCCACCCAGGGCGTCGACGCGAACGCTGACCGGTTCTCCGGCCTCGATGCGGGCGAGCTGGGTCTCCTTGAAATTCGCGTCGACATAGATCTTGTCCAGGGGAACCACGGCGGCTAGGCGTTTGCCAGGCGTGACATAGTCTCCGACTTGCACGCTCTTGTTGCCGATGACGCCATCGAGCGGCGCGCGGACCACAGTGAACGACAGGTCATACTTGGCCTTGGCGAGCGCCACCTCGAGCTCCTTGATCGTCTGTTCACTCTGTGTCTTCTGGGCACGCAAGACGCCGACGTTGGCATCGGCCAGCGCGATTGCCGCATGCTGTGCACTCAGTTGAGCCTTGGCGCTGTCGCGATTGGCGCGGGCCGCATCGAGCGACGCCTTGGTGCTGACATCGCGTTGCGCAAGCGCGTTCGTACGCTCGAAATCGGCTTCGGCCTTGGTGAGCGCCGCGGTATTGGCATTCAACTGCGCACGAGCCTGATCCGCCGCGGCTTGCGAGGCGGCGATCTGGGAATTGAATACGGCGAGCGCTGCCTGCTGCGTTGCGAGCTTTGCAGCCGCTTGTTCGACCGCAAGCCGGTAGTCGCCATCATCAAGCCGAACAAGCACGTCGCCGGCTTTGACTCGCTGGTTGTTGCTGACCGGGACCTCGGCGACATTCGCGGCGATCTTTGGTGCGATGATCGCCATGTCAGCGCCGACGTAGGCATCGTCGGTGGAGACAAAGTAGCGGTCGACGGTCATGTAGCGATATCCGTACCAGCCCGCCGCAATCAACGCCGCCACGCCGACCGAGGCCAGCAGCAAGCGCTTTCTGGAGGCCGGCTTGGTGCCGACGCCTTTTGCATCGGCTGGGCGTGCGTCCGGGCGAGGCAGCAGCGGATCGCCCGGCTGCGGTGCCGGGAGTTCGATCTTGGCTTCGGTGGTCGTCTGCTGTGGCGCCGCCTCCGCGTCGGCGATCTTCGCCTGTGAGTTCCGCGTCGCGAGCATGATTTTCGGATTGGCGTCCCTCGGCGGGGCATCGTCGGACGATCGGTCAAGGATCGTGGAGCTGGCGTCGTGCGGCGGACGGTACGACCTTGCTGTGGTCATTTGAACCTCCAGAGCGCAATGAACTAAACGGTTCAGTTTGATTAGTGTTGACTTACTACCGCTGGCCTGCGATATCAAGATCAAACTGAACCGTTTAGTTCAGATGTAACCAAACCGTGATGGCTCGCCGTCGCGGCAGAACTTTGGAGCAGTCCATGTCGGACACCATCGAGGCAGACCGGCGTCGTGGCGGGCGCGCGCCCGCCGGTACCGATCAGAACAAGCGGCAGCAAATACTCGAAGGGGCGGGGAGGGTCTTCTGTGCCGTCGGCTTCGATGCAGCCAGCATGGGCGACATAGCGCGCGAGGCGGAAGTTTCGAAAGCTACGCTCTACGTATATTTCCCGAACAAGGAGAAGCTATTCGCCGCGATCTGCGCCGAACGTCGTGATCGCAACATCGTCGAATTGATTGCGGTGCTTGACCAGGCGCGACCAATTGGTGAGGTGCTGAAGGCTTTCGGCACGGAAGCGCTTCGTCGCCTGTCGCAGCCGTTTGTCATGGCAGCACATCGAATTGTCATTGGCGTGGCGGAGCGCATGCCTGAGGTGGGCCGGGAGTTCTTCGAAGCCGGACCGAGCCGTCTGGCTGGGGCGTTGGCGGCGTACCTCGACAGCCAAACCAAGTCCGGGTCTGTGAGCATCGACGATCCACGGCTTGCTGCCGTGCAGTTCTTGGAGCTCATTCAGGCGACCGTCTATAGGCCGCGGCTATACAACGCGACGACAGCTGTCGTTAGCGAGCAGGAGATCGAGAAGGTGGTCGGCTCAGCGGTGCGATTATTTTTGAAGGCATACAGCCCAACATGATTTCGCTGCTGGCGTAGGCCATTACCGCTGACTTATTCAATTACTGCCGCTGATTTCGCCCGCAGTTTGGCCCGCCGAGGGCATTCGAACTCATTTGAGCAATTCATCTGCAGGCAGGGACGGGGCAGTCGTAGGGTAAGCGGTGCGGGCTATTCGGCCTTTGGCCCGCTTCCGGCCAATCGCCCTTTTTCGGCAGGCTTCGGGAAGACCACCGATCGGCGTGGACACTAGGCTCGCGATATATTTCCGAACGCCAGTTGAGACCGTGAATGGCTCGTCCGGGGTCTTTGTAGATGACAAAGGGCTCCGCGATCGAGGAGCCCTTTGTGTGATGCCGATAGCAATAGGAGAGAGATGATTGGGCGGTTCTAGTGCTGCACTGGCTGTGCTGTCGTTGTGCTAGCTCCGAGCTTCATCGGAACATAAGCCTCTTCGCGACGACAAGCGCCGAGAGCTACGATTGCGCACAGCGCGCCCAGTACTACAAGCTTTCTCGCGATCAAGACACTACCTCCACATTGTTGCGCCCTTGGGGCAATGTACTCACGGGGTGAGCGTGGCCCATCTGAAGTTATGGAAGCAAGTAAACAGTTCGCACATCAGGTACGTGGCAGTGAATTTGTGGCTGAGCGGCAACAACGAACGAAGCTGCCTATAACGTTGTTGGCCTGTCTCCCTTATCCGATACCAGGTCCAGCGCGCTAATCCGGCTTTTTTCATCGTCCAATTTGGAGTTTGGGATATAGTCCAATCGTGCAAATCGGTGGATAAGATTATCGGTCTCAATCGCGCGGCTGAGATTTGGCCCGAGCGGGGCGAGACGATCTTAAAGATTTGTCGCGACCTCGGGACCTCGGGGCAATTCTACTGCCGTTGGCGAGGCGCGTACGGCGACCTGTAAAGTGCCTGCCCGGCGGTTGGTCGTGGGAAGCGACGCAAAGCATGGATCCGCGTGGTGATGGGAGGAATTTGCCGCAATGAGTTATAACCCCATCGATGAACTCGTTCTCGCAAGTCGCATTCTTGCGAACGAAGGCGTGCTGGATGGATTCGGTCATGTCAGCGTGCGGGATTCGTCCGAACCTGATTGCTTCTTGCTTTCGAGGGCCCGCGCCCCCGAGCTCGTCGAGCCATCCGACGTCCTTCGGTTCTCCATCGACAGCGAGCCGGTTGTGGCGACCGCACATCGCATATTCGCCGAGCGGGTTATTCATGGCGAGATCTATCGCGCACGGCCCGATGTGATGGCGGTATGCCATCATCACGCGCCTTCCATGCTGCCGTTCTGCATCACCGAGGTGGCACTCGAACCGGTGTTTCATCTCGGCGCGACCATGGGCCATACAGTGCCCGTGTGGGACAGCCAGACAGAGTTCGGCGATACCAATCTGCTCGTTTCGACCAAGGCGCAGGGAGCTTCGCTGGCCCGAGCCCTCGGCGAGAACTGGACCATCCTCATGCGACGCCATGGCGTCACCGTCGCCAGTCGCAGCGCGCGCGAGCTGGTTTTTCGAACAATCTACGGCGCTCGCAATGCAGAATTGCAGGCCCGCGCGATGCAGATGGGGCCGATCACAACGCTCAACAGTGCCGAACGCGACCTGGCTGGCGAATTCAATCTAAGGCCCATTGCCGTCGACCGGGCCTGGGAACGCTGGGTCCACCGCATCGGCCCAATCAGCTGAGGCGTCAAAGCTTGAAGGCTTCGAACGTGGTCGGGTGAAACAGCTCATCGACCGTGACCTTGCGGGAGGAAAGCCCCTGCAGGTGATGATGATGCAGGAAAGTATCCAGCACCTTGCGGTTTGCAGCCACGCCATAGGGCCAGAAATCGCGACCCATCAGGTCGCGCGCGCGCTTCAACTGTTCTTCGACGAATGGCAGCGTCGTCTTGGTCGCGGACGTATCCGCGAGCCGCGCCAGCGCGACTGCCTTGGCCTGCTCGAAGGCCTTCAGCACAGCCGCGGGAAGCCAGGGGTGCTGCTCGACCAAGGTGCGACGCACACCAACGATATGCATGATCGGGAAGATGCCGGTGCGCGAGAAATAGTCTGCCGCGGCAGCCGTCGGGTCCGGGAATAGCCAGCCGACGTTCGGATGACCACGCTCGACGCAGGGTGGAACCCGGGGCGCTATGATGCCGTCGATCTCGCCTTCGGCAAGCATACGGTCGAGAGAGTCTTGCCGGCGGGGACGTCGCGAAGCTCGACATCCGGCGGCAACTTGATCGCGATCTTTTCGAGCCGACCGGCGTCTTCCATGCCGCCACGCAACCAGCGGATATCGGACGGCTTCACCCCGAAGTCGTCCTGCAGGATGGCGCGCGCCCAGACATTTGCGGTCAGCTGGTACTCCGGGACCCCGACCGTCCGGCCCTTGAGATCGCCGGGCGTCTTGATCCGGTCGGTCCGGACATAGATGGCCGTATGCCGAAATGCCCGCGACAGGAAGGCGGGGACGCCGACATAGGCACTCCCGCCGTCCGCCGTCTTTACGGTGAAGCTCGATAGCGACAACTCGCAGATGTCGAATTCGGCGTGGCGAAAGGCGCGAAAGAAGATCTCCTCCGGACTTAGGTTCATGATCACCGATGTCACGCCGTCGATCTGAACCGTGCCGTCGCTCAAGGGTCGGGTGCGGTCGTATTCGCCCACCGCGACCGACAAGGAAAGCCTGGTCATGGACCGCGCTCCGTTGTTCATCAGGCAACCGAGCGGCGCAGCCTGATATGAATATTCTTCTCCTGCGTGAATTGGAGCATCTCTTCGAAGCACTCCTCGCGCCCGATGCCCGATTGCTTCACGCCGCCGAAGGGGGCTCCAAGAAAGTGCTTTCCCACCTCGTTGATCCACACAAAGCCAGCCTGGACATCCATGGCGGCGCGATGCGCCGTGCTGATGTCGTTGGTCCAGATCGAACAGGTCAGGCCGTACTCGACGGCGTTGACCTCCCGGATCATGTCCGCTTCGTCCGACCACTTGAGCAGGCCGAGCACGGGGCCGAAGATCTCCTCCCTGGCGATGCGCATGGCGGGCGTCACGTCGGCGAATACGGTCGGCTCGATGTAGAAGCCATTCGGCAAGTGCCGGGTCGGCTGGCCGCCTGCCACCGTTGATCAGTCGCGCCCCTTCTGCCAACGCCGACTGCGATGAATGCGAGCACGCGCTCGTACTGGGCTTTGGACACGATCGCGCCCATCGTGGTCTTGGGATCGGTCGGCAATGCCCGGCTTGAAATGCGCGATCCGAACCTTGATCCGCTCGATCACTGCATCGTGGATGTCGCGATGCAGGAAAGCACGGCTGGTCGATCCGCATGATTGGCCGCACCAAGTGAAGTTCATGCCGGCAATGGCTGCCGCGGCGACCTCGTCAGGATCGGCATCCGGGTACGCGATCAGCGCGTTCTTGCCACCGAGCTCGAGCATGACCGGCTTCACCGTCTCGGCGGCCGCGCGCATTACCGCCCGCCCCGTCGGCACGCTTCCGATCAGTGCCACTTTGGCGATACCGGGATGGGATGCCAGGGCTTCGCCGACCTGCCGGCCGCCGGGAACAACGTTGAAGACGCCGGGCGGCAGCAGTCCGTCGAGTAGTTCGGCGAGGCGAAGCGAGGAGAGTGGCGCCTGTTCGGGCGGTTTGACGATGACTGTGTTGCCGGCCGCGAGCGGGGCTGCCGATTTGCCCGCGCAGAACATGAAGGGATGATTGAACGGAATGATGCGTCCGACCACCCCCATCGGCTCACGCACCGAGAAGTTGACCACATCTGGCCCCATCGGAATCGAGGCGCCCTTCATCTCGGTGACGAAGCCGGCGAAGAACTCCATCTGCGCGGCGGCGACCATGGCATCGTTGACCATCTCGCTGACCGGGTTGCCACAATCGGCCGCATCGATCATCGCCAGTTCGCCGGCATGATCACGCAACACGCCGGCAACGCGCCGCAGCAGTCGGGCACGTTCGAGCGGCAGCACTCGCCGCCACGATCTGGAATCCCGCCGCAGCCGCGGTGATGGCGGCCTCGACATCGGCAGCCGTGCAATCCGCCACCTTCGCAAGCACCTCGCCGGTACCCGGATTGATCGTCTCGGCGTACCCGCCCTGCGATGGCGCGTGCCAGGCGCCGCCATAGTAGGCATCGCGATGCTCGGGCAGGCGCACCATCGCCGGGATAGCCGTTCCTGAAGGTCCTGCGGTGCTCATGGCGAACTCGTCAACCCGTTCGATTGCTAAGAGCCTGTCCGGGGCGATCACGGTCTCTTGGCCGGAACCTGGAACAGCTCGGCCAGCTGTTCCTTGCTGAGTGGCGCGGCGAGGAACTTCAGCTCGATCGCGTCCGCCATGACGCCGTCGAGACCGTCAATTCGGTAGGGATCGAGTGACTGTTTCGGATAGAATTCCGCCATCGCCTTTCTTGCCAGTCCTTCGTCGATGCTCGAGAAGTCCTTGTAGTGCTTGAGAGCTTCCGGGTTGGCATACATGTAGTCGAGTGACTCGTTATAGGCGGTCATGAAGCGGTCGATGACGGCCTTGTCCTTGGCCAGCTTGCCAGCATTGGCGATGACCGTGCGCACCGTCTGGTTTCGCGTCGAAGGCACCTCGCTGCCGCGCGCGACGATACGGATCTTTCCCTCCTCGATCTCCTTGAGACCGAAGGGTGGCGCCGCCCAGCCGACATCGACCTGGCCAGACATCACCGCCGTGAGAGTTGCCGGAGGGCTGCCGACCTTGGTCGGCTTGGCCTTCAGGCCGTAGGTCTTGATGAAGCCAAGCACGAGCAAATTGGTGGACGAACCGGCAGTCGAGTAGGCGATGGTCGTCTTCTCGGTCGCCTCCTTGATGCTCTGCATCGGGTTGTCGGACTTCACATACCAGTACAGGTCGTTCGAGCCGACCGTCGCCGAGCCGATGACGCGAACGGGCGCCCCCTTGGCGAATGCCGACATGGCGCCGGTCGTGCCGACGCCGACGCCGATGTCCACGGCGCCCGAAATCACGGCCTGAATTGTTTCTCCAGCGCCTGCGGTATAGGTCAGCTCGAGGTCGAGGCCGTGCTTCTTGAATATGCCGGCGCGCTTGCCGATTTCCGCGATCGCTGTTTCCCAATTGCCGCGCTGGCCGATTGCAAGTTTCAGCGTTTCGTCGGCCGGAGCGGCAGTCGCAGTAGCCAGCTATCATTGCGAGCGCGGCAAGTGCGCGTCTTCCGTAGACTGTTGGATCGCATTTCGTTCACCCTCCCTTCAACGCGTGTCATTCCTATGCACGTCTTGAGCTCGGTACCGCGCCAATGCGGCCCACCAATGCATTGGCGGCAACCGCGATTGCGAAGAGTACGATGAGCATGGCGTACATTTTCGGCATGTCGAACACGGCATAGGCCTGCATTATCAGGTAGCCGACACCGACATTCGCCAATTTCGTTTCAGCGAGCAGCGTGCCGATGATCGCGACGCCGAGGCCGAGCCGAATGCCGTTGAGGATCGGCGCCCGCATTGCCGGCAAGTAGACCTTGCTTGCTGTCTGCCAGCGGCTGGCGTTGAAGCTCCTGGCCACGCGCAGCAGCACCGGATCGATCTCGCGCATGGCGGCCGCCACGCTGATCACGATCGGAAAGAAGCAGGATATGGCGCCCATTGCGATCTTCGACGCCGGGCCAATGCCGAACCACATGATCATGATCGGCAGGAAGATGATCTTTGGCGTCGGTCCCAGATAGTACAGGTAGTGCTCGAATGCCCCGCTGAGAAACCGGCTGCCCCCGATCAGGAGGCCGACGCCGATGCCAAGGGCGCCGCCGATGCCGAGCGCCGCCGCGACCTCGGCAGTCGTAACGGCCACGTTGCGGTAGAAGTCGGCGCTGGCAAGCAGCCACCCGAACGCCATTGCGATCGAAGCCCACGATGGGACGACATCACGATAAAGCAGGCCCGAAGCCGACAGCAGCTCCCATCCGGCAACGATCATCGCCACAAGCGCGAAGCGCAGACGTCTCACGCGACGCGGATCGGCATATGCGCTCGACTGGCTCATGACTGCGGCCTCAGCAAGCGCTCGATCCGCTCGGTTGCGATGAAGAACAACACGCTGATGAGGATGACGAACGATATCGCCGCGTACATGCCGGGCAGATCGTAGCGTTCGGCGAGGTCGTTGATTACCTGACCAAGACCGCCGAAATTGATCAGGAACTCGACGCCGACGATGTTGATCAGGCAGAAGATCAAGCCGAGCCGCAAGCCGACGAAAACGCTCGGCAGGCTCGCTGGAAATAGGACCTTCGTGAACATCTGCCAGGGCGTCAATCCAAGGCTCCGGCCGACGTTCACGAGCACGTTTCGGGTGCCGGCCAGCCCCTCGATGGTTTTCAAGATGACTGGCGGCAGCCCGGCGATCAGTCCCATCACCACGATCGTCGTGGTCGTGCGACCGAAGACGACCAGGAACAGCGGATACATCAGCACGATCGGGGCGGAAGCCATGGCCGCGATCCAGGTCTCGGTGGCGGCTCGCAAGGTGTTGAAGCGATAAAGCAGGGCGCCGCTCAGAATTCCGATCACCGACAGCAACAGCATGGCGTAGAGGCATTCCTGGCAGGTGGTCAGGAAGCGCCCGAGGATGTCTTCCTCGGCGACGATGCGGGGAAAGCTCGCGACTATCTCCGAGGGAAGCGGCACGATAAATCGATTGATGATGCCGCCGACGAGCATGGCCTCCACCGCGACAGTCAAGCCGCATCAGCACGACGAGCCCGAAGCCGAAAGGCACCCAGCCGGCGAGCGCGCGATGGGAGGCGGCCATCTTCAATTTCCCCCGTGACGCATGAGGTTTTCGGAATCCTGCATGCCTCGGCTGGCTTCCTCTCGAAGATCGTTCCAGATCTGCGCGACATAGCGCCCGAAGGCGTCGCTGCCCAGTATTTCGGAGGTGCGAGGGTGCGGCAGATCGATGTCGACGATCCGCTTCACCTTGCCCGGCCGATAGGTCATTACGAGGATGCGGTCAGAGAGCTGTACCGCTTCCGTAAGGTTGTGGGTGATCAGCAGACTCGTCTGCCGCAGTTGCTGCTGGATCTGCAGGACCTTGTCGCCGAGCAGCAGGCGCGTCTGCTCATCGAGCGCCGCGAAAGGCTCATCCATGAGTAGGATCTTGGGCTCGAACACGAGCGTCCGCGCGATGGCTACACGCTGACGCATTCCGCCTGACAATTCTGCCGGATAGCGGTTCTCGAAGCCGCTGAGACCGACGAGGCTGACAAAACGGTGCGCGCGGTCCAGCCGCTCCGACTTCGCTACACCGGCGATTTCGAGCGGGAAGCAGACATTCTCGATGACCGAGCGCCAGGGGAAGGTCGACTCTTCCTGAAATACCATGCCGATTGATTTGTGCGGACCGCTTACGGGTTCGCCATTGATTGTCACGCGCCCCTGATAGTCGGGCAACAGGCCGCCGATGATATTGAAGACTGTCGACTTGCCGCATCCGGACGGACCGATCACCGACAGGAACTCCCCCTGACGGACGCCGAACGACACGTGCTCGACGGCGAAGATGGGACCATCGCGGGTGTCGAATGTCTTGACGAGGTCGTCGACGACGAGGATGTCGTCGGCAGGCCGCTGCGAACTGGTGCCGATATGCGTTGAACGGCCGAGTGGGTGTGGCTTCATGATCGCCTACCCGCTCGGTTTCGACATGGTCGCTGTCGTTGCCGGCGCGTAACCTGGCTCGACGCGAACATCGACCACCGCAACCGCGCCTGCCTCGACCGCGACAATAGCTGCGGCACATGCTTGGGCGAGCCCGTCATGATCGTGGATCGGGCCGAACGTGACGGCCCCCTGCGCTTGCGCCAATGCCGCGAGGTCGATGTCCGGATCGGTCATGCGCTGGCCGATCCACTTGTTCTCGACCGGCCGGCCGCGCATGCGGGCGACACGCTCCTGGTGCAGCTCGTCATTGAAGAACGAGCGATTGTTCGCGACCACAAGCAACAGCGGGATCCTGTAGTGTACGGCCGTCCACAGGGCGGTCACCCCCATCAGGAAGTCACCGTCGCCGCAGATCGACACCGGCAGCCGGCCGCTTCCCTTCAACGCCAGCGCCGCACCCACCGAGATGCCCGGTCCGCCCCCGACGCCACCGCCGCCATCGCCGCCGATGAAATCCAGGGGGTGGCGGAACGGCCACCAGGCGCCGTTCCACGACAGCGGCAAGTGAAGGAGCGAGACCTCCCGCTTGCCGAGAGATGTCCGCAATGCACTGGCCAGGTGCTCGACGCGAAGCGGGCCCGTCGCCTCAGGTGCCGGTGCCGCGGCGGCTGCAACACGCCCGGCGCTCGGTCGAGCGCGCACCGCTCCAGCCAAATCGATCACGACGGCATCGGGATCGGCAGCAATGAACAGGTCGACCGGGGCAAGGCCCTGGTGGTCCATGCTCCAGCCGTTGTGCACCGTGTGATCGAGCGTGATTTGAATAATCCTGGCTTCGCGGCGCGGGGCTGCGGCGCGCAACGCCCCCGCCAGGTCGACCCAGTCGAGACTGAGGACGACGTCGGCACCGGCTATCGCTTCCAGTGCATCAGGCGATGGCAGCAATACAGATGGTACTCCGACGTGCAGCGGGTGATCGGTCGGAAAGGCCGCGCCGATCTTGAGATCGGTTATGACGCGCGCGTCGAGCCGTTCCGCGAGCTCGACACGCGCCGCCCAGGGTGCGGTGCGCCGCGATGCGCGGCCTGCGAGAATGACGACGCTCCGGCCGGCGTCGAGCATGGCTGCTGCCGTCGCTATCGCGTCCGGGATGCTCCGGCAGCGACGCGCGGGACCAAGCGGCCGACATCTGCCGCTGGCAATGGCGTCTTCAGTTCCGCTTCCTGCATTCCCGCATCGAGGACGACATAAGCCGGCCCCTGCGGCGGCGCGTTCGCGAGCCAGAACGCCCGGCAGATCGACTTCGCGGGCAGCTTCCGGCGACGCAGGCTGGTCGTCCCACTTCACATAGCCACGCACGATCGCGCCCTGGTCGCGGGCGGTATGGATCCAGTCGATCCAAGGCCGGCGCTTTGCGGCATCGACCGGACCGGTGGCGCCGATCAACAGCAACGGCATGCGGTCGCACCACGCGTTGAAGACCGCCATCGTCGCGTGGAACAGTCCGACGTTGGAATGCACCGCGGCTGCCATCGCGCGCCCCGTCACCTTGGCGTAGCCGTGCGCGATGGCGACTGCCGACTCTTCGTGCAGGCAGACCAGCAGTTGCGGCCGTTCGTTGCCAAGATAGTTGACCAGGGAATCGTGCAGTCCGCGGTAGCTCGAGCCGGGATTGATGGCGATGTAGGGGATATCGAGCGCACGCAGCGTATCGGCGATCGCGTCGCTGCCGAACCTGGCCTCGGTCAAACCTGGCGGCAGCGGTCGTTCGCTCGCGAGCCCACGGCCCACGGACCCTGGCGAGGCTGCAATTTCGCTTTCTGGCTCGTTGGAGCTCAAGCGGCGATCCTCCCGGACCGATTTGATGCGCAACTGCGGCGCTTGCCCGTCACTGCCGGGACTGTGGGGTCAAACGGTACACTTTGATATCTGTCGTTTGAAGGCCATAAATGGAAACGCCGTCGCTGCAAATTCTTCGCCAATTGCGTTCCGATGAATTGGCTTCGGACGATGCACAGGCTATCGTGATCGCGCCTGGGGACGCGCGACGCGTGATGACTGTAATATCGGTCGCTTATCCATGGGCGCGGGCTACTCGGAACGGCTCTTGTAGGTTTCTTCCGCGAGCCAGTCGGAGAACGCTTCCTCCACGGCCGCTCCAGTCAGCAACCCTTCACGCCACAGGCCGCTCTCGGGGCGCAAGATCAGCATCCAGCCGGTGCCGAAGGCGTCTTCGTTGAGCAGCTTCGGTCGAGTTTCGAGGGCTTCGTTCGCGGCGACAACCGTGCCCGCGAAGGCCGCGCGCGCGGCACCGACCCACTTGCCGCATTCGATCGTCGCGAAAGAACGTTGCGGCTCGAACGTCTTGCCGATGCGCTTCGGAGTGAATACCAGAACCTCGCCGGCCAGTTCGATTGCCAGCGGCGTGAAACCGGCGCGGATCGTTCCATCGGCGAGCGGCTCGTACCAGACCTGATTGTCAAGGTCGTAATAGAGGCGCTCGGGAAAATCGTGGTGCTGAACGATCGCCATCGGAAGCCTCAATAGGTCAATACGCGGTAGTCGTCCGACATCACGTTCTGCAGCATCTTCGCCGCGCCCATCAACCCCTGGCATTCGGGGATCAGATCGTCGGTCGTCATGTCGAACAGATCGAGGTTGGCCGGGCAGGCCCAGAACCGGGCGCCGTGATTGTGCGCGTCGCGGATCCAGTCATGGACGGTCTTGTCTTGGCCGGGCTTGATGCGCAAGCCCTCGGCGGCGCCCTTGCGCATGAGCTTGCCGGCAGTCGCGGCGCAGACGACATCGACTTCGTAGTCCATCGCGGCCGCGACCGCCGCGTGATAGAACGGCGCGCCGAGTTCTTCCGGATTGCGCGGGTCGGTGTTGACCAGGACGATCAGCAACTTACGTGTCATGCGTTTGCTTCCAATCCTGCTGGACCGGCCTTGCCGAGTACGAATTCATCCAGACCGATTTCATTGCGCAGCAAGGTCTCGCAGTCACCGATTTCGTCGTCGGTCGGCGACGACCGAATGAACTCGTCTTCCAGGGCCTCGATCAATCCAGAAACGACGCATTGCGAGACGTTTGCCGCATCCAATTCGCCGCTGGCATGGTTATTGAGACAGGTCACGCGCGATCGCAACTCGGCCAGCGGGATCCGCAGCGCCGCCGCCATCGTCGGAAGATCATTGCCGATCATCACGGTGCCTTGCAGCGCGACGCTGCGGCCGCTGGCGTAACCGCTCGAACCGGAGACCTTGTGGCGACCGATTACAAGGTCATTGGGTGGACGAGAATCGGGCATCGATTCCGAGCCGCGACAATCCGCGAGCAATGCCGGAGCATAGGCGCGCGGTAACGACTGCGCGATGGCCGCCCAGTCGCGCACGATCGACGATCAGATCCCAGGCAAGCATTTCGGGCGCCATGAACACGGCGCCACCACCGGTGACACGGCGGGCGATGTCGATGCCGGAAAGGCGGCAATGGTCGAGGTCGGCTGCCTCGTCGGCTTGCTGGCCAGCTCCAGCAGCACCGAGGTGTGATAGCGATGCAGGCGAAGGGTATCGGGTATCTGTCGTCGCGCATGCCGCTCGATCAGCGTCGCTGTCATCGCGACGTTCCAGCGCGCCGGCATCAGGCCCGTGTCGAGCAGGCGCAGCGGGCAGCTCATGCGTCGGCGACCGGCTCGATCTTGATCCGCCGGCCGAGGGCATCGAAAAAGTTGCCATCATTAAGGATCATGCGATCCTCGGACACCTTCTGCTCGAGTTCGCGCAAGCGCCGATGGGCAGTCGGATTGTCGACTGGGCCACCGGCGGCAGCCTTGGTCGGAAAGAACGCGGCGCCGTCCCAGCTGTGGCCGGAGCCTGCGAACATGACGACGATCTCGCCCCAGTCGACCTCGTTGCCGATGACGTGGACGTAAGTCGAGCACAGCGGCATGACGCGCTCATCAGCGATCCGCGTCAGGATCACGAGAGCGGTGAATTCGCCGTGCTGCCGCACCATCGTGGTGAGCCATGCATCGAACTCGGTTGGTTCAGAAATCGACAACGGGGACCTCTGACACGTATTGATCGAACAGGGTATAGAACGATTTTCCGTGAGTTTTCTCGAACCACGCTTCGAACTGCTGCAAACTCGACATGACATTGGCGCTGGTGGCAGGTTCGGTCGCGCAGGCACACTGCCACACCGTACGCGCGACTGGCGCCAACTGGTCGAGGATCGATTTCTCGATCTCGCTCTCGCCGGTCCAGCCAATCTCGCTGTTGATCGCCCGGCGCTGCGCGGCCGCGACGAGTTCCGGGTCTTGATCGGTGACGCCGGCGAGTGCCTGGATCAGGCGGGTCCGGCGGTATGCGAAGGCACGCTGTCGTTCCAGCCGGGCGATCTCGGCCGTCATTCGTTGGCGCAGCTCCTTCTCCGCCACCTGGGCTAAGCGGGCGCCTTCGGCGAATTCGGCAACCAGCGTGTCTGCGGCGGTACTCATCGAGACACCTCGCTTGGGGATGGCGGTGGAGGATGGGAGTCGAACCCACCTGGGACCGTCTGACGGCCCCACCCGGATTGAAGTCCGGTCGCCCCACGGGAGCGGGACTCCACCATTCTCTTGCCGCGCCAGGCGCGGCGCGAACAACTCAATGCGCGCCGGATTGATCCGGCGCAAGTCCTGCCTTCGCATGGTGAAGCCATGGCGATCGAAAAATTCCAGGATCTCGATCGCCACCTTGCGGCCGAATTGTCGAGGCGATCGCGGAAATCGGCGGCGGTAAACTTGCCTTCGGGGACGGCTGCAAGGCAACCTCGATCGCGATCTCGGCCATGCGCTCGACGGTCGAGCGCCAGGAAGTAGTGATCGTGCGCGATTTCCTCGACATCGCCGCGCCGGGCTGCCATCCGCATCAGGCGCCGCACAAGGGCTTCATCCATCTGCATGGCCTTGGCGATGTCGCGCACCCGCGGCGGGCGGTATGGCGCGGCGGCCAACTGCGGGCGGACCGCCGCCCAAATCCTCTGTCGTCGTTGGCCGAGAAGCGCACTTCGTGCCCCGGCATTCGCACCCAGGTCCGATCGAGCGCGACGGCGCCCTGGCTCGCAAGCAGTCGAATGGCGGCGAGAAACAGCGGCGCCGGCAGTTTGGCGGCGCAGTCGCGGCGCAGTTGCTCGAGCCCGAGCCGGGCAGGTCCGGCAGCTTGCCCGTGAAACGCCTGGAGGGTTTCGCCGACTTGTGCTTGCAGTCGCCGCCAAGCTCCATTGGACAGGGCTACGGTGCCGTCATTGAGCGAAAGGGCGACGAGGCCGAGACGCGCGATCAACGCCGGAGCCGCTTACCTGGCGAGCGCACGATCGCGCACGATGGCGTCGAGGTCGAGCCAGCCGCCGGCATCGTCGAGCGCACGGGCAAGCGCCGCCTCGGGCGCGTCCAGTGCCATTGCCTCCAGCATCCGCCGGCGCTCCGGAGTGCGACGGCGTCGCTCCGAGCCCCGCAGGTCGACGAACGTGCCGCCGCCGATCGTCCGGCTCGACGAGGTATCGCGGATCACGAACCGATCGCCCACCGCCGCCGCGATCGGACGTTCGAGCACGAGTTGAATGAATTCGGCTTCGCCGGGTTCGATCGGCTCGCTGCGGAGCACCACGACCCGTCCGGGAACTTCCATCGCCGCATGATGCACTTTGACCGGAAACCACTGGCTGATCGGCTTCGGCTCGCTGGTGAGAACTTGCACCCGTGCGTCGATCCTGGACGTCGGGGCGTGCAACGCCGGATCGAGCACGACGTCGCCGCGCCGAACGGTATCCTTGGCGATTTGCGGGCCGGCGAGCACCAGCGCACAACGCTGCCCGGCTTCGCCGTGATCGACCGGCTGATTTTGTGCGCGGATCGAGCGTACACGCGCGTCGAGGCCGGACGGGCTCACCACCACGCGGTCATCGACATTGACCCGGCCCGACAACACCGTGCCGGTGACCGTGGTGCCGAGGCCCGCCAGGGTGAAGCAGCGATCGACCGCCAGGCGAAAGCGGCCGGACTTCGAGCGCGCGGCGTGCTTTGCTGCAACGGCTGCGTCGAGTTGCGCGGTGATCGCGTCGATGCCTTCCCCGGACACCGCCGATACTGGAACGACCGGCGCGCCTTCGAGGCCGGTACCTGCGAGCACTTGGCTGACATCGCGGGTCACCTCGCTGAGCCGTACCGGCGAAACCAGATCGCATTTGTTCAGCGCGACGATGCCGCGCTCGAGAAATCCGAGCAGGTCCATCATCGCGATATGCTCGCGGGTCTGCGGCATGACGCCGTCATCGGCGGCCACCACCAGCATGACGAAGTCGATGCCGGTCGCACCGGCCAGCATGTTGTGCACTAGCGCCTCATGACCGGGTACGTCGACGAAGCCGATGATCTCGCCGCCGGGGCGGCGCCAATAGGCGAAGCCGATGTCGATCGAGATGCCGCGCGCCTTCTCTTCCTTCAGCCGATCGGTCTCGACGCCGGTTAGCCGACGCACCAGCGATGTCTTTCCGTGATCGATGTGTCCGGCCGTGCCGACGATCATGCTGCGGCCTCGGCGTCGAGGGGCTCCGAGGCGCGGGCCTCCGCCTCGCGCAGGTTCTTCGGCGTGCAGCTGTCACGGACGGCTGCATAGAAGCGGTCGGCGAAGGGGCTGCTGCCGGCCTTGGCGCGGATCAGCCAGGCGAGCGCCTTGACCCGGTTACGTCTGACGCCGGCCCCCAGGTGATATGCGGCGCCGAGCATCGCCTGACCGTCGGCATCGCCCAACATTGCCGCTTTGCGCCACCACTCGGCGGCAGTCTTCGCATCGCGTTCGACGCCAAGGGCATTGTTGTAAAGCAGGCCGAGGCGCGTCATGGCCGGTGCGATGCCCTGTTCAGCCGCCTTGAGCGCCCATTCGCGCGCTTGAGCATAGTCTGGCGTCCGGTGGTCTGCCTCGACCAGGATCCAGGCAGCATGTCCTGCGCCGGCGCATCGCCTTGCGCGGCCGCCCGCGCGTACCATTCTTCGGCGATCGCGCGTTCAGGTTTGCCCAGTTCACCGTTGAAATGCGAATCGCCCAGCAGGCGCTGCGCCGGCGCGCGCTGGGCCTTGGCGGCAAGGCTCAGCCATTGCTGCGCCAGTTCGGGGCTGCGTTCGATGCCGAGGCCGTCGAGAAAGCAGCGTCCGATTTCCAGCTGGGCCCGGGCGTCGCCGGCGTGGCCATAGCCCATCCAGATTTCCAGCGCCCGGTCGTAGTCGCCGCGTGCCGCTGCCGCCGCCGCATCGGCCAGATGCTCGGCGCGACGTTCGCGATCGCGCTTGGCTGGCTTCCAAATGCTACGAAGCAGGTCGCCACCTCCGCCGGGTCGCCATCGATCACCAGCAGACCGAATTGCGCGACCAACGCCGCCTCGTCATCGAGCAGCGGAGATCGAGCAGGTAGCGGCCATCGTTGATGCGGCCGATGACGGGGATCGGCAGTCCACGAAATGCTGCCGAGAGCGCATCGAGGCTGCCGCCAGTGGCCTTCCTCTGTTTCAGGGTCATGGCGAGACCGGCACTCGGAAGGGCATCGACCGGTGCGGCGCCGGAACCGATCTGGCTGCTGCAATCGGCGATCTCGACCGCGAATTTGCCTCCGACCGCCGCAGCGGTGGCGACCAGCATACGAGCGACCAAGCCCATGCATGGAGACAAGCATGAACCCGGTTCCGGTTGGTGGGGACGGTGATTTTGACCCGGAGCCG
>CAVVRF010000036.1:0-41154 GCA_963750535.1 uncultured Alphaproteobacteria bacterium | reverse complement strand
ACTAGTCCGGTCATTCGCTCCACTCCCTGTTCGACTTGTTGTTTCACCATGCTCTGCAGGCACAGTGCTGATACGCCGCTTTGCTCGTCCTCGGAATCGAAATCTGAATGTCGGCGCACCTCTTTCGACGGAGGCTGAGATGCCCATCCTCGAATGCCGGCCCATCCTAGCGGCAACGGTCAAACTATCAACTGGCAGCGCGTTAACGTTGAGAAATGTTGGTGCTCAGTTGCAGCGCCTGATGTCATGCCAGTGTCACCAACTTGCGATAGCGCGCATCTGGCCGCCGTACCCGGTGGGGTCTTTTTGAACTCTTGCCGCGCGCTTGCCAGCAGTTCGATGCACCTTGCTCAAGATCTAGGTGCGTCCACGGGCATTGGGCCTTGCCCGGGTTCGGGACCACCATGGCGATCAAGCCGGTGCTCTGCGCAGCCAGAGGTTGACGCAGCATCGTGGATTTGCTGTGTGGGCCACCCTGCCCTGACGGCATTGACCGACTTCAGCCTCTCCACGAAACCACCCACATGCTGCAACTGCTTGTCGACTTCGGCGTGCCGGCCAACCTGATCGTGCTGATGCTGATTTCCGGCACCGAGATCCAATTGCGGGATTTCGCCAGGCTGTTCGAGCAACCGCGCGCAGTCTTGCTCGGAACCATCGGTCAGCTCCTGCTTCTGCCACCTCTGGTGCTACTCGTCTCCGCCGTCATTTCACCGCCTGCGGTGGTCGCAGCGGGCACCATGCTGCTCGCGCTTTCACCAGGCGGCGGGATCTCGAATTACTACTGCTATCTTGGCCGCTGCAATATCCTGCTCTCCGCGACGATCACCGGCTTTGGCACTTTGCTGTCGCTCATCACCATCCCCTTCTGGATCGGTGTTCTGCCCGCGTTATCGGCAGTCTCGGGCACCAATGCGCAGGTTCCTGTCTCCACCATTCTTGCTCAGCTGACTGCCTTCATGATCCTCCCCCTGGGAGCCGGGATGCTCCTGCGGCATGCATTGCCGGACTGGGTCGCGGCGCACGGCAAGCATCTCCGCTGGATCTCGGCCGCGCTGCTGTCGGTCGTCCTCGCACTCGCGATCACGACGGTGCGGCATGATCTCGTTGAGTATGCCCATGCCATAATCGCGACCGTGGTGCTGTTCATTCTTGCCGCAATGCTGGTCGGCTGGATCATGGGATACGGTCTCGATGACGGGGACCGACCGGTCTTGGTCATCGAGAGTGGCGTCCGCAACGTCGGCGTCGCCCTGATCGTCGGGAAGTCGCTGCTGGAGCGCGAAAACCTTGGCATCCTGGCAGGCTATCTCACCGCCTACTTCGTTATAGAGGTATTGATCATGGTGAGCTACGCGCGCACCCTGGCGTCTCGAAGTCCGTAAAGGACCGGTGAAAGTGCCTTGATCATCACGGCCGGTCTGTTCGGCCCTCCTCGGTCAACACTGGAACTGCTCGTTCAGCACCCGTTCGCCCAAGGCACGGCCTCGGTCGAACAACAGCATGATATCGACCTCCGGCATCTCCCGGACGGTTACTTCCCTGATGGAGTTGAACTCGCGATGATTGGCGACCGCGTTCACCGGGCGCTTCTCGGACTCGAGCACCTCGATCTTGATGCGCGCGGAATTGTGCAACACCGCCCCCCGCCACCGCCGTGGTCGGAACGAGCTAATCGGTGTCAGCGCCAGCAACCGCGCTCCCAATGGCAGGATGGGACCGTGTACCGAGAGGTTGTAGGCCGTGGAGCCGGCCGGCGTTGCCACCAGCACTCCATCGCTGACCAACTCCTCCATCCGCACGTGGCCGTCAATCGAGATACGCAGCTTGGCGGCCTGGTGAGTTCGTCGGAACAGCGAGACTTCATTGATGGCCAGCGCCTCGTGCGAGTCGCCCGCACTATCGATGGCCGTCATTCTCAAGGGATGGATGATGCTGATCTCCGCCTGCTGCAGACGCTCGAACAGGTCGTCCTCGCAGGCATCGTTCATCAGGAAGCCGAGACTGCCCCGGTTCATTCCATAAATCGGTATCCGATCATTGATATGGCGATGCAGCGTCTGCAGCATCAGGCCATCGCCACCAATGGCGACGATCAGGTCGGCTTGCTCGGCGCGCGTGTCCCCATACCGCGCGACCAAACGCTCGCGCGAACGCACGGCCTCCTCCGTGTCGGAGGAAACGAAGGCGATCCGCTCAAATCTTGGTGGTCGCGAGCGCGCTTCAGCCGGGACGACAGGCGGAATCCCTGTGACAAGAGCTGTCATCCATTCCGGCCTCTCGGTTGCTACTGATCCTCGCCCTACTGACAACGCCCGGTGGCCGGAAAAATTCCACTCCCGACAGTGAAGGCGATCGGCTCGCGCAAGGTCGCCGACCGGTCTGTCGGTTCAAATCACTTCGCCTTCGGCTTCATCGTCGTGACTTTGTAGACGGCACCATTCCCGTCGTAGGTGGTCCATTGTCCAACCTGCTCGCCTTTCTCGAAATAGCCAGAGCGCATTCGGACGCCGCCCTTGCGAAACCATTCCCAGTAGCCGGTCGGCACGCCATCGAGCATTTGGCCCTTCGCCCAGACACTGCCGTCCTTGTGATATTGAATGTGCGGTTCGGCAGCAGGCTTCTTGGTTCGCATCGAACTGGCTCCAGTTGATTGAAGAGAAGTTGAGCGGCGACGAGGCTTGCCCTCTCGTGATCCTTCGAGCCCCTGGAAGCTGGTGACAAGGCGCCGGCCGTGGCTGCGCATGCCTCATGCCCCCGGCGCGCGAGCTGCAGCCCGGGCCGCCACGATGCCCATTCCCACGGCGATGATCGGAATCAGCAGGTAGCGCAACCCGATATCATGGAGGTACGGCACGAACTGCATGTTCGCGAGCGGGAGCAAGACCACGAGATCGAGCACCAGATTGATGGCAAGCCAATACAAGCCGAGCAGGAGCCCCGACCGCGGCGACGGCTGAACGTGCCGGAAGGCCGCCGCCAGGAGCGCGACCCCGGCCCCGCCGAATGCCACGATCATCAGCGACTTGAACAGCGGCTGCGGGATCATCACTTGCCCGCTACTGTCGAAGAACAGGAAAGAGAAGGCGAACGGCAGCAGCCACGAGGCAATGCCGAGCAAAGTCACGCGACGAGTGATGATGTTGGACATGGCCGAGCGAAAACCTGCTAGGTAGAGATAAAACCAGTGCACGGAACAGATACACATGAGCAAGCGATGGAACTAGAAGATCTTGCAAGGCTCCTCGTCGCGAGGGTGAATGCGGGCGATGCCGAGGGCCTGGTCTGCCAGCCGGCGCTCGGTGGCTGACATGGCGGCGCAAGTGAGCTCGCGACGCGCGGGCATGTCCACGTACATCGCCCTGTTGCGCGCCGTGAATGTCGGGGGAACGGGCAAGCTGCCGATGGCCGAGCTCAAGGCAATATGCGAGGCGGTCGGGTTTGCCAGGGTCCAGACCTACATCGCCAGCGGCAATGTCGTCTTCGACAGCGGGATGCCCGCCGCGCAGGTGAAGATCGCTTTGGAACAGCGCCTCAAAGCGTATGCCGGGAAGCCGGTCGGTGTCGCCGTGCGGACCCTGGCTGAATTGGTCGCCGTGCTTGACGCCAACCCGTTTGCGAATTCCGCGCCGAGCCGAACCGTTGCCATCTTCCTCGATGACCCGCCACCTGCCGATGCCCTCGATCATGCAGCGGGCGCGAAGGACGAGGCAATGCGCCTCGGAACGCGTGAGATCTATGTCCACTATCCGAACGGCATTGGAACGTCGAAGCTCAAGATCCCGGCCGCAACCGCGGGCACGGCGCGCAACATGAACACCATTGCCAAGTTGATTGAAATCGCCGCCGAACGGTGAGCCGGGCAGATGACCACGGCTCGCCGTCATGCGGTCAATGCAACCTCATGGCTGCATGTTGGTGCGCCTTGTTCGATGCATAATGCAACTATGAAGCTTCCGGACGCTGCTGGCTCCGCCTTCCTCGCCGCTACGGCTTGCATGCTCTGCAACACTCTGCTAAGTAAGTAAGCAGGATGGAAATCTACTTACCACCATGAGCGAAATTGGTAGCATCCTCATCGTCGCAAGCGACATCGAGGAGTGGCGCCCCTCCATCGAGGAGCTGACCCAGGGCTATGGCTATCGCGCCCTGACGGCATCGACCGCCGCGAGTGCAATCATGGTGGCCGACGAGGCGCACGTCGATGTTGTCATCTGTGACCGGCACCTCGGCGGTGACGACGGGATCGAGGTACTGAAGAGCCTGCGGGTTTCCCAGCCGACTATACTTCGTCTGCTGGTGAAGGAGGCGAGTGCCAATGGCTCCGCCGCTTCTGCCGCCAAACAAGCATCCGTCTATCAATTCATTCGCCGCCCGCTTGATCCGGAGCAGATCGGGCTCATCGTCAAGCGCGCGCTCGAGACGCGCGAGCTCGCGAGGCGCCACCGCCTGCTAAGCCGTGAGTTGAAGTTCAGCAGCGATGCTCCGTTCTTTCTCGAGCATCCGGGCGAAAAGCTGACCGCCGAGAGCTACAACTTCGAAAAACTCGTCTATGCCAGCGAGGCGATGGCCGAGCTGTGCGAGCTTGGCAAGCAGGCAGCGCCGACCGATCTGCCCGTCCTCATCGAAGGGGAGACCGGTACCGGCAAGGAGCTGCTGGCGCGCGCGATCCATTACAATAGTGCGCGCCGAGACAATCCGCTGCATGTGCAGAACTGCGGTGGCATCTCGGACGAGATGCTGCATTCGGAGCTCTTCGGTCACAAGCGAGGTGCCTTCACCGGCGCCATCAGCGACCGCCTCGGCCTGTTTCGGGCGGCAGACGGCGGCACGGTTTTCCTCGATGAGATCTCCGAGGTCTCGCCGTCATTCCAGGTCAGTCTGCTGCGCTTCCTGCAGGAGGGCGAGGTCAAGCCGCTCGGCTCCGATGCGACGCTGACCTGCAACGTGCGGATCATCGCGGCATCGAACAAGTCGCTGCATAAGCTCGTCGGCCAGGGCAAGTTCAGGCAGGATCTCTATTTCCGGCTCAAGGGCTTCGAGCTTACCGTGCCGCCGTTGCGCGAGCGGCCAGCAGACATTCCGGTGCTCGCAGGGTTCTTCGCGAAGAAGTACGCGCAGAGCATGAAGCGGCGGATCCTGGGCTTTGCCGCCGATGTCGTGGAGCGGCTCGCCGCGTATCATTTCCCGGGCAATGTGCGCGAGCTCGAGAACGAAGTACGCCGCATGGTCGCCGTTGCAAGCGATGGCGGCTTCATCACCAGCAAGCACCTGTCCCCGGCCATTGCCGCGGTCGAGCCGCGAAAGTCGCGACTGGGATCAGCCGAGCTCGAGCTTGCCGGCGAGACCTTGAAGGACAAGGTCGAGGCACTCGAGAAAGAGCTTGTTAAGGCGGCACTCGTGCGGCATCGTTGGAACCAGAGCGAGGCGGCCCGCGACCTCGGACTCTCGCGCGTTGGGCTCGCCAACAAGATCAAGCGATACGCCATCGAGCCCACGGCCTGAGGAGGCCGAGATGCCGAATTCCGACGAGACTGATGTTGGCGCCGCCGTCGTCGCGTTTCCATTCTCGCGAGTACGTCCCAGGGGCCCGCTGGGTCCGGCCAAGGAGCTTGGCTTCGGAAAGCTGGCGCAGACGCTCGGCATTCCGCGCGAGCAATTGAGTGGGCACTGGTGCAGCCGGTGCAAGGGCATCTGGTTCGGCTACCTGCTCGAGGTCGAGTGCCCCGTGTGCGGCAATCGCAATGGCTGAGAACGTCAGCCGTCTCTGCAAAGTTTGTTGCCAAAGTGTCAGCGAAGATAGTTTGCAGTGGCCCTCGCGCCGCGGAGCGCGGATCGGCTGTATTGCGCCTAATCTTTTGTAAATCAACATTAAAAGGCGCCGCGGCGAAACTGGCACGGCGCTTGCTCACCCCATGGTTAAGAGCAAACGAGCGGCCGGTCGGGCGCGCTTCAAGGAAACGCAGAAACCAAGCCCAGGAGGATCGGGATGGCCAATCTATTGTGGCTGCAGGGCGGGGCATGTTCAGGCAACACGATGTCGTTCCTGAACGCCGAGGAGCCGAGCGCCTGCGACCTCGTCACCGACTTCGGCATCAACGTCCTCTGGCATCCGTCGCTCGGCCTGGAGCTCGGTGACAATCTCAAGAACCTGCTCAACGCAGCTGACGTCGGGCGAGATGCCGCTCGACATCTTCGTCTTCGAGGGCACGGTGGTCCACGCGCCGAACGGCACCGGCGAATGGAACCGCTTCGCCGGCCGGCCGATGAAGGACTGGGTCGCTGATCTGGCCAAGGTCGCGCAGCTTCACGGTCGCGATCGGCGACTGCGCGACCTGGGGCGGCATTCCGGCGACCGCGCCCAACCCGTCCGAGATGCGATCGGGCCTGCAGTTCCTGAAGCGCGATCACGGCGGCTTCCTCGGCAAGGACTACAGTCGAAGGCGGGCTTGCCGGTCATCAATATCCCGGCTGCCCGGCGCATCCGGACTGGATCACGCAGATCGTCGTCGCGGTGGCGACCGGGCGCGGCGGCGATCTCGCGCTCGACGAGTTCCAGCGGCCGAAGACCTTCTTCACGAGCTTCACGCAGACCGGCTGCACCCGGAACATGCACTTCGCCTACAAGGTCTCGGCGACCGAGTTCGGCCAGCGCAAGGGCTGCCTGTTCTACGATCTCGGCTGCCGCGGGCCGATGACCCATTCGCCCGTGCAACCGCATCCTGTGGAACCGGCAATCGTCGAAGACGCGCGCCGGCATGCCGTGCCTCGGCTGCACCGAGCCGGAGTTCCCGTTCTTCGATCTCGCGCCCGGCACCGTCTTCAAGACGCAGACCGTCATGGGCGTGCCGAAGGACATGCCGACGGGCGTCGACAAGACCGGCTACATCAAGCTCACCGCCGCGGCCAAGGCCGCGGCGCCGGCCTGGGCCGAGGAAGACATCTTCGTCGTCTGAACCATGGCGCCATGCACAAGCCAACCTCTTCAGGGAGGACCAGCCCCATGGCTCGGCAGCCGTTCAAACCCTCGACATCTCGCCCGTCGGCCGCGTCGAAGGCGACCTCGACGTGCGCGTCGACATTCAGGACGGCGTCGTCGTCAACGCCTGGACCCAGGCGGAGCTGTTCCGCGGCTTCGAGGTCATCCTGCGCGACAAGGACCCGCAGGCCGGGCTCGTGGTGACGCCGCGCGCCTGCGGCATCTGCGGCGCCTCGCATCTGACCTGCGCCGCCTGGGCGCTCGACACCGCCTGGAAGACCGAAGTGCCGCGCAACGCCATCCTCGCGCGCAACCTCGGGCAGATCGTCGAGAGCATCCAGAGCCTGCCGCGGCATCACTACGGCCTGTTCATGATCGACCTCGAGAAGGTCGAGATGCTCATGGAAATTGCCATGGGCCTGCAGACTCGTCCGAGGACGATCGCCGATCTGCAGAGCGCGCTGCGCCTCTACGAGGAGGCGCTCAAGTTGTGCCCGCAGGACCAACCTCTGGTGCGGGCTCGCATCGAGGCGCGCAAGGGAACAGCGCATCAGGCCGTTCCGAGCAGTACGCACACAATGCTCGAGGCGGCGCGCGATTGCTTCGAGCGGGCAAAGCCAGTCCTCCAGCAACAGGGTTCCGCTGAAGAGCTCGCGGAGCTCGAGATGAATCTCGGCCTGGTGCTGCAATCGCTCGCCGGAATGAGACGGGCGAAGATCACCGATGCGATCTCAGCCTATCAGCGCTCGTTGCGAACGTTCAACCGGCCGCGCATCCCAAAGAGTTCGCGATCCTGCAAAACAATCTCGCGACCGCCTTCCTCTCGATCCCGTTCACCGACGAGCGCGCCAAGATGCGCGAGGCGCTCGCCGTGCAGGCGTTCGAGGAAGGGCTGAAGGTCGTCGATATTGTCGACCACCCGTCCGAATACGCGATGCTGCAGAACAATCTCGGCAATGCCCTGCAATACGTCGTCGTCGAGCCACGGATCGAGAACAACCTCCGCGCCCTCGACGCCTACGACGAGGCGCTCAAGGTGCGCACGCGCGGCACGACGCCGCTCGAGTACGCCAACACGATCGCCAACAAGGCGAACTGCCTCTTGAACCTCGCCGACGACCCGGAAAGCCCGCAACTGGGCAATCCGCGCAACTCGGCGCCGGCGCGCAGCTCTACCGCCGAGGCGCAGGCGATCTTCATGGAGCGTGGCGAGGTCGACAAGGCCGCGCATCGTCGCGGAGGCCCTGCATGAGATCGACGCGAATCCGTGGTCGCCGGCAGCGGAGGCGCGATCACGGAAATCATCATCAGGCATGGTGTTGGTCGTCTAACTGCATCGAACGGAGGCGATCGCAAATGGATGTGAAGTGGCTGCTGCATGGCGTTCATCGTCGGGGTGGCAGCATCCATCGTGGGAGGTGCGCTCGGCGGCGTGGTGGTCGGCGGCAAGGCGCTCGGCAACCAGCTTGCCGCCATGATGGGCGCCTTCTACGGACCGCTGGCCGGCGTCGCCGGCGTGCTCCTCGGGCTCGTCCGTGGCGTCATTCGCGCTGGTGTCGAGTGGGGTGCTCCATGTGGACGATCGCGCAAAAGCTCGATCGTACCTGTTCTTCCGCGGCAAGCTGTTCGGGACCGCAGCAAGGCGCTCGGATGGATACTGGTTGGCATGCTGTTCGCCGCGGCAGCGCTGGTGACCATCGGCTCGCCGTCATGCGGTGCAGCGTCCCCTCGGCGGCCGCTTCGGCCTGGGCGGCTGCGCTCGTCGCCGGCTTCCTCGGCGGCGCGCTCCAGCCCTACCTGTTCAAGGACCTGCAGCTACCGCTGAGCAGCGCCGCCATGAGCGCACTTGACATGACGCCGACGCAACGGGTCGATCGCTCGCCGGCTTTCTACGACGATGTCGAGCGGCTCGAGAGCATCTTCGCCACCTGGGACGACACCCACGCGTGGCCGCGGTCGAGGCCTATGCGCGGGCCATCGAAGCTCTGCACGGCGAGGCGCTGCGCCGGCTGGTCGCCGGGATCAAGGTCGATGCAGCGGCGCTCGCCGCCATGAGGCACGCGCCCGCGACGAGGTCGTCTATGCGGTGCTCCGCCGCCACGAGACTCGTCAAGGCGAGCCTGCACGAGCGGGTCGAGCAGGCGCTTGCCCGCGTCCGCCCGATGCTCGCCTCGCACGGCGGCGACGTCGAGCTCGTGACCGTGCGCCGCCCGATGCGATCCAGGTGCGCTTCGTCGGCGCCTGCGACGGCTGTCCGGCCTCGACGCTCACCTTCATCGCCGGCGTCAAGAAGGCGATCGAGGAAGTCCTGCCCCGAGATCACAAGGATCGATCAAGTCAAGGGACTGATGAACGGGGGCGACAAGGACGCGGTGAGACTTCGTCAGCCCCTTTGCCCTCAACCAGCAGGGCAGCTGGCGCTTCGCCGCCAAGCTCGGAGCTGTTCCGGAGGGCGGCGTCCTCACGCTGGCGCTCGAGAACAATCGCTCGGTGCTCCTTTCGCGCAACGGCGCGGTGGTGGCGTGCTTCGAGAATGCGTGCGCGCATCTCGGCATGGAGCTGGACATGGGTGAGATCGAGGACGGCATCCTCACCTGTCCGCATCACGGCTTCAAATACGACCTGCGATCGCGGCGAGTGCCTGACCGCGCCGGAAGTGCAGCTGCAGGCCCATGCCGTCCGTGTTGTCGGCGACCGGGTCGAGGTGAGGCTGTCGAGCTAGGACGTGGGCTGATGCGCGTATCGCTGGCATTCCGTCCGAGTGATCCTGCCGGCGTCGCCGCCGAGCACCGCGGTGAGACATGCTGGCGGCGTCCGGCCCGGCGATCGTGATTGGTCAACGCGAAAGCGCCGATGGCCTCGCAAGCCGATCGTGCCTGGGCGGCACTCGCTGTTCGGGCCGCGCGGCGCGGTGATCGATCCCGTCACCGGCGCGCTTGCTGTCGCCGACACCGGGCATCACCGACTGATGATTTGGCGGCAGCGGCCGACGCAGGACCATGCCTCGGCCGATTTCCAGATCGGCCAGCCGGACTTCGAGAGCGAAGGCCGGAACGGCAAGGGACCCGTCGGCGCCGCCACGCTGAACGTTCCGACCGGTGTGGCGACGGACGGTCGGGCGCTGGCGGTCGCCGATGCCTGGAATCACCGGGTCTTGATCTGGAAACGCTGGCCGCTCGAGCCGAACCAGCCGGCTGACCTGGTGCTGGGGCAGCGCGATTTTGCCGGCAACGACGCGAACCGCGGCGGCGTGGTGTCGGCGGAGACGCTCAACTGGTGCTACGGCGTTTCGTTTGCAGGTCAGAAATTCGCCGTGGCCGACACCGGCAATCGCCGCGTCCTGGTCTGGAACCGGTTGCCGGAGGAGAATGGGCAGCCGGCCGACATGGTGCTCGGCCAGAACCGCTTCGATTGCCGGGACGAGAACGCCGGCGTGGGCGCTGGCGCACTCGGCATGCGCTGGCCGCACGCGATTGTCGTCATCGACGGAACGCTGCTGGTCGCCGATGCCGGCAACAACCGTGTCATGGGATGGACCGGAATCCCCGATGTGCCCGGCGTCGCCTGCAACTTCGTGCTCGGACAGCGGAGTTTCGCCGAAGGCGATCACAACCGCGGCCGCTATCTGCCGGATGCGCGCGCGCTCAACATGCCCTACGGGCTCTGCGCGGCCGGGCCATGGCTGATCGCCGCCGATACCGCCAATTCGCGGCTCGTCGGATGGCGGCATGACGCGCTTGCCATGGACGTGCCCGCCACCGGCCTTACCGGCCAGCCGCATTTCGGCGCGAAAGGCGACAACCGGTGGCAGGCGCCGGTCCGCGACAGCCTCTGCTGGCCGTATGGCGTGAGCGCCGCCAACGGGTCGCTCGCCGTCGTCGATTCCGGCAATAATCGCGTCGCCCTGTGGGAGCTGGCACCATGCTGATGGCCGCGCCACGCCGGAGCGTACCCAGCGGGGCCGAAATCCGCGTGCGTGGCATCGTGCAGGGCGTGGGCTTCCGCCCGACCGTCTGGCGCCTTGCAATCGCCTGCGGCCTGACCGGCCGGGTACGCAACGACAGTGCAGGCGTTCTGATCGAGGCCGAGGGCTCCGACGCGGCGATCGAGCGCTTCCTTGCACGCCTTGCGGCCGAAGCACCGCCGCTCGCACGCATCGACGCCATCGAGCGCACGCCGCTGTCCGGCCCGCTCGGCGCCGCCTCCTTCGAGATCGCGGCAAGCCGCACCGGGGCCATGACGACGGCGGTCGCGGCCGATGCGGCAATCTGCAGTGATTGCCGCGCCGAGATCCTCTCGCCGTTCGAGCGCCGCTACCGCTATCCCTTCACCAACTGCACGCATTGCGGCCCGCGCTTCTCCATCGTCGAACGCGTACCCTACGATCGGGCGCACACGACGATGGCGCTCATTCGCAATGTGCCCGGCGTGCGCCGCCGAGTACGCCGCGCCATCGGACCGGCGCTTCCACGCGCAACCGATTGCCTGTCACGCCTGCGGTCCGCGCGCCTCGATCGTCCGCTTCGATGGCCGCGCAATCTCCTTCGAGCAGCACAGCATGCTCGACGATGTCGACGCCGCCGGCAGCCTCATCGCCAAAGGCGAGATCGTCGCGATCAAGGGCCTCGGCGGCTATCATCTCGCTTGCGATGCGACGCGCGCCGACGTCGTCGCGAGGCTGAGAGCTGGCAAGCGCAGAAGCAACAAGCCGTTCGCGCTGATGGCGCGCGATCTCGACGTCATCGGCCGGTTTTGCCGCGTCAGCCAAGCCGAGCAGCGGCTCCTGGAAGGGCCGGAGGCGCCGATCGTCGTCCTCGAGGCATCGGGCTCCGAGCGGCTGCCGGATGCGATCGCGCCGGGCCTCGGCACGCTCGGCTTCATGCTGCCCTACACGCCCCTGCACACCCTCATGCTGCGTCGCCTTGCCCGGCCCGTGGTGATGACCAGCGGCAATGTCTCCGACGAGCCGCAGGTGACGGACGACGCCGAGGCTCGCGCGAAACTCGCGAGCATTGCGGCTCATGCTCTCGTGCACGATCGCAGAATCGCCAATCGTGTCGATGATTCCGTCGTGCGCGTGATGGCGGGAGCACCGCGACTCCTGCGGCGGGCCCGGGGCTATGCGCCTGCTACCATCGCTCTGCCCCGGGGCTTCGAGGCGGCGCCGGACCTGCTGGCATTCGGCGGCGAGCTGAAAGCCACATTCTGCCTCGTGAAGAATGGCGCCGCGATCCTGTCGCAGCACCAGGGCGATCTCGAGGAGCTGGCAGCCTTCGAGGACTATCCAGGCAAATCTGCGCGCTCTATGGCGAGATGTTCGAGCATCGCCCGCAGCTGCTGGTCGCCGACCGCCATCCCGAATACCTCTCGCGCAAGCTCGCACTGGAGATGGCAGCGGCGCGCGGGCTTCCCGTCGTCGACGCGCAGCACCACCACGCGCATATCGCGAGCTGCCTGGCCGAGAACGGGCGGGCTCTCGATGCACCGGCGGTCATCGGCGTGGCTCTCGATGGCGTCGGATTCGGCGACGATGGTGCGATCTGGGGCGGGGAGTTCCTGCTCGCCGACTACCACAGCTGCGAGCGCCTTGGCACGTTCAAGCCGGTCGCCATGCTGGGCGGCGCACAAGCGGTGCGCGAGCCCTGGCGCAACACCTATGCGCACCTGATGGCCGAGATCGGCTGGCCGCGCTTCGACATGAATTATCGCGAGCTTGATCTCTACGCGTTCCTCGCGGCGCAGCCGCGCGCCACCCTCGATCGCATGCTGCAGACCAGCATGAACTCGCCGCTCGCCAGTTCCTGCGGCCGCCTCTTCGACGCGGTCGCCGCCGCCGTCGGACTGGCGCGCGCATCCGCGACCTTCGAAGGCGAGGGGGCGATGTTGCTCGAGGCCGCGGTCGACGAAACCGCGCTGCGCAACGAGGACGAGGAACTCGCCTATCCGTTCTCGATTCCGCGGCTCAAAGGCTCCGGACTGCCGTACATCGAGCCGGTAGCGATGTGGCAGGCTCTGCTCGGCGATATGGTTCTGCGGACGCCCGTCCCGATCATGGCCGCCCGCTTCCACCGCGGGCTCGCCAAGGTCATCGCGGCGATGGTGGAAAAACTCGCCGCTGCGACGCCCGGGGACGGCTCGCCGATCGACACGGTCGCGCTGTCCGGCGGCTGTTTCCAGAACCGGGTGCTGCTCGAGGAGACGGAGCGGCGCCTCGGCGCCGCAGGGTTCAATGTCCTGATGCACGCGCAGGTGCCGGCCGGCGACGGTGGACTGGCGCTCGGCCAGGCGGCGATCGCGGCGGCGCGATCCATCGCAACAAGGGAAGGATGACCCATGTGTCTCGGAATTCCAGGCAGGATCGTCGAGATCACCGACAAGGTGCGCAAGCTCGGCCTCGTCGATGTGAGCGGCGTGAAGCGCCAGGTCAACCTGGCGTGCATCGTCAGCGACGATCACCCGATCGACGCATGCGTCGGCGATTGGGTGCTGGTGCACGTCGGCTTCGCGATGAGCCGGATCGACGAGCAGGAAGCCGCGGCCACGCTCGAGATTCTGGTCAAGCTCGGTGAAGTGCAGGCCGAGCTCGAAGCAATGCGGGCATCGGGACGGGCGTGAGCCCGCCGAGACCCGCTTCACGGTCGGAGGACACCATGACGGATGAACATCTGCAAGGTCTCTATCCCTTCCTGCACGGCAAGCGGCAGGATCCCGCGAGCCAGAACGCGGCGCTCCTCGAGTCGGTGCGCCAGAAGGCCCAGCATCATCTCGAGACGATCGGCAGCTTCTTCGCCGAGAATGGGCAGGCCGTGGTCGAGGCAGCCAAGACCATCGCCGAGGTCTACCGCAATGACCGCCGGCTCTTTACCATGGGCAACGGCGGCTCGAGCTGCGATGCCTCGCACGTGGCGGTCGAGTTCCTTCACCCGGTCACCGCCGGCCGGCCGGCGCTGACCGCGATCGACCTCACCGCCGACCGCACGATGATGACCGCGGTCGGCAATGACGTCGGCTTTGCCCACGTCTTCGTGCGCCAGCTGATTGCGCAGGCGCACAAGGGCGACCTGCTGATCGGCATGTCGACCAGCGGCAACTCGGCCAATCTCGTGCGTGCCTTCGAGAAGGCCAAGGAGATGGGCCTGAAGACGATCGGGCTTGCCGGGATGAGTGGCGGCGAGATGGCCAGGATCGGTCTCGATCATTGCCTGGTGGTGAATACCGACAGCATTCACCGCATCCAGGAGTGCCACGTCACCATCTATCACATTCTCTGGGATCTCGTGCACACGCTGCTCGCCGACGATCGCGGCAGGCTCAGCGTCAATGCAGCCGAGTAGGGGGAGCCAGCAGCGATGAAATACGTCGATGAGTTCCGCGATCCCGACAAGGCCAGAACGCTGATCACCGAGATCGAGGCGCTCACCGCCAGGATCGGGGCGACCAGGGATCGGCCGCTCTCCATCATGGAGGTCTGCGGCGGCCACACCCATACGATCTTCAAGTTCGGCATCGAGAACATGCTGCCCGAGGCGATCGAGCTCGTGCATGGCCCCGGCTGCCCCGTCTGCGTCCTGCCAATGGGGCGGGTCGACGATTGCGTGGCGCTCGCCGAGCTGCCGAACGTGATCTTCACCACGTTCGGCGATGCCATGCGCGTTCCCGGCTCGAAAAAGAGCCTGCTGCAGGCGAAGGCGGAAGGCGCCGACGTCCGCATGGTCTATTCGCCGCTCGATGCGCTCAAGCTCGCACGTGAGAACCCGACCAGGGAGGTGATCTTCTTCGGCCTCGGCTTCGAGACCACGATGCCATCGACGGCGCTGACGATCCTGCAGGCCGAGAGCGAAGGCGTCGACAACTTCTCGCTGTTCTGCAATCACATCACGATCATCCCGACCATCAAGGCGATCCTCGACTCGCCGGACCTCCAGCTGCACGGCTTCCTCGGCCCGGGCCACGTGAGCATGGTGATCGGCACGCGCCCGTACCGCTTCATCGCCGAGCACTACCGGCGGCCACTGGTGATCGCGGGTTTCGAGCCGCTCGACGTGCTGCACTCGATTTGGATGGTGCTGAAGCAGATCGCGGAAGGGCGCAGCGAGATCGAGAACCAGTACAACCGGATCGTGCCGGAGAACGGCAATCCGGTGGCACTCGACGCCGTGAGCCGGGTATTCGAGCTTCGCGAATTCTTCGAATGGCGTGGCCTGGGCTCGATCGACCACTCGGGCGTCAGGATCACGAAGGCTTATGCGCGCTTCGACGCCGAGCGCAAGTTCACCGTTCCGGCCATCAAGATCGCCGATCCCAAGTCATGCCAGTGCGGCGAGGTCCTGAAGGGCGTGATCAAGCCCTGGCAGTGCAAGGTGTTCGGCAAGGCCTGCAAGCCGGAGACGCCCCTTGGCGCGCTCATGGTGTCTTCGGAAGGTGCCTGCGCCGCCTACTACCAGTATGGCGATCTTGAAGGGCTTCGCCAGAAGGTTGCCGCCGAATGACCGCGCTCGCTCCCCTGAAGTCAGCAGCAAGACCGCGCCGCCAGCTCGGCTCGGTCAGCGTCCGCACAGTCACGCTCGCCCACGGCGGGGGTGGCAAGGCGATGAAGGACCTGATCGACGACATCTTCGTTCGAGCCTTCGAGAACCCTGTGCTCGATCGCGCTCGACGACTGCGCCCGGTTCGAGCTCGCCGACCTCGCCCGCCATGGCAACCGGCTCGCCGTCACCACCGACAGCTTTGTCGTCGATCCGTTGGTGTTTCCGGGCGGCGATATCGGCAAGCTCGCGGTGTGCGGGACGATCAATGACCTCGCCGTCGGCGGCGCCCGGCCGCTCTATCTCACCTGCAGCGTCATCATCGAGGAGGGTTTGGCGGTCGACGTGCTGCGAGGGATGGCTGCCTCGATGGCGGCAACCGCGCGGGATGCCGGCGTCCAGATCGTGACTGGCGACACCAAGGTTGTCGGACGCGGCGCCTGCGACAAGCTGTTCATCAACACGGCGGGGGTCGGCATCATTCCGCAAGGCGTCGATCTCGGCGCCGAGCACGTGCGCGCCGGCGATGTGGTCCTCGTCAACGGAATGCTCGGTGATCACGGCGCGACCATCCTCAATGCCCGGGGCGACATGGCGCTGACGACACCGATCGAGAGCGATTGCGCGGCCTTGCACGGGCTGTGCGAGGCCATCATCAAGGCCGCGCCCGGAGTCCGTTTCATGCGCGATGCAACTCGTGGGGGACTGGCAACAGTCCTGAACGAGATCGCCGAGGCCGCCGGCGTCGGCATCGAGATCGACGAGGCAAAAACGCCCCTGCGGGAAGAGGTGAAGGGCTTTTGCGAGATATTGGGCCTCGATCCGCTCTACCTCGCCAACGAGGGCAAGATCGTGTGCGTGGTGCCGGCGGTCGAGGCCAGATGCGGCGCTGGCGGCCATGCGCGCCAGCAGCCTCGGGCATCGCGCGGCCGCAATTGGCAGAGTTACGGCGGAGCGGCGCCGGCCGCGTTGTCATGAATACGGTTTTCGGCGGCCGGCGGATAGTCGACATGCTGGTCGGCGAGCAGCTGCCGCGCATATGCTGATTTCCCAGTCGGCAGGTTTGCAGGCTTCAACCTAAGAGGAGAGTGACATGCTGAGAGTTCTGATTGTCGGGGTTGTGTGCGGACTTTGCGCCGCGGCGACGCCGGTGCTCGCCCATACCGGAGTGAGCGCGACGCATGATCTGACGCACGGCTTCCTTCACCCGCTAGGCGGCCTGGACCACATCCTCGCGATGGTTGCTGTCGGCCTGTATGCCACCCAGCTCGGCGGCCGCAACCTTTGGCTGGTTCCAGCCGCCTTCGTCGCGACGATGGTCCTCGGAGGCCTGGCTGGCTACGTTGGCATCCCGCTGCCGCTCGTCGAGCAGGGAATTGGGCTCTCGGTCGTAGCCATGAGCCTGGCTGTTGCTCTCGGCGTGCGCGTGCCGACTTTGGCGGCGATGGCGATGGTAGGTGTCTTCGCGCTGTTCCACGGGCACGCCCACGGCAGTGAAGGGGCGGAACTCGGATCGTTCGTGCTCTATGCGGCAGGATTCGTTGCCGCGACGGTTGCTCTCCACGCTGTCGGCATGGCGCTCGGGATCGGCCTCGGGCGGCTTGGCGAGCGGCGATCGAATTTCCTTACGCGAGCGGCCGGCATAGCCGGGGCCGCTGCCGGGGTAGCGATCCTCGCCGGCTAGCCAGCGGCGATGGGAAAGGGCGCTCCGTGCACGAGCTCGGCATAACACAGAACATCGTTGCCATCGTCGGCGAGGCGGCGAAGGGCCGGCGAGTGAAACGCGTCACGATCGAGGTGGGAAGGTTGTCAGGCGTCGTCGGCGACGCGATCGCTTTCTGCTTCGACGTCGTGGCGAAGGGCACCGTGCTCGATGGCGCGATATTGGAGATCCGCGAGATCGAAGGCGCCGCGCGCTGCCGGGCATGCGGCGCGGAGTTCGCCACGCCGACACTGTTTGCCTCGTGCGCGTGCGGCTCCCGCGACGTCGTTCGCCTGCGCGGCGAGGAACTGTCGATCAAGACCATGGAACTGGAGGAGGCGGCCTGATGTGCGCGACCTGCGGATGCGGCTCCCAAGCAAGAGTGACCCTCACCAATCTGGAGACCGGCAAGACGGTCCCGCTCGACGACGATCATGCGCGCGAGCATGAGCATGTGCACGCTGACGGCACGCGCCACAGCCACTCGCACGATCACGACCATGGCCACGACCATAGTCACACCGACGGCGGACATCACCCGCACGAGCATGAGCACGTGCACGCCGACGGCACCCGCCACAGCCACTCACACGGCCATGACCACGAGCATGGCCGCGACCATACGCACGGCCCATCCGAACTGAATTCGGTTGGCAGCATTGTCACACTCGAGGCGCGGGTGTTGGCCAAGAACGATGCGCTCGCGGCTCGCAACCGCGCCTGGCTCGCCGGCCGTGAAATCCTTGCCCTCAATCTCGTCAGCTCGCCGGGTGCCGGCAAGACCACGCTGCTGGAGCGCAGCATCCGCGATCTGCAGGCCGAGATGAAGCTGTTCGTGGTCGAAGGCGATCAGGCGACATCGAACGATGGCGAACGCATCCGCGCCGCGGGCGCGCCGGTCGTGCAGGTGAACACCGGTACCGGCTGCCATCTCGAGGCCGATATGGTGGAGCGTGGGCTCAAAGTGCTCAAGCCCAGCGTGGGCTCGGTCCTCCTTATCGAGAATGTCGGCAACCTGGTCTGCCCCGCGCTGTTCGATCTCGGCGAGCGGGCCAAGGTCGTCATTTTCTCGGTAACCGAGGGCGAGGACAAGCCGCTCAAGTATCCGCACATGTTCCGGGCGGCGGAGCTTGTCATCCTGAGCAAGATCGATCTTCTTCCGCATGTCGACTTCGACGCCGATCGTGCTGTCGCCAATGCGCAGCAGGTCAATCCGGACATAACCGTGCTCAGGGTCTCGGCACGCACCGGCGAAGGGCTCGACGGCTGGTACGTCTGGTTGCGGCGGGAGGCGGCTGCGGCGCGCCTCACGTCGGCCGTTTGAACCGGAACGAGCAGGACATCGGGCGAGGGAAAACATGTTTTCAGTACTGGGGCTCGGCTTCCTGGTCGGCATGCAGCACGCGATGGAGGCCGATCATGTCGCCGCCGTTTCGAGCATCGCGGCGCGCCAGTCCAAGCTGCAAAGCGTAGTCAAGCATGGGCTGACCTGGGGGCTTGGGCACACGATTACGCTGTTCCTGTTCGCCGGGGCGGCCATCATCCTCGGACGCGCGATCCCGGATTCGGTCGCGACGCGCCTCGAGGCCGCAGTTGGCGCAGTCCTCATCATTCTCGGTGTTCACGTGCTGTGGCGCCTGTGGTGGGACCGCATCCACTTTCATGCCCACCGGCATGGCGATGACACAGCGCACTTGCACGCCCATAGTCACGCGGGCGCGCCCCTCAGGCGTGACCGGTCCCACCACCATGAGGACCACGATCACGAGCATGGCATCCGGTGGCGTTCCCTGCTGGTCGGGCTGATGCATGGCATGGCCGGCTCCGCGGCCCTGATCGTGCTGGCGGCGTCGCAGGTTGGCGATCCCTGGCTCGGTCTTGCATACGTCCTGGTGTTTGGGTTCGGCTCGATGATCGGGATGGGAGCGTTGTCGGTCGCAATCGCGCTGCCCCTGTCGTTGACGGCCCAGTTCCTGACTTGGGCCAATCGTGGCCTGCAACTTTCAATCGGCCTGCTTACCATAGCGATCGGCAGTTGGACGCTTTACACGCAAATCGTAGCCTAGGCCGGGCCGGAGCAGCCATCGACGACGAGGCACGTCGATTTGCTTCAGTATTGAGTGATGGCGTTGCCGCAAGAATCGGCGCATGGCTGGGCGGTGTTTGGTTCTCGGCATGCAGACGTTCTGCATGCAGCGTCAGGGATGCGGTATGTTGTGTGCCTTCGCAGCCAGCGGGTATGCGCGAGCCAGCAAACGTGAACCCGAACGGCCGCCTTGGATGCGGCGCTTTCTTCACATCGGTGCGAAAGCCGCTACTTGACACTGATATATGTCGATCAAATTGCGTTGAGGCGACGCGTGTGCCATTCGCGCAACATACAGGTGCGCCCGATGGGGTATAGTCCGGCCTCAAATCGAGTTGGCGATCGACTTCGGAGTGGGCGTAGCGTTGAACGCAAGTTGAATTTTCGCCACGGATGTGGGTGCGCTTATTCGAGCGTAGGCTATTAACAGAGGCCTCAGGCGATGAAACTCAATTGCCCTCGCATATTGCTGGTCGGCTCGTCGGCTCTGGTTGCCGGATTTATCGGTTGCGCCGGAGCGGCTGTTAGCGCGGACCTGGGTACTGGTCCGGCTCCCGCTCCGCTGGTCGAGCCGCTCCGTAATCCGAGCCAGTGGACCTTCAATTTCACTCCTTACGCCTGGGTTCCTTGGATCCAGGGCGACATGGCCGTCAAGGGGCGCCAGTTCAACGTCGATGTCACCCCGGTCGAGATCCTCGAAAACCTCGACAAGCTCAATTTCATGTGGATCAGCTACATGGAAGCCCGGCGCGGGCCGCTCAGCCTGTACGCTGATATCTTCTACGCGAATTTCGGCGGCACGACGTCGTTCATCCGGTCGAGAAGCCGTTCTCCGCACGTCAGTGGCACTCTCGGGGCGGCGGCTTCGGCCGACTACGAGACCGCGATCGTCGAGGCGGGTGGCGCATACGAGATCGCGAGATGGCCGGCGAGCTGGCATAGCGGCTCGGCTGGCTACACCGCTTTCGACCTTCTCGCCGGCGCGCGCTACTGGCACCAGGAGACCGACGTTTCAGTCTCCCTGACCGGAACAGTGGTCGTTGACCCCGGTCTGACGATTACCGGGAGCCGCGCCAGGGCGGCATCTGGTTCCGTCGACTGGGTCGACCCATTTATCGGAGCTCGGTTGCGCCACCACATGGGACCTGGCGAGGAGATTGTACTTAAAGGTGATATCGGCGGATTTGGCGTCGGCAGCCAGTTCTCCTGGCAGCTGCTCGGAGCCTATAACTGGCTGCTCTGCGCAACCCCCGGCTATACGATCGACGGGTACCTCGGGTATCGGGCCTTGTCCGTCGACTACGATCAGGGGTCTGGGTCGACGCGGTTCGAGTACAACACCATACAGCACGGGCCGGTGACGGGCTTGACCGTTCGTTTCTGAGCGCGGCCCCGGCGCTCGACTTCTGGGATAGGTGCCGGCCGCCCAAGGTGCGTGCATCGCAGGCTTGCGGTGCTTCCCGGTCCGGGTCATTCGGTACGGGGCGGCTCGTCGCTGGCTGCGCCCGTTACGTCGTGGACCGGACCACCAATGCTTCGCATTACTCGCAGTTCACCGGGATTATCGACAAGGCGAATGCCTCGAGCTCGGCGGGGCATTCCTCTCCGGCCTGTCGACCATGCGCCAATTCATGCGCCTGCGCCTGGGCGAGAGTTTGGCCTCGACGATCATCACGGCCGATGGGTACGAGCCGCGCGATGACAGGGACCGACGAAGTCCCGAGCACCCGGTTGCGAACATCTTCTGGTTTACACTGCCTTTCCCACGATAGCGCCGATGCCGGCGGTCAGCGCCATGGCGAGCGCTCCCCAAAAGGTGACCCGCGCGGTTGCACGGACGACGTCGGCACCGCCGGCGCGCGCGCCGACAGCGCCGAGCAAGGCCAGGAACATCAATGACGCTATCGAAACGACTGGCACAAGTGTTCGTGCAGGCGAGACGACAACCATGAGGAGTGGCATGGCCGCACCGATCGCGAATGTCGCGGCCGATGTCAGCGCGGCCTGGATCGGCCGCGCGGTGGTGATTTCCGAGATGCCGAGCTCATCTTGTGCATGGGCGCCCAGGGCATCCTTGGCCATCAGCTGATCGGCAACCTGCCTTGCGAGCCCGACCTCGACGCCCCGTTTGATGTAGATCTGCGCCAATTCCTCGCGCTCGAAGTCGGGCTGGTCGGCAAGTTCGGCGCGCTCGCGAGCAAGGTCTGCCTGCTCGGTATCTGATTGCGAGCTGACGGACACGTACTCCCCGGCAGCCATCGACATTGCGCCGGCCACCAACCCAGCGACACCAGCAACCAATACCTCGGAGGTAGGCGCGGACGATGCCGCGACACCGACGATCAGGCTGGCGGTCGATACAATTCCGTCATTGGCCCCCAGAACCGCGGCCCGCAGCCATCCAATGCGAGAGACCAGGTGTGACTCGATGTGAAGACGGCTCATGTGTTTCTCCAATCAGCGCCATCGCGGCATGGCGCAACCACTGCATTGGCCGCGCAAGGTCATGCCACTTTTCAGTGCGGACCACCGCACTGGGCATCGAAGGCTCAGGGAAACTGGCGCGGACAACCAGACCGGCTGTTCGCTGATCTAGCGTATACCTCCCGATTGCCGTCTGGCGTGGTTCGCACCAGCGTCATCAAGTGCGACCAACAGGCGCTGTTGCGATTTGCCGGGCGACGAGCCTCTGCCGTCGGGACGACAGCACTGCCCGGATCGCCAGGGTGCGACGCTGACGATTGATGCGTGATCCTGGAACCTCGAGCTTTGATCCAGATCATTGCCGCGGACCGGGCAGCGAGCGCTTGTTGATCACTGGCAGCGCCCACGATGGGGTTGCCTCTCGAAGGGGGAGGTTAGCATGAGCCGAACGAGCAGCTGGCTCTATCCAGCATTGGTGATATTTCTCGGCGCTCTCGGATTATCCTGGTACACGCACGGACAGGGCGTCGTCCGCAATGATCCAAGTCATCATATTTCGGTCCCGTCGCAGTTGACGGTTCCACTTCAAGTCCAGGCAGCGTACAACGGCCGCGACGTCTTGTTCCGCTACCGCTGGCCGTCGCCCACGCCCGGCATTTTTCACGACATGCTGCGCTTCGAAGGCGGCAAGTGGGTCGTGAAGGGCAACGCAGTGCCGGGCTCGCAGCCCGACGGCCTGCACGAGGACCGGGTCGCGATGCTGCTGGATGATGGCAGCGTGCCGGAGTTCTCCCGCTACGGCGGCTACATCACGGTTGGACGAAGGCTGGCCGGATTCAGCGACGAGGTCAGCGGCAAAGAGGTTGCGGCTCACCCGTATCTCGGCGCGAAGTTGAAGCAGGATGAGCCGACCAAGTACCTGCCGGCAACGCGCAAGAGCATCGACGACTGGTCGTCGGTCGTGCCAGAGGACGAGTTGAAGGCCCTGCGCGCGGCTGGCTACTTCCTCGATCTTTGGCACTGGCGCGCCAATCGCTCCAATCCGGTGAATCTCGCGGACGATCAGCTGGTCGCGGAAGCACGTCTCAGCGACACCGGCAAGGGCGCGTACGCCACGAACTGGGATGGCGAGAAGAAGCTTCCGAGGCTGATGTTCGACACTGCGAAGGCCGGTCATGCGGCGCTCAAGTGGGACGACGTCGTCGCCGCCCGGGTGAACCAGGACAGCGCCTACGCGCTGCGCGAGGATATAGCGGCACCCTTCGATCCCAATGCCGCATGGAAAGAAGGCGACACGCTGCCTCGCCGCATCGTAAGGCCGGCCGACAACTCCCGCGCCGACATCAAGGTCGCCGGCAAGGGGCGGTGGGCGGACGGATTCTGGGATGTGACGTTGAGCCGCAAAATGGATACGGGCAACAAGCTCGAGGACAAGATCCTGGCGGATCGCGGCGTCTACCATGTTGCCTTTGCCGTGCACAGACAGGCGACGGGCGGGCGTTGGCATTTCGTCTCGCTCCCCTACACCGTCGGGCTCGGTCGCGCGGCGGACATCACTGCCGTGCGCTTTGAAGGCGACACCCCGAAGTGGGACCAGCCGGCAACGACCATCACGCTGTTCTATCCGGGGCAGGTGAGCTGGGCGCACGTGAACAGCGCCAAGCATCCTGGTGCGGACAAGGTTCGCGCCGGCGTTCCGGTCAAGTTCCGGCACAGCGAAGCGGAACTCGCTCACTACGGCGTCGAGATGGAGTTCAATGAGCTCATCAGGCGGCAGTGGCTGCTGACGATGCTGGCTGGCGTCCTTCTGATCGCCGGTTTCGCCGTCGCTCTGAACGCGACGCTCAAGTCTCGGAAAGGGAACTGATCATGGCCCCCTATCATGTCGTGCTCGTGCATTTCCCGATCGCGCTGTGGATGACGGCGACGCTCGCGATCCTGTGGCGCGCGGTGTCGAATGGTCCGGTAGCGCTGGCTATCGATCGCGCACTGGTGCCGCTGCTGGCAATCGGCCTGGTATCAGGCATACTCGCCATTGCAGTCGGAGCATTGGTGTGGCCGCTCGATGCGATCTCGACCTCGCCGATGGGCCGCAACCACATTCTGCTGGCAGTGTGGACGACGGCCTACTGGGCGCTGCTGCTTGTTACACGCTGGATGCAGGGAGAAGCGCTATGGGATGGGCCGGGCCGCTGGGTAATGGCGGCGCTGGCGTTGCTCGGTAGTGCGCTGCTCGGCGTCACCGGCACGCTCGGCGGGCATCTCGCTGGCATCTACACCGATCTGTCGAAGGTGCTGCGGTCGCTGGGCTGGGAGGTACATCGGACGTTCTACGTGCCGAATTCCACCCTCCTCGTGCTGCTGGCAGCATCGATCGTACTGATCGCGATTGGAATACTGGCAGCCCGGCGAGCCGAATCCTGAGCTGGCCGCGCTGCGAGGATCACGAATGGATTGCGGCCGCCCTGTGAGGAGCGGCCGCTTGCCTGTTCGATCAACGGGAAGCGCCGCGTCATCTGAAGAACACGTATTTGATGAGTGCCGCGATCACGAGAGCGACGATGACCGCACCTATGAGGTGCATCGATCCCATGCCCCACAGAATGTCGTCGTGCATCATGACTTGACCTTTCCGATCGAGCTCGGCGGCGACTGGCTGCGGTGCACAGCTGTCGGGCACCGCGCCGGTGCCTACCGTCTCAGACGGGCTGTGCGCCGATGTAGCGCTCGAAGCGCGTCGGCGCGGTCGGCCCGAACAGTATCACGTCGTAAGCCTCCGGCTTGCCGCCCTCCATTCCTGGCGAGCCGATCGGCATTCCCGGGACCGCAAGTCCGCGAGCCGCGGGCCTCTCAGCGAGCAAGCGCAGGATGGAGCGGGCGGGAACGTGACCTTCAATGGTGTAGCCGGCGATCTCGGCGGTATGGCAGGACGCCAACTCCGACGGCACGCCGCGCTGGGCCTTGATGCGCTGGAGATCGGCGGTATCGATCAACGTTGTCACGAAGCCATTGTGGCGCAGATGCTCGGCCCATCCGGTGCAGCAGCCGCAATTCGGATCTTTCCAGATCGTGATCGCGGGCCGGGATTCGGCGCGTGTATTCGACGACATGGGAATCGGACCGACTGCGAGCGCAGCGAGGACGGCGCGGCGTGTTATCCCGGTTGAGCTGAGCATATTCATCTACTCCTGGATTGGGTCGAGCCGCGCGGTGCCGGCGATCGGCTGCGGCCTCACAACAGCCCCGCCAGCCGCCGCATCTCCTCCGCGTTGAGATCGGAGACCAGCCAAGTAGTAATACCGCCCCGAGTCCAGTTTATCACATTGTAGCCGTTGCGCACCGAGACCTTCACGGCTCCCTCGATATTGCTTCGCGCGGGCCACATGAACACGTTGATGGTGTGCAGGTGGCGCTTGTAGACGATGACGCTCGCCCGATGCCCGTCGACGAAGTCGAGGCGGCCGCCGATCAGCGGGAAGCCGTCCGCCGCCAGGTCCTTGACCGGCGGCGCGATCTCGGTGCGGCCGGCGAACCAGGGGCGGACAGTGTGCTGATCGGTCGATGCAACCTGAACCGGGCTGTCCTGCAACAGTGACCTGATGTGCGCATTCAGGATCTCGCGTTCGATGCGATCGGCGTCGATGGCGGTGCTGGTCGCCCACCAGCTCACGATCGCCGACATGATGCAGGCCGCCAACAGGACAGCGGCGCGGCGGGCTTGCACGATGTTGGGACGAACCCAGGTCGGCGCACCTGTCCGAGCACGCGCAGTGACCGTCGAAACCGCCTTCGCATCCACCTCGACCGCATCGAGAGCGCGCCGCAGCTTGTCGGAAAGCCCGGGAGCAGGCGCCCGCCGCCCCTCCTGCTGGATCGCGCGACCGAGCCGCCCGTAGTCGGCGAGGATGTCGCTGCAGGCGCGGCATGTGGCAATATGATCGGCCACCCCGCGCCGCTCGTCGGGGACGAGCTCGCCGTCATGATAGGCGCTGAGCAGCTCTCTGGCGCGCTCACAGTGCATTGCCGTCTTCCTCGTTCATCAGTCGCGTAACGCGCGCGCGCAACTCCTCCCGCGCCCGCGACAGCCGCGACATCACGGTGCCGATCGGCGCGCCGATCACGTTGGCGATCTCCTGGTAGGCGAGCTCCTCGATCTCGCGCATCACGATCACTTCGCGGAACACCGGCGGCAGGCTCTCGATCGCCTTGCTCAGCAGCGACTGGTCGGAATTGAGCATGCTGGCCTGCTCCGGCGATGGGCCGGTGGCAGTCAGCGCCGCTTCGTCGCTTCTGCCCAGCGAGCCGGGCGTCATGGCTTCGTCGAGCGAGATCACATTGCCATGTCGCCGGCGCTCCTGCATCCGCCGGTAGCAGACGTTGCGAACGATCGCGAGCAGCCATGGCTTGGCCGCCTGTCCTTCCAGCTGGTGGAAGGCGCGAAAAGCGCGGACCACGGCATCCTGCACCGCGTCCTCGGCCTCAGCGCGAGCCCGCAGCAGCAAATAGGCCAGATTGTAGGCGGCCGGCATGTGGACCAGCACATCCCTCTCGAACCGCAGCCGATCCGTCATCGCATGACCGCACGCCCTGGTGTCATCAGAGGATAGACTCCGCCCGTGCTGGATTTATTCCGCCGCCAGGCAGCCTTTTTCAGCGACCCACGAAATCCCGCTCGACGGCCGGAATAATTCGCAGCGTGGCGGAGTCCTGCCATTCGAGGGTGTGGTGCACCGCCACCCCTCGAATGCATTTCTCGCTCACAGGAGTTCACCATGATCGAGTTGTCACGTCGTGGCATGATGATCGGCACCGGCCTCACCACGGCCTTCGGCCTTTCCTCGCGCCTCGTCATCGATCCGGCATTCGCCCAGAAGACGCCGGATCCGGCCAAGGGCTTCTCGACCTACAAGGTCGGCTCCGCCGAAGTCACAGCGATTTACGACGGCATCTGGGAGAAGCCCCATGATCCCGCCTTCATTTCCAATGCTTCAGTCGACGACGTCAAGGCGGCCATGGTCAAGGCCGGTCTGCCGGCCGATTTCGTTTCGATCCCGTTCACCGTCTCCGTCGTGAAGAGCGGCGGCAAGGTCATCCTGTGCGACAGCGGTACCGGCGGCCAGGTGCAGCCGACCGCCGGCAAATTCATGGCGGGTTTCAAGGCCGCCGGCTTCGATCCCGCCAATGTCGACACGATACTGGTCTCGCATTGCCATCCCGATCACATTTTTGGGCTCATGGAGAAGGGCACGAATAAGCCCGTGTTCCCCAACGCCGAGATCGTCATCTCCGATAACGAGTACAAGTTCTGGACCGATCCGGCCGTAATCGACAAGCTGCCCGAGGCCCGCAAAGGGCTGGCGCGGCGGATCCAGGCGACATTCCCGACCTGGAAGAACATCCGGCAGGTCAGCGGCGAGGCCGAGGTGGCGCCGGGCGTGCGGTTCGTCATGTCGCCGGGCCACACGCCGGGCCACCGTTCGTTCCATCTGTCGTCTGGAGCGAGCCAACTGATGCTCTCGAATGACACCTGCTACCTCCCGGCTCTCGTCGTCGCCCACCCCGGTTGGCACGGCGCCTATGACCAGGACGCGCCGACCGCCGAGGCCTCGCGCATCAAGCTCATGGATCGCGTGATCGCCGACCGGATTCCGATCTCCGGTTACCACTTCCCGTTCCCCGGTGCCGGCACACTCGCGAAGGACGGCAGCGGGTACGTGCTGACGATCAACAAAGCGTGACGGCGCTGGCCCGCTCGCTTCCGACCAGCAAACAGACATTCGGAAATGGAGGATGACAGAATGAGCAAATTCGCACTCAAGGCCGCACTGCTCGGCGTTTCCATGCTGGCAGCGACCGCCGCCTATGCCGTCGACAACGTGATATCGAAGGACGCACCGGACCTTGCCTCGGCACGAGCCAAGATCAAGGCGAAGGATTTCAAGGCCGCTATCGCCGAGCTGACGCCGATGCTTGTGACCTACCAGCACGCCGACGTCTACAATCTGCTCGGCTTCAGCCTGCGCAAGTCCGGTGAGATGAAGCAGGCCGCGACGTTCTACGCCAAGGCGCTCGACTTCGACCCCAACCACAAGGGAGCACTCGAATATCAGGGCGAGTTGTTCGTCGAGCTTGGCCAGGTGGACAAGGCGAAGGCCAACCTCGCAAGGCTCGCCGGGCTTTGCCCGCAGGGCTGCGAGGAGCGCGAGGATCTCGAAAAGGCCATCGCCGCTCCACGCACGGCGGGGACCAACTGACATGGAGCAGCTGAGCGCAAAATGGCAGCCTGGTGCACAGCTCGTCGGTCGGCTTCTGATGGCTGCCATCTTCGTCCACGAAGGGATGGCCAAGCTCGCCGGCTATGCTGCTGCGGCGCGCTATGCCGAAGCCTTTGGTGTGCCGGCGGCGCTTCTGCCGCCGGCGATCGCGATCGAGATCGGCTGTGGTCTGCTGATCGCATTGGGCCTGTTCACGCGAGCGGCGGCGTTGCTGCTAGCCTTGTTTTGCGTGACGACGGCGGCACTGTTCCACGCCAAGTTCGGCGAAATCAACCAGCTGCTGCATTTCGAGAAGAACCTCGCCATCGCCGGCGGCTTTCTGCTGCTGGCGGTTGCGGGACCCGGGCCAATTTCAATCGAGGGCATTCGCCGAAAATCCTAGCAACTCGCTGCCGGTCGGCTGATCCGATTTCGGCCGGCATGTCGAGGCCGACAGGCGCCCGTTTGGTTCCTGCGCCAATCTGCGTTCGCCTGTACAGTTTGCGAAATTTGACTTTTGCGCGATCTGCACGCCGAATGCCGTTGCGGGAGGCCGAGGCTCACATAAGCCTTGCCGGCCTGACATGTCCCGGAACGAGCTTCATGCGTATTGCCCTTATTGCGAGCCTGCTCATGCTGCTGCCTGGCCCGGCCAGCTCACAGACCATCCCTGTACGACTCTACGCCGCCGGGAGCCTGCGCGTCGCCCTGACCGAGGTCGCGCGAGATTTTGAGGCGCATGGTGGCGGCCGGTACAAGGTCGAGCCGACGTTCGGCGCATCGGGCCTGCTTCGCGAGAAGATCGAAGCCGGCGAGTCGGCACATGTGTTTGCGTCGGCCGATACCGGGCATCCCTCGAAGCTCGCCGAGCAAGGGCGTACGGTCGCGGCCACTACAATTTTCGCGCGCAACGAGTTGTGCGCAATCGTGCGCTCCGGGATCGAGGCCAGTCCCAAGTCCCTGCTCGACGTCTTGCTCGATCCGAAAGTCCGGGTCGGCATCTCGACGCCGAAGGCCGATCCCTCCGGCGACTACGCTATCGCGGTGTTCGACAAGGCCGAGGCGCTCAGGACTGGCTCCAAGGCGGTGCTCGAGGCAAAGGCAGTGCAATTGACCGGCGGCCCGAATTCTCGCAAGGCGCCCGAAGGCCGCAATCTCTATGGCTGGCTGATGGACTCGGGGCAGGCAGACGTGTTCCTGACCTATTGCACCAACGCGGTGCTCGCCAAGGCCGAAGCACCGACGCTGGCGATCGTTGCGATACCGAAAGAGATTGGTGTCGGCGCCAGCTACGGTCTCGTCGTGATGAAAGGGGCGCCGTCGGCGGCCTCGGCACTTGCTGATCATATCCGCTCGGCGAGAGGGCAGGCGATCCTTGCCAGGCATGGCTTTGGCGCCGGCGATTGACGAGGCAGCGATGTGCATCAACCGCCGGCAATTCACGATCGCAGCCGCCGCTGCCGCGGTCCTGCCTCGCCCCGCCGCTGCGGCCCGCAGCTTCACCGATTCGGCCGGGCGATCGGTGGTCGTGCCGGACCAGGTCGGCCGGGTGTTCGCGGCTGGTGGCCCGGCTGCGGTCGCGCTTTACGTGATGCGGCCCGACGCGATGATCGGCTGGCCACGCGCGCTGCGGAGCGAGGAAAAGCCCTACCTGCTGCCGGCGGTTCACGAATTGCCGGAAGTGGGCATGCTCACCGGACGCGGCGATACCGCAAACATCGAGATCGTGCTGAAGACCAAGCCGGATCTGATCGTTGACTTCGGCTCGGTACGGCCGACGTTCGTCTCGCTCGCCGACAACGTCCAGTCTCGTACCGGCATCCCGTATGCGCTGGTAGACGGGCGCTTCGAGGCGACCGCCGACGCATTCCGCAAGCTCGGTGAACTGCTTGTTGCGCCGGAGCGCGGCGAGGAACTGGCAACGTTCACCGATACCCTGCTGCGGCGGATTGATACCGCGCTCTCGGTGATCCCTGCCGACGAGCGGCCGCGGGTATATCTGGCCCGCGGACCGGATGGCCTGGAGACCGCCCTCAAGGGCTCGATCAACAGCGAGATCATCGATCGCGCCGGCGGGATCAATGTCGCGGATAGCAGCGGTCAGCGACGTGGCATCGCCAACGTGTCGCCGGAACAGCTGCTGCTGTGGAATCCCGACGTCATCGTCACGTGGGATCGCAACTTCCACGCCAAGCTGCTGCAGCAACAGGATCCGATCTGGCAAGGCATCAAGGCGGTCGCTCACGGCCGCGTGCATCTGGCGCCAACCGCGCCGTTCGGTTGGATCGATCGGCCGCCGTCGATCAACCGGTTGATCGGCCTCGCCTGGCTGGCGCACCTGTTCCACGGCGACCGCTTTCCGTTCGACATCCGCGTCGAGACGCGGGCGTTCTACAAATTGTTCTATCAGGTCGACGTCTCCGACTTCCGATCTCGAAACTCTGATCGCCTGGGCCGACGGCAGGCCGCCCGGCATGGCACCCAGGCAATGACCGCGCGCTCGGGCGGCGTCCGGCGATGGGTCATCCCCGCGCTGCTGCTGCTGGTCATCGTCACGGCAATCATCGCGCTGTCGGTCGGGGCGTTCCCGGTCACCATCGAAGGGCTCGGTCGCGCACTGCGAAGGCTGTGGGCAAGCGACGGCCCGCCGACGGCGGAGGAGCGCGTCATGCTCGGCATCCGCGGGCCGCGCGTGCTCGCCGGACTGGTCGTTGGTGCAGCGCTCAGCGGTGCCGGCGTCGTCTATCAGGGCCTGTTCCGCAATCCACTGGTTTCGCCCGACGTGCTGGGCGTTTCGGCCGGCGCCGGGCTCGGCGCGGTGATCGGCATCTTCCTGTCGCTGCCCGTTTTCGCGATCCAGTTGCTGGCCTTTTGCGGCGGCCTTGCGACCGTCGCGCTCGTCTACCTGATCGCCGCCGCCGTGCAAGGTCGAGATCCGACCTGGTGCTGGTGCTGGGCGGGGTCGTGGTCGGCGCGCTCGCAGGTGCGGCGATCTCGCTCATGAAGATTCTCGCCGACCCATACGACCAGTTGCCGGCGATCACCTTCTGGCTGCTCGGCAGCCTCGCCAGCGTGCGTGCCGGCGAGCTGTGGAACGTGATCCCGGCCGTTGTGCTCGGCATGATCCCGCTGGTGGCGCTGCGCTGGCGGATCAACGTGCTGTCGCTTGGTGACGAGGAGGCGAAGTCGCTCGGTGTCGAAGCCGGTCTGCTGCGCGGGGTCGTGATCGCCGCCGCGACGCTGATCACCGCCAGTGTCGTTTCGATTGCCGGCGTCATCGGCTGGGTCGGCCTGGTGATCCCGCACATCGCCCGCATGCTGGTCGGACCGAATTTCGAGCGGCTGCTGCCGGCGGCAATGTTGATGGGAGCAAGCTATCTCGTCCTCGTCGATACTTTGGCGCGCTCAATCGGCCGCATCGAGGTGCCGCTCGGGATTTTGACGGCGGCAGTCGGGGCGCCGTTCTTTCTGTGGCTGCTTTGGCGCGGCCGGCACGGGTGGTCGTGATGCGGCTCGAAGCCATCGATCTCAGCTTCGGCTATCCGGAGCGGCTGGTCGGCCAGGGCGCAAACCTCGCCATGGCGCCCGGCGAGATCCTCTGCCTGCTCGGGCCCAATGGCAGCGGCAAGACCACGCTGTTCAAGACATTGCTGGGGCTGCTGCCGGCCCGAGGCGGCACGGTGCGCATCGGCGGGCGGCCGATCGGGACGTTCAAGCGGCCCGAGCTCGCGCGCCTGATTGCCTATGTTCCGCAGGCGCAGGCCGCGCCGTTTCCCTATACCACGCTCGATCTCGTGCTGATGGGCCGCGTTGCCCATCGCGGCGTGTTTGCCGGTCCGACGCGGCAAGACCGCGACATTGCCGGGGAAGCGCTGGATCAGCTCGGCATCCTCGACCTTGCCCAGCGTGACGTGACGCGGCTCTCGGGTGGCCAGCGGCAGCTTGTGGTCGTTGCTCGCGCCATCGCCCAGGCGGCGCCGTTGATCGTCATGGACGAGCCGACCGCAAGCCTCGACTTTGGCAACCAGGTGGTCGTCCTCAACCACGTGAAGCGACTTGCCGCCCAGGGCACCGGTGTCGTCCTGTCGACGCACAATCCCGACCACGCCTTCGCGATCGCCAACCGCGTCATCCTCATGCAGGACGGCGAGCTGCTCGTTCAAGGCACGCCGTCGGAGGTTCTTACCGCGCAGCGGCTGCAGCAAGTCTACGGCGTGCCTGTGCGTGTGGATCGGCTGGCCGGCGGCCAGACCGTTTGCGTGCCGCGCTACGATTAGCGGCGGTCCCAGCGGGTTCCGGCACTGTTGATTTGCCGCCGTCCCGGGGCGGCGGGCGGCGCTAGTCGCCTTCCACTTTCGACCATGTGCCGTCCGGATTGAACGTCTTCATCGCTGCGGCGATTGCAGACGTGTCGGGCCCGAGATCCTTCTCGAAGACGATGCCGTCATGGTTGGTGACGAAGGTCATCACGCCCGAATTGCCGTACTCGGCCGGCGCCGCGACCAGACCGAACCCGCCGATCATCCGCCCCTTGACGATATAGTCGCGTGCGCCGCCCGGCGCATCCTTGCCCTGTCCGACCAGAACCCTGTAGACGTAGCCGTGATACGGCGTCGGCGCGGTCGACCCGGATGTGCGCCGATATCCCTCGGCACGGGCGTTGGCGACGAGCGGTCCCAGCGGGCTTGGATCGGCGCCATCGGCTGTCGGCCAATAGAGGCCATCCTTCTTGCCGGCGCTGCTCATCAGCCGGCGCGCATATTGGACACCCTTGCCGTCCCAGTCGGTCTCGCCGTACTCGCGCTGGGCATCGACGATCGCGTTGATGACCTTGATGGCGTTCAACTCGTTCTCGCCAATGCGCCGATCGAGGATCTCCTCGGCTCCGGCGGCGACGTCGAATCGCCAGCCCCCCGCTTCGGCGACAACGGGAATCGGAAACGGATACGCGTCCTTGCCGATGATCAGCACGGCGCGACCGTCTCCCTCCTGTTTCAATTCGTGTGCCTCCTCGTAGGCTGCCTCGAAACGCTGGCGCGCTGCCCGGTCCGCGACCGGATCGCCCGAGCTTGCAAGATCCTCGCCCTCGGGCCCGAGCACGGCAACGATGCCGTCAGTGCCACCCGCCTTCACCGCGGCGACCAGCGCGTCGATTGCCTCCTGCGGCGTCTTGTAGATTGCGGGCCCGGCCGCCGCCGCGGCGCTCGCTCCGGCGAGCCCCGAGACGGCCAATGCCAGCGACATTGCGACCGCGGAAAGCGCGCTCCTCAGCGCGGTGATCCGGAGTGCGGGTAAAATCGCGCCTTTCATCGGAACCTCCAGGAATTGAAACCGGCTGTCCATTCGATCGGGCTAGCGGCGGCCGCCGCCGCCTCGTCCCCCGCCACCACCGCGCCCGCCACCACCGGCCGCCCTGCCGCCGCCGCCACCTCTTGGGCCGGCGGATACATGCCCGGCCGACCTGGACCTGTTGACACTCGTCCGGCCGCGATCGGCCTGCCGGCGCACGTCGGCGCCGCGCTTGACGTCGAATGCCTGCGAGGACGGCTTCTTGGCGGCCGGTCGCTCGACGTTCTTGCTGACCTTGCGATCGGCGCTCGCGGGACGATCGGCCGTCTTGGCCTTGGCCTTCTGGCCTGCGCCGCCGGCTGACTTGTCCTTGGCCTTCTGGCCCGCGCCGCCAGCGGACTTGTCCCCGGCCTTTGCGCCCGCCCGGTCGCCGACCTTGTCCTTGACCTGGGAGTGATCCGTGGCCTTCAACCGCGAGTCGATCTTGGACTTGTCGAGGTCACGCGCATCGAAGCCGCGAAAATCCTTGCTGCCCTCGCGCGTGCGGGCCGCATTGGCGTACTTTGCCCGTGCCGCCTGGCCCTTGTAGGGGACAGGCCCGCGGTGGGCCGGGTTATGCTCCCACTTGTTCGACGTGATCTTCGGCCGATTGACGTTGATGTTGTTGAACCGATTGACGTCGATATCGATGTTGCGGCGACGCCAGTCGCAACGGCCCCATCCCCACCAGTTACGGGCAATGGCGATGCCGGCGGCGCCCCAGAAGAAGCCGCGGACGTACGAGGCGCCGGGGTAATACCAGTAATAGGGTGGATAATCCGGATACCACCATGAACCGTAAACGACGCTCGGCTGATAGTTCGGCACATAGACGACGTCGGGGTCCTCGGGTTCGATCACGTATACCGGCTCCGAGCCCGAGGTCGTGTCCTTCGTCACCTTCTGCTGCTTATTGCTCTTGAGATTGCCAGCCTCGTCGGCCTTCCGGCGCAGGAACTGGATCTGGTCCATCACCTCGTCCTGCTGGGCGAGCATCGCGTCGCCGAGCTTCTGCGTCCAATCGAGCTTGTCGCTCATCATTTTCAGCACATCCGGGAACCGGACCAGCGACTTGACGCTCGGGTCCCAGTCCTTGGCCTCGAGCGCCTTGTCGAGCGCTTCGCCCTTGAGCTTGGCGTTTGCCGGCTCCTGCTGCCAGCGCGCCGCCTGCACAACCTCGAGCGGATAGGTCGCTGCCATCAGGATGTTCGACAGGAGATCATCCGGATAGAGCGCAATGGGGGCCAGAAGCTGGTCGAGTTCCGCCTTCTTGAGCTTGCCGTCCTGGCCGAAGGCCGGAGCCAGCGCGAGAGGCATCGCCAGGAAGAACGAGAGCATCAGGATCGCGATCCGCTTGATCATCACGAGCTACCTTGTCTCAGAGTGGGGATATCCCAAAAAATGCGCATCGTGCACAGCAGCCACCACTATGGCGGCCCACTGCCGGCGGCGCGCCCCGCACCTTGCGAGGCGCATCGCAAGGCACACGCTACCGTGCTCGTATCGACTTCGGCATTGCGCTGCGACAACTCGTTCGATCGCTTGAGCTCGATGAAGAGTTTGCCGAGCTTGCCGGTGAAATTGAACGGCACGTCGTAGTCGAGGTTCACCTGAGTGCCGGTGTCCTCGCCCACATCCAGCCCTCCTCTTGCGAAATGCGTAAGCGCATCCCTGCCAGCGACCTCGTCGCGCGCGAGGTGGAGCAAATCATAGTGAAACACCGACTTGTCCTTGTCCAGGGAGAGGGCCCTGCCACCGAGCAGGCTGCCCTGGGCGATGATCAATCCCGTGGAACTGGCGTTGAATTGAGAAAACTCGATCGCGAGATGCTGTTGCAACCTTGGTTTAGTCGGTGGCGCAAGACTTCCTGATTGAGCACTTCGCGGTCGCCCGATACGCTTGTTCGTGGCTCCGCATTCATCAAACCGAGCATGAAGCCTCATGAGCATTCCCGGCCGGATCGCGACCTGGTGGAGCGACCAAAGATGGACTGCGCGGCTTGTACTGCTGTGCGCGGCCTCGTGCCTGCTTCTTGCGGCGGACCTGCCGAGCGGGTCTCGCCGCGCACTGGCCCAGACCGGCCAGGAGCAGCCGAAGCAGGGCTCCGCGGATGCGCATTTCGTCGGCTCGCAGCGCTGCGTCGGTTGCCATGCCCGGGAGCATGCCGACTGGAGCGCTTCCCAGCACAAGGCCGCCATGGCGGAAGCGACCGAGGCGACGGTTCTGGGAAACTTCGATGGTGCGACCTTCAGCAACAATGGCATCGACAGCAACTTCTTCAAACGGGACGGCAAGTTCTGGGTCAGAACCGACGGCCCGGACGGACAGATGGCGGACTTCGAGATCCGCTACACGTTCGGCGTCGAGCCGCTGCAGCAGTACCTGATCGAGCTTCCCGGCGGGCGGTTGCAGGCGCTTGGCATCGCCTGGGACACTCGCCCCAAGGCGGACGGCGGCCAACGCTGGTATCATCTCTATCCGGGTCGCAAGCTCGTGGCGGGCGACCCGCTGCACTGGACCGGGATCGACCAGAACTGGAACTATCAGTGCGCGTACTGCCACTCGACCAACCTGCAGAAGAACTACGACCTTGCGACAGGGCAATTCAAAACCACCTGGTCCGAGATCAGCGTCGGCTGCGAGGCCTGCCACGGACCCGCCTCCAACCATCTTGCGTGGGCGTCGCAGCCGGCGGGCACAGTGCAGCGTGACAGCCAATCGAAAGGCTTTGCGCTGCGCCTGGACGAGCGCAAGGGCGTAGGCTGGCCGATCGGCAATAGCGGGCAACCAGCGCGTTCCTCACCGCGAACGACGAGCAAGGAAATCGAGGTCTGCGCGCCATGCCACGCGCGCCGGCAGCAGTTCTCGGCCGAGCCGGGCACGATCGGGAAGCTGTTCGACGCCTTCCGGCCATCGAGCCTCGAGGCCGGGCTCTACCATGCCGACGGCCAGCAGCGCGACGAGGTCTATACCTACGGCTCGTTCGTGCAGAGCCGGATGCATGCCGCCGGCGTCACTTGCTCCGACTGCCATAACCCGCATTCTGGCAAGCTGCATCGGACCGGCAACGACGTCTGTTCCCAGTGCCATGCGCCCGAGCGCTTCGACACCTCCTCGCATCATCACCACGTCGCCGGCTCGCGCGGCGCCGAGTGCGCCTCGTGTCACATGCCGACGACAACCTATATGGGTGTCGATGCCCGTCATGATCACTCGATGCGCATTCCGCGGCCCGATCGTTCGGTCATTCTGGCGACACCCAACGCCTGCAACCAGTGCCACACCGACAAGACCGCCATGTGGGCAAGGGACGCGATCAAGGTCTGGTATCCCGCGCCCAAGCCCGGTGCCCAGGATTTCGCCGAGGCCTTCGATCTCGGCGATCGAAGAGCGCCAGGAGCGCAGGCAGCGTTGCTCGGTATTGCGAAGGCCGAGACCGGCTCGGCGATTGGGCGTGCAAGCGCGATGGCGCGGCTGCGCCAGTTCCTTTCCCCCCAGGTTATGGATCTAGCGGTTCACGCCCTGCAATCGGACGACCCCGCCCTGCGAACAGCAGCGGTCGCCGTGGTGGGCGCCGCCGCCCCTGCGACGCGGCAGGCCTTGCTCGTGCCGCTACTCCGCGACCGCTCCCGGCTGGTGCGCATGGAGGCGGCCCGGGCGCTGGCCGCCGAGATGCAGTCGCTGCCCGCGGACGACGACCGCAAGGCGCTGGAGGCGGCGCTGGCCGAATATGTCGAGGCCCAGCTCTTCAACGCGGAGCGGCCGGAGTCACATGCCAGTCTTGGCGCCCTCTATCGCGACCTCGGCAGGATGGAGGAGGCGCAGCGGTCGTTCGAGAAGGCGATTGCCATCGATCCGACGTTCTACGCGGCCAGCATCTCGCTTGCCGATCTCGTTCGGGCGGGAGGCCGCGAAGATGCTGCCGAGAGCCTCTTGCGCCAGGCGATAGCGATCAGTCCCGATGCCGGTCCGGTTCATCACGCCCTGGGGCTCAGCCTCATTCGCCAGAAGCGCACGGCCGAAGCAATGACGAGCCTCGCCAAGGCGGTCGAGCTTTCCCCCGAGGAGGCGCGTTTCGGCTACGTGCTGGCGGTGGCACTGCATGACACCGGCAAGCGGGCCGAGGCGATCGGCGCGCTGAAGCGCGCACTGGTGCGGAACCCGTATGACCGGGACGTCCTTTTGGCGCTCGCCCATTACGAGGCCGAGGCCCGCGACTTCGCGTCGGCGGTGGAGCGGGCACAGTTGCTGAGCCGGCTCGAGCCGGACCGCCGGGATATTGCCCAGCTGCTGGCCTCACTGAAGCAAAGGGCGCGCTGATCGCCGCATGACTGCCGCAGTATGACCGTCGGCCGCAAAGTCACGTTCGTGCCGTCATTGCGCAGAGAAAGCTGTCATCAGCCTTGCGATTGATTTCTCGGTGGCGCCGAGGCGGCATCAGGGCCGCAACACGTCAGCAGGCGGAGTTCGGGCACAGATTGGCTGTAAGGGTAGTGTTCCGCCTTCAGGCATAGATGTAGCCGCCGGACACGATAATGTTCTCGCCAGTCATGTAGGTGTTGCGCGGGCCTGCGGCCATCAGCACCCATTCGGCCATCTCTCGCGGCTCGCCGCCGCGTCCGAGCGGGCTCGCCCTGGCGAGTTCGTCGAGGAAGCCCAACTCGCGGGCCTTGTCCGTCGCCATGCCGGCCGGGGCCACCGAGTTCACCAGGATGCCGTCCGGCGCCAGCGCATGCGCGAAGCTGCGGGTGAGGCTCACAACCGCCGCCTTGGTCGCCGCGTAGTGCGCATTCTGCGGGTGCGCCTTGAAGGCATCGACGGAGGTGATGTTGACGATACGGCCTCGTACGCGCCCCTTGAGATCCTGGGCCCGCATATGCCGGACGGCGGCTACCATCATGTGATAGGTACCCTTGACGTTGACCGCGTTCGAGGCGTCCCAGTCGGCATCCGTGATTTCGAGCAACGGCCGCCGCGGATAGATGGCGGCGGAATTGACGAGCGTGTCGACCCGACCGAGGTGCGACGCCACTGCCTCGAACGCGGCGTGCGCGTCCGGACCGCGACCGATATCGGCGCCGGCGGATGCCACCCGCAACCCTGCCCTTCGCGCCGGCTCGAGTGCCGCCTCGGCGGCGGCCACATTGATGTCGATGATGCCGATGCCCGCCGCTCCTTCGGCGACCATCATTTGGGCCAGCAGCGCGCCCAGGCCGGCGCCGCCTCCGACGATCACGGCTGTCAGGTCCTTCATCTCAAGCTTCCTTCTTCACGGCGCCGGTTGCAGTCGCTTGCCGGGCCGAGAACGACGAAACAGAGAACTACGTCTACTCTATAGCCCTCCATGCTTCTCCGAAATAAAGCCATAAAACGAGCGGCAGCGCATTGGTGGTTAGCGGACCTCTGGCTATTCGTCACAGCGATCACAAAGCGGCGCGCAGTTTGTGCCCAACCTCCCCTTACGCATAACGGCGGCTCAAGGTATTCTGAAAAATGTGGGATGGAGATTTTATAGCATGGCGAAGCTCGTCTTCGGAATAAATCAGTCACTGGACGGCTATGTCGACCACGAAGAATTTGCGCCGGATCCCACACTCTTTCGTCACTGGATAGAGCAAGTGCGCGGCGTGGCGGGCAGTGTGTACGGCCGCCGCATGTACGAGGTCATGCGCTATTGGGACGAAGACCATTCTGAGTGGACCCCGGAGCTCCGCGAATTTGCGACGGCATGGCGGAACCAGCCGAAGTGGGTCGTGTCGAGCACGTTGGGGTCGGTTGGGCCCAACGCCACGCTTGTCGAGGGTGACCTCGAGACAGTGATACGTGACCTGAAGGCTCGCCTCGCTGGGGAGATCGCCGTTTCCGGACCAGACCTGGCGCGAAGTCTGACCGACCTCGGTCTCATCGATGAGTATCGGCTCTACTTCCACCCCGTCGTGCTTGGTCACGGCAAGCCATTCTTCGCCGGCCCCCGGCCGCCGCTCCGCCTTGTGGCCAGTGATTTGATCGGCGAGGACGTGATCAGGTTGACATACGTTCCTGCCTAATCACGCAACTCGCCGCTGGCGTGCCCGGCGGGCAAAGCCAGTTCTCCGCGGAGTTGGCGGCGCAGTCGGCCGGCAACGCCAAGCTCCAAAAGCTCGCGGACATGGTAGCCGAGCATCCGCGCAGTGATTGGCGAACCGACGCCCTGGCGGAAGAGATCGAGAGTCTCGCAGCGCACGTTGAGCCGCGTATTTCGTGCAGAGTTGAACATCAGCCCAGCAGACTTCGTCGAGCGGGTTCGCATCGATCTTGCGCGCCGCAGATTGCTCGAGACCGATGAGAACGTGGAGACCATCGCGGTCGCCTGCGGATTTGGCTCGCTGCGCCGCATGGATCGCGCATTTGCCCGCACGATCGCCGCTTCGCCAACCGAGTTCCGATCACGCTTCAAGACGAATGGAGGCCCAGCATGCCGCTCTTCAACGTCGGCTTTGTCATTTTCCCGGACCTGACGCAACTCGACTTCACCGGGCCGCAACAGGTGCTGGCGCGGCTGCCCGAGTCCGCGATGCACATCGTGGCAAAATCGATGGCTCCGGTGCCAAGCGACAGCGGGCTCGGTCTCGTACCCACGCACACGTTCGAGAATTGCCCGCGTCTCGACTTGATCTGCATACCCGGCGGCAATGCCGGTGTCGTCCAAGCGATGGGCGACCGCGAGACGATAGAGTTCGTGCAACGGCAGGCGAGCACGGCCAGTACGTGACTTCGGTATGCACCGGGGCCTTCATCCTCGGCGTCGCTGGCCTGCTCAAGGGCCGCCGTGCAACGACCCACTGGGCCTTCACCGAGCTACTGCCGCTCGTCGGCGCGACACATGAGAAGGCCCGCGTGGTCAAAGACGGAAACGTGATCACTGCGGGCGGCGTCACTTCGGGGATCGACTTTGGCCTGCGCGTCGTCGCCGAGATCGCCGGCGAGCCGGTCGCTGAAGCCATCCAGCTGGGTCTCGAATACGATCCCGACCCGCCATTTGCCTCCGGCCATCCCGATCGGGCTTCGGCGACGGTCAGAGCCATGGTGGCCCCACGCTATGAAACTGCGAGGGCCAATTACCGCTCCGAGCTCCTGCGCGTAACGAAAACATCAGATTGATTGCGCGTCGACATCCGCTGGTCGCGATGCGTGCCATTCGATAGCCGCGGCTCCTTGACCAGCCAATAAGATACTTGAGAGTGCGCGGTCATCCACTCCTTAGATGTGATGCGCTCTATCAAGGGGGCACGGTGGATTTGCACAGACCAAGGCCGAGCGGGCGTCGAACGACGTGGTTCAGGTCTGTCACTGGTCGATTTCGAACCTGAAGCGCTGGCTGCTCGGCACGCACGCCAGAGCCGTCAGCGACAAGCATCTCCAGGCCAATCTCGACGAATTCGGCTTCCGCCACAACCGCCGCAAAACCAAGGGCGGCGGTCGCATCGCCGCCCGCGTCGTCGAAACACTCGTCACGCACGCGGCCCTGCCCATGCGGACACTGATCAAACAAACCCGCCGCTGCCGATGGCTCTCGCAACCGGAGCTAGGCAGATAGACATGTCGTCCGAGTGGCAGCCTAAGTCTTAGGGCAGGATGGGCGAATGATCGGCCTAGCGCTTGGGCCACGACCCGACTTATGCAGCCCAGCACGATACGGACAAGGATTGCAAATATGCAACGAAACTGGGCCAGGCCAGCGTAATTTACAAGGGCGACGGCCAGCGGCTCCGGCAGCTGCGCATATCAGCCCCTGCGGCCGCTTTGCGCTTACGCACCACAATCGATGCACAACCCTACAAGCCGAACCGGTCCCGCAGGCGCATTTCCATCAACTT
>CAVVRF010000035.1:0-12012 GCA_963750535.1 uncultured Alphaproteobacteria bacterium | reverse complement strand
GTGTGGCGATTTCGAAGTCCGCTTCATACTAGCGGCATACTCCAGTGCGGACTTCGAAATCATAAGCCACACTAGAAGCTTGGATTTGCTAGTGTCCTTATCGATCGCGAAGTTCGTCCGATAGCCATGCGAATGAAGCGAACTTCGCGATCGGGACACTAGGCGTGAGCGACGCAGAGCAGGGATGCGCCAACCGACGCCGCCGACACGGGGTGCGCTGTCGACAGTGCGAACGGACTGTGGCCTGTTAGCGGCGAGATCGCCTGATCGGCGACAGTGCGACGGAGAGACGGCCATGGACATCCACGAAGCGCGCAGCATTGCGACTCGTCGCGGCAAGGCGGAGTGGTTCACCGGCACGGTCTGGCAGGATCCGATCGTCGAGGCGCCGGCGCCGGCGCGCATTCGTGCCGTGCGGGTGACGTTCGAGCCGGCGGCCAGGACCGCCTGGCATACGCATCCCCTCGGCCAGACGCTGTACGTGCTTAGCGGCACCGGCCGGGTGCAGTCGTGGGGCGGCCCGGTGCGCGAGATCAGCGCCGGCGACAGCGTGTGGATTCCGCCGAACGAGAAGCACTGGCACGGCGCTTCGCCCACCCAGGGCATGGTCCACATCGCGTTTCAGGAAGCGCTCGATGGCGTCCATGTCACCTGGATGGAGCACGTCAGCGACGCCGAGCACGGCGCTGCTCCCCAGGCCTGACTTTACCAGCTCTAAGCTCTCCGAAAAGGACCGACCCATGATCCATGTGCTGGCGATCATCACCACCAAGCCCGGCAAGCGCGATGCGGTGCTCGAGATCTTTCACGGCAATGTTCCAACGGTGCTGGCGGAGAAGGGATGCATCGAGTACGGGCCGGCGGTCGACGCCCAGGGCATCGGTCCGCTCCAGACCAAGCTCGGGCCGGACACGTTCGTCGTTATCGAGAAGTGGGAGAGCCCCGAAGCACTCGCCGCCCACGCCGCGGCGCCACACATGATCGCCTACGGTGCCAAGGTGCGCGACATGGTGGCGAGCCGCGTCATCCACGTGCTGTCGCCGGGTTGAACCGGCCGTTCACCGTCGGCGCGGTTTGAGGCTTGACACCGTGATCGGCGCGAGCCCACGCTGCGTTGCCGTGCCGGCCGCACGATGACGGCATTGACTCTTTGCTGCGCCTGCTTTTCGAACGGTGGCCGGGACCGGCACCTTGGTGCTCAGCTTTGGGGATTTGCAATATGGCATTGTGGTCGAAGAAGCCTCCGTCGGAGCAACCGCCGGCAGCGTCACCCCCGCCCGCACCGGCGAACAGCGGACCGGCCAAGGTCGCGCCGGCCGGCGCCACCAACTCGAAGTCCGCGCCGGCGCCCGATCTGTCGGCGGAAGAGTTGGCAAAGCGGCGGGCGCTCTCGCGGCACGTCTCGGCCACGTTCGGCGAGATCGTCAGTGTGCTCATGCGGCAACCGTCCAGCAAGCGGCACTCGTTGTCCGACCTCGAGTGGATGGTGCTGCCGGCGCTGATGGCCAACCAGTTCTCGCTCGCCGAGGCGCAATCGAAGGCGCAGGGGTTCACGGTGCCGATCGCACTCCTGCTTTGGGCTCGTGTCTCGCCGGAGGTCGACAAGCGCCTGGCGGCGGCGCTCGACCAGCCGCTGCGGCTCGCGCCGGCGGAATGGACCAGCGGCGACAATGTTTGGCTCGTCGAGGCGTGCGGCGAGCCTCGCGCCCTGCAGGCGATGATCCGCAAGACCGCCGAGGAGAAGTGGAAAGGCCGGACAGTCAAGTTCCGCAGCAAAGGTGCCGACGGCAAGACCGTCGTGCGGGTGCTCGGCGCGGCCGCGGCGGGCGACCACGTGGCCTGATCACTGGATCGGCTGCGGGCGATGAGGTGATGCGGTATCGGGTGCGCTTGCCAAGTCGTGGCGGGAGAGGGATGTTGTGGCCAAGCCTTCCAACGCCATCGGCGGAAACGACCAATGAAAGCAAAGCGCTCCGATGCATCGCGCCCGAGCTACGCCAATCCCGACCAGGCGGTAGCCGGACAATTCCCCGCGGTGCGACCGAGACGATCGCGGCAGTCGCAGTGGTCGCGGAAGCTCGTCGCTGAGCACACCTTGTCGGCCGGCGATCTTATTTGGCCGGTATTCGTGGCCGAGGGCAGCAACCGGCGCACCGCGATTCCATCGATGCCCGGCGTCGAGCGCCTGTCGGTTGATCTGGTCGTGGCGGCGGCCGAGGAAGCGGTAGCCCTCGGCATACCGGCGATCGCGCTGTTTCCCTACACCGATCCCGACAAGCGTACCGAAGACGGCCGCGAAGCGCTCAATCCGGACAATCTCGTGTGCCGGGCGACGCGGGCGATCCGCAAGGCGCGGCTCGACATCGGCATCCTGCTCGACGTGGCGCTCGACCCCTACACGACCCATGGCCACGACGGGTTGATGGAGGAAGGCATCATCCTCAACGACGCCACGGTCGAGACGCTGGTCGGACAGTCGCTGGTGCAAGTCGAGGCCGGTTGCGACATTATCGCGCCCTCCGACATGATGGACGGCCGCATCGGCGCGATCCGCAGCGCGCTCGAGGCCAACGGGCACACCGACACGCTGATCATGGCCTATGCCGCGAAATATGCCTCGGCGTTCTACGGTCCGTTCCGCGACGCGGTCGGCTCGACCGGCACCCTCAAGGGCGACAAGCGCACCTACCAGATGGATCCGGCCAATACCGACGAAGCGATCCGCGAGGTCGCGCTCGACCTGGCGGAAGGCGCCGACATGGTCATGGTCAAGCCCGGGATGCCGTACCTGGACATCGTGCGGCGCGTGTCGGAGACGTTCGGCGTGCCGACCTTCGCCTACCAGGTGTCGGGCGAATACGCGATGCTCAGGGCGGCGGCGGAGCGCGGCTGGCTCGACGGCGACAAGGTGATGATGGAAAGCCTGTTGGCGTTCAAGCGCGCCGGCGCCGCCGGCATCCTGACCTATTTCGCACCGGCGGCGGCGCGCCGCCTCGCCGCGCTCGGGTGATATCGGGCGGCGTGGCTTGCGCGCCTGCGGCCGGGTCACATATCATGATCGCACCAGTCCGGCGTAACTTCGGCTTGGATCGAGTGCGGGCACTGCATGAGCGAGCATCAGAAGCATTTTCCGGAATTCTACGTGACATCGCCGCAGCGCTGCCCCTATCTGCCGGGACGGCTCGAGCGGAAGCTGTTCACGCATCTGACCCACGACAAGGCTCCATCGCTCATCGACAACCTGCTGAAGGGCGGCTTCCGGCGCAGTCAGAATATCGCCTACATGCCCTATTGCGAGGGCTGCCAGGCTTGCATCTCGGTGCGGGTGCCGGTCGACCAGTTCGAGATGACGCGATCCTTCCGCCGCGTCCTGGCGCGCAATCGCGACCTCACCGCCCGCCGAGTGGCGTCGCGGCCGACCACCGAGCAATATGCTCTGTTTCGCGATTACATCGATGCCCGTCATGATGACGGCGGCATGGCCGACATGACCGTGCTCGACTATGCGATGATGGTGGAAGATTTCGATCATCGATACATTCATCACCGAATATCGCGTGCGCCCGGACGGCGCGCTCGGCACCGACTTCGGGATCTGGCCGCTGGCCGGTGTCACATTGTGCGACCGGCTGTCTGACGGGATCTCGCTGGTCTACAGCTTCTACGACGTCGACAGCGCCCAACGCTCGCTCGGCACTTACATGATCCTCGAGCACATCGCATACACGCGCTCGCTGGGATTGCCCTACCTCTATCTCGGCTACTGGATTCGCGGTTCGGGCAAAATGGAGTACAAGGTCCGCTTCCGCCCGCAGGAACGCCTTGGCCCCAATGGCTGGGTTCGAGTGGCCAGGTGACCTTCGGCAATTGGCCGCCTCAGTTGCCGAATACCTTCCGCCTCCAATCGTCATCCTCGACGCTGCGCCTCGGCGCCGGCTGCGGTGCCGGAGCGAGCGGAGCGCCGGCAGCCGCCGGCGGCAGATAGGGCTGTCCGGCCACGCTGCCCGGCGCCGCTGCCGGCTGCAGCTGGTCGCCGCCGGCGTCCGGCGATTGCACCGCCCCGATCGGCCAGGTCACGGCGCGCTTGGCGAGCGGGTTCGCTGCGGTGGCGACGAGCCGGCGGTTGGCGTCGCGGGACGCCATGACGTCATAGGCCGGTTGCGTCGTTCCGGCCGCGGCCGGCACCATATGCACGACGCGGAAGCCGCGCGCCTTGAGCTCGGCCAGCAGGCCAGGCAACGCCCCGGCGGTCGACTGCTGGATGTCGTGGAACAGGATGATGCCCTTCCGCTTGGCGGTGATCTGGCTGATGATCGCCCGATGCACCTCGGACGGATTGAGCGTCTTGTAGTCGTATGAATCGGCGTCGATCGAGAACATCCCGACGTTGCGCGCCTTGAGGTGCGCCTGCATGGCGCGGCTGTCGGCCAGATAGGGGAAACGGAAGAACGGGGCGATCGGCTGTCCGGCGGCGCGCTGGACGGCGCTGATGCCGAGCTCGATCTCGTCCGTCGCCCGCGCCGCGCCGATCGAGCGGAGGTTGGCATGGCTCCAGGTATGCGTGCCGATGCTATGGCCGCGGCGGGCGATCTCCTTGACGAGCCTCGACTCGGCCAGCGCCCGGCTGCCGACCATGAAGAACGTCGCCTTGGTGCAATGCTCGTCGAGCGCCTTGATGACCCGCGGCGTGTGGATGCTCGAGGGCCCGTCGTCGAAAGTGAGGACGATCTCGCCGTCGGCGAGGAAATCGCTTTCCTTGTACTGCTGATGGCCGAAGCGAGGACCGCCGGCAGTGTCGATCTCGACCGTCCGGCTGAGACCGAGCGCCTTCGGGCCGCACTGCGAGGCCGATGCCGGCGAGCGCGGCGCGGCAGGCAGGTAGAGCACCGCGGCAGCCAGCACCGCCAGCCCCGCGCCGACGAGCCGGCGCAACGTCACATTCGAAATCGAGCCACCGGCCACCAGCCTACTCCCATCGACGTCAATTCGATCGCACGCGTACGAAAATAGCGATCCGCATGGCAAAGGCGAGGCACTACCACACGTTTTGCGGTGGCATGCGTTGTCGCAGGCACAGCAAGCGGCCATAAGAGCCGATACCGGCCCGGATTTGCAGTGTTTTTTTACAGCAGCCGGCGCTAATTACGAATTAGTCGGTCTGATTCACTCGCCCAGCCATTTTCGCAACCGCCTCGACGGCACCAAATCCGGCGCGATCGCGCCGCAAGGACAGGTTTGCGCATGCGCGAAACCGCGACCAGTGAGGCATCCGGCGACAGCGACGTCATCCAGGCGCGGGCGCGCGAGGTTGCGGACGCGCTGAGCGAGAACGAAATCGCGCGGGCGATAACGATCGTCACCGGCATGCCGGCGCCGGACCTCGCCGACGTGATCGAGCTGCTGCCGGCCGATGAGCGGGTGCGGCTTATCGAAGCGCTCGGCCCGAGCTTCGATTTCGAGGTGCTGTCGGAGATCGATCCGAGCGTCCGCGACCAGCTCGCCGAGGCGCTGCCGAACGAGTTGCTGTCGCGCGCGGTCAATGCGCTCGACACCGACGACGCCGCCTACCTCATCGAGGATCTCGACGCCGCCGACCAGCAGGAGATCCTTGCGCGGCTGACGACCGTGGATCGCGCCGCGGTCGAGCGCAACCTCGACTATCCGGAAGAGACCGCCGGCCGCCTGATGCAGGCGGATTTCGTCGCCGCCGCGCCCTACTGGACCGTCGGCTACGTCATCGACACGATGCGCGATGCGGCGCCCGACGATCTGCCGGAGACGTTCACCGAGCTGTTCGTCGTCGATCCGACCTTCAAGGTGCTGGGCGCGGTCGATATCTCGCGGCTGTTGCGCAGCAAGCGGCACGTCAAGATCGAAGACATCATGAACAAGGAGCGGGCGGTGGTGCTCGCGACCACCGATCAGGCCGAGGTCGCCCGCCAGTTCCGCCGCTACGACCTGATGTCGGCGCCGGTGGTCGACGAGAACCAGCGGCTGGTCGGCGTCGTCACCGTCGACGACGTCGTCGAGGTGATCGACGAGGAGGCCGACGAGGAGATCAAGGCGCTGGGCGGCGTCGGCGACGAGCGTTTGAGCGACAGTGTACGCCAGATCACGCCTAGCCGCTTCTCCTGGCTGTTCGTCAACCTTCTGACGGCGATCCTGGCTTCCTCCGTGATCAAGGTGTTCGATGCGACGATCGAGCACATGGTGGCGCTCGCGGTGCTGATGCCGATCGTCGCCTCGATGGGCGGCAATGCCGGCACCCAGACCATGACTGTCGCGGTGCGGGCGCTGGCGACCGGTGAGCTCGGCGCCGCCAACGTCGTCCGGGTGGTGTTGCGCGAGACCATGGTCGGGCTGCTCAACGGCTTGGCATTCGCGGCGCTGATGGGGATCGTGGTGCTGCTCTGGTACGGCACCGGCAAGCTCGGCGCGGTGATCGCCGGCGCGATGGTGATCAACCTGCTCGCTGCCGCCCTCGCCGGCATCTTCGTGCCGCTCGGTCTCGATCGCTCAGGCTTCGACCCGGCGGTGTCATCGACGGTGTTCGTGACGACGGTGACCGATGTGGTAGGCTTTTTCGCGTTTCTCGGCCTGGCGACCGTCTGGCTGATGTAGATCGAAAGGCGATGCGATGATGCTGCGACCGACACTGCCGGCGATCGCTAGGCTGCGCCCTGGACTGGCCTTGATCGGCCTCGTTCTGTGCTCGAGCGTCGCCATGGCCAAGGTCGTCACGCCCGGCTTGTCGGGCGGCGGCAGCCTGCCGCTCACCGAGGTGCTGGAGCTTGCCAAGCCGTATCCCAATCTCGTCATGCAGGTCCGGCTGCAACTGGTCCGCGCCAACCTCAAGCGCGAGCAGGTCGTTTGCAGCGGCCGCCGCTTCGGCAACCAGTGGACCGCGCTTGGCGGCGCGCGCCTTGCGCCCTACGAGTGCGTCATCGGCAAGCGGACGCTGATGATCGACGCCAGGCAGTCCTACTTCGACGGCAACGGCCGCAAGGTGAAAGTCGACGATCCCCAGCTGATGAGCAAGGCGGCGAAGGTCACCGAGAGCGGCCTCGCCTGGCGCTGGAAATAGACGTCGACGGCCAGGAAGCATCTTCGAAGCAAGGAGCAATCAAGCGTGACTACGAACTATTCGGTGCGGCCGCTCGCCGCAAAGGACAAGGCCGTCTGGCTGCCGTTGTTCAAGGGCTACATCGAGTTCTACAAGTCGAGCGTCGGCGATGACGTCATCGAGACCACCTGGCAGCGCCTGCTGTCCGGGCAGGAGGGGTTCCCCATCGGTCTCGTCGTGGTCGACGACAGCGACCGTCCGTTCGGTCTCGCCCACATCCTGTTCCATCGCTCGACGTGGTCGCCGACGTGGTATTGCTACCTCGAGGACCTGTTCGTCGATCCGGCGCGCCGGGCCAAGGGGGCCGGCCGGGCACTGATCGAGGCGACCTACCGCGAGGCCGACAGCAGGGGGTGCACCCGGACCTACTGGGCGACGCAGGAGTTCAATTATCGCGCCCGCGGCCTCTACGATCAGGTGGCGACCAAGAGCCCGTTCGTCCAGTACCGGCGGTGAACCCGGCGCGACTGGCTGTTGCCGGCCGCCGGCCTCGACGGTCAAAAGAAAACGCGCCGGTCGCCCGGCGCGCTCGCATTGTCGGTCGGTGTCGCCTGCTCCCGCTGCCGGGAGCAGGCTGGCGGCAGGTCACATGTCCATGCCGCCCATGCCACCCATGCCACCCGGCATGCCGCCGGCGCCGCCGGCAGAGCCCTTCTTCGGGGCTTCGGCGATGCCGGCCTCGGTGGTGATCATCAGGCCGGCGATCGAAGCGGCGTCCTGCAGCGCGGTGCGCACGACCTTCGCCGGGTCGATGATGCCCTTCTCGATCATGTCGCCGTACTCGTCCTTCTGGGCGTCGTAGCCGAAGTTGCCGCTGCGCGCCTCGAGCACCTTGCCGACGACGATCGAGCCCTCGACGCCTGCGTTCTCGGCGATCTGGCGGATCGGCGACTGCAGTGCCTTGCGGACGATCTGGATGCCGGCATCCTGGTCATCGTTGTCGCCCTTGACGGTGATCGCCGCCGAGGCCTTCAGCAGCATGACGCCGCCGCCGGCAACCACGCCCTCCTCGACCGCGGCGCGGGTGGCATTGAGCGCGTCGTCGACGCGGTCCTTGCGCTCCTTCACCTCGACCTCGGTGGCGCCGCCGACCTTGATCACCGCCACGCCGCCGGCGAGCTTCGCCAGCCGCTCCTGCAGCTTCTCGCGGTCGTAGTCCGAGGTCGTCTCCTCGATCTGCGCCTTGATCTGGTTGACGCGGGCCTCGATGTCCTTCTTCTTGCCGGTGCCGTCGACGATCGTGGTGTTGTCCTTGTCGATCGTGACGCGCTTGGCGCGGCCGAGCATGTCCATCGTCACGTTCTCGAGCTTGATGCCGAGATCTTCAGAGATGGTCTGGCCGTTGGTGAGGACGGCGATGTCCTCGAGCATGGCCTTGCGGCGATCGCCGAAGCCCGGAGCCTTGACGGCGCAGACCTTGAGGCCGCCGCGCAGCTTGTTGACGACGAGCGTGGCGAGCGCCTCGCCCTCGACGTCCTCGGAGATGATCAGCAGCGGCTTGCCGGTCTGCACCACCGCCTCGAGAACCGGCAGCATCGCCTGCAGGCCGGTCAGCTTCTTCTCGTGGATCAGGATGTAGGGGTCCTCGAGCTCGGCCACCATCTTGTCGGCGTTGGTGATGAAGTAGGGCGACAGGTAGCCGCGGTCGAACTGCATGCCTTCGACGACGGAGAGCTCGGTCTCGAGGCTCTTCGCCTCCTCGACCGTGATGACGCCCTCGTTGCCGACCTTCTGCATCGCCTGGGCGATCATGTCGCCGATCTCGCTCTCGCCGTTGGCGGAGATGGTGCCGACCTGGGCGATCTCGCCCGAGTTCTTGACCTTCTTCGCCTTCTTGCCGATCTCCTCGACCACCTGGGCCACGGCCTTGTCGATGCCGCGCTTCAGGTCCATCGGGTTCATGCCGGCGGCCACCGACTTCAGGCCCTCGCGCACGATCGACTGGGCGAGCACGGTCGCGGTGGTGGTGCCGTCACCGGCGACGTCGTTGGTCTTCGAGGCCACTTCGCGCACCATCTGGGCGCCCATGTTCTCGAACTTGTCCTCGAGCTCGATCTCCTTGGCGACGGTGACGCCGTCCTTGGTGGTGCGGGGAGCGCCGAAGCTCTTCTCGATGATGACATTGCGGCCCTTCGGACCGAGCGTCACCTTGACGGCGTTGGCGAGGATGTCGACGCCGCGCAGCATGCGCTCGCGGGCATCGGCGGAAAATTTCACGTCTTTGGCGGCCATAGTGGCTCAAGCTCCTGGATGGGGGAATGGGTGACGTGGCGAATGGCCAGTGGCCAATTGCCAATGGGGAAGGAAAGAGGGCGGGGCGGAAGATCGGGCCTATTGGCGATTGGCCAAAGCCCATTCGCCCCTTTCATCACTTCTCGATGACGCCCATGATGTCGCTCTCCTTCATGATGAGGAGATCCTGGCCGTCGATCTTGACCTCGGTGCCCGACCACTTGCCGAACAGCACCTTGTCGCCCCGCTTGACGTCGAGGGCGACCAGCTTGCCGCTCTCGTCGCGCGCGCCGGGGCCGGCGGCGATGATTTCACCCTGCATGGGCTTCTCGGCGGCGGTGTCGGGGATGATGATGCCGCCAGCGGACTTGGTCTCGGCGTCAACACGCTTGACGACCACGCGGTCGTGGAGAGGACGAAATTTCATGGACTACTCGTAAGCCTTGTCAGAGGTTGCGGGGACGAGCGGCGCTCGCGTCATAGCACTCGCGTTGACTGAGTGCTAGCGACGCGGAGATAGGCGGTAAGGCCGGTACTGTCAAGGCGAGATGCGCGGGACCGCCGAAACTTTCGCGCTCGGATGCTTACCGGGATCGACGTGCGTCAGCATTGGCGCGGGTCCGCAAATGTCGTGGTCATACAACCTTGGACCCCGTGCGGCGCCGCTGGCTGCCGTCGCGGGCCGTAGGTTGGGTTAGCTGTGAAGTTGCAAGAGGTTCTTCCTGGTCAGTCGGATGCGGCTGATGGGCGGCTTCTTGTCGAGGCTAGCATGCGGTCTGTGCCAATTGTAGCGGTGCAGCCAGGCTGGCAGGGCCTCGCGCCGCTGCTCGGAGGTGTCGAAGCGGCAAGCATAGGCCCACTCGCGTAGCGCCGGTCTGGATGAAGCGCTCGGCCTTGCCGTTGGTCTGCGGCGTGTAGGGCCTGGTCATGATGTGCTTGATGCCGAGCGTGCGGCAGGCATTGGCGAACGCTTTGGAGCGGTAGCATGAGCCGTTGTCGGTCATGACGCGATCGACGCGCACGCCGAGACGGTCGAAATAGGCCACCGTGCGCAGCAGGCAGAGAATGGCGCTTTCCTTCTTCTCGTCGGGCAGGATGTCGATGCGGGCGACGCGCGAGTGGTCGTCGATGGCGACATGAGCGAACTCGTATCCCGCACCATCGCTGCGCTGATGCCCCGCGACGCGGCCGGTGATGCGATATCCGGTTTTCCAGAACTTGCCGAGCTTCTTGATGTCGAGGTGGATGAGCTCGCCCGGCGCGTCACGCTCGTAGCGCGGACGCGGTACTTTCGGCTCGAGCGTGCTCAGCAGGCTTATGCCGCGCGCCTTGCAGATGCGCGAGATGGTCGCCGTCGACAGGCCGAGCGTCGTGGCGATGTGGCTTTGGGTATGACGCTGGCGGCGCAGAGCCTCGGCGGCTTCACACGTGGCCAGCGGGGTTTGGCGCGGCGAGGAATGGGGCCGGCTCGACCGGTCGACCAGGCCATCGATGCCCTCTTGGCGGAAGCGATCGACCCACTTCTTGACCGTCTTCGCGGTGGTGTTGAATCGGCGGGCGGCCTCTGCCTTGCCGAGGCCGTGCTCGACGACGGCGCACACCATGTCCTCTCGACCTTTGGGCGTGAGGCGGGCATTACTATGGACGTCCATTCGGTTCTCCCCCGTAGCAGCTGAAGTCTCGCAACCTCAGTCTCTCCGGACCGGACCGAATGGACAACCTCCTGAGAGTTCACAGCTAACCCAACCTACCGGACATGTGATTTTGGTGTGCATACAAGTGATCAACTCCATCGCGGTTTCGTTCAAGCGGTGATTTTCATTTTCCCCTCGATCGAGGGGGAGCGGGGCGGCCGTGGTCCACGGCGATGTTCCGCAGTTGGCATTGAAGTGGGCCAGAGCCACCCCATTGCTCGGACGGATGTTTCGGTCACGCCGCGCCCCAGGGCCTATGATCTCGAGGGGGGTGCCCTCCGCCATTACCACCTCGTCTTAGAGGCGCGCGACATCGTCCGGCCGTCACCGCCGCGTGCGGGATTGTTTGACCGGACCGTCCTATTCCGCCTCCGCGCCAGAACGCCTTCGAAGCACGCCCTCGATGAAGCGGAACGGGAGTGAGTATCGCATGGCGGCGGCGGGCGTGGATAAGTTGGGGGAGGGGAGGGTGGCGAATGGCCAGTAGCCAATAGCCAATAGCCAATAGGCAGTAGGCAGTAGGCAGCTGGTAGTAGGGAGTAGGAACTGGGAAGTGGGCAGCGGCGCTGAGCCCGCCGCCGACGCGGCCCCGGCTCTGCGCGCTGCCGCGCTCCGGCCGGGGAAGCAAGCGGAGGGGGCGGGGTTCCGCGTTGGCCGCGGGAGCTCGACGCGACAGGCGCCGCAGGCACGAGCCCGCTCTTGCGCGTATTGGTGCAGCAGGCGGATCGCCGCCAAATGAGCGCCGCTTTCCCAGCCTGCATTCCCGGGCGAGCGCAGAATGCGCGAGACCCGGGACCGCGTCGCCGGCGACCGGGCGCGACCTCACCACTCGAAACCCTCAACAGGATGACGCTAGCGGAATGGCAACGGGTACGCGCACGGTTCCCCTCTCCCCCGCCAATTCGGGGAGAGGGGCAGAGGCCGGCGTTCTTGCCGGCCGAGGGTGAGGGGCGGCCGCTTGCT
>CAVVRF010000034.1:0-33541 GCA_963750535.1 uncultured Alphaproteobacteria bacterium | reverse complement strand
ACCTGACGGGACCATCGCGTGCGCGCGCCGACAGCACCGTTCAGGCGTGACGGCAGACCGTGCGTGACGGCTGAAGGCTGGACGAACGCGGACATTGATCCCCCGACGCAGACGCGGCTTCCCTTGGGGCGCCGCGAGCAGAACGTGTCGAGTAAATCCGATCAGCCTAAACAATGCCTGAACATGCAGCCGAAATTGGAGTTGACGGCGGTCTCGAGCGGCCTTGGAGCGTGATCGCCCGCCCGCGGGCAGTGGCCAGCAGCCGCTCAGGCAGCGCGCAAGACCGACGCTCGATCGGCGCGATAGGGGCGGCCGATAATGCCCCAGTCCTCGGCCATGGTATCGTGATCGACCTGATTGACGATCGCGCCGACCACCTTGCCCGCGTCGGGCCCGAGCGACTTCAGTGCGTCCTTGGCCAATTGCCGCGGCGTGCGGCGCCAGGCGGTCACGAACACGATTGCCTGCACGTGGCCGGCAATGACGCGGGCGTCGACGACGGGAAGGAGTGGCGGAGCATCGATAACGATGACGTCGAACCGCCTCTTCAACTCGTCGAGCACTTGATCGAATTGATGGCTCGCAAGCAGGCTGGACGCATCGACCACGAAGTCGGGCCGGCGCGCGGCAGACAGCACGTGCAAGCCGGTCGCCCGATCGTGCAGGATCGCTTCCTCGATCGCCATGCCACCGGCCAGCACGTCGAGCAGGCCGGGCTCGCCGGCAATGCCGAGGTCCTCCGACAGGCCGCCACTGCGCAGGTCGGCATCGATCAGCAGCGTCCGCGATTGCCCGGCCGCATAGTGCAGCGCGAGGTTCGACGCGATCACCGACCGCCCCTCGTTCGGCAAGCTCGATGCCACCAGGATCAGCTTGCGCTGCGCGCGGCCGATCCGATTGTCGAGCTCGTGCCTGACACCGCGCATGGCGTCCGCGAACAGTCCTGCCGGCTCCGCCAGCACCATCCGCATCGTCCGCATGCGTTCGCCGGGGAACGCGTGCGGGTCCTGCGGTCCCGGAACGGATCCGAGATGAGCCAAGTCGAGGACACGCTCGATGTCGCGCGGCCGCGCCACGCTGCCCGTTCCCATCTCGAGGAACAGCGCCAGACCCAGCGCGACAACGAGGCTTGCCGCCGCCGCCACGGTGACGAGTTGCATGCGCTTCGGCGACATCGGGTAGGGCGGCACGTCGGCCCGCTCGACCAGCCGCGCGTCTGGGAACTGCAGCCCCTGGGTCTCGGCCGTCTGCTTGTTGCGCGACAGCAGGGCCTCGTAAAGCTGCTTGGATGCCGATGCCTCGCGCTCGAGCTCGCGCAGCTGCCACTGCTTGTCCCTCGATGCGGCGATCTGGCCCTTCAGCGCATCGAGACGGCGCGACTGCTGCTGCTCGCCGTCGGCCGCCACCTCGTACTCGGTCTTGAGATTCCTGATGATCTTGGAGATCTCGCCGCTCAACTCCAGTTGCGCCTTGGCGACGTCGGCCGCGATCTTTTGCATCTCCGGATGCTTGTGACCGTACTTGGTCCCGGCTTCGGCCTGCTTGCGCAGCGCCTTCGTCAACTCGTCGCGCAGCAGGCGCACGGTATTGCTCTGCAGCACGTCGGCCAGCGACTCGTTGCCCTCGCCGTCGATCATCATGCGGCGTGCCTGCTCGTACCGCGAACGGGCCGTCACGGTCTGATTGCGGCCGATGACCAGCGCTTCCATCTCGCGCGCCAGCTGCCGATCGACCAGGAGATGGCCGTCGGCATCGAATATGTCGTTCTGCGACTTGAACTGCTCGATCGCGCGCTCGGCGTTCACCACCTTCTCGCGAACGCCACGCATCGCTTCCTCGAGCCGGCCGCTGGCGTCCACCATCGCCTGCATCTTCTGCTCGATCTGCATCTTGATGTAGGTTTCGGCGATAGCGTTGGCGATCCTTGCCGCCTTGACCGGATCGGCGGAGCTGAAATGGATCTCCAGCACCAGCGTCGCTCGCACCCGATTGACCTTCAGTCGCTGCTCGAAGGCGCGCGCAACCTCGTCGCGCTCGGGCGCACGGGGCGGGTCGATCAGATCGCCGATCGAGACGGCCGCCGGCTGCTCGCTCTTTCGGGGACTGCTGCGCGTCAGTCCGAAGCGCATCAGCATCGTCTGGATTTTCGTAAGCCCGACGAACTCCGGGTCCTCGCGCAATCCGAGCTGCTCGATGACGCGCTGCGAGATCTGCTTCGAGCGCAGCACCTCCACCTCGCTGTCGACGGTAGCTGCGTCCGCCTTCAGGTCGGAGATCACGCCCTTGATGTTGACGATCTCCTTGCTGCGCTGGTCGATCTGCACCGATGAGACCGCCTCGTAGCGGTTGGGGATCAGCCAGACCGCCACGGCCGACAGCGACGTGATCGCCAGACTTGTCGCTGCAATGAGCCTGGCGCGCCGCCGGATGGCAGTCACGACGTCGCCGAGGGAGATCGCGGGACCGCGCTCCTCCTCGTCTTCATCGTCTCTCGACTGCCCGGCCATGTCGCTCTTCGATCTCTAGAAACGCAGCTTCGTGCTCAACCACACCCGATTGCGCACGATGTTGTCCTCCTGGATGTTCGAGCGCTGGTCCAGATGCTCGTATGCCAAGGAGAACAGCCAATTCTTCGTGTAGTAGTAATCGGCGCTGATCCGACCGGTGGTGACCCGGTCGTGTCGGTCCTCGCCGAAGAAGTCCGACGCGCGATACTCACCGCCTATAGTGAACACGAGGTTTCTTAGGACTTCGTATTCGAGCCTGGCGCCGAACACGGTGTCGATGCGGCCGCCGCCACCTTCGCCGTAGATGCCTTCCGAGTAGGCGCGGCGGGCGCTGGCGGTGAACGTCGTCAATTGCGTCGGGAGCCACTGGAGCTCGGCTTCGATGAGCCCATTTCCGGGCGTGCCGAGCTGCGCGCTGTCATAGTCGCGAACGCCGTAGCCGCCGAGCAGCCGCCAGCGCAGCAGTGGATTGATCTCGGCCGCGACGCCGGCAAGGACTTCGTAACCATAAGCAGAGTAATTTGTCGTGGTGGGGCCGAAATTGTCCTGGCGCAGCACCCGCAGCTTGGCCTGCATCTCGTATCCCGGCGAAAACCGATAGCCGAGCATCGTGTTTGCGGCGCCGATCTGCATGTCGCGCTGCTCCTGGTCGATGATGCTGCCGTCGCGCGCCTTGACGTTCTGGAAGTCCCAGCGCTCGATCGACGCGCCGAAACTCGCGTACAGACGGCCGGCATCGCGCTTCAACCCGACGACGGCGCGATTGTGGAACACCTCGGTCTTCTCGGCGGCATTCCGGGGTGCGTCCGGAGCCGCCCGATCCTCGTGGTCGAGCGCCGAAAGCACGCTCAGTGCCAGCGTGTGCGCGTGGTCGAAGTGCAGCGCGCCATCCATGGCGAAGCGGAAGTCGGCGGTGTTGAGCTCGCTGTGCCGGGCATATTCAGTGAGCTTGGCGCCGACGGCGAAATCCAGGACGTGACGCGGCAGGTCCGACTTCGCCCGCACCACGGGAACGATCTCGAACCTCACGTCGGACACCCGGTTCGTGTTGGTCGCGTAGATGTTGTCGTCGAACAGCACCGTCGTCCCGAGCGCCGGGTACACCACGTAGTTGCCGCTGCGCACGCCATCGGGCTGAAACAGCGTGCGATCGCGGTCGACGACGCGCTCGGCCCCGAAGCGCTTCGCGTTGTCCCATTTCTTGAGCCCGTCCTGATAAGCGACCGTGTCGGACCGTCCGAGACCTTCGTTGCCCAGGTCCAATGCGGCCGCGCGACCGGCAAGCGCGCACGACGCAACGATCGCCACGCCGCCTCGAAACCAGCGTGCCTGCCGCTTCGGGCCGGACGGATTTCTTGGGCCTGACGGGTGCGTCGTCACGGCCGCGCTCAAAAGAACCGCTCAGGCACGCGAATGTTGTCGCCCGGCAGCACATCGACATCCGCTGGCAATGCAATCGCGAGTTGCTCGGGCGTGCCTTCACGCACCAGTATGACGTGCGACTCGTTGGCGCGATACGTGTAGCCGCCGGCAAGCGCGATGGCGTCGCGCAGTTTCAGGCCGTTCTTGTAGGGAAACTCGCCGCCGCTGCGCACCTCGCCGTGGATGTAGATCGGGCGGAAATTGACCACCTCGATCGACACCTTGGGATTGGTCAAGTAGCCCTGCGACAGCTTCTGCCTGACCGCCTCGCGGAATTCTCCGATCGCCCTGCCCTTGGCCGGCACCTCACCGATCAGCGACACCGGCACATTGCCGACGGCGTTCACCTCGTAGGTCCCGGACATGTCCGGCTCGCCGAAAATCGTGAGCTTGATCTTGTCGCCCACCCCGAGGCGATAGATCCGCGAGAGGCCGGCGTTCGAACCGATCGCCAGTTGATTGCCGGGCGTAACGCCGGGACCGGCACAAGCGCCAATTGCGACCGCGCTGGCGAGAGCCGCGGCCGTGATATATCGCAGAAATCTAGGCGAGCTACGCGAATACATGAGCTCGGGCCATCGGCTGACAGAAGCTGATCGGCGGAGCGGTTCCCGAACAGTCGAACCACCCCGCCTTGCACCCAGGAGAACGCTCTTTACGTTAACACCGCGTTAAAATGCGCTGCCGTTCAATGCACATCGCGATCTGTTAGCCGGCCGTTCAGCGATCACGGTTACGATCGACCACGTCGAATGAAACCATCGAAGTAACGGAGCATAAAGGATGACGGCGCAAGCAGCTGCAGCGGACGAGGGCCTGGCCCGCTACTACCGCGGCAAGCAGTCGGCCTACTTTTCGGGCGCCCGCGCCGACCTCATCGCACGCCTGCCGCGGGACCCGACCGCCCGCATCCTCGAGATCGGCTGCGGCACCGGCGCCACCGGAGCACTCGCCAAGTGTGGCGGCCGCGCCGGCACCTACACCGGAATTGAGCTCGTCGCGTCGGTGGCGGAGGAAGCACGCACGCAGTTCGACGAGGTCATCGTCGGCGACGTCGAGCGCCTGGAATTTCCGTGGCAACCGTGCGCCTTCGATGCGCTCATCATGTCCGAGGTGCTGGAGCATCTGGTCGAGCCGTGGACCGTTCTGCGCCGGCTCAGGCCCCATCTTCGCCCGGATGCCGTCGTGCTCGCGAGCTCGCCCAACATCTCACACTGGCGCGTGATCCGCGAATTGGCGAACGGCCGCTTCCGGCTTGCCGACAAGGGCGTGTTCGACCGCACCCATATGCGCTGGTTCACCCCGGAAAGCTACGCGGCAATGTTCGAGCAGGCGGGCTACGACGTGGTGTCGATCGAGCCGGTCACGCCGTTCTCGTCGCGCACGCGGCTGATCTCGCGGCTGACCGAAGGCCGCTACGACCATCTGTTCATGACGCAGATCTGCCTGGAGGCGCGGCGTCGCTGAATGGATGCGGCTCAACCCCGCGAAACGCTCGCGATGCCGTGCACGATGTCGTACTCGCACAGCCAGCTCGAATGGCGGTCGGCGGTTGCAAGGTGCAGGTAGGGATTACGGTAGCGGGCGTTCCATAGCGAATTGTCGACCTGCCAGAACCACACGTCGAGATCGCCCTTGCCGACGACCACTCTGATCTCGGCCGGTCGCGTCCAGGCGCTCACATTGGCGGCCACACCCTGGTTTCGCGGGTCCCGTTGGCACGCGGCGATGGCTCGCTCGCGGTAGGCATTGATCAGCACATCCCTGGTGCCGCTACGGAAGAGGTATTCCTGGGTGCCGATCTTGCCGGCCGCCAGCAGGCCGAGCACCATCACCGCCGCCTTGATCCGCGTCATGAGACCCTCCGCAGAGTTCCTGGCCGAGTGTTATTGCAGCGTGGTGAACAAAGCGTTGCGATCGGCAGTATACGGCCGCACTGCGGAGTGCACCGGCCGCTCCGGGCACCTCGCAGTGCCTGGCCTGGTGGCGGCAGGCGACCGCTCGGCGCTTGCAACGGCCGCCGCCTGGAGCCCGGTACTCGGGCGGGCGAACTGCAGCATTGCAACGGTGGACTGGCGTCTCGCGCCGTTCTGTTGCAGGCTCGGGCGCATCATCAGCGGAACCGGCCGTGGCTCGGCGACGGCCCGCGAAATCTCAATGATCGAGAGGAACGCCCCATGGATCTTCGTCTCAAAGGCAATCGCGTGCTCGTCACGGGCGGCTCGAAAGGCATCGGCAGCGCTTGCGGCAAGGTGTTCCTGCAGGAAGGCTGCTCGGTCGTGCTGGTGGCGCGCGACGCGCAGCGGCTTGCCGACACCGCCGCCGAGCTCAAGAGCTTCGGCAAGGTCGAGACCTGCGCCGCCGATCTCTCGAAGCCGGAGGAACGCCAGCGCGTGGCCAACGCCTATCCGGACGTGTCGGTTCTGGTGAACAATGCCGGCGCCATTCCTGGTGGAGGACTGCTCGACCTGACCTTGGAGCGCTGGCAGGAGGCGTGGAGCCTCAAGGTGATGGGGTACATCCACATGACGCAGCTCTTTCTGGCGCGGATGAAGGAACGGGGCTCCGGCACGATCGTCAACATCATCGGCGCGGCCGGCCGCAGCCCGCGCTACGACTACGTCTGCGGCGCCACCGGCAATGCCGCGCTGATGGCGTTCACCGGCGCCGTCGGCGGCAAGGCGGTCGACTGGGGCGTGCGGGTCTTTGCGATCAATCCGGCGGCGACCCGGACCGACCGCATCATCAGTCTGTCGAAGGCACGCGCCAAGGCGTCGCTCGGTGACGAGAGCCGGTGGCAGGAGGTACTGACCAATCTGCCCTTGAACCGCCTGGGCGAGGCCGACGAGATCGCGGCCGCGGCCGCGTTCCTCGCCTCGCCGGCCTGCGGCTACGTGAGCGGCGCAACCCTCGATGTCGACGGCGGCAGCGCGTTCCGCAGCTGAGCATGGAGCAGCAGCGGGGCGGCGGCGGGCCGCGATGCTCACTCGAGGGCATCGATCAATTGCGCCAATGCCGCACTCGCAAACCGGCGCATGTTCGCCTCGCGATCGGGCGAGCCGGTCTCGAGCGTCGCCGCCGCCGAACGGGCGCCCGATACCGCCAGGCAGGCATGTCCGGCGGCGTCACCGTAACGATTGCCGGCCGGGCCGGTGGCGCCGGTCTCGGCAAGACCCCATGACGCTGCGTGCCGCTCGCGCACGGTGCGAGCGAGCAAAGCCGCGTAGGGCTCGCTCGCCGGCCGAAGTCCGCGCATCGCCGCGTCGTCGATGCCAAGCAGCGCCAGGCGAGCCTGCTTCGTATAGATGACCGCGCCGCCCAGGAAGTAGGCCGAAGCGCCAGGCACCGCCAGCAGCGCTGCCGCGATCAGGCCACCAGCCGACGACTTCGCAACCGCGATCGTCTCGCCGCGCGACTTCAGCAGTTGGGCTGCTTGCTTTGCCAGAGGCAACAGGGTTTCCAAGGCCAAGCCTCCGATCAGGCAGCAGGTTGGAACAGCTCGACGACATTGCCGCACGGATCCTCGCACAGGATCTGCTTGCCGCCGGGCCCGGCCAGGATCTCGTTGCGGAACTTGACGCCACGCTGTCGCAGCGTTGCAACCAGGGCGTCCAGGTCCGTGACCGTTACGACGAAGCGGTTCCATCCACCTGGCTGCGGCTTCGCGCCATCGGGCATCGGTTTCGACGCCGACGCTGACGGGCCCGCGAGCCACAGCTGCAGGTCATCACGCTTCAGGATGGCCATCGCCGGCCCGAACTGCTGCTCGAGCGCGAAGCCAAGGCTCGAAGTATAGAATGCGACTGCCTGATCCACGTCGGATACGAAGTAGCGAACCTGCGCCATCGTTGATCCTTCAGGTATGGCCGCATGCGGCTCCGGCTTGTGGGGCCGGCCGGACGCTGCGGAAAACGTATCGACCGGTATCGCTCACGAGCCCTGCTCGTCGCGGCGTTCGCGAGCGTAGCGCACAAGTGCCAGAAAGCGATAGATGCCGTGAACGAACTTGCCGTACGGCAGCGTAAGGAATAGCGCGAACACCACCCCAAGATGAAGTGCCAGCAGCAGTCCCATGGCCGGCGTGGCGCGTAGCACCAGCAGCAGCAGACCGGTGAGGCTGGTCAGGAACAGCATGGCGAGGAACGCGAGGTCCATGCCCTGGCGCGGGATGTCGGACATCTGCGGGTCGCGGCGCTGCCTGGCTGCGAGCAAGCCCGCCGGACCGATCAGGAGGCCGATGCCGCCGAGCGTCCCGAGCACGACCGGCAGATCGTACCACGGATAGGGCGCTTCCCTCCCGAGCAGGTAGTGGTAGAGCGTCGCGACGGTGGTCGATCCGAAACACAGCAGGAAACCGTACATGGTCAGGTGATGGAACAGGCGGCGATTGTCGGTTGGCCGATCATCGGCGTTGTAGCAGCCGACGCCACCGCCATCGAGATACCGCAGGCTGCCGGCATCCCGGACCGCCTGCCACACCGAAGCCGGCTGCCGCAGGGTCGCTGTCGGCTCGCCGATGTTGCGCCAGAACGCCCTGGCTCCCATCAGCAGGGCGACGATCGCATAGAGGAACGCGGCGCCGAACAAGACCGCCATCGCATTATGCGGCATCAGCTTGTAGAAGGCGCCGGGCCCGACATGAGCGCCGAACAGCACACGCGGATCGTGCCAGCCGATGAAGCCGGCAACGAAGATGGCGACAGCCAGCGCCGCGACGACGCTGATCGCGAGACCGTTGCGGGCGAACGCCGGACGCAGCAGTGCCGGCCACGCGTACGCCTGATAGGAGTCGGCACGCACGATCGCCAGCGTCTTCGGCACATTGACGTCGAACTCGTGCGGCGGCGAGAACTGGCAGTCGACGTAGCAGGCGCCGCAGCCATGGCATAGGTTGGCGAGGTAGTTGAGGTCGCCGTCCGGGAATGCGCGGCGCATTTCCATAGCCGGGAATACCGCGCACAGGCCCTCGCAGTAGCGACACGAGTTGCACACCGTCATCAGCCGGTCGGCTTCGGTGAGCGCTGCCGTGGCGTGCAAGCTATTTGCCGGCATGACGCGCCGCCTCCCGTCCCGCGATGCGGCCGAACACGCTGCCGATCGTCATTCCGATACCTGCTGCGTAGCCGCGCCCCAGCACGTTGCCGGCCATGATCTCCCCCGCCGCGAACATGTTCTTCGCCGGACGTCCGTCCGTCATCAGCATGCGCGCCTCGCGGTTCACGCGCGTGCCGAGATAGGTGAAGGTGATCCCCGGCCGCACCGGGTAGGCGTAGAATGGCGGCTTCTCGATCCGGCGCGCCCAGTGCGTCTTGGGTGGCGTCAGACCCTCGGTCGCACAATCGTCGAGGATCGTGTGGTCGAAGGTTCCGGGCCGCACCGCCGCATTGAAGTCGGCAACCGTCTTGGCGAGAGCTGCCGCATCGAGGTCGAGGCTGGCCGCGAGCTCGGTGATCGAGCCGGCCTCGATCGGCGGATATAGCGAGGGCATGAACAGCTCGAGCGAAGACGCGTCGAAGACGATGTAGGCGATCTGGTCGGGCTGGGCGGCGACGAGGCGGCCCCAGATCGCGTACCGCTTCGGCCAGACGTCCTCGCCCTCGTCGTAGAAGCGTTGCGCGTGCTTGTTGACGACGATGCCGAACACGACACAGTCGAGACGGGTGATGATGCCGCCATCGAATTTCGGCGCGCGGGCATCGATCGCGACCGCATGGCACTGCGTCGCATCGCCGATCGGCTGCACGCCGCTGCCGATCAGCATCTTGAGTACGGTGCCGCGATTGTACGGGCTGCCGCGGATGAGGAAGTTGTCGGCCGCAGGTCCCCACGACTGCTTCAGCCATTCGATGTTGGCCTCGAAACCGCCGGACGCCGCCACCAGTGCCTTGGCCTTGATCGTCGCGGGCTTGCCATCCGTCTCGATCGTCGCAGACCGGAAGGCGCCGTCGGCGATTTCGAGGCCGACCACCTCGGCATCGTACAGCACTTCGACGCCCAGCTTTTCCGCCGTGAGGTACAATGCGTTCAGCATCGCCCGGCCGCCGCCGAGGAAGAACGAATTAGTGCGCCCGAGCGACAGCGTGCCGCCGAGCGATGGCTGAAACCGCACGCCCTGCTCGGCGATCCACGAGAGCATCTCCTTGCTCTGCGAGATCATGTAGCGGGCAAGCTGCTCGTCGGTGTTGCCGCCTGTCACCGTCAGGAGATCGTCCCAGAACTCCTCCTCGGGATAGGGGCCGGACAGCGTCTCGGTCGCGGCGTCATGGGCGCAACGCATGTTGCGGGTGTGGCGGGTGTTGCCACCGCGATAGAATTTGGGCGCCGCTTCCAGAACGAGCACCGAAGACGCCGTCGCGTCGCGCGGCAATCGCCGCGCAAAGCGCCGCATTGCCGCCGCCGACCACGACGACATCGAATATCCGCGTCAGATCGATCATAACGCCCCGTCCGGACCGCCGGCCCGGGATCTCGAATCCCGATGCCTCGCCAAATGGGTTTACGGCGCGGGCGCGCTATCTGTCGATAGGCCGCGGTCCATCGAGGCTGCCACGTCCGCCTGTGGTGAATGTTGGCGCTACTTGCCGTGTCGCTGGCAGCATCGCCATGATGCTGGTCGCCACTGCGCAGCGCGCGCGAACTCCGCCAACCTCACGACAATATGATAAAATATGATCGCGCAGACATCGGTGATCCCCCGCAGCCCAGGTATTTGCGGGCTTTTCGCGAACCGTCCCGGCGTCCAGCCACCCTTGTTTGCGGCAATCGAGATCGCATAGTCTGGCGGCATGTTCCTCAGGCCCATGGACCTGTTGCGTGATGGAGGCAGGAGTCGATGGCTAAGCTCAACGTCAACGGTAAAGCGATCGACATCAAGGTCGAAGATGACACGCCGCTGCTTTGGGTGCTGCGAGAGCAGATCGGTCTGACCGGCACCAAGTACGGATGCGGCGTGGCGCAATGCGGTGCTTGCACGGTGCATATCAATGGCGAGGTGCAGCGCTCGTGCTCGATCCCGGTCGGCTCGATCAAGCCGAATGACAAGATCGTCACCATCGAGGGGCTGTCGCCGACCGGCACACACCCGATTCAGAAGGCCTGGGCGGCGCTCGATGTGCCGCAGTGCGGCTATTGCCAGTCCGGCCAGATCATGGCCGCGGCGGCGCTCCTGAAGGCAAAGCCCGATCCGACCGATGCTGAGATCGAGGAGGCGATGACCAACATCTGCCGCTGCGGCACGTATCAACGGATCAAGGCCGGTATCAAGCAGGCTGCGGCCGAGCTGTCCGGCAAGAAGGCCAAGGTCAAAGCCTGATTGGCGGGAGTTGGTGCAGCAATGACGACGACAACCGAGTTTTCTCGACGCCAGTTCTTCATCGGCAGCGCTGCGACCGGCGGCGGCTTGGCGCTTGGCTTCGGCCTGCCCGGCACACGCGGCGGAGCGCATGCCCAGAATGCGGCCGCTCCGACCGGCGACGAAGTCGGCGCGTGGGTGTTCATTCGCCCGAATGACGACGTGGTGGTCCGAATTGCCCGCTCCGAGATGGGGCAAGGCACGCTGACGGGCCTGGCGCAGCTCGTCGCCGAGGAGCTCGAGTGCGACTGGAACAAGGTCAAGTGGGAATATCCGACACCGGGCCAGAATCTGGCGCGCAACCGCGTGTGGGGCGACATGTCGACGGGCGGCAGCCGGGGTATCCGCGGCTCGCATGAATATGTCCGCAGGGGTGGTGCTGCGGCGCGCGAGATGCTGCTGCAGGCGGCGGCCAACCAGTGGAAAGTACCGGTGGGCGAGTGCTCGGTGCAGGCCGGCGTGATCACGCACGGGCCTTCGAAGCGCACGACGACCTACGGCAAGGTCGCGGCGGCTGCCGCAAAGCTCGAGCCGCCGAAGAACATCGTGCTCAAGGACCCCAAGGACTGGAAGATCGCCGGACATGCCGTGAAGCGGCTCGACACCAGCGACAAGCTGACCGGCAAGCAGGTCTACGGTATCGATCTCAAGTTGCCTGGCATGCTGGTCGCGTCGATCAAGGACGCGCCGATTCACGGCGGCAGGATCAAGAGTTTCGACGCCGCCACGGCGAAGGACATGCCCGGCGTCAAGCACGTGCTGCAGGTCGGCTCCAGTGCCGTCGCCGTTGTCGCCGATACCTGGTGGCATGCCAACAAGGCCCTCGAGACGATCAGCATCACCTACGAAGAGAACCCGAACTCCCAGGTGACGAGCGCCACGATCGCCGAGGTGCTGAAGGCCGGCCTCGAGGCGACCGAAGACGTCGCGGCCTACAACAAGGTCGGCGACGCGGCAGGGGCCATAAGCGGCGCGGCCAAGAAGATCGAGGCCGTCTATACCGCGCCCTACTGGCATCACGTCACCATGGAGCCGATGAACGCGACGGCGAAGTGGACCGAGGAAAAGTGCGAGGTGTGGGTGCCGACCCAGAACGGCGACGCGGCGCTGGCCGCCTGCGCCGAGGCAGCCGGCCTTCCGCCGTCGAAATGCGAAGTTTACAAGCTCCATCTCGGCGGCGGCTTCGGCCGGCGCGGCTTCCAGGACCCGGTGACCAAGGCGGTGCTGCTCGCAAAGCAGATCCCCGGCGTGCCGGTGAAGCTGTCGTGGAGCCGCGAGGAGGACATGCGGCAGGGCCGGTATCGCCCGATCACTCAGTGCAAGCTGCAGGCCGGCCTCGACGACAAGGGCAATCTCGTCGGCCTCAAGATGCGGCTGGCCGGCCAGTCGATCCTGGCGTCGGTCGCGCCGCAGCGGATGGAATCCGGCGTCGACTTCATTGCGTTCCAGGGCCTCAATCCACTCGACGGCAGGTACGCCCGCGAGGGCTCGATCGCCTATGCGATCCCGAACCTGCTGATCGATTTCGCAATGCGCAATCACCACCTGACGCCCGGCTTCTGGCGAGGCGTCAACAACAATCAGAACGCATTCTATCTCGAATGCTTCATCGATGAGGTGGCGAAAGCAGCTGGCCGCGATCCACTCGAGTTCCGCCGCGCGCTGATGACCAAGGACCCGCGCACGGCAAAGCACCTTGCGGTGCTGAACGCGGTCGCCAACAAGATCGGCTGGGAGTCGTCGCAGCCGCCAGCCGGCCAGCACCGCGGCCTCGCCGTACACATGGGATACGGCAGCTACATCGCCGCTGCCGCCGAGGTGTCGGTCAGCGACCGGGGCAAGGTGACGGTGCACCGGCTGGTGATGGGCACCGACAGCGGCCATGTCGTCAATCCAGGCCAGGTCGAGGCGCAGGTGGTGGGCTCGGTCGCCTACGGTCTCTCGGCAAGCCTTTTCGAGGAGATCACACTGGTGGATGGCGCTGTCGAGCAGACCAACCTCGACAGCTATCAGATCATGCGGCTTGCCGATTATCCGAAGATGGTCGAGACGGTGACGGTGCCCTCGGGCGGTTTCTGGGGCGGTGTTGGCGAGCCGACGATCGCCGTCGCGGCGCCGGCCGTGCTCAACGCGATCTTCGCGGCAACCGGCAAGCCGGTGCGCTCGTTGCCGTTGAAGAACATCAGGTTGCGCGCGTGAGGTGGCCGGCGTGCGCCTGCGGCAACCGGAGCTGACTGCGGCGGCGTTGTCGAGCGTGCTCGCCTTGCTCACCGCGCAGGCGGCCGTCGCCGACCAGGCAATTGTCCGCTACGACGTGGCGGGCGATGCCATTCCCCTGCCGCTCGACGGCCGCAATGGCGACGCCAGCCGTGGCCGCCGCCTGGTTCTCGATCGCGAGAAGGGAAACTGTCTCATCTGTCACCGGGTGCCGGTGCCGAATGAGCCGTCCCAGGGCGATCTCGCACCGTCGCTCGCCGGTGTCGGAGGCAGATTGGATGCCGGCCAGCTCCGTTATCGGCTGGTCGACCAGAGCAAGCTCAATCCGGCGACGCTGATGCCGCCGTACCATCGGGTCGACGGCCTCCGGCGCGTGGCGGATCGTTATCGCGGCCGACCGGTCTTTACCGCACAGGAGATCGAGGACGTGGTCGCATGGCTTGCCTCGCTCAAGGAATGAAAGGCATTGCCGATGTCGAATGAAGGAAGCACCATTTCCCGCCGCGATCTGATCCATGCGGGCGGCGCCTTTGCGGCAGCCGCGCTGGTGCCCGCGGCGGCGCTCGCTACACCCGAAACGATGGCCCGGTCGATGTCCGAGGCACTCGGCGGCGTCGCGCCGAAGTCCGGCCGCGTCAAGCTCGACATTTCGCCGCTGGCCGAGAACGGCAACGCCGTGCCGGTAACGATCAGCGTCGAAAGTGCCATGACCGCCGCCGACCATGTCAAGACGATCTACCTGTTCTCGCCGGAGAACCCGCTGCCCGACATCGCGCGGTTTCATCTGGGGCCAAGGTCCGGGCAGGCGCGCGTGATGACGACGGTGCGGCTCGCCGCCTCGCAGCGCGTGCAGGCCGTCGCGGTCATGAGCGACGGCAGCGTCTGGAGCGACAGCGCCGAGGTGATCGTGACGCTTTCGGCGTGCATCGACGCCGGCTGACGACCTGGAGGAGCCGCAACATGCGCACCGCCCGTATCATATTGCCGAAGACCGCGCGGAAGGGCGACATCGTTCAGATCAAGACGCTGATCACGCACCCGATGGAGACCGGCTATCGCCGCGACGACATGGGCAAGTCGATCCCGCGCGACATCATCAAGCTGCTCACCGTCACCTACGGCGGCGAGGAGATCTTCCGCATGGACATGTTCCCGGGCGTGGCAGCGAACCCGTTCGCCGCGTTCACCACTGTCGCAACCGAAACCGGCGAGCTCGTCTTCACATGGACCGGCGACAATGGCGAGCAGCACGTCGAGAAGGCGACGTTGACCGTCACATGATGCGCCGCGTCGGCATCGCGATCGCCATTGCCGCCGTGACGTTCGGGACCGGCGCCGCCGAAACGCTGACATCGGCGACAGCGCTGCTGCCGCCGGAGCTCAAGGCGCAGCAGGACGACGACACGCTCAATCCGGGCATGCTGTGGGTCGAACGCGGCGAGAAGCTGTGGTCGACACCCGAAGGCAGCGCCGGCAAGGCGTGCGGCGATTGCCACGGCGCGACGGCATCGTCGATGCGTGGCGTCGCGGTCCGCTATCCTGCGATCGATGGCGCCGGCGGCCAGCTGATGAACCTCGAGGCGCGCATCAACAATTGCCGCACCGCCAACATGGGGGCTAAGGCGCTGGCCTACGAGTCCGACGATCTGCTCGGGCTGACGGCTTTCCTCGCCCACCAGTCGCGCGGCATGCCGATCGCCGTGCGCACCGATGGGCCGGCGGCGGCACATCTCGAGGCCGGACGGCGCTTCTACTTCGAGCGGCAAGGTCAGCTCAACCTCGCCTGCAGCCAGTGCCACGACGACAATGTCGGCAAGCGGCTGCGCGGCGACCGCATTTCCTCCGGCCTTCCTACTGCGTACCCGGTCTATCGGCTCGACTGGCAGCGGATGGGGTCGCTGCATCGGCGTCTGCGCGCCTGCTCCCTGGGCGTGCGCGCCGAGCAGCTGAACTACGGCAGCCCGGAATACGTCGATCTCGAGCTATATCTCGCGGCCCGCGCGTCGGGCGCGGCAATCGAGACGCCAGGCTTGCGCAAGTAGCTCAATGCACCTCGTGCAGGTATGGCATCGCGATCGCGGTGCCCTTGCGGGTGACGCTGATGCCCGCCGCCTGATTGGCAAACGACGCCGCCTCGTTGAGCTCCCTTCCGCCCGCCAGCGCCGCTGCCAGCGCTCCGATGAAGCAGTCGCCGGCGCCGGCGGCGTCGATCGCGGCCACTGGCTTGCCGGCAATGCGCTCCACTCGGCCGGCGGTCGCAACCACCGCGCCCTGGCTGCCGAGCGTCGCGATCACCGCCAATCCCGGACCCGACAGATTGCTCGCCGCCTGCGCAACCGCCGCGATATCGGCGCCGTCGACCGGCTTGCCGACGGCGGCGGCAAGCTCCGTCTCGTTGACGACAAGAATATCGACCAGCGGCAGCAGACCGACTGGCATCGGGCGGGCCGGAGCGGCGTTGAGGATCGTCCGTGCGCCGGCCCGCCGCGCCTTCGCGAACGCCTCGGCGATGATCCCGTCCGGGACCTCGAACTGGGCGACGACGATGTCGCCGGACGCCACTTTCATGTCGTCGAGCCGGCCGGGCGGCCACGCCATGTTCGATCCCGGAATCACGACAATGGCGTTCTCAGATCTGGCGTCGACCAGAATGATCGCGGCGCCTGACGGCACGCCGTCGAGCCGGGCAATGCCGCTCGTATCGACACCTTCGGCGGCCAGGAACGCCGCGATCTTCTCGCCCGCATCGTCGCGGCCGAGATTGCCGACGAATGCGACATCGGCCCCGAGCCGGCGGGCGGCGACCGCCTGATTGAGGCCCTTGCCGCCGGGCGACGCGGCGATGCTCGAGCCGAACACGGTCTCGCCCGGCAGCGGCAGCGCCTCGCCGTATGCCGCAATATCCATGTTCAAGCTACCGACGCAGATGATCCGTCCCATGTCCCGTTCCCGCTTGTCTGCCTCGACGTTCGCACTCCGGGCGGGCTCCCGCAACAGCTGTGGTGTGGGCCGGGAGCGCGTGCCAGACTGCCGTCCGATTTCGTTTCCCAGCGAGCACCACCGATGAAAGCGATCTACGATCCCGCCCACGCCGGCCACGATCCGCAATTCTTCCTGCAACGTGGGCAGGTACGCCGGACCACTGAGCAGCCGGAACGAGCCGACCGCCTGCTGTCCGGCCTGCAGAAGGGCCGCCATGAGATAATTCCCCCAAGGCGCTTCGGTCTCGGTCCGGTCGCGGCAGTCCACACGCCCGAGTACCTGAGCTTCCTCGCCACCGCACACGACACGTGGAAGGCGCTCGGCGATAGTAGTCCGGAGATCATTCCGAACGTCCATCCATCCCGCTATCCGCCCACTTATCCCGATAGCATCGTCGGTCGCGCCGGCTGGCACATGGCCGACACCGCCTGCCCGATCGGGTCCGGCACATGGGCGGCGGCGCAGCTTGCCGCCGACGCTGCCTTGACCGCCACCCAACTCGTCATCGACGGTGAGCGCGTTGCATATGCCCTTTGTCGTCCACCAGGCCATCACGCCTACGCCGACATGGCGGGCGGCTTCTGCTTCCTCAATAACTCCGCCATCGCCGCGCAGCACTTCCGCCGCCATCATGACCGTGTCGCCATCCTCGACGTCGACGTGCACCACGGAAACGGGACGCAGGGCATCTTCTATCAGCGTGGCGACGTGCTCACAGTGTCGATTCACGCCGACCCGAATTTCCTCTACCCCTTCTTCTGGGGCCACGCGCATGAGCGCGGGTCCGGCGCCGGCGAGGGTTGCAACCTCAACCTGCCGCTGCCGCATGGAGCCGGCGACGACGCATTCCTGGCCGCGCTCGCCACCGCGATCGGCCGTATCGCCATGTTCGCTCCGGGTGCACTGGTGCTGGCCTTGGGCCTCGATGCGTCCGAGGCCGATCCCTTCAAGGCGCTGGCGGTGACGACCGGCGGCTTCGAGCGCATCGGCACCGCGGTGGCGCGAGCCGGGCTGCCAACCGTGATCGTCCAGGAGGGGGGATATCTGTCCCCGATCCTGGGCGACAATCTTGCTGCCGTGCTGCGCGGATTCGAGAGTGCGACTTGAAGTTGCATGCACCGTGACACGTTAGGCAGCAAGCGCCGCGATCCTGCTGCGGCGCAGCATCGCGAACGGAATTCAATTCGCCGTGATTGGGCCTGCAGTGCTTTGTGGATCGCGGCTGGGCGACTAGGCTCTGGCCCGTTCGCGCCGTCACTTCAAACTAGGGAAAGAGTTCACAATGGCCATCGTTTCGCGACGCAATCTGGTGTTCTCGGCTGGCGCCGCAGCAGCCGCCTTCGGCCTCAACGGGCCGCTGGAGTTCCTGTCGCCTGCGTTCGCACAAAAGGCCGGCTCCGGATCGGGTTCCGGTGCCATGCCCAAAGTCATGGGCTTCAAGCGGTTCAAGATCGGCGACGTGGAAGTAACGACGATCTACGACGGCATCTGGGAGAAGCCGCACGATCCCGCCTTCATCAAGAACGCCTCGGTCGAGGACACCAAGAAGGCGCTCGCCGCCGCCAAGATGGCCGACGCATTCGTGCCGATCCCGTTCACCGTCACGGTGGTGAAGAGCAAGGGCAAGTACACGATGTTCGATTCCGGCACTGGCGGGCAGGTCCAGCCCACCGCCGGCCTGATGATGTCGCAGAACATGAAGGCAGCCGGCATCGACCCGGCGAACATCTCGACCATCATCATCACGCACTACCATCCCGATCACATCTTCGGCCTGATGGCCAAGGATACCAACGCGCCGATCTTCCCGAACGCCGAGATCATCGTGCCGGCGGCCGAGCACAAGTGGTGGACGGATCAAAGCGTGTTCACCAAGCTGCCGGAGGCGCGGCACGGTCTCGCCAAGCGGATTCAGGCCACCATAGGCAACTGGAAGAACGTGAAGCAGATCGAGCCGGACAAGGAAGTGGCACCCGGCATCACCTCGGTGTCGAGCTACGGTCACACGCCTGGCCACACCAGCTTCCGCGTCGCCTCGGGCAAGAAGCAGCTGATAGTGCTGGGCGACGTCACCAACATCCCGGCCCTGTTCGCGAAGAATCCAGGCTGGCATGCCGCGTTCGACACCGATGCGGCGATGGCAGAGGCCAGCCGCCGGAAGATGTTCGACCGCGTCGTTGCCGAGAAGATCACCGTCACCGGCTACCACTTCGGCATGCCGGGCGCAGGCACCATCGCCAAGGACGGCGCCGGCTACGTGTTCAAGCCGGTCGCCTGACCGTATGCGGGTCGACAGGCCCATCGGCACACGGACGGCGTCGCGGCGAGCCGCGGCGCCGTTTCAATGCCGGCTGGTGGTGATGGCCAAGGTTCCGGCGATGGGCCGGGTCAAGACACGGTTGGCGAAGTCGATCGGCGCGGTGGAAGCGGTCCGCTTCTATCGCCATACATTGGCTGCCGTGGTTGGCCGCGTCGGCCACGATCCGCGCTGGCAGACGTCACTGTCCATTGCGCCCGATCGCGGTATCAGCGCGCCGCTCTGGCCACGCCGCGTGCGACGCCAGCCGCAGGGGAGCGGGGATCTCGGTCGCCGCATGCAGCGCATCCTCGACCTGCCCCGCCCCGGGCCACTGATCATCGTCGGCACCGATATCCCGGCGATCCAGCCGCGCCATATCTCGGACGCGTTCCGTCGATTGCGGCGCGGTGACGCCGTGGTTGGCCCTGCCCTCGACGGCGGCTATTGGCTGATCGGGCTCAAGCGCTCACCGCGCGTATTGCGGCCGTTCGCGAGCGTGCGCTGGTCCAGCGCCACGACCTTGGCTGATACCGTGGCCAATCTCGCCGGCCGCCGCGTCGAACGGGCCGCAACCCTCGGCGACGTCGACGACCGGGCGTCATTCGAAGCTTGCCGCGGCTGGTTCGGACGACGTATTCCCCAGGTCGGCCCCAGGGTCGGATTGAACGACGCTCACGCCACGCGGGCCGTCCCTGCAGACATCGAGGGTAAAGTATTCTAATGTTCAACATTATCGAAACGATTGGACCCGTGGCGCAATGGCGCAAGGATCGCATCAGTTCACGCCGACCCAGATCCTGGAGGCGGGGCGGCGCGCGGAAGCAGAAGGCCGAACCGAGTATGCGATCCAGTTCTACCGCCATCTGACCGAGCACATGGCGAGATCCGCCGAAGCCGCCGTCGCGCGCGACGCGCTGCTTCGGCTCGGCGCCGCGCCCGCGCCCGTGGTTGCCACTCCGCCGGGCGCCGCCGGCACCGGCACGATCGTCAACGGCAACTACTTCAACGGCATGCCGGCACCCGGCCTGACAGCCTCCGCCAGTCAGCCGCAACTCGGTGCGCAGCCCGCTGGCCAGGCAGCGCACGCGTCGATAGGGCCCGCGATCCAGGGTCGCGCCCAGAATACGTCGATCACTGTCCCGGAACGTGCTCCGGCGCCCGGGCCCGGCGCTGGCGAAGGCGTGGCCAGGCGCAAGTTCGTGTTGCCCAGATCGCGGCGACGTTATCGTACCGGCCGGTTCATGGCCCGTGCGTTGACCTTCGTTGGTTTCATCGAAATCGTGCTCGGCGCCGCGCTGCTCGGCTTCGGCGTCCTGGCGCGGTTCGGGATCGGCGCCAGCGCGTTGCCGGAAATCATTGCCGCCCAGCAGCAGCTGATCGGTATCACCGCCGGCATTTCGCTCATCATGATGGGCGTACTAGTGGTGCTCGGCGGCCAGCTCGGCCGCGCCATATTCGACACCGCCAGCGCCAACCGCGATCTGGCGGCGTTCGCGCGCGCCCGCGCCGCGTTCGAAGCCGGCCAGCCCGACGAACCGACGCCGGAACTCTGAACAAGCACAGGCGACCATCGCCATGCGCGCGCGGACGATGCACCATGCCGGCGCCTCGGATTGACGGCCGCGCGCCCCACCAGCACTGTCGGCCGAATTGCGACCGCCAACAGCGGCGATGCGGGCGATGGTGCCCGCGAGTGCGGAGGAAGCCAGCGCCATGTCGAACAAGCCCCCGCGACCGCTCGACGGCATTCGCATCATCGAGATCTCGAGCTTCATTGCTGGCCCGTTCTGCACTACCCAGCTCGCCGAGTTCGGAGCCGAGGTGATCAAGTGCGAGCTGCCCGGCGTCGGTGATCCGCTGCGCAAGTTCGGTTCGCCCCATCCCTGCGGCGACACGCTGCCGTGGTTGTCCGAGTGCCGCAACAAGAAGTCGGTGACGCTCGACATCCGCAAGCCGGAAGGCGCCGACATCCTGAAGAGCCTGGTCGCCAAGGCCGACGTTCTGGTCGAGAATTTTCAACCCGGCACGCTCGAAGGCTGGGGCCTCGGCTGGGACGTGCTGAGCGCGGTCAACCCGCGCCTGGTGATGGTTCGGATCTCGGGCTACGGCCAGACCGGGCCCTACAGCGGCCGGCCCGGGTTCGGCCGCATCGCCAATGCGTTCGGCGGACTGTCCTATCTCGCCGGCTACCCCGACCGGCCACCGGTAACGCCAGGCTCGGCCACCATCCCCGACTATCTCGCCGGCATCTACGGCGCCTTCGGCGCGCTGCTCGCGCTGCGCGCACGCGACGTCCATGGCAAGGGCCAGGTCGTCGACATCGGTCTCTATGAGCCGGTCTTTCGCATTCTCGACGAGCTGGCGCCGGCGTTCGACACGCGAGGGTTCGTTCGCGAGCGCATGGGACCAGGCACGGTCAATGTCGTGCCGCACAGCCACTTCCCGACCGGGGACGGCCGCTGGGTCGCGATTGCCTGCACCAACGACAAGATCTACGAGCGGCTGGCCGGTGCGATGGCGAAGACCGGCATGGCGCCGCCCGACCGGTGGGCGAGGCTCGCCGAGCGCGAGAAGGATCGCACGCAGGTCGATGCTCACGTCGGCCGCTGGACGGCGAGCCTGACCAAGGCCGAGGTACTGCGGATCTGCGAGGAGAACCAGGTGCCGTGCGGCCCGATCTATGCCATCGACGAGATATTCCAGGATCCGCAGTATGCGGCGCGAAACAATATCGCCCGTGTCGAGGACCCGCGCGTCGGCACGCTCGCTGTCGCCAACGTGGTGCCGCGACTGACCGAGACGCCCGGTGGCATCGACCATCTGGGGCCGCCGCTCGGCGCCGACACGGCGGAAGTCTACGGCCGCCTTCTCGGGCTGCAGCAAGGGCGTCTCGACGAGCTCAAGGCCCTCGGCGTGATCTGAGCCGAGCCGGCTGGCGGACTAGGTAGCCGGCCTTTCCCGGCTAGATCACGAGCCCGGTCGAATTGTCGATCAGGTGCATGTTGTTGAGGTCGGCCGCAAGCCGCATCGGCTGGCCGTCGCGCGCGCCGGCGTTGGGACTGACCCTGCCGCTCACCTCGGTGCCGTTCACCTTGAAATAGACCAGCGTCTCCATGCCCATCGGCTCGGTGACCTCGAGCTTCGCATCGAACTGCACTTCCCCCGGACCGTCGTGTCCAGTCGCTTCGGCGATGTGTTCCGGCCGCAGGCCCAGCAACAAGTCGCCGCTATTGACGCGGGCTCGATAGCGTTCCGTCAGCAACGCAGGCACTGGGAACGACAACGTATCGGTGAGCTTGAGGCGCAATGCGCCTGCCGCCGCCTCGAGCCGGCACGGCAGGAAATTCATCGCCGGCGACCCGATGAAGCCGGCTACGAAGCGCGTCCTCGGATGGTTGTAGAGCTCCGTCGGCGGACCAACCTGCTCGATCCTGCCCTTGTTCATCACCACCACCCGATCGGCGAGCGTCATGGCCTCGACCTGATCGTGGGTCACGTAGACGGTCGTTGTGTTGACCTTCTGGTGCACCTTCTTGATCTCGGTGCGCATCTGCACGCGCAGCTTGGCATCGAGGTTCGACAGCGGCTCATCGAACAGGAACACCTTCGGGTTGCGAACGATGGCGCGGCCCATCGCGACCCGCTGCCGCTGCCCGCCCGACAATGCCTTGGGCTTGCGATCGAGCAGCTCGGCGATGTCGAGGATGCGTGCCGCCTCGTCGACCCGCGCCTTGATCTCCGCTTTCGGGAAGCGCTTGAGCCGCAGGCCGAACGACATGTTCTCGGCCACCGTCATATGCGGATAGAGCGCGTAGTTCTGGAATACCATTGCGATGTCGCGGTCTTTCGGCGGCACGTCGTTGACGACGTGATTGTCGATCGCGATCTCGCCGTCGGAGATATCCTCGAGGCCGGCGATCATGCGCAACGTCGTCGACTTGCCGCAGCCGGATGGGCCGACCAGCACCACGAACTCGTGGTCCGAAATGTCGAGGTCGATGCCGCAAACGGCTTCCACGTCGTCGTAGCGCTTGACGACCTTGCGAAGTGTAACGTCTGCCATGGATGTACCGTTAGCCCTTGGTTGCGCCTGCGGTCAGACCCGCGATGTAGTAGTCCATCAGGAAGGCATAGATGATGAGCGGCGGGGCGGCGCCGAGCAGCGCGCCGGTCATGATCTGACCCCAGTTGAACACATCGCCCTTGATCAGCGACGTCACGATGCCGACCGGTAGCACGAGCTGGTCGATCGACGTCGTGAATGCGAGCGGATAGAGGAACTGCGCCCACGACACCGTGAAGGCGAAGATCGTAGCCGCGATCAGGCCCGGCAGTGCCACCGGAATGAAGATCTTGGTCAGCGTCTGGAACCAGGTCGCGCCGTCGATGATGGCGGCTTCGTCCAGCTCCTTCGGGATCGAGGAGAAATAGCCGATCATGATCCAGGTGGCGAACGGCACAGTCAGCGTCGGATAGACGACCAGCAGCACCCACCAGCGATTGAGCAGCTGGATCCCGGTCCACTCGTAGAACACCGAGAACATCTTGAACATCGGGATGAACAACAGCGTGTCGGGAATGAGGTAGGTCAGGAACACGCCGGTCGCCAGCGTCGTCGAGCCCCAGAACCGCATGCGGGCGAGCGCAAAGGCGGCCGGGACCGATATCAGCATCGTGAGCGCAACGACGACACACGACACCACGGCCGAGTTGCGGAAGAAGGTCAGGAACTGATTGGAGGTCAAGAGCTCGACGTAGTTCGAAATCGTTGGATGATAGATCCACCACGGGTTGGTCGCGGCCGAGATCTCGGCGCTGGTCTTGAACGACGTGATCAGCATGTAGATCGGCGGCAGCAGGAAAAAGACAGCGAACAGTATCAGGAAGAAATACGACCAGCGCAGCGCCCACGTGCGGTCGCGGCTCATGCTGCCGTACGCTGCGCGGGTCGGCCCGCCCTTGTCGATCGTAACCGTTGCCATCACGCCTCGTTGCCCCGCTTGTTGATGTCTCGCAGGATGAACACTGCCGCGACCGCCAGAATCGGGATCATGAACAGCGACACGCTGGCGCCAAGCGGGATGTCGCCGCCCTCGATGCCGATGCGGAACGCCCAGGTGGCGAACAGATGCGTGCTGTCGAGCGGCCCGCCGGCGGTCAGGACGCGCACGATATCGAAGTTCGCGAAGGTGACGATCAGCGAGAACAGCGTGGTGATGGCGATGATGTTGCGCATCATCGGCAGCGTCACGTACCAGATGCGCTGCCACCAGTTGGCGCCGTCGATCTGGGCCGCCTCGTAGAGCTGTTCAGGCACCGATTTCAATGCCGCCAGGTACATGATCATGAAGAACGGCGCGCCGTACCAGATGTTGACGAGGATGACCGAGAACCGCGCCCAGCCGGCCTCGCCGGTCCACGGAATGCGGCTGATGCCGAACGTGCCGAGCACGTAGTTGAAGGCGCTATAGGACGGGTCGAACAGCCACAGCCAGGCGAGCGTGCTCATGGCCGGCGGGATCACCCACGGCACCAGCAGCATGCCGCGCCACTTGCGCTGGCCCTTGGACGGGATGTTGTGCACGAAGTGCGCGACGATGAAGCCGATCAACGCCTTGAAGATCACCGCCGTGATAGCAAACAGGCACGACTGGTAGACGACCTTCCAGAACGTCTCGCGCTTGAACAGGAACTCGAAGTTGCCGAGCCCGACGAAGCGCTCCATCGACTTGTTCAGCGTCGCAAGCTGCAGCGAGTAGAACGCCGGATAGATGATGAGAATGGCGATCAACAGGATCAGCGGCAGGGCCATCAAAAAGGCGATGGTGGACTTGCGCTGCATGAACTGGCGCAAGCCCCGCTTTGGACGGGTCTGGGGTCGTGGCTTGATTTGACTGATCGCTGCATCGACCATGGACGCACTCAATCCTTCAATCGGTCATTTAGCTGTGCAGCCGGCGTCCGGGCGGCCTGCGCCCGGACGCCTGAATCGCTGTCGGATTGAAGCCGCCCACCGGGCAGCGATCCGGCAGTCGAGCTAGCCGCGCATGTAGCCTTCGCACTCGCTCTCGGCCCAGGCCAACGTCTTCTCCATGGCCTCGCCCTGGAAGTGGCGCACGCACATCTTGGTCAAGATGGCCTGCGTGTAGACCTGCTGGGCGATCTTCGGCGGCGCCGGTGCCGCGGCAATCGACAGCACCTGATGATTGTGCGGGTTCGGGTAGTGGTAGAGAGTGCCCTTCGGCGGCCCCTCCTCTGCCCACGTCTTCAGCGTGGTCAGCTTTTCGAAGGCCGGCAGGTCGTAGCCGCCACTCGCCGCCACCAGCTTCTCCACCGCCGCCGGCTGCGACAGATGCAAGAGCACGCTCTTGGCCGCCGACTTGTTCTTCGAGAAGTTCCAGATCGTCCAATAATAGGGCAGGAACGGCGCGAAACGGCCCTTCGGTCCGGACGGGAAGCCGTGCGTCCAGCACTGCTCGGCGACCTTGGTCGCATCGCGCTTGGCGACCGCCCAGGCGCTCGGCGGGTTCATGATCAGCGCTCCGTTGCCGGCGATCAGCCACCTGTTGTTGGAGCCGTCGTCCCATGACGGTACGTCCGGCGGCAGGTGCGTCATCAGCTTCTTGTAGAAGTCGAGCCACTGGCGGACCGGGTCGCTCTTGACCGTGATCTTGCCGCTCGCATCGATGAGCGCGCCGCCGAAAGCGAGCAGGAAGGCGCCGGCGGTGTCGACCGAGTTGGACGTCTCGCCGAGCCCGATGCCGAATGGCACGCCGCCCTTCTTGCAGGCTTCCGCGGTCTTCAGGAACATGTCCAGGTTCCAGGCGTCCGCCTTGGGCGGCGAGCCTGCCGGATAGAGCGCCTGGATGTCGACGCCGGCGTGTTGCTTCAGGAGGTCGATACGCGAGCACGGCCCCTTGATCTGGCTGCCGATCGTCGCCGGCACGGCGAGCCACTTGCCGTTCGCCTTGCCGAGATATTCGGTGGTTCCGTTGACCGCGCCGTTGAGCTTGATCAGCTCGGACATGATATCGTCGCACGGCTCGAGCAGGTTGGCCTGCGCATGCGGCCACCAGGTCGGCATGGCCAGAATGTCGTGACCGGACTTGGCCTGCGCCTCGGCGGCGATCGTCAGCAGGTTCTTGTTGCCCTGGCTCGGGATGTAGTCGATCGTGACCTCGACCTTCTCCTTTGCCGCCCATTCCTCGACCAGCGCCTTGCTGGCGTTGTTGGCACCGGGCACCCAGTGGTCCCAGAAACCGATGGACAGCTTGCCGGCCGCGTTCGCCGTCCGCACGAAGGGCGATGCAACCAGCGCTGCGGACGCCGCAGCCGTGGTCATCAATCGACGACGCGTAAGCACACTCTTCGCCATTGGTACCGCTCCTTGAGGTTCCGCCGGACAGCCCGGCAATTTCCTTCCCCTTGCCGACATTCTTCCGCCGGTCTTGCGCCGCAGATTATGCCTATTCCCAACCGGCTGACTAGGGGTAGAGCGCGTTTGCCCGAACGATCGGCAGCATTGCCGCTCGAACTGGCTAACGCAAACCTCGATTGACATCGGCGCGACCCGACGCCAACGCTCGCACGGGGATCACCACGAAAGCCTCATTGATGCTCATCCGCCGGCTCTTCGCCGCCATCATCGTCCTGGCCGCAATCGCCGCCGGCGGACTTGCCGCCTATGCCGCCTGGGCCAACATCGAGGGCAGCCGCCGCAGCCGATGTCACGGTACGACGGCGCGCGGCTGGCTCGAGGCTGGCCGACGCCTGCCGCATTCCGGCGAAAACTTCCGGGCCTACAGCACCACCGGCTACTTGCTGGGTCGAACATTCGTTCACGGAACCATCCGTGACGCGATGCGCGATGCCTACGCCTCGCTCGCGAAGGAACATCCCGAGCTGCGCTTCATATATGCCGAAAGCAGTTGGCCCTGGGGCGGCAGCTTCCAGCCGCACCGCACGCACAGCAACGGCACTGCCGTCGACTTCCACGTGCCCGTGCGCTCGGCCGACGGCGCTGTAGCGGAGGTGCCGACCGCGCCGTGGAACCTGTTCGGCTATGCCAACTCGTTCGACCGGACCGGCCGATCAGGTTCCTATCGCATCGATTTCGAAGCCATGGCCCTGCACCTGCAGGCATTGGCGCGCGCGGCGCGCGGGCACGGCATCGGCATTCGGCGCGTGATCTTCGATACCGATCTGCAACCACTGCTGTTCGCGACCGAGCACGGCGGTCAGCTTCGCAGGCAGATGAGTTTCAACAAGACACAGTCGTGGGTCCGGCATGATGAGCACTATCACGTCGACTTCGACGTATCGTGCGACTGACGCCGCGACGGCACGTCAAAGCTGTTGCCAGTCGCCGATCGCCGTTGAATGATGTTTTCACGTCGATGTCGAAAGTCGTCTTTCCGCCGTTCTGACGTGACAGCATGATGGTTCCGCTTCGGGAGTTCGTCACCTATGTCCCTTGCCCGCAAATTCGCTTGGCTCACTTCGATTTCGCTGTCCGCAGGTCTCGCCATGGGCGTTTCCATGGCTCAGGCGAAGGAATTCACATTCAGCGCCAAGGCGAACGATCGCATGGCGAAGAAGCTCAACATTCCCATCTACTTCGCCCTGCCCGCAAGCGCGCGCGGACCAGTTCCGGGCAACGTCGACACCACTGATCTGCTGATCGATTTCAAGCACCCGGAAGCCAAGGCGAACAGCAACCTGGGATTGCGGCTGATCGTGACCAAGCGCTCCGGCATGGCGGCCCGCCTTGCCAAGAGCGGCCTCGTGCAGACGGGCGACCTGCTGCTGACCTTCCGCTCGGAATGGGGCGGCGCCGGCGCCTACCCGAACGTGCAGATGGGCATCAGCCACACCGGGGTCGCCTATGTGAAGGACGGCTTCGTCCACAACATCGACAATCCGCTGAACGAGGAATACCTCGGCGCCCGGATGCGCGCCGATCTCACCAGCGAGCACTACCGAACGCTCGATTTCATCCACGTCATCAGACCGCGCTACCTCACCGAGGAGCAGCGCGCCAACGTCCTGGCCTGGGCAACCCGCATCAACTCGTCGGCGTCGAGCATCTATCCGAGCCAGATCAGCTTCAACCAGGACTACAACGCGCCGAAGTTCAAGCCGGGCAAGCCCCTCGAATTCGTCAAGCACGTCGGCCAGATCGCCCTCGGGCAGAAGCCCGGCGGAACCGTCGACATGTTCTGCTCGGAGTTCGCCTGGTCGCTGCTGTCGCTGCGCAATTGCAACCCGGCCAAAGCCGGCGAGGAGTTCAACGGCTCGAGCATGCCCGTGTGCATCCGCGAGCCGATGAAGCCGATGGCGGCGACCGGCGACTATATCTTCAGCCGCGGCCGCAATTCGTACACCGGCCTCGCGGACGGCCCGCTGCTGGTCGTCGATTCGCTCAAGCTTCCGGCCGACGAGCGCAAGAAGGTGCTCGAATTGATTTTCGTCGACAACCCCGCCAACATGTCGAAGCTGTCGATCGGACACCGCACGCTGGCGGCCTCGATGCAGCCGAAGTTCGCGCCGCTATCGCAATACTACCTGGGCGCCACCGGCAACATGTTCCAGAGCCTCAAGGCAAGGCTATTGACCAAGGCGTTCACGCGCGAGATCCCCGAGAACTATTCGCCGACGTCCTTCCTGGTCAATACGCTGCTGCCGACCGATAACGTCAATCGCACCATGGACTACATCGCGACGATCGTGATCGAATAGCGGCGCAATTCTGCCGGCCGCACCAGCCCGTCACGCGGGCCGGCCGGCGCTCTGTGGAACAGGACTTGTCGAACTCCTTCGCCAAACTCGATCGCCGACAATTGATCGCCGGGGCGGCAGCGGCCGTGCCCTGCCTGATGGCAGGCCACGCACCGGCCCGCACGCCGATCTATATCGGCGATATGCATTTCCATCTGTTCTCTTCGGCCGGAAGCCGGCGTGGACCCAACCGCTTGCCAGGAACATGGCCGATGGCCAGGCCACGCTGGTGTCGTGGTCGCTGGTCGGCGACGTGCCTTGGCTCAGGCCTGCCGCCGGCGGCTTCAAGCAAAGCCGGCTGCCGCGCCCGGGCGAGGCGATCACATGGTTCAAGCAGGAAATGGCTCGGGTGCAGGCGCACATTGCCGAGCAGAATCTCAAGATCGCCAGGACCGCCGGCGACATCGACCGTGCGGTCGCCGGCGATCCCCATGTCGTGCTTTCCGTAGAGGGCGCGAGCTTCCTCGACGAGGACATCAGCTACCTGCAGCTCGCCTACGACCTCGGGCTGCGCCACGTCCAGCTCGTCCACTTCGTCGGCAATGCGATCGGCGATATGCAGACCGTGCCACCTCGATACAATGGTCTCACCGAATTCGGGCGGCGGGTGATCCTGGAGTGCAACCGGCTCGGGATTTTGGTTGATCTCGCCCACTGCACCGACGCCCTGATCCGGCAGGCGCTCGTCGTCTCGAAGGCGCCTATGGTCTGGTCGCACAGCTCGGTTCGCACCAAGGCGGCCGCTCGCTACCTGGTGCCGGTGTGGCAAGCGCGGCAGCTTTCGGTGGAGGTCGCGAAGGAAATCGCCGGGCGCGGCGGCGTCATCGGGCTGTGGGCGCTCGGCGGCGACGTCACCGGTGGCGTCGACGGCTATGCGCGAAGGATCATGGAGCTGGCCGATTTGCTCGGCGAGGATCACGTCGCCTTTGGCACCGACATGAACGCACTAGCGAATCCCGCTCTCAACGGCTACGGCGACCTGCGCCGCGTCGTCGACCTGCTGGAGCAGCACAAGCTGCCGGAAGCCAGGATCCGCAGAATCGCGATCGAGAACTACGCCCGCGTGCTGAAGGCAGCGATGCGCACCAACGCGGCCTAGAGGTTTTCCGACCGAGATTGAATTGGTCGAAACTTTCGCGCTGGCGCGAACCTCCCCAGTCAACCTCCCCAGTGACGTCATTCCCGCGCAGGCGGGAACCCAGCAAGCCTCGGCGAGTCGTTGGCTACTGGCGACCTCGAGAGTTGCCGAAGGCGCGTGGTAACTGCGAGACCAGTCTTTCTGAAACCTGACTGGGTTCCCGCCTGCGCGGGAATGACAGATGCGGGAGCCGGGATGGGTGCGCTCCACCTCAATCGGAAAGACTCTAGGGATCTGCTCGAAGGAGCCTCGGCTGCAATTCCCGGCGCGGTCAGACTGACACGCCACCATGACGTCAATCGTAACCGCCCATCACGTTCTGGTCGAAGTCGATCAGCGCGCCGGTCATCATCTGCGAAGCGTCGCTCAACAGGTACACCGCAATGGTCGAGACATCGTCCGGCTTGATCAAACGGCCGAACGGCTGCGCCGCCTCGGACTTCGCGAGCCAGTCCGCAGGCTTGCCGTCGCGTGCCTGAATCGCGTGCTCGCCGGGCGTATCCGCCCAGCCGATGTTGACGCCATTGACGCGGATGCGGTCATTGCGCAGCGCGTGTGCGTTGTTCTTGGTCAGCGTCGCCAGCGCCCCCTTCGAGGTCGCGTATGCAGTGAGGAACGGCTGGCCGCCGTGCGACGACCGCGTGATGATGTTGACGACGCTGCCCGGCCTGCCGCTGGATTTGAGATACCGCACCAGCGCCTGGGTCAGAATGAACGGCGCCCGCACGTTGACCGCCATCATCCGGTCCCACAACTCGATCGAGGTATCCTCGATGTGGCCACGGTCGGTGATGCCCGCGGCATTGACCAGGCCGTCGACGTGACCCAGCGCAGCAACCGCGGCCGGCATGATCGCCGCGGTCGCGGCGGCACTCGCAAGATCAGCGGGAACGAAGATCGCCTTGCATCCGAGCGCCGCCAACTCGGCGACGATGGCCCGGCCGTTCGCGGCATTGCGGCCTGACGATGCAAATACCGCCGGCGCCGGCGCGCGCCGCGTCGCGGGCGACCTCGGCACCGATGCCCTGCGTGCGCCGCCGGTGACGACGATGCTGCGACCTGCCAGCGAAATGCGCTTCATGCCGGCACCCTCTCGGCACGACCCGATCTGAGCGAGGCCAGCGCCGCCTCGGCCAGCACCAGCGCTCGGCGACCGTCCTCGGCGCCAACCGGCATCCGCGTCTTCTCGCGCACCGCGACGACGAATGCATCGAGTTCCCGCACGTATGCCTCGGCGTACCGCTCGAGGAAGAAATGCATCGGCTTGTCGACCGATACCGCCGTTGCATCGGCAAGCTCGACCGTGGTCGGGGCGACATTCGCTGCCATCAGCCGGCCGCCACTGCCGTGCACCTCGATGCGCTGGTCGTAGCCATATGCCGCGCGCCGGCTGTTGTTGATATGGCACAATCTTGCCGGAGGCGGTGCGCAGCAGGACCATCGCGGCTGTCGATATCGCCCGCGGCACGACCGCCGGATCGACCAGGCAGCTCGCGCCGCCGCGTACAGCGCTCGACCGGCTCCTCGCCGAGCAGCCAGCGCGCCATGTCGAAGTCGTGGATCGTCATGTCGCGGAACTGTCCGCCCGAGTCCGAGGTAACTCGAGCGGCGGCAGCCCGGGGTCGCGGCTGGTGATGATCACCTGCTCGATCGTGCCGATGGCGCCGGCGGTCGACCGCGGCCTTGAGCGCGCGCGAAGCTCGGGTCGAAGCGCCGGTTGAAGCCCGACCAACATCGGCACGCCTGCGCTTTTTACCGCAGCAAGACAGTGATTCACCTTTGCAAGCGACAGATCGATCGGCTTCTCGCAGAAGATCGCCTTGCCGGCCTGCGCCGCGGCGATCGCACAGATCCGGCATGGTGTCGGTCGAGGAGGCGATCAATACGGCGTCGATGCTCCGGTCGGCGAGCGCGCTACTCGGTGTCGGTCACGGTGGCGGCGTGACGCGCGGCAAGGGCCGCCGCCGCCGCACCGTTCACGTCGATCACGTACTTCAGGCGTGCGTCGGAGCGCCGCGCAATATTGCCGGCATGGATCGCGCCAATGCGGCCGGCCCCGAAGATCGCGAACTCCAGCTTGGCCATGGTGTGCTCGACCTCGCAATCGTTGATCAAGAGTTGGGAACAAGCGTAACGCCGTGATCGGCGAAGGCGATCGCGACGCGCCGCCGACAGTGAACGGATTGCGTACATCCTCGTCGATGACGAACCGTTCGCCGCCGTCGGTCGTCACCGTATACTCCATGTGACCGCCGAGATAGGCGGCCTTCGAGATCCGGCCGGAAATGGCCGGACCGTTCCCCACCGCGACAGTCGCAGGGATGTCGGCCGCACGGCGATCGGCCGGCCCAGCCGCCAGGTGCGGCGCGGCAAAAGATCAGAACCACGTTGCCGACCCGTACTTCGGCGCGCGTCTCGTCGATCGGCCTGACCTCGACGTCGATCAGGTTGGCATCGCCGAAATCGGCGACGAATGCGCTGGCCGGCGCCTCGTAGAGATCGCGCGGACTGCCCGACTGGGCGATGCGGGCATTGGTCATGACGATGATGTCGTCGGAAACCGCCAGCGCTTCGCCCTGGTCGGCGTGGACATAGGCGACCGTCAGATCGAGCCGCTGCTGCAGCTCGCGGATATCGTCACGGACGCGGCGGCGCAGCTTGGCGTCGAGATTCGAAAGCGGCTCGTCGAACAGCAGTACCTGCGGCTCGAGCACCAGCGCGCGGGCGACCGCGACGCGCTGCTGCTGACCGCCCGACAGCTCGGCGTGCAGCCGCCCATCGAGGCCCTCGAGACCGACGATCCGAGCTTTGCCAGCGCCATCTCGCGAGCCTCGGCCTTCCTGATACCGCTGACGGTCGGCCCATAGGGCAACATTCTCCAGCACCGTCATGTGAGGAAACAACGCGTAGGACTGGAACACCACGTGACGTCACGCTCGGCCGCCGACAGCAGTGTCACGTCCCTGGCGCCGATCGTAGATCCGCCCTTCGCTCGCGAGCTCGAGCCCGGCGATCATGCGCAGCGTGGTGGTCTTGCCGCAGCCCACGGGCCGAGCAGTGTCGTGAGCGTGCCAGGGGCGATCGTGAAGGAGACGTTGTCGACCGCCGTTACCTTGCCGTAGCGCTTGGTGACGTTGCGGAATTCGACAGACGCCGCTTGGTTGTTCGACATCCATGCCTACCTTCGCCCAGGACCGGCTGGTGGCACGGCCTGGCACGACGGTCCCATATTCCACGCTCCGGCTGGAATTGGGGTTGGTGCCGGTACGCCTCGACGGCCGAGCTTGCGCTCGCCGATCAGCATCTGGATCAACAGGATCGCCAGCAGCATGACGACGATCAGCACTGTCGAGTAGGCGATGGCGAGACCGAACTCGCCGGCCTCGACCCGGCCGACGATGTAGGCGGTCGCCATGTTATACTGCGCCGTCACCAGGAAGATGATCGCACGACCGCCGTCATGGCGCGCACAAAGCTGTACACCATCGCGGCCACGATCGCCGGCTTCTACAGCGGGCGCGATCACCAGGCGGACGGTCGTGCCGGAATGGGCGCCCAGCGTGAGCGACGCCTCGTCGAGGCTCTTGTCGATCTGCGACAGCGTGGCGATGCCGGACCGCACGCCGACCGCCATATTGCGGAAGATGAAACAGATCACGAGGATGATGCCGGTGCCGGCAAGCTCGATCGGCGGCGTGTTGAAGGCCAGGATATAGCTATGCTGATCACGGTGCCGGGGATCGCGAAACTAGCATCGTACCGAACTCGAACGCGCGGCGACCGGCGAAATTCTGGCGCGTCAAGAGATAGCCGGTGAGCAAGCCCATCGCCGTCAGCGGCGCGGCGAT
>CAVVRF010000033.1:0-201602 GCA_963750535.1 uncultured Alphaproteobacteria bacterium | reverse complement strand
GCAGCGCTTTTCGCACATCCAATCAGTGCCAACATCGACTTCAAGGAGGTCGTGCACATGCTGGAGGAGATGGGCGCCGAGGTCGACCACAAGACCGGCAACCGCATCGGCGTCACGCTCAAGGGGCACACGGCCGCCTTCACCAACGCCCATCACGCGCTGCCGAAGGAGGAAGTGACGCAGATCCGCAAGTTCCTGATCGACTGCGGCGTCGATCCCGATGCGTATCCGGCGTGAATTGAGCCGGGCGTCCGCTCTCTCCTCTACGCGTCGGGGGTTGGGTTGGCTCATGGCCCTCTCAGGGCGCGCTTGATCTCATCAATGTCGCAAGGGTCCGCAACCGGGCCTACGGCTCGATCCGGACCTCGAAAGTCCGCGTCACGGTTTCGCCGGTGGCCGCCTGCGCGGACATGGTGAACCGATCGATGCCCTCGGCGCCCGCGCGCGCGTTGTAGTAGACGGCCGTCCCGGTGGCGGGCTTGCCGACGCAGGTGCCCTTCGCCGATGCCGCAATCGTCGTCGACTGGTTCGGCCGATACGAGATCTCGCCCTTGCCGGGCGGCTCAGTGACCGTGATCTGCGGTGTGTCGATCGGCTCGCATTTGGCGCCGAGCGCTGCGAATACGAACATGCGCGCCGGCCTGCCGACGACGACGGGGGTGGCGCGGGTCGCCGCATCCGCCGTCGGCGCGGCCGGCCCGGCATCGCCCTGCAATAGCGACGGGCCGGTTGCGCTGCAGGCAACGAGCAGGGTGAGCAGCGGCAGGACGGCGATCAGCGATATCCCGGCTTTCACAACCCTGTACTCCCCGCGCTTAGTAGAGCCTGTCCGGGGGATTTTCATGGAGTTTGATCGCGCATGCATGGTCCAGATGGCAGGAGCGTCGGCGCAGCCGATACCCCTAGGTATCGGCAAGGTGCGCGACGAACCAGATGGGCCGTGCATGCGCGACCGGCGGTGGCCCAATCTCGGTCGCCCGCCGCGTCGCAGTCCTTGGCCGTAGTTAGGGCTACGACCAGCGGGCTGCTCCTTGCGGATCGACTTGACATTAGGCCATGAAATCTCATGAAAATCCCCCGGACAGGCTCTTACGTCTTGACCGCGAACAGCTCTTTTTGATCGCCCGCGCTCATTTCCTTCATGTGCCAAGGCAGGCCCTGGCGTGCAATCTCTTCAAGGAAAGGCTCCGGCGGAAACTGCTCGACGTTGAACACGCCCTTGCCATGCCAGATCCCTTTGAGCATCATCATGGCCCCTGTCATGGCAGGAACGCCTGTTGTATATGATACGGCCTGGGCATTCAGTTCGCGGTTGCATTCGGCATGATCGCATACATTGTAGATGAGCGACGCACTTGTCCTTGCCGTCTTTCATGCCCCGGAAGATGCACCCGATGGACGTCTTCCCGGTGTAGTTCTCGGCCAGTGATGACGGTTCCGGCAGAAGCTGCTTGAGGAACTGCAAAGGGATGATCTCAACTCCGTTGTACATGACCGGATCGATCCTCGTCATACCGACATTCTGCAGCACCTCCAGGTGCTTGATGTAGTTGTCCGAAAAGGTCATCCAGAAACGGATCTGCTTGAGGCCGCGGATATTCTTAACCAGCGATTCCTCTTCCTCATGATAAATCAGATAGGATTTGCGCGGGCCGACTAGCGGGTAATCAATCATGCAGAAATCACAGGGGTCGATCTCGATCCACTTCCCGTCTTTCCAATACTTTCCGCGTTGGGTGACCTCGCGGATATTGATCTCCGGATTGAAATTGGTGGCAAAGGCCTTGCCGTGGCTGCCGTCGTTGCAGTCGATGATGTCGATGGTGGTGATCTCGTCGAACAGCTTATTCTGGGCGTAGGCGCAATAGATGTTCACGCCCGGATCAAAGCCGCAGCCGAGCACCGCCATGATGCCTTTGTCGCGGAAGCGGTCCTGATAGGCCCATTGCCATGTGTAGCTGAACTTGGCCTCGTCCCGCGGCTCGTAGTTGGCCGTGTCCAGGTAGTGCACGCCGGTCGCGAGGCATGCGTCCATGATCGGCAGGTCCTGATATGGCAGCGCCATGTTGACCACCAGGTCGGGCTTGACCTTACCTATCAGCGCAACCACCTCCGGGACGTTGTCGGCATCGACCTGGCTGATGTCGATCGGCGTCTTGCAGCGCTTGGCCACGTTCTCGCAGCTCACCAGCCGGCGCGATGCAAGGTGGACCTTCTTGAACACGTCGCGATTCATCGCGCATTTCTGGGCGGTGACGGAACCGGCGGCGCCCGCGCCGATAATGAGGACACTGTCCAAGTCTGTTCTCCCAGCGACAACAGGTTGAGCGCCGCATCCTGCCAGCACCAGGCAACCGCTTGCTGACAGTGCAGATCGTGCGGCCGAAATAGTGCAACTGGCCGGCGAATACAATGGTTGCCGTCGCGCCGTGGAGGATGCGCCGAGATGCCATCATGACAGCACCAGCCAATCCTCGCTAATCGGAGCCGGCGAAGTCTCCAGGCGTAGTTCCGATAGCGAGCGACCATGCCAACGAGTAAAGCGGCCCGCTCCGACGCCCTACCAAGGCCGGTTGCCCCGGAGCTGGAAGAGCCATATCCGCTCGCAAGGCGTTTCTATTCGCGACTGCTGCCGTTCGCTGTCATCGCGCTCGCCGCGGTGGTGGCCGCGGTCGGGCTTGCGGTGAAGACGGCGACCGAGAACGCCTATCTCTCCCATGCCACGCGAGTGGCGGAGAGCATCGGCGCCGATGTCGCCAAGAAGGCTCCCGGCACCGTGGTCGCGGCTGATGCGGGCGCAGACGCTGTCGGCCGCGGATCTCGAGGCATTGCTCGCCGCCTTTGCGATCGAGCAGTCCGAATACCGGCTGAGCGGTCTTGAAGGTCTACGATCTGACTGGCCGCACGCTCTATTCGACCGACACCGCCGAGATCGGCGATGTCGAACGCAATCAGACGTTGCGGGCAGTGATCGAAAGTGGCCGCGCCGGCGTGGTGCGGCACACCGAGGCCGACGGTACGGAGACGTTCGAGCTCTATGTGCCCTATGGCGAGCCTAGTCGACCGCACGCCGTTTTCGAGTTGTACGAGCCAATCGCCGGCGGGCTGCAGAAGTCGATCCGCGACAGTCTGTGGCCGGTGGTCGGCACGTTGTCGGCGCTGCTTGCACTGAGCCTGCTGCTGGTCGTGCCGGTCGTCCAGCGCGCGCAAGGCGCGATCAATTTCCGCACCGCGGCGATCATCGAGATGCGCCAGCGGCTGGAGCGCTTGGTGTCGCGCCAGGCTGCGTCTGCGATGCGTTCCAACAATTTTGCAGACCAGCGGCGCAACAAGCGGGTCGACTGCTCATCTGCTCTACTCGGACGTTCGCAATTTCACGACGTTCTGCGAGAGATCGGAGCCGGAGGATGCCGTCGCAGTCCTCAATCGGCTCATTTCGGTCCAGGTCGAGGAGATCGAGCGTCAGCTCGGCGACATCGACAAGATCATCGGCGACGGCATCCTCGCTCGCTTCGAAGGAGCAGGCCGGGAGCAGCGGGCGATCGCCGCCGCCCAGGCACTGCAGCGGCGATTGATGAGCTCCGGTCTGCCGCTGCAGGTCGGCGTCGGTCTCTACTCCGGACCGGTCGTCGCCGGCCTCCTGGGGTCGGAAGGTCGGCTCGATTTCACCATCATTGGCGACAGCGTCAACGTCGCCGCCAGGCTCTGCGCGGCGGCGCACGGCGGCGAGGTCGTCGCCGACGAGGCGACGCTCGCCAGCGCAGGCGCGATCGATTTCGCCGGCTCGGCCGCGATCGATTTGAAAGGCCGCGAGCGCCCGGTATCGGTGCGGCGCTGGACGGTCGCGAGCGGAACGCCGGCGCTGAGCTGATGAAGGGCCGTTCTGACCTGGTGCCATCGGCTCCGGCACTCGGAACGGCCCTTGAACGCCTGCGTTCGTTCGACGCTGCCGCCATTTCCCGCGTCATTGCTGGTGATATGCGGGGGCTTGTGGTATGGCACCGCGCAATGATGCAGCGCAGCAATGCTTGCGCCTGCCGATCGGCCTCCAAGGACACCAGATGCAACTTCGAAATATCGCCATCATCGCACACGTCGACCACGGCAAGACCACGCTCATCGACGTGTTGCTCAGCAGTCGGGCGCGTTCCGCGATAACCAGAAGGTCGCCGAGCGGATCATCGATTCGAACGATCTCGAGCGCGAACGCGGCATCACGATCCTGGCCAAGTGTACCTCGCTGGTGTGGAAGGACACGCGCATCAACATCGTCGACACGCCCGGCCACGCCGATTTCGGCGGCGAGGTCGAGCGGATCTTGAACATGGTCGACGGCGTCATCGTGCTGGTCGACGCCTCCGAAGGTGCCGCTGCCGCAGACGCAGTTCGTGCTGTCGAAGGCACTGAAGCGGGGGCTGCGGCCGATCGTTGCGATCAACAAGATCGATCGCCCCGACCAGCGCTATCAGGACGTGCTGAACGAGGTGTTCGACCTGATCGCCAATCTCGATGCGACCGACGAGCAGCTCGATTTCCCGGTGCTCTTCGGCTCGGGTCGCGACGGCTGGATGGCGACGGCACCGGAAGGACCGAAGACCGACATGGCGCCGCTGTTCGACCTGGTGCTCGCCCACGTGCCGCCGCCGACGGTCGAGGATGGGCCGTTCCGGCTGCTGGCGACGACGCTCGAGGCCGACCCCTATGTCGGGCGCATCCTCACCGGCCGTATTACGTCGGGCACGGTGAGGCCCGGACAGGGCATCAAGGCGCTGACCCGCGAGGGCCGGCTCGTGGAGAATGCGCGCGTCACCAAGGTGCTGGCGTTCCGCGGCCTGGAGCGTACCGCCATCGACGTCGGCGAGGCCGGTGACATCGTCGCGATTGCCGGAATCACCGAGGCGACGGTGTCCGACACGCTGTGCGACCCGCTGGTCGAGACGCCATTCCGTCGCAACCGGTCGATCCGCCGACGCTGTCGATGACGTTCCGCATCAATGACGGCCCGTTCGTCGGCCGCGAGGGCGACAAGGTGCAGAGCCGCGTCATCCGCGACCGGTTGCTCAAGGAAGCCGAGCGCAACGTCGCCATCCGCGTCACCGAAAACCCCGATGCCGATGCCTTCGACGTCGCCGGTCGCGGCGAGTTGCAGCTCGGAATCCTGATCGAGACGATGCGGCGCGAAGGTTTCGAGCTCACCGTGTCGCGGCCGCAGGTAGTCTTCAAGACCGACGAGAGCGGCCAGAGGCTGGAGCCGATCGAGGAGGTCATCATCGACGTCGACGAGCAGCACTCGGGCGTGGTGGTGCAGAAGCTTTCCGAGCGCAAGGGCGAGTTGCTCGAGATGCGTCCGTCGGGCGGCGGCCGTCAGCGCCTTGTGCTCCATGTGCCGACGCGTGGCCTGATCGGCTATCAGGGCGAGCTGCTGACCGACACGCGCGGCACCGCGGTGATGAACCGGCTGTTCCATACGTATGCGCCGTTCAAGGGCGCAATCGAGGGGCGCCGCAACGGCGTATTGCTGTCCAACGGCGACGGCGAGGCGACGACTTATGCCCTGTTCTACCTGCAGCCGCGCGGACCGCTGATGATCGATCCGCAGACCAAGGTCTATACCGGAATGATCGTCGGGCAGCACACCCGCGACAACGATCTCGAGGTCAACGTTCGGGAAGGAAAGAAGTTGTCGAACGTGCGTGCCGCGGGCAAGGACGACGCGCTGCTGCTCACTCCGCCGATGAAGATGACGCTCGAGCGCGCCATGTCCTACATCCAGGACGACGAGTTGGTCGAGATCACGCCGCAGTCGATCCGGCTGCGCAAGCGCTGGCTCGATCCCAACGAGCGCAAGAGGCGCGAGCGCGCGCGGGAAGCAAGCGCGGGTTAATTCGCTAACCACGCGCGTTAACGCGGCTGCAATGCGGTCCGCCTACTCTGCAGTTCTGCCGGACACGGATAAATTGAACGGCCAATAAAAAAAGGCCTCCCGTTCAAGGGAGGCCTCTAAGTTGACTGACAATGAAGGCGCAGGAGGCGCGAACATTGTTTGTTCATCATACACGACAGCCGCGCCGGTAACGCCTGCAATGATCGTGGCCGAGCCATTCCAAAAATGGTGGTTGTTTCCGGGGTTTTGGTAAAACAATCTTCACCATGTTTGTGAACGGAGCAAGAATCGCACAAGTGGTGGTCAAAAAGTACTCAAAAGTAATCGAAATATAAATGCGTAGTACTTGAGTTAAAATGCAGAACAACTTGTTGGTTGTTGTGGCAACGTACAAGTGTCAAAGCGTTTGATTGCGCCTGAGCGAAGACCAGGCGGTGTGGACGGATTTGACCAAGATGAAGCCCGAACGCGCTGCGGCGGATCACGGACAATTCCCTGCGCCAATGCCCATAGTTTCGCACGACTTCTGGCCGGCCCGGACGGTGCCGCGGATTTCGCCTTCCGTGTCGAAGGCGCTGTCCGTCGAGCATCTGGTTCGAGATGTCGATCAAGGCATACATCGCTGTCACCTCGTAACGGCGCCTTCGCACCGTTCGTGCGACCTACTCCTCATAGCGGCTCGTGGCGTCACGATCGCGGTCGTAACGTCTCGTGAGCGGAAACGGCGGCAACCAGGACTCGCGACGGACGATCCAGCTTTCGTAGGTTGGCATCAGTTGGTCAGGGGCATCCAGGGATCCTACGTTCACTTCGATTTCGTCTGCGGTGCGTGCGAAAACGGACGAGCCGCAGCGGGGACAGAAAAACCGCCCGGCGTAGTCGCGCGTTTCGCCATCGATCGTCACCGCATCCTGAGGGAACACCGCGGAAGCGTGAAAAAGGGCCCCATGATGCTTGCGGCAGTCGAGACAGTGACAAAGGCCGACCCGGTATGGGAGTCCCGACGCCACAATTCGGACGTTGCCGCACAGGCAACCGCCCGTGAACCGGTCCATGCTGCGACTCCTCAAAAAAATCAAGCGGGCGAAATGTTTACAACGAACAGCACTGTCACGGCAATTGCCCGCTGCGGGCGGGGACGCGTCGCATCGCATTTCGATTCCGACGGCTATCCATTCACCCAGGCCGAGATCCGGCTGCGCGATGGCCAGCGCGTCGCGCTGCCGGACGGCACGACGCCCGATACGATTGCCAGCGCCCGCCGGATGCTGGGGCTGTAATCGGCCGCGTTCTTTCGCTAAGCAGGTTCGGCAACGATTTGTCGGGACACTCGAACCTTGCCTGTGAATGTACCCAAAGCGCCGGGACCGGCGGCGGCCATTCGCTGGCCAGCGGGTCTCAATCCGACGGCCGAATACGAGGCCGCGGTCCGCTTCATCTTGGATTCCGAACGGGGAAATCTGTTCGTCACCGGCCGCGCCGGCACCGGCAAGTCGACGCTGCTGCGGGCGCTGCGCGACATGATCTCGGTGCCGAACGTCGTGGTGGCCCCGACCGGTCTTGCAGCGGTCACCGCCGGCGGACAGACCATCCACTCCTTCTTCGGGTTGCCGCCCAAGCTGATCCAGTCGAGCGACATCCGCCGCAGTCGCAATGGCACGGTGATGCGCCGCATGCAGCTACTCATCATCGACGAGGTCTCGATGGTGCGCTCGGATCTGATGAATGCGATCGACCTCAGCCTTCGTATCAATCGCGGTCGCCCGCGAGAACCTTTTGGCGGCGTTCGCCTGCTGCTGTTCGGGGACCTCCACCAGCTGCCGCCGGTGGTGCAGCGAGGCGAGGAGGCGGAATATCTGGAAAATGCGCACGGCGGCCCGTTCTTTTTCAGCCTCGGCGCTTTGCGAGAAGGTGCCGGCACCTCGCTCCTCGAGCTTGCCGAGGTATTCCGGCAGCGCGATGCAGCCCTCCTCGATGTGCTGAACCGCATTCGCGAGGGTGAGGTCGGCGAGCAGGACCTCGAAACCCTCAATGCCCGAGTGTCGCCGGTGCGCACGCTGGCGGAAGGCGACCCTTATGTCATCCTGACGCCGACCAACGCCGCTGCACAGCGGATCAATGCCGCGTTCCTCGATGCGCTGCCCGGCACCGCCAAGATCTTCGAGGCAAAGGTGTCCGGCGAGTTCAATGACGCCGCCAGTCCGACCGATCCCGCCCTGCCGTTGAAGCCGAGGGCCAAGGTGATCATGCTGCGCAACGATCCCGACGGCCGCTGGGTCAACGGCACGATCGGGCGCGTCGCGCGGCTCGAGGACAACAAGGCGTTCGTCGACATCGACGGCCGCGAGTACGAGATCGAGCCGGTCTCCTGGGAAAACCGCCGCTATGCCTATGACAAGGACGCGGAAAAGATCGTCGAGACAGTTGCCGGCACCTTCAAGCAATTGCCGATGCGGCTGGCCTGGGCACTGACCATTCACAAGAGCCAGGGGTTGACCTTGGACAAGGTCTACATTGATCTCGGTCGCGGAACATTTGCCCATGGCCAAGCGTACGTAGCTCTGTCAAGGTGCAGAACACTTGAAGGGCTTGCTCTTGCCCGGCCGCTGCGCGCGAGCGATATCTTGTTCGATGTATCCGCAATGGCCTATCGCGACTTGTTCCCGGCGCTGGGCCTTGCTGCAGTGCAAAACGAAATTCTGCCTAGACGTTGAGCGAATTGACGCGTAGGCGTGCAATTGCAATTCGCAGAAGCCATTAAATGATGGGTGCGACAATCTGGCATCCTGCGATGCAGCATTATTGATGTTGCACTGCAAGATGACTTGGACTATCTTGTGCTCACTGAACAAGGCGAGCTGTTCCTGAAATCACCGGAACCGCCCCCCGCATGTCGGCATTCCCTCTGCAGCAGGGTCCCCAAACGCTGCGTCACGTCCAATCGATCAGGAGCAGACCATGAATGTAAGCGAGCAATTCACCCGCCAGGCCCAGGACATGTTCAACGCCGCCAAGGACGCCCGGATTCCCGAGAACGTCCAGCATATGGCCGAGGAAGGCGTGGCCAAGACCCGTGAGGCCTACCAGAAGCTCAACGCCGTCACCAAGGACGGCGTGAAGGTCATGGAAGACGTTCTGCTGACCGCCCACGCCGGCGCCAAGACGCTCGGCGAGAAGGTGCTGCACAACACCATGGCGAACACCGAAGCCGCCTTCGACGCCGCCCAGGCGATCGCGCGCGCCCGCTCGATCCCGGAGGCCGCGAAGCTGCAGGCTGACTTCCTGCAGCAGCAGTTCGCTGTTGCCGGCGCGCAGACGAAGGAGTTCTTCGAGCTGTCGACCAAGGTTGCGCGTCAGACGTTCGAGACCATGAACGCCGCCGCCACGAAGAGCTTCGACCAGCTCAAGAAGTCGGCCTGATCACCGACGACAACGACACGCAGCGACATGCCCGGCGCGCCAACGCGCCGGGCATCTTCGTTCAACGCGCGCCGCGACGTCACTCGTTGTTCAGCTTCGACTAAATTTCTGCTGTTCAACGATCGCGCGATGTCGCAAACTTGGCAGCATGATCGGTTCTGGTGCCCAAGTTCGTGTGCGTCGCGGCAAGCTTGCTGATGCGAAAGCGCTTGCCGAGGTCTTCCGGGAATCGTGGGAGCTCGCCTATCGCGGCATCATTCCCCACCTTCACCTCGAGACGATGATCCGTCGTCGCAGCGCCGATTGGTGGCGCACCATGATCCGCTCCGGCGACACGCTCTTCGTGCTCGAGGTTGCTGGTCAGGTGGCAGGCTACGCGACCTGCGGCGTATCGAGGACGCGAGGCGCGCAGCAAGGCGAGATCTACGAGATCTATCTTGCGCCGCGATTCCAGGGCTTGGGATTTGGCGAGCACCTGTTCGAGGCGTGCCGGCATGCCCTCGACATGCGGCGGCTGCGTGGCCTGCTGGTCTGGGCGCTGTCGGACAACGATGCAGCGATCGCGTTCTACTGGCGTCGCGGCGGCAGGCCCATCGCCCAGCGTTCCGACGCCATCGGCGGTGCCAAGCTATCGAAGCTGGCGTTTGCCTGGGGCTGATTCAATCATTGCGGGCTGGTGCCACGCGCGCCGATGATCCGAGGCGTCTCCGCGCACGACCAGCCGCGCGCCAGCTCGTCGGCCGCTTGCCGGGCAAGCGCCATCGCTTCGGCATTGGCCTTGGCGTCCAGATAGGCCACGTGGCACGCTTCGCTGGCGCTGACCTTGGTCACGACCAGCGCCTCGCCCTTGCCGCCATTGCCGGACGTGAAATACCGGATGATCGTGGCGTAGGGCACATCGGCATTTCCAATGCGTCGAAAGCGCCATTCGATGGTCGCGCGATGGCCGGGCGCCTCGAAGATCGTGTTCGGCGGCAGCAGACTCTGGCGAGCCGCCAGCCGCTTCGCACCGTCGGCGCCAAAGCTGATGTAGGCGCGATCGTCAGCCTCGCTGTAGATGACCGGGTAGCCGCGCAGTCCATTGCAGCGCCAGGTTCGCACGCCGCCTTCGCGGCGTAGCGGCGTGCACGCCGGCAGGTCGATGGTCGTGAGGCGGCTGCGGACCGGACTGGCCGATGCGGCGTCGGCAAGCACGTACAGTCCGAGAACGATGGTCGCTGCACCGGCAGTCGACATCCATTTGCGTCGAGGACCATTCACGGAGCGGCATTTCCGTTCAATTGCGATGATTGAGGCGTGCATGCAGGATTGTCGTCGGGCCACCGCTGCGGCACAAGTGCACTGGCAGGCATGATATGTCTCGCGGAATCGCTCATCCGGCACCAGCACTGGAACCTTACACATGCGCATCGATGCCATTCCGGCCGGCAAGAATCCACCCGAGGACATCAACGTCATCGTAGAGGTGCCGGTCGGCGGCGAGCCAATCAAATACGAGATGGACAAGGCCTCGGGCACGCTGTTCGTCGATCGCTTCCTGTACACTCCGATGCGTTATCCCGGAAACTACGGCTTCGTGCCGCACACCCTGTCCGCGGACGGCGACCCGATCGATGTGCTCGTGTGCAACACGCGCGCGATCGTGCCTGGCGCCGTGATCAATTGCCGGCCGGTCGGCGTATTGGTCATGGAGGACGACGGCGGCGGCGACGAGAAGATCATCGCGGTGCCGAGCCTCAAGCTCACCAAGCGCTATGAACGGGTCAATACCTACAAGGACCTGCCGTCTATCTCAGTACAGCAGATCGAGCATTTCTTCCAGCATTACAAGGATTTGGAGCCCGGAAAGTGGGTCAAGATCCACCACTGGGGGGACGCCGACGAGGCGCGAGTGCTGATCCGGCAGGCGATCGAGCGCAACGCCAAGGAGCTCGGCACGCCATGAAGATCGCAGTCATCGGCGCGGCCGGGCGAATGGGCCGCGAGCTCGTCCGCACGCTCGCGGGAATGCAAGGAGTTGAGATTGCCGGCGGTACGGAACGCGCTGGCTCTGACTGGATCGGCCAGGACCTTGGCAAGGTCGCCGGCATCGATCCGGTCGGCGCGCTCGTTACCGACGATCCGCTGGAGTTGATCGTGCGCAGCGAGGCGATCCTCGACTTCACTGCTCCGGCGGTGACGGTCGAGATGGCTGGCCTCGCCGCCAACGCCCGCATCGTGCACGTCATCGGCACGACCGGGCTGCAGGACGAGCACATGGCGGCGATCAAGGCCGCCGCTCGCCACGCGACGATCATCCAGGCGGGCAACATGAGCCTGGGCGTCAACCTGCTGTTGGGCCTGACCCGCAGGATCGCGGCCGCGCTCGACGAGGACTACGATATCGAGGTGCTGGAAATGCACCACCGGCACAAGGTCGACGCACCCTCCGGCACCGCCCTGATGCTGGGGCAGGCCGCGGCGGAAGGGCGCAAGGTCAACCTATCCGAGCATAGCGTCCGCGTCCGCGACGGCCACACCGGCGCGCGCAAGCCGGGCGACATCGGATTTGCCACGCTGCGCGGCGGCTCGGTGGTCGGCGACCACACGGTCATTTTCGCCGGCGCCGGCGAGCGCATAGAGATCTCGCATTTGGCGTCCGATCGTGGCATCTACGCGCGCGGCGCCGTCAAGGCGGCAATGTGGGGACGCGGCAAGGGACCGGGATTGTTCTCGATGGCAGATGTCCTCGGGCTATAGGCGGACGTATTCGGCGAAGAGACGATCATGACAAAGAATGTTCTGGTGCTGGTGCGCCATGGCGAAAGCGAGTGGAACAAGCTCAACCTGTTCACCGGCTGGAAGGATCCGGACCTCACCGACAAGGGCGTCGCCGAGGCAACGCGCGCCGGACAGCTGCTCAAGGCCGAGGGCATGCGCTTCGACATCGCGTTCACCAGCGTGCTGACGCGAGCGCAGCACACGCTCGATCTGATCCTGGCCGAGCTTGGCCAGACCGGCCTCGAGACGATCAGGGACCAGGCGCTCAACGAGCGCGACTATGGTGATCTTTCGGGTCTCAACAAGGATGACGCGCGCAAGCGCTGGGGCGAGGAGCAGGTTCACATCTGGCGGCGCAGCTTCGACGTGCCGCCACCGGGCGGCGAGAGCCTCAAGGACACCGCCGCCCGCACGCTGCCCTATTACGACCGGGCAATCTGGCCGCAGGTCAGAGGCCGGCCGCAACGTGATCGTGGCCGCGCACGGCAACTCACTGCGCTCGATGATCATGCGGCTCGACAGGCTGACGCCGGACGAGATCCTGAAGGTCGAGCTCGGGACCGGCGTGCCGATCGTCTATCGCCTGGACACGAACGGAGGTGTCATCGAGAAGCGCGCCTTGATCGGCTAGGCTGCGCATATCACGGCAATCTATCCGGGGGGAGCAGATGGCAATAAACGAACTCGCGCGCGATGCCGAGAAGGGGAGCAAGGAGCAGCGCGACCGCTGGGTCGGCGTCTATATCGGCGTGGTGGCGGTGATCCTGGCAGTCTGCGCGATGGGCGGCGGCAACGCCACCAAGGACTCCACCCGCTACAACATCGAGGCGACCAATGGCTGGGCGTTCTTCCAGGCCAAGAACCTGCGTCGCAATGCGCTCCTCCTCACGGTCGACCAGCTCGAGCTGCTGCTCAAGACGAACTCCCGCCATGCCGCCGGAAGGGCGCGCGGCAGTCGAGGCCAAGATCGCGGAGCGCAAGGCCGATATCGAGCGATTGAAGTCCGATCCGGTCGGCAAGGAGGGTCTCGATCAGCTGTTCGTGCGCAACAAGGCGATCGAGAAGCAGCGCGACGAGTCGCTGCGTCGCGACCCCTATTTCGACTACGGTCAGGCATTTCTGCAGATCGCGATCGTGATCGCATCGGTGGCATTGGTGACCGACGGCGCCTTGCTGCTGGTGTTCAGCATGGTGTGTGCGGCGGTCGGCCTGCTGTCGACGCTCAACGGCTTCACCATGCTCTTCACCGTGCCGTTCATCTGACGTGTTCACAGAATGTTCTTGTTCACGTGAAACAGCGATGCTATCGGTGGGCCGGGGTATTGGGAGCATCGCATGTTCGGCCGGATGTCCACCGTCGCATTCGTGGGGATTGAGGCAAAGCCCGTCCAAGTCGAGGTTCGGATCACCCCCGGCAAGCACGTGTTCTCGATCGTCGGCCTGCCGGACAAGGCGGTCGCGGAAAGCCGCGAGCGCGTTCGCAATGCGTTGCACGCAATCGGGCTCGGCCTGCCGTGGACACGGCTCACGGTGAGCCTGGCACCGGGCGATCTGCCCAAGGAAGGCAGCCATTTCGATCTGCCGATCGCGTTGGCGATGATGGTGGCGATGGGAGCGGTGGCGCCCGACGCCATCGAGGCGTTCGCGGCGATCGGTGAGCTGCAGCTCGATGGGCAGATCCGCGCCGTCCCAGGCGCCTTGCCCGCGGCGGTCGGCGCCAATGCCATGGGCAAGGGGCTGATCTGCCCGGAGGCTTGTGGTCCGGAGGCGGCGTGGGCGGCGGAAAGCATGAACGTGATCGCCGCGCCGCATCTGATCTCGCTGATCAACCACTTCCGCGGCACCCAAACGCTGCGACGGCCGACCGCCGCGATCGACCGCGAGGCCATCGGCAACCTGCCTGACCTGCGCGATGTGAAGGGGCAGGAGACGGCCAAGCGCGCGCTCGAGGTCGCGGCCGCCGGCGGCCATAATTTGCTGATGGTGGGCCCGCCAGGCTCGGGAAAATCAATGCTGGCGGCGCGGCTGCCGTCGATACTCCCGCCGCTCGATCCGGCGGAGATGCTCGAGGTGTCGATGGTCCATTCGCTGGCTGGCGAGCTGATGGGCGGCAAGCTGCGGGTCGAGCGGCCGTTTCGCAGCCCGCATCATTCGGCGAGCATGGCCGCGCTGGTCGGCGGCGGCTCGCGGCCGCGGCCCGGGGAGGTGTCGCTCGCCCACCTGGGCGTGCTGTTCCTGGACGAGTTGCCGGAGTTCGCGCCGCAAGTGCTCGACGGCCTGCGCCAGCCGCTGGAGGCGGGCGAGACGGTCATTGCGCGAGCCAATCACCGGGTGTCCTATCCCTCCCGAATCCAGCTCGTGGCGGCCATGAACCCGTGCAAGTGCGGCGGCGGCTCGCCGGGTCACGCCTGCAAGCGCGGCCCGAAATGCGCCGCCGACTACCAGGCGCGGATCTCCGGCCCGCTGCTCGATCGCATCGATCTGCAGATCGAGGTGCCGGCGGTTTCGGCTTCGGACCTGTCGCTGCCGGCGCCGCGCGAGGGAAGCGCTGAGGTGCGTGCCCGCGTCATCGCCGCGCGCGAGCGGCAGCGGGAACGGCTGCACGCGCTCGGTGTCGATAACGTTCGCACCAACGCCGAGGTTTCGGGCCGGCTGCTCGATGAGATCGTCAAGCTCGACGCCGATGGGGCGGCACTGCTGCGGCAAGCCGCTGATGCGCTTCAGCTTTCTGCGCGAGGCTTCCATCGCACGCTCAAGGTGGCGCGTACGCTGGCCGATCTCGACGCGGTCGAGGAGGTCGGGCGCATCCATGTCGCCGAAGCCTTGAGCTATCGTGGTGAATCGATGCGCCAGCAGCGGGTCGCCGCCTGAACGCAGCCAGCGCCGGGGCCAGTTGTCGCCGCAGGCAGGTACGTTTGGTTAATGGTCCGTCAACCGGGGCTGTTTCGCCAGCGGCAAGGTAACGCCAGCTTGAGGCTTCCGGTGCTTTGGGCTGGACTTCTGAGTTGCCATCACCATATCTGCTTTGTGCGTTGTCCGTGCCGTGGGCATAATTGCCCACGACGGGCGATGCGAAAGATTTCGTTGGGTAACCGGCAGAGGAAACGTACCGCGATGTTGAAGAAATCGGTCTATGTCGCGATTGGCGCAGTCGCCGCGCTTGCCATGGCGGTGGCAACTGCCGATGCCCGCTCGGGCAGCGGCAGGTCGATCGGTTCCCGTGGCACCAATACCTACAGCGCTCCGCCGACCACGAACACCGCGCCGCGGACCGCGCAGCCAGTTCAGAAGTCGACCACGCAGCCCGGCTCGCAGGTCGCCGGCCAGAGCGCGACGCGTCCCGCGAGCGCTGCCACGTCGCCGGCGCGTAGCGGCTTCGGCTCGATGCTGATGGGCGGCCTGCTCGGGGCCGGCCTGTTTGGATTGCTGTCGGGCGCCGGCCTGTTCGGCGGGCTCGGTTCGCTCGCCGGCGTGCTTGGCTTCCTGCTGCAGCTGGCGCTGATTGCCGGTGTCGTTGCGATCGCCATGAGCTTCTTCCGCCGCCGCAGCGAGATGGCGATGGCGACCGCGCAGGCGGCCAATGCCACGCAGCGTCCGGCGCAGGACTTCGCTCGCCAGGGCGTGAACCTCGGCGGCGGCGCACCAGCGCTTGCCAAGCTCAATGTCACCGGCGACGACTTCAATTCGTTCGAGCGCCTACTGGCGAACATCCAGAATGCCTACGGCCGCCAGGACCGCAGCGCGCTGCGGGCGCTCACCACGCGCGAGATGTTCGACTATTTCGACGACGAGCTGACCAGCAACGCTGCCAAGGGCGTCGTCAATCGTATCGCGGGCGTGAAGCTGCTGCAGGGCGATCTGTCCGAGGCCTGGGGTGAGCCCGGCGCCGAGTACGCGACCGTCGCCATGCGCTACGCGATCGACGACAAGATGGTCGAGGCCGCGTCGGGCCGGCTCGTCAGCAACGGCGATTCGGAAGTCACCGAGCTGTGGACCTTCCGGCGCAATCCCGGCGCCAATGCGATGTCCTGGAAATTGTCCGCGATCCAGCAGACCTGACGGGTCGCGGCGCCAGGCGCCGGCGGGGGAACGAATCGATGGGCGGCACCGCGAGGTGTCGCCCTCATTTTTTTGCGGCACATCGCTACAGGATGAACTTCGACAGATCGGCATTCTTCGCGAGATCGCCGAGGCGCGAGTTGACGTAGTCGGCATCGACGCGGATGGTTTGTCCCGGGCGGTCCGACGCATCGAACGAGATGTCGTCGAGGATCCGCTCCATCACGGTCTGCAAACGCCTGGCGCCGATGTTCTCGACTGTCGAGTTGACCTGGACGGCAATGTCGGCGATGGCGTCGATGGCATCGCCGGTGAACTCGAGGGTGACCTGCTCGGTGCCCATCAGCGCCACGTACTGCTTGATCAGGCTGGCCTCCGGCTCGGTGAGGATGCGCCGGAGGTCCTCGCGCGCCAGTGGCTGGAGCTCGACCCGGATCGGCAGGCGGCCCTGCAGCTCGGGCAGCAGATCCGACGGCTTCGAGACGTGGAAGGCGCCCGATGCGATGAACAGGATATGGTCGGTCTTCACGGGGCCGTACTTCGTCGAGACGGTCGTGCCTTCGATGAGCGGCAGCAGGTCGCGCTGCACGCCCTCGCGGCTGACGTCGGCGCCGATGCGGCCTGCCTCGCTGCGGGAGCAGATCTTGTCGATCTCGTCGAGAAACACGATGCCGTTGTCCTCGACCGCGCGCAGGGCCTCGGTGGTGATCTGGTCGTTGTCGAGCAGCTTGTCGCTCTCCTCCGCTATCAGCAGGACATAGCTGTCCTTCACCGTCACCTTGCGCGGCTTGGCGGCGCCGCCGCCGAGCGCCTTGCCGAGCATCTCGCCGATGTTGATCATGCCGACCGAGCTTCCCGGCTGGCCCGGCAGCTCGAACATCGGCAGGCCGCCACCCTTGCCGTCGGCGACGCGGATCTCGATCTCCTTGTCGTTGAGCTCGTTGTTGCGCAGCTTGCGGCGAAAGCTTTCCCGCGTGGCGGGTGACGAAGACTCGCCGACCAATGCGTCGATGACGCGTTCCTCGGCTGCCTTCTCCGCGCGTGCCTGCACCTGGCGGCGCTTGCCTTCGCGCACCAGGGTCATGCCGATCTCGACCAGGTCGCGGACGATGCTGTCGACGTCGCGGCCGACGTAGCCGACCTCGGTGAACTTGGTGGCCTCGACCTTCAGGAAGGGCGCGCCGGCAAGCTTGGCGAGGCGCCGCGAGATCTCGGTCTTGCCGACGCCGGTCGGCCCGATCATGAGGATGTTCTTCGGCAGCACCTCCTCGCGCAGGTCGCCGGTGAGCTGCTGGCGGCGCCAGCGATTGCGCAGAGCGATGGCGACCGCCCGCTTGGCATCGGTCTGTCCGACGATGAAGCGATCCAGCTCGGAAACGATTTCGCGCGGGGAGAAGTTGCTCATGGTGGTCTTTCGTATCGTCCTGCGGTCGCGGCGGCGCTGCGTCCCGTGGAACAAGAACTAGGAGCGCAGGCCGTGTCGCGCAACCTCGCCGCAGCATAGCGGCCAGGACAAGGCGCCTTGCCGGATGGTGCCGAGGATGGTGCGGACGGCGGGACTTGAACCCGCACGACCTTTTGGGTCAACGGATTTTAAGTCCGTTGCGTCTACCGGTTTCGCCACGTCCGCAAAGTGTGCTCGCCTTGGCTGATAGCCGGTTCACGGCGCGCATGCCAGTGCCTCCAGGCGCGCGATGGTGAAGGACTGACAAGCGCCGCCGCTTCGGCTAGAACGCCTGCAACTTGCCGATAATCACAAACAGCCAGCTGACGGAGACGCACCATGGCGAAAGTTGCTTGGATTGGCCTCGGCGTTATGGGCTATCCGATGGCGGGACACCTGGCGAAAAAGGGCGGCCACGACCTCACTGTCTATAATCGCAATGGTGCGAAGGCGGAGGCGTGGGTGAAGGAGCATGGCGGCGGGCGGACCGCGCCGACCCCGGCGGCGGCGGCCAAGGACGCGGATTTCGTGTTCTGCTGCGTCGGCAATGACCAGGACTTGCGGTCGGTGACGACGGGCAAGGATGGCGCCTTCTCCGGCATGAAGAAGGGCGCGATCTTCATCGACAATACCACGGCGTCGGCGAATGCCGCGCGCGAGCTCGACGCCGCTGCAACCGCTGCCGGCTTCGAATTCCTCGATGCGCCGGTGTCGGGCGGCCAGGCCGGTGCCGTGAACGGCGTGCTGACGGTCATGGTCGGCGGCAAGAAGCCCGTATTCGAGCGCGCCCAGCCGATCATCGCCAACTACGCGCGCATGACCACCCTGATCGGACCGGCAGGCGCTGGCCAGCTGACCAAGATGGTCAATCAGATCTGCATCGCCGGCCTGGTGCAGGGGCTGGCGGAGGGCATCCACTTCGCGCAGAAGGCCGGCCTCGACGTCCCGGCGGTGATGGAGACGATCGCCAAGGGCGCGGCGGGTTCCTGGCAGATGGAGAACCGCTGGAAGACGATGGAGGCCGGCAAGTTCGACTTCGGCTTCGCCGTCGACTGGATGCGCAAGGACCTGTCGATCTGCCTCGACGAGTCGCGCCGCAATGGCGCGAGCCTGCCGGTCGCGGCGCTGGTCGACCAGTTCTACTCCGAGGTGCAGAAGATGGGCGGCAGCCGCTGGGATACCTCGAGCCTGATCGCGCGCCTCAACAACGCGGACAAGAAATAATGCCGGGTGGTCGGGCCGCGCACGCCAGGCCATCGCCGCGCGAGGTGATCGCGTCTCATGGCAAAGCGCAACGCGGTCTTCCAGCTGCTCGATATCGAAGTGCTGGAGGCTGAGCGGGGCTATTCCAGGTTCGCCATGGTGGTGCGGCGGGAGCTCACCAACACGTTCGACACATTGCACGGCGGCATGATCTTCGCGCTGGCCGACATGACGTTCGGCTTCACCTGCAACGCCCACAACGAGCGCGCGGTGACGGCAGGCGCCACGATCGAGATGCTGGCCTCGCCGCAACTCGGCGACCGGGTGATCTCGGAGGCCAGGGAAATCTACCGCCACGGCCGCAATGCGTTGCTCGACGTCACGCTGTGGATCGATCGCGGCGACGGCGAGCCTCGGACGATCGTCGCCCATGTGCGCGGTCGCATGCGGCTGATCGGCGGCAAGGTGATCGAGGCGCCGGCATGACCTTCGCGCGGATCAGCAGCCTGATCGGCACCTGGCGGCTCGTTGCGACGCGGGCCGTCGACGACCAGGGACGACCAATGCGGGCGCCATATGGGCCGAAACCGCAGGGAATAGTGATCTTCGGCGTTGACGGCCGCATGATGGCCGTGCTGTGCGATGGTCGCCCATCGCTGCCGGCCGGCGAAACGGTTCGCGAGTTCAATTCCTATGCCGGCAATTTCACCTTCGACGGCGAGCAACTCGTCACGCTGGTCGATGCATCGTCCAACCCGCACTGGATCGGCGGCGAGCAGATCCGCGTCGTTCGCTTCGAGGCCGCGCGCATGATCCTGGTGCCGCCGCCGCGGGCGTGGCAGGGCATCAACCAGCATCGCACGCTCGAGTGGGAGCGGCAGAGCACCTGAACCCGGGGAGAGCACCGTTGTCAGCCGAGCTTACCTTCAAGAAGACCATGGAATTCGAGTATGGCGTGGCGGCGGAGCTGGCGCCCGGCGTTCGTCGACTCGTCGCCGGCAATCCCGGGCCGTTCACCTTCAAGGGCACGAATACGTATCTGGTCGGCACCGACGAGCTGGCGCTGATCGATCCGGGGCCGGACGATGACGCCCATATCGAGGCGATCCTGCGGGCCGCCGGCGGCCGCCCGATCACCCACGTGCTGATCACCCACACCCATCGCGATCATACGGACGGGCTGGCAAAGGTGCTGCGAGCGACCGGTGCGGTAACGTGCGGCTACGGGCGGACGGCGCTCACGCCTGGAGACATCCGCGCCAGCCCGTCGGGCGCGGAGTTCGTCGACCAGGATTTCCGGCCGGACATCGTGATGCGGGCCGGCGATCGCGTGAGCGGTCCCGGCTGGACGCTCGAGGCGGTGTACACGCCGGGGCACGCGCCCGATCACCTCTGCTTCGCGCTGGCCGACCGGCGGCTGCTGTTCTCCGGCGATCACGTGATGGCGTGGAACACGACCGTGGTGGCGCCGCCCGAGGGCAACATGGCCGATTACATGAACTCGCTCGACCTGCTCCTTGGCCGGGCGAAGGAGGACGATCTCTATCTTCCGGGGCACGGCGGGCGGATCGACAATCCGGGTCGCGTCGTCAAGGCGTTCATCGTGCACCGGACGTGGCGCGAACAGGCCATTCTGGGTGCAATTCGCGACGGCACCAACAACGTTCGCGATATCGTCAGCCGCGTGTACCAGGACCTTGACGGGCGTCTCGTGACGGCTGCCTGTCTTTCGGTACAGGCCCACGTTGAGTATCTGATTTCGCGGGGGTTGGTCCGCTGCGACGGGCCGCCGTCGTTCGATCAGCCTCTTTTTGCCGTTTAGGCACCAGCGCTTTCGATCCACGCCGCAGCCGGACGACGCGCTGGCCGTCGGCGCTGGGCATGGTGGCCTCGAACTGCGCCTGGACCTCCTTGAGGATGCGGCGGACGCGCTGTGCGTTGCGGCCGAGATCGTGACTGCCGTATCGCGAGGCAGAGCGGACATCGATGCGCGAGGTCTTGGTGTCGCCATCCACCCGGATCACGACATCATCGGTGAAGCCGAGCACCAGCGTGCGGTCGACCACCTCGATCCAGCCCGGCTGCCCGTATCTGCCCTTCGGCGGATCCTCGCTCACCGGCTTGAACTTCATCGTCTTCGAGTTCAATGCGGCCAGCACGAGCTCGTACGCCTCCTCTACCGGCCGGTCGATCTGGAACGAGCGCAAGTCCGGATAGGCGCTCGCCTGCGCCGTCGCGGCCACCGCGCCCGGGTACTCGGCGCTGTTCGCCCAGGCCGGCCGGGCCTTGGCGAGGGCGATGAATTGCGGCGGCGACTGCGTGTCGGTCGTTACGTCGTTGATGCGCGGCAGGCTTCGTGCGACCGGCCAAAAGGCCAGCGGCCATAGGATCAGCCCGCCGGCGACCAGCATGCCGAACATCGTGGCGACCCCGCCGCCGATGCCGCGGCGCCATATTCGTTGCAGCGCCACGATGCCGACGAGGAGCGTGACGCCGGACAGGGCGAGCGCCGCCGCGACAATGTTGAGTGCCACCGGCGTCGGCATTCCGAAGATGCGGTGGGAGACCACCGCGACGGCGGTCATCGCCGCGCTGAACAGCGCCAATCGCACCGTCCAGCGGCTCCATCCCTTCTGATCGTCTGGCAGCTTCAGGGCCATCGCCTGTATTCGTCCGGCATCCTTGAATCGACGAGAGGTTCCACATATCACACTCGGCCAGATGCCGGCGTGATATCACGAGCACTGGCGAGCTTTTGCCAACGCAATCGATCGAAGCTACCTTGCCCGGCCATTGCGGCCAAAAACCTGGGGACAAACCGCCATGCGGCAGCTTACCAATTTCGAGACCCGCGATGTCGAGACCCTGCTTCACCCGACGACGAATCTGGCAACTCATCGGGTGACCGGTCCGCTGGTGCTCGATCGCGCGCAGGGCGTCTACGTCTACGACACCGACGGCAAGCGCTACATCGAGGGATTGGCGGGACTGTGGTGCACCGGACTGGGCTACGGCAACGAGGAGCTGATCCAGGCGGCGGCCGATCAGATGCGGAAGCTGTCATTCACCCACCTTTTCGGCGGCCGCAGCCACGAGCCGGCGATCGCGCTGGCGGAGAAGATCAAGGAGATCTCGCCGGCACCGACCTCGAAGGTGTTCTTCACCAGCTCCGGCAGCGAGGCGAACGACACGCAGATCAAGCTGCAGTGGTATTACAACAACGCCCGCGGCAAGCCCGGCAAGAAGAAGATCATTGGCCGGATGCGCGGCTATCACGGCGTGACGATCGCCTCGGCGAGCCTCACCGGACTGCCGATTTTCCATACCGACTTCGACCTGCCGATGGCCCGCGTCGTCCACGCCGAGTGCCCGCATCACTGGCGAAACGCCGAGCCTGGCGAGTTGGAGGAGGACTTCGCCACCCGCCTTGCCAGAAACCTCGAGGACCTGATCCACAGGGAGGGACCGGAGACGATCGCGGCGTTCATCGCGGAGCCGATTCAAGGGGCCGGCGGCGTAATCATCCCGCCGCGGACCTACTTCGAGAAGATCCAGGCGGTGCTGACCAGGCACGACATCGCGATGATTGCCGATGAGGTGATCTGCGGCTTTGGCCGCACCGGCAACTGGTGGGGCTCGGAAACGTTCCAGATCCGCCCCGATACCGTCTCGATGGCCAAGGCGATCACCTCTGCCTATGTGCCGCTCGGCGCGATCACGGTTTCCGAGCCGGTCTATCAGGCGCTGGTCGATGAAAGCAGGAAGCTCGGCGTGTTCGCGCACGGGTTCACGTACTCCGGCCATCCGGTCGCCTGCGCGGTGGCGAACAAGGCGATCGAGATCTACCAGCGCATCAACATTGTCCGGCACGTGCAGACGGTGTCGCCGGTCTACCTGTCACGGCTGAGGGCGCTCACCGGTCACCCGCTGGTCGGCGAGGCGCGCGGCATCGGTCTCATCGGCGCGGTCGAGCTGGTAAAGAACAAGCGCAGCAAGGAAAGCTTCGATGCCAGGCAGGGCGTCGGCGGCAAGGTCGTCGCCTTCGCCCAGGAGGAGGGGCTCATCTGTCGCGCGGTCGCCGGCGATTCGATCGCTATATGCCCACCTTTGGTGATCACCGCCGACGAGATCAACCAGACGTTCGACGCTCTCACTCGCGCGCTCGACCGGACCGCCCAGTGGGTCGAGAAGGAGCTCGGCGTGGCGCTTGGCAGCTGAGGCGGTCCTTATCCGACTCAGGCAGTCTGCTTTGCGCCGCAAGCGAGCCAGCGGTCGTATTGCGTTTGCAAACCGAGCCAGAAGCGGACGGAGTGACCGAACGCCGCAGCGAGCCTCGTCGCGATATCGATGGTGACCGGGCGGCGCTCGTCGAGCAGGTCGGTGATCGCGTCGGTTGGCACGCCAAGCCTCACCGCGAGGCCATCGGCACCGAGCCGCAGTCGCGGCAGCATGTCCTCGCGGAGGATTTCTCCTGGATGCGGAGGTGGCATGTCCAGGTCTTTGATATCTTTCAGCACGGCACGACTTCTGGGGGTTGGCGTCACGAATTGTTGACGCCGGGAAAGTCGCCCGCGACGGCGCTCGAAGTTGGGCGCAGGCCGGTCGTCAATGTGTCGGATTGCTGAGCGTTTGTTCAGGTGCGAGGGATTCCGGAACGTCATAGTGGCGATCACGGCGCCGGCCGGATGGCTGCCTGCGTCACCCAATCGTTACTCGCAATTCATCGCGCATAAATCGATATCATTTGTACTTCGCACGTGCCGCCATTCGGGCAGCAGGACTGGGACTTCAATGATTGGACGGCATCTGACAGCGCTGCTCGCTGTGATCTCCTTGATAACCGGGTCGGCATCGGCCCAGACGTCGGATCCGGCCAAAGCCGCCAGCCCGGTGGTGATCGAGCTGTTCACCAGCCAGGGCTGCTCGTCGTGCCCCGCCGCCGACGCCTTGTTCAAGGATTTGGCGACCCGAAGCGACGTCGTCGCGCTCAGCATGCCGGTCGACTATTGGGACTATCTCGGCTGGAAGGATACGCTGGCCAGCCCCAAGTTCTCGAAACGGCAGCGGGCGTATGCCAAGTTGCGCGGTGACGGGAAGGTCTATACGCCGCAAATCGTGGTCAATGGTCGCCAGCACGTGATCGGCTCGGCCAAGGCCGAGATCGAGGCTGCCGTTGCGCTCGCTCGAGCCGGCTCGGCCGTTGCCGCACTGCACGCCACCGTCGCTGACGCCACGATCACGATCGAGATGCCGCGTTCGACGCAGCCGGTCGACGATGCGACGATCTGGCTCGCCGTGGTCCAGGCAGTGGCAAAGGTGGACGTCCGCGCCGGCGAGAATCGCGGTCATTCCCTCACCTACTACAACGTCGTTCGCGACCTGGTGCCGCTTGGCATGTGGAGCGGCGCGCCGGCCACCATCAGGCAGCACACGGCGACGCTATCCGGCAGCGCCGGCGACCGCTATGCGGTCCTCCTCCAGCAGGGCATCGGCGGGCCGATCCTCGCGGCGACGTGGGCGACGCCCGGGCCGTGATCTCGGCCGCGGCTGTGCAAGCCCGTGCGCCAATACAAAAAGCCCGGCGAGGGGCGCGCCGGGCTTCTTGCAGGAGAGGACACGCGGCCTGGGGAAGGGCCGGTTCTCAGGGACAGGGCACGTTGCCGCCGGCTCGATCCCAAATTCGCAACCCCAGGGGGCTTGGGGGGGGGCTGATGGATCCAGAGCTGCCAAACCCAAGACCGGGACCAGCGGCAACACGATCAGTATTGCCCGCGATTTGCGGCGCGAACTCGGCCGGACAGCGACTTGAAGGTGATGTTCGGGCGGTCTTTTGGTGATCGCGGTTCGCGCCGCTCGTCGTCGTGAAGTTTGTTGCGAATTGTTTCAGACATGCTCTCTTGAACTCCCGCCGGCTTCGCGCGACAATTTTGTGAACATTGCCAGGAGGCGCCCTTGAGCGAACAGGACCCGATAGCGTTTCGTCCGCGTCTGGTGCCCACCACCACTCCAGGCGCGGGGGGGCTGACCGCCGTATCGGGCAATCAGTCCTCGACACCGCAATCAGTCGCGTTCAGCCGGCAGGAGCTCAATCAGATCTTGAACCTCTACGGTCGCAAGGTGGCCGCCGGCGAATGGCGCGACTATGCGATCGACCTCGGGCGCGAGCGGGCCGTGTTCTCGGTCTATCGCCGGTCCAGCGAATGCCCGCTCTACACTATCGAGAAATCTCCGAGGCACGCGCGCAAGCAGGGCGCCTACAGCGTGATTGCCGCCAGCGGGTTGATCCTCAAGCGCGGCCACGAGCTCGCTCGCGTGTTGGACGTGCTCGACAAGCGGGTGAAGCTGCTGCAGCACTGAGCCGCTTCGGCCTCAGCGCCTGCAGCGTCGCTCGATCGCATCCCAGATCAGCGAAGCGATGTCGGCGCCGCCGAACGCCTTGACCTGCCTGATGCCGGTCGGCGAGGTGACGTTGATCTCCGTCAGGTACGGTCCGATCACGTCGATGCCGGTAAAGATCAGTCCACGGCGCTTGAGCTCGGGCCCAAGCCGATCGCAGATTTCGCGGTCGCGCGCGGTGAGCTCGGTCGGTATCGGCTTGCCGCCGACGTGCATGTTGGACCGCGTCTCGCCTTCGGAAGGCACGCGATTGATCGCACCGGCGACCTCGCCGTCGATCAGAATTATGCGCTTGTCGCCCTCGCGCACCTCGGGGCGGTATTGCTGCACCATCACGGCCTCGCGATTGGCGGCGTGGAACATCTCGAGCAGGGCGCCGAGATTGGTGTCGCCCGGCTGCAGCCGGAACACGCCGGCGCCGCCGTTGCCGTACAGCGGCTTGACGATGATGTCCTTGTACTTGTCGCGGAAGGCCCTGATCTCCTCGGCGTTGCGGGCGACCAGCGTCGGCGGCATCAGGTCGAGGAAATCGAGCACCCAGATCTTCTCCGGCGCGTTGCGCACCTCGCGCGGATTGTTGACCACCAGCGTCGAGGCCGGCAGCCGCTCGAGCAGATGCGTCGTCGTGATGTAGCTCATGTCGAACGGCGGATCCTGCCGCAGCAGCACCACGTCCATCGATGACAGATCGACCGTGCGCGGGTCGGACAGCGTGAAATGATCGCCCTTCCGGTCGCGGACCGTGACCGTCGCGCCGGTCGCCCTCAGCGTGCCGCCGTCGAGCGACAGCCGGTCCGGCGTGTAATAGAATGTCTGATGTCCGCGCGCCTGCGCTTCCAGCAGCATGGCAAAGGTCGAATCGCCGCTGATGTCGACGCGTTCGATCGGATCCATTTGACAGGCGATCTTGAGGCCCATGAGCCGCTTCCTCGATTGAATTGCTGGATTTCCGTTGTCGAGATTGGGTGCCGTCGCCGCCAGGTCAAGTCGGCTGCAACGCATTGGCGACATGCCTCGGCAGACCGAAGCGTGTCACCAGGACCGCGTCGAGCCCGATCTCATGGTCGCGATAGCGCGGGTGCCGCCACACCCAATGCTCGGCCGCGTCGGCGATGCGGGCGGCCTGCCGGTCCGAGATCGACGCCGACGCCTCGGCCATGGTCGGGCGATACTTGACCTCGACGAACGCGAGCCGCCGGTTGCGCACGGCGATGATGTCGATTTCGCCCGAGCGTCCGCGGTGGCGCCGGTCGAGAATGCGATAGCCCTTCAACACCAGCAGGGCCGCCGCGGCGAATTCGGCGAGCATGCCGCGCATGTGGCGCCTGTCGATCGCACGCGCCGCATGATTGGCGGTTGCTGCCCGCCGCGATGCCCGCGCCGCCCGGCCGCGCGCCAGGCGCACACCGTCCGGCCACCGCTCGGTGGCGGGCGTCGTTCGCCGCGTCGCTGCCCCTGCCATTGGCGTTCCTTCCGATCCGCTGTCTTGTACGCGTCAGTGCCGGTCGCGCCGGATCGATACCGCCAGATCGTACACGCGCGACTTGGCCGCGCCAAGTCTCTCGGCGACGGTGCGGACCGCGTCGCGGGTCGAGGCGGAGCGCATTTCGATGTCGAGTGCGGCCGCGATGTCCTCGTCCGAGACGTCGGCCCTGACGGCGGCGCCGATGACGATGACGACCTCACCGCGCAAGGCGGCAAGATCCGGCGACGCCATCAGCTCCGATGCCGTGCCGCGACGCACCTCCTCGTGCAGTTTGGTCAGCTCCCGGGCAATCGCGCACGGACGGTCGCCGAGGACGGCGCACACATCGGCCAGCGTCTCGGCGACGCGGGTCGGCGCCTCGTAGAGGACGAGCGTCGCCTTGATCGCGGCCAGCTCCTTGAGGCGGGCCTGCCGCTGGCCGCTCCTGGCCGGGAGGAAGCCAGCGAACAGGAAGCAATCGGTCGGCAGCCCGGCGACGGCGAGAGCGGCGATCGCCGCACAGGGTCCGGGAATGGAGTAGACGCCGTGGCCCGCCGCGATCGCCTCGCGGGCGAGCTTGTAGCCGGGATCGGAGATCAGCGGCGTCCCGGCATCGCTGATCAGCGCAATGCGCTCGCCGGCCGCGAGGCGCGCGAGGATCCGCGGGCGTTCCTGGTCGGCATTGTGCTCGTGATAGGGGTACGTGGTGGCGCTGAGGCCGAAGTGCGAGATCAGCGTCCGGCTGTGCCGGGTATCCTCGCAGTAGACGACGTCGGCCTGCGCCAGCGTCGAGAGCGCGCGCAGGGTAATGTCGCCAAGGTTGCCGATCGGCGTGGCGACGATGTGCAGCCCCGGCGCGAGCGGTTTCGCCGACAGCCGGGCCAACTCGGCGCTAACACGCTGTGAGATCGCGGAACTGTGGTCGGCTCGATCACTGCTCATGATGTGAACAACTCGGGCGCTGCGACGGCTTCGATGCGACATATAGGCAATTCGGCGCCCGTTGTTGCATATTTGGGCTGGTGTGCAAGGATCGCTTGCGGCAGACGGTATTTGGTCGCGACAGGCTCGCGCCGCCGGGGCGGTACCGGGCAATCATTTTGAGGGAAGAGTGCGGGCGATACGCAGGATCTTCGACATCGAGGTCGCGTCCGGCATCGTGCTGGCGATGCTGCTTGCGGGCTGCGCCGGACCGTCCGCCGATCCGCCGCTGGCGGCCGGCGCGGCCAAGCCGAGCACCGCGGTGGCGACCGATGGGGCGACGCGCAAGCCGGCCGCTGCGCGCGCCAACGAGCAGGTCGCGAAGGTCGCATTGCTGCTGCCGCTGTCGGCGTCCGGCCAGACCGCGGCAATCGCCAAGGGCATGAAGCAGGCCGGCGAGATGGCGCTGTTCGATGGCGGCAGCTCGAACCTTCAGCTCATCGTCAAGGACGACCAGGGCACGCCGCAAGGCGCCGCCTCGGCCGCGGAGGAGGCGGTCAGGGAAGGTGCGGAGTTGATCATCGGGCCACTGTTCGCGGCCTCGGTCAAAGCGGTCGCGCCGGTGGCGCAGCGGGCGAACATCCCCGTGGTCGCATTTTCGAACGACACGCAAGTGGCAGGGCACGGCGTGTACCTGATGAGCTTCCTGGTGACGCAGGACATCAATCGTATCGTCGCCTATAGCGTCGCGCAGGGCCGCAAGCGGTTCGCCGCCCTGGTGCCGGACGATGCCTACGGCCGGTCGATGGCCGATACCTTCGGGCGGGCAGTGGCGGCCAATGGCGGCTCGCTGAAGGCGATCGAAATGTATGCGTCGCAGGGCAATGCAGCGCTCGAGCCGACGCGACGGCTCATCGATGCGATGAAGCGGTCGGACGAGGATGGCGAGCCGGTGGAGGCGGTATTCGTACCGGGTGGTCCTGAAGCGCTCGCCAGCCTCGGGCCGCTGATCAATTATGCCGGCATGGATACGTCGCGGGTCAAGCTGCTCGGCACCGGCGCCTGGGACTTTCCGGGCATCGGCCGGGAAGCGGCTTTGGTCGGCGGGTGGTTCCCGGCACCGGAACCGCGCGGCTGGCAGGACTTCTCCGAGCGCTTCGGACGCACGTTCGGCAGCGCCCCGCCGCGCATAGCGACCTTGAGCTATGACGCCGTCAGCATGGCGGTTCAGCTTTCGAGCAGCCCGCCTGGCGCACGCTTTACGGCCGGCACGCTCACGCGGCCGGGTGGCTTCAGCGGAGCGGACGGACCGGTTCGCCTGCGGCCGGACGGTCTTGCCGATCGAAGCCTTGCCGTCCTCGAGGTCCAGAAGATGGGCACCAACATGCTGGAGCCGGCGCCGGCGACCGCCGCTCCAGGCAAGGTCTCGGCAACTTCGGGCAATTCGGTCAACTGAGGCCGCAGCCCGCTCGCGGAACGGTGGGGCTGCGCTCGATTCGGCAGCGGCGGCGAGCCACCAACCGGCGGACCGGTGTTCCGGTGCGCATTTGATCTAGGCCGTTTACACAGGCGGCGCAATGTGTAGCCTCTCACCTCGATCCACGAACACCGAGGTGCGGCGCACATGAAGCTGGCAACGATCAAGGATGGCTCACGCGACGGTTATCTCGTCGTCGTCTCGCGCGATCTGACGCGATGCGTGTCGGCTGAGATGATCGCGCCGACCCTGCAAGCCGCGCTCGACGACTGGGCGAGGCTCGCGCACAAGCTGGATGGCCTGGCGGAGCAGCTCGAGCACGGTTCGGTCCCGTTCGAGCGGTTTCACGAGCGTCATTGCTTGAGCCCCCTGCCGCGCGCCTATCAGTGGGCCGACGGCTCGGCCTACGTCAACCACGTCGAGCTCGTCCGCAAGGCGCGCGGCGCCGAAATGCCGGCGTCGTTCTGGACCGATCCGCTCATGTATCAAGGCGGCTCGGACGCGTTCTTGAGCCCGCGCGAGCCGATCCGCGTCGCCGACGAGGCCTATGGCATCGATTTCGAGGGCGAGGTCGCCGTCATCGTCGACGACGTGCCGATGGGGGCCTCGCGCGAGACCGCGCTTTCGAAGATCCTGCTGGTGATGCTGGTCAATGACGTGTCGCTGCGCAATCTCATTCCGGCCGAGCTCGGCAAGGGCTTCGGCTTCTTCCAGTCGAAGCCATCGTCGGCATTCTCGCCGGTGGCCGTCACCGTCGACGAGCTCGGCAATGCGTGGAGCGACGGCAAGCTGCATCTGCCGCTGCTTTCCACGCTGAGCAAGCGTCTGTTCGGCCGGCCGAATGCCGGACGCGACATGACCTTCGACTTCGGCACGCTCATCGCCCACGCGGCCAGGACGAGACCTCTCACCGCCGGCTCGATCATCGGCTCCGGCACGGTGTCGAACAAGGGGAATGACGGCGGGCCAGGACGCTCGATCGCCGACGGCGGCGATGGCTACGCCTGCATCGCCGAGCTGCGCATGATCGAGACGATCAAGAGCGGCAAGCCGGTGACGCCGTTCATGAAGTATGGAGATGTCGTGCGGATCGAGATGAAGGCTGCGCAGGGACACTCGATCTTCGGAGCGATCGAGCAGACGGTCGAGCGCTACCAGCCGGTATAGGTGCTCGCGGCAGCCGCGCTGGTGGCCGGAGCGGCGGCAAGCGTCTAGTGTCCCGATCGCGAATTTCGTCACCATGTGCGGCAAGCAGAATACGAACTTCGCGATCGACAAGGACACTAGCGAAGCGTTGATTCTAGTGTGATTCAGATTCCGAAGTCCGCTGCTCGGCGGTGCCGCACGTTGGTTGCGGACTTCGGAATCATCACACTAGGCGCCCGCCACCGGCGGCAGGCGCTGGCCCTTTGCCAGCATCAGGCCGCGATGCACGCCGATGCCGGTCTCGAGGCTGTCGGCGATCATGTGCGCCTTCTCGATGAACAATTCGGCCGCCTCGGGCGGGCACAGCTCGCGCGCGGCGCGATCGAATAGCGCCAGCCAGCGATCGAAGTGGGCTGCGCCGACCGGGAGTGGAGCATGCTTCTGCATCGGGCGGCCGTGATAGCGCCCGGTCATCAGCGTCACCGATGACCAGAACGCGCACATCTGGGCGAGATGGGGCGTCCAGTTGGCGATCCGCGCCTCGAACACGGGTCCAAGCATCTCGTCGGCGCGGACGCGGTCGTAGAAGCCGTGCACGAGGCGGCGGATCATGTCCTCGTCGATGCCGGTCCTGGCCTGCACGGCGGCGGTTGCAGCGGCTCGGCGCTGCACGATTTCGGCACGATGGGCTTCGTCGCTCACGTCGACCTCGGATCGGGCGCGCAATTGATTGCGCCGGACCGTAGCCGAACACTGTCCATCGCCCCAATGGGCGTACTGCCGCAGCCCGGCAGGCGGTCGCGGCGATGTGCCTAGATCGGGTCCCAGGAAAACGCATCCTGACTGCGGTCGAGCGGCAGCAGGGCGGGCTTCAAGGCCGGAAGCGCATGCTCGGCGATCGTCTGCGGTGTCCAGCCGTCGCTGCGATGCACGCTGCGAACGGGGCGGCTCTGGCTCATCAGGAAGATCTCGTTCATGCGCGTGGCGAAGATCTGGCCTGTCACTGCGCCGGCCGCGTCGGAGGCGAGGAACACCGCCAGCGGCGCGTTCTTGTCCGGCGTCATCTGCTGCAATCGGGCGACGCGCGCCTTCTGTTCCGGCGTTTCGGCCGGTATCGAATTGGTCATGCGGCTCCAGGCGAACGGCGCGATGCAATTGGAGCGCACGTTGTAGCGGGCCATGTCGAGCGCGATCGACTTCGACAGCGCTGCGATGCCGAGCTTCGCGGCGGAATAGTTGGCCTGGCCGAAGTTGCCGACGAGACCCGACGTGCTCGTCATGTGCACGTAGGCGCCGCTCTCCTGCTTGCGGAAATGCTCCGCCGCCGCGCGGCTGACGAAGAACGAGCCGTTGAGATGCACGTTGATCACCGAAAGCCAGTCCTCGGGCGTCATCTTGTGAAAGATCACGTCGCGCAGGATGCCGGCGTTGTTGACCACGATATCGATCCGGCCGAAGGCATCCATCGCCGCCTGCACGATGCGCTGCGCGCTCGTCCAATCAGCGACGCTGTCGGTCGAGATCGCGGCTTTTCCGCTGCGCTGCTCAATGATCTGCTTCGTCTGCTCGGCAGGCGTGCCCGAGCCGCCTTCGCCGGTCAGCGACACGCCGATGTCGGCGACGAGGATGCTGGCGCCAGCCGCTGCCATCGCCGTGGCGATCTCGCGGCCGATGCCACCACCTGCCCCGGTCACGATCGCAACCTTGCCGTCGAGCAGTCGGTTGTTGCCCATGGCTCTCATCCTCCCAATACGATGCGTCCATTGTTGACGACGACGATGTCACGCTCGACGACCCGGGCGCGGAAGGCGCCGCTGCGCCACATCTCGGTGCGAATGGTCTCGCCCGGGTAGACGGGCGCGGAGAACCTGAGATCGAGCGACCTGAACCGCTCCGCGTCATAGCTCGCCAGGCCACGCAGCAGGGCATGCGTGACGACGCCGAGCGTGCACAGTCCATGCAGGATGGGGCGGGGGAAGCCGGCCTTGGCGGCGACCGCCGGGTCCGCATGCAACGGATTGTCGTCGCCATTGAGCCGGTAGAGCAGCGCCTGCTCGGGACGGGTTGCCAGGTCGATCGAAAGGTCGGGATCGCCGTCCGGCATCGCATTCGGCTCGCGCACCGGTCCGGCCGGGCCGCCGAAGCCGCCGTCGCCGCGCAGGAACACGGTGGAGCGGGTGACGGCGATCAGGTCGCCGGTGGAGGCGGCGCGCAGCTCCTTCTCGGAATACATCAGCGCGCCTTTGCCGGCGCCCTTGTCGATGAGACCGGTGACGCGCGTCCTGCCGACGATCTCGCCTTCGATCGGCAGCGGGCGCTTCAGCTCGATGCCCTGCTCGCCGTGCACCAGGCGAACGGCATCGACGCCGGTATCTGGATTTCGCAGCCAGAAACCGGGATGGCACATCACCACCGCCATCGACGGAGCGGCGGCGAGGGCCCGATGGTGGTCGACGAAGTCGAGCTGGCGTTCGTCGAGTGGATCCTGGCCGAGACCGACCGAGAGTGCGTAGAGGATGCAGTCGCGCTTGGACAGGCGCTGGCGCACCTCGGGAATTGGATAGTTCAGCAAGTGCCGGTAGTCGATCGCCATTTCAGCTCCCGATCTCGATGACCGCGTCGGCGGCGAAGACGCTTTTCCCGCGGCACGCGCACGCAACGGATTGGAGTCGACCGAGCGCGGTCACGGTCGGACCGCCAATGCCGAGTGGATTGCTCGAACAGCCGACGACGGCGCCGGCATGCGTGGCATCAGAAGGGCCGGGTCATCCGCAGTCGTCCTCCCCATTGCTGTGCCCCTGCCGCCGCTCACACGGTCGCGGCGCTGCCGAGCAGCGCGGTCACCTGGCTCGAGAATGTGCCGCCATTGCCGTGGCAAAGCGCGACATCGCAATCCTTGATCTGGCGCGCGCCGGCGTCGCCGCGAATCTGCGTCACCGCCTCATGGATCAGGAACAGGCCGTACATGCCCGGATGCACGCACGACAATCCGCCACCGCTGGTATTGACCGCGAGCTTGCCGCCCGGCGCGATCCTGCCGCCCTGCACGAAGCGTCCGCCTTCGCCCTTCGGGCAGAAGCCGAGGTCCTCGAGAAACATCAAGGTGGTGATCGTGAAGGCGTCGTACAGCATGACGAGGTCGACGTCGTCGCGGCCGAGACCGGCCATATCGAAGGCGCGAGGGCCGCTTTCAGCCGCCGCTGAAACGGTGAGATCCTTCATCTGGGTGATCGAGCGGTGCGAATGCGCGCCGGCGGCGCCGAGCAGGTACACGGGCTTCCGCGGCAGATCGCGCGCACGATCGGCACGCACCATGATGCAAGCCGCGCCGCCGTCGGTGACGAGGCAGCAGTCGCGCGACGACAGCGGATCGCTGACCATGCGGCTCGCCAGCACGTCGTCCCGCGTAAGCGGACCCTGGGCAAAGGCCATCGGATTGAGATTGGCCCACTGCCTGGCTGCCACCGCGATGTCGGCCAGCATCTCGCGCGTCGTGCCGTACTGGTGCATGTGGCGACTGGCCGCCAATGCGTAGGCGGTGATCGGATGGCGCGGCGAATACGGGGTTTCGTGCCATTGCGGCTCGCTCATCGAGACGAGCCTGCCGCCGGCGGTGCGCTGGTTGGAGCCGTAGCAGACGAGCACGGCATTGCAGAGCCCCGCATCGAGCGCCAGCGCCGCCTGCAGCAGATGCATCTCGAACGACGAGCCGCCGATGTTGGTGCCGTCGAAGAACGTCGGCTTGATGCCGAGGTATTCGGCGACGGTCAGCGTCGGGAAGGCGTGGGTGCTGGTTGCCGCGCAGATGCCGTCGATGTCGGAGAGGGTGAGGCCGGCATCGCCGATGGCGGCGAGCGCTGCTTCCGCCATCAGCTCGGTTGCCGACCGGCCAGGCGCCTCGCCCCAGCCGGCCGCCCCGATGCCGACGATCGCGGTCTTGCCCTTGAGTGGGTGGCATTTGTGGGTCGCGGCCATTTCACGACCTCCCGGCGGTGGCCGCCACGACGAACACGACCGCCGGTCCATCCTTCATTTCGGTGATGCGAGCTTTGACCCTGGTGCCGATCGGCACGGTCTCGACGCCGTCGATCCGGCTCATCATGCGCGGACCTTCGTCCAGCTCGACGATGGCGATGTTGTAGGACGAGTCCTTCGACCGATTGACGGTGATGGCGTGGACCGTGCCCATGCCCGAGGCTGTGACCCACTCGAGGTCGCTCTCGCCGCTGCCCGGGATGACTACGCGCGGGTAGAAAGTGTGCCGTCCGGTCGACCGGCTGCGCTGGATCATGAAACGGCCCTGCCCGAGGAACGCCTTGAACTGCGCTTCGGGACCTGGTCCGGGCGATACCGTCATCACTTTCTCCCGATCGCTAGTGCTTGCCAGCCGGCGGGTCGCAGTCTACGCATTCCATGGACGGAATGGCAATCGGCATCGTGAATGACGATTCTGGATCGCGAGCAGGGTGACGTCGGTGCGGTGGTGAATGCCGTTCGCATCCTGCAGTTCCTCGGAGGCACGCCCGAACCGCGTGGCGTCGCGGCCATTGCGCGGGCGACCGGGATCAGTCCGTCGACGACGTTCAACATCCTGAAGACGATGACCCGCCTCGGCTTCGTCGCGCTCGACCACGGCGACAAGACCTATCGCCTGGGGCTGGCGCTGGCGGAGCTCGCGGCCGGGTTCGTCGGCGTCAGCCAGGTGGCGCTGGTGCATCCGGAGATGGAGCGGCTCGCCGCCGACTACGCGATGCTGATCGTGCTGTGGCGCATGACCGACGACGGGCACATGGTGCTGGTCGATCGCGCCTACAGCGAGCAGGCGGTCCGGGTCGATGCCCGTGTCGGCTCGCGCCTGCCGGCGCTGATCGGCGCAGTCGGACGCTGCGTCGCGGCCGCTCTCGAGTTGCCCGAGGCGGAGCTGCGTCAGCGCTTTCAAGGGCTGCGCTGGCAGCAGGCACCGACGTTCGATAGCTACCGCGCCGATGTCGCGCGCGCCCGTCAGCGCGGCTTTGCGCGCGACAACGGCCAGCTCTACAAGGGCATCCAGACCGTCGGCGCGATCGTCGCGGATTTTGGCGGCAAGCCGCGGTTCGGCCTCAGCGGCATCACCATATCGGGGCAGCACGCCGCGGCCGATCTGGAACGGCTGGGCGGCGAGCTGCGTGAGACGTGCCGGTCGATGTCGCGCGCGCTGTTCCCTGCGGAGACGACAGTAAAGGACGATTCCGCATCGTCGCGCCGGCCTGCCAGGAGGCCCGTCGAGCCATCGGCCAACTAGGGGGCTCCGCTCTGGCGCAGCGGCCGTTCCATGACTACCTTCATTGGATGCCGCCGCCGAAGGCAGGCTTGGGCAGCAGGCGGAGCGCAGTCATGGCATCAACCGCACAGGGCCGATTCGTCGCCCGGCACCAGATGACGGCGCGGGACTTCGAGGAGCTTGCGTCGCGATTGTCGGTGGCGGTGCTGCGGGCGCGCAAGATTGGCTACGTCGCCGCCCGGCAGGCACGGGTGGCGGAGACGGTCGAGACCCGCTGGAACGGCAGCGAAACGGTCAATACCGCCGCCGCCGGCGACTGGATCGTCACCAGCCTGTCACCGGGACAGCAGCCGCTCGTCGATCGCGATGGCAACTTGAACGTCTACGTCATCCCGGCGGCGCGGTTCTGCGAGCTTTACGAGCCGACCTGTACTGTCATCGCCGAAGGCGAGGTATATCGGTCGAAATCCGAGGTGCGAGCAATTCGAATGCCAGCAGGGTTCGATATCATGGCGCCGTGGGGCGAGCGTCAGGTCGGCGAGCAGGGCTACCTCATTCTCAATGGCGGCGAAGTCTACGGCAACAATGCCGACACGTTCGAGGCAACCTACGAGCTCGTGCCGCGGTAGGTGCGGCATTGCGCAAGAAGGACCGCCTGTCGCGTCCGCCCTCTCATTGTTGGAGGGCTGCGCCCGGCAGCCGGTAGGCGGCGCCGCCGACCAGCTGGTGCGTGGACAGCGTGGTGCTTGCACGCCCATAGCGGGGAGCCTCGCCGCTCCACCAGTGCGCCGCCTGCCGCCAAAGGTCTGACCACGCATCGCAGTTGCACCAGGCCGGTGTCTTGCCTCCGGTGAGGGCCAGCGACAGCCACGCGAACGTGTACTTGTACTCGATGAAGTACGAGCCCCAGGCGGTTCGCACCTCCAGTCCGAGCAGCGCCTGCGCGGCCGGACCAGCGACCTGGTATTCGTTCGTGCGCGCTGGCTCGCCTTCGCCGGCCGGCCAGATCTCGACGTGCGGCAAGGCCATGCCACCGCCGACGCCGACGTAAGGCCGCAGGTTTGGCGTGAGGGCGCCGAGCCGCATCATCAGGGTCGGCAACAGCATGTTGTGGCCGTGGGTGAACTCGAGCCGCTCGACCACATCGGTGATCTTGAGCTTCGACGGAGCCGCCTCGCCCTTCAGCTTGCCGATCGCCTCCACGATGTCGGGGATGGCCCTGTCGCCCGTCACCCTCGAGCCATGGGCACCCTTGCCGGTCCGCGAGATCGCCTTGTCATGAAGGAACTCGATCATGAAGCCGAACGGGCCGCGCCAGTTCGTGGCGCGCACCCCGGCATAGACCGGGAACTTGAACGGCTCGGCGTCCCAGCGAATACCCTTCAGGGTAAGGTTGGTGCCGCCTGGGCGGTCGAAGCTCACATTGCTGGTGTCGTGCAGAGGGACGCCGACATAGCCGCCCAGCAGTGTCTCGCTACCGGTAACCGCGGCGCCGGGAGACGGCGCTGCCTTGCTGCCCCTGTCCTCGACCATGTCAGATGTATCGGGCTGCGAGGGAAAATAGACCGGTTGCGCGACCACGAGCAGCGCGGCGATGCCGATCGCGGCGGACAAACGCTCCCATGTGGCGGCCAGGGACTCGCGCGATCGTCGCGGCACCAAGTCGGTTGCGTCGATAGGCCGGCGCGAAAATCTGTACGTCGCCGACGCCGCCCCATTCCCGCGCCGCTCGTCATGGAACAGCATTCGTCCAACCCCCTCGTGCTCGCGGCCGATTGCGGCCGTCGAGCGGCGCCGCCATTGGCCGCGCTCAAACTCGTCGCACCACTTCCGGGCGCCAAAAGCCGGCGCTGCAGGGGAGATACGCCAATCCGGGTTTCGAGCGAGATGCCGCGCAATGACGCACTACTTGACCGCTTCGGTCGCGATCGCGTGCAGCAGGGCCTCAAGCTTCACGTTTACCTCGTTGACCCGCTTCGATGGGCTCGCAACCGGCAGGCGGAAGCCGACGCTGATCTTGCCGGGCTCATAGCCGGTCTCGTAGACGAACAATGCGATCGGGCAGTTGGCGATCGCCAGCGGGCTGGCGCTGACCGCCTCGTGCGTCAGCTTCGACGGGCAGAATTGCATGTATTCCGCATTTCGATAGGGGGATTTCTTGCCAGTCTCGGTCACGCTGCCGGTGGCTTCGGCGGTGCGCTCCAGCATGCTGTTGAAATGGCCGACGTAGTCGATGACGAAGCCGCGATTGATGATCGCATCCTTGAGGTTGTCGCGGACATCCTCATATTTGCCGGCGGTCGTATAGACCTTGTAGCCAAGGTCGGCCGCCGTGGCCGCCACCGCCATCGATGCAAGCGCCAGCGAGACGGTCAGCGCCAAGCGCACATTCTGCATGCCAATCACCATTTTTGATGCTCGCAATAAGCTCGAGCGCCCTCGGCAACGAGGATGTTGCGCGATACATCGAGTGCGCCACTCTTCCGGATAGACCTGTGCCGAAGCAATGCCTTGATCACCATCAAGTCGCTGGCCGGCCCGGGGCTTCTCAGTGCATTCAGTGGATGTTGACCGCCGCCCGCGCTGAGGATGTGTCCCGCCGCGCGGTGTTGCGGGCCAGCGCATCGATCAACTGGACGGCGGTGAATGGCTTGCACAGGAAATCGTCCATTCCGGCCGCTAGGCACGCCTCGCGGTCCCAGTCGAAGGCATTGGCGGTCAGCGCGACGATCGGAATGGCGTGCCTGCCCTCGGCCTGCTCGCGCGACCTGATCTCTCGCGCCGCGGCAATGCCGTCCATGCCTTGCAATCGGCAATCCATCAGGACCAGGTCGTAGGGCTCCCGGTCCAATGCAGCAATGCAGTCGGCGCCATCGGTCAGGATCGTAGCGCTGCAGCCGGCCTTGACTAGAATTTCGCGGGTGAGGGCTGCCAGCGTCGCGTTATCCTCGACCAGCAGGACGCGTAGCCCGGCGAGGGCACTCACATCGGCCTGCGAGACGCCGCCGGCTTCGGTCATCGTGGTGTTGGCATGGGCAGGCTGGTCGTCGTTGGCGGGTCGCAGCGGGATCGTGAAGAATACCCGCCCGCCGCCCTCGATCGGATTTTCGCAACCGATACGCCCGCCCATCCGCTCGACCAGCGATCGCGAGATTCGCAGACCGAGCCCGGCACCGGCGCCCGGCGCCATCGAGGCGACTGGCTCGGTCGATGGCGAATCGAAGATGCTGCTGCCGATCGCCGGCGGGAAGCCGCGACCGGTATCGGTGACCGCGATCCGAAGCATGTCGACGCCGGTCTCCCCGCCCGGTTGCCTTTCGGCGGTTATCGTAACGCCGCCGCTCGAGGTGAACTTGATGGCATTCGAAAGCAGGTTCACGAGTATCTGCCGGAGCCGGCCGCCATCGACCCAGATCGAGTTGGGAACGGACTCGCCGATCGATACGTCAAGACGCAGCCCGCCCTCGCGCGCGGCGGGCTCGAAAAGAGTTACGACCTCCTGGACGAGACAGCGCAAGCGCTGTGGAGCCGGCGACAGCGTAACCCGCCCGGTCTCGACAGCCGACAGGTCCAGCAATTGATTGATCAGGTCGAGCAGTGCTTGGCCCGAGGAGCGGATCGTCGCCAGGTGCCGGGCATGCTCACTTCCGAGACCGCTGCGCGACAGCAGATCGACGGTGCCGAGCACGGCGCTCATCGGAGTGCGGATCTCGTGGCTCATGTTCGCGAGGAAGCGCGTCTTCGCGAGGTTGGCCGCTTCCGCCTCCCGGCGTGCGATCTCGAGATCGCTGGTTCGTTCTGCGACGCGTTGCTCGAGCATCGCGCTGCGGGCCTCCATATCGCGATGACGCTGCGCCGTCAGCCGGACGATCGAGAACAGTGCGGCGAAGGTGATCAGCACGGCAATGAGCCGGGTCAGCGCCTTGTCCTTGCTGCCGACAACATCGGGGCGGAGATTGAATGCGGCCTCGGTCACGGCGCTGTTCAATTGCCATCCGCCGGTCACGTCGCGAAACGCCAGAGGCTGCGTCTCCGCGAAGGCGATCCCCGCGCCATGCGCCGCGTCGGGCGAGGCGCTGTCGGCAATGCGCAGAGCGTAGCGCTCGTTGCGGATTTCGTATATGCCCTGTGGCAGCTGGCTGCGGATCGCGGAAGTCAGCACGACGGCCGACACGATGCCGCGCATTTTGCCATCGGTGCCGTAGAACGGGATCGAGATGACAAGGCCGCGGCGATCGTCGTCGTTAGGATGGCTTGGCGAGTAGAAGCGATTGTCGCAGGTGATGACCTCCTCGCCGATGATGGCCGGGTAGGACAGTTGGTCGACCTCCGACTCGGTGGGGAAACGCTCCCTCAGGATCGCGATCTGGCGGCGCATGAGGCGATATTCGTAAATCTCGATTTCTTCGACCTGCGGAGTCGCGACGGGCGCGTCGGAGCGGCCGCGGGCATCGCTCCTTGTGTCAGCCGTGCGACCGACGATCAGCTCGTCGAACGTGGTAATCGGCTCTTGCGGCTTGCCGGTGTTCGGATCGATCGCATCCGGATCGAAGTCGACGGGTACAATGTATACCTCGGATATGCGGACCGTCTCGGCGAGGTTGTTGTAGACCTCCTGTACTCCGGCGCGCGCCCGCTCGTCGAAGTTCAGACCGCGCCGATCGATCTCCCTGACCGCGGGCAGGCGGGCGATGGTTCGAATGCCCCGATAGATCTGGTCGAAGTAGCGTTCGAGACGGGCGGCGATCTGACGGCTCTCGCTGTTGGCCTTTTCGCGCTGGTCCATGCGCGCATGGCTGATCGTACTCGCTCGGTCACGCTCGACTACGATGATGATTGCCTGGGCCGCGAACGCCAAGGCGAGATACAACAGCCATTGGATTGCGGGCCAGGACAACGAGCGGAGTGGGCGAGTTCGGGCTTTCGTACATGATCGACCGGGCGCTCCTGCGATCACGCGAGTTCATGTCGGTGGCGCACACACGCCGCAGCCGGCAGGTGCAAGGACGTCTTGGCGCCACCGAGCGAGGATCTGGCAAGGACCATTTCGCCGCCCTGCGACAGCGCGAGCTGCCGCGCGATCGCGAGCCCCAGCCCGGCGCCGGCATTGGCGGAGCCGCCGGTCGTGAATGGCTCGCCCAGTCTCGGCAGATCGCGCTCCGAGTACCCCGGCCCGTCATCCTCGACGACGATGGCCGGGTCGGCGCCCACCGTGACGACGATCCGGGTCCGGCTCGGAGTATGCCTGATTGCGTTGTCGACGAGCCCGCGAACCGCCTCCGCCACCGACGGCCGGTTGGCGTGAATTGCGAAGGTTCCGCGCGCGTTGAACTCGATTTGCCTCTGCTGCTCCGGTATTACCTGCCTGACCTGACCGATCGAATCGCGAGCGAGTTGTACGAGATCGAGATCCTGGTGCGGCAAATCGGCGCGTGCCGCCATCCGCGCCAGCAACGCCAGCCGGTAGATCGTATCGCTGGTTCGCCGGATATCGTCCTCGATCTTGCGTGCGGCAGGGTCGGCAATTTTGCCGAGCTCGAGCAGGCTCACGGCGAGCTGATTGCGAAGCTCGTGCGCGCCCTGCCGAAGCAGACGCAGTTGGATTTCAGCCTCGAGGCCCGATTGCGGGGCAGAGGCAAGACTGTATGGCGTCGGCGTGTTGGCCATCGCTGTCCTCGAAGATGAGCAGCCGGCCGCCCGGCTCATGGTTGCCCGAGCGTCAGCATGTAGCCACTTCCACGAATTGTGCGAATGCTCAGAGCCGGGTCGATCCGCGCGAGAAGCTTTCGCAATCTCGAAATGGCCTGCTGCACCGCATTTTCCGACACTTCGCGGCCGAGGTCATTCGAAATCTGCTCGATGTCGCCCGGTGTCACGACGCGCTCGGTGCGGCGCAGGAATAGCGCCAGGAGCCGGTGCTCGCTGGGCGACAGATTGAGCTCTCGCCCATCACATTGAATTGTCTGGTTCTGCAGTTCGAATGACAATTTCCCGACTTGCTTCAAAGTCGGCGCGATTGCCGGTGGCCGGCGCAGCAGCGCCCGGATACGCGCCAGCAACTCGTCCTTGTTGAAAGGTTTCGCCAGGTAGTCGTCGGCGCCCAGGTCGAGGCCGGAGATCCTGTCCTCCAGAGCCACGCGGGCAGTGATCACCAGGATCGGTCGATGGTCGTGCTTCTGGCGCAGCCGCGTGATCAGGACGATGCCGTCGTCGTCGGGGAGGCCCAGGTCGATGATATACAACGCGTAGGAGTTGACGCCTGCCAGATGCAGAAAATCCTGTGCCGTGGTCGCGAGATCGACCAGGTATCCGGCGGCGCGAAGCGATTCGATCAGCAGCGGTCCGAGGCGGGGACTGTCCTCGACCAGCAGCAGCCGCATCGAGTCCGGCTCGGACCTGCGCGTGCCTGACAAAGTCATGCGGGCATCCACCGAATGCTCCTTGGCGGGTCTGTGCCGGTGATCCGAATGATATGGCTTCCTGCGATGAACTGAATCTTGCCTGATCTGGGTCAGAAAGAACTTTTTTGTGACGGCCGTCAGGTTGCAGTCAGGTTCAAGGCTCATCATCACGAGCAAAGGGTATGGATCGGCAGGAACACTGGCAAGAGCCAGTTCCATGTTTGGTTCACGCCGAACAATAGGCGAGGCAGCGGCGGGCTGGTGTCCACGCTGTCATGGGAAATTGCGTCTAAAGTTGTGTCTTGACGAGGCGATATCATGCCTGCCCGCGATGCCCACGGTCTGATTGTACGCGAGCTGAAAGCCCGTGTAGCCGCTGATCCGCTGCCGAAGTCGGTTCCGCAAGTGGCCGAGAATGACTTCACCCCACCCAGGGACTATGTCATCTACCTGAATTCCGAACCGATGCAGCTCGGTTCTGGAGCGCGCAAGCCCGACAACGAGGTAATGGCGGAACGTCGCCGCGCGTGATGCGGGGCGCAGTTGGCGGCTGCGCACGCTGGAGTTCTAGTGACTTAATTGGAGGCGACCTTTCCCTCTCGCCCAAGCGCAAGTGGCGCGCAGGGGGGAGAGGGCTGCTACTGCCACCTCCCCACCGCCGTCATCCCGGCGCAGGCCGGGAGGTGGATTCACATTTGAAGTGCAACACTTGGTCGAGAAAGACCTCGGCCGGTGTCGGCGGCAAGGTCTTGATGCGGCAGCGGCGGCAACTTGTTCGGTAGCGCCGCGTTGGCTGAGGCTTGTCGTGGGTCCCGGCCTGCGCCGGGATGACGGCACGGGGTGGGCTAGCGTGGCGCGCAGCCGCACGACGCCGGGATGACGGCGGTGGGGAAGGTTGCCGGCATTGCAGCGGTCCTCCCCTCTCCCCCGAAGAAGTGGGGGAGAGGGCGGAAGCGCGCCAATTCAAGATCAAAATTCGATCCGCACGTGGCATCAGTCCTTGCCACTCCAGTGCACGATGCGGCCCTCGATCGAGCGGACCAGCCGGTCGAGACCATATCCCATCGCCGCCATGATCAGCACACCGACGAGCACGATGTCAGTCGACAGATATTCGGCCGCGGTCAAAGCCATCCAGGCAATGCCGTCCGACGTCGCGGTGAGCTCGGCTCCGACCAGCATCGTGACGCCGATCGAGATCGCGACGCGAATGCCGGTGAAGATGCCGGGCAGGCTGGCCGGCAGCACGACTTTCCAGAACACGACCCAAGGGCTGGCGCCAAGCGCCTGCGCGGCCTGGATCTTCTTGATGCTGATCGAGCGCACGGCCTGCATCGCGCTGATGGCGATCAGCGGCAGAACCGGGGCACCGATGACGACGATCTTGGACAGGTTGCCGATGCCGAACCAGATCAGGAACAGCGGCAGCAGCGCCAGCTTCGGAATTGGCCTGATCGCCTGAATCGGCGGCTCCAGCACCGCGCGAATCGGGCGGCTCATGCCCATCAGCAGGCCGAGCGGCACGCCAATCACGACACAGGCGGAGAAGGCGATGGCGAAGCGGTTGAAGCTCACCGTCACGTGGTGCGCGAGGCTGCGGCCCTGATAGCCCTGCTCGAGCAGGCGCTGGAACGCTTCGAATACGGCCACCGGCGAGGGCAGGAATATCGGTTTGATCAGAGGCGGCCAGAGGCCGGAGCCGGTCACCGCCGTCCACAACGCCAGGATGCCAGCGAAGGTCGCGACGGTAAGCCAGCGATCCCGCCGATCGGCCCGGCGCTCGATCGAGGCCTCGTCGATGGTTTCGGCGGTTATTGCGATATCCGTCTGCGCCATTACACGACCGCCTCCTGGCTCTGCGCCGCCTGCGACTCCGACCGCAGCAATTGCACGATCTGGCGCTTGGCGGCGTTGAACTCAGGCGTGGCCGCGACCAGAGGATCGGTCGACTCGCTGAAGCGGCTGCGGAACGACGCCTTGGTGCGGCCCGGTCGCGCCGTCATGACGACGATGTGGGTGGCGAGGAACAGCGCCTCCTCGATCGAGTGGGTAATCCAGAGCACGGTCTTGCCGGTCCGCCGCCAGATGCCGCGTATCTCCTCCTGCAGCAGCTCGCGGGTCTGCTGGTCGAGTGCGGCGAACGGCTCGTCCATGAGCAGGATTTCGGGATCGTTGGCGAGAGCGCGGGCAATGCCGACGCGTTGCTGCATGCCGCCCGAGAGCTGATAGGGATATCGGTCGGCGAACTGCGAGAGGCCGACCAGATCCAACAGGCTCCTTGCCTGCTCGCGGGCCTGCGTTGCGGACACTCCACGCGCACGCGGCCCGAAGGCGACGTTCTCGAGCACGCTCAGCCAGTTGAACAGTGCGCCTTGCTGGAAGACCACGCCGCGCTCAGGGCCGGGCGCGGAAATCGGCCGGCCATCGAGCACGACGCGGCCCGATGTCGGCCGCTCGAACCCGGCCACGATGTTGAGCAGCGTCGTCTTGCCGCAGCCCGAGGGTCCGACCACGCACAGGAAGTCGCCCTTCTCGATGTAGAGGTCGATCGGCAGCAGCGCCTGCACCGCCGACGGGCCGCTGCCGAAGCACTTGGCCAGGCGCTCGACGGCCAGCTTGGCGCCGATCTGGCGCCCCGGCGCGTCGAGTGCAGCTTTCTCAATCATCGTCGGCCCATTCCACGTCCCGACCGTCACGGCGAGCGTCAAACCATCTTGGCGACGAACGAGCTGTCGACGAACCTCGTGAAGTCGGGCGGTAGCGTTTTTAGCTGATCCGTCGACTTGAGGAAATCCGCCTGGTCGCGGATCGCCTTCAGCACGCCTGTGTCCTTGGCTCCGGGAGCGCCCATCCAGGCATCGGTCAGCATTTCCTTGGGCGTGATCGTATGCGTGGTCTTGGCGATCGTCATCGCCGTCTCGGGCGGGATCTGGAGGAACGGCGCCATGACCGCGGCGACCTCCTCCGGCTTGTTGCGATAGATGCCGTTGATCCGGTCGATTTCCTTCAGGTACGCGAGAACGAGCTCCGGATGCTGCTTCTTGAAGGCATCACGGCAGATGATGCCGTCGAAGATCAGCGAGCCCTTGGCGATCAGGTCGCCGCTTTGAAAGATGATGGTGCCGGCGTCCTTCTGCAGTCCACCGAGAACCGGGTGCCAGATATAGGCACCATCGATGTCCTTGCGCTGCCAGGCCGCGGCGATTGCATCCGGCCGCAGGTTAACCAGCGTGACGTCAGCCGCGGTCAGGCCGACCGACTTCATCGCCGCCAGCAGGGCGAAATGCACCGAGGTATTGAACGGGCAACCGATCTTCTTGCCCTTCAGGTCTTTCAGCTCCTTGATGGCGGCGTCATTGCGCACCACCAGGCACTCGCTGTCCTTTACGACCTTGTGCAGGTAGACCATCGACACCGGAAGGCCCTGCGCGAAGCCGACGATCATTGCGCTCGAGCCGATGTTGCAGAGATCCATGTTGTCGGCGGCCATCGCGGTCAGGATCTGCGGGCCGGCGCCGACACTGATGAACTCGATCTTCGCCTTGTCGCCGAATGCCTTCTGCATCGACCCCGTCGCCTTGGAGAAATTCTGCTGATTGGCGGATGGGAAGTGGCCGAGCATCGCCTTCGCTTCCTGGGCGTTCGCCCGGCCTGCGAGGCCCAGGGTCGTGGCGGCAAAGGAAGCGATCCCGAGATTCGCACCAAGCAGCGCGATCTCCCGGCGGGAGAATGTGGTTTTGCGGCTCATCGTCAGTTCCCTTTCGTTGGTGATTGATCAGGCGGCTGTGGCGATCGGCGTCGGCGTCTGGCGGCGGTGCAGGGAAGATGGCGGGGGCGCCTGCGGGTTGGGTGCGGTCACTTTCTGCCTCCGCTGGCGGATGGCGCGAACAATGCCTGTGCCGGCGCGGCCGCGCCGAAGTCGCGCTCGACGTTCTCGGCTGTCGATCTCAGGGCCGGGATGACCTGCTCGATCCATTCCCTGGTGACGCGGAACCGCGGAGCGGCGACGCACAACGCCGCGGCGACTCGGCCGTCGGGGCCGCGCAGCGGAATCGACACCCCGGCCACGTCGAGGCGCCAGGCGCCCCGGCTGATCGAGTAGCCGCGGGCGCGGGTGCGGGCGAGTTCCTTCAACAGTCCGGCGCGATCTCCGATGCTGTCCTCGGTCGCTCTATGCAGCGTCTCCGGCAGCAGCCGGATCACCGCTTCCTCATCCATGGCGGACAGGACGGCCAGTCCCGAGGAAACGCAGTGGGCGGGCGTGCGGTCGCCGACGTTGGCGTGGATGCGCACCGCCCTCGGGCTTTCGATGAGATGAATGCAGACCATCTCGGCGCCGTCGAGCACGCCGAGCGAGACGCCATCCCGAATCTCGCGGACCAGCTGCGCCATGTGTGGAGCGGCGGTGCGCGCCATTTCGATCGGGGTTGCGACGCAGCCGATCTCCCACGCCTTCATGCCGATCGAATAGCTCTGGTCCGGCAATCGCTTGACGAAGCCGCGCCGGTCGAGCGTCGCCAGCAGTTGATGCACGCTGGATTTGGACAAGCCGATCGCATTGGCGATCTCGGTCAGCGTGATCGGGCGATGCCGGCTCGCGATGCACTCGAGCACGTCGAGGCCACTATTGAGGCCGGAACGAGGTTTTTTCGTTTTTGCCGAACTTTGGTTCATCATTGACGAACTTTATGGTCGGGTGCCAAGCTCTGTCAATTCGATCACGATCGGGGAGCCGACCTCATGCGCTTGTCACTGCCGACCACCGGTCGCCCGAAGGATGCCGTCATCGCCGAGATGCGCGAGATGAAGCGCGGCGACATCGACTGGCAGCACGGCCGCGCGCCATTGTTCGTGTTCAAGGCGACCGATGAGCTTTACGAGCTCGGCCGGGAGGCGTTCTTCGAGTACTTCTCGGAGAATGCGCTAGGCGCCAAGCGGGCTTTCCACAGCGTCAACCGGATGCAGGACGAGGTGGTCGCGATGGCGCTCGGGTTGTTCAACGCTCCCGATGCGGCGCAGGGCTACATGACGACCGGCGGCACCGAGAGCATCGTCCAGGCTGTGCAGGCGTGCCGCGACTGGTCGCGCAAGCAGCGCAAGGAGCCGGCGCTCCGCGGCAACATCGTCGCGCCGGAATCGGTGCATCCTGCCTTCAACAAGGCAGCCCGGCTGATGGACCTCGAGGTGCGGCGGGCGCCCGTGGCGGCCGGTTTTGGCGCCGATGTATCGGCGATGGAGGCGATGATCGACGATGACACCATCATGCTGGTCGGCTCGGCACCGTGCTTTCCCTATGGCGTCATCGATCCGATCTCGGAAATCGGCAAGCTTGCCGAGCGTCGCGGTCTGTGGCTGCACGTCGATGCCTGCGTCGGCGGCTACCTCGCGCCGTTCGTGCGCATGATCGGCCGCGAAATTCCGGACTTTGATTTTGTGGTGCCCGCGGTAACCTCGATCTCGGCCGACCTGCACAAGTTCGGCTTCTGCCCGAAGCCCGCATCGACGGTCTTCTACCGTACCGGCGACAAGGCCGAATTCCACCATTTCGACTTTGCCGGCTGGCCAAACGGGCGATTCACGACCCCGACCATAGTCGGGACGCGGCCGGCCGGCGGCGTCGCCGCAGCCTGGGCGGCATTCCAGTTCCTCGGGATTGACGGCTACAAGAAGATCGCGCGCGATCTGATGGCCTTCATCGATGCCTACAAGGCCGGCATCACCGGCATCCCCGGCCTCAAGATTCACGGTCAGCCGCACCTGTCGATCGTCGCCTATGGCTCGGACGAGGTCGATGTGTTCCGTGTGGCAGAGATCATGGCGGGCAAGGGATGGCTGCCCGGCCTCGTGCAGAAACCCAAGGGCATCCATCGCATGATGTCGATGGTGCATGCGCCCTCGCTGGACGAATATCTGACCGAGGTGCGGGCGGCGGTCGGCGTCGTGCGGCAGGCGGGCGCGGCGCGGTCGACAATTACGGCCACCTACTGAAGGTGAGCGGAGCGCGGCTGTGTGGAGGCGCTGGTGACAAGCGGGCTTGAGGTCGACTGGTCGAAGGACGGCATCGTCGCGCGGCGCGACACCTACTACGCGGCTTCACAGCGCGCCTTCATGCCGTACCGGACACCGCTGATCTTCAGCAGGGGCGAGCGGCAGTATCTCTGGGACGAGGCCGGCAGGAAGTATATCGATCTGCTTGGCATGAACGTGTGCATCTCGGTCGGTCATGCCCACCCCAGGGTGACGGCGGCGGTCGAGGAGCAGATGCGCACGCTGCAGCACTGCACGACGATGTTCTATCACCCGGTGCCGGCGCACTATGCCGAGGAGCTGGTCCAGCGCATGCCGAAGGGGCACGACTGGGTGGTGCATTTCACCAACAGCGGCACCGAGGCAATCGATCTCGCGCTGGTGATGGCGCAGACCTATTCCGGCAACATCGACATGCTGGCGCTGAGGAATGCCTATCACGGCGCGACCATCGGCGCCCAGTCGCTGACCGGCATCAGCGGTTTCCGGCACAACATCCCGCTGCTCGGCGGCATTCACCACATCGCCAATCCCGATCCCTATCGCGGCATCTTCGGGGACGACACCGAGGCGTACCTGGCCGAGATCGACCGCACGATCCAGTATGCGACATCCGGCAAGCTTGCCGGCTTCATCATCGAGCCGATCCAAGGCTATGGCGGAATCGTCGAGGCGCCGAACGGCTATCTCAAGGCCGCCACCGCAAAGGTCCGCGAGCGCGGCGGCGTGCTGATCGTCGACGAGGTGCAGTCGGGGTTCGGCCGCACCGGCGACAGCTTCTGGGCGTTCGAGACGCATGATGTCGTGCCTGAGATCGTGGTCATGGCCAAGGGCATCGGCAACGGTTTTCCGCTCGGCGCCGTGGTCGCCAAGCGCGAGGTCGCCGAGGCGCTGGCGTCGAAGTTCTTCTTCAACACCTATGGCGCGAGCCCGGTTTCGTGCGCCGCGGGGCGCGCGGTGCTGCGCGTCATCGACGAGGAGCGCCTGCAGCAGAATGCCAAGACGGTGGGCGCGGCCTTGCGCGGCGTGCTCGAGCGACTGCATCAGAAGCACGAGATCGTCGGTGAGGTGCGCGGCCGCGGCCTGATGCTCGCGATCGAGCTGGTCACGGATCGCAAATCCAAGCGGCCCGCGGCAAAGGAGGCCGCCGAAATATTCGAACGGACGCGCGAGCACGGCCTCGTTGTCAGCAAGTCCGGCGCCAACAAGAACATCCTGCGGATGGTGCCGCCGATGTGCCTGCAATCGCATGATGTCGAGGCGGTCGGCGACGCGCTCGAACGCTGCTTCGCCGACTACTGAAGCGCTTTGCCGGGCGGCAACGGCGTCAGGCCGGTCCGGCAGCAGGTGCATGCAGGTGGCAGGCGACCTTGCGGCCCGGTGCCACCTGCAGCAGCGGCGGTGACACTGCCCGGCAGTGATCGGTCGCGTGCGGGCAGCGCGGGTGGAAATAGCAGCCGCTCGGCGGATTGATCGGGGACGGCGGCTCGCCCTCCTGCAGCTTCATCTCGATGGCCGCCGCCGGGTCTGGAACCGGCGAGCTGCGGCGACAGCAGATCGGTGTAGGGATGCAGCGGCTTGTCGAGCAGATCGGCCGCCGGCCCCTCCTCGATCACGCGGCCGAGGTACATCACGACAACGCGCTGGCAGAAGTAGCGAATGACGCCGAGGTCGTGGCTGATGAATACGAACGACAGCCCGCGCCGGGCCTTGAGCTCCGCCAGCAAGGCCAGGATCTGCGCCTGCACCGAGACGTCGAGCGCCGACACCGGCTCGTCGGCGAAGATGAGATCAGGCCCCAGCGCCAGTGCTCGCGCAATGCCGATGCGCTGACGCTGGCCGCCGGAAAACTCGTGCGGGAAGCGGTCGATCGCCGATTGCGGCAGGCCGACCTCGTCCAGCAATTCGCGCACCCGCGGCGCGGCGTCCCTGCCCTTGGCGATGCCGTGCACCGCCAGCGGCTCGGCCAGCGCATCGCCGATCCGTTGCCTGGGATCGAGGGCGGACGCCGGGTCCTGGAACACGATCTGCATCCGGCCGCGCAGCTTTCGCATGCGTGCCGCGTCGGCAGCGAACACGTCCTCGCCGTCGAAGCGCACCGAGCCGCCGTCAGCCTTCAACAGCCGCAGCGCGACGCGGGCGACGGTCGACTTGCCGCAGCCGGACTCGCCGACGATGCCCAGCGCCTCGGCCTTGCCGACGTCGAACGAGACGCCATCGACGGCACGCACGGAGACCTTCTTCGGCATCGGGAAGCCGCGCTTCGTCACGAATATCTTGGTGAGGCCCTCGACCTCGAGAAGCGTCGTGCCGGTCATGCGCCACCACCCGTGACCCAGCAGCGCACCTGATGCGAGCCGGCTGGCATCGATCGATGCCAGCGGCGGCAGTTCGGCGCAGCGGGCCTGCTTCAGCGGGCAACGCGACTGGAACCGGCAGCCGGCCGGCATTTCAGGCAGCGGCGGCACCTGTCCGGGGATCGGCGCGATCTCGGCGGTCGACCGGTCGGCGCGCGGCATGGCGGCCAGCAGCGCCGACGTGTAGGGATGGGTCGGACGCGCGAACAATTCGCGCACCGGCGCGCTCTCGACCACGTCGCCGCCGTACATGACGAGCACGCGGTCGGCGACGGAGGCGACCACGCCCAGATTGTGGGTGATCAGCAGCACCGCGAGGCCGGCCGACTTCTGCAGTCCGGCGAGCAGTGCCAGCACCTGCGCCTGGATCGTCACGTCGAGTGCGGTGGTCGGCTCGTCGGCGATCAGAACCTTCGGCGCGCAGGCGAGCGCAATGGCGATCATCACCCGCTGGCGCATGCCGCCCGAGAACTGGTGCGGATAGGCATCGAGCCGCTCGGCCGCGCTCGGGATGCGCACCAGCTCCATCAGCTCCACGGCGCGTTTGCGCGCCTCGGCCCGCGACATCCCCTTGTGATAGATGAGCGGCTCGGCGATCTGGAAGCCGACCTGCAGCACCGGATTGAGCGAGGTCATCGGCTCCTGGAACACCATGCCGATGCGATCGCCGCGGATCTGCTCCATCTGGGCATCGCTCGCACCGTCGATCTTGTCGCCCTCGATCGCGATCGAGCCCGACGCCATGCGGCCGACTCCCTTCGGCAGCAGTGCCATGATCGACAACGCCGTGAGGCTCTTGCCGCAGCCGGACTCGCCGACCAGCGCAATCGTCTCGCGCTCGTGCACGTCGAAGCTGACATCGCGGACCGCCTGATACCAGGTGCCGCGGCTGCGGATCTCGGTGGTGAGGCCCTTGACCGACAGGGCGACGGCGGCGGCCTCGCTCATTGCGGCGCCCTCGGGTCGGTGGCATCGCGCAGGCCGTCGCCGATCAGGTTGAGACCGATCATGGTGATCAGGATTGCGAGGCTCGGGAACACCGCCAGCAGGTAGTTGTCGTTGAGGTACTCGAAGCCCTCGCGGATGATGCCGCCCCAGGTGGCGGTCGGCGGCGGCACGCCGAGGCCGATGAAGGCGAGCGTCGATTCGGTGCGGATCGCAGTCGCCAGCCACAGCGAGCCCATGACGATGATCTCGTCCATGATGTTCGGCGCGACGTGCAGGAACATGATGCGCATGTCCGAGAAGCCGAGTGCCCGGCCGGCGTCGATGAAGTCGCGCTCGCGCATGGCCAGCGTCGAGCCGCGGGCGAGGCGGATGAACGCGGGGATCGCGGTGACCGCGATTGCGATGATGATGTTGGTCAGGCTGGCGCCGAGCACGGCGACCAGCAGCAGGCCCATGACCAGCTGCGGGAACGACAGCAGCACGTCCGTCGCCATGGTGACCACGCGATCGGTGGTGCCGCCGAAATAGCCGGCGACGATGCCGATCACGGTGCCGATCAGCATGGCGGCGAGGGTGGCGACAACGCCGACCCACAACGAGATTCGGGCGCCCCAGACGATCCGCGAGAATACATCGCGGCCGAACGAATCGAGGCCGAACCAGTGCTTGGCGGATGGATCGTCGAGCTGTGGCCCCAGCATCTGCGCATTGGGATCGAACGGCGCGATCCACGGCGCCAGCACCGCCGCGGCGACGAGCGTCAGGCAGATCGCGAAACCGACAATGATCGCGACGTTGCCGCGCGCCCGCGTCCAGGTCGAGACGCGCGCCGGGGTTGCGGCCTGGGCAGGTGCGCTCATGGCGTTTTCACCCGCGGATCGACGAGGCCGTAGACCAGATCGGTGATCACATTGGCGATCACGATGGCGAACGCGAACACCACCATCATGCCCTGCAACGTCGCGTAATCGCGCGTATTGAGCGCGTTGACGATGATCTTGCCGAGACCGGGCCGCGAGAACACGATCTCGGTCAGCACCGAATTGCCGATCAGCACGCCGAGATTGAGCCCGATGATGGTGACGACCGGGATCAGCACGTTGCGCAGGGCGTGCCGCCAAACCACGAGGCGGGCCGGGACGCCCTTCGCCCTCGCCGTGCGCACGTAGTCCTCGCCGAGCGCGGTCAGCATGCCCGAGCGGGTCACGCGGGTAACGTAGGCGATCATGATCACTCCGAGATTGATCGCCGGCAGGGCGAGGGCGCGCAGCCGCTCCAGCAGATCGCCGGAGCGTGGCGCCGAGATCACCGGGAACCAGCGGTACTGGATCGCGAACATCACAAGCAGCAGCACGCCCGACACGAACGCGGGAAACGACAGGCCGATCAGCGACACGATGCGGGCGAGCCAGTCGGCGAGGCCATTGCGCTTCATCGCCGCCATCACGCCGAGCGGCACGCCACCAACGATGCCGATCAGGAGGCTCGCGAGGGTGAGCTCGATCGTGTACGGCAGCACCGACAGCATGTCGGTCATCACCGGCCGGTTGGTGGTCAGCGATCGGCCGAGATCGCCTTGGGCGATGCCGGTGAGATACTCGACGTATTGCACCACCAGCGGCTTGTTGAGGCCGAGCCGCTCGCGCATCGCGGCCAGCGCCTCCGGGCTCGCCTGGTCGCCGAGCACGACGAGGGCCGGATCGCCCGGCACGATGCGGACCAGGAAAAAGACGAGCGTCAGCACCGCCAGAAGCGTCGGGATCGCGAACAACAGGCGCTTGGCGATGAACTGAAGCATGGGGGCGTAAGATCTCGGGCAGCTGTTCTTCCCCCTCTCCCCCGCCCCTTCGGGGGAGAGGGCAGAGGACCGACCGCAAGGTCGGTCCGAGGGTGAGGGGCGGCCGCTTGCTCAAAACGTCGAAGTTGAAGAGGCGGCGGATGGATGATGACGGCACGGAGCAAGCAGCTGCCCCTCACCCCAACCCTCTCCCCCTACGCGCAAGAGCGCTTGGGGGAGAGGGGATTCTTCACCCCTTCTTGTCGGTCAGCTCGGTGATGACCGGGCCGAGCTGCAGCGCGCCCTCGAACTTGTAGCCGTAGTCGACTTTCGGGCTGCGCGCCCACACCTGCAGCGCCTCGAACAGCGGCACCGCGCACACCGCATCCGCGACCTTCTTCTGTGCCGCCGCCCACAGCTCCTTCTGCTTGGCGGGATCGGCCGAGACGCGGGCTTCGTCGATTTCCTTGTCGGCGACGTCGCAGTGCGAGAAGTTCGTCACCGCGGTCGGCTTCAAGACGATCGACTTCGAGTGGAAGAACTGCGTCAGGTAGACGTCGGCGACCGGGAAGCGGGCGGCCGAGTAGTAGACGCCCTGCGACAGGTCCTTGCGGATGTTGGCGTGGAAGGTCTGGTGGTCGACGACCTCGAGCTGCATGTCGATGCCGGCTTCCTTGAGCTGGGCCTGCACCACCTGCATCGACGACAACATGGTCGGCAGCTGGGTCTGGATCACCTTGAACTTGATGCCGTCAGGGTATCCGGCCTCCTTGAGCAATGCCTTCGCCTTGGCAACGTCGCGCTTCTCCATCGGCATGGCCTTGATCTGGCCGAGATAGCCGATCGGCACCGACGACTGGGCGGCTGTCGCCACCGACTTGCCCTTGTGGGCGGCCAGCGCGTCCGGATCGACGGCATATGCGATGGCGCGCCGTACGCGCACGTCATCGAGCGGCTTCTGCTTCATGTTGAGGCTGAGCATGCCGAGCTCGCCCGGCGGCACCGCCTCGACGACGACGCCCGGCTTCTTCTTCATGCGGTCGACCCAGAGCTGGTCCTGGCGGCCGTAGAGCAGGTCGAGCTCGCCGGACTCGAAGGCCAAGTCGCGCGAGCTGTCCGACGGGATGAAGCGATAGACGATCCGCTCGATCTTCGGCTTGCCACGGAAGTAGCCGGCATGGGCGACGAGCGTCACGCTCTCGTTCGGCTTGTAGCCTTCGAACGCGAATGGCCCGGTGCCGATCGGATTGATGCGGAAGTTGTCGCCGCGTTCCTCGACCGCCTTCTTCGAGACGATGTTGCCGCCGTGGTAGTTGGCGACGATGCCGAGCAGTGACGGAATTGGGCTTTTCAACGTGATGCGCACCGTCAGCGGGTCGACCGCCTCGATCTTGTCGACGCTCGCGTAGTCGGCCGAGAACGAGGAGGTCTTGGAGCTGCCGGCGCGCTGCAGCGAGAACACCACGTCATCGGCGGTGAGCTCGCCGTAATTGCCGTGGAATTTCACGCCCTTGCGTAGATTGAAGGTCCATACGAGCTTGTCGGCGGACGCTGTCCATTTCTCGGCCAGATCGGGCTCGATGTCCTCGAGCTTGGCGGAACCGGGCTTGAGCCTCACCAAGCCATTGAAAATCCACGAGACGACCGGCTTGTCCTGCGTCGTCGTGGCCTTGTGCGGGTCGAGTTGGCCGACGTCGGCGGCCGCCATCCCGACGCTCAGGGTCTTCTGTGCCAGCGCGTCGCCTGCCGCCAGCACGGACAGCACTGCCGCCGCCGCCGCTGCAGTCAACGAATTGAAGCATCTCATTATGTTCGCTCCCGGTACGTGTTCCTGCGCGCACCTTGCCCGGCGCGCAATTCATTGTCACTAGAAAGTGTTCGCGGCAGGCACAATGCCTGCCAGGTTGCCGGCACTTGCTGCGCAGCCGCCCTGCGCGGACGGCGGATCGCAGCCATGAGTTTGCCATTCATTGCAACGAAATCACCGCCGCCTGGTTCTATGACAGCAGGTCAGATTGGTGACGCAATTGGTAATGATACCCGCATATCGCTTGCCATGCCCCGACCCGGGTTCGTATTATTTTGCGCAACAACCCGAACTCGGTCCGATGCAAATGGGTTCGGGCGTCGCGAGCGGCGATGGCTCGAGAGGAAACAGATGAGGATGAGGCGCAATGCAGGCGCGTGAAATCGCGACGCGAAGCCGGGCCGGCATGGCCCCCACCGATATCAGCAATCCGAAATACTTCCATAAGGTCGTCGATTGCCAGTGGGCCTGCCCGGCGCACACGCCGGTGCCCGAGTATATCCGGCTGATCGCGCAGCAGCGCTACGCCGCGGCCTATATGCTGAACTGGGAGAGCAATGTCTTCCCCGGCGTTCTCGGTCGCGTGTGCGACCGGCCCTGCGAGCCGGCTTGCCGCCGAGGGCGGGTGCAGACAAGCGACGAGGTCAATGCCAAGGATCCGACGCAACACAACTCGGCGCCGGTCGCGATCTGCCGGCTGAAGCGCGTTGCCGCCGACTACAAGGGCGATGTCGATGTGTTCATGCCGCCGATTCCGGCGACGAAGAACGGCAAGCGCGTGGCGCTGATCGGTGCCGGGCCGGCATCGCTGACGGTTGCCCGCGACCTCGCCCCGCTGGGCTACGAGATCACGGTCTTCGACAAGGACCCGTTGGCCGGCGGCTTGATGCGCTCGAATATTCCATCGTTCCGGCTGCCCGCCGAGGTGCTCGACGACGAGGTCGGCCGCATCCTCGGCTTTGGGATCGAGCGCCGCTTCGGCGAGGCGGTGACCAGCCTGCGGCACTTGCTGGACGAGGGCTACGACGCCGTTTTCGTCGGCACCGGGGCGCCGAAGGGCAAGGACTTGAAGATCCCGGGCCGCGCCGAAGCCGCTCGCAACATTCACATCGGTATCGATTGGCTGACCTCGGTCGCTTTCGGCCACGTCGAGAAGATCGGCCGCAGGATCGTGGTCATCGGCGGCGGCAACACCGCGATGGATTGCTGCCGCACGGCGGTTCGCCTCGGCGCCGAGCACGTGACGGTCACCATCCGGTCGCCGCGCCGCGTGATGAAGGCGTCCGAATGGGAGATCAAGGACGCCATCCACGAAGGCATTCCGATCCTCGACAATCACGCGCCGAGCCGCTTCATCGTCGAGAACGGCAAGCTCACGGCCGTGGTCTTCGACAAGATGGTCGAAACCGGCACCGACAGCTCGGGACGACCGAAGCTCGAGACCTCCGGCGAGCAGGTCACGATCCCCTGCGACGACGTCCTGATGGCGATCGGCCAGGAGAATGCCTTCACCTGGATCGAGCGCGATCTCGGCCTATCGTTCAACGAATGGAACATGCCGGCGATCGACAAGACGACGTTCATGTCGACCCGACCGGGCGTTTTCTTCGGCGGCGACGCGGCTTGGGGTCCGGAGAACATCATCTGGGCGGTGGCGCACGGGCATCAGGCGGCGATTTCGATCGATGCATATTGCAACGGCCGGTCGCTTGCCGAGCGCCCGGAGCCCGGCACCAATCTCGTGAGCCAGAAGATGGGCATCCACGAGTGGTCGTACGCCAACGATTATGACCCGTCGCGGCGAATGGGCGTGCGCCACGCAGATCTGGCCAAGTCGTTGAAAAACCTCAAGATGGAGGTTGAGCTCGGATTTGACGACCAGCTCGCCGCCAAGGAGGCCCAGCGCTGCCTCAACTGTGATGTCCAGACCGTGTTCACCTCCAAGCTGTGCATCGAGTGTGATGCATGCGTGGATATCTGCCCGGTCGACTGCATAAACTTCACCGAGAACGATTCGGAGCCACGGCTGCGTGCCGCGCTACGGGTTCCTGCCAACAATGCGACGCAGAGCCTTTACGTTTCGGACTTGCTTAAGACCGGGCGAATCATGGCCAAGGACGAGGATGTCTGTCTGCACTGCGGCCTGTGCGCCGAGCGCTGCCCGACCGGAGCGTGGGACATGCAGAAGTTCTTCTACGCCGAACCGCAGGCATCGAAATCATGTCTGACGAGCCACAGTGCGTATTTGAAATAGCGGTAGCGTGGGGTGCGCACGGCATACGGGCGCCTCTCGCCCGGACCGGCGATAGCTCTCCCCGCTGCACCAAGGGGACCGGAAATCGAGGCATCGAACTAGCATGAGCGGCATCAACGATTTCGTCGTGAAATTCGCCACCGTCAACGGCTCGGGCTCGGCCAGCGCGAACACCATGTTCGCGAAGACGCTGTTCCGGATGGGCATTCCGGTAAGCCCGAAGAACATCTTCCCCTCGAACATCCAGGGCTTGCCGACGTGGTACGAGGTGCGGGTCTCCGAGGCCGGCCACATGGCACGCCGCGAGGGCATCGACCTGATGATCGCAATGAACCCGCAGACCTTCGAGGAGGATCTGCGCGAGATCGTCAGTGGCGGCTGGCTGCTCTACGACAGCTCGCGACCGCGGATCTGGCCGCGCGCCGACGTCAATATCCTCGCCATGCCGATAGCCCAGCTGTGCGCGCAGAAATGGTCGGATACCCGCCAGCGCCAGCTGTTCAAGAACATGGTGTACATCGGCGCGCTGACGGCTCTCCTCGATATCGACCTCGAGGTCCTGGCGAAGGTCGTCGCCGATCAGCTCAAGGGCAAGGAAAAGCTGGTCGCGGCCAATATGGACGCGGTGGAGCTGGGGCGCACGTTCGCGCTGGCGAATTTCCAGTGCCCGCTGCCGATCAAGGTGCGCCATGCCACCACCGCCAAGGGCCGGATCATGGTGACCGGCAACGATGCGGCCGGCCTTGGCGCGGTCTATGCCGGCGCCACCGTTTGCGCGTGGTATCCGATCACCCCGTCGACGTCGGTTCCGGAATCGTTCGAGAAGCACGCCAGGCGGATGCGGATCGGCAAGGATGGACGCAAGCTCTACGGCATTGTCCAGGCCGAGGACGAGCTGGCCGCGATCGGCGTGGCGATCGGCGCCGCCTGGAACGGTGCGCGCTCGTTCACCGCGACCTCCGGACCCGGCATCTCGCTGATGAGCGAATTCCTTGGATTGGCGTACTTCGCCGAGATCCCGATCGTGCTTTTCAATATTCAGCGCGGTGGCCCTTCGACCGGCATGCCGACACGCACCGGCCAGCCGGACATCATTTCCTGCGCCTATGCATCGCACGGCGACACCAAGCACGTGCTGCTTTTCCCGTCCGATCCGACCGAGTGCTTCTCGATGGGCGCGCAAGCCTTCGATCTTGCCGAGCGGCTGCAGACACCCGTCATGGTGATGTCGGACCTCGATATCGGCATGAACGACTGGGTGACGGATCCCTTCGAATGGGACGACAGCAAGGTCCATGATCGCGGCAAGGTGCTGACGGCGGAGCAGCTCGAGGGCTTCCAGGCCAGGTACGGCAAGCCGTGGGGCCGCTACGTCGACGTCGACGGCGACGCGATACCCTATCGCACCCTGCCCGGGACGCACCCGACGATGGGCTCGTTCTTCACGCGCGGAACGTCGCACACCGAGTATGCGAGGTACACCGAGGATGGCGAGATCCACGCTGCGATGCTCGATCGCATCCGGCGCAAGTTCGACACCGCGGCGACGCTGGTGCCGAAGCCTGAGATCGTGATCCGCGACAAGCAGGCGAAGTATGGCGTGATCTATTTCGGGGCGACCAGGCCCGGCGTGCTCGAGGGCATCGAACAGCTCGCAGAGGATGGGTTGCCGATCAACTCGCTTCGGCTGAAGGCATTTCCGTTCACCCCGGAGGTGAAAGCCTTCTGCGATGCGCACGAGCAGGTTTTTGTCGTCGAGCAGAATCGCGACGCGCAGATGCGCTCGCTATTGATCGTGGAAGCCGCGATTCCGGCCAACAAGTTGATTGCCACCCTCAGCTACGACGGCATGCCGCTGACCGCCGATTTCGTACGCAAGTCAATTCTGAAGCATCTCGCGCCCGCCAAGGCCGAGGCCGCCGAATAGCGGCGCGCGAGACATCTCCAACCGGGCAAGCGCTCCTAGGATCGATACGAACCCATGACTTACATCGCCAAACCCTCCGCCTACCATCCGGCCCTCAAGAAGAACCAGCTCGGGCTGACCCATCGCGACTACGAAGGCACCATGTCGACGTTGTGCGCCGGCTGCGGACACGACTCGATCACGGCTGCCATCATAGAAGCGTGCTTCGAGATGGATCTACCGGCGCACCGCATCGCCAAGGTCTCGGGCATCGGCTGCTCCTCGAAGACGCCGACCTACTTCCTCGGCCGAAGCCACGGCTTCAATTCGGTGCATGGCCGCATGCCGTCGGTGACGACCGGGGCGAACATGGCCAATCGCGATCTCGTCTATATCGGCGTCTCCGGCGACGGCGACACGGCTTCGATCGGCATGGGTCAGTTCTGCCACGCAGTCCGCCGCAAGCTCAATATGACGTACATCGTCATGAACAACGGCTGCTACGGGCTGACCAAGGGCCAGTTCTCCGCCACCAACGACAAGGCATCACCATCGAAGAAGGGTGAGCCGAACCCGTTCGATGCAATCGACCTGTGCCAGCTCGCGATTCAGCTCGGCGCCGGATTCGTCGCGCGCTCGTTCTCCGGCGACAAGCGCCAACTCATTCCACTGATCAAGGCAGCCATCAGCTACAACGGGTTCGCCTTCCTTGACGTCATCTCGCCCTGCGTGACCTTCAATAACCACCCGACGTCGACCAAGAGCTACGATTACGTGCGTGCCCATAACATGGCGTCCGAGAACAAGCTCGACTATGTCGAGGGTCGTGAGGAAATCACCGCCGACTACGCGGCGGGCACGACGACCGGCATCACGATGCACGATGGCTCGCTGTTGCGTCTCTACAAGGTCGACGGCGGACATGATCCACGCGACGCCGATGCGGCGATCATGACGATTCGGAATAATGCCGCGACCGGATCAATCGCGACCGGCCTGCTCTACATCAACGAGCAGCAGCAGGATTTGCATGACGTGCTTGGCAGCGATGCCCGCCCGCTCAACTCGCTGCCGATGTCGGAGCTGTGTCCGGGCTCCAAGACGCTGGAGCAGATCAACGCGCGGCTGCGATAGCAGCCTCGTCGACCGGCACGCTGGCAATCGCTGTCAATTTTCGGCAGTATGACGCAGAATGGCAAGGAGGGGAGACGCGCTATCGTTTGAGGAACCAGGACAACTCCGCGTGCGTTCAGTCACAGTAGGTGTGAGGGAGATGTCATGCTGATTGGTGTTGGGTTCGATATTCGTATTTCGGTTGTGCGTCCGACCTTGCTATTCACGCTGCTGGATATTCATCCGAGCCGCCGCCAGGACGTGGTGGCAGAATCGCCGCTCGCGACAAATCCGCCGGTCAAGTGCGATGCGATTATCGATCGCTTCGGCAACATGGCGCGACGCATCCTGCTGCCGCCCGGGACGATTGATCTGGTCTACCGGGGCACGATGGCGGATTTAGGTCTTCCGGAGCCAGATCTTCCGAACTCGCCCGACATTCCGGTGCATGAGTTGCCGGCCGATTTCCTGCAATACCTGGCGCCCAGCCGCTACTGCGACTCGGACCGGCTGGCCAAATTCGCCTGGGGCAAGTTCGGTGACGTTCCGGCCGGCGGCGCACGGGCCAGGGCAGTTGTCGATTTCGTGCACACACATTTGCGGTTCGACTATCAGCATGCCAGTGCAACGCGGTCGGCGAGCGAGGCCCTCATCGGGCGGGTAGGCGTCTGCCGGGATTATGCGCACCTGACGATTGCCCTATGCCGGGCCCTCAACATGCCGGCACGCTATGTCAACGGCTACCTTGGCGACATCGGCGTGCCGCCGTGCCCGTTGCCCATGGACTTCAGTGCCTGGTGCGAGGTGCTGATCGGCGGCGAATGGATCACGGTCGACGCACGGCACAACGTTCCGCGGATCGGTCGGATTGCCATCGCCCGTGGTCTGGACGCGGCGGACGTGGCGATGCTCACGACCTATGGTGCGCACGTGCTCGAGCGATTCTCGGTCTATACCGACGAGGCGCGGACATCGGCAACGGTTGGAATTGCCGCTTGATCCCTCGGCCGGCCTCAGGCCTTTTCCCGCTCGCGCTCGGTCCGGAGCATGGCATCGACGTCTGGGTTCGGAGCAGCCTTGCCGTCCTGCCGCTTGCGCTGGCGTTCCTGCAGCGAGACCGCCGAGCGCTTTGCGCCGGGCGCCTTCAGGCGGCGGCCGCCCGAGATCAATAGCGGGTGCGACGGCGCCTCCAGCTCGAGCTCCTCCAGGAAATTCTCCCTTAGAGCATAGAAGCTCTGCAGGATCGCCTCGCGAGCCAGCCGGCGGGCTTCCGGCGGTATGCTCTGGTTCGCGCGCGGGTCGATGGTCTGCAGGGCGCGACGCATGTCGTGCAACGGCGCGTAGGGATAGAGGCCGATCAAATCATCGGTCTCGCCGACATTGCGGTAGACGATACGCATGTTGTCGAGCGTCTCGCTGATCCGGCAGAAGGTGGCGATATAGTCGTCGGCGGTCGGAAACGTCTTTTCGCAGTAGGCAAACAGCGCCGACTTGGTGCGGACGATGCCGCGCCATTCCTCTTCGAGGCTCTCGACGAATTTGTTGCGCTTCTGGAAGACGTTCGCGAGATAGGCAGCGACGACGGTGACGAATACCAGCGCCATGTCCTTGAGGTACTCATAGACGTCCTTCAGCACACCATCCAAAGGCGAGTCCTTGATTCCCGGGATCTTGTCGCCGAGCTTGGCGATCAGCGAAATTGCAAGCACCGTGATCAGCAGGAAGTACACGCGTCGCATGGTGCGGCTGAGGGTTTTGCGGGTCATCTTTGCGGGTGTCCCTCGAGGAAGCTGAAGCGGCCACGGCAGTGGGGCAACCTCGCCTCAAGTTGCGGCAGACTTATGAAGCATCGGGGCATAGCCGGCGCCAAGCACCGCGACGATCGCCGGCGGCGTCAATATCTCGACCTGGCAATCGGGCGGCAGTGCGTGGCAGGCACCGTAGCCGTCGAGCGACCATTCCTGAACCCTGCCACGTGTCATTCGGCCAAATCCGTTTCCGAACCGGATGAATGCATGGTCTGGCAGGCTGCCACCCGTGCGATGCCAGGTACGCTTGCGATCCTGCGGGTCCAGCCGTTCGGCATGCAGCACGCGGTCCATCTCGGTCGCGGTGGCACGGCCGCGCAAATTGCGCAAGGCATTCCAGCGCCTTGCAAAGTCCGTGGCTGCCGCGCGCCTGCATTCGAAGCAGGGACGATGACCGGCAGCCAGTGCGGTTGCCTCGTCGAGGAAGAACAGCTCGGTGTATCGCCGCGGTTGCATCACCGAGCGGTGCCGGCCCTTGAACTCCAGCAGGCAGCAGATCCACTGCCGCGTGCGCCAGTGTCGTGGCAGCAGGCGTTGATCAGGCGCGTGGAAGGCGCCACCGCGATTGCCCATGACGGTGCCCCGCTGCGGGACGGCAACGATCGTCCCATCTGGCAAGACACGATTCTGCAGGGGCATGGCAACCAACCGGTGCGATCTCGGAGTCTTCGCAACAAGCATGCACTTGGACTTGCGTCGCTGTCATCAGTGGCCAACCGGCATCGCTGCCGGACGTTCGCACCGACCGCCGGGCGGTATTCCACGAAATTTGACTGGGATAGACGGCGGGAGGCCTTGATGTAGCCGCTGACTTGGCATTGAGATCGCGGGATGCTGAAATCGGTCATGGCTGCATTCTCCGTGTGCTTTCTCGCACCCCTGGCGTTGCATGCGGCCTATTGGACGATCATCGATCGCGGCGAGGGCTGGGCGCAGGCTGACTGGTCTAGCGCCGGCCTGCTGCCACCGCCGTCCACCAAGACCGAGGCGGTCATTCACGTCTATGCCGGGCGGGTCGGCCGATGGCGCGGTGTCTTCGCTCATCACACCTGGATCGTCATCAAGGAAAAGGGCGCCAGCCGCTACACCCGGTTCGACAAGGTGGCTTGGGGCAAACCGGTCAAGGTCGATGGTTGGGCACCGGATGGACGCTGGTATGGCCACTTGCCCGAGTTGATCGGTTCGATCGAGGGGCCGGCGGCGGAAGCGCTGATACCGAGGATCCGGGCCGCCGTGGCGCGCTATCCGTTCAATCGTAGCGGCGGCTATTCGCTTTGGCCCGGTCCCAATTCCAACTCGTTTACCGCGTATGTGCTTGCCAGCATTCCGGAAGCAGGGATTGCGCTGCCGCCAACGGCGATCGGAAAGGACTGGCGGACCGATGGCCGCTGGTTCGGTCCGACTCCGAGCGGCACCGGATATCAGGTCAGCCTGTCGGGGCTGCTCGGGATCAGCATTGGCCGCGTGGAAGGCATCGAGCTGAACGTCCTGGGGCTGGTCGCGGGCGTCGATCTGCTGGCCCCGGCGATCAAGCTGCCGGGTTTCGGTCGCGTCGGCATGGCCCGGAACGGAACCTGACCGATGCTGCCTGGCTCGATGTTCGGCTGCCTTGCTCGCGGACCCAGGCTCCGCTACTTCCGACAGCCATGAAACTCTATCGCGCGTTTGCCACCGTTGGCGGCCTCACGATGGCAAGCCGCTTCCTTGGCTTTGGCCGCGACATCCTCATTGCACGGATGTTGGGCAGCGGTGCCGCCGCCGACTCGTTCGTGGTCGCATTTCAGTTTCCCAACCTGTTCCGCAGGCTGTTCGGCGAGGGCGCGTTCAATTCCGCCTTCGTGCCGTTGTTCACCAGGCGACTGGCGCACGACGGCCCCGGCCCGGCGCGCGATTTTGCCGAAGACGCGCTTGCCGGCTTGCTGTTCGTGCTGCTGCTTCTGTCGGTCGTCGCGGTCGCGGCGATGCCGTTGCTGATGTACGCGATCGCGCCCGGATTCGCCGATAGCCCAGACAAGTTCGACCTGTCGGTGGTGATGACGCAGATCACCTTCCCGTATCTGACCTGCATGTCGCTGGTGGCGCTGTTGTCGGGCATCTTGAACGCTCTGGGGCGCTTCTCGGCCGCGGCGGCGGCGCCAATTCTGCTCAATGTGGTGCTAATTCTGGTTTTACTGGCGGCGCTTCAGTTCGGCGTGGCCAGCGACCACGAGGCGGGATTGATCCTTGCCTGGGGCGTGACGATTGCCGGGTTCGCGCAACTGCTGATGATGGCAATCGCGGCCTATCGTGCCGGCATGGGACTTGGCTTCCGGTGGCCGCGGTTGACGCCCGACATTCGGCAGCTCGTCAAGCTCGGCATTCCAGGCGTGATCTCTGGCGGGATCACCCAGATCAATCTGATGATCGGCGGCGTCATCGCCTCCTATCAGGACGGCGCACGCGCATTTCTCTATTACGCGGACCGGCTCTATCAGTTGCCGCTAGGGGTCGTCGGTGTGGCGATCGGCGTCGTCCTGCTGCCCGACCTGGTGCGCCACCTGGCGCGAAAGAACGATGCGGCAGCGCTCGATGCGCTGAACCGCTCGCTCGAGTTCGCACTGCTGCTGACAGTGCCGGCGGCGATTGCGCTGCTGGCCTTGGCCCAACCGCTGATCGCGGTGCTGTTTCAGCGCGGAGCTTTCTTGGCGTCAGACGTGCCGCCAGCCGCCCAGGCTCTTGCCATTTTCGCCCTCGGACTGCCGGCCTTCGTGATCCAGAAAGTGTTCCAGCCGGCCTACTTCGCGCGCCATGATACGAAGACGCCGATGCGTCTCGCGGCCGTGAATTTCGTCATCAACGTCGTGGCATCGCTGGTGCTGTTCGTAACGTTCAGCCGAGTTGGCGTGATGCCGCACCTCGGTATCGCGATCGCGACGACGCTGGCCGGATGGGTCAACGCGCTGATGCTGTGGCGCGGCCTCGTCAAACGCCGGCAATTCCATGCGGATGCTCGGCTTCGGCGCAATCTGCCGTTGGTTGTGCTCGCCAGTGGCGCCATGGGAACCATACTGTGGCTGTCGGCGGGGCTGCTGGCGCCGTACCTCGATCCGCAGCAGGTCGTCCCGGTCAAGCTCGGTGCTCTGGCGGCACTGACGCTGCTCGGCGCGCTCGGTTACCTGGCCATCATCCACGTTGCCGGCGTGCTGCGATTGGGCCAACTCCTGGGCATGCTGTCGCGCCGCCCGCGGGCCGCGACGGGGCGTGTGTAGCGTCGTCGTGATCGGCAGGGAGAAGTTCTTGCCGCGCCCCCCCTTGCATTGCGCTTCCATTTCGGCCATACCGCTCGCCTGGAAGCGGGCGTAGCTCAGGGGTAGAGCATCACGTTGCCAACGTGAGGGTCGACGGTTCAAATCCGTTCGCCCGCTCCAATTCACCCAAGACGGCCGGTCATCAAAACAGCCGGTCACCAAAACAAGCCGGTGCTGAAGGTTTGGCGGCGATCAGGCGCGCTGCTGCGCCACCGGCTCCATGTTCGCGGCCGCCATGCGCTGCAGGATCTCGATCGTCAGCGCTTTCAGCGCCTTCCCGGCGTCGCCTGGATATTTCGCCTGGTAGGACCGGTCCTGAACCTGGAAGCGCGCGGCGTCCTGCAGCGCGGCCATGCGCGGAACGGTCTGCTCGAAACAGAAATTCTCCGGGTTGGAGGCCAGCCAGCGATGGTACTCGGCGTCGGTCGGAGAGTGTGCGTCCTTCATGTTGATCAAGACGCCGAGATTCTGTGCGAACCCCATCTCGGGATTGAGGGCCTTGAAGCGCCGGAACACCTCGAGGCCACAGGTCGAGACATAATCGGCCTTGGTTGGCGATATGTGGAAGTCGGCCTCGCGAAGCCAGCATTCGGTCAGGATCGAGAGGCCCGGCGGACAGTCGAGGAGAACAACGTCGAACACGGTTCGCACGTTGTGCAGCAATTCCGCGATCGCGGTCCGCAAGCGGCCGTGCAGGCTCTCTTTCGAGACCTCGCGCTCGAACAGGGTCAATTGCATGTCGCTTGGAATGAGGAACACCGATCTCGCGTCGTCGATGTCGGAAACGCCGCGCACGACGAAGCGGGGCCATTCGGCCGGCGTGTGATTGAGCACGGACGAAATCAGAAAATCCACGAGAGTGAGCCCCTCGGACTGCAGCTTGTGCAGATTGGTGGCCGTCATCAGCATCGAGCTGACGCTAGCCTGCGCGTCGGAATCGATCACCAGCACGTTCTTGCCGTGGAACGTGGACATTGTCTCGGCGATAGCTAGCACAACCGTGGATTTGCCGACGCCGCCCTTCGTATTCATCACGGCTATCGCATTGCGCATGATTCACCGAGACCCAGCCCCTTGGCCAACCCGATCGGATCGCCGACCCTGAACTTGTTGCGAGCAAATGTGGCGCCTTGTTGAGTGGATTCAAGCAAAGCCCAGGCTCGAAACGCGGCGCGACCGAAGCTTTTGCACGCGAACGGCAAAAAGAAAAGGGGGGCACGACCCATGCCCCCCGCGACGGCCTCGCCAGGATCGTCCGGTCGCTTGGCTCACCAATGGTGGCCGGAGCGCTGCCACGCGTAGCCGCCCTGCTGGACCAGCACCTGGCGATGCTCCACGGCGACCACCGGCGGGGTCTCGACGATGTATGCGGCAGCCGGGCGAATGACTACAGGATTTGCCACCCACTGGTGCAACGGCGGCTCGTAGACATGACGCGTCGCGGCAGGCTGCACCAGCACCTGGCGGGCTTCCTGGCCGTAGACCGCCGGTGAGATCTGGGCGATGCGGCCCGGAGCAGCCACCATCACCCGCCGCGCGACGGTGCGAGTTACCGCCGGCGTCTCGACCCGGCACATCTTTTCGCGACCGTGCCAGTCTCGACTGCGTTGCCAGGCAGCGCCGGCCGGCCGCACGACGACTGTCTCGTGCACGGTCCTGTAGACGGCAGGCGTCGAAACATAGTGTACCCGCGCCGGCTGCAGCAGAACCGGCCTCGCGACCGTCGCGTAGACCGCGGGCGTGCGGAAAGCATGCAAGCGGCCGGGCACGACCTCGACGCGAGAATGGCGCAGACCGATCACCGCCGGCTCGTGTACGACCTGACGCATGGCGGGGCGGACGACGACGGGCTGCGCCACGGTTGCGTAGACGTCGGGCCTGCGCACCTTGGTGTAGCACTCGCCGCCGTGCAGGCAGCCGCCTGCAAACGCGCTGCTGGAACCGGCCGCAATTATTGCGGCGGCCGCAATTCCGGCCCCCGCTACTACAACTGAACGCATGATGCGAAGCCCGCCCTGATCCGCCGGATTAACTAATGAGGTGAGGACCGCGGATAATCCATGGCACCAGGCCCCGGATGATCCACGACATCACTCACCTCGCATTTCCGAGGATAATTGAATTATGCAATTCAGAGAATATAGCTCGCGGTTAATTGGTAAATCGAAAGTCATGATTGCTTAATCGAAGTTCACATCTGTTGAATTGCTTTCGCTGGAGGGGCGTTGTCGCTCTCGATCACTCGGGTCTCCAGCATCCTGGTAAGATCGGCCCGGACAGCGGCGGCTCGGTCGGCGGCGCCAATGCTTTCGAACCCGCCGATGCTCGATTCCAGGGCTTCGATTGCGCCGGCATGCGCGATCGCGTCGGCGGCCCGGTCGGCCATTGCCCACAGTGTCATGCCGAGCTCGTGCCTCAATCCGGCACTCGTCTCGATGTCGCGGCTGGCTGTGGCGCTCTTGATTGCCCGGCGGAACGCCGTTGCGGCGAGATCGAGCAGCAGCGGCGCGCCACCTGCCGCATATTCACCGAGCAGGGCTCGTCCGAGGGCGGTGTCGGCGGCAAGACCGTCGATCGGCACATTGCACGTATTGGCGAATTGCACCGCGCCGCGCAGATGCTCGATCGCGGCCGGCAGCATTCTCGGCTCGCCGCGAATTGTCGCGATTCGCAGGATTGCCTGACCGAGCTTCGACGAGATCTCGACCCAACGGGCCGGGTCGGCTTCGCGCGGGACTGCGTCGAGCGCGTGGCGTAGGGCGCCGGCCGCGTGCTCGAGCGTTGCAAGATCGCCGGTGTGATCGCCGGCGAGCCAAAGCGCCCTGGCCAGCGCCGAGCTCGCCTCGGCGATACCGTGAGCGGATTGAATTTCTGTGTAGGCTGCAAGGGCGGCAGCTGATTGATTGGCCGCCGCCAGGAAATCGTCGACGCGGCCGCGGCGATGGCCGAGCTCGAGATTGATCCTGATCGACTGCATCAGGCCGTCGGCCCAGGCCTCGGTGCTCAAGTGCCGCCGGTCGAGGGCGCACGCCTGGCCAAGCACGGCCGCAGCCTCGGCGAAAGCGGCGTCGTCGCGCTTCAACTCGTCATGGCTGAGCAGGGCCTGCGCCTGCAGCATCAGGAACTTCCAGATCGATGGCACGTCCGCATTCGTCAGGCAGCGTGTTGCAGTGCGATATTGACGTGCGGCCTTGCGGAACTCGAACCGTGCTTCCTCCAGCGCGGCCCGGCTCGCCAGGATCTCGGCCGCCAAGTGCATCATCTGACGTGCCGACGAGAGACTGGTCGCGGCATTGTGCATTACGACCTGCTCGGCCGCCGACAGGGCGTGGTCGGCGCCCTGGAAGTCGCCGGCGGCCATCATGCGGGCGGCTTCGACCAGCCGCTCGGCAATCCAGGGAGCCCGTTGCGCCAGATCGGCAACCCGCTCGATCAGCGAGGTCAGCGTCTGACACTGCTTCGCCACCGTCGCTTCGGGGTCGGCGACCGCTGCGCCGGCCGCTTCGACAGCGGCGCGGATCGCTTCGATTGCGGGCGCGGCCAGGCGTGGCACCAGCTTCGGAGTCGGGGGCGGCGTTGGCGTCGGCGCCGAAGCGGCGGGCGGCGGCGCTGCCGGCGGCGGTGGCGCAGGCTCCGGGGCTGCCGGTGGTGCCGCCGGCACGTCCCGCCGCCACAAATCGGTCCGCATGTAGAGGTCGACCGCCGCCACCATCTCCGGCAGCACCGCGGCCTCGGACAGTATCGCTCGGTAGAGCCCTTCGAGCATGATGAACGCGATGCCCTCGTCGAGCGCGGCGCGGGCCATGTCGCCCGAATGCCGCGCGTGCTCGACCAGCAGCGCCGCCAGCATCCGGGCGCTGTCGTTGCCGCTGCGCGCGGCGGCGAAAGCGTCCGGGGGCGGCCGGTTGAGCTCGATGATCGCCGGCAGCGCGCCGGCATGCATCGCCAGCGTTTCGCGATCGAGCCCGGTCTTCTGCCAGTCGAGCCAGAGTGTCTGGACCATGCCGTTGAGCGCGGCGCCGAGCCGAGGCCCGCTCTCCCGCGAGATCACGTCGACGAGGGTATAGCCGCTGTCGATCGCGCCGACCGGAACGGCGACGCCGAATCCGGTAGCGACCGATGCCAGGCCGGCACCCAGCAGACCGACAAGCTCACGCTCCATGGTAGTCCCGACTTATGAGCGCGCTTTGTCCCGCACCATATAGTGATATTCGTCGTTCGGTCGCATGTCCGTCGCCGCCGCCAGACGATTTGACATGTTATAGAATGCCGCAGTCGCGGCGATGTCCCAGATGTCCCGCTCGCTGAATCCGGCCTTGCGCAGGGCGGCCCGGTCCGCCTCGGCGATCTTGGCCGGGCTCTCGGTCAATTTTTCGACGAACTCCATCATCGCATGCTGTTTCGCCGACAGGTTGGCGGCACGCCAGTTCTGCGCGATGACCTCGCCCATGACCGGATCCTTGGCCCGCTGCCGTACGGCGGCCCCATGTGCCGTCAAGCAATAGTGGCAGTGATTGATCGCGCTGACCGCGACGGCGATCATCTCGCGCTCGAGCTTGGTCAGCCCGCTATCGGCGAGCATCAGGTCATCGACCATGTCGATGAACGCCTGCAACTTGGCGTTGTCGAACGCGTAGGCACGCAGCACGTTGGGAACGAAGCCCAGCTTCTCCTCGCACTTGTCGAAATATGCCTTGAGCTTGGGCGTCAGTTTCGCCTGCGGCCCCAGGTCGAGCGCCGTCACTGGGCTTTTGCTTTCCTTGGTCACCTTGTGCCTCCTCCGTCACTAAACTCTGCGCCGAGACCCGCCCGATGCCGTGTCTGCCTCGCCCGGCATCAGCGCCTTCCAATTTCGCAGCGCGATATGGCGGTAGCAGTAGTAAATTCGATCCAGGGCTCCTACCCTGTGGCGAACAACGGCTGTTGTGCAAGCATATCACTGGAGCATGCTTCCCATGGCACAAGACAAGGCTCGAGATCCGGCAGCCGTGAGCGATCCCGCCAAGTACCTGCTGCAGCTTCTGTTTTCTGAGCACCAGCGCGAGGTGGAGGAGCTGCTCGACGAGAAATCGCAGCGCGACACCGGCGCCGCCGCGCTGGAATTGATGGCCGAGAAGCCGGCCGGCCGGCCGCGGATCCGGACTCGCAACGTGGTGGGCAGATCCGGCCTGTTGACCGTGCTCGAGATACTCAACGACGACATGCCGTTCCTGGTCGACAGCATCATGGGGGAGCTGCGTGCGCACGGTCTTGCCGCAAGACTGATACTGCATCCGATCGTCAAGGTCCGACGCGATGCTGGCGGCAAGCTGGAGGCGATCGAGGGGCCGGGGGACCGCAACTGGGGCGACGGCCAGCAGGAAAGCCTGATCGTCGTCATCCTCGACGACATCGGTCAGGAAGGTGTGGAGAGCCTCATTGCTGCAATCGGCGAGACACTGGCGCAGGTTCGCGTGTCGGTCACCGATTGGCAAACGATGCTGTCCCGCTTCGACCGGGCAATCCAGGCGCTGGAGAGCAATCCGCCGCCGGTCGCGCCTGGCTTGCTGTCGGAGTCGCTGGCCTTCTGCCGCTGGCTCCGGGACGGACAGTTCACCTTCCTTGGCTGCCGCGAATATCGCTTGATCGACAGCGCCGGCGCGGGCGAGCCGGTGCCCGTCGAAGGCACCGGCCTCGGCGTCCTGCGCGACCCCGCAGTCCACGTGCTCGGCCGCGAGGGCGATGCGCTGGTAATGACACCCGAGATCCGCTCGTTTCTGCTCAAGCCGCAGCCGCTCATCATTGCCAAGTCGGACATCATGTCCCGCACTCATCGGCGGGTGTTCATGGATTACGTGGGTCTCAAGATCTACGACAAGAGCGGCTCGCTTGCCGGCGAATTGCGGCTGGTCGGCCTGTTCACGAGCCAGGCCTACACCCAGCCGGCGCAGTTGATCCCGTTCCTGCGCCACAAGATCGATCATGTCCTCAGTCAGTCCGGTTTCGCCGCCGGCGGGCACGCCAACAAGGCGCTTGCCAATGTCCTCGACACGTTCCCGCGCGACGAGTTGTTCCAGATCGGCGAGACGCAGCTGCTGGAGTGGGCACGCGGCATCGTCGATCTGGAGTTGCTCCCCAGGGTGCGTGTCTTCGCTCGCCATGACCGGTTCGATCGCTACGTGTCGGTACTCGTATATGCTCAGCGCGATCGGTTCTCGACGGCGGCGCGCGAGCGTATCACGAGCCTTCTGTGTGATGCCTATCGAGGCCAGCTGACAGCGTTCACGCCGTTCTTTCCAGAAGGTCCGCTGGTGCGCGTTCATTTCATGATCGCGTGCAAGCCGAGCGCGGTGCCTCCGGTCGATATCGCCGCGCTCGAGCGCCAGATCACGGAGGTGACGCGCACCTGGGACGATCGACTGGCAGCGGCGATGACAGCTGCCGGGCGATCGCCCATTATGCTCACGCCCAAGTACGGCCAGGCCTTTTCGGCCGGCTATGCCGAGACGTTCTCGGCGACACGCGCGGTGCAAGATATCGATCGGATCGAGCGGCTCACCCAAGAGCGTCCGGTGGCGATCGATTTCTATCGCGAGGCGGGCGAGCCGGGCGCCCGGGTGCGCGCAGCCGTCTACCGACTTCGACCAGCCGATTCCATTGTCCGAACGCGTCCCGGTGCTCGAGAACCTGGGCTTCTCGGTGATCGACGAGCGCAGCTACAGGGTGCATCCGAGCTTCCCCGAAGGCCGCCGAGAGGTGGCGCTGCACGACATGATGCTCGAGACCGCCGACCGGCTGCCGATCGATCTCGACGGCCTCGACTTGCGCATGGAGGCTGCGTACCTCGCCGTGTTCCGCGGCGACGCCGACAACGACCCGTTCAACCGCCAGGTGGTGCTTGCCGGCGCGGACTGGCGCGAGGTCAGCGCCATGCGCGCCTATGCCGCCTATATGCGGCAGATCCGATCGCCGTTCGGACTGCGCTACATCGCTGAAACGCTCAATCGGCACGCCGGCATGGCGCGTGACCTGATCGAGCTGTTCCACGTCCGATTCGATCCGGCGCGCCAACTCGACATGGCGCAGCGCCATGCCGCCGAAGCGAAGATCAAGTCGAGGATCGAGGGCGCCCTGGCCGGCGTGCAGAGCCTCGATGAAGATCGGATCCTGCGCACCTACCTCAATCTGATCACCGTTACCGTGCGGACGAATTTCTATCAGGCGGGAGCCGATGGAAAGCTTCCCCAGATTCTCGCGTTCAAGCTCGACTCGAAGTCGGTCGAAGGCTCGCCGGAGCCGCGGCCGTTCCGCGAGATATGGGTCTACAGTCCACGTGTGGAAGGCATCCACCTGCGCTTCGCGCCGATTGCTCGTGGCGGCATCCGCTGGTCCGACCGGGCACAGGACTTCCGCACCGAGGTGCTGGGTCTGTGCAAGGCGCAGCAGGTCAAGAACACGGTGATCGTGCCGGCGGGCGCCAAGGGCGGGTTCATACCCAAGCAGCTGGCGCGCTCGGGCAGCCGTGACGACATCATGAAGGAAGGCATCGCCTCGTACCGCATTTTCATCTCGGCACTGCTCGACATCACCGACAACCTGAAGGACGGCAGGCTGGTGCCGCCGCCGAACGTCGTGCGGCACGAGGGCGACGACCCCTATCTCGTGGTTGCCGCCGACAAGGGCACGGCGACGTTCTCCGACTTCGCCAACAGCCTCTCCGAGGAGCGCGACTTCTGGCTGGGCGACGCGTTCGCGTCGGGCGGCTCGTCGGGCTACGATCACAAGAAGATGGCGATCACCGCACGGGGCGCCTGGGAGTGCGTCAAGCGGCACTTCCGCGAGATGGATATCGACATTCAGACGACACCGTTCCGGGTGATCGGCGTCGGCGATATGTCGGGAGACGTATTTGGCAATGGGATGTTGCTGTCGCCCGCCATCACGCTGGTGGCGGCATTCGATCACCGCGACATCTTCATTGATCCCGATCCGAATCGGGCGACAAGCTTCGCCGAGCGCAAACGGTTGTTCGATATGGCGCGGTCGAGCTGGCAGGACTACGACAAGTCGCTGATCTCGAGCGGCGGCGGGGTGTTCTCGCGGTCGGCGAAGTCGATCCCGCTCTCGCCCGAGATCCGCGGTCTGCTCGGCATCGAAGCCACGGCGGCGACGCCGGTGGAGCTGATCAACGCGATCCTGAAATGCGAAACCGATCTCTTGTGGTTCGGCGGCATCGGTACCTATGTGCGGGCCTCGGGCGAGTCCGATGATCTAGTCGGGGATCGCGCCAACGATGCGGTCCGCGTTGCCGCCACGGAGCTACGCGCGAAAGCGATCGGTGAGGGCGCCAATCTCGGAGTGACGCAGCGCGGTCGCATCGAGTTCGCGGCGCGCGGAGGCCGCGTCAACACCGACTTCATCGACAATTCCGCAGGCGTCAATTCCTCCGATCAGGAGGTCAACATCAAGATCGCCATCAGCCCGGCGGTGGCGAGCGGCCGGCTGCCTGCTGCCGAGCGCGGCGCGTTCCTCGCGTCGATGACGGACGATGTCGCCAATGCCTGCCTCGTCAACAACATCCACCAGTCGCTGGCGATCAGCCTCGCCGAGCTTCGGGCGGCGCGTGACGCCGGCTATCACATGCGCTTGATGAACGATCTCGAGGCGCGCGGCCTGCTGAACCGCAAGCTCGAGGCATTGCCGAGCAATGCCGAGCTGCGGACGCGAGAAGCCGCAGGCCAGGGGCTGACGCGGCCGGAGATCGCCGTATTGCTGAGCTTCGCGAAGATCGCGCTCGACCACGACCTGCTGGCAAGCCCGGTGCCCGACAACCCGGCATGCCAGCCATTCCTGCAGGGATATTTTCCCAAGGCGCTTCGCGAGCGCTTCGGCGGGGACATCGCCTCGCATCGATTGCGGCGGGAGATCATCGCGACGTTCATCGGCAACGCGATGATAAATCGCGGTGGACCGGCGTTCGTGGTTCGGCTGGCCGACGAGACCGGGCGCCCGCCCGCGGACATTGCCTGTGCGTTCCTGGCGGCGCGGTCGTTTCTCGATCTGTCGGCGCTCTGGACCGAGCTCAACGCGCTGGGCGGCAAGATCCCCGGACGCCTGCAGCTCGATCTCTACGCGCGCACGCAGGAGGCCCTGCTCGAGCAGACGGGCGAGGTGCTGCGGGCTGGCGGTGTGGACGATATCGAAGCGGTGACGGCGGGCAACCTTGGCACAATGAATGAGCTCAGTGCCGCCTTCGGCCGGGTCGCCACACATCGCCAGCGCAACGAGCACGCTGACCGCGTTGCCCGAATGACCGCCGCCGGCGTTCCCGACCGGCTGGCCGACCGGCTGTCGATGCTCGAGCTGATCGGCTCCGTGCCGGCACTGACCAGGCTCGCCGGCGAGGCCCACCGCAAGGTCGGCGAGGTTGCTGCAATCGGCTTCGCGGCAGCCGAGCACCTGCGGATCGGCGAGCTCAAGACCCGGGCATTGAGCCTCAACATGGCCGACTACTACGATCGCCTGGCCGTGAACGGGGCGATGAATACGCTTGATGCTGCGGCACGTCGACTGACGCGGGACGTTCTCAAGGCTGCGAATGGTGCCGCGGCCAATTTCGATAGCTGGGCGCAGGCAAACAGCCAGCGGCTGGCGCAAGCCAAGGCAGGGCTCGACGAGATTGCCGGCGCCGGCGACATCACGGTATCGCGGCTGACAGTCGCGGCGGCACGAGTGCGCGACCTGGCGGGCGGATAGCATCGCGAGCGGGCATCTGCCAGATGCAGTGCCGCGCCTGCGCTGCTTCAGACGTGCTGGCCGCCGTTGATATGGAGCTCGGCGCCGTTGACGTAGCTCGATTGATCGGTGCACAGGAAATAGATCGCCTTGGCGACCTCCTGCGGCTCGCCGAGGCGCCGCAGCGGAATCTGCTCCTGCACGATCTTGTCGGTCCCCGGAGACAGGATCGAGGTGTCGATCTCTCCCGGCGAAATCGAGTTGACCCGGACGCCGCGGCGTCCGAAATCGAATGCCATTTCACGCGTCAGCGCGGCCAGGGCCGCCTTTGACGTCGCGTAGGCGGCTCCGGCAAACGGGTGCACGCGGCTGCCGGCGATCGAGGTCACATTGACGACCGTGCCCTTCGCCCGCTCCAGCTCATCGAGCAGGCCGCGCGCGAGCACCACCGGTCCAAAGAAGTTCACTTGGAACACCGTCTGCCAATCCTCGAGCGAGGTGTCGATGGTGCCGAGGCGGGCGCCCTTTGGCCCCTTCGGGCTGATGGCGGCGTTGTTCACCAGGGCATGGAGACGACCGCCTTGTGCTTTGAGCCGGTCCTTCATCAGCTGGATCGCCGCGGGCACCACTTTGGAATCCGCGAGGTCGAGCTGAATGTGGTCTTCCGGACCCATCTCCCAAGGGCAATTCTCCGGGAACGGCTGGCGCGAGCAGGTGATCACCCGCCAGCCGGCCGACGAGAAGCGCTTAACCGTCGCATGGCCGATCCCGCGCGACGCGCCGGTCAGGATCAAGGTCTTTCGATCCGCATTGGCTTGTGGGCTGTTCGGCACCTGGACTTCCTCACCGTTTCGATGGCCATCGAGCAAGTAACAATACCACGCTCGGGCCGGCCGCCGACACGAATACGATCATGGGTACAGCCGTGACTTCTCCCATGGCTGGTCCGCGGCCGACCGGCGGAACACGATGCGTTCGTGCAGCCGGAAGGGCCGGTCGTGCCAGAATTCCATCTCGATCGGGGTGACGCGAAAGCCCGACCAGTGCGGCGGGCGGGGTATCTCACCGATCGCGAAGCGCGCGGTGTAGGCGGCGACCGACTTTTCCAGGGCATAGCGGCTTTCCAGCGGCCGTGATTGCGCCGACGCCCAGGCTCCGATCCGGCTGCCGCGCGGCCGCGATGCGTAGTAGGCGTCAGCCTCCGCGGCGCTCACGCACGACACGTTGCCGCGCACCCGCACCTGCCGCCGCAGGCTCTTCCAGTGGAAATTGAGCGCCGCCTTTCGCGAGGCAAGCAGCTCGCGCCCCTTGGCACCTTCATAGTTCGTATAGAATACGAAGCCGCGATCGGCGGTGCTGGCGTCGTCCAGCCCCTTCAGCAGCACGATGCGGACGTTGGGCATGCCCGACGGATCGACGGTTGCGACCGCCATGGCATTGGCGTCGTTGGGCTCGTGCTTGCGGGCCTCGGCGAACCACTCCTCGAACAGCCTGAAGGGCTCCTCGGCGGCCGAGAAATCGCCTGCGACCGGACCCTTGTAGTAGTCGGTCTTAGCCCATTCGGTCTTGCTGTCGTCGGCCATATCCGCTCCGCTTTCCCTGTCTGGCGCCGCCGCGGCGACGGCGGGACACGCGTTGATTCGATCTTAACCTTGATGCGGCAGCATTCTCAACGTGCGGTCCGCCGACGCGGATCAGTAGTTGGTGAAACGGTTGAGTTGAGTTTGGCCATGCGTTCCTCGTTCTCGGGACTGGCGTCCCTGTTCATCACGATTTTCGCGGGCTTTTTCCTGGCAGCGGCGGTGCTGCTCGGCGCGGATCCCGGACTTGCCCAGGCGCAGCCGGACAGCGTCGGAGCGGTGGAACTGCCGCCTGTGGGGCGCGGCAATGGCGCTCCGGCAACTCAAGGCGGAACCAGTTGCACCTGCCCTGGCAATTCGCAGCCGCCCGCCACCGGCTCGACGCCGACCGATCAGCTTCCGCGCGAACGGCTGTGGCCCAGGCCGTCGCTCGCCGAGCTGAAGGAGACGCTCGATGACAGCGACGCCATCGCGACGCTGGAGGCGGTTCAGATGGCGCTGACCGAGGTCGGCGATGGCGCGACGTACGTCTGGCGTCGCCGTCACGGCAGGCTCAGTGGCGTGATCCAGCCGACCAGCTCGTTCAAGGACGCGAATGGGCTGATCTGCCGCCATATCGTGATGGCTCTGACCTCCGGCAGCTATTCCCGCAAGACCGAGGGCATCGCCTGCCGGCAACGCAGCGGCGTGTGGATACTCGAAGGCTGAGCCTGCTACTTTGCCCCGACCCGTCGCGCACGCTCGGGCGATTGCCGGTCGAATTGAGCGGCCGTTCCGGTACTCCATTCGAGGCCGGTCGACGGATGCGACAGCGGCACGGTCGTTTCGCAGGCCGCGAGCTTTCTGCCGAATTGCCGAGTGAGGCGCTTGAGCTGCCGGCGATAGTCGAAATAGTTGGCTTCCAGCAGGTGTCGGTCGGAGGCCACGAACGCGCCCGTGTCCGTCGTCCGGCCGGCGGCCTTCTTCCGGCGGAACCATCGAGCCTTGGCCGGCGCGCGCTCCTGCGCATTGATGAAGCGGGCCATCAACCGGCCCTGGTAGTCGGCCAGTCGCCAGATGCTGCCGTTCGCCTGGATCAGACCGGCGGCGAACAGGTTGTCGTGCTCCGGGTGGAAGGCGTGAGCAAAGAAATTCGGACGCCCGGATGCGTCGTTGATCAGATCGTTATCGATGAACGGGAACTCGAGCTGGTATCCGGTCGCGAATATGACGGTGTCGATCTCCTCGCTCGTGCCGTCCTTGAAGACGACACGCCGGCCGTCGAAACGCTCTATCTCCGGCCTGATCTTGATCCGCCCGTGCGCCGAAAGCCGCGGGATGTCGTCACTCATCGTCGGGTGCGCCTGATCGATATGATAGTCGGGATCCGGCAACTTGTAGCGCGATGGCGGCCCCTGGAGCAGCCAGAGACCCGTCTCGAACAGGAAACGCCGCAAGAAGCGCGGCATCGGGATCATCTCGGTCGTGGCCACCAGGTCGTAGGTCGGAAAGCCCAGCATGAATTTCGGTACGAACCAGTAGCCGCGCCGGAAACTCATGTTCACCACGCTGCCGCTGGCATGCGCGGCATCACGGGCAATGTCGCACGCCGAGTTGCCGGCGCCGACCACCAGCACACGCCGGTCGCGCAACTGGCGCGGCGTGCGATAGGCCGAGGAATGCAGCATTTCACCGGCGAACCGGCCCGGGTAGGCCGGAATCCGCGGCTTGTGATGATGGCCATTGGCAAGCACCACGCCGCGATACACGCGCGGTGCCGCCTCGCCGGCTATCTTCACGTCCCAGCGCCCGTCGTCACGCGGCGCCACGCGCTCGACGGTGCAACCAAGCATGATGTGCGGCTCGAGCCCGAAATGCCGTACGTAGTCACGGAAATAGGCCAATACCTGCGCGTGGCTCGGGTAGGCCGGCAGCACGTCCTCGTCCATCGGGAAATCATCGAACCAGGTCGAGAATGCCGCCGACACCAGGTGCGTCGTCTCGTAGACGACGCCCGTCTTGGTATCGAAGTTCCAAAGGCCGCCGATATCAGGCTCGCGCTCCAGGCACTCGAACGCGACGCCGTTCAGCTTGAAGTTCTTGGCGACCGCGAGCCCCGACGCTCCAGCGCCAATGATGCAGTACTTGCCCGCTCTATCGACCACGCCCATGCCCTCGAAACGCCACCTGGAACCTTGCGGAAACTGCAGCATCTCGGTTCGAAGATGAACAGTAAACATGTAGATTGGCAAATTAGTTGCGCGCGGTGGCTGATTTGGATCAGTGGCCGCAGCATCGGGTCAGGCGGCAGGCAGCTTCGACGCCTCGTCGAATGCCTCCAGCTCCCTGCGGGCAGCATCGAGGCGGCGGCACATCGCCATCATATACTCAACCACCTCGCCCGGCATCCCGGCGGCTTGCGCCCGGGCGGGGTCATAGTCCTGTTTCAGTTTGTCGTGTGCCGCGGCAATGGCGTCGCTACCAGCGGCCTTCGGCAACCCTAGAACCTGGCGTGCATTGAGCTTTTCAACGGCCGCCTGGCGCTTCTCGAGTTGGGCCGCCCTGGGCAGGGACGCGGGGCGCACCGAACGCATCGCCTCGCGCTGGAATACGATCGGGCCGTTCTCCAGGCACTCGACCTCGAGAAATGGATCGGTGACGTTGAAAACGTCCTTCAGGGTCTTCTCGCGCGGGATCATGACGATCGCTCGCATGGTCGAGCCGTCGGTCATGACCATGTCGACCGTCATCGGGTCACTGTTCTGCTTTCGCCACGCAGCAAGATCCGTCGCCATATCCGCCAGGCTCCTTTGCACGGCACGGGGCGTGCCAGTCGCGTCGACGCTAGCAGCCAAGGGTAAACAGCCAGCGAGCGAAAATGGTAAAAGCCCGTGCATCAGATCCTGGTCGGCGATGAATAGAAGGGCTCCGTGCGGGTTGCGGTGGCCTGCTTCAAGACCTGTTTTGGCGCCTCCAGGGCGGCATATGCGGCGTTGATGCGCCGCGCCATCGAGGCGAGGTAGTCGCGGACCTCGGCCGGCAGCTCGGCGGCGGAATAGCGATCGGGGTGATAGACCTTCGCCAGGCGGTGGTAGGCAGCCTTCACTTCGTCCCAGGAGGCGCCGCGGCTCAGCCCGAGGATGGTCAACGGATCAAATCCGTCCATGTCGCGCAAGCGTGCGCCAAGGTTCGGTCCGCGTCCGACGGACAGCAGCTTGACGGTTCGCAGCGCCGCCTTGGCGATGAACTGGCGCTCACCGTCGAAGGGCTCGAACTCGAGAAACGCTCCGTTGCCGTTGAGCACGTCATAGACGGTCTTGTTCATCGGAATGGCGATTTTGCCCTTGAGCAGACGGCCATCTTCCAGCGCCGCCTCGATGGCAATCGCGGCCTGCTCGGGGGTATTGTCGACCTTGTTGCGTTCGAACATGTGCGGAACCGTTCCGTTTTGTCTCAAAATGGAGCAGGCGGCGGCCTGTCGACCAGGCTTCGCAAGACCCGTGCAAACGCGACGACGGCCGATTTGGCTCGACAAACCGGGCGGCCAACGACAAAACGGCGCGAATTCGGATTTTGGCCCACGCCGGCACCGGGCCGTTTGCAATCGTTTGGGAGCAAGTGAATGCGCCAATACTCAATTGCAGCGATCCCGGCCGACGGCATCGGCCCGGAGGTCATTTCAGCCGGCATCACGGTGCTCGAGGCACTGCAGAAGCGCGTCGGCGACATCGAGCTCAATATCAAGACGTTCGATTGGGGCTCCGACTACTACCGCCGCCATGGCGTTATGATGCCGAGCGATGGCCTCGCGCAGCTGAAGCCGTTCGACGCGATCTACTTCGGCGCCGTCGGCGCGCCGGACGTGCCCGACCATGTGACGCTGTGGGGCCTGCGGTTGCCGATCTGCCAGGGATTCGACCAGTACGCCAACGTGCGGCCGACCAAGATCCTGCCGGGCATCACCTCGCCGCTTCGTCATGTTGGCATCGGCGATCTCGACTGGGTGATCGTGCGTGAGAATTCGGAGGGCGAATACGCCGGCAGCGGTGGACGGGCGCACCGGGGCCTGCCGGAGGAGGTCGGCACAGAGGTGTCGATCTTCACCCGCGTCGGCGTCACGAGGATCATGCGCTATGCCTTCAAGCTGGCGCAGGGCCGCCCGCGCAAGCTCCTGACGGTGGTGACCAAGTCCAACGCCCAGCGTCACGGGATGGTGATGTGGGACGAGATCGCGGCAGAGGTCGCGGCGGAGTTTCCGGATGTGACCTGGGACAAGGTCCTGGTCGACGCGATGACCGTGCGGATGACACTCAAGCCGCGGTCGCTCGATACGATCGTCGCGACCAACCTGCACGCCGACATCCTGTCCGACCTTGCCGGGGCGTTGGCAGGCTCGCTTGGCGTCGCACCGACTGCCAATATCGATCCCCAGCGGCGCTTTCCGTCGATGTTCGAGCCGATCCACGGCTCTGCGTTCGACATCACCGGCAAGGGCATCGCCAATCCAGTCGCCACGTTCTGGACCGCGGTGCAGATGCTCGAGCACCTGGGCGAGGCGGACGCCGCGGCTCGACTGATGCGCGCCATCGAAACGGTGACGGGAGCTGGCATTTTAACGCCTGACGTCGGCGGCACGGCGACCACCGCGGAGGTCACCGCCGCCGTCGTCGACGCCGTTCACGGCTCGAACACCTGACGAGCCGCTGGCTGCTGCCCGGCGCGGTGGCGCGGCCGATCCTGAGCCGCGCCGCGCCGGTTCGGCTCAAATCAGCAGCTTGAAGTCGGTGATGTCGATGCTCGCCGGGGCAACGTCCTTGATGGTGATGCTGTCGCCGCCGATGAACTGGATCAGGGTGTCGAGGCCGCTGGCAGTGATCGAGACGTCGGCGGCGAAGGTGCCGACGTGGATGCCGCGGGTTTGCAGGTCGATCTTGTCCTGTCCGCCGGCGGGATCGGCGTCGAAGTCGAAGATCGTGTCGTGGCCGGAGGCGAGTCCGAAGATGAAGGAGTTGTTGCCGTCCTCGCCGAAGAGGTCGTCGTCGCCGCCGCCGCCGATGATGACGTCGGCACCGCCGCCGGCCTTGATGACGTTGTGGCCGGCGGTGCCGTTGATCAAGTTGGCGAGGCCGTTGCCGGTGCCGTTGATCGCTGAGCCGGACATGTATAGACGATCGACGTTGTCGCCGAGCGTGAAGTCGACGCTGCTCAAGATGCGGTCATTGCCCGCGCCCGCCGCCTCGATGACGACATCCCCGATATTGTCGACATAGTAGACGTCGTCACCGATGCCACCCGTCATCTCGTCGGCGCCGGTGCCGCCAATGAGCGTGTCGCCGCCGTCGCCGCCGAACAACTTGTTGGCGGCAGCGTTGCCGGTGATAATGTTAGCAAGACCGTTGCCGGTGCCGGTGATGGCGGAGCCGGTGAGGTCGAGTCGCTCGACGTTGTCGCCCAGTGCAAAGTCGGCGCTGCTGAACACGCGGTCGTTGCCGGCGCTCAGCCCCTCGATCACGACGTCGGCCGAGTTGTCGACATAGTAGACGTCGTCACCGATGCCACCTGACATCTCGTCGGCGCCGCCGCCAGCATTCAGCGTGTCGTTGCCGTCGCCGCCGAACAGCTTGTTGGCGGCGAGGTTGCCGGCGAGGATGTTGTCGAGGCCGTTGCCGGTGCCGGTGATGGCGGAGCCGGTCAGGTACAGGCGCTCGACGTTGTCGGCGAGGGCGAAGTCGATGCTGCTGTTGATGCGGTCGTCACCGCCGCTCGCCCCTTCGATCACGACGTCGCCGGCGTTGTCGACGAAGTAGGTGTCGTCGCCGGTACCGCCCGACATCTGATCGGCGCCGATGCCGCCGTTGAGCGCGTCGTTGCCGCCGCCGCCGTCAAGCGTGTCATCGCCGCCCAAGCCATTGAGCGTGTCGTTGCCAATCCCACCCGCAATGACGTTGGCGACGGCACTACCGTCGATGACGTCGTTGCCCGATCCGCCGATGGCATTCTCGATGCCTGTCAGTACATCGGCACCGATCTGTGTGCTCGATGCAGTGCCTCGAGCCAGATTGACGGCGGCAGCGGCACTGGTGAGCGAAAGGTCGTAGGTATCGAGCCCTGTCCCGCCGTTGTAGGCGTCGTTGCCGTCGCCGACCGAAGCCATGATCGTATCGTTGCCGGCGCCGGCATTGACGGCGTCGGGGCCACCGTTGCCGGTGATGGTGTCGTTACCGTCGAGCCCATTGATCGCGTCGGAGCCCGCGGTGCCGGTCAACGTGTTGTTGCCATTGTCGCCGTTGATCGTGCTGCTGGCCCCGACGATCGCCGTGGCAGCGCTGGTCGCGACCGAGGTGAAGCCCTGGCCATCGGTGTAGTTGATCCGCAACGAGATGCGGAACCCGACGTCGGCGGCGGTCAAGGTGTAAGTCGCTTGAGTAGCGCCCGCGATCGCCGTGTTGCCGCGCAGCCATTGCAGGGCCGGTGTTGTTCCCGTGCCATCGGGGTCGGCGCCGACAGTCGCTGTCAGAACCTGCTCCACGGTGGCGGTGCCGGCGATCGTCACCGCCGACTTGCCGTCGTCGACGGCAAGCACCGCCGCTGTCGATGTGCTCGTTACCTGCTCCGCAAAGCCCTGCGCATCGGTGTAGCTGGCACGAACCGAGATGGCGTGTCCGACGTCGCCGGGATCGAGCGTGTAGGTCGCGGCGGTCGCGCTGGCTATCTCGTTGCCATCGCGCAGCCACTGGAATGAAGCGGCGCCATCGCCGTCCGGATCGCCGGCGACCGAAGCAGTGAGTATCTGATGCTCGGTGGCCAATCCGGTAATGGACGCGGCCGCGCTCCCGTCGTTGGCGGCAGTGATGCCGGTCAGTGCTGCACTGGTCACGACCTCGTTGAAGCCTTCGCCATCGGTATAGGTGGCCCGCACGGCGATCGCATGCCCGGCATCGGTCGATGACAGGGTGTAGCTATTCGAGGTGGCACCATTGATGACTGTGCCATCGCGCAGCCACTGGAAGCTCGGCGCGGTACCCGCTCCATCCGGATCCGGTCCGATCTGGGCGGTCAGGACCTCGTGCTCGGCGGCGACGCCGAGGATCGTGACGGCGGCCGATCCCGCGTTGGCCGAATCGACGTTGAGGTTCACCGTCGCCGTGGCGGTACCGCCCATGCCGTCGGAGATCGAGTAGCTGAATGTGGCCGGTCCGGCGAACCCGGCATTCGCGGTGAAGGCCAGCTTGCCGTTCGCCGTCAGCGCCACGATGCCGGCGCCGATGGTGACCGGGCCCGACGCCAGCGACACCCCGTCGATGCTTGTGATGGAAAGCGTCTGGCCGCCGTCCGGATCACTGTCGTTCGCCAGCGCGTCGATCAGAACGGTATGGCCTTGGAACACGCTTATCGCGACGCCTGGCGTCGTGGGATCGTCGGTCGCCGATGGCGCATGGTTGCCGTCCGGAACCACCAACAGGGCACCCGAAATCGTCGCGCCGTCGGCAAGTTGCGCGAAAATGTCCGCGGTGTTCACGCGCCGATCCTCGAACTGCAGATACTCCGCGTTCGATATGGTTTGCGTGTCGAGGGCGTCAGAGATGACCAGCGTATTGCCGACGCGATGATAGGAATAGGTCGCGAACACGCCGTCGATCACGACGGTGTCATTGCCGCCGGCGCCATCGAAAATATTGTTGCCGCCGCCACCCGCGAGGACATTGTCGCCGGCGTTGCCGACCAGGGTGTCGTCGCCGATCCCGCCCGTCGCGTTCTCGATGTCGTCGATGAAATTGAAGATGAGGCCGCCGGCACCGTCGTCGACGATCTGGCCGATCACGTCCTCGAGGATGAACGTGCCGCTGTTGCCGCGATCGCTGGTGACGATGCCCGTCGTCAGGTTGATGTTGAATTTGCCGAGCTCGCCCTGGAACGAGATCGTGTCGATGCCATCGCCGCCCGAGACGATGTCGGCGCCGGGGTTGGTCGCGATCAGCGCCGCGCTGACGCCGGCCGCGGTCAGGCCGGTCACCAGATCGCGGTCGACCTTCGGGTCGGCCGGTCCGCTGAGGCCGCCCCACAGCAGGTCGTTGCCGGCCTCGCCAAGGAGCTGGTCCTGCCCGCCGCCGCCAATGATGGTGTCGTTGCCCTGGCCGCCGAAGCCGATATCCGCGTCGGCGCCCATGGTAATGAGATCATCGCCGAGACCGCCGAACAGCTGGTCTTCCAGTGCACGGCCGTCGATTGCGTCGTCGCCGACCGTTCCGGCGATCACATCGCGCGGTGCGCCCGTGCGCGGCCCGATGAGCGCCACGCCCGGCTGCCGATTGTCGAGATACTGGGCGCTGACGTCGGTGCCGTCGACGTAGCCGACGATCATGCGTCCGTCGTCGATGCCGGCGGTCGAATGCACGCCCGGAATCCCCGACGTCGGGTCGCCGACAATAGTCTGGGTGCCAACCTTGGCGCCTTCCATGTCGAAGCGCTGGCCGGTGATGCCAGTTGCCGTCTCCCAGGATACGAAGAAGCCATCCTCCAGGCCACCCGGCGTAACGCCGGTAGGCGCGATCTGGAAGCCGACATCCGCCGGCAGGCCGCTGGCGAACGTGATCACGCCGGACGGGCTCCAGTTCGTACCCGCGCCCGCATAGATCACGCCGAGGATGTCGGTGCCGCCAAGGCCATTGGAGGCGGCCCAGAACACGCCGAACGATCCGTTCTGCTGCGCGACGGTGTACGCCGTCTGCCCGGGCGCCACCAGGCCGAGCGTGGTCGGGAACGGCAGCGCGATCTCCGAATAGGAGGTGACGCCGGTCGCGACAACGTCGACACCGACACCGACACCGCCGGTTTCGCGATCGCCGGTCTGATTGACGTTCGGCACATAGACGTGCAGGTGCACTTGCTCGTCGGCGCCGACATAGCTCACCACCAGCTGCCCGTCGTGCAGGCTGCCCATCGAGATGTCGCGGCCCTGGATGGCGGTGTGCGCGGCATCGGAACCGACCAGCGGGTCGTTTGCCGCGAACAGTCCGGCCGCCGTGACGACGATGGCCGCGCCGTCATCGGCCGTGCCCCGCAGGCCGTCGAGACCGATCGAGATCGGTGCGGTTTCCGAGCCGACGCCGAAGGTCGCCTGGGTCGCCGGAATGAAATTGCCGAAGGCATCGGTCGCGAGTTGACCTTGGCCGGCGCCGTCGAGGATCGGCAATCCAGCCGCGTCGACGAGGAGGTCATAGACTGGGATCTCGTACCTGGCGATCTCCAGCGCGCCATAGAGCTCGCTGAGGGTGGCCTTGACGACGAACCCGATATGGAAGCCGATCTCCAGAGTGTCGTTGTCGACGTTGACGATCTCGTAGCCCTGGATGGTCGGGTCGACCGCAACACCGGCGCCATCGGAGCCGACCACGACGATTTCACCACCGGGCAGTCCTGGACCGGGCACGCCGCCGGCCGGATCGAGGACCACATGCGTGTTGGTACTGGCGAACGCCAGGTGGATTGCGCTGTCGGCGCCGTTCAGGGATTCCCAGGCGGCGGTCATGCCGAGCCCGCCAGTCATGGCAACGTCGATGTCGGCCACGGTGTTGCCGGCGAAGCTGCCGTCGGTCAGCTGGGTATTGATGGCGAGCAGAACCGGATCGGGTAGGCCAGTCGTATCATAGCTGATGGCCCAGACCTCATTGCCGCCGGCGATCCAGGCGAGGCCGGCGCCGTCCTGCAGATTGGTAACGGCGATGCCCGACCGGGCGTCGGCGGGTGTGCCGGCGGTAGGATCGACGTCGACCGTGATCTCCTTGAACGCGCTGGTGTCGTCGAGGCTCCACGCCACCGGCGTGCCGTCGAAGCTGGCGTCTGGCGGTGGCGGGCTGCCGGGGAAACCGAACGCGATCGTCTGCGCTTCCGCACCGGCGTTGGCGAGGTCGAGAAAGCGCAGGTTCTCGATGTTGAACAGATTGTCGACGCCGTCATGCGTCAGCAGGTTGCCGGCATTGTCCTGCACCGGACGCAGATCGATCACCTCGTAGCTGCCGTCGCCGTTGATCGTGATCGAATAGTCCTGCAGGCGGCCCGTATAGACGGCCGTATCAATGCCTTCGCCGCCGTCGATGATCTCGGGAATGCCGGCGGCGCCGCGCAAGCCGGGCCCACCCTGGATGGTGTCGTTGCCCATGCCGGCGTAGATGTAGTCGACGAGGCCGTCGCTGTCGGAGATATCGCCGCGAATATTGTCGTCGCCATTGGTGCCGATCAGCACGTCGCGGCGGGCCTGGACGCCGCCGGCGGGCGTGACGAGATCGCCGATGATCGGCGCCGGTGTCACGGCATCACGCGTATCGATGATGCGGGCCACGATATCGTTGCCGTCGGTGTAGCTGCCGTCGTCGTGATAGACCGCGATGAAGCGATCGCCGAGCATGCCGGCGATGCTGCCCTGGTCCTGTGTACCGGCCGTGCTGGCGTTCACCGTGACCGGATCGCCTTCGGGCGACATGGACAGGGCCACGCCGGTGACGGGATCGAGCGCGGTGCGAACGTGCTGGGCCAGGATATCCCCGCCCGCGGTCCAGCTGATGATGACGTCGTTGCTGTCCTCGCCGCTGATGCCCGTGAGCTGGAAGTCGCCGCTCGCCGGATCGAAGCCCGCCGGCAGCTGCATGAGCACGAAGGGCGCGGCCGGAGCGCCGAAGCCGAAGCCCTGGCCATTGATACCGTTGCCGGCGGAGCTGAGCATCGTGCCCATCACCGCGTAGCCGGACGGACTGGTGGCGTCGGCCGTTATCCAGGCAATGGCGAAGTTGACTGCTCCAGCCGAAACGATGTGCGCATTGGTGCCGGCCGCGACCGGGAATCCCGCCGAAACGTTGGCGCCGGCGGGAAAATCGATAACCGTGCCCAGGTCGTCATAGGCGCGGAAGGCGACCCGCTCGCCCCGGCGCCATCCTGCTCGATCCAGACGACGCCGGTCTCGAACGAGTGCAGCGCCGCGGTCGACGGGTTTCGTCCGAAGGCGCCGCCAATGGCGTCGGCGTTCTCGTCGCCGATCCAGATCGCCGCGTCGCCGGTGCCGTAGGGATTGTCGAGGCCGGCGATGCCATCGATGCCGCCGGCGACCGGTGCCCCGGGGTTGCCGAGCGGATCGAGCGGCACCTCGAATCTCTGCAGCATGATGCGCCCGTAATCCGCCGGGAGCGCGCCGTCGGCGCCATCAAGGTGGGTCGAGACCCACGCCACGTTGTAACCCTCGTTCATCCCCTTTGGCAGCACCGATCCACCGACCGGGCTGGCGAGCGTGCGGTCGAGGAAGGAACCGGAAAGCGCGATGTCGTGCTGGTCGACGAGGCCTCCTTCGTTCGCGACCGACAGCTCGGGCGCGGTCAGCTGCCCTGGGCCGACGAAATTGGTGCGAATCTCCCGCGAGAGTGTCGGCCGCGTTGTCGCGCTGCTCCCATGCCGCGCCCCAGCCAGAATTGGCGCCGCCCGAGACGATGACGGGATTGGTCTCGATGCCGATGCCGTCGCTGATGTTGATCGCGTTCGGAATGAATGCGTCGAACGCTCCGATTACGTCGTAGAACTGGCCGCGGATGTGCGTGTCGGCGCCGGGTGCGGTTGCGGTCTCCCAGACCACGCCGATGAATTCGCCGACGCTGTCCGCGACGAAGGGGTTGGTCTGTATGCCGGCGAGGCTTGCCGGCGCGTGATTGACGACGAAGCCGTCGACATCCGGCGTTCCCGCGGCATTCGGCGCCGTATCCACATCGGCGCTGGTCCAGCCCCAGGCGGTCGGTGTTATGTTCGGAGCTTCGCCTGAGAGCTGGGCGGCGGTGATCGTGTTGGTCAGTTGCCGAGGAAGATGAAGTTCTCGACGCTGCGCGTGATGTCGGTGCCGTCGGGCGTGCCGCCGCGCAGGTCGGTGATGGTGAAAATGCCATTGCCTTCGTATACGATCGCGTAGTCGTCGTTGGCGCTGTCGCCGTCGATGCTGTAGCGCCCGGTGAGCATGAGCGTATCGATGCCGCCGCCGCCGTCGATGGCGTCGTCTCCGCCGCCGGCGATGAACGTATCGTCGCCAAGACCGCCGTCGAGGATGTCATTGGCCTGGCGACCGTCGATCGTGTCCTGGCCGATCGTGCCCACCAGGATGTCTGGCGCGATCCGGCCGCGGGTCTCGAAGTCGGGATCGCCGATGAGCGAGAGGCCAGTCCCGTTCAAGGTTATCGCGTCGCCGTTCGGCAGCGTGCGCGTGTCGAGAATCAGCGAGCCGATGTTGGGATTGCCCGGCTGCGAATTGTCGTTGTAGGCAACGACGAAGCGGTCGCCGAGCAATCCGGCGCCGACGACACCGGTCGCATCGGCCGGGGCATGCCATACTGAAGGTGCGGCCTCCTGCGGCGCTCCACCGGCGTTGAACGATCGCGTGAAGACTGCCTGCGTTCCGCCATCGGCAGCATTCCAGCTCAGGGCGAACCCGCCGGTGTCAGGCAGCGCCGCAATCGAGAAGTCGGTCACCGCATTGTCGATGTCGGCGAGCGTGGTTACCGCGCCGGGGACGAACGTGCCGGCCGCCGCTCCCGGTGTGTAGACCCGGCCCTGCAGGACGATATTGCCGGCGACGCTGGCGATCCATGCGACGGCGAAGCCGCCGCCGGCCAGCGCCTGCACGTGCAATTCGCCGTTCGCCGCCGTCGTGCCGATATTGTTGACCGTCGAGTTGGGCGTGCCGTTGTCGTTGAAGATGCTCAGATTGACGCGATTGCTGGCGTCGACCCATGCCACCACGGTCTCGTTGGCGGCGCCGATCAGTCCGGCAACCGATGGATCGCGCCCAGCGGCGGTGACGAGCAGCGGCGTATTGACGCCTGTGGCGACGCCGTCGATGCCCACCGCGGCAGGCGGTGTCGACGGGTCCTTGCGCTGGTCGAGGCCGACAGCGATGCGCTGCACATAGATCGAGCCCGTCGCGTGAGCCGTCGCGCTAGCTGATTCCACCCAGGCGACGTCGAACCCGTCAACGACGGGCCGGCCATTCGCGTCGTCCTTGAAATAGTTCGAGATGGCCGCGTCGTGCTGTTGCAGCTCCCGGTGCGGCCGCCGCGACCGAGATCTCGTCACCGAACGTGCCGGCAAGGCCGATGTAGCGGAAGCGCAGGATTGTCGGCTCGCCGGCAGCGGTTTCCTCCCAGAGAACGCCATATCCGATGCCCGCCCCGCCTGCCGCGAGCTGCAGGTGATCGACGCTGGCGGCCGTCGCGGTCGAGCCGTATACGCCGTCTGTCACGACGGTTGCCGGGCGGGCAGGATTGATGAGACCTTGCTCGTCGTAGAACGTGACCGACACCGTTCCGGTACCATCGACCCAGGCAACGGCATACTCTTCACCGCCACTATCGGCGATCGCCGGGCTCGCCTGCGAGCCGGCGGCCGTGGTCAGAAGGACCGGATCCTGATTCGTCACGCCCCAGATGTCGATCGCCATGGTAGCATCCTCCTCAATCCGGCAAGGCTTGGAGACATGTCCAGCCCTGCATTCGGGCGGCATTCTTGTTCAGCTGGCAGTTGTTCTGATTGCGCCGTGCCTGGGGTCGCCCGGGACGGTCCGCTGCCGGCCAGGTCCTGCTGGACGCGTGGCGGCCGACCATCGCGGCAATGGTTAACGTGGCGCCGGCTGCGACGGTCACTGCACAATAGACTTCAGTATCTGTACAACGAAGCGACGCGAACACTACGCAATCCCCTGAATTACTGCGACCTGCAACTCATGCATGCAGGATGCTGAGCGCTGTAGGAGACGTTGCGACGATGATCGCACTATCGGAGGGAGTCCGTAACGGACCAGGGCCCGTGGCTAGTCGCCCGTATCGCGGACGGCACGGACCGGACATTTGACTGGCGGTCACTATCCAATCGGCTAGTATTGTTCGACCTATGGCTCGAGTGCAGTTTATCGTTGCTGCTTAGAGCCTGTCCGGGGGATTTTCATGAGATTTCATGGCCCAATGTCGAGTCGATCCGCAAGGAGCAGCCCGCTGGTCGTAGCCTTGGCTACGGCCAAGGGCTGCGACGCGGCGGGCGACCGAGATTGGACCACCTCCAGTCGCGCATGCATGGTCCATCTGGTTCGTCCCGCACCTTGCCGATACCTAGAGGTATCGGCTGCGCCGACGCTCCTGCCATCTGGACCATGCATGCGCGATGAAACTCCATGAAAATCCCCCGGACCGGCTCTTAGGGTCACACCGCCAGCGAGTTGCTCATGACCAATCGCATTCGAATTGCGATTATCGACGATCATCCGATGTTTCGCACGGGACTGATCGCATCGTTGCGGCGCTTCGCGGATATAGAGGTCGTCAGCGTGGGCGCGAGTGCCGCCGACGCAGTGCGGGCGGCGAACGGGCCGATCGATATTCTGCTGCTCGACATAGGCATTCCCGGCGGCGGATTGGAAGCAGGCCGGCGCATCGTGCGGGAGCATCCCGCGGTGAAGATCATCTACCTGACCGGTTCGAATCGCGAGGCCGATGCGACGGAGGCGATCGCCGCCGGTGCGCGGGGCTATGTTCTCAAGGGCGCAACCGGTCGGGAGCTGGCGAAGGCCATAAGATCCGTGAGCAGCGGAACCGCGTACTTCGCCCCCGAGCTGGCATTGCGCATGCTGACTGGACGGCGGAGCCACGAAACAGAGCCGGGACCGCCGCCTTCACCGCCACGGTGCGAACTTCCGGAGTTGAGCCCTCGCGAGCAGCAAGTCTTGGACTTGGCGGCCCGCGGTCTCAAGAATCACGAGATCGCCGAAGAGCTCGGACTGAGCGTGGCCGGGATCAAATACCATTTCGGACAGATCGTGCGGCGATGGGGCGTGCGCAATCGCGTCGAGGCGATTGCCGTTCACTCGCAGCGGCGGGGCTGATTCAAACCTGCCAGCAAGCGACTTGCCGGCGATGCTTCTGCTCGAGCAGCGGTTCGTCCACGCGGCACCGGTCGACTACCAGCGGGCAGCGCGGGTTGAATGGGCAGCCCGACGGCGGATTGAACGGCGACGGCAACTCGCCCTTCAGGATGATCCGCTCCTTCTTGGCGCTCGGGATCGGCGACCGGCGTCGCGGCCAGCAGCGCGCGCGTATAGGGATGCTGCGGCGACGAGAAGATCGCCTCCCGCGTCCCGATCTCCACCGCATGTCCGAGATAGATCACCATGACCTCGGTCGGCGATGTGTCGCACGACGGATAGATCGTGGCTGATGAACAGATAGGCGAGCTGGAACTCCTCCTGCAGCTCCGCGAGCAGGTTCAGCACCTGCGCCCGGATCGAGACGTCGAGCGCCGACACCGGCTCGTCGAGCACGAGAATCTTCGGGTCGCAGCATCAGCGCGCGCGCGATCGCGATGCGCTGGCGCTGGCCGCCGGAGAACATGTGCGGATAGCGGTCATAGAACTCCGGTCGCAGGCCGACTTTCGCCATCATCGCGCGGGCGGCCGCGGTGCGGTCGGCGGCGCCCATGCTGGTGTTGACGAGCAGCGGCTCCTCCAGCGCCTTGCCGATCTTCTGGCGCGGGTTGAGCGAGCCGTAAGGGTTCTGGAACACGATCTGCATCTGGCGGCGCAGGGCATCGCGCGGCGCTGGTGCCGGCCGCGGCGAGGTCCTGGCCATCGATGACGAGGGAGCCCGCGGTCGGCTCTTCGATCATCGTGATCAGCCGCGCGAGGGTCGACTTGCCGGAGCCGGATTCGCCGACCACCGCGAGCGTCTTGCCCGGCTCGAGCGAGAACGACACGTCCGACCAGCGCCTTGACCGAGGATGGCGCCGCGAACAGGCTGCGGCTGACCTCGTAGGTCGCGGGTGAGATTGCGGGCTTCGAGGACGACGGTCATGCCGGGACCTCGGCTGCAAGCGGCTTGCCCCCGACCAGCGGCGTCCAGCACAGCGCATGGCCGAGCTCGGCACTCGCCGGCGGTGGGCGCTGATTGTGGCAGCGATCGAACGCGAACGGCGCAGCGCGGCGCGAACAGGCAGCCGGGCGGGCGGTCGAATTGGCCGGGCACGACGCCGGCGATCGCCGGCAGCCGCCGGCCGGTCGCCCGCTCCGGCAATGCCGCCAGCAGGCCGTGCGTATAGGGGTGATGCGGGTCGCGGAAAAGATTGCGCGTCCGGCTGTGCTCGACCTGGCGGCCGGCGTATTGGACGATCACGCGGTCGGCGGTCTCGGCGACGACGCCCATGTCGTGGGTGATGAGCACCAGGCCCATGCCGGTCTCGCTGCTTGAGCTTCAGCAGCAGGTCGAGGATCTGCGCCTGGATCGTGACGTCGAGCGCGGTCGTCGGCTCGTCGGCGATCAGCAGCTTGGGCCGGCAGGCGAGCGCCATGGCGATCATCACGCGCTGGCGACATGCCGCCGGACAACTGGTGCGGGAAGGCCGAGAGCCGCCGCTCGGGATCGGTGATGCCGACCTGGTTCAACAGCTCGAGCGACCGCGTACGCCGGCGCCGCCTTGTCCAGTTCCGAGATGCGTCTTCAGCGCCTCGCCGATCTGGAAGCCGACCGTGAAGCACGGGTTCAGCGACGACATCGGCTCCTGGAAGATCATCGCGATGTCGCGGCCGACGATGTCGCGGCGCTGCCTGGCGTCGAGGCTGCGCAGATCGGTGCCGGCGAAGCTCATGCGATCGGCGGTTACCGTGGCGGTCCATGGCAGCAGGCCCATCACTGCGAGCATGGCGACCGACTTGCCGGAGCCGGATTCGCCGACGATCGCCGAGCACCTCGTTGGCGTCGACCACGATGTCGACGCCGTCGACCGCGCGAAAGGCGCCCTGCCTGGTCGCGAACGATACCGTCAGGTTGCGAATTTCGAGCAGCGCCATTTTCCTATGACCTCTGCATCTTCGGATCGAGCGCGTCGCGCAGCCCGTCGCCCATCAGATTGATCGATACGACGGTGACCAGGATGGCAAGGCCCGGCAGCGTCACGATCCATGGATTGGAGCGGATGAACTCGCGCGCATCGGCGAGCATGGCGCCCCATTCCGGCGCTGGCGGCTGAGCGCCGAGACCGAGGAAGCCGAGTGCCGCGGCCTCCAGGATCGCGTCGGACACGCCGAGCGCCGCCTGCACGATCAGCGGCGCCAGGCAATTGGGCAGCACGGTCGCGAACATCAGCCGCAGCTTGCCTGACGCCGACCACTCGCGCGGCCGTCACGTAGTCCTTGCTCAGCTCGCGACATCGCGGATGCACGGACGAGCCGCACATAGCGCGGCAGGAAGACGATGGTGACGGCGACGATCGTGTTGAGCAGGCTCGGCCCGAGCACGGCGACGATCAGGATCGCCAGCACCAGGCTCGGCACCGCCATGATCAGGTCCATCACGCGGGTGATCACGACATCGACCGCACGGCCGGAGAACGCAGCGACCAGGCCCAGGATCACGCCGAGTACGAACGACACGCACATCACGGTCAGCCCGATGAACAGCGACACGCGGGCGCCATAGATGAGGCGCGAGAGCATGTCGCGGCCGAGGCCGTCGGTGCCGAGCAGGAAGCGCTTCGATGCCGCCGTCCTCCCAGGCGGGCGGCGCGCGCACCGCGTCGCGGAACTGCTCGATCGGCGAATACGGGGCGACGAAATCCGCGAAGATCGCGACCAGCGCGACGAACATGAGCACGACGCATGCCGGCGACTGCGCCCTGTTCTCCTTGAAGGCAGCCCAGAAGGCGGCAAACGGCGACTGGGCCGCGTAGGTGATCGGCGGGGCTGCGACAGCGCTCATCGGCCATGGCGGATCCTCGGGTTGATGACGCCGTAGATCAGATCGACCAGGAGGTTGACGATGATCACGATCGCCGAGATCAGCATGACGCCGCCCTGCAGCGCCGGGTAGTCGCGCCGGCCGATCGACTCGATCAGCCATTTGCCGACGCCGGGCCAGGAGAAGATCGTCTCGGTCAGCACCGCGCCGGCCATCAGGCTGCCGACCGCAGGCCGATCACCGTCACCACCGGGATCAGCGCGTTGCGCAGCGCATGCAGGCCGACGACGCGAAACGGCGACAGGCCCTTGGCGCGGGCGGTGCGCACGTAGTCCTCGCTCAGCACCTCGAGCATCGACGAGCGCGTCATGCGCGCGATGACGGCGAGCGGCACGGTGCCGAGCACGATCGTCGGCAGGACGAGGTGATGCAGCGCGTCGAGAAACGCGCCTTTCTGGCCCGACAGCAGCGAGTCGATCAGCATGAAGCCGGTGACCGGCTCGAAGTAGTACTTGATCAGGTCGATGCGCCCCGACACCGGCGTCAGGCCGCAGGCGCTCGGCGACCAGCATGATCAGCAGCAGGCCCCACCAGAAGATCGGCATCGAGATAGCCGGTGACGGATATCCCCATCAGCGTCTGGTCGTAGCAGCTGCCGCGCTTCACCGCGGCGATGGCGCCGGCCGGCACGCCGATCAGCACCGCGAACAGCATCGCCGACAGACGACAGTTCCACCGTCGCCGGGAACAGCGTGAAGAATTCGGTGAGCACCTTCTCGTTGGTGACGACCGAGGTGCCGAAGTCGCCGTGCAGCAGCTGCCCAGACATAGTCGAGGAACTGCTTCCAGACCGGCTGGTCGAGGCCGAGCTCGTGGCGGAACTGGGCGAGCCGCTCCGGCGAGATGCCGCGCTCGCCGACGCGCACCTCGACCGGATCGCCCGGCACCAGCCGGATCGCGACGAAGGTGACGAACATCAGCGCGATGAAGGTCGGGATCGTCAGCGCCGCGCGCTTGAGGAAGTAGAGGAGCATTGGATCGGTTCGGGGCCGAGGGCGCAGCGTCTGGGCGGATTGGTCAGGTCATACGCTTCGGCGGAGCGGTTCGAAAACCGCTCCGCCGGAACATGGTAAAGCAACGCTGCGAGGCTTACTTCAAGTCGACGCCCTTGAACTGGTGCGCGCCGAGCGGGCTTTGCTTGTAGCCCGTCGACTTCCTTGCGCATCGCCTCGTAGACCACCGAGTGCGCGATCTTGAGATCGGGCGCCTCCTCGTGCTCGATCGACCTGCATCTCGCTCGTAGAGCTTGGTGCGCGCCTTCGACGTCCGGCGAGCGCGCGCGCCTTGTACCAGCCTGTCGTCGAATTCCTTGTTGCACCACTTGGTGATGTTCTGGCCGCCGGCGCGGGCCGCCGGCGCAGCCGCGCAGGAAGAAGAAGTTGTCCGGATCGCCGTTGTCGCCCGTCCAGCCGAGCTGCGCGGTGATGTGCTCGCCCTGCTGCGCGCGCTTGCGGTACTCGCCCCACTCGTAGGTCACGAGCTTGGCGTTGACGCCGACCTTGGCGAGGTCGGCCTGCATCATCTCGGCGATGCGCTTGGCATTGGGGTTGTAGGGCCGCTGCACCGGCATGTACCAGAGGTCGATCTCGAGCGGCGTCTTCACGCCGGCCTTGGCGAGCATCGTCCTTGGCCTTGGCCGGGTCGTAGGCGTAGTCCTTCACCGCGTCGTTGTAGCGACCACAGCGTCGGCGGGATCAGGTTCTTCGCCGCCTGGCCGGCGCCGAGATAGACGTCCTTGATGATCGTCGCCTTGTCGATCGCCATGTTCAGGGCCTGCCGCACTTCCTTCTTGTCGAACGGCGGCTTCTGCACGTTGAACGCCCAGTAGGCGATGTTGAGGCCCGGCTGGTTGATCAGCCTTGAGCGTCGGGTCCTTCTGCATCTCGGCGAGATCGGCCGGGCGCGGCGCGATCATGAAGTGGCACTCGCCGGCCTTCAGCTTGCGAGTAGCGCGCCGTCGGATCGGGCGTGATCGCGTAGACGAGGTCGTCGACCAGCGCCTTCTCGCCCCAGTAGTCCGGGTTGGCCTTGTAGCGGATCACCGCGTCCTTCTGGTAGGCGACGAACGAGAACGGACCGGTGCCGACCGGCTGCCTGGTCGAACTGCTCCTTCTTGCCGGCCTTGTCGAGCGATGTCGGCATACTCGGCCGAGTGGATCGATGCGAAGTCCATCGCGAGGTTGGCGAGGATCGGCGCGTTCGGCTCCTTGAGCTTCATGACGCACCGTGTAGTCGTCGATCTTGTCGATGCGTACTCGAGCAGCTTCGGCATGTCCATGTCGGCGAAGTAGTCGTACTTGCCGCCGGAAACCTTGTGCATAGGGGTGGTCCGGCTTCCACTGGCGCTCGAACGAGAACAGCACGTCGTCGGCGTTGAAATCGCGCGTCGGCTTGAAGCGTTGCGTTGGAGTGGAACTTCACGCCCTTGCGCAGCTTGAAGGTGATCGTCTTGCCGCCGTCGCTGACGGTCCAGCTCTCGGCCAGGCCCGGCACGACCTTCGTGGTGCCGCGCTCGAAGCTCGACGAGCTGATCGTAGCACCGGGCGGGCGGCATCGAAGCTGGTGCCGGTGGTGTTGATCGCCGGCGTGAAGTTTTCCGGTGATCCTTCGGAGCAGTAGACCAAGGTCTTGGCCATTGCCGGAACCGATCCGACGCACAGAGCAATAAGCCCGGCCGCACAAAGGCGTCCTGCCTTCAATCGCATTTGTCTCTCCATGACTGGGTCAATCTGCTGGACCGCCGAAGGCAACCCATGAAAGCATTCAAGCGCGTTTTCGCGATCGGCGCAATTCGAGAGTGAAGTTGCGCCGTGCCTGTACGATTGAGAACGATCGCATCGAAGGCGTCGTTCACGGGGAACAAAATTGTCCGCCGATCAAGAAACTTAGGCGTCGTTGGCGCGATCAGGCCTCGTAGCCGAATGGATCGTCGACAGAATGCGCCGGCTTGGTGAACCAGCGCGGACCCTCCGCGGTCATATGGATGTGATCCTCGAGCCGGACGCCGAACTCGCCGTAGATGCAGATCATCGGCTCGATCGAGAAGGTCATGCCGGGCGCCAGCACGGTCTTGTCACCCTTCACGATGTAGGGCGCCTCGTGGACGTCGAGGCCGATGCCATGGCCGGTGCGATGAGGCAGTCCGGGCGTTGCGTAGCCGGGGCCCAGGCCGGCGCTCTCAATTACACTGCGGGCGGCGAAATCGACCTCTTCGCAGCGGGCGCCGAGCTTTGCTGCTTCGAATGCGGCGGACTGCGCGCTTTTCTCCAGGTTCCAGATCTGGCGCTGGCGAGCGGTTGGCGCGCCGAACACGTAGGTGCGGGTGATATCAGACAGATAGCCGTCGACCGGTGCGCCGATATCGATCAGCACCATGTCGCCGTCCTTCAGCGTCTGCGGGTAGGGCACGCCATGCGGATAGGCGGTCGCCTCGCCGAACAGCACGATATTGAAGGCGGGCGGACCTTCAGCGCCGAGCCGGGCATGCGCGTCGACGATGAACGCCTGCACCTGCGTGGTGGTGATGCCCTCGCGCAGGATGCGGGCGGCGGCCTTGTGCACCTCGAGCGTGATGTCCTTAGCCGTCTGCATCAGCGCGATCTCGCGCTCGGTCTTGCATTGACGGCAGGCCGCCGTCACCAGGCTCGCATTGACGAAGTCGAAGGAGTTGCCGGCCCGGCGCAGGCCGTCGAACGAAGCAAATGGCGTCGCTTCGTCGATGCCGATGCGGCCGCGCGCGATGTCGCTCTTGCGCAATGTGTCGATGACGAGCGCGGTCGGGTCCTCATGCTCGTCCCAGGCGGCGATCTCGCCCGGCATCGTGATCATGGTCTTGAGCTTCTCGACCTCGAAGGCGGGGCTCAAATAGGTGAGCCCGCCGCGCGCCGGCAGGATTGCCCCGTGCAGCCGTTCGCTGCGGCCCAGGCGCAGGCCGGTGAAGTAAGCCAGGCTGGTCGATACATCGAGCCAGATCGCATCGATGCCTCGCGCCTGCATCAGAGCCTGCGCCCGCTCGATCCGGCGCTGGCGCTCGCCCGTGTCGATCGGCGGCGCGTCGCCGCGCATCGGCTTCATCGCCGCCAGTTCCGCCTCGGGCGTCGAGCCGCCCACGCCAATGGTCATATCGCTTGCTCCCTCAGGCGCTGAGCGCCTGCATCTCGGTGATCAGATCCGATTTGCCCTCGAAGCCGATGCCGGGCAGGTCGGGCATGGTGATGTGGCCGTCGGTCACCTGCACGCCGTCGGGAAAGCCACCGTAGGGCTGGAACAGGTCCGGATAGCTTTCGTTGCCGCCGAGCCCAAGGCCGGCCGCGATGTTGAGCGACATCTGGTGGCCGCCGTGCGGAATGCAGCGCGACGGCGACCAGCCATGGGTTTTCAGCACTTCGAGCGTGCGCTGGTATTCGCACAGGCCATATGAGAGCGCGCAGTCGAACTGCAGCCAGTCGCGGTCGGGCCGCATGCCGCCGTATCGCAGGAGGTTGCGGGCGTCGTGATGGCTGAACAGATTCTCGCCGGTCGCCATCGGGCCCGGATAGAACTCGGCAAGCTCGGCCTGCAGCCGATAGTCCAGCGGATCGCCCGCCTCCTCGTACCAGAACAATGGATATTGGCGCAGCATCTTGGCGTAGCGAATGGCGGTCTCGAGGTCGAAGCGGCCGTTGGCGTCGACGGCGAGCCGGGCCTTGGTGCCGATCTCCCGCAGCACCGCCTCGATGCGGCCCTGGTCGTCCGCGAGCGACGCGCCGCCAATCTTCATCTTGACGACGCTGTAGCCGCGGTCGAGGTAGCCGCGCATTTCTCTGCACAGCGCGCCGTTGTCCTTGCCGGGATAGTAGTAGCCGCCCGCCGCATAGACGAAGACCTTCGGGTCGGCGGCGCGGCCGTGCCGCTCGGCCAGCAGCCGAAACAGCGGCTTGCCGGCAATCTTGGCGACCGCGTCCCACACCGCCATGTCGAGGGTGCCGACCGCCACTGACCGCTCGCCGTGGCCGCCGGGCTTCTCGTTGATCATCATTGCCGCCCAGACCTTGTCGGGGTCGAGATTGCCGCCGGTCGCATCGAGCAGCGACTTCGGCGCTGCTTCGAGCAGGCGGGGGGCGAAACGCTCGCGGATCAGGCCGCCCTGGCCGTAGCGGCCGTTGGAGTTGAAGCCGTAGCCGACCACAGGCTTGCCGCCACGCAGGACGTTGGTGATCACGGCAACGAGGCTCGTCGTCATCCTGGTGAAGTCGATGTAGGCGTTGCGGATCGGTGACGAGATCGGCTTTGTCACCTCGCGGACATCGACGATGCGAACCGGCATGCCTTTGACCTCACGTTTGCGTCTGGCGCATTGAACCCGCTCTGGCGCGGATCGGCAAACAAAAGAAGTCGAAAGGGTCCCGGCGTCGTCAGGGCCGGCAATGCCACGCGGCCCGATCCAGTCGATGGACGATGCAATCGTCGGTGCCGAACCGCCGCGGGCCGACCGCCACGTAGCCCAGCCGCTCGTAGAACCGCCGGGCGCGCACGTTGGCAGCAAGCGGGTCGATCAGGATCGCCTGCACCGAGGGATCGGCAAAGCAGCGATCGATCGCCAGTCGCATCATCTGCGAGCCAAATCCGCGACCGAGCGCGTCCGGCTCGCCGATCCAGATGTCGATCGCGCGGAATCCCGGGCCGATGTCGCCCCAGTAGTGGGTCTCCTCGGTCGCCGGGTCGATGATCTGCAGCACGCCGATCGGCCGGCCCGCAACCTCGGCGATGAGCAACTCGCGCCAGTCGACCGTGCGCGGCAGCTCCACCGACCACTCGAACGGGCCGTCGTCGCCGGTAGCCGCGATCACGTGCGGCTGTCGGTTCCAACTCTCGAGCAGAAGACGGTCGGACACGAAGGCGCGGCGCAGCCGCACGCCGGATGGCGGCGGCGGCACGCCGCCGCTGGCCCGATCCGTCATCCGTTCTCCCACTTCTGCTGCATCGCGGTCGTCAGGTTGTAGTCGTAGGTCAGATCCGAGATCCCCCACCACGGCTGGCTCTCGCGGTGAAATGCGATCTGGTGATCGAAGATCTTCTTGAAGCTTGGATGCTTGGCCGAGAGCTCGTTGAACAGCTCGTGCGTTGCCTTGTAGCTGGCGCGCATGACGTCGGTCGGCATCGGCCGCAGCTGCGCCCCGGCCGCGATCAGTCGCTTGAGGGCCGGAGGGTTCAGCACGTCGTACTTCGCCTGCATGTCATGGCCGGTCGCCATCGCCGCGATCCGAAGGACCCTCTGGTATCCCTTCGGCAATTCCTCCCACTTCTGCTTGTTGATGAAGAACGACAGCTCGGCGCCGCCCTCCCAGAAAGCGGGGTAATGATAGAATGGCGCGACCTTCGCCAGCCCGAGCTTCTCGTCGTCATATGGGCCGACGAACTCGGCCGCATCGATCACGCCCTTCTCGAGTGCCGGATAGATGTCTCCCGCGCCCAGCTGCTGCGGTACCACGCCGAGCTTCTGCATCACGTTGCCGCCGAGGCCGCCGATGCGCATCTTGAGGCCGGAGAGATCCTCCTTCGACTTCAGCTCCTTGCGGAACCAGCCGCCCATCTGCGTGCCGGTGTTGCCCCCTGGCAGCGCGAAGATGCCGTACTTTGCGTACATCTCGTTCATCACATCGAGCCCGCCGCCGCGATACATCCACGCGCTTTGCTGGCGGCTGTTCATGCCCCAGGGGATGGCGGTGCCGAAGGCGAAGCCCATGTCCTTGCCGATGTAGAAGTAGGACCCGGTCTGGCCCATCTCGACAGTGCCGTTGCCGACCGCGTCCGCGACCTGCAGCGCCGGCACGATCTCGCCGGCAGCGAACACCTGCAGCTTGAACTTGCCGTCGGTCATGTCCGACACCGCCTCGGACAGGAACGTGCACGCGCCGAACAGTGTTTCGAGCGACTTCGGATAGCTCGATTGCAACCGCCAGGCGATGGTCGGTGCGGATTGAGCGATGGCGGGACTGGCAATGGCTACGGCAGCTCCGCCGAGGCCGGCGGCCTTGAGGAATGATCGGCGCTTCATGTCTTAATTTCCACCCAATGTCGGGAGCGACCCTTTGTCGACCTTGCGTTCCGGAAGTTCGGAGCGACCGAGCACCCCCTGCCCGCCACCTGCGTCGCGGGCATCGCGATCGCCGATACGCCTACAACAATCCGCGAATTCAGCAACCCCGCCGCGATCAGATCAGCCGGTCGCGCTCAGGAGGGCTGCGGGTATGCGGGCTTGGGCGAGCGTTGCGCCGGCGTCAGGAACGGCGTGCCGGCTCGATCTGCGCGCAGAGTATCGAGATAGGCGATGAGGTCGAGGATCTCCTGGTTCGAAAGATGGATGTCGGGCATTGGCGCATGCGGACTGATCAGGACATTCCGGATCCGCTCGCCGCTCTGGTCGGGCTTGTTGGCGAGGCCGCGGAGCGACGGGATGCCGGCAGGCACGGGCGCGTCGCCGCCGCCCTCGACCACGTGGCACCCCTTGCAGAAGCGCTGCGCCAGGGCGAGGCCCTTCTCGGCCGACGGCGCCTCCGCCTCCTGGCCTGACGCGATGCTCGCCATGGCGACCGCTGCCGATGCCGCCATCGCCAGCGCCCCAATCCTTCTGACTATCGAACGACGCCGACGACCATCCATGTCAAACCTCCCCCGGAAGCCTTCCGGCCCGTTTGCCGCGGGCCAACTTTTCGATGCTTGCAGATATTTCCGCATTGCGGAATATCAACGGCCGATTGGCGCGCGGTTGAAGAGGATTGCGGGTCGCAGATGCTGCACTACGAGCTTGCCGACCTCTGCCTCGCCACGATCGGCGCATTCTACACTCTCGCGGGCCACGTGGCGACCAGGGCCGCCCTGATGTCGCTGTGGATGGATCGCGCGCTGGCGGCAATCCGCGGCAATCGACCGGCTCGCGTCGAGATCATGCGGTCGGCCTGGCTGCTGACCGCCGCCAACGTGGTGTTGGCGGGTGGAATTGCCCTGCTGCTGCGGCTCGACCTGGCACTCTGGCTGTTTGTCGCGTCGCTCGCCGGCCAGGCCGCCTACCTGCTGGTGGTTGCGCCGCGATATTTCGACGTCGCAGACCCACCGGATGCCGCCGGCCGACGGAGCACAGTTATTGCCGCCGTCGTCTACGCGGCTGCGACCGCGGCGGTTGCGTGGGCGGCATATGAAGGCCGCCTGTCGGCATGGAACGATCACTCCTGGCAACTCCTTGCCGTGGCCGCCGCGGCCATTGGCGGACACGCCGCCTACACGATCCGCAAGGCCGTCACCCCGGCAACGACCTCGCCTGCCGGCGGCGACGAGCTCGAGCCGGTGCCGGCTGCTGCGGCGGTCGATCGCATCACGGTGATGGCGGAATACGATGCTCACCCGCTTTGGCGGGCCGATGGCCAATCGTACGGCGACCTCGCGCCTGAAGAGCTCGACCTCTCGCCTTCGCTGACGCGGGATCTGAATGACTGGGCGCAGGCCTATACCGCGTCCCTCAATCGAGCCGATCCGGCGAACAGCCTGTGGTCCGACGAGCAGCATCGCTCGCACGCCGCCCAGGGTCGCCGGCTGGCCATACGCCTCGCGCGCGAGCGCCCCGATCTCGAGATCTTCGCGTCCGGCGGAGACGCGGGCCTGGTCAAGGTCGATGGGGACGAGCCGGAATGAGGCGCGACAATGCGCTTCAAAACCTGACGCGCAGGCGATAGGTGATCATGAACGATGCAAATGGATGCCGCGTGGCTGCCGCCCGGCGATTGGATGCACGAGGTCTGCGATGCAGCTTGGGATGATCGGGCTCGGGAGGATGGGCGGCAACATCGTGCGGCGACTGCTACGGGCAGGCCACGACTGCGTGGTATGGGATCGCGATCCTGGTCCCGGCAATGTTCTCGCCAGTGCCGGCGCCGTCGTGGCGCAAGATGTTGCCGGACTGGTCGCGGCGCTGACCCCGCCGCGGCATGTATGGATCATGCTGCCGGCCGGAGAAGCGACCGAAAGCATGATTGCGACGCTTTCTGCCCTGCTGTCGGCCGGCGACACCGTCATCGACGGTGGCAATACGTTCTGGAAGGACGACATCCGCCGCGCGGCGGCCTTGGCCGAGCGCGGCCTCCACTATGTCGATGTCGGCACCTCGGGCGGTGTCTGGGGGCTCGAGCGCGGCTATTGCATGATGATCGGCGGCGAACAGTCCGCGGTCGAGCGGCTCGATCCAGTCTTCGCCAGCCTCGCGCCGGGTGTTGGCGACGTGACCCGCACGCCCGGGCGCGACGGGCGCGATGCGAGGGTCGAACGCGGCTATCTGCATGCCGGCCCGACCGGCGCCGGCCATTTCGTCAAGATGATCCATAACGGCATCGAGTACGGGATGATGCAGGCTATGGCCGAGGGCTTCGATATCCTGAGCCACGCTGCCTCGCCGAAGCTGCCGGAGCACGAGCGACTCGCTCTCGACGTGGCCGATATCGCCGAAGTGTGGCGGCGCGGGAGCGTCATCACGTCATGGCTGCTCGACCTTACCGCCGAGGCACTTGCTCGCGATCCGGCGCTCGACGGCTTTTCAGGCCATGTCTCGGATTCCGGGGAAGGGCGGTGGACCGTCGAGGCCGCGATCGAGCGCGATGTGCCGGCCGAGGTCCTGACGTCAGCGCTTTACACGCGGTTTCGCTCGCGCCAGGACCACACCTTTGCCGAGAAAGTGCTGTCGGCGATGCGCAAAGGCTTCGGCGGCCACTCCGAACCCAAGGGCGGAGCATGATCAAGCGGTCCGCGACGGCCGGGCTGCCGAAGGCGATCGTCGTGATGGGCGTGTCCGGGTGCGGCAAGAGCACGATCGGCGAAGGTCTCGCGAAGAAGCTCGGCTGGCCATTCCGCGACGCCGACAGCTTCCATCCGCCCGCCAACGTCGCAAAGATGAGCGCCGGCGTTCCTTTGAGCGACGAAGACCGCTGGCCGTGGCTCGCGGCGATCGCCGCGTGGATCGACGAGCGGCGCGTCACTGGCAGCCCAGGCGTGGTGTCATGCTCGGCGCTGAAGCGGGCCTATCGCAGCATACTCCTGGCGGGTCGTCCGGACGTGCGGCTCGTCTACCTCAAGGGCGAGCAGGCGCTGATCGCCAGCCGCCTGGCCGGCCGGAAGGGCCACTTCATGCCGCCGGCCCTGCTCGCGAGCCAGTTCGCCGCGCTCGAGGAACCGACCGCCGACGAACGTCCGGTGGTGGCATCGATCAAGCTCGCGCCGCGCAACATCGTCGCGCAGATCATTAGGACCATGCAATCGGGCGATTGTTGAAGGCGGCGCGGCGGTCGATGCTGCAATGCTGTTCCGAGCGGAATGCAGGCACAAAGCTTTTGACCGCCGCCCGATTTCTGCAAGACTCCATCCAGCCAGAAAAATACAATTCAGTGAGGGAGATGCCCATGCGTGCCGCGGTCCTGACCGAAGTCAACAAGCCGCTGCAAATCCTCGATCTGCAGCAGGACGGGCCGAAGGCGGGTGAAGCGCGGGTCAAGGTCAGGGCGGCCGGCGTCTGCATGAGCGACTGGCACATCATGATCGGCGACTGGCCGCTGCCGCTGCCGATGGTGCTCGGCCACGAGGCCGCCGGCGAAGTGGTCGAGGTCGGACCCGGCGTCACCAACGTGAAGGTCGGCGATCACGTCATTTTCTCGTTCCGCCCGCATTGTGGCCACTGCAGCTACTGCTCTCGCGGCCGCACGGTCCTGTGCACCGGGCACGACGACACGCCGCGCTGGGGAATGCACGACGGCACCAGCAGAGTGCGTTTCAACGGCGAGCGGGTGAACGTCATGGCCCGCATCGGCACCTTCACCGAATACTCGGTGTGCCCCGCCGAGCAGCTGGTGCCGGTGCGCAAGGACCTGCCGTGGACGCACGCCGCGATCATTGGTTGCAGCGTCGCGACCGGCGTCGGCGCCGTTATCCGCCACGCGCACGTCGAGGCCGGGGCGAGCGTCCTGGTGGTCGGCTGCGGCGGCGTGGGCTTGAACGTGGTGCAGGGTGCGAAGCTCGCCGGCGCCAAGACCATCATCGCCTGCGACCTGCTCGACAACAAGCTGGAGATGGCCAAGGGCTTCGGCGCCACCCACACCATCAACGGCAAGCGCGAGAAAGTAGTGGATCGGGTTCGCGAGCTGACCGGACTCGGTGTCGACTATGCGTTCGATGCGATCGGCACCGAGCCGACCGTGCTGCAGATCGTCGATGCACTGGCCCCGGGTGGCCACGCAGTGGTGGTCGGAATTCCATCGTTCTCGACCCGTGCGCCGATCGCACCGCATTTGATGGTGTACGGCGAGAAAACGCTGTCGGGAACCTACTACGGCTCGGTGCGCCCCAGCATCGATTTCGGCATCCTGGCCGACATGAGCATGTCGAAGCGGATCGATCTCGATAGCCTGATCAGCCGCACCTACAAGTTCGAGCAGATCAACGAGGGCTTCCAGCGCATGGCCAAGGGCGAGGTGGCGCGCGGCGTGATCCTGTTCGACTAGTCCGGCCGGCGGCGCAGCGGGGTTTTGGGCGGCGGCCGTCCGCCAGGCTCCGTCGTTTCCCACCGCCGGAGCGCGGCGTCATCGGTATCGCGGGCGTCGACCCAGCTCCCGACCCCGTCCGGCCCGACCTCCTTCTTCCAGAACGGCGCGCGCGACTTGAGATAGTCCATCAGGAACTCGGCCGCCTCGAACGCGGCGTGCCGATGCGCGGATGCCGTGATCACCAGCACGATGGCGTCGCCGGGGCGGAGGACGCCGATGCGGTGCACGATCCGGCTCGCCTGCAGCGGCCAGCGTGCGCCGGCCTCGGCCTCGACACGCTCGAGCTCGCGCTCGGTCATGCCGGGGTAGTGCTCGAGCTCCATGTGGGCGATCATGCGCCCATGACCGGCGTCGCCGCGTACCGTGCCGGTGAACGTCACGATCGCACCGATGTCGGTGCGCCCGGCGGTGAGCGCACGGACCTCGGCGGCGGTGTCGAATGCCTCAGCCTGTACCGAGACGGTCATGGCTCATCCGCCGGTGACGGGTGGAAAGAAGGCGATCTCGCGTGCGGCGCCGATTCGTTCCTGCGGCTTCACGTGCACCTGGTCGACGGCAGTCCGGATCACCCCGGCTCGCTCGAACGCATGGGCGTATTCCGGGCCGCGCATCTTGAGCCACTGCAGCAGGTCGTCGACAGTCACGAGCTCAGGCGGCAAGTCGACCTGCTCCTCGGCGCGGCCGATTCGCTCTCTCACCCACGCGAAGTAGCGCAAGGTCACCGGCATGCCATGTCAACTCTCGATCGCGTGGCGGATCGCTGCCTTCAGGTAGTCGTAACCGGTGAACAGCGTAAGCACTGCTGCGACCCACAGCAGCGCGGTGCCGATCCAGGTGGTGCCGGGCAGGATCTTGTCGCCGGCCGGTCCGGCGAGCAGGACGCCCAGTGCTATCATCTGGGTCGTCGTCTTCCACTTTGCGAGCTGAGTGACGTGGACCTTCACGTTGAGCTCGGCGAGGAATTCCCGCAGTCCGGACACCAGGATCTCGCGCGACATGATAATCACGGCGGCCCAGATCGGCCAACCGTCGATGGTATTGTCATGCACGAGCATAATCAGTGCGGCGCCGACCAGCAACTTGTCGGCGATCGGATCGAGCATGCGGCCGAGCTCCGACTGCTGGTCCCAGATCCGCGCCAGATAACCGTCGAGCCAGTCCGTCAGGCAGGCGATGATGAACACCGCAAGCGCGCTCCAGCGGCCGATGTCGCCCTGCAACAGAAACAGGCAAGCGACCAGGCCGGGCACCGCGGCGATGCGCCCGTAGGTGAGCACGTTCGGCAGGCTCGTCGCCAGCGCGCGGGGGGCGATCGGACGGGAAGCGGCATGTTCCATCGCTGCCTACGTACACCGGCAGGGGGGTGGCGGGTCAATGGGGCATTGCCGCTAGTGTGGCGATTTCGAAGTCCGCTTCATACTTGCGGCATACTCCAGTGCGGACTTTGAAATCATAAGCCACACTAGAAGCTTGGATTTGCTAGTGTCCTTATCGATCGCGAAGTTCGTCCGATAGCCATGCGAATGAAGCGAACTTCGCGATCGGGACACTAGTCGCGAATAGGTGTCCGCCACGTCGCGCCGGGCTAGCGGCGGGCGGCGAAGAATGCTTGCAGCAATTCGGCCGCTTGGACCTCGGCGAGACCGGCATAAACGTCCGGTCTGTGGTGACAGGTCGCATGCGAAAATATCCGTGGACCGGATTCCACGCCGCCGCCCTTGGGATCCGAGGCGCCGTAGTAAAGTCGGCGAATTCGCGCGAACGAAATGGCGGCGGCGCACATCGGGCACGGCTCGAGCGTGACATAGAGGTCGCAACCGACCAGCCGCTCCGAGCCGATCCGGGTGCATGCCTCGCGGATCGCCAGCATCTCCGCGTGGGCGGTCGGATCGCCAAGCTCGCGGGTGCGGTTGCCGGCGGCAGCGATCAGCGCACCGTCGGTGGCCACGATGATCGCGCCAACCGGAACCTCGCCACGCGCCGCCGCGGCCCGGGCCTCGGCCAGCGCCAGGCTCATGTGCGTACGAGAGTGGCCTTCGTTCGAAGTCGATGGCATAAGATCGCTCCAGCAATCGAGCGGCCATAGCACATGCGCAATCCACGTTCCGGTCAACCCCGTCCCGCGGGAGGACCATTTCATGCTCGGCCCGGTTTCAGGCAGCCGGGACGAAAGCCGCGCGCCGCGACCGTCAAGCCGGAGCCGGCGATATCGGAAACCATGAGGATCGCCAAGGCGATGGCGCGGGCCGGCTTGTGCTCGAGGCGCGATGCCGAGCGCTGGATCCTGGATGGGCGAGTGACGGTCAACGGCGAGATCCTGAAGTCGCCGGCACGCGACGTGGGCCCCGACGATCGGGTCACGGTCGATGGCAAGCCGCTGGCGCGGCACGAGCCGGCCACGCTGTGGCGCTTTCACAAGCCGCGCGGGTGCGTCACCACCCATCGCGATCCCGAGGGCCGGCCGACAGTGTTCGAGAAGCTGCCGAAGGACATGCCTCGCGTCATTTCAATCGGGCGGCTCGACTTCAATACCGAGGGCCTACTGCTGCTGACCACCGACGGCGGCCTTGCCCGCCACTTCGAGCTGCCGGCGACGGGTTGGATGCGTCGCTATCGCGTCCGCGCGAACGGAACGGTGACGCAGGAGCAGCTCGATGCGTTGCGGGCCGGTGTGGAGATCGAAGGGGTGCGCTACGGCCCGATCGAGGCCACGGTCGACCGCGTCCAGGGCGCCAACGTCTGGCTGACCCTTGGAATTCGCGAGGGCAAGAACCGCGAGGTGCGCAAGATTCTCGGCTCGCTGGGACTGGAGGTCAACCGGCTGATACGGATCTCGTTCGGCCCGTTCCAGCTGCTGGATCTCGAAGAAGGACAGGTCGAAAGGGTGAAGCGGCGTGTGCTGGCGGAGCAGCTCGGCCCCAGTCTCGCTGCCGAGTTCGGACTTGATCAGCCGTTGCCTGACGAGCGGCCGATGAAGAACACCGGTTTCGTCGCCAGGACGGAGGCGACGAGCGACGAGCCGGCGCGAAAGCCTCGCGAAAAGAGCAAGGCCAAGCCGGATCGCGCTTCGTCGTCTGGCAAGTCGAAGCAATCGGAAATGCCATCGCGCAAGCAATCGCCCGGATTTCGCGACCGCATCCAGCGCGACGATCGCGGCAAGGCGCGCCGGCAGTCATCCGGGCGGTCCGAAGGGCGCCCGACAGGTCACCGACCCAAATGAGAATCGTTGCCGGAACCTTGCGCGGACGGCCCCTGATCACGCCGACGCACAGTGGGCTGCGTCCCACGTCCGATCGGGTGCGCGAAGCTATGTTCAACATCCTGGCGCACGGGATCGAGGGCTTCGAGTTAGCCGGCGCCCGCGTCGTCGATCTGTTTGCCGGCACCGGGGCGCTCGGCATCGAGGCGCTGTCTCGCGGGGCGGCGTTCTGCGTGTTCGTCGAGGATGACGCCGACGCGCGCGCCATCGTCCGCCGCAATATCGAAGCGTTCGGCTTGACCGGACAGACCCGCATCTTCCGTCGTGATGCGACGGACCTGGGGCCGGCTGGCGCGCGCGACGTCGCCACGCTGATGTTTCTCGATCCGCCGTACGGCAAGGACCTGGCGAGCCTCGCGCTGGCGAGCGCGGTGAACGGCGGCTGGCTTGCGTCCGGCGCCGTCGTTGTTTGCGAAGAGCGCGCCGGCGAGCCGCTGCGGGCGCCGCCACCGCTGGTCGAGATCGACCGGCGCACCTATGGCGACACACAAGTCGTCTTCTTCCGCAACGGGCCGGGCAAGGAATGAGCGAGCGGAAGTCATCGGCCGCCGCCGCCAGTGCCGGCATGAGCGGCTGGATCGAGGCCGGCCTCTATGTGTTGTGCATCGCCCTGCTCAGCATTGCCTACGCGGTGGCGGCGGCGCGCGGCACCCACACGGCGGTATTCATTCTCTACTCGCTGGTGATCTCGGCGGTGGCGCTGCTCGCTGTTGTCGGCCCGGGCAACAACGCGCGAGCAATCATGCTTTCGCCGGCAAGCTGGCTCATCGGTATCGCCAACATGGTGGTCGAAGGCGGCTACGCGATGCTGCTCGGCTACGTGCCGCCGGCCGATGGCAGTCTGATGATCAGGCTCTCGATCCCGGTGACGCTGCTGATCGGGGTGGTGGTGTTCGGCCGCCGGCCGCCCGCGCTGGTCTGGGCCGGCGCCGGGCTGGTCGGCGTTGTCATCGCCTTGCTGCTGGCCGGTATCGATCAGGCGCGGTTTTTTCCGGTGCTCGCAAGTGCGGTGGCCTGTGGCCTCGCGGTCGGAGTGCGCGCCTTCGCCAGCGAATTCCACAAGTGGAACCGGGCAGCGGCAAATCTTGCCGAGAAGATCCGGGTCACGGCGCTGGTCACGCTCGTCACGGCGGCGGCAGGCCTCGTGACAGTCGGCGCACTGATGCTGGCAGTGCACCACAACCTGTTGCCGCGGACACCGCTATTGCCGGGGACCGCCGACCTCGTGCATCCGCCGACGATCGTGCTGGCGATCCTGGTCGGCGGTGCGCTGTTCACGGCGATGACGTTTCTGAGCTTCTCGAGCGTGCTCAAGATCGGCAGCGAGAATTTCATCGCGACAAGCGCGTTCATGCCATTGGCGGCGCTCGTCGTGCAGGTTCCGGCCGCGGCCGTCGGCCTGATAACCCTGCCGCCGTTCGACTGGCGGCTGCTGCCGGCCATCGTCGCCGTGATCCTGGGGGTGTTGATGATGATCTGGGGCAATCGCCGGGCGGGCTGATCGCGCCTCGGCAGCATGCGGGCCTATCCGACGACGCCGGCGAGCAGGGCGGCTACCCCGACCACGATCAGTATCATGCCGGTCTTTTCGCGCGAGCTGGTGTCCTGGGCAAATACCCGCTTCGACATCGCCTGCGCGAACAGCACCTCGACCAGGGCCAGCGTTCGCACATTGGCCGCGCTGGTCAGTGCGAATGCGATGAACCAGCACTGGGAGGCGAAGGCCCCCATCAAGCCGGCAAATATCGACTGCCGCCAGGCGGCAATGCTCTTGAGCAGCGCCTCGCGGTCGAGGATCAGCATCCACGCCACCAGCAGCGCCGTCTGCAGGGCAAGACCGAGCACCAGCGTGGTCGTCGCCCGGACCAGAAACGACCCATCCGTCAGATTGACGATGCCGCCGCGGAAGCCGACCGCTGCAATGGCGAAGAATGCCCCGGCCAGGATCCCCATGGCGGGCGGCTTCCAGCCCGACGCTTCCGCCGCGGCACCAGGTTTCCAGGACATCAGCGCGACGCCGGCGGTCGCGACGAGGCAGCCGAGCGCGCCGAGCGGCGTCATCGGATCGCCAAGCACCGCCAGGCCGAACACCGCGACCTGGACCGGCTCGGTCTTGGTGTAGGCAGTCGTCACCGCGAAGCCGCGGTCACGCATGGCGGCGAGCATCAGGCCGGTCGCGACGATCTGGGCGACCGCGCCCGCAACGGTGAATCCGATCGAACGGACGTTCATGGCCGGCACCGGCGCGCCGGTCGCCAGCAGGACGATGATCAGGAACAGCAGGCCGAACGGCAGGCCGTACAGGAAGCGAACCTGGGTCGCGCCGACGGTGCCCAGTGTCGCCGTCAAATGGCGTTGCATCGCGTTGCGCGCGGTTTGTGCGGCAGCGGCGGTTATCGTCGCCGGGATCCAGAGCAAGGTCAGCATGATCGAGCGTTCGCTTCAGGCGGGTGTTGCAAGGCAGGAATTCAGGTCGTCAAGGAAGCCCGGCAGGTCTTCGGTCACGTGATGAACGTGGTCGGGCAGGGATGTCCAGCTGCGGATCTTCTGCTGGATCGGATGGTCCATGTAGCTCGAATGTACGAGCACGGTGGTCATGCCGAGCGCATGCGGCTGCTCGAGATTGTGCGGCATGTCCTCGAACATCGCCGCGCTTGCCGGCGCGAAGCCGTGCGCCTTGACGAACGCCTGGTACGCCGGCGCGTGGGGCTTCGGCACGTAGTCGCAGGCGACGATATCGTGGATGCCGTCGAACAAGTGGAGGACGCCGAGCTTCGCGGCGACCCGTTCGGCGTGCCGGTGCGAGCCATTGGTGAAGATGAGCTTGCGTCCCGGCAGCTTGTCGATCGCGGCTGCGAGCCCTGGGCTCTCCTTGACCGGCGTCAGATCGATATCGTGCACGTAGTCGAGGAACGGCCGGGGATCCATGCGATGGACCTGCATCAGCCCGGACAGCGTGGTGCCGAACTGGCGATAATAGCTCTTTTGCAGGTGGCGCGCGTAGGCGTAGGGCACGCCCAGGAACCTCGCCACGTACTCGCCCATGCGCCGGTCGACCTGGGCAAACAGGTCGCATTCGGCTGGATATAGCGTGTTGTCGAGGTCGAACACCCAGGTGTCCGTTCGCTCGAAGCCGCGCCTGGCCGGTTCGATGTCTGGCAATTTGTCCCCGTGCGAATGTACGCGGCTGCTGCAGTCTTATAGGCGCATATCGCGGTGGTCCACCAATCCCGCAGGCAACACAGGGTAGCGCATAGTGAGGCGTGGTCGCTTGCAGCAGTGGACAACATGACCGCGCGCCCTTAGAGCCTGTCCGGGGGATTTTCATGGAGTTTCATCGCGCATGCATGGTCCAGATGGCAGGAGTGTCGGCGCAGCCGATACCCTAGGTATCGGCAAGGTGCGCGACGAACCAGATGGGCCAAGCAAGCGCGACCGGAGGTGGCCCAATCTCGGTCGCTCGCCGCGTCGCAGCCCTTGGCCGTAGCCAAGCTACGACCAGCGGGCTGCTCCTTGCGGATCGGCTCGACATTGGGCCATGAAATCTCATGAAAATCCCCCGGACAGGCTCTTAACTCCCCGCCATGATCAAGCGCCTCTACGATTGGATGATGGGCCTCGCCGGCGACCGACGCGCGCCGGCGGCGCTATTCTGGGTGTCGTTCGCGGAAAGCTCGTTCTTCCCGATCCCGCCTGACGTCATGCTGATCCCGATGGTTCTCAAGGACCGCGCCAAGGCCTTCTGGTATGCGGGCCTCGCGACCATCGCCTCGGTCATCGGCGGTGTCTTCGGCTATGCCATCGGCCACTTCCTGCTGGAGAGCATCGGCAAGCCGGTGATCAATTTCTATGGGCTCGGCCTGAAGTTCGAGCAGGCGACGGCCTGGTTCAACGAGTGGGGAGTGCCGATCCTGATCGTCAAGGGCATGACGCCCATTCCATACAAGCTGCTGACGATCACGGCCGGTGCGGCGCACATGAACCTGGCCGCATTTATCGGGGCGAGCGTGATCGCCCGCTCCATGCGGTTCTTCCTGGTCGCCGGCCTGCTCTATTGGTTCGGCGAGCCGATCCGCGACTTTATCGAGCGGCGGCTGACGCTGGTGACGACGGTCGGGGTGGTCCTGCTCGTCGGTGGGTTCGTCGCGGTCAAATTTCTCGTATAGAGATTTTGTTCAATCCCACGATCAGGCGGCGACAAATGCTAGGCTCCGTTTCCTTCAGCATCAGCAACGACCCGGCCTACCGCTGGGGTGCCCTCTCGCTGCTCGCAGCGCTTGCGGCGATCCTGATCGCGCTCGGGTTCCAGCACCTCGGCGGCATGCAGCCTTGTCCGCTCTGCCTGCAGCAGCGCTATGCCTACTATGCTGGAATTCCTGCGCTTTTCGTTGCCTTGGTGCTGCTTCGCTCGGGGCGGCCCCGGGCGGCGGCGGTATTGTTCTTTCTTGTATCGCTGGCGTTTCTCGCCAATGCCGGGCTCGGAGCGTACCACGCAGGCGCGGAATGGAAGTTCTGGCCTGGACCGGATAGCTGCGCCGCGACCGGCGCGGCGCCTCAGGCCGGCGGCAATCTCCTGGAACGCTTGAAGAACGTCACGGTGATCCGCTGCGACGAGGCGGCCGGTCGTTTCCTGGGTCTCTCCTTTGCCGGATGGAATGTATTTCTCTCTGTGGCCATGGTCATTGGCACGCTGCAGGCGGCGTTTTCCACAAAAGAAAAAAAATCATATTAATCAAAGTGTTAATGGCGCGGCTCTGCGCCTGAGGTCAAGCGCAATCCAATTCTGCAAGCGGATTCAGCCAAAGACCGAGTTTTCACCTACGAACTGTCTCAATCCCGCCACACGCCGGGTATTTATTCTCCCTTGTTCGCGGAACACAGTGCGAACGGGTGAAGTGAAGCACAGCAGAGCGAGTGGCGTAGATTGTCGCGTACTGCACGAGTTCGAGCTTCGGATTTCACACCGGCTGATGCGCCTGTCGGAAGCGTCGTGTTTGGTGCCCCTGCGGTCAAGCGTTGCGTTGCAGTTGCGTCGGTAGAGCGTCAGTTGAGTTCGGTTGTGTCACCTTTTGTGGCGTCTGCGTCCCCGAGGGCCGTGCTGTCGAGCACGCTCCAGAAGTGCAGGCGAGCTGCTGCCACGGTGAAGTCGAAGCGTACGTTGGAGCGGCTCGCCGAGCCCTCGAAGCCAGTGTTAGGTCCGGTATCGTCGCGTTCGTGGCGGTTGCATTCGGTCACTCGGCATTAAAGTCCCGTTGCGTTCCACTTCGCGTCCAGTCGCCCTGCTGCGTTGGGCCCCGTTGAGGTTGCGTGCATGTCGCCTAATCCAGAACCAGTAGCGTCGTTGGTCGCGTTGAAGTCCGTTGCGTCCGGCGTTGGACACCGCCCCGCTCCGGCCGTGGAGCCGGATGGTGGTTCCGAGTGGCGTAGCTTGAGTGGTGTTGCGCTGGCAATTCTGGCCGATCTCGAGCGCCGTCGTCGAGAGCCGGCAGCCACCGGCCAGAGTGTGCCGCAGCCGAAGGCAGCATGAGGATCAGGAAGTCAGGTGAAGACCCTTGCGAGATTCGGAAGACCGCGGCCCAGTTCCGCCGTCATCCAACGAGTAGGCAGACGTGTCGAGTGCAATGGACCTGTAGTCCGTCGAAGCATCACAGTTCATGGTTCTGCGTCGTGATGCGTTAGCACTGGATGCGTCTGCCACTTCTACCTTCCGGCCAGTGAGCTTATCGGCCGGCTGTGAGTGAAGTTCAAGTCTGTTGCGTCCCAGTGTTCGGCCGCGCCGCGTAGTTGGCGCCAGTTGAGTTCCCCCGCGTCCCCTTCGGTCAGCGTTCGTGCTGCTTGAGCGTTGGTCTGCAAACCATTCGAGGCACCCCCCATGCTCCCCACCCACATCAACCCCGTGCAATGGAACCAGGCCCAGGGCCTGTCGCGCCAGACCTGTGCCCGCATCTTCCGGGACGGTGGCACCCCGGCCGACGCACTGCGAGCATTCGGCCTGGGCCCGGTTGACGTCTCGACGCTCGACTGGAGCAAGGTCGTCGATCTGATCGCCCATGAACTGTGCGCTTCAAACAAGCTCCGCAAGGCGGCATGAGGCCCGCGGCCTCCCCCTCGCCTGCGCCATCGCGCTGCCATCGGCAATTTATGTCCGCTGCTCTCGATCTCGATCAACTTGGCCCTGATGTCTGACATCAGGGCCTTTTTCTTGGGCGTCTGCGCCGAAGAGTGTCGGCGTCTGTGATCAAGTGGTATGGGCGCCGGAGCGAGGGCTGGTTGCGCGCCGAGCCTAGAATTGCGTCTTGATCGACAGCGGATTCCTGCTCTCGTCTCGCCGCCTTTGCTCAGAAATAACGCAGATTTCCATCATCCAATACGATGGAGGCCCATTGGTCGCGGCCACCGCGTGGCAGACGCTCTTTGTTTCAGTTGACAGTTGTGGCCAGACCGACTGCAGAGAATTGTAAGCCCGTCGATCTCGATCGAGGCAGTCGGAATATTCGTCCGTGCTTTGCGGCTTGCGATAGCCGGGCGTCCATCGAACGTCCTGCTGCCACCGGCACATGCGTCCAATGTCGTACAGGGGCAGTGCGTCAGTAGCCAGCACGGCAGGGGCTGCCATAATAAATGTAGCACTGAAGGTGGCACGAATCTGCTTCATGAGCGCACCGCTTCGGTGCCGTGCTCCATGTGGAAAAGGCGGCACGGCCGCGATAACTCATTAAAGCAGCCATGTTTTTTGGCCTCAAGCGATTTCGGCGCATTAAGCCCTAAGTCGGTGGGGCATTAGACCTAAGTCGCCAGCGGGCGCTACCGCGCAACTCGATCAGCTTCGCCAGCCGGGCAGGCGTCACTGCTTCTTGTCATCGATGGCTTCCGCGGCTTCCAGGGCTTCCAAGGCAGCCAGCGCCGCACGCCCAAGGTCCGTGACTTGCCATCGCTCGCCGTCGTGCCAGATCAGCTTGAGCGCTTCCAGCCTCTCGATCGCATCGGCAGGCAATGAGCCATCGTCAACGTTTGCGTCGGCGTGGTACATGAGCCCGAGCAAGTCGCTTATGTTCATGTCGAGTATGATGGCGCTTCGAGAGCGCGAAAGTCGAGGTCATCGCTGTACTTTAATTTGCCCACCGCGCTGGCAACATGATGGCCGATCCTGGCCTGCGCAGCCGCCGACCATCTGTCGCGGGTGGGCAAGCTAATCACGGCAATGGCGGCGACGCGGATGTGCGGTGAGTGATCGTGCCTGATGGCGCCGCCGGCAAACCGTTGTCGCCGACTGTGATCAAATGGCTGCTGGCGACCAGACGGGGCCGGCCCCCATTACGGTCACTATTGAGTTGCGATCGAGCGAAAATTGCCCTTCTCGTCTTGCCTTCTTCAGCTCCAGCTGAACACAGACCTCCATCATCCAATATGAGGGAGGTCCATGGGTCGCGGCCACCGCCTGGCAAAGGGTCTTTATTTCTGTTGGCAGTTGTGGCCAGAGCTGCTGCAGCGAGTTGTAGGCCCGTCGATCTCGATCAAGGCAATCGGAAAATTCCTCAGCGTCATGCAGCTTGCGATTGCCGCGCATCCATCGAACATCTTCCTGCCACTGACACAAGCGCTCGATGTCGTACACGGGCAGGGCGTCAGTAGCCGACACGCCAGCGGCAGCCGTTACGAATGTGGCGCCTACCATAGCCAGAATCTGCTTCATGGCTCTCACCGCTTCGGTGCAAATGCAGCACGGCGCGATAAGCTGTTAAAATATCGTTGATTTTTGCCTGAAGAAATTCTGTCTCTATGAGACCTGGGTCGGCCATCCTACGCCGGAGCCCGTTAGCTGCCGTCCTTTGCTCGCAGCCACGCCGCGGCATTTCGGCTGATGAAGGCTTGCCAACTCACTCCAACGCCCGACCCATACTAGGCGGAATCCTTGCGGGATCAATCGGCTTCTACCGCTCGAACTCGATCTCGCGATAAGTGGCTCGATGGTTGTTGAGCACGGGCAATTGCTAGTGATCGGCAGCGGTGCCGTGTCCGCTACGTGTTCACCACTGCCCCGATCTTGCGTCCGGCGGGCACGGAAAAAGCCAAAAAAGTCCTACGGCTCGAGCTCGGTATCCCAATACAAATAGTCCATCCAGCTTTCGTGGAGGTAGTTTGGCGGGAACAGCCGCCCATTGCGATGCAGCTCGAACACGGTCGGCCGATACGGATACTGCGTCGGTCGCATGCCGGCTTGCTCCGGCATGTCGCTGCCTTTCCTCAGATTGCACGGCGAGCAGGCGGCTACGACGTTGTCCCAGCGGGTCATGCCACCACGCGCCCGCGGCACGAGGTGATCGAACGTCAGATCGTGCTTGGCGCCGCAGTACTGGCAGACGAATCGGTCGCGCAGAAACACGTTGAACCTCGTAAAAGCCGGATACAGGGCCGGTTTTACGTAGGTTTTCAGGGACACGACGCTTGGCAGGCGCATCTCGAACGAGGTGCTGCGAACGCAGCGCTCATATTCGGAGACGATGTTAACCCGATCCAGGAACACCGCCTTCACCGTATCCTGCCAGCACCATAGCGATAGCGGATAGTAGCTGAGCGGCCGGAAATCGGCGTTCAAGCACCAAGGCCGGGCATTGTTCCGGTATCGCGGCGTGAGCATTCACGTGCAAGCGTCCCGTCGGTTTCCCAACGGATCGGTCTCGCACATCCCGACCCGACGCAAACAATATTATCTGCATGTGTCCCTTCTGTGAAGGACCATGAGATTTTCTGCCACAGATAAATTTTTCTGTTCTAAGTCAGCCTGTTATGCCTTCCCTCTGCTTGACCGCCTTGTAGTAGGTCCACAGCATGCGGGCGGCGACGCCACGCCAGGGCCGCCAGCGTTCCGCGATTTCCAGAAGCTCGGTCGCGCTCGGTCGCTGCTCGAGCTCGAGCGCCATCCGCGCCGCCTCCTGCAGCGCCAGGTCCCCGGCGGCAAACGCATCCGCACGTCCAAGGCAGAACAACAGAAAGATGTCGGCCGTCCAGGGTCCAATACCGGACACGGCGGTCAGGGCCTCGTGCACTGCCTGATCGCTGGCGCCGTCGAGCCGGTCGAGTGCCAATCCCTCGAGCGCAACCGCCGACGAGACCGCACGCAAGGTTCGGACCTTCGGCCGCGACAAGCCGGCGCTGCGCAATTCCTCGTCGGATGTCGCCAGCAGCGCGCCGGCTTCCATCGGCTGCACGAGGGCGGCGAATCGATTCCAGATGGCGGTGGCACTGGCGACCGACAATTGCTGCGAGACGACGATTTGCGCCAACCCCTCAAATCCCGGATCACGCCGGCGCAACGGCGGATCGCCGGCAACATCATGCATCTTGCGGATGAAGGCGCACTTGCGACGCAGCGCCCGGATGCCATCGGCAATGTCATCGTCGAGGACGATCAAACGGGGATGGGCATTGCGGCGCGGCGGCATGAGTTGAAACCCGATCAGGGAGCGTCCGTATATTTCATGCCCGATGTAGTCCGCGACAGATGGATTTTCGAGCGCGAAGCACTATCATCGTCAGTGCGTGCAGATGTGAAGAGAGTTGCGTCAATGACCGTTCGGCATCTCACAATCATGGCCATCGGGGCGCTAGTTTTTGCCGCCGCGCCGCTCGCCGGGGCGGCCGCCACCGAGACCTCCAGGGGCACGATCCTCACCCAGGGCTGGTCGACCTACAAGAACCAGAAATTCGGCTTCCAGCTCAGCTATCCGGGCGGCCTCTTCATTGCCGCGCCGACGCCCAACAGCGAGAGTGGCGGGGTGTGGAAATCGACCGACGGGGTCGCCAGGCTGATCGCGACCGCGGCGCCGAACGACACCTCCGAAACGCTCGAATCGTATCGTTCGTTCGTCATGGCGGAGTCGTACGCCGACGCCCAGTTGGACTATGCGCCGGTCAAGGATACCTGGTTCGTTTTGTCGGGACGGAAGGGCGATACGATGTTCTACGAGCGCATCACTTTCGTTTGCGAGGGGCGCTACATCTACGGCTGGCAGCTCAATTACCCCGCCGAGCAGCGCCGCAAGTACGACGCCATCGTGGAAGCGATCCATCGCAGCTACAAGGTGGGCCGTGGCGGCTCCGATTGCGACTAGTGCCAGCGTGACGCCGACGCTTCGATTCGCCCCCAGTCCGAACGGCAGACTTCATTTGGGCCATGCGCTGTCGGCGCTGACCGGTTTCGAGATGGCGCGCCGGCTGGGCGGCCGCTTCCTGGTCCGCATCGAGGACATCGACATCGTTCGCAGCCGCCCGGAGTTGATCGCGGCGATCTTCGAGGACTTGCGCTGGCTGGGTCTCAGCTGGGACGAGCCGGTGTTACGCCAGTCCGAGCACTTCGACACCTATCGGTCGGCGGCATCGCGGCTGCGGGCGATGGGGCTATTGTACCCTTGCTTCGCGACGCGGGCCGAGATCGCCGCCGCGATTGCGCCCGGTGCGGCGACCGACCCCGATGGATCCCCGCTCTACCCCGGCCTGCACAAGGATCTGCCACGTGCGGAGGTGGCGGCGCGCCTGGAGCAGGGCGAGCCCCATGCGTTGCGTATCGACATGGCCGCGGCGATTGCGGCGGCGCGCCGGATTTCCGGAGCCGATGCGCTCAGCTTCAGGACATTCAGCGCCGATGGCGACGTGTCGACCGTCATCGCCGATCCGGCCCGCTGGGGCGATGCGATCATCGTGCGCAAAGACGTGCCGGCGAGCTACCATCTGGCCAGTGTGGTCGACGACGCGCGCCAGGGGGTGACCCATGTGACCAGGGGCCTCGACCTGCTGGCGGCGACCGACTTGCACACGCTGCTGCAGGTGCTGCTGGGGCTGCCGCGCCCAGTCTATCACCATCATCGCCTGCTGACTGACGCGCAGGGCGTCAAGCTTTCCAAGAGCACGGGCGCGGCCAGCCTGGCGCAATTGCGCGCCGGCGGGGCGACGCCGGCCGATATCCGTCGGCGGATCGGTTGGCCACAGTAATTTTGCCCGAAGTGTCATCGGCACATTAATTTCCCTTGTTAATCAGCCAGTTCGCGGCGTAAATTACAGTCGTGTGGACGGAGGTGGCGGCGACGGCGGTGGATTCGCCTCGCGGGGATCAGTCACAGTGAAGAAGCGCGGCAAGGGCAAACCCCACAAAGGTGGGCGGCAGCGGCAGGGATCGCATGACGCTGGCGGCACGCATTCTCGCGGTGGCCAGTCGAGCGGCGGCTTGCCGGCGGCAGCGCGCGCTCGGGTACAGTCATTGACGACCGCAAACGCCCGCCGGGGCGCACCTGCGATCGCCGTTGCTCGGGCCTACGAGCCGGACGAGCGGCATGCGCTCGCGCTGCTGCTGCTGCCGTTCCTGATCGTCGCGCTTTCCCTGGGTCTCAGTCAGACACTCAGACCCGCCGCGCGCATGATCGAGGCGGCCGTGCCGATCCGTCCTCAGCCGACGGCGGTAGTGGCGCCGGGCCGTATCGTGCTGGCACCCTTGTCATTGCCGTCGGCCGCGCCTGCCTTTCTGGCGCCGCCGGCCCCGATCAGCTTTCCGGTCGCGTTCTCGCTGCCAAGCGAGCCACCGCGAATTCCCGTTCCGGCACCGGCTGCGAGCCTCGAAGCTCTATTTGTTCCGACGCCGGCGTTGGCGATGCCATTGCAGGCACCCGCCATCGCCGCCATCCCGGTGTCGCCGCGGCCGCCATTGATCCTGCCGATTCCCGATTTCGTGCTGCCGGGCGAGGCGCCGGCGATCGCGCCGCCGGCGGCAGTCGCAATCGTCGTGCCCACTCCGGACATCGCGCTGCCGGCACTGCCGCCCGCGATCGAGGGACCGACGCTATCGGTTCCGTCGGCCATGCTGGCTTGCCTCCCTGCTCCGAAACGCGCGGCCTTGGCGACGCCGCCGGCTGCCGCGGAATTCGGCTCGAAGCTCGCCCAGGCAGCGATGGCGCAGACGCACGATTTCGTCATCTACAACGCCAAATACCGACGCATCGCCTATCCGCAGGGCGATGTGCCGTCCCTCTATGGCGCCTGCACGGACGTGGTCATCCGCGCCTACCGCTCGCTCGGCGTCGACCTTCAGGACCTGGTGCAGCGCGGCCGCGTCGGCAGCGGCGATCCGAACATCGATCATCGCCGCACCGATACGCTGCGTGCCTTCTTTGCCAGGTACGGAGAAAAAATCACGCCTTCCATGTTCGGGGAGGATTATAAGCCGGGCGATATCGTGACTTATTATCGTCCATTCAGCCGGATCTCGCGTGCGCATATTGCTGTCGTGTCCGACGTGATCGGTCCGTCCGGTCACCCGATGATCGTGCACAATCGCGGATGGGGACCACAAATCGAGGATGCGCTCTTCGTCGATCGCATCACCGGACATTATCGTTTTACCGGGGCGCCGCAGTTGCTGGCACCGCATGGTCGTATCGCAGACGGCGGCGGGGCCGTGTCCGCCGGCATTTCGAGTGTATCCCTGACTACGAGGGACGGCGCACTGCCGGTTCGTGCGCGCAGCGCCGGCGTGATTCGACCGGTCCGCTGAGCGGCGCGCGTAGTCGCTCGTACCATCGCCGCGGAAATTCGAACACTTTTCGAAGCAACAATGCTTGCCATTAGTGCGCGCGCGCCAATAGCTGCAGGTACATTCATAATTTATTAATTGGGTTCTTGTTAATATTTGCGAATAAGATCAGCTTATCTGGATGTGTTGTCCGCGCTCAGTCGTTGGCCGCGGGGGCCACGACCGGATCAATGCAGTCGGCGATATTATGGAAACAGTGCTCGCTGTCATTCTGCTTGCGACGCTCGGGATCGCAATATATTCCGCGGACCAGATCGCGGGCGGGAAGTGGAACCTGCTGCCTCGGCGCGAGCCGGGCGCGGCGAAGTCGTTTCCCGCCGTCATGCCGCGCGACGCTCACTGGCAGCGCGCCACTGGAGTTGTCGATCTCGCTCTGACCCGGGCGGCGACGATGGTCGCCTGGCAGAATGGCGCCGCGCGTCAGCTCGAGGCGGCTGACTACGCCTTGCATACCCTGTTGGACGAGCTGCGCGGGGTGATGGAGGTGTCCATTCAGTCGCCGTTGGCCACCCGTACTCGCACTGCTCCTTCGACTTCGTCGCAAGCCCGCCCCGCCCTGGCCGCGTAGTCGCGTCAGCGAATTCCAAGCACGGACACGATGATCGAGGCGGTAAGAGCGGCCAGCGCGGTTCCGAGCGCCACCGCGCCGGAGGCCGAATTTGTGGCATGCCCGTCGCGGCTTGCAAATACGTGGGCGTTGGCGCCCGTCGGCATCGCGGCGAACAGCACGACGACGGCGGCGGCGACCGGAGCCAGGGCCAGAGCGTGAACCGCCAGCATCCAGGCCACGGTGGGCATCACGGCGAGCTTCAGGATCAGGATCATCGATAGCGTCGGCACCTGTCCCTTGATCTCGAACCCGACGAGGCTGAGGCCGAGCCCGACCAGGGCGGTCGCGACGCTCGATTGCCCAAGCAGCAGCAGGGCGCGGTCGATGGTCGGGTGCAGGCCGAGACCGGTCAATCGCCAGAGGGTGCCGGCCACGATCGCCAGGATGATTGGATTGCGGGCGAGCTCGGTGCCGAGCTCCTGCAGGATGCCCCATACCGTTTGCCGTCCTGACCCGGCAATCACCGCCTGGTGCAGTGTGCCGACAAGAAACAGCAGCGGCGTGTGCAGCGACACGAGCATGGCGGATGGACCGCCCGCCGCCTCCCCAAAGGCGGCGATCGCGATCGGAAGGCCAAGCATCACGACATTGCCGAAGCACGAGCTCATCGCGATCGACGGCGCGTCCACCGCCGGGCGGCCGAGCAGCCGTGAAACTAGAATAGTTGCAACGATCCAGTTGATGGCCGCCGCGCCGAAGAAGGCCAGCCACAAGTTGACCGGCACCTCGGTCAGCTCGACCTTGGCCATGGTGCGGAAGAGGAATGCCGGCACCGCGAGCCCGAAAGTGTAGTCGTTGATCGACCTCACCGCGTCGGCGCCGAAATACTGGTAGCGGGCGGCTGCCCAGCCAATGGCGATCAGTGCGAAGACCGGGATTACGACGGTGATCACGCTCGACATCGCTGCTCCTGCTGCAAGACTAGCCAGCCATTGAACGCAGGAAGTACAGGATGACCGCGGTCGTCACCACTGCGATCATCGTCGACGCCGCAATCGCAGCCGAGACCGAGTTGATGGCCCGCTCGTAGCGCGTGGCGAACAGGAAGGCATTGGCGCCTACCGGCATGGCGGCAAATAGTATGATGATTGCCCGCCACAGCGGCGGCAATTCGAAGATCCAGGTGGCGAGGACGAATGCCACCACGGGAAAAACCGCCATCTTGAGGAGCACGATCAGCGACAGCGTGCGCGCCTGGCCCTTTAGTTCGTAGCTTGCGAGCGACATGCCGAGCGAGAACAGCGCGGCCGGCACAGCCGCTCCGCCCATCAGCTCGAGCAGGCGATCGGCCAGCGTCGGGACGCCGAGCCCGGTGAGGCGCCACAGCGAGCCGGCCACCAGCGGCAGCACGATCGGATTGCGTGCCAGATCGAGAATGACGCCGCGCAGCGCCCGCAGGGGCGTGGCGGCGCGCCGCGCCTGCGATTGGCGCACGGCTTCGATGTGCAACGTGGCGACGATCCACAACAGCGGCGTATCGATCGAGATAAGCAGCGCGATCGGCGCCGCCGCATCCTGGCCGAACGCCGTGATCGCCAGGGGGACGCCAAGCATCACGGTATTGCCGAAGCACGCTGCCATGGCGATCGCCGGCGCGTCGATCGGTGGCCGACGGAGGACGAGCCGGGTCGCAATTGTCGCCGCTCCCCAGACGAAGGCCATTGCCAGGACGTAGGTGGCGACGAGGCGCCACGGCGCAACCGGCAGTTGTTCGATCGACAGCATGGCGCGGAACAGTAGCGCCGGCATAGCCACCTTGAAGGCGAATTCCGCGATGACGCGGCTGGCGCCATCCGAGAGGTAGCGCCAGCGCACCGCGAGGAACCCCAGCCCCAGGATGCCAAACACCGGGGCAACAATATCGATAATGGCCAGCATGGTGCGGGGCGGACCCTGGGCTTGGGACAGGCGAATAGCGGCCCCACTTTACCGGGCCCGGCCGCCGGGTGATACGCACAAGGCGCAATGCCCTCAACCGGATAGCGCGCGCTCCAGCCTGCGCTTGAGCTCGTCCTTGGCCGGCGCCGCGGCGCTGAAGATCTCCCGGATCCTGGTGAAATCCATCGTTCCGAACGTGCCGACCGATGGTCGTATCAGGATGTCCGGTGCGCTCCGCTTGAGCTTTTCGCGTGTGACCGTGTGGAACAGGATCTGGGTGCAGCCGACCCAGGCGTCGAGTGTGCTCGGCAACGCGGCGGTCGAGCCGAGGTCGGTCTGGCCGGTGACATCGATGGCGACCGTGATGTCGGCGCGCGACTGGACGACGTCCCACGGCGTCGGATTCGCATAACCGCCGTCGACGAGAATGCGACCGCCGATGACCACGGGCTTCAGGATCGTCGGCAGGGCACTGCTGGCCGCGATCGCAGGGATCAGGGGGCCGTGCTCGATCACCACGGGCTCCATGGCGTAGTAGTCGACGGCGACGGCGCTGAACGGGATCTTCAGATTGGCGAAATCGCAACGGATCTGCGGCGGCATCAGCAACTCGAACAGTGTCACGCCGTCGACCACGGACGGCCGCCTGAAGCTCCACAGCGACGACAGGCCGCTGTAGGACTTGGCGAGCCTGATGAACACCTCGGCTCGGCTCGACAGCAATTGCTCCGCGAAGGCGCGGATCTCGGCGGCGGTCATGCCTGCCGCATAAAGTCCGCCGACGATCGAGCCGATCGACGTCCCGGCGATTGCCACCGGTTTGATGCCGAGCTCGTCGAATACCTCCAGCATGAGAATATGTGCGAGGCCGCGTGCCGAGCCGCCGCCGAGTGCGAGCGCCACGCGTGGGCCTGCGCTCGCGGTGGCAGCGGGCGCCCCGCTCATGACGGCTTGCTTTTGTCGGACTGGACCCGGCGCACATCGGTCGGCTGCAGCGTCTCGGCGCCAAGCACGCGGCCCAGTTGCACCCGAAGCTTGTCCCGGATCGGCTCCGCTGCGGCAAGGATTTCCTTGGCGCGGTGGAACTCCAGGGCGTTGAACTGGTCGAGATCGACGTCGATGTAGATGTCCGGCTTGGTGTGCTGCAGCTTCTCGCGGGTGATGCTCTTCTCGAGAATTTGCAGCGATTGCGCCGCCACGACGAGCGCCGATGGCGCGGGCCCGATCGTCGCTTCGGAAGCCGCGCCGCTGACGTCGATCGCGACCGTGACATCGGCATCCTTGGCCACGAGGTCGAACGGCAGCGGGTTCACGAGCCCGCCGTCGACGAGCGTTCTGCCGCCGAGCACCACCGGCTGGAAGATCACCGGAACGGCAATGCTGGCCGCCACGGCCGGTCGCAGCGGACCCTCGGTCATCACCACGGCGCTGCGCGAGCCGAGATCGGTCGCGACCAGCCGGAGCGGGATGCTGAGCGACTTGAAGTCAGCCGCGACCTGGCTGGGAAAGATCATTTCCAGAATCGCTTCCGACTTCAGCAGCGCCGAGCGCAGCGGAAAGAAATTCAGGAATTTCTGGACGGGGTCGGATCGTGCCGAGAACAGCTGCCGGACGATGTCGATCCGTCGGCTGAGCGTCTCCTCGGTCAAGGCGCGGATCAGCTTCGCGGGGAGCCCGGAGGCATATGCGGCACCGAACAGGGCGCCAATCGAGGTACCGGCGATCACTTTCGGCCTGATCCCCAGCTCGTCGAACACTTCGAGCACGAGGATATGGGCGAGGCCGCGGGCGCCACCGCCGCCGAGCGCAAGTGCCACCGTCGGCCGGCGGACGGGCAATTGCTCCTTGGCGGTGATGATTGCCTTGCGCATCGTCAGCTGGCGGCAATGAACTTGATGAGCTGCTTCAATGTGTCGGCCGGGTTCTCCTCGGCCAGGAAATGCCCGGACTTTATCTCGGCGCCGGCGATATTCGGTGCCCAGCGTCGCCAGACCTCCAGCGGGCTCGCGGCTCCCTTGCCGACGTAGTCCGTGCCCCACAATACGAGGGTCGGACATTCGACCTTCCGGCCGTTCGCGACACTCTCCGCATCGGCAAGCTGGTCGTAGGTGGCACCGGCGCGATAGTCCTCGCACACGGCATGGATGCGTTCCGGCGCCTTCAATGCGTCTCGATAGTGCAGGAGCGCATCCGGCGCGAACGCCGCCAGGGTCTTGTCGGCCGTCCAGCTCGCCAGCGTATGCTCGACGTAGTAGGCAGGATCGGCGGCGATCAGTGTCTCCGGCAATGGTGCCGGCTGGGCCAGGAACTGCCAGTGGTAGGAGTTGATTGCGCTTTGCCAGCGCATGGCATTCCACACCTCGACGGTCGGCAGGATATCGATCGGGATCAGCCGCGCGACGGCCTCCGGGTGGTCGAGCGCCAGCCGGTATGCCACCCGCGCGCCGCGGTCATGACCGGCGACCATGAACCGGCGGTGGCCGAGTGCCGTCATCAACTCGAGCACGTCGCGCGCCATCGCGCGTTTGGAATAGACCTCGTGGCCTGGATCGCTGGCGAGCGTGCTCGGCGGGCAGGAACTGGCCCCGTAGCCGCGCAGGTCGGGGATGACCAGCGTGGCGTGTCGGGCGAGCTCCGGCGCGATGCGATGCCAGGTAACATGCGTCTGCGGATATCCGTGCAGCAGCACCAGCGGTGGGCCCAAGCCTCCGATCCGGCAGTGGATCTCCGCGCCGGCGGTCTTGATGCGGCGCGTTTCGAAGCCGGGATAGAGGTCGGGCAGCATCGTCATGCGATATATGACTCCCGGGCAATGGCGCGCCAGCCGATGTCGCGACGGCAGAATCCGCCTGGCCAGTCGATGTTGTCGATCGCAACGTAGGCCCGTCCCTGGGCCTCGGCAACTGTGCGACCGATCGCCGTGACATTCAGCACGCGGCCGCCGTTGGCCTGGATCTGGCTGCCGTAGGCTGCGGTGCCGGCATGGAAAACGGTGACGCCCTCGACCGCCGCGGCGGCTTCCAGGCCTCTTATCTGGCTGCCTTTCTTGAATGCGCCCGGATAACCTTTGGCGGCCATCACCACGGTCAGTGCCACCTCGTCACGCCAGCGCAAATCAATCGACGACAGGGCGCCGTCCGCGGTCGCCAGCAGCGCCGGCAGCAGATCGGACGCCAGCCGCGTCATCAACACCTGCGTCTCGGGATCGCCGAAGCGGACGTTGTACTCGATCAGCTTGGGACCCTCCGACGTGATCATCAGTCCGGCAAACAGCACACCCTTGAACGGCGTGCCGCGCTTCGCCATTCCGGCGACGGTCGGCTTGATGATCTCGGTCATCACCCGAAGCGAAATTTCTGGCGTCATGACCGGCGCCGGGGAGTATGCGCCCATGCCGCCGGTGTTCGGCCCGGTATCGCCGTCGCCGACACGCTTATGGTCCTGCGCGGTCGCGAGCGCCAACGCATGATGACCGTCGACGAGGGCAAAGAAGCTCGCCTCTTCCCCGTCCAGGAACTCCTCGACCACGACCTCGGCCCCGGCGGCACCGAACGCGCCGTCGAAGCAGGCATCGATTGCTGCTTCGGCCTCGCGGCGGTTGGCGGCAATGACGACGCCCTTGCCGGCGGCGAGGCCGTCCGCCTTGACGACCATCGGGTACGGCTGGCCGGCAATATGCGACTTGGCCTCGGCGGCGCTCCGGAAGCGGCCATAGCTGGCGGTCGGGATGCCGAATTCGGCGCAGAAGTCCTTGGTGAACCCCTTCGAGCCTTCGAGCTGGGCCGCCGCCTTGCCTGGGCCGAAGGCCTTGATCCCGGCCGCCGCCAGATCGTCGACGATGCCGGCGACCAGCGGTCCCTCGGGCCCGACCACGACGAAGTCGATGCTCTTGCCTTGGCAGAACTTCACGACCGCCGCGTGATCCGTGATGTCGAGCGCGGCGCAGGTGGCGACCGCCGCGATGCCGGCATTGCCAGGTGCGCACCACAGCCTTGTCAGCAGCGGGCTCGTGGCGATCGCCCAAGCCAGAGCATGCTCGCGACCGCCGGAGCCGAGGATGAGTACGTTCATGATGCTGTGGCCTTGCTGAAGCTGCGCCTGACGCGCCCTAGACGTCTACGTTGGCGGCCAGGGCGTTGGCCTGGATGAACTCGCGGCGCGGCTCGACCACGTCCCCCATCAGCTTCGAGAAGATCTCGTCGGCCTCCGACAGGTCGCCGAGCTTGACCTGCATCAGCGTACGTGCGTCGCGGTCGAGCGTGGTCTCCCAAAGCTGCTCGGGGTTCATCTCGCCCAGACCCTTGTAACGCTGCAGCGACAGTCCCTTGCGGCCGGTATCGAATACCGCTTTCAGCAGCGAGATCGGACCGTAGATCGGAATGCTCGTGTCCTTGCGTCTCAATGTGCCGACGGAACCGTAGACCTCGGCGAGGGCAGCGTGGCGCTCGTGAAGCTTGCGTGCATCGAGTGATGCCAGAAATGCGCGATCGAGCGCGTGTGCTTCGCGCACGCCACGCTTCTCGCGAATGAACATCAGCCCCTCGTTGTCGGCGAGCTTGCCGAGCCAGCCGCGCTCGGTCTCTTCCGAGATCATGTCGAGGCGCTTTGCGACTTCGGCCGCCGTCGACTCGGCCTGCGCACGATTGGCAAGCAGCCTCACGTCGAGTGCACCGCCGATCGTGGCCTGCTCGACGACGAAGCGCGTGTAGCGCGAATGCAGGCCATCGAGCAGGCGCTGCACGGTGCGCGCCTGATTCACGATGTCGCGCAGATCGCGCCCGGCCCTGGCGGCGCCGTCGCCGGTGGTGAGCACGGTGTCATCGAGGCCGACGTCGATCAGATATTCCTCGAGCGCGGCCTGGTCCTTGAGATAGCGCTCCGACTTGCCCTTGGCGACCTTGTACAGCGGCGGCTGGGCGATATAGAGGTGCCCCTTCTCGACGAGCTCCGGCATCTGCCGGTAGAAGAACGTCAGCAACAAGGTCCGGATGTGTGCGCCGTCGACGTCGGCGTCGGTCATGATAATGATCTTGTGATAGCGCAGCTTGTCGATGTTGAAGCCGGTCTTCTCGTCCTTGCCGATGCCGGTGCCGAGCGCACCGATGATATTGGTGACCTGCTCGGACGACAGCATCTTGTCGGTGCGCGCGCGCTCGACGTTGAGGATCTTGCCGCGAATTGGCAGCACCGCCTGGTACTCGCGCTTGCGACCCTGCTTGGCCGAGCCGCCGGCGCTGTCGCCCTCGACGATGAACAACTCCGTGTTGGCGGCGTTGCGGTCCTGGCATTCGGCGAGGCCACCGGGCAGGCTCAAGCCGTCGAGCGCGCCCTTGCGCTTGATCTTGCGCGCCTTGTCGGCCGCCTCGCGCGCCTGTGCCGCCTGCACGATCTTGGCCATGATCTCCTTGGCCTCGCGCGGATGTTCCTCGAACCAGGCCGAGAGCTGTTCGCCGGCCGATGACTCGACCGCCGACTTGACCTCCGAGGAGACCAGCTTGTCCTTGGTCTGGCTGGAGAACTTCGGATCGGGCACCTTGACCGAGAGGACACAGGTGAGGCCCTCCCGCGCATCGTCGCCGGTGAGCGCGATCTTCTCCCGCTTGGCGATGCCGCTGTCCTCGTAATAGCGGTTGATGACGCGGGTCAGCGCGCCGCGGAAACCCGCCAAGTGCGTACCGCCGTCGCGCTGCGGGATGTTGTTCGTGAAACAAAGCGTGTTCTCGTGGAAGCCGTCGTTCCACCACAGTGCGCATTCGACGCCGATGCCGTCCTTCTCGCCGCGGACCTGCACCGGCTCGGGCAGCAGGCCCTTCTTGGAGCGATCGAGATAGCGCACGTAGGCGCCGAGCCCGCCCTCGTACCGCATTTCCACCCGCTGCTCGTCGGCATGGCGCTGGTCGCAGAGGACGATCCCGGCGCCGGAATTCAGGAACGCCAGCTCGCGCAGGCGGTGCTCGAGCGTATTGAAGTCGAAATCGGTCTTCGAGAACGTCTCCGGGCTTGGCAGGAACGAGACGCGGGTGCCGCGCTGACCCGGCTGGGCCGGTCCGATGACCTTCAGCGGAGCCTCGGCCTCGCCATTGCGGAAGCGGACGAAATGCTCCTTGCCTTCGCGCCACACCGTCAGCTCGAGCCAGGTCGAAAGCGCGTTGACGACGGTCACGCCGACGCCGTGCAGGCCGCCGGAGACCTTGTACGGGTTGCCGTCCTCGCCTTTCTCGTGGAATTTTCCGCCCGCGTGCAGCTGCGTCATGATCACTTCCGCCGCGGACTTGCCTTCCCCGGTGTGTATGCCGGTCGGAATGCCGCGACCATCATCGGTCACGGTGCACGAGCCGTCGGCGTTGAGCGAGACCGATACCCGCGTCGCGAATCCGGCCATGATCTCGTCGATCGAATTGTCGACGACCTCGTACGCCATGTGATGCAGGCCCGAGCCGTCGTCGGTGTCGCCGATGTACATGCCTGGACGCTTGCGGACGGCGTCCAATCCCTTCAGGACCTTGATCTTGTCGGCGTCGTAGCTTTCGACGACCGGCTGCTTTTTCGCTGGCTGCGCGCTCATCACGAACCCATGTCTGGAGGTCTGCTTTTTCTGACCTGAATGTGTAGCACAGAATGCCCAGCGACAGGTCAAGAATTGGCATTTTCACCAGCAGTTCAGCGCATAATTTTATGTTTTGTTTTCATGAGGTTATGGGGACGGATCAGACGGCGGACCGGGATTAGGGCTCCGGCGCGACGCGGCCATCGGAAACGGCAACGAAAGTCGCCCTGCCAGCGAGCGCCGCGAAGGCATGCCGGTCGGTGCCGGTCATCCATGCCTGCAGTCGCAAATTCAGGATCTCGTCGAACAGCGCGCTCCGCCTCGCCTCATCGAGGTGCGCCGAGATCTCATCGAGAAGCAGGATCGGCGCGCCGCGATCGCGCCTCTGGCCGAGCATCTGCGCGTGCGCGAGGACAAGACCGATCAAAAGCGCCTTCTGTTCGCCCGTCGAGCACAGCCGCGCGGCCTGTCCCTTGGGCCCGTGCGCGACGACCAGGTCGGTGCGATGCGGGCCGTCGAGCGTTCGCCCGGCGGCGCGGTCCCGCTCGCGCCCACGCGCCAGCATTTGTCCGTAGGCATCCTCGACCTCGACCGCCGGGTGGTCGATCAGCAGGCGCTCGATTTGCCCGTCGAGAGCGATCTCGGCCCATGGAAACGGGGAGCCCGGATTGGCCATGCGCCGTGTCGAGATCGTTGCCGCGAGACCGGCCACCGCTTCGGCGCGGACGGCGGCGATCGCAACTCCGGTCTCGGCGATGACCTGCTCGAGCCCATTGAACTGAGCCTGGTCGCGAACCCCATGCTCGAGCAGGCGATTGCGCTGGCGCACGGCTCGCTCGAATTGCGCCGCGCGGGTGCGGTAGGCCGGGTCGAAACACAGGATCAGGCGGTCGAGAAATCGGCGACGGTCGCCGGCCGGGCCGGTGAACAGTCCGTCCATCGACGGTGTCAGCCAGACCATGTCGACGAAGTCGGCCAAGGCTCCCGAGCCCGATTGCGCAACGCCGTCGATGCGCACGATACGCCCGGACGTCGGCGTCGCGGTGCCGCCCGGCTGGAGCCCGGTGCCGATATCGACGGCGCCATCGGGTGTCACGAGCCGCGCCGCAACGGCCCAATCGCCATTCCCGCCTTCGCGGGCGAGGTCGGGATAGGGCGCCCGGCGCAAGCCTTGCCCGGGAGCCAGCAGCGAAATGGCTTCGAGGAGATTGGTCTTGCCGGCGCCGTTTGGCCCAAGGAGCACGATCGGCGCGCTGCCGACACGCAGCTCGGCCGAGACGTAGCCGCGGAAATTGGTGAGTTGCAGCCGCTCGACCCAGGCCGCGACAGGCCACTGCATCGTCCTCGCATCCACACTGTCGGCCCTGGCGGACGAGGCGCTCACACGCGCATCGGCATCAATACGTACAGGGCGGTGTCGTCGGCGCTGTCACGCACCACGGTCGGCGAGCCGGAGTTGGCGAGCTTGAACACCACGTCGTCGCTTTCGAGCTGGCCAGCGATATCGAGGAGGTAGCGGGCATTGAAGCCGATCTCCAGCGGGCTGGCACTGTAGCCGACGTCGATCTCCTCCGTCGCGCTGCCGCCTTCCGGATTGTTCACCGAAAGCACGAGCTTGTCCGACGCGAGATTGAGCTTCACCGCCCGGCCACGCTCGCTGGCAATGGTGGAGACGCGATCGACCGCGCTCTTGAACGCGGCATTCGATACGCGCAACTCCTTGTCGTTCGACTGCGGGATGACACGACCGTAGTCAGGAAACGCGCCGTCGATCAGCTTCGAGGTCAACGTGACGCTACCGATCTCGAACCGCACCTTGGCCTTGGAGACGCCGACCTGGACGCTGGCTCCGGTATCTTCCAGCAGCCGGTGCACCTCGTTGACGGTCTTGCGCGGCACGATGACGCCGGGCATGCCCTCGGCGCCCTTCGGCGCGTCGAACTCGACCTGGGCGAGGCGGTGGCCGTCGGTCGCCACCGCCCGCAGGGCAATGCCGGACGGGCGGTTCGCGGTGTGAAGATAAATGCCGTTCAGATAATAGCGCGTCTCCTCGGTCGAGATCGCAAACCGGGTCTTGTCGATCAGCCGCTTGAGCTCGGCAGCGCTGATCTCGAAGGTGTGCGACATCTCGCCCGGCGTGAGATCGGGAAATTCGTCGGCCGACAACGCCTGCAGCGCAAATCGCGACGAGCCCGAGGTCAGCATCAGCCGGTCCTTTTCCGGCTCGCGCTTGAACTCGACCTGGGCGCCGTCGGGCAGCTTGCGAACGATGTCGTGCAGCATGTGGGCCGGAACCGTCACGGCACCAGGTTGCGATACCTCGGCCTGCGCCTGCTCGATCACCTCGCGCTCGAGGTCGGTCGCCTTGAACTCCACGGTGGAGCCGGAGGCCCTCAGCAGCACGTTGGACAGGATCGGTATGGTGGTGCGGCGCTCAACCACGCTTGTGACGTGCCCCAAGGCCCGTAACAGCTCACCACGTTCGATCACCAGCCGCATAATCGACCTCTGACTTAGCCCAAGGATGGTCCGGGATTTGTAGCATCAGCGGACGACTAAAGGCGAGCGACCACCAGACGTCACCCGCATGCTCTCCCAGTTTCCTCAGGTCTCAATGGCCGGATTTGCAGGCAGATACAAGGCGTGCGCAGCGGCGCGCCCTGTGTTGCCGGGCGATTCCGCTCCATTGCCTAGTGTGATGATTCCGAAGTCCGCATCCATCGTGCAGCATTGCCGAGCTGCGGACTCAGTGGGATTTGACCTGCGCCTGCTTGACCACGGCCGCCCACTTCTTCAGCTCCGCCGCGAGGTACGGCTTGAACTCCTCCGGTCCGCGGATGTTGACCGCGATTCCCTGCTTGATGGCGTTGTTGGCGACCGCAGGTTTGGCGAGGGCGTCGAGGATCGCTTTCGACTGGATCGCGAGGACGGGCTCCGGCGTCTTGGCCGGAGCGAACATGGCGAGCCAGCTGTCGGCCTCGCCATCGATAACGCCTTGCTCCTTGAGCAGCTTCACGTCGGGCAATTGCGGGGCGCGGACATTCGACGCGATGGCGATTGCCTTCATCTCCCCGCCCTGCACCTGCCCAAGCACCGAGGGCAGGGTGGCGAATGCGACGTCGATCCGCCCGGCGACCACCTCGAGCGCCATCGGCGCCGCGCCCTTGAACGGGATATGCACCATCTCGGTGCCGGTGATGGTCTTGAGCAGCTCCATCGCCAGATGCGAGCCGGAGCCGCTGCCGGTCGACCCGTAGTTGAGCTTGCCCGGCTCCTTCTTCGCTAGCGCGACCAGGCCGGCGACGTCGTCGACGCCGAGGTCCTTGCGCACCACCAGGGCGTGCTGGAGATCGGCCAGGCCGGCCAGCGGCGCGAAATCGGCAACGGGATCGTAGCCCGCCTCCTTCATCAGGATCGCGTTGGTGGTGTGGGTCTGATTGTTGCCCAGGATGATGGTATGCCCGTCGGGCTCGGCCTTCGCCGCCTCGCGGCTGCCGATCGCGCCCGAGGCCCCGGGCTTGTTCTCGACCACGACCGCCCATCCCTTGGCCTCGGTCAGCTCCTGCGCGATGATGCGGGCGAGCGCGTCGGTCGGGCCGCCAGCCGGATATGGCACGATCAGGCGGATCGGTCTGGTCGGAAATGTCTGGGTGAAGGCGGGCGTCGGCATCATGCTGGCGGCCGCGAGCATCGCGGCCACCACGCGGCGGGTGAGCATTTCCAGGTCCCTCGAGTAATCTTGTTCTGCTTATTCCGCGGCCAGGCGAACCGAGGTTCCGTTGGCCATCGGACAGGCCATCCATAGCGCACTTAGCGCGTCAACCAAATGGTCAATTTGCGCATCGCAGTGGTGGGGCGTCGGCGTAATCCGGAGGCGCTCCGCGCCGCGCGGCACGGTCGGATAGTTGATCGGCTGCACGTAGATGCCGTAGGCGTCGAGCAGCGTGTCGCTCACGGCCTTGCAGTGCGCCGGATCGTTGACCATCACCGGCACGATGTGGCTGGCGTTGGCAAGCACCGGGATGCCCGCCGCCTGCAGCCGGCGCTTGACCGTGGCCGCCCGCTCCTGGTGAGCCTGTCGTTCGGTGTCGCTCGTCTTCAGGTGCCGGATGCTGGCGAGGGCGCCGGCGGCGATCGCTGGTGCCAGCGAGGTCGTGAAGATGAAGCCGGGCGCGAATGAGCGGATCACATCGACGCAGTTGCGGCTGGCGGCGATGTATCCGCCCATTCCGCCAAAGCCTTTGGCCAGTGTGCCGTTGATGATGTCGACGCGGTCCATGACACCGTCGCGCTCGGCGATGCCGCCGCCGCGCGGGCCATACATGCCGACGGCGTGGACCTCGTCGAGGTAGGTCAATGCACCGTACTTGCGCGCCAGGTCGCACACCTTGCCGATCGGCGAGATATAGCCATCCATCGAGTAGACGCTTTCGAAGGCGATGATCTTCGGAACGCTCGCCGGAATGGCTCTCAGCTTGGCCTCGAGGTCGGCGAGATCGTTGTGCTTGAAGATCACCTTCGGACCGCGGCCGTGGCGAATGCCGGCGATCATCGAGGCATGGTTCTTCTCGTCGGACAGCACCACCGCGCCAGGCAGCAACTGCTGCAATGTCGACAATGTCGCCTCATTGGCGACGAATGCGGAGGTGAACACGAGTGCCGCCTCCTTGCCATGCAGGTCGGCGATCTCGGCCTCGAGATCGACATGGTAGCGCGTGGTGCCCGAGATATTGCGCGTTCCGCCGGAGCCGGCGCCGGCGGCATCGATTGCCGCGTGCATTGCCGCCAGCACCTTCGGGTGCTGGCCCATGCCGAGATAATCGTTCGAGCACCAGACGGTGACCTCGGAGAACTTGCTGTCGGAACGCCGCTCGGCACGCGGAAAGCTGCCGCAGGCTCTCTTGATATCGGCGAAAACGCGATAGCGGCCCTCCGCGTGCAACTTCGCGATCTGGCTCCGAAAGGCGGTTTCATAGGCGGAGGCCGAAGCCGCTGCACTCGGTTCTGACGACGGTGTGTACTGGCGCATCATTGCCTTCCTGGAATGGTCCGCTGCCGTGGCACTCGCTACTATTAACGAGTTAGTTGGTGCGCATATTCCGGCCCTTGATCCAGATCAGGGACCGCGCCGCACGAGGCAGACACATCAGCGGATACGCTACGACTGCGACGCCTTATCACGAGCATATCGGCCTGAAAAATGGCCAAAACGTCTCTGGCTTGGCCCGGCCGCCATCGCGCAAATACCTCGCAGTTCGATCGTTGACCGCGCAAAGGCGTAGGATTATACGCATTGGCAACTGCCGCCTGGGGTTTCAGCCCCGGGCGGCGCGCGTGTTTATCGCTTCGATCGCGCGGCCTGCGGTACTCGCGCCGGTCTTTCCGAAGCGCAACCATTGAAGCTCACGAAGGAACCAAGCAATGGCCAATACCACTTCGGCGAAGAAAGCTGCCCGCAGGGCCGTTCGCCGCACCGAGATCAACAAGTCCCGCCGGTCCGCGCTCAAGACCGAGGTTCGCAAGGTCGAGGAAGCGATTGCATCCGGCGACAAGACCAAGGCGGCCGCGGCTTTGAAGGTGGCTGAGCCGCTGCTGATGCGGACCGCGCAAAAGGGCGTGCTGCACAAGCGCGCCGCCAGCCGCAAGGTTTCGCGCTTGACCGCGCGGGTGAAGGGTCTGTCGGCTTGATGCAGGTGCGAAAGCTGTTGGCGAGATCGGTCTCGCGATCTACGTGACGCTTTTGCAACAATTTGTTAATTCGATCCTATCGCGCTAAAGTCCATTTCGAGTTCGAACTAACTGGATTCGTTGCCCTTTCGAATTCGGCAGCGCTTACGGACTCGAAATTGGCGGCTCGGCGATCCGATCTAGGCAATCAAAAAAATACGCGACGGCGCTCCATGACGGGGCGCCGTTTGCATTTCCGGCAGGTCCTAATCGGGGTCTGGATTCTTTCCGATTCATCAACGGCTTTGTCCCCAGGAAGGCCGCCGATGCGGAGAAATATCCACTTCCTGTGTGGAAATCGCAGGTGTCGCCTGTGGACTGAGGGCGGGGTTAACGGGCCTTGTCAGCCGTGACATCCTGTGGTTAAGGTTCGACCATCAGGTGCTAAGGTAGTGTATAGTGTAGCCGCGTACGAAGTAATCGTCGTAGCAAGATCGAGCCAATTCCGTAGATAGTACTCGATCATCAGCCAGATGCAGAAATTCCGGTGTACACGACTGGCTTAATTGCCAGTTCGTCTAGGGCGTTGCTGTGCATTGCCAGTAAGTTGGCCTGTCTCGATTGTGAGGGCGATCGACGTCGGTGCGTAACTTGAAAGGAATACCGAGTGGGGATAGCGAAACATAGCCATGTCGAGGATGTCGGCGTGGCAGAGGTGTGGAGTTGCTTACGCAGTGATCCGGCCTCGGTTCTGATTGATGTTCGAACTCGTGCGGAGTGGGCGTTCGTCGGTATTCCCGACCTTACAGCGGCCGGCAAGCAGCCGGTTCTGGTGGAGCTGCAGACGTTTCCCGAGAACCGCGAGGATCCACGGTTTGCGGAGCGCCTGACTGCCACCCTCAGCGAGACGGGCACGGCGCACGACGCCGACCTCTACTTCATTTGCAGGTCCGGCAGCCGGAGCAAGCGGGCTGCGCAGACCATGATGGGCGCTGGTTTCTCGCGCTGCCACAATGTGGCCGATGGCTTTGAGGGACCTCTCGATACCGACCGTCATCGCGGCCGGATCGGCGGGTGGAAAGCTGCCGGCCTCCCTTGGACTCAGGGCTGACCTGAGACCATCGCTGCGCAACGGCGCGCAGCAATCAAGAAGCAGAGTTTGAACTGCCGCTATGCGGGCGGCGGAGGGGCACTGCTGCGTCGCGTGAGGGCGATGCGACTGTCATCCAATCAGGTGTGGGGTATGCGAGACATGACAATCAGCAATTTGACGGGGGCGAAAGAAGCGCAAGCAACCGGCGGTCTGGCGCAGAAGCATTCGGGGCGAAGCGGTGAATCCATTGGCGAGATCGATACTACCGCGAACCTGCCGATCGCGGAGACCGGTAGCAAGGCTCGGGCAGCCTCGACTGGTGGCACGATGCCGCCGACCGAAACCCCCGGCCAGAAAATTCGAGCGATGTTGAAGGCTCGCCTCGGCGATGAAATCTTCAACAGCTGGTTCAACTCACTCGAGATCGAGGGCTGCGACAACGGCATCGTGCGGGCGTCGGTGCCGGTCAAGTTCCTTCGCAACTGGATTCAATCGCACTATTCGGAAGCGCTGCTCGAGTGCTGCAAGGCCGAGTTCACCGAGGTCCAGCGTGTTGATGTCGGTCTGCGCCAGCCATCGGGTCCGGTGGCTCGCTCGGTAGCCGATACCGCGGCGCGGGACGGCAATGGCGCCGCGCAGACGGCGAACCACTCCGCCTCTGCCCAGCGGCCGGCCGCTCGCACCATGCAGCCGGCGCTGGGGCGGACCCAGGCCGGGGGCTTCGAAGGCTCGCCGCTCGATCCGCGCTATACGTTCGAGAGCTTCGTCATCGGTCCGTCCAACCGCATGGCCCATGCCGGCGCTACCCAGGTCGCGGAGACGGTGTTGAGCGACGTGCGCTCGTTCAACCCGCTCTACATCCACGCCTCGGTCGGCCTCGGCAAGACGCACCTTCTGCACGCCATTGCCTGGGACGTGAAGCAGCGTGCGTCGCATGCGCAGGTGCTCTATCTGACCGCCGAGCGATTCCGCTACCAGTTCGTCGAGGCGCTGCGCAGCTCGGACCCGCTGGCGTTCAAGGACAAGTTTCGCTCGATCGACATTCTGCTGATCGATGATCTCGAGTTCCTGCACGGCCAGCAGACCGAGCAGGAGTTCGACCACATCATCAATTCGCTGCTCGACGGCGGCAAGCAGGTCGTGGTGGCGTCGGCCCGGGCGCCGAACCACATCGAGAAGCTGAACGAGCGGATGCGCTCGCGCCTACAGCGCGGCCTGGTCACGGAGCTCGGTGCGCTCGACCACGATCTGCGCCTGCGCGTGCTGGAAAAGCGCGTGCTGGAGAAGCGCCAGATCGATCCGTCTTTCGAGATCGGACACGAAGTGCTGCAATTGCTGGCGGAGCGGCTGACCGAGAGTGGCCGTGAGCTGGAAGGCGCGGTCACTCGCCTGCATGCCACCTGGCAATACATGCGTACGCCGATCCGCCTCGACATCGCCGAGACCATCGTTCGCGATCTCGTGCAGGGCATCGAGCCGCGGAGGATCAAGATCGAGGATATCCTCAAGATCGTATCGCGGCATTTCGGCGTCTCGAAGGGGGATATCCTGTCGCAGCGCCGCCACCGGTCGGTGGTGTGGCCACGCCAGATCGGCATGTATCTCGCGAAGCAGCTGACCAGCCGTTCGCTGCCGGAAATCGGTCGCCGCTTCGGCAATCGCGATCACACGACGGTCCTGCATGCGATACGCAAGATCGAAGGTGAAATCACCAACAGCGCGCGCCTCAAGGACGAGATCGAGGAGCTGAAGAAGCAGCTCGGCAATTGAGGCCGCAGGTTTGAGGATCGTCTGTCTCGCAGGGGGCTGAAGAGGCAGACGATAGGTGGGGGACGGAGCGGCACGCGGGTGCCGCTCCGACTCTGTTTCAGGCGGCCTCAACGGCTGCCGCTGCAGCCGCAGTACGGCTTCCCGGCGGGTTTTCCGGGCGGGGAACGCCCTTGAGCAGGCGGAGGCAAAGTGCAAACCGGCCCGGCCGAAGTACTTTTCTACCATCTCGAGCGTGGATCGCTCGATGCGGTGTTGCCGACGCTGATCGAGAAGACGATCGAGCGCGGCTGGCGCGCGGTGATCCAGGCCGGCAGCGCCGAGCGCGTCGAAGCACTCGATCTGTTGCTTTGGACGTACAAGGAAGGCAGCTTCCTGCCGCACGGCAGCGCCAGGGCGGGCAACGCGGATTTGCAGCCGGTGTTCCTCATGGCCGAAGCCGGCAATCCCAATGGCGCCATCGTCCGTTTCATGGTCGACGGAGCCCGGCCGGACCCTCTCGAGCCGTTGCTGCGCGAATATTCGCGCATCGTGTTCGTATTCGACGGCAATGTGTCCGAGGAGCTGGCTGTCGCGCGGGACAGCTGGCGTTCGGCGAAAGCCGCCGGTGCGGCAGCCACCTACTGGCAGCAAGGCGATGCCGGCGGCTGGGAGAAGAAGGCCTGATCGGTCGGCGCTGGCGGCAACCCCGCCGACCGAGTGCTGCGCTTGCCGATCAATTCCCGCCTTGCGCGTGTGCCTCGGGGAAGAACATGTCCTTCCACGACGTCGGCTTGTTCTTGATCAGGCCGACGCGATGCATGAACTCGGCGAATGCCCCGACCGTCGACGGCTTTTTCGAGTAGGCGAAGCCGGGCTGCGTAATGATCGCATGCAGCTCATCGACAGTGTTCTTTTTGTCTCTGGAGACGTCGATATAAACCTGCGCCGCCCGTTTCAGGTCGGCATTGGTGTAGTCCATCGCCTCGTCGAACGCCGCCTTGACGATCTCGTAGACCTTGGGGTTGTCCTTGCGGAACTTGTCGGTGGTCACGAACGTCAGGATGGTGCTCTGGCCGCCGATCGCATCGTAGGACGACAGGATCGTCTTGAAGCCGGCCTTCTTTTCGACCTCGTGGAACGGCGACGTGGCGAAATGCGATGTGATCTCGCCGCCCGGGTTCAGCACCGCGGCGAGCGCGTCGGGGTGGGCAAGGGCGACGACGAGGTGATCCATCTGGTTGTGCTTGCCCGGGCCGAACGCCTTCTCGGCCGCCATCTGCAGATAGATCGCCTGGCTCGACACTTTGATCGATGGGATCGCGATACGGTCCTTCTCGGTATAGTCCTTCAGCGAGTTGATGCCGGGGTTGCGGGTATTGAGAAAGATCGGGCTGTCGTTGACGGCCGAGATCGCATGCACGCCGACATTGCCGCGAGTGCGATCCCACATCAGCATCATCGACGGCACGCCCTGGGAGGAGAAGTGCAGCGAGCCGGACAGCATGGCATCGACCATGACGGCCGGTCCGGCGAGCTTGGTCCAAGTCACCTTGAGTTCGGGCATGCCGTGCGCGGCAGCGTGCTTCTCGACCAGCTTCTGCTGCTCCATCACCATCATCGGCACGAATATGATGCCGAACTGCTGTGCTAGCGTCACTTCCTTCACCTCGGCACGCGCCGGCACGGTCGCCGACGCGAACAGGGAGAGTGCAATTGCCAGCGCGTAGGTCTTCGATCTCATTTGGCCGTTTCCTCGATTGTTGCTGCTGTTGCCGCCGATGGTAGTTGGAGGCGGCGCAAGCGCAAGTCGAAGAATTCCGGGGCAGATGCGCCTTCGAGGAACGTCGGTTCGCCGGGTGCGCCGCATTGGGCGACCCGGCCGCGCCGGCATCAATCCTTGACGTCCGCCGCGACCGCGGGGCTGGGCGCGACACTGTCGTCGGGTGAGGTCTTGCGCCGGCGTGCCCACGGTTGCGTCACGTCGGCGAGCCGCCGCGCCAGCATGTAGAAGATCGGCGTGAAGACGAGACCGAACAGCGTCACGCCGAGCATCCCGTAGAACACCGCCGTGCCGAGCGACTGCCGCATCTCGGCACCGGCGCCGGCGGCGATCACCAGCGGCACCACGCCGAGGATGAAGGCGAGCGATGTCATCAGGATCGGGCGCAGGCGGGTCCGGGCGGCGGCAACCGCCGCGTCGAGCCGGCTCGCGCCCTCGTCCTCCGCCTGCTTGGCGAACTCGACGATCAGGATCGCGTTCTTGGCCGCCAGACCGACGAGCACGACGAGGCCGATCTCGACCAGGATATTGCGGTCCAGGCCGCTCATGTTGACGCCGATCATGGCCGCCAGGATGCACATCGGCACGATCAGGATCACGGCCAGCGGCAACAGCCAGCTCTCGTACAGCGCGGACAACAGCAGGAACACGAACACCACGGCCAGGCCGAATGCGACCGCGGCGGTGCTGCCGGCGAGCTTCTCCTGCAGCGCGATCTCGGTCCATTCGAAGCCGAAGCCGGACGGCAGCTTGCGTCTCCGCGATCTTCTCGATGGCGGCGATGCCCTGGCCAGACGAGAAGCCGCGCGCGAGGCCAACCTGGACTTCGGCCGCCGGATAGAGGTTGTAGCGCGGCACGCGATACGGGCCGGTGGTGTCGTTGAACGTCGCCACCGAGCCGATCGGCACCATTTCGCCGGTGAAGTTGCGCGTCTTCAGGTTGGCGACGTCGCGCAAGCTCAGCCGATAGGGATTGTCGGCCTGCGCCGTCACGCGGTAGGTGCGGCCGAGAATATTGAAGTCGTTGACGAAGGCCGACCCCATGTAGATCGAGAGCGTGTCGAACACGCGCGCAGATCGGCACGCCGAGCTGCTCGGCCTTGGTGCGGTCGATGTCGGCATAGATCTGCGGCGTGCGCGTGTTGAACAGCGTGAACGGCCTGGATGATGCCCGGAACCTGCCCGGCGGTGCCGGCCACCGCCCATGTCGCCGCCTCGAGCGCCGGCAGGCCGCGTCCCGACGCGGTCCTGCACATAGCCCTTGAGGCCGCCGCCGGTGCCGATGCCGGGCACGGAGGGCGGCTCGAGCACGAACACGAATGCCTCGCGCAGCTGGAACATCTTGCCACGTAGCGCCGCCAGGATCTGGTCCTTGTTGACGCCGAGCTTCTTGCGCTCCTCGAACGACTTCAAGGCGACGAAGATGACGCCGGTGTTCGGCGCATTGGTGAAGGTGGCGCCGTCAAATCCGACGAACGCCACCGCGTCACGAACGCCGGGCTGGTCAAGCATGAGCTCGGAAGCCTGGCGGACGATCGCGTCGGATCGGTCGAGCGTCGATCCCGGCGGCAGCTGGAACGCGGCGATGAAGTACCCGCGATCGATCTGCGGCATCAGGCCGGTCGGCGTCGCGGCGAGGCGCTGATAGGTGAGGCAAGAAGTCCGGCATAGGCGACCAGCATGATCACGGAGATCCGGATCAGGCGGCGCGTCATCGCCGCATAGCCGTTCGACAGCCGCGTGAACAGTTGATTGAACCGCCGGAAGAACGCACGCAGCGGCGTCGCCAGGATGTACAGCAGCCCGCTCCGCGGCTGGTCGCCGTTGTTGTGGGGGCGCAGCAGCAGCGCCGCCATCGCCGGCGACAGGGTCAGCGAGACGAATGCCGAGATCGCCGTCGATGCGGCGATGGTGATGGCGAACTGCTTGTAGAACGAGCCCTGCAGCCCGGTGATGAACGCGGTCGGCAGGAACACCGCGATCAGCACGAGGCTGATGGCGATCAGCGCGCTGCCCACCTCGTCCATGGTCTTGTGCGCGGCCTCGGCCGGGCGAAGCCCTTGGCGCAGGTAGCGCTCGACGTTCTCGACCACGACGATCGCGTCGTCGACCACGATGCCGATGGCGAGCACCAGACCGAACAGCGACAGGATGTTGAAGGAGATGCCGACCGCGGCCATGACCGCGAACGTGCCGATCAGCGACACCGGAATGGCGAGCATCGGGATGATCGCCGCGCGCCAGGTCTGCAGGAACAGGATGACCACGATGACGACGAGTGCGACGGCCTCGAGCAGCGTCTTGACCACCTCGTCGACCGAAGCCTGGATGAACTCGGTCGGATTGTAGACCACCTGGTAGCTGACGCCGGGCGGGAAGTCCTTGGCCAGCCGCTCCATCTCGGACTTGATCTTGGCGGCGGTCGCAAGCGCGTTGGAGCCCGGCCGCTGGAAGATCGCCAGCGCGGTGGCGACCTTGTTGTTGAGGTAGGCGTTGACCGTGTAGTCCTGCGCTGCCGAGCTCGACGCGGGCGACATCGCGCACGCGCACCACCGAGCCGTCGGCCCCGGCGCGGATGACGATGTTGCCGAACTCCTCCGGGGCGCTGAGGCGGCCGAGCGTCTGCACCGTGAGCGTGAATGCGCCGGGCGACGTCGCCGGTGCCTGGTTGATCGAGCCGGCGGCGACCTGCAGATTGGCGGCTCGCATGGCAATGATGACCTCCGAGGCCGTCAGGCCGCGCGCCGCGACCTTCGCCGGGTCGAGCCACACGCGCATCGAATAGTCGCGGGCGCCGAAGATGTTGACGTTGCCGACGCCGTCGACGCGCGTCAGCACGTCCTTCACGTAGAGCGTGGCGTAGTTCGAGATGTAGCTTTGATCGCGGCTGGCATCCGGCGACAGCATATGCACGACCATCATCAGGTCGGGCGAGGCCTTGCGGACCGGGATGCCAAGGCGGCGGACGTCCTCCGGCAGCCGCGGCTCGGCGACGGCGACGCGGTTCTGCACCAGCACCTGCGCCTGGTCGATGTTGGTGCCGGGCTTGAACACCACGTTGATCGACAATCGTCCGTCGCCGGTCGATTGCGAGTTGATGTACAGCATGTTGTCGACGCCGTTCACCTCCTGCTCGATCGGCGCCGCGACTGTTTCGGCGATGACCGGTGCCGAGGCGCCCGGGTAGGTTGCGGTGATGTTCACCGTCGGAGGGGCGATCTCGGGATATTCCGAGACCGGCAGCGCCCGCTGCGCGATCAGCCCGACAATCGTGACGATCAGCGACAGCACCGTCGCAAAGATCGGGCGATCGATGAAAAAATGCGAAAACCGCATGGACAGTCTCCGGGCGCGGCGGCCGAGCCGGCGCTGTGCGATCAGTTGGAGGCGACGGACTTGATCGTGCCCGACTGCGGGGCGACCTTGACTCCGGGGCGAACCATCGGGTTGGCCAGGCCGTCGATGACGATGCGGTCGTTGGCATTGAGCCCGCTCAACACGACCCGCAGACCGTCGACGAGACTGCCGAGGGTAACCGGAACCGGCTTCACCACATTGTCGGCTCCGACAGTGAATACGATCTTGCGCGCCTGGTCGGAGATCACCGCGGAGTCGGGGACCAGCATCGCGTCGAATTCGCCGCCGAACAGCTGCAGTCGCGCGAACAGGCCCGGATACAGCAGCTCATCCTTGTTGTCGAAAATGGCGCGGGCGCGCAGTGTGCCCGAGCGCGAGTTGAGCTGGTTGTCGATGAAGTCCATCTTGCCTTTGCGGCTCCAGTCGGATTCGTCGGCAAGTCTGAGGCGGACCGGATTGGCCGCGGTGCCGGCGAGGAAGAGGCGCGCATAGCGCAGGAAGTCCGCTTCCGAGATGTCGAACACGAAGTGCACCGGATCGATCGATACGATCGTCGTCAGCAGGGTGGCCTGCCCGTTCTGACCACTGCTGACAACGTTGCCGATGTCGATCTTGCGGTTCGAGATCCGGCCTGATATCGGCGCCCGCACCTCGGTCCACTCGAGGTTGAGCTCGGCGGACTTCAGGCTCGCCTCCGACGCCAGCATTCCGGCGCGGGCAACGCTCAGGTCCGATTTGCGCTTGTCGAACTCACGCTCCGTCAGCACGCGTGTCTTGGCAAGCGGCGTCGCGCGGTCGACCTCGTTCTCGGCGAGTTCCACCTGCGCGCTGGTTCGCGCGATCTCGGCCTTGGCGCTGTCGACGGCGATCCGGAATGGACGCTTGTCGATCGTGAACAGCAGGTCGCCTGCCTTCACCATCTGGCCGTCCTTGAAGTGGACGCCATCGATGAATCCGGACACGCGCGGGCGCACCTCGACCGAGTCGACCGCTTCGAAACGGCCGGAGAACTCGTCCCACTGCGTGACCCTGTTCGCCAGCGGAACGGCAACAGTGACCGGCAACGCCGCCGGCGGCTGTTGGGCCCTGACGGGCGATCGCACCAACTCGAATGCGGTCGCCGCGATTGCGGCAATCGCCAACCCCACGAAAATTCTTCTCATGTCATCCTCGACTGGCAGACAGAGGACGATTTGCCCGCTGCAGCGCCGATGTATTTGGTTGCCCGAAACCTATCCGCGGACTCGACTGGCAGCAACAGCATTGTTCTCGATTGGAAACGACCTGCGCCGCTCCTCCGAATCGGCCGGGAAAAGGCCCTTGCCTAGTGGAAACGGCCCCGGATGACCCGATGCACGAACGCCAGCTTTTCACGCGCTGTTGTCGTAATCGTGAACGGGTAGAAGTCGCCATGCCCCATGCTGCGGTTGAGATTGTTCATCGCGATCGAAAGCGGAATCCATCGCGCCATCAACTCGTCGAACGACGCTTCACGGTAGGGGTCGAGGCTCCTTGCCGGCGGCGAAGGCAATCCGGAGACACGCGGCTCGAGCCCCATCGCCTCGGCGGTGTCGACCGCATCGACCATGTGCAGGTAATGCGCCCAGGTCTCGGCCCAGTCCTCCCATGGATGGGAGCTGGCATAGGATGACAGGTATCCTGGGTCGCTTTCCTTCGGCACGATCGCATGGTGGCGCGCAAGCGCCTCCGCGTAGTCCGTTTGCTCGTCGCCGAACAACGAGCGGAACGCGTCCAGTCGCCCGGCGGCTTCGACGAGCATCAGCCAATAGAAGTGTCCGCTCTCGTGTCGCAAATGTCCGAGCAGCGACCGATAGGGCTCGTCGAAGTGCTGGCGCTGGCGTTCCCGCTCGACCGCGTCCGCCTCGATCACGTTGAGGGCGATCACTCCGTCGAGATGCCCGGTCGTGACGTTGCGGGCGAAATCGAATGTGAGCCGACCGCCGCCCGACGCGCCGGTGTCGAGCGGAAGTCCAAAGCGCAACAGCGCATAGACGAGTTGCTTCTTGGCCTTTTCGCACTGGTGCCACGCGCCAAGGCTGCCGAATTCCGATAGATTTGGGATCGTGCGATTTAGGCTGCAGGCGAGACAATAGGTGCCGTCCACGCCGGCAGGGCCAACCCAGTTGCAGACGCCAAACGCATAATTTGCGCAATAGCTCAGTGCAGGCCCGGCACGATTTGTGGCGAACAGGTGATGGCTCGACGCCCCTGCCTCGAGCGCGATCATCGACATCGTCGCTGGTTCGAATCCGAGCGCATGCCCGCACGCGAGGCAGCTCACGTTCTCGAAGTAGACGGTGTTGCCGCAGTGCGTGCAGGCGAAGCCGTTCATATCGCCGTCTCTCATCCTCATTCGCGCCAGCAAGTCGACACGTCGATTGCTGGCGCATTGCCTTGTCATTGCGCAATATAAGCGCATGTCTGCGCATAATGCCCACTTCCCGGGCAACTTGCGCGACAGTGCCGGCCTGGACCGATGTCGTCGCTTGTCGCTGTTTGCCGGGCAAGCTAACGCATGTTCGACGGTATCGCCGGTTTCACTGGTTCAGGGGCGCCCCGCGCGGCGCCGAAGAGGAGCGGACACTAAATGGCTCTCCACGTAGCGTTGACGCATCGCACAGCCTACCAGTACGACCGGCGCATCGGCATGGGACCGCAGGTCATTCGGCTGCGGCCGGCGCCACACTGCCGGACGCCGATCCTCAGCTACTCCCTGACCGTCGAGCCCAAGACCCACTTCATCAACTGGCAGCAGGACCCGTTCGGGAACTTCCTGGCGCGCGTCGTTTTTCCCGAGGAGACGGAGCGGTTCTCGGTCACCGTAGACCTGGTCGCCGACATGGCGGTCATCAACCCGTTCGATTTCTTCGTCGAGGAAGCCGCGCAGAACTGGCCCTTCGAATACGACACCGTGCTCGCGAAGGAGCTCGGACCGTACCTGGAGCCAGAGCCGGCGGGGCCGTTGCTGGCCCGCTACCTGGCGCGGCTCGACCGCACGCCGCGAACGACCATCGGCTTCCTGTGCGACATCAACCGCGACCTCCAGCAGGCGATCCGCTACCTGATCCGCATGGAGCCCGGCGTGCAGACGCCGGAAGTGACGCTCGAAACCGCCGCCGGGTCTTGCCGCGACAGCGCCTGGCTTCTGGTGCAGCTGCTGCGCCACCTCGGCCTTGCCGCCCGGTTCGTGTCCGGTTACCTGATCCAGCTGCGCCCGGACGTGAAGCCGCTCGACGGCCCAGCCGGGGCCGACAGCGATTTCACGGACCTGCATGCGTGGACCGAGGTCTATGTGCCAGGCGCCGGTTGGGTCGGCCTCGATCCGACGTCCGGCCTGCTTGCCGGCGAGGGGCACATCCCGCTTGCCGCCACGCCGCACCCTGTCAGCGCGGCGCCAATCACGGGAAGTCACGGCAAGGCCGAGGTCAGCTTCTCGTTCGACATGGGACTGCAGCGGGTCCGCGAGACCCCGCGTGTCACCAAGCCGTATAGCGAGGATACGTGGCAGAAGATCCTCGACAGCGGCCACCAGATCGACCAGCGCCTTGCGCAGGGCGACGTCAGGCTCAGCATGGGCGGCGAGCCCACGTTCGTCGCCGCCGAGGATATGGAGGGCGCGGAGTGGAACGTGGCCGCGGTCGGCCCGACCAAGCGGCAGTACGCCGAGGATCTGGTCCACCGCCTCGAGCGCCGCTTCGCCTCGGGCGGACTGCTGCACTACGGTCAAGGCAAATGGTATCCGGGGGAGCAGCTGCCACGGTGGGCATTGGGTCTCTTCTGGCGGCCCGATGGTGTCCCGCTGTGGAAGGACGCGGGCCTGATTGCCAGCGAGCCGGTCGCGCCGGCCAAGGCCACCATCGATGACGCGCAGACGTTCATGATGCAGCTGTGCCGGAATCTCGGCCTGCCGGCGGACAGCGGCGTCGCCGCCTACGAGGACGCCGCGCACTTCGCATTGCTGGAGCAGAAGCTGCCGATCAACACGTCGCCCGCCGACAACAAGCTCGCGGACCCGGTCGAGCGCGAGCGGGTGGTTCGCGTCTTCGATCGCGGCGTCAGTGCCGTCGTCAGCTACGTACTGCCGATCCAGGCATGGCAATCGCAGGATCACGGACGCCACTGGATGACGGAAAAGTGGAACATGCGGCGGCAGAAGCTGTTCCTGATCCCGGGCGACTCGCCGGCGGGCTTCCGCCTGCCGCTCGGCTCGACGCCGGCGTTGGATGGAACGAACGCTCCGGTCTTTCAGCCGCGGGATCCTTTCGCCGCGGCGCCGGCAATGCCGGAAAGCCACCTCATGATGCAGCAGCGCCGCTCTGCGACCGAGGCGGCGGTGGTGGTGCCGGCGGCCGCGACGACCGTTTCCGGCGCGGGACGCCCGGCGACAGCCTCGGCCGGCACCGGCGGAGTCACGGCGGGCGCGGCGGCAGCAGGCGCTGCCGGCGTCGAAGCAAACTCGGTACGGACCGCCCTCACGATCGAGCCGAGGGACGGCCGGCTGTGCGTGTTCGTTCCACCGATGGAGAGTGGCGAGGACTACGCCGCGCTGCTCGCTGCGGTGGAGGAGACGGCCCGCGGCACCGGTCTGGCGGTAAATATCGAAGGCTACGCGCCGAGTGCCGACCCGCGGCTCAGCGTCATCAAGGTCACGCCGGATCCGGGCGTGATCGAGGTGAACGTGCAGCCGGCGAAGTCCTGGGACGAGCTCACCACGATCACCACCGCGCTCTACGAGGAGGCGCATCAAGCCCGGCTCACCACCGAGAAGTTCATGCTCGACGGTCGTCATACCGGTACCGGCGGCGGCAATCACATCGTGCTCGGTGGCATGACGCCGGCCGACAGTCCGTTCCTGCGACGGCCGGATATGCTGGCGTCGATTGTCGCCTATTGGCAGAACCATCCCTCGCTTTCGTATCTGTTCTCCGGCCTGTTCATCGGGCCGACCAGCCAGGCGCCGCGTGTCGACGAGGCGAGGCACGAGTCGCTCTATGAACTGGAGATCGCACTATCGCAGATCCCGGATCCGGCTAACGGCAGCGTCCCGCCCTGGCTGGTCGATCGCATATTCCGCAATTTGCTGATCGACGTGTCGGGAAATACTCACCGGGCGGAAATCTGCATCGACAAGCTCTATTCGCCTGACAGCCCGACCGGCCGGCTCGGGCTCGTCGAATTCCGCTCGTTCGAAATGCCGCCGCATGCCCGCATGAGCCTGGCTCAGCAGCTGCTGTTGCGGGCGCTGGTGGTCCGATTCTGGGAAAAGCCATACCGGCAGAAGCTCGTCAGGTGGGGAACGACGCTGCACGACCGGTTCATGCTGCCGCATTTCGTCTGGGCCGACTTCGCCGACGTCGTGGACGACTTGAAATCCGCCGGACTGCCCGTCGAGCTCGACTGGTTCCGGCCGCACTACGAATTCCGCTTCCCGCGACTGGGTACGGTGGCGATCGAATTGCTCGAGCTCGAGTTGCGGCAAGCGCTCGAGCCTTGGCACGTGCTCGGCGAGGAGGTCGCCGCCGGCGGCACCGCGCGCTACGTCGACTCTTCGCTCGAGCGGGCGCAGGTGAAGCTGCGCGGCGCCACCGGCGATCGCTACCTTGTCAGCTGCAACGGCCACGCCGTGCCGCTGACGCCCACCGGCAGCAAAGGCGAGTTCGTCGCCGGCGTCCGCTATCGGGCCTGGGGACCGCCTTCGGCGCTGCATCCGACGATCGCTCCGCACGTGCCGCTGGTGCTCGATATCGTCGATACCTGGACCGGACGCTCGCTGGCTGGCTGCCGCTACCACGTCGGGCATCCCGGAGGTCGCAACTACGAGACGTTTCCGGTCAACGCCTTCGAGGCGGAAGGCCGTCGCCTGGCCCGTTTCGAGGCGCTGGGGCATACCCCCGGGCCGCTTCAGCCGACGCCGGTACGGCTCAATCCAGACTACCCGTTGACGCTGGATCTGCGCCGACCGCACTGAGCGACCTGTCTCCTGTTCGCAACTGAGCGTTGCGCAGAACGGGCGGGCGCGGTTGCCGCGCGCGCGAATCGGCACGATAGTCCCACGGCGCGAGACGGCCGGGGAGGGATTGCGGCAACCGGCACGGGGTGGGGCGGAGGCAATACGAACCGGTGATGACGACTTCGGGATCTCCCGACGCTGAGCTCGATCATAGTCTGCTTCTCGCCTATCGCTCGCCCGGAGAGGCGGTCTTCGACGAGATGATGGACGCGCGCGGCAATGTCCGGCCGCAATGGCGTACCCTGATCGACGGCATCGCCGGCCTGCCGGAAGCCGAGCGGGCGATGCGCGCCAGGCGGATGGATCGGCGGGTGCGCGAGACCGGCATCGCCTATGACATCTTTGCCGACCCGAACAAGGGGGCGCAGCGCTGGCAGCTCGACTTTGTGCCCATCATATTTTCGAGTGCCGAATGGCGCTGGTTGCAGTCGGCGCTGATCCAGCGTGCCCGCATTTTCGACGCCATGCTGACCGATCTCTACGGCGAGCAGCGGCTATTGAGCCAGGGCCTGATCCCGCCCGAGCTCGTGCTCTCCGACAGCGCATTCCTGAGGCCGTGCCAGTCGATTCTTCCCAAGGCTGGAGGTCTGCAATTCTACGCGGCGGATCTTGCCCGCGACGCCGAAGGCCGCTGGCGCGTGATCGACAATCACACCGAGACGCTGGCCGGCATCGGCTTCGCGCTTGCCAACAGGGTCGTGCATACGCACTTCGCGGCGGACCTGTTCAAGCAGTGCAACGTGATCCGGCTTGCGGCCTACTTCCAGAACCTGCGATCGGCCCTGGTCGCGCGCAGCGGCCGTGAGAACGCGCGCATCGCCCTGTTGACGCCGGGCGCGCACCACGAGGACTATTTCTCGCACGCTTATATTGCGCGCTATCTCGGCTACCTGCTGGTCGAAGGCAACGATCTGCGCACGAAGGCGAGCAAGGTCTATTTGAAGACCCTCGAGGGGCTCAAGGATATCGACCTGATCGTGCGCTGCATCGACGGCCGGTCATGCGATCCGCTGGAGCTCGATCCGGGCGGCTTCGACGGTCCGGCCGGGCTCGTCCGGGTCTGCCGGCACATGCCGCACCTGGTAGTGAATGCGATCGGCTCGGCGCTGGCTCAGAATTGCGGGCTCGGACCGTATTTGCCGGGCCTGGCGCAGCACATCCTGGGCGAGACGCTGGCGCTGCCGGATGCGCCGCGATGGTGGCTCGGCGATGCGGCATCGCGCGAGCACGTGCTCGGTCGGATGGATCATTTCGTCTTTCGCAAGACGCAGGAGGGGACCGGGCGTCCAGGGCAGGCCGGCGTCGGCCAGGACACGCGCACGATGACGGCGGCGCAACGCCAGATGCTGGCGCGCGAGGTCGAGCTGCACGGCGCGCGCCTCGTCGCCGAGGAAAAGATCGGTTTCAGCACCGCGCCCGCCTATACCAGCAAGGGCCTCGTCCCGCAGCCGTTCGCGGTTCGCCTTTTCGTCGCCAAGACGCTCAACGGCTATCGAGGCGATGCCGGGCGGCCTCGCGATGACCGTCAATCCGGAGCGGGCGGTGGCGCTCAATGCCCCCGATGGCCAGACCCGCGATGTGTGGATCGCCGCCGATGGCGAGCAGGCACCGCACGTGAGCCTGTGGCGTCCGACCTACGAGGCGGCCCGTGTGCAGCGCTCGCAGCGCGTACTGCAAAGCCGGGTCGCCGACGACCTGTTCTGGCTCGGGCGCTACTGCGAGCGGGCCGATTGGATCATGCGCGTGCTGCGCGGTGCGCTTCGACGCATCGAAGAGGACGCCATCGGTCGAACAACCGGTCGGGATGCAGCGCGCAAGTGCCTCGAGGTGCTGCTGCTGAAGGAAAAGGCGCCGCGGCCGGCCGGCCGGGAGCCGGCCAGCGACACCGAGATCGAGGCGTTGTGCAAGCGGCTGATCACCGGTGCGAAGGGACCACGTACGCTCGAGCGGACATTGGAAGGGCTCTATCGCGTCGCCCACTTGACGCGCGATCGACTGTCGCTCGAAGCGTGGCAGACGTTGAGCCGGTTCCGCCCCGGCGACACCTGGGTGAGCGCGCTCGCTGCGGCAAGCGCGCCGGTGGCGCTCGACCTGCTGGACGAGGGACTTGCCTCGATCGCCGCTTTCAACGGCCTGATGCACGAGAACATGACCCGCAACTTCGGCTGGTCGTTCCTCGACATGGGCCGCCGGCTGGAGCGCGCCTTCAACTTGAGCGAGGCGATCCTGTCGCTGTTCGTGCCGGTGCCGGCAGTCGAGGACGAGACGAGCAGCCTGCTGCTGCTGCTCGAGCTTGCCGACAGCTTCATCACCTATCGATCGCGCTATCGGCTGGATCCGATGCTGCCGCTGGTGATCGACCTGCTGCTGCTCGACGACACCAATCCGCGAAGCCTCGCCTATCAGCTGGCGGCCATTGCGCGGCATTTCGAGGACCTGCCAAACGGGCGGCGCGGCGATGCCAGGCCGCAGGATCAGCGGCTCATTGCCGGTCTGGTGGCGTCGATCGAAGGCGCCGACGCCGAGGTTGTCGCGAGGGAGCCGGGCGGCGCCACGCTCGAGCGGCTGATGCGCGAGCAGCTCCAGGTGCTGCCGCAGCTCTCCAATGCCATCACCGAGCACTATTTCAGCCTGGTTGATGACGCGCCGCATCGCGTCCACACGCGCATCGAGCCGCATCCATGATTTTCGACATCAGCCACAAGACCACCTACCAGTACAGCTCGCCCGTCGTTCAGTCGCAGCACCTCGTGCATATGTCGCCGCGATCGGCGCCGGGGCAGATCGTTCACCAGCACGAGTTGAGTGTCGATCCGGCGCCCGCCGTCCGTCAGCACTGGGTCGATGCATTCGGCAATTCCGTTGTCATCCTCGACATGGAGGTGCCGCACCGCGAGTTCGTCCTGCGTGCGCGCAGTACCGTCGAGACGACGCCGCCGCCGCCGATCGACTTCGCCCGGTCGGTCGCCTGGGACCAGCTCGATACGGTGGTATCGGCGCACACCGGGACGCCCGATCTCGATGTCGTTCAGTTCAGATGCGGGTCGCGGCTGACGATGGCGACGCTCGAGATCGCCGATTACGCCGAGGTTTCGTTCGCACCCCGCCGACCGGTACTGGAAGCGACGATGGATCTGGTTCTCAGGATCTACGACGAGTTCACGTTCGATCCGAAGGCGACCGACATCTCGACGCCGATCGCGCAGGTGCTGAAGCAGCGCCGCGGCGTCTGCCAGGATTTCGCGCATCTGGCCATCGCATGCCTGCGGGCGCAACGGGTGCCGGCTCGCTATGTCAGCGGCTATATACTGACGAAGCCGCCGCCGGGACAGGCCAGGCTGCTGGGGACGGATGCATCGCATGCCTGGATCTCCGTGTGGTCGCCGGACACCGGCTGGGTCGATTTCGATCCGACCAACGGCATGTTCGTCGCCGACGAGCACATCACGATCGCCTACGGCCGCGACTACGACGATGTGAGCCCGATCAGCGGCGTACTGATCGGCGGCGGCGAGCATACGGTCGAGGTCGGCGTCGATGTCGTCGCCAGGCAGTGACCGGAGCGGCCAATCCTAGCCGGCGCGCCGTGCCCGCGCGGCAAGGTAGGTTTCGGTCCGCATTTCCATCAGCCGCGACACCGTGCGCTCGAACAGGTTGGCGCCGTCGCCCGTCACATAGAGCTGGCTCGGCTCGGCTTCCGCCGAGGCAATCAATCCGACCTTGTTGTCATAGAGTGTATCGATCAGGTTGACGAACCGCCGCGCTTCGTTGCGCTTGTCCGGTCCCATCACCGGGATCGCCTCGACGATGATCGTGTGGAATGCCCGCGTGAATGCCAGATAGTCGCTGGCGCCGAGAGGTGCCTCGCACAGCTCGGCGAACGTGAAGTGGGCGACGCCATGGGCTGCCTGGGGCACCGTGAGCTTGCGTCCGCCCTTGGCCTCGAGAACCATCGGCTTGCCTGTCCACACACCGGTCAGGCGGATGAAGGCGGCATTCAGAGCGCGGCGAGCTGCCTCGTCGAGCGGCGTGAAATAGAGCGGTTGGCCGACCAGTCTCTCGAGCCGGTAATCCTTGATGGCGTCGAGCTCCAGGACATCCAGCCGGCGCTCGACAAGTTCGATGAAGGGGAGAAAATTCTGGCGCTGCAGACCGTTCTTGTAGAGCTCGCGCGGCGCCGCGTTCGAAGTCGCCACCAGCACCACCTGCGCCTCCAGCAGCTTCTTGAACAAACGCTCGAGGATCATGGCATCGGCGATGTCGGTGACGTGCAGCTCGTCGAAGCACAGGAGCTGCGCACGGCGCGCGATCGAGGCGGCAACATGCGGGATCGGATCCTCTTCGACCGTGGCCCGTGCCTCGGCCAGCAGCTCATGCACTTCAGCCATGAATTCATGGAAGTGCAGTCTGCGCTTCGGTTCGAAATCCGCGGCGCGATAGAACAAGTCCATCAGCATTGTCTTGCCGCGACCGACCGCGCCATGGATATAGACTCCGCGCGGGGCGTCGGATTTCGGCGCAAACATGCTGGCCAGGCGGCCAAGACCCTTCGGTCGCCAGACGCGCAACGCGTCGGCCAGCGCGTCGAGACGTGTGACGACCGCGAGCTGTGCCGCGTCGACCTCCATCTCCCCCGCTGCAATCCGCGTCCGATACCTGTCTAGCGGCTGCCCCTTCATCGGCGCCCCGGCTAGCTGCTCGTGAACGATGGGTCAAGCTCGCCAAACGGCGAACCTGCCCCGAGCCAAGCAAAATGCTGCCTTTTTTTGCATGCCGGTGGCAGCGCAACAACAATGCAGCATTTTGATATGCAACAAGCTTTTGTGAAGTGATGCGGTCATGTGCTGCATGCTATTGTGCAATGCAAACAAAGGCGTATTTTACGCCTGACGGCCAACGAGCCGACGCACTGGGTTGAACAACAGAAACTACAGAGAATGAGCAACCAACGTTGCAAGAATGACGGGCAATGGAGGTCATGATCATGAGCGATCAGAAGACTCTCGGCGGTACAATTCGCAAGATCTGGCCGACCGAAGCAGATAAATTCAGGGACCATCTCCTGCGGCTGGATGGTGAGAGCCGGAGGATGCGCTTTGCGCACGGCGTCTCCGACAGCTTCATCGAGGACTACGCTTCGCGCATGAGCGAAATGGGCAGCGTTGTCTACGGCTACTATGCCGACGGCGCGGTGCATGGCGCGGCGGAGCTGCGCAAGCTGGGTGATGGCTGGGGGCCGGAAGCAGAGGCGGCATTCTCCGTCGAGCGCGACTACCAGGACCATGGTCTCGGCAGCGAGTTGATGGGCCGCGTGATCCGCGCCGCCCGCAATCGCGGCGTGCAGCGCCTCTATATGAGCTGTCTCGCCGAGAACTCGAAAATGCAGGCCATCGCGCGCAAGCACGAGGCCGACCTGCGGTTCGAGTACGGCGAGGTCGTCGGCGAGATCGTGCCGGTCGAGCCCAACTACTTCTCGATATTGCAGGAGGCGGTCGAGGACCGGGTCGGCTACATGATGGCGGTGCTCGATCTGCAGAGCCAGATCGTCAAGGCGGCGTAGGCAAATCGCTCTACGCGACCGCCGCGGCCGCTTCGTCCGCCAGGAATGCGTCGATCTTGCTCCTGATCAGCGCGAAGACCGCACGGAACACTTCCATGCGGTCTTCCATCGTCCCCACGGCGATCGTCGGATCCGGAACCGGCCAATGCATAAGGCGTGGCGCGCCTGGCCAGACCGGCGAGCTTTCGGCCGCCGCCGCGGTGCATATGGTGATGACGACGTCCATCGCCGGTGCGTCCGGTCCCGTGAACTCGTCCCAGCACTTGGAGCGCAGCTCGGGTCGCAGGCCGAACTCGGCAAGCATGGTGGCAGCCAGCGGATGAACTTTGCCGGTCGGGTTCGACCCTGCACTGCTCGCCTTCCACCGGCCCTGCGCTGCGAAATTCAAGTAGGCCTCCGCCATCACGCTGCGGCCGACGTTGCCGGTGCCGACGAAGAGCAAGCTGCGCACCGTCTCAAGCTTCATCGTCATTGCCTCCGCGTTGCATTGCGCCTCGACGTCCCGCTTCGGTGCTGTGGCGCGCGATCACATATCCAACAAGCGGCTGCATGTGACGACGATGTGGCGCTTGCCAAAAGCAGTTGCAACCGTACACACGTCATCGTGGCGCGACCGCCGTTCGTGGCGGCTGCGACGCGCGGCCCGCCAGCTGCGCGTCAAACGCAGCCGCCGGCTCATCACCGACAGGAGGAGCGCAGATGTTTCGCCGCTTGGTAGTCCATTTGTCGGTGGCTCTATTGGCAGTGCTCGGCCAGGCGCCACTGACCGCCTCCAGCGCCGGCGATGCTTCGATCGAGATCGCCGGGGGCGGCCTCGCGTTCGCCGGCAACCCTTCGCTCCGGATCGAGCAACAGGACGTGCTCATCACGAGGGACAAGATCGAGGTGACATATAAGCTGCGCAATCTTGCCGACACGCAGCAAGCCATTCTCATCGCATTCGCCGCCCCTGATCTCGACGCAAATGCCGCGACGGACGACGAGGTCGCGCTGCCGTCGGTCGACCCGACGAACTATGTCGGCAGCTCGACGACAGTCGATGGCCAGCCGGTCACGCTCGGCATCGAGCAGCGCGCATTGGCACTCGGGCTCGATGTCACCGGTCGATTGCAGGCCGCCGGGCTCGACCTATTCCCATACGCCGCCGGACTTGCCGCGAAACTGGATGGTCTTGCGCCCGAGCAGCGCCTCGACCTGCTGGAGCGGGGTATACTGAAGGACGACGGTGCGAATGCATTGCCGGCGTGGACGCTCAAGACTGTCGGCCACTGGCGACAGACGTTCGCACCCCAGCAGACGATCACGATCGTCCATGCCTACCGACCGATCGCGTCGGCGTTACCTCGCAGCGACGAAGTGATGGCCGTTCAGCGCCAGCGCGCGTGCCTCACGCCGGCACAGGAAAGACAGATCGCCGAGTTGCCGACCGAGGGCGGCGTCAGCGCGACGGTGACGACCGTCGGCTATGGCGCGACGCCGGGCGGCGATGGGCTGGGTCCGATCGGCCGCTTCCGCCTGATCGTCGAGGCGGCGGACACCTTGACGATCGTTGCCACTTGCCGTGAAGGCCTGAAGCGAACCGGGCCATTGCAGTTCGATTGGTCGGCGTCGGACTATACGCCGGACGAGGATTATCATCTGCTGTTTGCGCGATGAGCGGGGAATTGGTTGCGCGTCTCGGCTCAATCCCAATCTGCTCTAATTCCATTAACTGCTTTCAATTCCTCGAATTTTGATGATTTCGTGCAACACAACAGGTCAAAAGCCGCGAATTTTCAGCGGCGAATCCACTTTTGCTGTCAACAAATCAGATGATCTTGCACATGCTCAAATCGTTCGAGCTGATTCGAACACAAGAGGGAGATATGACTATGGCTAAAGCAGCAGTGAAGGCGACGATCAAGAAGGCTCCGGCGAAGAAGGCCGCGGTGAAGGCCGTGAAGAAGGCTCCGGCCAAGAAGGCCGCCGCCAAGAAGACCGTGGCCAAGAAGAAGGCCGCGTAAGCCGGAGCGCGGGACTGGGTTTGGGCACCCAAGTCGCGCACTCGAGCTTCAACAGCGGATCAACGAATCCGACTGTTTCGAGACCGGAGGATTGCGAAAGCACCTCCGGTTTTGCATTTTCGGTATGCCGTACTTGATCGCGGTGACCGCTTGCTCGACCGTCGAGGCGGCAGCGCGCGAGCTGCAGGCTACACGCGCCGCTCGACCATCAGCTTCTTCAGCTCCGCGATCGCCTTCGCCGGATTGAGGCCCTTCGGGCAGGCTTTCGCGCAATTCAGGATGGTATGGCAGCGATAGAGCCGGAACGGATCCTCCAGATCGTCCAGGCGCTCGCCGGTCGCCTCGTCGCGTGAATCGATCACCCAGCGGTAGGCCTGCAACAGAATGGCCGGACCGAGGTACCGGTCGGAATTCCACCAATAGCTGGGGCAGGAGGTCGAGCAGCATGCGCACAGGATGCACTCGTAAAGGCCGTCGAGCTTCTCCCGGTCGTCTCGCGACTGCTTCCACTCCTTCGGCGGCATCGGCGTCTCGGTCTTGAGCCAGGGCTCGATCGACCGGTGCTGGGCATAGAAGTTGGTCATGTCGGGGACGAGATCCTTGACCACCGACATGTGCGGCAGCGGATATATCTTGACCGCGCCCTTGATGTCGCCGATGGCCCGCAGGCAAGCGAGGCCATTGGTGCCATCGATGTTCATGGCGCAGCTGCCGCAGATGCCTTCACGGCAGGAACGGCGGAAGGTAAGGGTCGAATTGATCTCGTCTTTGATCTTGAGCAGCGCATCGAGCACCATCGGGCCGCAGCTGCCGCGGTCGATCCAGTAGCTGTCGACGCGCGGGTTGCGGCCGTCGTCGGGGTTCCAGCGATAGATCTTGAACTCCTTCCAATTGCCCTTGGCGGCCGGCTTGTTCCAGGTCTTCCCGGTCACGACCTGCGAGTTCTTGGGGAGCGTCAGCTGAACCATGGCAACGGCGTCCTGGACAATTTGTGCATATGCTAATTATCACATGAAAGCGTAAGGCACCGCTGTCAACGCCATCCTTTGGCGAACCCCGGCATGCGGCACTCCGTCCGCAGACCAGAGTCCTGTTTTTGGGAGACCGAACCATGGCGCTTCGCCCTCGTCGCAGTGCACTTTACATGCCTGGCTCGAACGCACGCGCGCTCGACAAGGCCAAGTCGGTGGCGGCCGATGTCGTTATCATGGATCTCGAGGACGCAGTCGCCCCGGACGCCAAGGTCACGGCGCGGGCGCAGGCGATCGCCGCGATCGCCGCGGGAGGATTTGGACGTCGGGAAATCGTTTTACGGATCAACGGCCTGGACACCCCCTGGGGGCGGGACGACCTGGCCGCCGCAGCGGCATCGAAGGCCGCTGCGGTGCTAGTCCCGAAGGTTTCGTCGGCGGCGATGATCGCCGAGGTCGAGCTCGGTCTCGCAAGCGCCTCCGCCAGCATGCACGTGTGGGCCATGATCGAGACGCCGCTGGGCGTCCTCAATGTGCGAGAGATCGCCGCCGCGGCGACCGCCGGCGCGAAGCGGCTGTCCTGTTTCGTCATCGGCACCAACGATCTGGTCAAGGAGACGAGGGCCGAGCTCGACGCCGGCCGCACCGCCGCGCTCTACTGGCTGTCGGCGATCATGACAGCTGGCAAGGCTTACGGCCTCGACGTGCTCGACGGCGTCTACAACGACTTCAAGGATGCCGAGGGGCTGCTGCGGGAGTGCCGGCAGGGGCGCCAGCTCGGCATGGACGGCAAGACCGTCATCCATCCGGACCAGATCGCGGCCGCCAACGATGTGTTCCGCCCCTCCGCGGCAGAGATTGCCGCCGCCGAGAAGATCGTGGCGGCGTTCGAGCGCCCCGAGAACCAGGGGCGGGGCGTCATTACGCTCGACGGCCGCATGGTCGAGCTTCTGCACGCCGAGATCGCGCGCCGGACGTTGAGCATCGCGCGCGCCATCGACGGCTGAGATGCTCGGCACGCGAACACTCCGCCGCCGTGTTTCAGGCCGGAACACGCCTTAATCCTCGGCTAACCCGCGCATCGTACACTTCGTTGGTGCGCGTAGACTTGCCATCGCTTGGCAGGCCCGAGGGAGTGGTTATGGGTCGGTTGTTCGTACCTTGGATTGTGATTGGCTTCGCCGGCGTCGTTGCAGCCGGTTGTACAATGTCACGTGCGGCGACGGAGTTCCGCACCCCGCCGAGCGGTGCGACATGCGACACGGCAAGCGCACAGGTCGTCACGTTCGGGCAAGGCAGTGCGCGGCTCAGCTCGGAGCTTGCCCTGAAGCACCAGGTTTCAGACCTGCGCGGCTACATGTTCTCGTCGGGCCTGCGCCGTATCCAGCTCGTGCAGCAAACGAACGAGTGTGCTCCGGTCATTGCCGGCGGCGTGCTGTCGAGCCTCCATCAGTGCACCGCTCGGGCGCAGCTCTGCGGCCGCTGATCCTCGCGCGGTCTGTGGTTGCCATCGCACCTGTGTTGCCGCAAACAAGGCGGGCAGATCGACGAGGGCAATCGGCATGAGCGCCACGAAAACGAGCAGCGGCAACTTTTTCGAGGATTTTCGCATCGGGCAGCATATCGTCCATGCGACGCCGCGAACCATTACCGCCGGCGATGTCGCCCTCTACACGGGGCTCTATGGCGGCCGGTTCGCGGTGCAGTGCGCGGACCCGTTCGCGCAGTCGATCGGCTACCCGCGCGCTCCCATCGACGATCTGCTGGTCTTCCACGTCGTATTCGGCAAGACCGTGCCGGACATCTCGCTCAATGCGGTGGCCAATCTTGGCTACGCCGATTGCCGGTTCCTGGCGCCGGTGTACCCGGGCGATACGCTCTCGGCCGACAGCGAGGTCATCGGCCTCAAGGAGAACTCGAACCGCGAAACCGGTGTGGTTCATGTCCGTTCGACTGGCCGCAACCAGCGTGGCGAGGTCGTGTTGAGCTATGTTCGCTGGGTCATGGTGCGCAAGCGCTCCAAGGACGCGACAGTCGCGGCCGCCCCGGCGCCCGCTCTGCCGGACCGCGTCGAGCCGTCGGCGCTGGCGAACGCCGTACCAGCGATCAACGCTGCCGCCTGGGACAATAGCCGCTCAGGGTCGCGCTTCCGGTGGGGCGACTATGCGGCGGGCGAGCGGATCGATCATGTCGACGGCATGACCATCGAGGAAGCGGAGCATCAGATCGCGACGCGCCTCTACCAGAATACCGCCAAGGTCCATTTCAACCAGCATACCGAAGGCCAGGGGCGGTTCGGCCGCCGGCTGGTCTACGGCGGCGTGGTCATCTCGATGGTGCGGGCGCTGTCGTTCAACGGGCTCGCCAACGCGTTCCACGTCGCCGCGATCAATGGCGGCCGGCACGTTGCTCCCGCGTTTGCCGGAGACACGGTCTATGCCTGGTCGGAGGTGATCGAGACCGCCGCCGTGCCCGGACGAGACGATGTCGGCGCGCTGCGGATTCGCACCACGGGATTGAAAAACAAGACGCCTGCCAGCCATCTCGCCGCCCAGGGGGAAAGCAATTCTGGCGAAGGCGTCATCCTCGAATTAGACTATTGGGTGATCCTGCCGCGCTAGTGTCCCGATCGCGAAGTTCGGCACCAGCCGCAGCAGGCAATTTGCGAACTTCGCGATCGACGAGGACACTAGCAAGGCATTGATCCAAGTGTGATTCAGATTCCGAAGTCCGCAACTCGGCGATGCGGCGCGATAGATGCGGACTTCGGAATCATCACACTAGCGGCGGCGGCTGTGCCATCAAGCAGGCAGTTGGGGGCGGGAAAAGCCTGGTCGCGGCCACGATATCGACGCGACACGCTGATTGAGGGATCGGCCAAGGTCAACAGGGGTGGGAACTCGCAGCTGTGGTGTTGGTTGGGTGTTCGAACGAACCGGGACGGTGCCCATCGGCTCGCCGGCGTTCGGCCCAGGCGAAAACAAGCCGTCCACGGCCGGAGGGAGAGGGGATCGGGATGCTGGATAACTCGTGTCACACCGGGCTGCGCCGTTGGATCGTGACCGGCTTCTCGATTCTCATGACGGCAAGCCAACCGGCGCACGCGGTGGGCGAGAACGCTTATGCGGACATCCGATTGCGCGATGGCAAGGAAATCGGCCGGGTGAAGCTCGTCGAGACCACCGCGGGGGTGCTGGTTCGCATCAAGTTGAAGGGCTTACCGCCGGGCCCGCACGGTTTTCACATTCATGAAAACGGCAAGTGCGAGGGCGATTTCGAAAGCGCTGGCGGCATACTCAATCCGCTTGGCGCCAAGCACGGCTATCTCAACGACGAAGGCCCGATGGTTGGTGACCTGCCCAACCTGATCGTCCCGGCCACCGGCGAGGTCGAGGTCGAGTTCCTAAGTCCTTTCGCGACCTTGTCGAAAGATGCGGAGGACACCTTGCTGGACGGCAATGGCGCGTCGCTGGTGATCTTCGAGAAGGGCGACGATTATATCAGTGATCCGCATGGCAACGCCGGGGCGCGACTGGCCTGCGGGACCATCGCCCCGGCCAAGTAGGATGCGGGCACCGCGCGACCTTCGCGGCGCGAGCACAAGATGGGGTGGCTGGCGACAGGTGCCTTGGCAGGCTCGGCACGGCCATGACCGAGGCGGCGAAATTCTGACGTGTGGCCTTCTATTTGCGATCCGCGGGGCAGGCCGTCAGCACCTGACGCACCGGTATCGTATCAGATGCGCCCAACGGTGCATTGCCGGTTATGTTTCGGCGAGCTAAAAGCCCAGCAGCATTACTGGAGAGCTAACCGAAATGGCGCATTCAAAGCCGGCCGCCGGCGGCGGTCCCAGACCGCTTTCGCCGCATCTGCAAATCTACTCGCCACTGATCAACATGGTGATGTCGATCCTGCATCGCATCACCGGCGCCGCGCTGTACTTTGGCACGCTGCTGCTGGCTTGGTGGTTGATTGCGGCGGCAACTAGCCCGGCGTATTTCAACTTCGTCAATGGACTTTATGGCTCCCTGCCCGGCAGACTCGTGCTGTTCGGCTATACGTGGGCGCTGTTCCACCACATGCTCGGCGGCATCCGCCATCTGATCTGGGACACCGGTCGGGGCCTCGACCTCAAGACCGTCGATCGGCTTGCGTGGGGATCGATCTTCGGCTCGGTGATCTTGACGGCGCTCGTCTGGTTCGTCGCTCTCGGCATGCGCGGGGTGGTGTGATGGCAGGCAATCAATCATCCGGCATGCGCACTCCGCTGAAGCAGGTCCGCAGGCTCGGTTCGGCCAAGGAAGGCGCGACCCATTTCTGGCAGCAGCGGCTGACCGCGGTGGCCAACCTCTTCCTGACGCTGTTCCTGGTCGGGTTGATCGTCGTCCTCGCCGGCGCCGACCACGCGGTGGTGAAGCGCGCGCTGGCCAATCCCGCCATCGCGCTGCTGATGCTGCTTCTCGTCCTCTCCGGCGATTTTCCACATGCGGCTCGGCATGCAGGTGATCATCGAGGACTACGTCCAATCTGAAGGCAGGAAGATTGCCTGCCTGATGCTGAATACGTTCTTTGCAATCGCCGTCGGCGCCGCCTGCTGTCTCGCGGTGTTGAAGCTGAGCTTCGGAGCTTGAAGTCATGGCCTCCTCGCACGCGAACAAGAAAGCCAACGGTGCGGCCATGCCCGCCGCGAACGGCAAGGCATACAAGGTCATCGACCATACTTACGACGTGGTGGTGGTCGGCGCCGGCGGCGCCGGGTTGCGCGCCACACTCGGTTGCGCCCAGGCCGGATTGAAGACCGCCTGCATCACCAAGGTGTTCCCGACGCGCTCGCACACCGTCGCCGCCCAGGGCGGCGTCGCGGCCGCGCTCGGCAACATGGGCCCCGACGACTGGAAGTGGCACATGTACGACACCGTCAAGGGCGCCGATTGGCTCGGCGACCAGGACGCGATCGAGTATCTGTGCCGCAATGCGCCAGAAGCGGTGTACGAGCTCGAGCACTACGGCGTGCCGTTCAGCCGTACCGAGGATGGCCGGATCTATCAGCGCCCGTTCGGCGGCATGACCACCGAGTACGGCGAGGGCCCGCCGGCACAGCGCACCTGCGCCGCCGCCGACCGCACCGGCCACGCCATGTTGCACACCCTCTATGGCCAGTCGCTGCGCCATTCAGCCGAGTTCTTCATAGAGTACTTCGCGCTCGACCTGATCATGGACCAGGAGGGTGCCTGCCGCGGCGTGTCCGCCATGTGCCTCGATGACGGCACCATCCACCGTTTCCGTGCCCGCAAGACGATCTTGGCGACTGGAGGCTATGGGCGCATCTACTACTCTTGCACCGGTGCCCATACCCAGACTGGCGACGGCAATGCCCTGGTGCTGCGCGCCGGCCTGCCGCTGCAGGATATGGAGTTCGTGCAGTTCCACCCGACCGGAATTTACGGCGCCGGCATGCTGATCACCGAAGGCAGCCGCGGCGAGGGCGGATATCTGACGAACTCGGCCGGCGAGCGCTTCATGGAGCGCTATGCCCCGCACGCCAAGGACCTTGCCTCGCGCGACGTCGTCTCGCGCTCGATGACGATCGAGATCCGCGAAGGCCGAGGCGTCGGCCCGGAGAAGGACCACATCTTCCTCCACCTCGATCACCTCGACCCGAAGCTGCTGGCCGAGCGTCTGCCGGGCATCTCCGAGAGCGCCAAGATCTTTGCCGGTGTCGATGTCCGCCGCCAGCCGATCCCGGTGCTGCCGACCGTGCACTACAACATGGGCGGCATCCCGACCAACTACCACGGCGAAGTGCTGACGCTGCGCAACGGCAACCCGGACACCGTGGTTCCCGGCCTGATGGCGATCGGTGAGGCCGCGTGCGTGTCGGTGCACGGTGCCAATCGCCTTGGATCGAATTCGCTGATCGACCTCGTCGTGTTTGGCCGCGCGGCCGGCTTGCGCGCCGCCGAGACCACGGAAGCGGGAGCGGCGCAACCGCCGTTGCCGGCCGACGCCGCCGACCGTGCGCTGTCGCGGCTCGATGCCGTGCGCCATGCCGACGGCTCGAGCAGCACGGCAGAGTTGCGGCTGCGCATGCAGAAGGTCATGCAGAGCAACTGCGCGGTGTTCCGCGACGGCCCGGTATTGCAGGAGGGCGTGCAGAAGATCCATGAGATCTGGAAGCAGTCCGGCGATATCAGGATCTCCGACCGTTCGCTGATCTGGAATTCCGACCTGATCGAGGCGCTCGAGTACGAGAACCTGATCGCCCAGGCGGCCGTTACGGTGGTCGGTGCCGAGAACCGCAAGGAAAGCCGCGGGGCGCATGCTCGCGAGGATTTCGCCAAGCGCGACGATGTCAATTGGATGAAGCACACGCTGGCGTGGGCCGACGACGCCACCAAGAGCTGCAAAATCGACTATCGGCCCGTGCATACCTACACGATGACCAACGAGGTCAAGTACATAGAGCCGAAGGCTCGCACCTATTGACGAGCGCGGGCTGCTGCCATCGGCGGCACTCCATCTTTGTGCAAGGAGACACTTGGGACGGCGGGGCGCATTTGCTAAAAGGGCGCTTCCGATCAACTAGGTGGATTCGATTTGGCACAGACGCCGCGCGCAGGTTCGGAAGAAGCGGACGCCGATGCGCGCATCGCGCCGGACCCGTTTGCCGCGGTATTGCCGGCAATAGCGGCGCTGGGTGCGATTGCGTCGATCGCGGCCATCAATTGGGTCGCGCAGGAGAAGACCCAGTGGCGGCCAAAACTGAAGCGCAAGGCCGGCATGGCGCTGCGCGACCTCGAGAGCTGTTGCCTCGGGTTGACCGAGATCTTTCGCCGGTTCCACCGCCATCCCAGGATCTTCGCCGGCGAGGGGGCGACCTCGTCACCGATGAAGTTCGGCGTTCATGGTCCGCGAATCGACGAGGATGGCGCCCGCCTCTACCGCGCCTTGATCAACGACACCGCCTCGATGCTGGTGCTTGCCTCGCAGAATGCCTTCGACGTGATGGCCGCGATTGAGGATGGCGAGATCACCGCGCCGGAGGAACTCTACTTCGGCTTCGGCGAGGTGCAGGAGCGGCTCAACAAGCTCATCCAGGCGCGCGCCACCATAAAGAGCTGCGTCGAGACTGGCCTCGACAGCGCCGAGCGCCTGACGATCCTGGTACGCGAACTGAAACGCCACAAAATCGAGTGACCCATGTCGGAGTCGAATAGTCTCGCTGCAGACATCGTGATCGTCGGCGGCGCCGTGATCGGCAGCGCGGTTGCCTACTACCTCCAGATGCTGGGCAAGTTCCCGCCGGGGCGCGTGGTAATCGTCGAGAAGGACACAACGTACACGCAATGCAGCACGGCGCGTTCGGCGGGCGGCATTCGGCAGCAGTTCTCGACCCCTGAAAATATCGCGCTTTCGCAGGTCACCCTGGCGCTGATCCGAAACCTGAAGCAGACGTTCGGAACCGATGCCGATGTCGGCTTCAAGGAGCAGGGCTATCTGATCCTCGCCACCGACAGCGGCGTCGACATTCTGCGCGGCAACAACGAAGTGCAGCGGCGGGCCGGCACAGATATTCACCTGCTGCAGCAGGCAGAGCTGGCGCGTCGGTTCCCATGGCTCAACGTCGAAGGGATCGCCTGCGGTGCATTCGGGCAGAGCGGCGAGGGCTGGCTTGATCCGGTCATTCTGATGACGCTGTTCCGCAAGGCCGCAGAGGCGAGCGGCGCCATCATCGTGAAGGACGAGGTGGTGGCGATCGAGCGGTCGGGCGGCCGCGTCGCGGCAGTGCGGCTGGCGGGCGGACGGCGAATTGCCTGCGGCGCACTGGTCAACGCGGCGGGGCAGGCGGCGGGTGCCGTGGCGCGGCTCGCGGGCTTGAGCCTGCCGGTCGAGCCGCGCAAGCGCTTCGTCTACGTGATGGATTGCAGGGATGCGACACCGGAGCTGCACGCCGCGCCATTGACCGTCGATCCCGCCGGCGTCTGGTTCCGGCCGGAGGGGCGGCAATTCATCACCGGAGTCTCGCCCGAGGAGCACGACGAGCCGCCGCCGGAGGATCTCGACGCCATTGATTACACGCCGTTCGAGGAGATCGTGTGGCCCGGCATCGCCGCTCGCGTGCCGGCCTTCGAGGCGGTGAAGCTGACAGGCGCGTGGGCCGGCCACTATGACTACAACACCCTCGATCAGAACGCGATCATCGGCCCGCATCCGGAGCTCGTGAACTTCTACTTCGCCAACGGGTTTTCCGGCCACGGGCTGCAGCAATCGGGCGGCGCCGGGCGGGCCATTGCCGAGCTGATCGTGCATGGCGGCTTTAGGTCGATCGATCTCACCAGGCTCGGATACGGCCGGATTGCCCGCAACGCGCCGCTGGCCGAGCTGAACATCATCTGACGAATGGTGCCGCATGGGCTCGATCCTCGCGATGTCGAGCCAGGTAGCGCGCGGATCGGTCGGGCTGTCGGCGATCGTCCCGGCGCTGCAGTCCCTAGGCCACAGCGTGATCGCGCTGCCGACGGTGCTGCTGTCGAACCATCCCGGCCACCGCAACTTCGCCGGTGGACCGATCGAGGTCGCGCAGCTCGAACGGATGTTCGATGCCATTGTCGCCAATGGATGGCTCGCGGACGTCGGCGTGATCCTCACCGGCTATCTGCCGTCTGCCGAGCACGTGTCGTTCGCGGCGACCGTCGTCGAGCGCGTACGACGCGCGCGAGATGATCTGCGCTACATCTGCGATCCGGTGCTGGGCGACGATCCGAAGGGCCTCTACATCGATCAGTCGGCAGCCACGGCGGTTCGCGACCGTCTGCTGCCCTTGGCCGATATCGTGATGCCGAACCGGTTCGAGCTTGCCTGGCTCGGTGGCGCCCCGGTCGCTGACCCGCCGGCAGCCGTTGCCGTCGCGCGCAGCCTGCCGTCGCGCGCGGTGATCGCGACGTCGATCCCTTCGTCTTCCGAAGGCCTGCTCACGATGGAGATCGACGCGACGTCGGTTCATGCCTTCGAGGTTGCCCGGCGCGCTTGGGTCCCGAACGGCACCGGCGACCTGCTGTCCGGCCTGGTCGCGGGCGGATGGGGACTGGGCAAGGCGGTGGCCGCCGTCGATGCGGTCATTGTCGCGAGCGCCGGCCACGAGGAGCTGCAGATCACGCAAACCACCGCCGGCTGGACATGCGTGACGCCGCTCAAGGAAGTTCCCGTTTCGCCGGGATCATGAAGCCGTCTTCGATGCGGGCCGCGGCCATGCCTGCGCCGGCCACCACTATCGTGACGACCGGGTTCATTGGCCGATCGTCATTGCGGCATCGGTGCGGCCGGCGCCGCTGTGCCACGCTTGCGCATCGGCAGGGCAGCCAATGCCGTGGCGCAGTCAGGCGACACCTTGGCCTCGTTCTGGCGCAGGCAGCGCATGATCCGGCCATTGCCGTTCGCTTCCGTTCCGCACAGCGCTTCTGCATCGGCCTGGCATGCGAGGCGAGCCTGCTTGCGGGCCTGCCGGGTGGCACCTTTGCCCATCCGCTGCTCGACTGTGGCAATGGTGGCCTGGCACTCGGGCGAGGCCTTGGCCCTGTTCTCGACCAGGCAGCGCATCCGCGCGCCCTTGGCCCGGTCGACGTCGCCGCAAAGAGATTTCATGTCGGCGCGGCAAGCGGCCATCCTGCCCTTGCCCTTGGCATCCGCGGGACCGGGGCCGGGCGCCGGTGCCGTCTGCGCGAATACGGCGAAAGTGGCCAAGACCAGCGCGGCGGAGGTGAGGCCGAGCGCCTTCAAAGAACTGCCGATCATGGAAATACCTCGCGCTTTCTGAAGCGGGTTCGAGTTGCGGTGCGGGGATCACACCCTCGATTGTGCAAACGTGGTCGGCCACGGATGTCCGTCGCCGGCGGTCGCCGTGCGGACATTAAATCCTGGTCATGTTGTCGGCGTCTTGCTGCGCGGCACCGGGACGACTTCGCCGCCGTCGATGGCGAGCGCGATCTCGCCGCGCTTCAGCCTGAGCGCGGTCTCGCCGAAAAGCTCGTGCCGCCACCCCTTCAGCGCGGGAATGTCGGGGTTCTCCTCGGTCGCGATGCGCTCCAGATCGTCGGTATTGGCAATCAGCCGCGAGGCCACGCCCTTCTGGGCGGCGAGCGATTTGAGCAGCACCTTCAGCAGCTCGACCAGGGCGGCGGCCTCTGCCGAAATCGTCTGGCCCTTCGGCAGCGGCGGAACCGACTTGAGGTCGCGCTGCAGGCCGAGCTTGACCGTCTCGACGATTTCGCGTGCGCGCCCTGACCTCGCGAACCCGTCCGAGAGGGTGCGAAGCTCGCCAAGCTTGGCGGTATCGGTCGGCGCCTGGTTGGCGATGTCATACAGCGCTTCGTCGCGCAGAATGCGGGCGCGAGGTACATCCTGCAACTGGGCATGGCGCTCGCGCCAGGCGGCGAGCTCCATCAGGACCGCGAAGGCGCGCCGGCTTTTCACCCTTACCTTCAGGCGCTGCCAGGCGTCCTCCGGCTTTTGAATGTAGGTCGCCGCATTCGTCAGCTCGGCCATCTCCTCCGCGAGCCATTCCGTGCGCCCACTGCGCTCCAGCTCGCGCTTGAGGTGGTGATAGACGTCTCGCAGGTGAGTGACGTCGCCAAGGGCATACGTCAGTTGCTGGTGGCTCAGCGGCCGGCGGCTCCAATCGGTGAAGCGCGACGACTTGTCGAGATCGGCACCGGTGATGCGCTTGACGAGATTGACGTAGCTGATGCTGTCGCCGAAGCCGCAGACCATGGCCGCGACCTGGCTGTCGAACATCGGCTCGGGGATGATCCCCGCCTGGACGTAGACGATCTCGATGTCCTGCCGGCCGGCGTGGAAGACCTTCTCTACGCGGCGGTTCGCCATCAGGGCATAGAATGGCGACAGGTCGAGGCCGGGCGCGATCGGGTCGACGAGATATTCGGAGTTGGGACCGGCCATCTGCAGCAGGCAAAGCTTCGACCAGAAAGTCTGCTCGCGCAGGAATTCCGTGTCCACCGTCACGTAAGGGTGAGTGGAAAGCTCGGCGCATGCCGCCGCAAGGTCATCGGAGGTCGAAATCAAGCGCATCAGGCCGATATAGCGCAGGGTCGGGACCCTGTCGCTGCTGCAGTGTGCATATTCTGCAACACCGCGACGAAATCGGCCACCCGATTGTCGGGTGGCCGCAAAGATTAGTCCGTCTGTCGCAAAACTATCCGCGGTCGCGCCGTGGCGGGCGGCGGTCACCGCCTTCCCGGTCGCGCCGTGGCGGACGACTTTCGAAAGCTTCCTCGGGCTCGCCCTCGCCACGCGGAATTTCCTTACCCGTATCCTGGTCGACGATCTTCATCGACAGCTTCGTCTTGCCGCGGTCGTCGAACCCAAGCAGCTTCACCCAGACCTCCTGGCCCTCCTTGACCACCTCGTTGGGGTGGTTCGGGCGCATCTTGGAGGTGAGCTGCGACACGTGGACCAAGCCGTCCTTGGCGCCAAAGAAATTCACGAAGGCGCCGAACTCCATCAGCTTCACGACCTTGCCCTTGTAGATCATCCCGACCTCGGGCTCCGAGGTGATTTCGCGGATGCGCTTCAACGCGGCTTCGATCGATTCCTTCTTGGAGGCGGCAACCTTTACCGTGCCGTCGTCGTCGATGTCGATCTTGGCGCCGCTCTCCTCGACGATCGAGCGGATCACCGAGCCGCCGGAGCCGATCACCTCGCGGATCTTGTCGGTCGGGATCTTGATCGTCTCGATGCGCGGCGCATGCTCGCCAAGCTCGGCACGGGCGCCGCCGAGCGCCTTCGCCATCTCGCCGAGGATATGCATGCGGCCTTCGCGAGCCTGATCAAGCGCAATGCGCATGATCTCCTCGGTGATGCCGGTGATCTTGATGTCCATCTGCAGCGAGGTGACGCCGTTGGAGGTGCCGGCGACCTTGAAGTCCATGTCGCCGAGATGGTCCTCGTCGCCGAGGATGTCGGACAGCACCGCGAACGAGTTGCCTTCCTTGATCAGGCCCATGGCGATGCCGGCGACCGGCGACTTCAGCGGAACGCCGGCGTCCATCAGCGCGAGCGAGGTGCCGCACACGGTGGCCATCGACGACGATCCGTTCGATTCGGTGATCTCCGACACCACGCGGATCGTGTACGGGAACTCTTCCGGACCGGGGATCAGCGGATTGATGGCGCGCCAGGCGAGCTTGCCGTGGCCGATCTCGCGGCGGCCGGGCGAGCCCATGCGGCCGGTCTCGCCGACCGAGAATGGCGGGAAGTTGTAGTGCAGCATGAAGCGCGACTTCTTCGTGCCCTCGAGGCTGTCGACATACTGCTCGTCCTCGCCGGTGCCGAGGGTGGCGACGACCAGCGCCTGCGTCTCGCCGCGGGTGAACAGTGCCGAGCCGTGGGTGCGCGGCAGGACGTGCACTTCCGACAGGATCGGGCGCACCGTCTTCAGATCGCGGCCATCGATGCGCTTGCCGGTGCGCAGGATGTCGCCGCGGACGACCTCGGCCTCGAGTTCCTTGAACACGGTGCCGAGCAGGACCTGCTCGTCGGCGCTGGCATCGGCCTGCAGCAGCGGCTTCACTTTCGCCTTGGCGGCGGCAACCATGTCCTGGCGCTTCTGCTTCTGCGGCGTAGCGAACGCGGCGCGCAAGTCGGCTTCCACCAGCTCCTGCACCTTGGTCGCGTACTTCGACTTGTCCGGCAGCGCGATGTCGACCGGCTCCTTGGCGGCCTTCTCGGCGAGCTTGATGATCGCCTGGATCACCGGCTGCGCATTCCTGTGGCCGAACATCACGGCCTCGAGCATCTGCGTCTCGGTAAGCTCGTGCGCCTCGCTCTCGACCATCATCACGGCATCATGCGTGCCGGCCATGACCAGGTCGAGTTTGGTCTTGGCCATCTCGTCGACGAGTGGATTGAGCACGTACTGGCCATCGATGAAGCCGACCCGGGCGGCGCCGATCGGACCGAGGAACGGCACCCCCGACAGGGTAAGGGCGGCGGAGGCGGCGACCATCGCAACGACGTCGGCGTCGTTCTCGTTGTCGAACGACATCACGGTGACCACGACCTGGGTCTCGTTCTTGAACCCGTCGACGAACAGGGGACGGATCGGACGGTCGATCAGGCGCGAGGTCAGCGTCTCCTTCTCGGTCGGGCGGCCTTCGCGCTTGAAGTAGCCGCCGGGGATCTTGCCGGCCGCGTAGGTGCGCTCCTGGTAGTTCACGGTAAGCGGGAAGAAATCGATCCCGGGCTTCGGGCTCTTCGCGGCGACCACGGTGGCGAGAACACTCGTCTCGCCGTATTGCGCGACCACGGCAGCGTCCGCCTGGCGCGCCATGTGGCCGGTCTCGAGCTTGAGCTTGCGCCCGCCCCATTCAATTTCAACACGATGGATGTCAAACATGCGTTTCGTCTTTCGTTCGGTTACGTCCCATGGCGCCAATCGCCCGCGGATCGGGGATCAACGCAGACCGCGCCGGAACCCCGCCTTACTGGGGCCAGCGCAGTCGATATGCTAGCGTCGCAGTGCAAATCCGGCGCTCACCGGCCGCGACAGCCACGAACACAACGCGGGCGTTGCGAGGACTGCCGGCATGCCATCAGCGGCGGATGCCGAGCTTGTCGATGATCTTCTGATAGCGCGCTTCGTCCTTGCGCTTCACGTAGTCGAGCAACTGCCGGCGCTTGCTGACCATCTTGAGCAGGCCGCGGCGCGAGTGGTTGTCCTTCTTGTGGGTCTTGAAGTGCTCGGTGAGGTAATTGATCCGCTCGGTCAGGATCGCCACCTGCACCTCCGGCGAGCCGGTATCGTCAGCCTTTGTGGCGTTCTCTTTGATAACGGCCTTCTTCGCGTCCTTGCGGACGGGTCTGATCAGCGACATCGGGCATCCTTTCTAGTTCGATTTTCCTAGGATGGGGCCCGCGATCGGGCGCCCTGAAAGCGGCCTTGGCCGGGATGTCGTCCAGCCGGGTCGCAAACGTGACGCATGGCCATCCGGCCGTGCGCTGCGGGCTATATAGCGCAAACAAGGGGAAATGCGAGCGAATTGTGCAGTGCGGTCAATCGAGATTGAACACCCGCGTAGGGTGCAGCTCGCCGCGCTCTATCTCGCCCATCGCCACCAGCTGTCCCTTCGAGATGGCGTAGACCTCGCCCTTCATGATCGGAGCATCGCGGCCCCGGATCAGCACCGGCTGGCCGAGGCGCAGGCGGCCGGCATCCGAGGATGTTATCTGCAACTCGACCATCCCGGCGAGTGCGGCCTCGATCGGCATCAGGCAGCGCATCAGCTCGGCCCCGCCATCGTCGGCCTGAGCCAGGCTTTCGAGCTGCGAAATGGTGATCGCCTGATCCTCGCCGAACGGGCCGACGCGGGTGCGGCGCAATGCGATCACATGGCCGAAACAGCCGAGCGCGCGGCCCAGGTCGCGGGCGATGGCGCGCACATAGGTGCCTTTGCCGCAGGTTGCCTCGAACACCGTGGTCTCGGAGTCGGGCATGTCGACGATGCGCAGGCTATCGATCACCACCGGCCGGGCTTCGAGGATCACTTCCTCGCCGTCGCGGGCGAGGTCGTAGGCGCGGTGGCCGTCGATCTTGATCGCCGAGAATGCTGGCGGCGTCTGCATGATCTCGCCGGTGAACCGCGGCAGCAGCGCCTCGATCGCGGCCGGCGACGGGCGCTCGCGGCTGGTTTCGACGGCGCTGCCCTCGGTGTCGTCCGTGGTGGTCTCGACGCCCCAGCGCACGGTGAAACGGTAGGACTTCTCGCCGTCGACTGCGAACGCGACGGTCTTGGTCGCCTCGCCGAGCGCAATCGGGAGAATTCCTGTCGCCAGCGGATCGAGGGTGCCGGCATGGCCGGCCTTCTGCGCCTTGAACAGCCAGCGCACCTTGCCCACGGCCTGCGTCGAGGTCATGTCGAGCGGCTTGTCGAGGATCAACCAGCCGTTGATGCGATTGCCTTTTTTGCGGCGTGCCATTTGAACTTTGGTGAGTGGTGAGTGGTGAGTGATGAGTGGAAATGCAAAGGCCGTATGAACGGAACTACGGCAAGTCGAAAGGTGAACTTGTGTGAGTTCGAGGATTCATCGGATGCAAGTGGCGAGGCAAACTCAACCACTCACGACTGACCACTTACGATCTCGCGCCTTCACTCTTTCTTTGCGGTGTCCTGCCGAACTTTCGGGCTCGCCAGCAGCTGCTCGATCCGCATCGCCTCCTCGAAGGTATTGTCGTCGCGGAAGCGAATGTCGGGCGAGAATTGCAAGTCGAGCGTCTGCGCGACCTGCCCGCGAATGAAGCGGCGATTGCGGTCGAGCGCGGCGATCACCTTGTCGGTATCCTGGCCGCCGAGCGGCATCACGAACGCGGTGGCGAGCCGCAAGTCCGGCGACATCCGCACCTGCGTCACGGTGATCACGTGCGAGGCGATCACGTCGTCGTGGATCTCGCCGCGCGCCAATAGCTCCGCGATCACGTGGCGAATCTGCTCGGCCACCCGCAGCATCCGCTGCGATGGTGCGCGCGCGGAGCTCTTCTGCTTTCTTCGAGGCATGCGGAATTCCCTGCCGCGCGGGCGGCGGCCCTTGGACCGCCAGCCCGCCCGAGATCACAAGCTGCGCTTGATCGTCTCGATGTTGAAGCACTCGATCACGTCGCCCTGGCGAATGTCCTGGTAGTTGGCGAAGCTGGCGCCGCATTCCTGACCAGCCGGGACTTCCTTCACGTCGTCCTTGAAGCGCTTCAGGATCGACAACGTGCCCTCGTGGATCACGACGTTGTCGCGGATCAGGCGAACCTTGCCGCCGCGCTCCAGCCTGCCGTCGGTGACGAGGCAGCCGGCGACCTTGCCGAACTTGGAGATGTTGAACACCTCCTTGATCGTCGCATTGCCGAGGAACACCTCGCGCAGGGTCGGTGCCAGCAGGCCGGACATCGCCGCCTTCACGTCATCGACGAGGTCGTAGATGATGTTGTAGTAGCGGATCTCGATGCCATGGGCGTCGGCCGAGGCCTTGGCCTGTGCATTGGCGCGGACGTTGAAGCCGATCACCACCGCCTTCGAGGCGTTGGCCAGCGCCACGTCCGACTCGGTGATGCCACCGACACCGGTATGCACGATGCGCGCGATCACCTCGTCGGTGCCGATCTTCTTCAGCGAGCCGACGATCGCCTCGACCGAGCCCTGCACGTCGCCCTTGACCAGCAGCGTGAACTCCTTCTGGCCGGCGGCGTCCTTGAGCGACTGCATCATCTGCTCGAGGGTGCGCGGCGTGCCCGCCGAGCCAAGCGTCTCGCGGCGCTTGCGGACGCGATAGTCGGTGATCTCCCGGGCGCGCGCCTCGCTCTCTACGACCGCGAACTGGTCGCCAGCCTCAGGCGCGCTGTCGAAGCCCAGCACCTCGACGGGAACCGATGGTCCGGCGTCCTTCAACGCCTCGCCCTTGTCGTCGAGCAGGGCCCGAACGCGGCCCCAGGCCATTCCGGCGACGACGATGTCGCCGACGTGCAGGGTACCGCGCTGCACCAGCAGCGTGCCGACCGGACCGCGACCGCGCTCGAGCTTCGCCTCGATCACGAAACCCTCCGCCGAGCGCGACGGGTTCGCCTTCAGCTCGAGGATTTCGGCCTGCAGCGAGATCGCCTCGAGCAGTTTGTCGAGGTTCAGTTTCTTGGTGGCCGAGACCGGCACGTCCTGCACGTCGCCGGACATGCTCTCGACCACGATTTCGTGCTGCAGCAGGTCGGTGCGGACGCGGGTCGGATCGGCGTCCGGCTTGTCGATCTTGTTGATCGCGACGATGATCGGCACGCCCGCGGCCTTGGCATGATTGATCGCCTCGACCGTCTGCGGCATGACGCCGTCGTCGGCGGCGACCACCAGGACGACGATATCCGTCACCTTGGCGCCGCGGGCGCGCATGGCGGTGAATGCCTCGTGCCCCGGGGTATCGATGAACGTGATGTGCTCGCCGGTCGGGGCCGTGACCTGATAGGCGCCGATGTGCTGGGTGATGCCGCCGGCCTCGCCGCTGGCGACGTTGGCATGGCGAATGGCATCGAGCAGTGACGTCTTGCCGTGGTCGACGTGGCCCATGATGGTCACCACCGGCGCCCGCGGCTCGAGGTGATCGTCCTCGTCCTTGGCACCGATGAAGCCTTCCAGCACGTCGGCGTCGGTGACGCGCTTTGGCGTATGGCCGAACTCCGACACCAGCAGCTCCGCGGTGTCGGCGTCGATCACGTCGGTGATCTTGTGCATCGCGCCGCTTTTCATCAGGACCTTGATCAGGTCCACGGCGCGTTCGGTCATGCGGTTCGAAAGTTCCTGGATGGTGATCGCCTCGGGAATGATCACCTCGCGCACGACCTTGTCACGGGCCTGCGGCACGCCCATCGCCTTCAGCTTCTCGCGCTCACGCTTGCGCTTCAGCGAGGCAAGCGAGCGCTCGCGCTGACGCTCGTCGAACGCATTGGTGATCGTCAGCTTGCCGCGAACCCGGCCTTCCTCGGTGCCCGGCTTGACCACGGCACTGCGTACGACCTTGCCGCCCTTCTTCTTGGCTCGCTCGTCGTCGTCGGCCTCGATCGTCAACGCGATCTTGCCAGGGCGGCGGGTGGCTTCGCCCTCGCCCTTCTTGGCGAGGCTTTCGGGCGGCTTCGGGCTCGGGCGATCGGCGCGGGAGACGATCATCGGCCTGGTCATGCCGAGCGGACGCGACGGCGATTCCTCGGCGACCGAAGCCGCGGCCGTCGCTGCTTCCGCGGCGGCGGGCGGCGGCGTTACCACTGGTGCCGGGGCCGGCGCGGCCGTGCTGGCAGCCGGCGCCGTCGCTTGCGCGGCCACCGGCTCGTCGGCTCTTGGCGCCGGGGCAGGTTCCGCAATTGCGGCAGCGGTTTCGGCCACCTCGCCGGCAGTGGCAACCTCGGGCTCGCCGCCTGCCGTCGCTACCGCTTCGGCGCGTGCAGCTGCATCACGCTCGGCCTGGGCCTGGGCCTCAATCGCCTCTAGGCGCTCGCGCTCGGCCCTGGCGCGCTCCTCCTCGACCGAACGAATTTGTGCAGCCGCCAATGCCTTGGAGCGAGCGACCCGCTCCTCATCGGACAACGTGCGCAACATCGCGCCTGGCTTCGGCTGCTCAGGACGTGGCGCGGCGCCTACAGGTGTTGCCGGCTTTCCGGCGGCCGGACGGCTCGCAGGTGCTGCGATCGGCGCGCGCGGCGCCGGCTCGTCGCCATCCTTCAAAGTCCGCGAGCGCTTCTTTTCGACGACCACCGTCTTGGAGCGGCCGTGGCTGAACTTCTGCTGCACATGGCCTGACTCGACCCGCTGCACCAGGCTCAAAGGCTTGCGCCCGCCCGTGCCATGGGTCTTATCGGTAGTCTCTTTCGGTTCGCTCATACTAGATCCGTTTTCCCGACACCTATCCGATCTGATCCGATTGCAATGCCGCGCAACGCGGAGCTCGAACCAGCTCGTATTTCAACTCATCGGCAGCACGAGCACCCCGCTCGATCGGACGATCAGGGGTAGTCAAGACACCGAACTTGCAGCAGACTAATCTGCCGTAGATTCGCTTGCAGGCGAGGAATTGTGCAACCGGTAGCGTCCAAGGCGCTCGGCTTCAATCGAGAACCTGTTTGTTGCGCCACCCGCGCTCAACGCAGCATGTACCACATTTTCCCTGCCGATAGCCAAATCCAATTGTGCGATCGTCAATTCCTTCACGATGCGCGGCCGGCGCCCCAGCTCCGCGGCAATCGCGGTCCATTTTCGGTCGAGCTTGCCGCAGCCGTCCTCGGCCGCTTCCATGGCATGAACGAGTATTTCGACACCGCCGCGAACAAGCTCGGCGTCGATCTTGGAGAACCCGGTCGTCACCAGGCCGGCCTTGTTGGCAAGCGAGAGCGCCTCGATGGTTCGCCGCACCACCAGCAGCTCGACCTGCTGCACCAGATCGGCCGGCACGGTGATCTGCCGTTTCAAGCTCTTGGCGAAGGATTTCCTGGCGACCGCGTCGGCCAGGACATCGGACCTGCATGTAACCCATACGCCTCGCCCGGGCAACTTGCGCGCGAGATCGGGCGTGATGGACCCGTCAGGCGAGGGAACGAACCGGATCAGCTCAGCAGGGGCGAGCTCGGCGCGCGTGACGATGCAGGTGCGCAAGCTGGGTTTTTGCCCCTTGCGCACAGCATCCTTGCTCGCAATCGCTGCCTCTGTCGCCATTCCTGGTCCTGTCGTGTTCCACCGCCCGTCAACGTCAAGCGGCCGGTGCGTCGTCGTCGGCAGCCGGTTCGGCCGGCTCTGGCGGTACCAGATCCTCGGCCTTGATCCAGCCGGCGAGCACCCGCGCCGACATGATCATTTCCTCGGCACCCTTGCGGTCGACGTCGAAGCCGTCGAGGAATCCCTTGTGCCGCACCGCCTCGGAGTCCTTCTCCTTCTTGCGCTCGGTCCAGCCGATGAGATCGTCGGTAGCGCAATCGGCGAGGTCCTCGACGGTTTTGACGCCGTTGTCGCCGAGCGCGACCATCATCGCCGTCGTCATGCCGGCAACCTGGGCGACCTCGTCGGCAACACCCAGCTCGCGGCGGCGCTCGTCGCGGGCGCGCTCCTGCTTCTCCAGATACTCGCGGGCGCGCGTCTGGATCTCCTCGGCGGTGCCCTCGTCGAAGCCGGCGATGTGGGCAACCTCGGATGACTCGACGAACGCGACCTCTTCCACGCTGGCAAAGCCCTCGGTCACCAGCAGCTGGGCGATGACCTCGTCGACGTCGAGCGTCTCCATGAACATGGCCGAGCGTTCGGCGAATTCCTTCTGCCGCCGCTCGCTCTCCTCCTGCTCGGTGAGGATGTCGATGTCCCAGCCAGTCAGCTGCGAGGCGAGCCGGACGTTCTGGCCGCGACGGCCGATGGCGAGCGACAGCTGCGCTTCCGGCACCACGACCTCGATACGCGACGCGTCCTCGTCGAGCACCACCTTGGAGACCTCGGCAGGCGCCAGGGCGTTGACGATGAATGAGGCCGCATCCGGGTTCCACTGGATGATGTCGACCTTCTCGCCCTGCAGCTCGTTGACGACTGCCTGCACGCGCGCGCCGCGCATGCCGACGCAGGCACCGACCGGATCGATCGAGGAATCCTTCGAGATCACCGCGATCTTGGCTCGGCTGCCGGGATCGCGAGCGACCGACTTGATCTCCACGACGTTGTCGTAGATCTCCGGCACCTCCATCGCGAACAGCTTCGACATGAACTCGGGGCGGGCGCGCGACAGGAAGATCTGCGGTCCGCGCGGCTCGCGGCGCACGTCATAGATATAGGACCGGATCCGATCGCCGTAGCGCGGCAGCTCGCGCGGGATCATCTCGTCGCGCCTGATCACGCCCTCGGCGCGGCCCAGATCGACAATGACGTTGCCGTACTCGACCCGCTTGACGGTGCCGTTGATGATCTCGCCGACACGATCCTTGTATTCGGCGTACTGGCGCTCGCGCTCGGCCTCGCGCACCTTTTGCACGATGACCTGCTTAGCGTTCTGTGCGGCGACGCGGCCGAAGTCCAGCGGCGGCAGGCCCTCCGCGATGTAGTCGCCGATCTTGGCATCGGGATTGCGGCGCTTGGCGTCGGCGAGGGTGATCTGGGTCAACTCGTTCTCCACCTCCTCGACCACCGCCATCACCCGCGACAGCCGGGTCTCGCCGGTCTTGGGATCGATCTCGCACCGGATGTCGTTCTCGGCGCCGTAGCGCGACTTGGCCGCCTTCTGGATGGCGTCCTCCATCGCCTCGATCACGATCTTGCGGTCGATCGTCTTCTCGCGCGCGACGGAGTCGGCGATCTGGAGCAACTCCAAACGATTTGCGCTAACGCCTGCAACTGCCATGATCTAGACCCTTGTCGATTATTCCAGCTCAGTTCCATCGCCGGCCTCTGGCCCGCGCTCCTTCAACTTCTTGGCTCGCCGAAGCGTCTCGCGGATCAGCTCATCGGTGAGCATCAGCTTGGCCTCGCTGATCAGCGCGACCGGGAAACCCAGAACCTGCACCCCGACCTGATCGAGCTCACACTCGAGTCTCACCTCGCCATCCTCGAAGCCTTCGAGCACGCCGCGAAACCGCTTGCGCCCGTTGACCGGCTGGTTGAGCTCGATGCGCGCCTCGAACCCGGCCCAATCCTCGAAGTCCGAAGGGCGGACGAGGGGCCGGTCGATGCCGGGCGAGGAAATCTCGAGCCGATAGGCGCCAGGCAACGGATCATATGCGTCGAGCACCGGCGACAACTGCTTCGATACCAGCTCGCAATCGCCGACCGACATCGTGCCGTCCGGACGCTCTGCCATAATTTGCAGCGTTTGGCCTTCTTTGCCTGATAACTGAACACGGACCAGACGGAACCCCAAGTCGGCAAGCACCGGCTCAACCAGCGCAGCCAGATCCGCAGCCGGCCCGCTTTCGCGGAAATATCGGTCCTGCGACGCTGTGCGCTCGTTACTTTCTTCCATCCAGCCTGTCCACCGTAAGGTAAGCTCAGGCCATCAAAACAAAAAGAGCGGATCCTTTCGGACCCACCCCAAAGTTGAGATGATCATGAGCACCTTCTGCGTATACTTTGATCACTCGGCGGTCAAGATGAAATCGTCACATAATTGTCGATTTCGGGAATCTCATCGCCGGCTTGGTGAATTTGACCGTTCAAGGTTCGCGCACCAGGCGCAGGAAATAGCAGCGACGTCCTTCGCGCAAAGCCTTCTGCTGATAGCGGGTGACCGGCCAGTCCTTGCCTTGTTCGCGCCAGTCGCCCGGACCGGTCGCGGTCCAGCGAAATGCGTGCTGGTGGGCCACCGCCTCGAGGATGGTGCGGGCATAGTCGCCGATGTCGGTCGCTATGCGCAGCTCCGACCCAGGTTGCATGACGCGGGCAAGCAGCGCCAGCGTCGCGGCCGAGACGAGGCGCCGCTTGCGATGGCGAACCTTCGGCCAGGGGTCGGGGAACAGGATGAACGCGCGGGCGATCGACGACGCAGGCAACCGTCGAAGCACGGCGCGGGCGTCGTCGTCGTGAATGCGGATATTGCCGAGGCCGCGCTGCTCGATCGCACTCAGGACTTTCACCACGCCGTCGATGAACGGCTCGCAGCCGATCAGCGCCACACCTGGATTGGCGCCGGCCTGTGCCACCAGATGCTCGCCGCCGCCGAAGCCGATCTCGAGCCATGTCTCGCAGGCAGCCGGCACCAGTGCGCCGGCAAGTTGCGCTGGCTCGGCGGGCGACACGTCGCGACCGATCGCATCGAGCTGCAGGCGAACCCGTGGCAGCAATTCGTCGATCAGACGCTGCTGGCGCGCGGTCAACGGGCGTCCTCGCCGTCGGCCGAATGAGCGTAGCTCACGGCGTATGCCGTCGTCGCCTTCATCGTCCTCTTGACGCGGGTTCATGTTGGGGCGTGCTCAATAAAAGCCAACGGCCGCGGATGCCGCGGCCGTGCTGTGGAGTTCAAACCTCGGCTCGGGCAGGGAGCCGTCGCGCAGGCAAATGCCCTGCTCAGCGGATCGCCTTGCGGATCGCATCGGCCAAATCCGTGCGCTCCCAGGAGAAGCCGCCGTCTGCTTCCGGTGCGCGGCCGAAATGGCCATAGGCGGCGGTGCGCTTGTAGATCGGCCGGTTCAGCTCGAGCTTGCGGCGAATATTCGTCGGCCGCAGCGGGAACAGCTCGGCCAGCACTTTCTCGAGCTGGGCATCGAGCTCGGGCCCATGCTTGCTTGTCCCTAGCGTGTCGACCAGCAGCGACATCGGCTCGGGCCGGCCGATGGCGTATGCCACCTGGATCATGCAGCGCTCGGCGAGGCCGGCCGCCACCACGTTCTTCGCCAGGTACCGCGCGGCGTAGGCGGCCGAGCGGTCGACCTTGGTCGGGTCCTTGCCCGAGAACGCGCCGCCGCCGTGCGGGGCATATCCGCCGTAAGTGTCGACGATGATCTTGCGGCCGGTCAGGCCACAGTCGCCGTCGGGCCCGCCGACAACGAAGCAGCCGGTCGGGTTGACGAGGAAGTCGGCGCCGCTTTTCGGCATCCAGCCCTTCGGCAGGGCCGACGCGACGGCATCACCGATCATCTCGCGCACCATTTCCGGCGTGTAGTCTTTGCCCTTGCCGTTTGCCTTCTGGTGCTGGGTCGAGACCACGACCTTCTCGCAACCGATCGCCTTGCCGCCCTCGTAGCGGACGGTGACCTGGCTCTTCGCATCCGGCAGCAGGTCGCCCAGCTTGCCCGAACGGCGTTGCTCGGACAGCACTTTCAAGATCTTGTGCGAGAAGTAGATCGGCGCCGGCATGAACGAGCCCTTCTCGTACACCTCGCTTTCGGTGCACGCGAAGCCGAACATCATGCCCTGGTCGCCGGCCCCCTCCTCGCCTTGCTTCTCGTCGACGCCCATCGCGATGTCCGGCGACTGGCCGTGCAACAGCACTTCGACGTCGGCGCCACCATGCGAGAAACCGACCTGGTCGTAGCCGATGTCCTTGATCACGCCGCGGGCGATATCGGTGATGAGGCCGCGGTCGACCACCCACTCGTTCTGGCCTTCGAACTGGTGGCTGGCGAACTTGCGGAACAGCGGCGCCTGGCCGCGCGCCTCGCCGGCGATGACCACCTTGTTCGTCGTCACGAGGGTTTCGCAGCCAAGCCGCGTGTTGACGGCGCTGTTGTCGGCGATGCCGAGCTTCTGGTCGTTCGCGAGGAAGGTATCCAGGATCGCGTCGGAGATCTGGTCCGCGACCTTGTCCGGATGGCCCTCCGAGACCGACTCGCTCGTGAATAGGAACGACTGGCGTGCCACTATACAACCCCGTTTGCTATCAAGCCGCGGACGACGCGTGCATATGGTTGAGATTTCGCGCTTGTTTATAGCCTTTGATGGCGGGGTCAAGGCGTTGCAGGGCAGCGCGCCGCGCCGGCATCGGATTTTTCATCGAAGAAATTTGAATAATCAATTTCGGCAGAAAGGACCAGGTCAAGCCTTGCCTTCCTCGTTGGCCAGCGAGCGCACGAGCTCGACGATGGTGCGGCGGACCTTGGGATCGCTAATGCGGGCAAACGCCTTGTTCAGCTCGAGGCCCTCGCGGCTGCTCAGGAAGTCCGACGTGTAGTTTTCGTTGGGCATTTCAGCGAACCCGATTTCGACGGGAATCTGCGAATGCGCGCCGGTGATTTCCGGCGCCTCGTCGTAGAAGAAGCCGACGCTCACGCCCAACACCTTGGACAGCTCGAACAGCCGGCTCGCGCCGATGCGATTGACACCCTTCTCGTATTTCTGCACCTGCTGAAAAGTGAGGCCGAGCCGCTCGCCGAGCTTTTCCTGGCTCATGCCCAGAAGCATCCGGCGCAAGCGTACCCTGCTGCCGACATGCACATCGACCGGGTTGGCTCTGCGCGAGCCCTTTTCACCGAAGTCGTCGCCGTTCAATGGAACGCTCTCTGTCGACAAGTCGCCGGATCGACCGTGCGATCGATCATCTTTCAGTCGCCAACTCGTTAGGTGTGCAACTATACCGAGTCAACCGTGCACGGTCCGACCAAGTCCTTCCGATCCTGGGAAAATATCCCGCCTCGGTCAGACTGGCGACTTGATCCGATTGCGGAGAAGCAGACCCAAAGCGGCTGTCAGGAACCAGAATACTGCGAATGGCCAATCGCCAATTCGACTGTAGGTGGTGGGAGCGATGCTCTGTGGCAAATCTGCATCTAAGGTGCCGCGATCATTCAACGCCAGCATTGCGATGATCCGTCCCGATGGAGCGATCACCGCCGAAATGCCGTTGTTCGCCGACCGGACCAGCGGCAGCCCTTCCTCTACCGCGCGGACCCGCGTCTGATGGAAATGCTGGCGTGGACCGGTGCTGTTGCCGAACCAGCCGTCGTTCGTAAGATTGACCAGCACGCCGGGCCGCGCCGCCGTCTGTACCAGCGCGGCGGGGAAGATTGCCTCGTAACAGATCAGGGGCCCGACCAGCGGCAAGCCGGGCACCGAAAGCAGCGGCCTCGGCGTGGTCCCGATGCCAAAGCCGCCGCGTTGGCGAGCGAGCTCTTCCAGCCCGATCTTCTCCAATACCGGGCGCATCGGCAGGTACTCGCCGAACGGCACCAGATGGATCTTGTCGTAGATCGCGGTCAGCGCGGCGCCGGCGCCGAACACCATCAGGCTGTTGCGGGCCTCGATCGCGCCGGCACCGGCCTCGACCGTGCGCAATCCGCCCGCGATCAGGTGTCGTCCGCCCGGCAGCATCTGTGCAATCGCGGCGAGCGCCTCGGGGCTCTGCAACGGCCGAAATGGCATCGCCGCCTCGGGCCAGACGACGTGAGTGATGTCCGCCATGTCGTCGCGGACGCCCGAGGGATTGTGTTGCGACAGATCGATATGATCGTAGAAGATCTGCCGCTGGTTCTCCGGCCGCCATTTCTCACGCTGCGGCACGCTCGGCTGCACGATGCGCAGCCTGACCCCGGGGACGCTCGCATCGGACAGCATCGCAAGCCGTATCGTCCCGAATATCGCCATCGCGACGATCGGCAGTGCGGCGAGGCAAGCTGCGATCGGCACTGCGCGCGGCATGCGCCGGTGCGCGGGCGGCGCCAGCAGCACCGCCGGACCTGCAAAGATGAAGATCGCCGCCAGCGTCAATCCGTAGATCCCGACCAGTGATGCCGCCTGCATCAAGGCGAGCGGCATGGTCAGGGCGTAGCCGAGCGTATTCCACGGAAAGCCAGTGAGAATGTGCCCGCGCAACCACTCGCTGGCCGACAGCATGAGCGCCAGCGACACCACGCGGCCGAAGCCGGGCCGGGACAGTGCGGCCGCGGCCCAGGTGGCCAGCCCGAAAAAGATTGCAAGGCCCGCCGGCAATAGTGTCACGGCGAACGGCAGCGCCCACAGCACGCGTTCGGCCTCGACCAGGAACGCCTCGCCGATCCAGAACAGCCCGAGCAGGAAATACCCGAAGCCGAACCACCAGCCCGGCCAGAACGCGGCCATCGCCATCCGCGGCGCCGGCGCTGCCCGATCGACCAGCCAGATCAGCGCCGGCAGTGTGATGAACAGCACCGGCGACACGAAGAACGGCGCCATCGCCAGCACCGAGACTGCCCCGGCCGTCACGGCTGCCAGCGCGGCGGCACGGCTGCCGAGACCCAGGCACCAATCGTGCAGCCGCTCCGACAGGCCGGGCAGATGCCAGGCTACCCTGGGACTAGCCGCCGTCATGCGTTGGCTGGGCCTTCCGGCGGCAGCGTGGCCGTTTCCGCCGGTGTCCGAGTGTCGATGATCCGCAGGCGCTTGATGCGGCGGGGATCGGCATCGAGCACCTCGAACTCGATGCCGGCCGAATGCCGGACGATCTCGCCGCGCGCCGGGATGCGCCCGACCAGGGCGAAGATCAAGCCGCCTAGGGTGTCGATCTCCTGCTCCTCCTCGGGCGTCAGCAATTTGAGCCCCAGGCGCTGCTCCAACTCCTGCACCGGGGTCCGTGCGAGAGCGACCAGGCCGAGCTTGGCGTCGAGCACGATGTGGGCATCCTCCAGCTCGTCATGCTCGTCCTCGATATCGCCGACGATCTGCTCGACGAGGTCCTCGATCGTGACAAGGCCGTCGGTACCGCCATATTCGTCGACCACCAGCGCCATGTGGATGCGGGTCGACTGCATGCGCAACAGCAAGTTCATCGCCGGCATCGAGGGCGGGACATAGAGCACCGGCCGGCGGATCTTGGCGGTCGACACCGGCTTGTTGAGATCCACCTTCGACAGATCCGGAAGCTGCTGGGGCACTTCGCCATCGGATCGCACGGTGTCGGTAATCATCCATTTCAAGAGATCCTTGACGTGGATCATGCCGCGCGGATCGTCGAGCGTCTCCTGGAACACCGGGATGCGCGAAACGCCCGCGTCCTGGAACATCCTCAGCATCTCGCCCAGCGGCTCGCTCTCGTCGGCGGCGATGATGTCGGCCCGCGGCACCATCACGTCCTCGACCCGCAAGGTGCCGAAGCGCAGCAGCCGCAGCAGCATTCCCCGTTCCTCGGCCGAGAACGAGTCGGAGGGCTTGTCGGCGGAGCTGAGCGCTTCCTCGAGAGTCTCGCGTAGCGACGGGCCGCCGGGCAGGCCAAGCCGGGCGCGCAGGGCCGCCAGCCAGCCCAGCGATGTGCCGACGCTGTGCGGCATGCCCGGGCCCTCGGACGCTGTTGCCGGCGCAGCCATCGGCCGGCTCTGGTCAACGGTCATGGCGCCCGCGGCGCATCGACCGCCTCCTCGTAGGGATTAGCCACGCCGATACGGGCCAGGATCTCGATTTCCAGCTGCTCCATGACCTGGGCTTCCTGCTCGGTCTCATGGTCGTAGCCCATGAGATGCAACAGGCCGTGCAATACCAGGTGGCGGACGTGATCCGCCGGCTCGATCGACTGCTCCGCCGCCTCCCGCATCACCGTCTCGAAACCGAGCGCGATATCGCCGAGCGGGCGCGCGCCGTCTTGCTCCGGCATTGCGATGGCCGGGAACGACAGCACGTTGGTTGGCTTGTCCGTGGCGCGGAACTGCGCGTTCAGCCGGCGCATGGCCGCGTCGTCCAACAGGGCGAGGCAGGCTTGCGCGGGCAGGCTCGGGCGCAGCACTGGATGATCTGCGGCGGCGGCGAGCACCGGATTGATCACGCTCGCCACGTCACCGAGCGAGTGCCAGTCGCCAGCCTCCGCGACGATTTCTATCGCCAGCCCTCGTGGAGGCTCGGGCTCGACGGCCCGCTCCGCTGAGGCAGCATCGTGGATAACAATCGTCGGCATCACTATACTTTCTTCGGCGGCGTAACCCGCTCATAGGCTTCGACAATCCTGGCAACCAGGTCGCGCCGCACGACGTCCTGCGCGGCGAACCGGATCGCTTCGATCCCGTCGACGCCGTGCAGCAGCGCGACCGCTTCCTCGAGGCCCGATTTCTGGCCCGGCGGCAGATCGATCTGGCTCGGATCGCCGGTGATCACCATCTTCGAGCCTTCGCCCAGCCGTGTCAGGAACATTTTCATCTGCATGCTGGTCGTATTCTGCGCCTCGTCGAGGATGACAAAGGCATTTGCCAGTGTGCGTCCGCGCATGAACGCGAGTGGCGCAATCTCGATGATGCCGGCGTCAATGTCGCGCTCGACTTTCTCCGGAGGCAGCACATCATAGAGTGCATCATAGAGCGGCCTCAGGTACGGGTCGACCTTGTCGCGCATGTCGCCCGGCAGGAAACCCAGCCGCTCGCCGGCCTCGACCGCCGGTCGCGACAGAATGATCCGCTCGACGATGCCGCGCTCGAGGCAATGGGCGGCATATGCCACCGCCAGGTAGGTCTTGCCGGTGCCGGCCGGGCCGATGCCGAACACCAGATCGAGCTTGTCGATCGCCCGCATATAGGTGCTCTGCGCGGGCGTGCGCGCGTTGATGACCTTGCGGCGTGTCGCGATCTGTGCCCGACCGTCGCCGGCGGCCGCTGAATCCTCCTGCCGGGCGTGCCGAATCAGGCCATCGATATCGCCGGGGCCGATCTCGTCGCCTTTGCGGACTCGGGAGTACAACTCCTCCAGCACGTCGCGGGCGATGTCGCAGCCACTCTCCGACCCGGCCAGGATCACGACATTGCCGTGAGCGTGCGCCTCGATTCCCAGCCGATCCTCGATCAGCGCCAGATGCGCATCGTGCTCGCCGAGCAGCCTTGGCAGGAACCGGTTGTCCTCGAATGGCACCACCAGCCGCTTCTTCGGCGACGAGGTTTTCTTGGCCCGCGCCGCTCCGCCAGGGGCGGCAGGTCCACGATAGGCTGTCAAATCGGCGATCTCCGTTGGCGATAGGGTTGCAATCGTCAACTCTACCTAGCACAACGCTCGCGGCGGCGCGATGACACCGGCAGTATCATCAACCGTGGCGTTCAGGTCCGGCGCTCAAGCCGCCTGCAGCGTGCCGGTCAGGCTGTTCTGGCCGGCCGAGGCGATCGCGACCGGCAGCACATGGCCAAGGGCGGCCTCGCCGGCCTCGACGTGGACGAGCTGCAGATAGGGCGTCCGTCCCACCAGATGGCCCTGGCGCCGGCCCGGGCGCTCGAACAGCACCGGCACGACCTGGCCCACCAGCCGGTTGTTGAACGACCTCTGCTGGCCCTCGAGCAGATCCTGCAGCTCGGCCAGCCGAGCCATCTTGATCGCGTCCGCGATCTGGCCGTCCATCTTGGCTGCCGGTGTGCCGGGCCGGCCGCTGTACTTGAACGAGTAGGCCTGGGCGAAGCCGATCTCGCGCACGAGATCGAGCGTCCTCGCGAACTCGGCGTCGGTCTCGCCGGGAAAGCCGACGATGATGTCGGTCGACAGTGCAATATCGGGCCGCGCCGTCCTGATTCGGTCCACCAGGCGCCGATAGTCGTCGGCCGTATGCTTGCGGTTCATGGCGGCGAGGATGCGGTCCGATCCGGCCTGGAAGGGCAGATGCAGGTACGGCATCAGCTTCGGCATGACCCGGTGGGCGTCGATCAGGTCGTCCTGCATGTCGCGCGGGTGGCTGGTGACATAGCGCAGCCGCTCGAGCTCGGGGATCTCGGACAGTCGGGCCAACAGCTGTGCCAGCGAGTGCGCCGCGCCGTCCGGCCCGGCCCCGTGATAGGCGTTGACGTTCTGTCCGAGCAGCGTGAGCTCGCGCACGCCGCGGCGGGTGAGCGTCTCGGCCTCGCGGACGATCTCGTCGACCGGACGGGAATACTCGGCGCCGCGCGTATATGGGACCACACAGAACGTGCAGAACTTGTCGCAGCCTTCCTGAACGGTGAGGAAGGCCGCCGTCTGCCGCGGCCCCTTGCGCTCCGGGAGCGCCTTGAACTTGTCGGCCTCTGGGAACTCGGTCTCGACGATCCGTCTCCCGCCGCCCGCCCGCCCGAGAAGCTCCGGCAACCGGTGATAGCTTTGCGGCCCGATGACCAGATCGACCACCGGCGCACGCCGGGAGATCTCCTGGCCTTCGGCCTGCGCGACGCAGCCGGTGACGGCGACCAGGGTGGACTTGCCGAGCGCCTGCCGCTCGGCCTTGACGTCGCGCACGCGGCCGAGGTCCGAATAGACCTTTTCAACGGCCTTCTCGCGGATATGGCAAGTGTTCAGCACCACCAGGTCGGCATCGGTGATTTCGCTGGTCTCGGTATAGCCGGCCGGAGCCAGTGCCTCGACCAGGCGCTCGCTGTCGTACACGTTCATCTGGCAACCAAACGTCTTGACGTAGACTTTCTTGGGCCCAGCCATTGCGTTTGAAGGCATTGCGCTTGTCCGATCGTCAGACATGTGTCCCCCGTCGACGCGACTTCGCTAGCATTCGGTGCTGCCGACACGATAATCACGACGGCGATCAAAGTCATCAAAATGTTGCATTGCAACAAGGCAACACTCGGACAAACTGCCGCAGCTGCGTGCTAGTGTCCCGATCGCGAAGTTCGGCACCACCCGCAGCAGGCAATTTGCGAACTTCGCGATCGACGAGGACACCAGCAAGGCATTGATCCTAGTGTGATTCAGATTACGAAGTCCGCAACTCGGCGCTGCTGCACGATGAATGCGGACTTCGGAATCATCACACTAGGTCCATTTCGCCGACGGCTTGGCCTTCGGGCGGGGATGCCTGGCAGCGGCACCCGTTTGCTGCGAAAGCTCGAGCGGCTCGTCGGCAGTGCGATTGCGAAGGAGCCGCACCACGGACCTGCGCAGCTCTATCTCCACGTGACGCGCCAGCGCCTTGCGGTCGCTGAAACTGCCGATCGCCACCGGCGGCCCCAATACAATCTGCACGTCGAGCGGACCCGACTTGAGCAGGTTCCAGGCGTGGCCGCCCATCTCCATGTCGCCGTACCAGCCGATGAACGGCCGCCCGGCGCGTCCGAGCGGCAGACCGTGCAACCGGGCGTAGACGATGGCGCAGGTCTGCACCACGGCCTCGGGCGGCACCTCGCCACCCTTCTCGCCGGGCAGGACCGCTCCGAATAGCGAGGTTCGCAGCGGCAGGACGCGATTGCCGTCGGAAGAGGTGCCCTCGGCAAACAGCACCAGCGTATCGCCGGCCGCCAGTCGCGCCGACATCTCACTGGTCGTTTCACCGACGGCGGTCCGGCGGGTGCGGTCGACGAATACGCTGCGCTGCAACCGGGCCAGCGACGACACGAATGGCCAGCCGCCTACTTCCTTCTTGGCGATGAAAGACACTGGTGCAACCGCCGATAGCACCGGTATGTCGAGCCACGACGTGTGGTTGGCGACCAGCAACACCGGCTTGCCCGCCGCAACCGCGCCGTCGACCTGCAACCTGATCCCGAGCAGACGGCACACCTGCCGGTGATACCAGTGCGGAAACGCCCTCGCGCCGCGCCCGCTCGCGCGCAGCAGGACCGCCTGCACCGGCATCAGCGGCAGGGTCAATGCGGTAAATCCTGCGAGCACGAGCGTTGCGCGCCAGCGTCCGGTGGTCGTCATTTTTCGCTCCGGGATCATGGGCGCTGAAGCGCCCATGCGGCCAGGATGCCCCGCTCCTCGGGGCTGATGTCGGTGATGTTTCCAGGTGGCATCGCGTTCGTGGCAACGCTGTTGATGACGATTTGTGCGGCGTGCTCGCGGATTCGATCGGAATTGTCGAGCATCACGCCCTTGGGTGGCGAGCCGATGCCGTCCCAGACCGGCTGCGCGGCGTGGCACATGCTGCATCTGGTTGTCACGACTTCCTCGGCGTCGGCGAAATTCACCGGCGACGCGGCGCGCTTCACCTGCACGCCGGGAATGGCCGAAAGCCAGACGATGGCGATGCCGCAGGCCGCCGATATGCCCCATATCCACCATGGCGACGGCAGGCCCTTGTGCCGGCTGTTGTAGAAGTGGCGGATCAGCGCGCCGATGATCATCACCAATGCCAGGATGAGCCAGTTGAACCGGGTCGCGAACGCCAGCGGGTAGTGATTGGAGATCATGACGAACACGACCGGCAGCGTCAGGTAGTTGTTGTGCACCGAGCGCTGCTTGCCGGCGGCGCCGAGCCGAGGATCCGGCGTCCTGCCGGCGATCAGGTCGGCCACCACCCGGCGCTGGTTCGGAATGATGATCATGAAGACATTGGCGACCATGATGGTGCCGATCAGCGCCCCCATCTGCATGTAGGCGCCGCGGCCGCTGAAGACCTTGGTGAAGGCCCAGGCGAGCACCGTCAGGAAAGCGAACCCGAGCAAGGCCAGGGCAGTGTCGTTTCGCCCCAGCGGCGACTTGCACATCAGGTCATAGACCAGCCACCCCACCGCCAGCCCGCCGATGCTGATCGTGATCGCCTGTTGTGGCGACAGCGCCAGCACGTTGGCGTCGATCAGGTACAGCCGGCTCGAGAAGTAATAGACGATGACCATCAGGCCGATGCCCGACAGCCAGGTGGCGTAGGCTTCCCATTTGAACCAGGTCAAATGGTCCGGCATCCGGGCTGGCGCGACCATGTATTTGACCATGTTGTAGAATCCGCCGCCGTGAACTTGCCATGCCTCGCCGTAGGCACCGGCCGGCAAGCCGTCGCGCCGGGCAAGGCTCAAGTCGAGATGGACGAAGTAGAACGAGCTGCCGATCCAGGCGATGCCGGCAATAACGTGCAGCCAGCGCACTGCCAAGCTCAGCCATTCCCAAAGCACGAGGTCCATCGTCACGCGCGCCGCCCCATCATACCGTTAACACTCGATTAACTCTATGCTCGCGACAGTTCGCATGAACAGGGCGATTCGCGAGCGCTCGAGGAGCCGGCCGACCGTGACAACGCTTGCCGAATCGATCAGCCGCGATGGGCAAGCCCCGATCGACGGCGAGCTGGCGGAGACCCTGACCGCCTGGCTCGATCACATCGTGCGCGATCGAGGGCTGTCCGAGGCAACGCGAGAGGCCTACGCGCGCGATCTGACGCAGTTCCTGGGATTCATCAGGGTGCAGCGGGGACGCCCGCCGGCGATGGCCGATCTCGAACGACTCGATACGCGCACCATCCGCGGATTCCTGGCGGCGCGCCGTCGCCAGGGCACGTCCGGCCGCACGCTCGCCGGCACGATGTCGGCGCTGCGCATGTTCTTCCGCTGGCTAGAGGCCGACGAGCGGCTGAAGAATCGTGCGATCCTGACTGTCGCCATGCCAAAGGTGCCGCACGGCGTGCCGAAGGCGCTGACCGTCGGCCACGCCGCCGCCACCATTGCCGAGGCGGGCTGCGCCGAGATGGACTGGCTCGGCGCCCGCGACACCGCCGTGTTGCTGCTGCTGTACGGTTCCGGCTTGCGCATCTCGGAGGCGCTCGGCCTGCTGGTCAAGGATGCGCCGACGCCGCAGCGCGACGTCCTGCGCATCGTCGGCAAGGGCTCGAAGGAGCGCGCGGTGCCAGTATTGCCGGTAACGATTGCCGCGATCGAGGCCTATCGCCGGCTGTGTTCGTTCCCGCTCGATCCTGACGATCGGCTATTTCGCGGCGCCAAGGGCGGGCCGCTATCGCCGCGGATCACCCAGCTCGTCATGGAGCGCCTGCGCGAGCGACTGAAGCTGCCGGCGAGCGCGACGCCGCATGCGCTGCGCCACTCGTTCGCAACGCATCTGCTGTCGGCCGGCGCCGACCTGCGGCAGATCCAGGAGCTGCTCGGTCACGCGTCGCTTTCAACGACGCAGGTCTATACCGAGGTCGATCGGGACCGGCTGCTGGCCGCCTACGATGCCGCCCACCCGCGGGCTTGAAGGGAGGCGCTCACGGCGCCACGCGCGTGTAGGTCGCCTGCAACAGCGCGACCAGCGCCTCTTTTTCTCCATCGTGCGTTGTTGCATCGATGCGGGCGACGGTGATCGATTTGCCAGCGCGAAGCACCTGGCCGACGGCGCGCATTATCGTCCCCTTGGCCGGGCGGACGAAGTTGATCTTGTACTCAACCGTTACCACCTCGCTGCCGGCCGGCATCAGCGACAGCGCCGCATAGCCGCCGGCGACATCGCCGATCGCGCCGATGGCGGCGCCATGAAACATTCCCTGCTGCTGGCCGACCGTCTCGCCGAACGGGAGCTCGAGCACCACCCTGCCCGGTGCAATCTCGCCAAGCTGGATGCCGAGCGTGCGCATCATGCCTTGCCGCGCGAAGCTCGCGCGGATCGATTCGGCGTAATCCGGATTGGCGGGGACGAAATCATACGTTGGTCATCGGCGAGACTCGTGCGAACTGGCGGGCGGGCATGGTCAGTAGCGGCCGGCAGGCGGGTCGGCAAGTACGCGCTGGGCGATCCTGCCCCTTGATTGGACGCAAGGACGCGCTACGTTGAAGTCATGCGAGGGCCCGATCGCAGGGCTCCATGGAACCGAATATGTCAGATTTGATCACGCTGCCAGCCCCGCCCATGATCGACCCGTTCGGGCGTCACGTGAGCTATCTGCGGGTTTCCGTCACTGATCGATGTGACTTCCGCTGCGTCTATTGCATGTCGGAGCACATGACGTTCCTGCCGAAAAAGGACCTGCTGTCGCTCGAGGAGCTCGACCGGCTGTGCTCGGCGTTCATCGCAAAGGGTGTCCGAAAGCTGCGCATTACCGGCGGCGAGCCACTCGTGCGCAAGAACATCATGTGGCTGTTCCGCTCCCTGTCGCGTCATCTCGCCATCGGCGCGCTCGATGAGCTCACGTTGACCACGAACGGGAGCCAGTTGCCGAAGGTTGCGCAGGAGCTCGTCGACTGCGGCGTCAAGCGGATCAACATCTCGCTCGACACGCTCGACGCCGATCGGTTCAAGGCGATCACGCGGTGGGGCGACTTCGGCCAGGTCATGGCCGGTCTCGACGCCGCCGACAGGGCAGGCCTCAAGGTCAAGCTCAACGCCGTGGCGCTGAAGGGCGTCAACGAGCACGAAATCCCGGATATGGTGCGGTTTGCGCACGGCCGCGGCTACGATCTGACGCTGATCGAGACCATGCCGCTCGGCGAGATCGAGGCGGATCGCACCGACCAGTATCTGCCGCTGTCGGTGGTGCGCGCGCGCCTGATGGATCAGTTCACCCTGGAGGACATCGCTTATCGCACCGGCGGGCCGGCACGCTATGTGCTGGTCGAGGAGACCGGCGGCCGTCTCGGCTTCATCACGCCTCTGACGCACAATTTCTGCGAGAGCTGCAACCGCGTGCGGCTGACCTGTACCGGCACGCTGTTCATGTGCCTTGGGCAGGATGACGCCGCCGATTTGCGCAGCGTGCTGCGGGCCTCGGACGACGACGCGAAGTTGTCGCGGGCGATCGACGAGGCGATCTCGCGCAAGCCCAAGGGGCATGATTTCATTATCGATCGCCGATCGAAAAAGCCCGCTGTGGCCCGGCATATGAGCATGACCGGCGGCTAGAGTTTTTCCGATCGAGGTGGAGCGCAGCCATCCCGCTTCCCGCGCAGGCGGGCATGACGTCACTGTGGGGCTTCGCGCCAGCGCAAGAGTTTCGACCGACCGAATCTCGGTCGGAAACACTCTAGCCGGCCCGCCGTTTCCGGCAGGCTCCGCCCGGATGGAGCCGGAAGTGGCGATTCACGAGGTCGCCGCCTTGCACTCCTCGTCGGGCGGCAGCGGATCGCAGCTGGTGCCCTGAACGCAAAGCTCCATCGCCCGGCGCAATTCGAACGATGAGAAGCCGTCTGCCGGCCCCTTGTAGAGCCCAGCCGCGGCAAGGCCGCACTGGTAGAGCCTGATCATTCGCTGTCCGCCGAATGCCATCGCGCGCTCATAGTCGGCAAGCGCGGCCGAAGGCTGTCCGGTCCACTGCCTTATGTGTGCGCGGGTATCGTAGGTGTGCGGGCTCGACGGATCGAGCGCCAGCGATTTCTCGACATCGTCGAGGCCCATCGCCGCCCGGCCGGACTTGAAATATGCCCAGGCGCGATTGTTCAGCGCCACGGCGAAGTCTGGAATGATCCGGATCGCCTCATTGTAGTCGCGGATCGCGGTGTCGTAGGCACCTTTGAGCGAATGCGACAAGGCCCGCATGGCGAATGCGGCGCTCTGGTTCTCGGGCGAGATGCCGGGCGTTTCGATCAACTCCGTGCAGGCCTTGATCCGCCGGCCATTGTCCTCGCCATAGCACTCGTGCGTGGCAGCCGTCTCCGCGACGGCCGGCGGCATCGTCGAGGCGCCGATTGCCGCGACGATCGAAGCCAAAATCGCCAACTGCCGCCAACGCTCAACCATCGATCAAGCCCCGTCCTTGCTGCGCCGGTTCTCCGGCACCTCGATGGTCAGCGACAGTAGGAGGGAACTCCATGATTTGCCATGACTATCGAGGTTGAGTGAAGTGTTAACGCCGCCCTCCAACGCATTGTACGCGACAAAGTTCAGCCCGCACAATTCGTCGAGCTCATAGCGAACGACGTTGCCACGAATAAGGCGCGGAAAGGCCGATTTCAGCCGCTCGGCGGTGAGTTGCTCCTTCACCAGCCCATAATCGCCGGGATCATACACCCAAACCGAGATCGATGACGTGTCGCCCTTGTCGCCGGCCCGGCCATGGGCAAGCTCGTGCAGCGGGATCCGGCGCGTCATGCGGCAAGCACCTTGACGGTTGGTTTCACGGCATCGCGCGCGATTAGGGTCGAGTGGGTGATGACGCTCGGGCTCACCTGGCCGCGGTAGCCGCCGCCGCCGGCCGGACCGCAGCACAGCAGGCTCTCGACCTCCCACAGCATGGTTTCGATGGCGGAACGGTCGGCGCTGCGCATGGCGACGCGGACCCGCACGTCGCGCACCTCGGACGGCGCGGCCACCCCGGCGGTGCCGTGCAGCGAGTCGATGCCGATAAGGTCGAGTCGGAGGCTCCCGGCGAAACCCGGATGGCGGCCGAGTCGCTCGGCAAGGATATCGCGCGCCAGCGATGCGCGTGCTGCCGCGTTAGGACCGGCATAGCTGATGCCGCCCTCGCCGAGGTAGCCGCCGTCGAAGCCGACCGTCACCTTGAGCGTCGCCGGCCGCTCCCGTCCCGAGCCGCCAGAAACCTCGACACGGTCGCGGCCCTTGTCGGCGATGCGGACACGGGAGAAGTCGGCGGTGACGTCGGGGGTCAGGTACGCGGCCGGATCGTGCACCTCGTAGAGCAGCTGCTCCTTCACAGTGCGCGCCGATACCGTGCCGCCCGCGGCCGGCAGCTTGCCGATGGTGACGTTGCCGTCGGCAGTCACATCGGCGATCGGATAGCCGCAGTCGGCGAGCCTTGCCACGTCCTTGAAGCCGGGGTCGGCAAAGTAGCCGCCGGTGATCTGCATGCCGCATTCCATCAGGTGGCCGACCAGCGTTCCGCGGCCGAGCAGCGGCCAGTCGCCGCGCGACCAGCCGAAGTGGTGCACGAGTGGCGCAAGGAACATCGAAGGATCGGCCACACGCCCGGTTATGACGACATCGGCGCCGGTCTCGAGCGCCGGCAGGATGGCGTCGATGCCGAGGTAGACGTTGGCGCCGACGAGCGGCCGACCGACTTGCCCGATGGTGCGGTCGCCATGATCGAACAATACCGTGTCGGGCGTCATGATCCCGGTGACATCGTCGCCCTCGACGCATGCGACCTTGAGACCGTCGAGCCCCAGCTCGCGGGCGATCGCGATCACCACCTCGCCGGCGGCGGCGACATTGGCGACGCCCATGTTGGTGACGATGCGGGTGCCGTTGGCGCGGCAGTGCGGCAGCACGCCGCGCATCCTGGCCGCGAGCTGCGGATTATAGCCCCGGCTGGGATCGAGCTTGCGGTCGCGATGGCCGAACGCCAGCGTGCGCTCACCGATCGTCTCGAACACCAGGTAGTCGAGACGGCCGTCGCGGGCGAGATCGATCGCTGGTTCCAGCCGGTCGGACGAGAAGCCGGCGCCGCACCCGAGCCGCAAGGAATTGCTGGCGCTCATCGTTGGAGCTCCCACGGTCATGTGTGCGACGAAAGGAACGCCGTCACGCCGTCCTTGTAGACCCGGTCGCCCACCGCGCGCATGTGATCGCGGCCGGTGATGTCCAAGGCGCGTGCCCCTGGGATGAGCCTTGCGAGCTCCGGGCCCGAGCCGGCCACCGTATCGGCCGTTCCGACCGCGACCAGCACCGGACATGCGATCCGGGCGACGGCCTCGGCGGTCATGCTTTCGCGTGTGCCGCGGATGCAGGCGGCCAGCGCATGGCGATCGCTCCTGGTCTGGTCGGCGAAGATGCGGAACGTGCGTGCCTCGGCGTCGGTGACGTCCTCGAGGCGCTGGGCCTCGAGCGCCGCGGCGATCGGCTCGGCGCCGGCGAGACCGTGAATCATGTTGATGCCGAGGCCGGCGATGATCGCGGTGCGGACGCAGTTAGGGTGCGCCAGCGCCAGTTGGGCGGTGATGCGCGCGCCCATCGAGTAGCCCATCACGTGCGCCTGCTCTATGTGCAGGTGATCGAGCAGCCGGCGCGCGTCCTCGGCCATGATCGCGGTGCGATAGGCGGCCGGATCGTAGAGCTTCTGGCTGGCGCCGTGACCGCGGTTGTCGAGCGCGACCACCCGGTAGCCGTCGCGGACGAGGTGGCGGACCCAGCCGGGATCGACCCAGTTGGTCGCGGCGTTCGAGGCGAAGCCATGGATGAGCAGGATCGGCGGGCCGGAGCCTTCGTCGAGAAACGCGATCTCGACTCCGTCGGAGCTGAAAGTATGCACGGGTCGCTTGTGCCCTTGTCACGGGAACCGGATGTGGCGCCCGCCAGGAGCGCCGAGGGAGCCTCGTTGTAGCAGTCCCGGGCCCGTGGCGCGACAGCACAGGCGACAAAAGGGGCCGGCGTGCTCGCGCATGCCGGCCCCAAGGTCTCGAAGGTCGAATTGTATTACCGCGATACCGACTTCTCGAACTGGCGCAACACCGTGTTGCCACGGGCCACGGCGTCGTCGAGCGCCTTTTGCGGCGGCTTCGAGCCCTGCAGGGCGGCTTCGATCTCTTCCGCCCACATGTCGCGCATCTGCACCATGTTGCCGAGCCGCAAGCCGCGGCTGTTCTCCGTCGGCTCCTTGTTGGCGAGCGAGACCAGCGGCGCGTCGCGGCCCGGGTTCTTTTCATCGAAACCCGAGGCACGGGTCTTCTCGTAGGCGGCGTTGGTGATCGGCAGGTAGCCCGACTCGATGTGCAGCTTCATCTGCCGGTCGGTGTCGGACAGGAACGTGAAGAACTTCGCGACGCCCTTGTATTCCTCGGGCTTCTTGCCGCCCATCACCCACAGCGAGGCACCGCCGATGATCGAGTTCTGCGGCGCGCCGGCGACGTCGGGATAGTAGGGCATCGGCACGGCGGCGAAGTCGAACTTGGCGTTGGCTTCACGTTGCCATAGAACGCCGACGAGGTCAGGAAGATCGGGCATTCGCCCGAGGTGAAGCGGCCCTCGCCGGTGTTGGTGCGGCCGGCGTAGTCGAAGGTCTTGTCCTTCTGCAATTCGACCAGATTGGTCAAATGCTTGGCGTGCAACGGCGAGTTGAACTTCAGCTCGGTATCGAAGCCGTCGAGGCCGTTGGCCTTGGTCGACAGCGGCACGTTGTGCCATGCGGACAACTGCTCGAGGTGCGCCCAGGTGGTCCAGGCGGTGGACAAGCCGCAGGTCGGCGAGACCGTGGCGCGCAGCTTTTTCGCCGCTTCGAACACTTCAGGCCAGGTCTTCGGCGGCTCCGCGGGGTCGAGGCCGGCCTTCTCGAGCTGGTCCCGGTTGATCCACATCACCATCGACGACGAGTTGAACGGGAACGAGAGCATCTCGCCCTTGGCGGTCGAGTAATAGCCGGTAATGCCAGGCAGATAGACTCGGGGTCGAACTGCTCGCCGGCTTCCTCGATCAGGTCCTGGACCGGCTTGATCGCGCCCTTCGCGGCCATCATCGTCGCGGTGCCGACCTCGAACACCTGCATGATGTGCGGCGGGTTGCCGGCGCGGAATGCGGCGATGCCCGCGTTCATGGTGTCGGGGTAACTGCCCTTGTAGGTGGGCACCACCTTGTAGTCCTTTTGCGCGGCGTTGAAATCGGTGGCAAGCTTGACGATGACGTCGTTATTGGCGCCGGTCATCGCGTGCCACCCTGGATCTCGACTGGGCCATTGCCCGCGTCGCGCCGATGCGATCGCTCCGGTCAGCGCCAATACCTTCAAATTCATCGCCTTCATCCATATCCTCCCAGCGAAATCGCCCGCGCCGTATAAGCGGCGCGTGGCTGCAACTTCAGCCTCACTGCGTGACGGCTGCACGACAGGCTAGCACAAAGGATTGGCGGTGCAACGCCGCCAAATTCAGCCCGGCGCCCGCCATCGATCGATGCTGCCGGCCGTCGCCATGACGGCCCTGGTGATCGCGCTCGTCCCGGCGCTGCCGCCAAGCTCGTACGGACTGAGCTTGTGCTCCTGATAGGCCCGTCCGACCGCCGCCTCGATCAGCCGGCCAGCCACGTTGAGCGCCGGATCGCCGTGCCGATCGCCGAGCCAGTCGAGCATCATCGCGGCCGACAGGAACATGGCGGTCGGGTTGGCCTTGCCTTGGCCGGCGATATCGGCGCGGTGCCGTGGCACGGCTGGAAGACGGCGTGCGCGTCGCCGATGTCGGCCGAAGGAGCCATGCCCATGCCGCCGATCAGCCCGGCGCCGAGGTCGGACAGGATGTCGCCGAACATGTTCTCCGTCACCAGCACGTCGAAGGTCCACGGGCGGCGCACCATGTCGAGGGCGATGGCGTCGACATAGGCAAAGTCGTGCTGCACGGCCGGGAACGCCGCCGCGCGCTCGGCAAATATGTGTCGCGCCCAGGCGAACGAGGCAAAGACATTCGCCTTGTCGACCACGTCAACCGCCCCGGCCGGCCGCGAGCCTTTCGGTTGCCTGCCAATTTGAAGCCGAAGTCGTACAGCCGCTCGCAGACCGGACGGGTGAGCACCAGCGTCTCGGTCGCGCACACGTTGTTGACGACCGCGCCCTTGCCCTTGGCGGCGAACAGTCCCTCGGTCAACTGCGGATCAGCACGAAATCGAGGCTGGCGGCGCGCGGATCGAAAGCACCGGCGGCAATCCCGGAATCGTGCGGACGGGGCGAACGCCCGCGTACAGGCCAAGCTCCATGCGCAGGTCGATCTGCGGCGTGATCTCGGTGCCGTCGGGATAGCGCACCGACGGCAGGCCCATGGCGCCGAGCAGGATCGCATCTGCCCTGGCGGCTGCGGCCAACGTGGCGCGCGGTAGCGCTGTGCCGCAATCGCGATATTGTGCCGCGCCGGCGCGGTGGCTGGTCGCCGTTAGCGCGAAACCGCCCACCCGTGCTTCGGCCAGCTTCAACAATTCGAGGCACGGCTCCATGACCTCGACACCGATGCCGTCGCCGGGCAACACCGCGATCTGAAGGGCATTGCTCGAGGTCATCGTCAGCTCCTGTGGCGCAATCAACGTATACGTAGATGCGAATCGACCCTTAAGGCAACCTTGGCTCGCCGGCGGCGGCCCATCGGATCGTGCGGTTGGTGGCGCCTTCGCGACCGCCGTTTCCATGGTCGATGGATCGGGCCTGATGGCTTCACGGATCGGCATGTGGCAGAAGCGGGCATCGCCGATTATGGCCGCTTATTGTGAAATTGAGTTGAACCCCAATTGCTCCCCCGATCCTCGCTCTGCCGGCGACATCACCTGACGTTCGGCGGCACCCCGCTGTTGACCGGCGCCGAGCTTTCGGTGGAAGCCGGCGATCGCGTCTGCCTCGTGGGTCGCAACGGTTCCGGCAAGTCGACCCTGTCTCAAGATCGCAGCCGGCCTGATCGAGCCGGATCGCGGCGAGCGCTTCCTGCATCCGAATGCACGCGCCCGCTACTTGCCGCAGGAGGTCGATTTCAGCGGCTTCGATACCACGCTCGCGTATGTCGAGGCCGGCACTCGACGACGACCCGCACATCGCGCGGATGTTGCTGGCGGATCTCGGTCTGACCGGCGACGAGGATCCGGCAAAGGTTGCCGCGGCGAAGCTCGTCGCGCCGCCCTCGCCCGCACCTTGGCGCCGCGGCCGGACATCCTGCTGCTCGACGAGCCGACCAATCACCTCGATCTCGCTGCCATCGAATGGCTCGAGGCCGAGCTCATGGCCTCGCGCGCAGCGATCGTGCTGATCAGCCACGACCGCCAGTTCCTGGAGAACCTGTCGCGCGCAACCATTTGGCTCGATCGCGGCCGCACGCGGCGCCAGGAGCAGGGATTCGCGACCTTCGAAGCCTCGCGCCGAGACGAGGTGCTCGAGCAGGAGGAGCTGGAGGCGCACAAGCTCGATCGCAAAATCGCCCGCGAGCAGCAGTGGATGCACGGCGGCGTCACCGCGCGGCGCAAGCGCGACGTGCGCCGCGTCGCGCTGCTGGCCGAGATGCGCGAACAGAAACGCGAGGCGCCAAGGCGGTCGGAACGGTGGCGATGACCGCCTCCGAGGGCGCCATGTCGGGCGAGCTTCGTCGCCGAGGCGGTCGGGATCTCGAAGTCGTTCGACCACACGCCGGTGGTCAAGGACCTGTCGCTGCGCCTGATGCGCGGTGATCGGCTGGGGCTCGTCGGTCCCAATGGTGCCGGCAAGACCACGCTGCTCAAGATGCTGATCGGCGAGCTGGCACCGAATTCCGGGGCGGTGCGGCTCGGCGCCAATCTCGAGCTGGTCCAGCTCGACCAGCGGCGCGACGAGCTCAATCCTTCC
>CAVVRF010000032.1:0-472131 GCA_963750535.1 uncultured Alphaproteobacteria bacterium | reverse complement strand
GATGCCGTCACTGCCGAGTTGCAGCGACGGAACCCGCCGGTGACAACGCCACCGCCTTCGAGCGCGCGCGACAGTGCAAGTTCGTTGCCGAAGATCAAGAAGACCCTATCCCCCACCGCGTCCAGCACATAGGTGCCAACACAGGTGAACGCCGGAGGCTTCCAGGGTATCGCGTGCGAGCGCGCCGACCTTCGATAATTTTGGGGATGGCGACCACAATCGCATTGTATGTTGCCCGCAGCCCATCCAACGGTTTCTTGGAGGTCCACCTTGATGACGGCGGCTCGATGCTGAAGCTGGACATGGCACTGGTTCCTGCCCTTTCTCCCCACGGCGTGCTGAAGCTAAGGCCGCAGGACGACGCGGCGACGATCACGTCCGAGGTCGCGGACCGGATCGGTTCGGCTTTTTCGCGTGGCTCCGGACACGGGCTGTTGTGGCTCGGCGCAAACGAGGTTGGAACCGCGCTGCCGCCGCCCCTGTCGTACTGGCGCGAGTTCGGCACTCGCTATGTGACAGGGCTGTGCATGCTGCCGGGCATGGCAGAGGGCGGAGCCAAGCCCGCGGTTCCGCCGCCGTCGACCACCGAGCTCGAGCAGATGGCCGCTGCCGCTCCACCCATGATCGGCGCAGAATATCTTAACGTCGCAGTATTGGCCGATCTGTGGACGGCGACGGATACGGCCTTCGATGTCGAACTTGGCCAGGCAGGGCTCAACGTCCAGGAGTTCTTGAAGCGCCGCAATCCCGCCTGGAACCTGGTCGGTCGCGTGAACTTCAATCTGGCGGAAAACCGAAAGGACGAGGACGCGCCGTTCGCATTTTTGGCGACCTACACGACGCGGTTGTCGGCGCAGGCCAAGGCTCAGCACCTCCCGCTCGGCAAGGCATTGCAGGAATATTCTGGAGCCAAGAACCGCGATCGCCTGCTGTCCCTGCTGGTGCCTGTTCAACGGGCCGCTGAGCGCTGCTCCTGGCTGAAGGCCATGGTCGACGCCGGTGAGATCTATCATCCGCTGCGCTGGAGCCCAGCCGAAGCCGTGCGCTTCCTGAAGGACGTGCCGGCACTGGAAAGTTCCGGCGTGATCGTGCGCATGCCTGCGACGTGGCGGATGAACCGCCCGGCGCATCCGCAGGTCAAGGCCACGGTTGGCGGCAAGGCACCATCGCAGCTCGGCATGGATGCTCTGTTGGATTTCAGGATGGAGGTCACGCTCGATGGCGAGACCCTCACCAAAGCCGAGATCAAGTCGCTGTTGAAACAGTCGGAAGGACTTGCGTTCATCCGGGGACAGTGGGTCGAGCTCGATCACGATCGCCTGAATCGCACGCTGGAGCAGTTCGAGGCGATCGAACAGCACGCGGCGACCGAAGGCCTTTCGTTCGGTGACGCGATGCGGCTGCTCGCCGGCGCCGGTCTCACGGGTGATGGAGCAGCCGGCCCGGCCGCCATCGACTGGGGGCAAACGGTTGCCGGGCCCTGGCTGTCGGAGACGCTAGCGGCATTGCGCCTGCCCGATGGGGCAGCTCGCGTTGATCCCGGCCAAGACCTGCAGGGCACGCTGCGGACCTACCAGAAGGCGGGCGTGCAATGGCTCCATCTGTTGTCGCAGCTCAGGCTTGGCGCGTGCCTTGCCGACGATATGGGGCTCGGCAAGACAATCCAGGTGCTGTCGCTGTTGCTGATCCTGAAGCGAGAAGATCGAACTCAAGCGCAAAAGTCGACATGGCGGCCAACCGAGCTTGTTGGTTGCGCCCGCATCTCTCCTCGCGAACTGGGCCGCCGAGATCGAGAAATTTGCGCCAAGCCTCACCGCCATGATCGCGCATCCGTCGGCCATGCCGGCAGACGAGCTTAAATCCAAGGCCCCGGACACGCTGATGAACACCGATCTGGTCATCACCAGTTACGGATCGTTGGCACGTGTGCCTTGGATTAATCAGACTGCCTGGCGGCTCGTCATCATCGACGAGGCTCAGGCCATCAAGAACCCCGGGGCGAAGCAGACCAAAGCGGTCAAGGCGCTGAAATCCGACGGTCGGATCGCGCTGACAGGGACGCCGATCGAGAACCAGCTCGGCGATTTGTGGTCGATCTTCGACTTCATCAATCCGGGGTTGTTGGGCTCATCCAAGCAGTTCTCGGATTTTTCCAAGCGGCTGGCCGACCGGCCGCAGAATTCCTACGCGCCGCTGCGCGTTTTGGTGCGACCCTACATCCTGCGCCGGCTAAAGACCGACAAGAGCATCATTGCCGACCTCCCCGACAAGACCGAGGTGAAGACGTATTGTCCGCTGACCCGCAAGCAGGCCGCACTCTACCAGGAGGCAGTGGAGGATATGACGAAGCAACTCGAGCAAGTCGACGGCATGAAGCGCCGCGGGCTGGTGCTCGCCTTCCTGATGCGCTTCAAACAGATCTGCAATCATCCCTCGCAGTGGCTCGGCGACGGGGAGTGGGACGAGGCCAACAGCGGCAAGCTCGGCCGGTTGCGCGACATCGGCGAGGTCATTGCCGACAAGCAGGAGAAGGTCCTCGTGTTCACCCAGTTCCGGGAGACCACGGCGCCGCTGGCGGCGCACCTCGGCTCGGTGTTCGGTCGCCCCGGGCTCGTGCTGCATGGCGAGACGGAGGTCCGCAAGCGGAAAGATCTGGTGCGGCAATTCCAGGAGGACGATAACGTCCCGTTCTTCGTGCTGTCGGTCAAAGCGGGTGGCGCCGGGCTCAATCTCACCGCCGCGTCGCACGTCATTCATTTCGATCGCTGGTGGAACCCGGCGGTCGAGAACCAGGCGACGGATCGAGCGTTCCGGATAGGCCAGACCCGCAATGTGCTTGTGCACAAGTTCGTCTGCCGAGGTACGGTCGAGGACCAAATCGACCAGATGATCGAGCAGAAGAAGCAACTGGCGGGCGACTTTCTCGAAGGCGGGGCGGAGATGAACCTAACCGAGATGAAGGATTCCGAGCTGCTGCGGCTGGTCAGCCTCGATCTCGGCACGGCCATGCAGGAGGCATGATCGATGAGCTTCTATCACTTCTGGCGGCCTTATGTGCCCGTCGCCAAGCGGCGGCAACAGGCGGAGAAGAAGCTTGCCAAGCTCGCCAAGAAGGGGCAGTCGGTCAGCCCGGTCAAGATCGCGGGGCGCGGCATCGCCACGACCTTCTGGGGCAAGTCCTGGTGCGACAACCTCGAGCGCTACAGCGACTTTGCCAATCGGCTGCCACGCGGCCGAACCTATGTTCGGAACGGCTCCGTGCTCGACCTGCAAATCGCCACGAGCGAGATCACAGCGCTGGTCAGCGGCTCTGACCTCTACACGGTGTCGATCACAGTTTCGCTTGTGGCTGCGGCGCGCTGGAAAACCATTTGCAATGACTGCGCGGGCAGCATCGACTCGCTAGTCGAGTTGCTGCAGGGCCGCTTATCGAAAGGCGTCATGGATCGCGTGTGCCGGGAAGGCGATGGACTATTCCCGACCCCGAAGGAGATCAAGTTCTCCTGCAACTGCCCGGATTGGGCCGATATGTGCAAGCACGTGGCCGCTGCGCTTTATGGTGTTGGGGCCAGGCTGGACGTGAGCCCGGAATTGCTATTCAAGCTGCGCGGCGTCGACGAGACTGAGCTGATCGGCCACGCCGGCCGGGACACGCGCATCGGTCGCAAGGCGCCAGCCTCGGCCAAGGTGCTCGACGCTGGTGATCTCGCGAGCGTGTTCGGCCTGGATATGGCCGAAGGCGCCGGGGCTGAGAGCGTGACGCCGCCCGGGCGCGGGCGACGATCGCCGGTGGCCAAGCCGGCCGAGAAACAGTCACGGAAACGGACTGCCGCGGCGAGAAGGGCCAAGAAAGCGGTGGTACCGGCCAAAGCGTCAAAGAGAAAAGCCAAATTCAAGGCGGCCGCTCAAAAATCAGCTATCTGATTATGGGTCGTTATCGGTTCACGGCGGCGTTAGCAAGTTAGATTGCAATTTCATGTGTTGCAGGTTGGCAGCTGAATATTGCTGCATCGCGTCTCTGATTGACGCAACAGGAGGAATTGACCATCCGGCCGCAGCTGGCTCTTTCAGTCCGAGCACTGTATTTTCCGACTCCTCCTACTGGAACTTCTGCGACCAGGTTCACCCAGCCCTCGTCGATGCCGACCGCTCCTCCGCCAAGTCTTCGAACGTCTTGCCGCCGTCAGCGAGCGTCGCGCGTTTCCCGGTGTAGTTTTCGAAGCGGCGGACGATGACGTCGCAGTAGAGCGGGTCGAACTCGATCAGGCGGGCGGCACGGCCGGTCTTCTCGGCGGCGATCAGTGTCGTGCCAGAACCGCCGAACGGATCGAGCACGATCGCACCGCGCGGCGAGCAGTCCTTGATCGCGTCGGCGACCAAGGCCACCGGCTTGACGGTCGGGTGCATCGCGAGCTCCTCCATGCGACCGCTGCTTCAACGTGTTGACGCCGGCATAGTCCCAGACGTTGGTGCGATAGCGGCCGTCGTCGCCGAGGCCGAAGGTGTTGGTGTGCGGCGCCGTGCCGACCTTGAAGACGAACACCATCTCGTGCTTCGAGCGATAGAAGGTGCCCATGCCGCCGTTGGTCTTGTTCCAGACGCAGACGTTCTTCAGCTCGCTGAACACGGCCTCGCCGGCGGCGATCAGCTCGCCCATGTGGCGCCAGTCCATGCACACGAACGCGATCGCGCCGTCCCGGCAGGCCGCCGCGGCATGGCCGAGCGTGGTCGTCAAGAACGCCGTGAACGCCTCCTTGCTCATCTCGCCGGAGGCGAACGCGAACTCGCGGTGCTTGGTCTCGCCGAGCCCGGAGACGTGGCCGTCGATCGGCACGTTGTAGGGCGGGTCGGTGAAGATTGCGTCGATGCGGTTACTCTCAATCAGTCGCGCATAGACGCTGGCGTCCTGAGCATCGCCGCAGATCAGCCGATGCCGCCCCAGCTGCCAGATGTCGCCCGGCCGCGTGACGGCGACGGCTGCCGGCTCGACGATCTCGTTCTCGGCCGCATCCAGGGCATCGGTCGAGGCCTCGCGGGCTTCGCCGATGATGATGTCGGCCTCGCCGATCGAGAAGCCGGTCAGATCGAGGTCGAACTTGGCCTCGATCAGGCCCTGCAGCTCGATCGCGAGCAGCTCCTTGTCCCAGCCGGCATTGAGCGCGAGCTTGTTGTCGGCGAGGATGTAGGCACGCTTGTCGGTCTCCGATAGGTGCGACAGGCGCAGGCACGGCACCTGCGCCATGCCGATCGACTTTGCGGCGAGCACCCGGCCGTGGCCGGCGATGATGCCGTTGGCGTCGTCGATTAGCACCGGGTTGGTGAAGCCGAACCGTTTGATCGACCTGGCGATCTGCTGGATCTGCTTCTTCGCGTGCATGCGCGCGTTGGCGGCATAGGGCTTAAGGTCCTCGGGCGCGATGCGCTCAAGCTGGTCGTGGTCGATTAGAATCATGATCTTGTCTCCTGGTACGCTTGATCTTGGTATGCTTGATAATGTTGCGGTGGGACTGGCCGGCTCACGTCTCGTCCGGCTTCTTGCGCGGCTTCAATCGAGCCGCCGCCTCGGCGGCCTCGGCCTCGGCCCACTCCTTCTCGAGATCGAGGATGGCCTGCGGCTTCGGACCCTTGCGCCACGTCGGCGGTCCCGGGTCCCGCTTGATGCGCGGCTTGCGACTGGGCTTCGGCACGTGGCCGTACGTCAGCATCTTCTCCAGCTCGAGAATTCTCATTCGCGAGCGCGTGGTCGAACTTGCCGGTTTCGTGGTAGGCGGTCAGAAACGCCGCGCGTTTCTCGTGCAGCCAGTCCTGCGCTTGGGCCCAGGTATCGTCGACGTTTTCGAACCGGTCGAACAGCTTGCGCGCGAGGTTGACGCTCTTGCCCTTGATCGCCTGCTCGAACATCGAGTGCAGCAGCAGCTCGTGCCGGGTCAGCCAGCGCTCCTCGCCGTTGATCGTGGCCTTAACCAGGCGCTGCTTGAACCAGCCGACATCAGAGTCGCTGATATCGGGCTCCTTGCGCGGCCGGCCCCTAGGATTGGGGCAGTACCCCTTCTTCCAGCGGCCGCGCTGATCGCGGCCGTCATTGTCATCGTCGTCGAACATGGCTTTGCTCCTTCTGCTGATCGCGTCCATTCAGGTGAATTATAAAACCCCGCTAGAGGTTTCAATTAGGCACTACTTTCGTTGCTTCCACCTCCATTACTCATGTCTGACGCCGTGGCCGTCCGCGCGGCACGATCGGCGCTTGCTCCAGGAACACGCTGACCGCCTGCGCTACGGCCGCGATCTCGAGGATGATGACGGTGCGTCGATGCAGCGGCATCAGCGCGTTGAGGCGATCATACAGCTGGCCAATCCCCTCGCAGACCTCGGGCTCGAGGAACAGAGCCTGGCCGGCCTTGCCCTTGGGCGTGGCGGCGGCCAACACCTCGGTCATCTCGATCCGGTTCAGCAGCAGGAACACGCGGGCATCGGCCAGAGCCGCCTTGCCGCCGCGCGCGATGACCGGCAGTTTGGGATGCGACCGGGCAAGATGGGATTGCCGATCGATCAATGATGGCCGGCGAACGAGGTCGGCAAACCAGTCGGCGAGCCCATCGAGCAGGTGGCGCATGAGGAAGACGATCTCGCCCTGCTTGAACCCGACGTCGAGCAGGTCGAGGGCAAGCGCGAGACAGAACACATCGAATGGCGTGTAGGGGACCTCGACGCCGCGGCCGCCCTCGGCCGGGACAACAAAGGCGAAGTCCGAGGCGGGCTTCGCGCCGAAAGCGGTGATGTCGAGATCGCGGTCGAGGTCGAGCAGGCGCTTGATCCGGGTCTTGAAGATCGGTGGCGGCCCATCGCCAGGGCTGCGGGCAAGCGTAAACGCGCGCCACAGCGCCCATTCGACCTGCCCTCGCTTGTAGGTGACGTTGCTCAACTTCGTGGCCTCGCAAAAAGAAGCTTCGTTCGGGGTCAATATAAACCGCAGGAACAAAACCTGCAATAGGGCTGATTTAATCGGCCGCCCGGCCGAGTACATGATCAGGCATGTCCGGCCCTACCAACGGCCCGCAAGAACAATCCTGGGCACCTGTATGGTGCCTGCTTGGCCTCGTTCTTGTCGCCCGTTCGACTGCCTCGCCAGTTCGACGATGTCGGCGGTCAGCCGCTCCTCGTCGTCACGCCCCTGGGGCGTCTTGCGCTGCGTCGAGCGGTGCTGTCCGAGTGCCGCGCAGGCACGACGCTCGGACACATGGAGTTCGCGCCGCACGTGCTCGATAACGGCACGCCGGCGCGCGGGGCTTAGTAGTTTCCCTTGGCAGCCTCGGTCAGGATCAGCTTGTCCAGCGTTAGATCAGAGACCGCCCGACGCAGGCGCGCATTCTCCTGCTCCAGCTCCTTCAGTCGTTTGACCTGATCGGTTTTTAGTCCGCCGTATTCCTGCTTCCAACGGGAATACGTCACATAGGTCACGCCGATCGCCCGGATCGCGTCGGTCACCGTTTTGCCTTGCGCCACCAGAACGTCGACCTGGCGAAGCTTCGTGACAATCTCTTCAGGCTTGTGTCGCTTGCTCGGCATGTGCTGTCCTCCTCGGAAAATATATGCATCGAGTCGGACCACTTCAGTGGGGGAGGGTCAGGCAGAGCACGTGAAAGCGTTGGACAAGCGTTATGGCCCCATAACCCTCGAACCTCGTAAGATGAAGTTCATCGATCGCATCGTTGCTGATAGTCGGGACATTGGCCTCAACCACACAGCTGGGCTGTCGCTGCCGCAGCAGGTCATGATGACCATGTTCTCGCTCTACGAATTGATGGACACGAAGAAGGTGTATCAAAAGGCCTGCATGGAGATCGTCAATCGGCGGGCCTGGTTGATGATAGAAAGCCTTGGCCTCCAGCTGCAGCCAAATCCAAACTACGATGCCTATTACGGTCTGATCGACTTCGAATTCTTTGCCCGCAAAAACATCGGCAGCGAGGCGGTCGAGTACCTGAAGAAGAACGTTCACCCGCTCGACTTGACATTCCGATTAGCCGAGGACCATGGGATCGTGCTGCTGAATGGCGGGGGCTTCGAGGCGCCTCAGTGGTCGATGCGCGTCTCATTTGCGAACTTGCCCGATGAAGCCTACGACGACATCGGACGCGGCGTTCGGACGATCGCGCGGGGATACCGGGACGCGTTCGAGGCTTCGAAGGCAGCGCCTAAGACATGAGCTGACTCTGCCAAACTGACCTACGCCGATACTGTCCAGGAATTGGCGTATCCTCATGGTGGCTTCCTTCTCTTGGCTCTTCGGGTTGACTTCGCAATCACCAGAAGAGCCCGGGTGGGGGCCACCAGCCGGCTGCGGCAAATGCGTGACGCCAGTCCTCATGTTCGCCGAGGAGCATTTTTCCTGCTCCTGCTACTTTTCTTTGCAGGCCCACCGGCGTCTGCTGCCGATGTTTCGACGTTGAAGCCTGGCGAAGCGCTCCTTTTGCTTCCAGCCGCGGCACACCAGAGCGAGGATGGTCGCCATTGGGTCGTGCCACTCCACGCCTGGGTCTATGTGCCCCAGATCAGTCGCTTCCGGCGCGGGGCGATCGCCGAGTTCTTGAGGCTCAGCTACGGTCTCGACGTGACGTCGGCGAGTGCTCCGTATTTCGACGCCCGGGTGAACCTGTCTGCTAGCCGACAACAAGCGTGGCCGGACTATCGTCGTCGACGTTGCCGGGACACGTGCGACCTTGCCGCCGACGAGTGCCAACGGTCATACCGAAGCGGAAGTCCGTATTCCGGTAACGGCTGCGACACCCGGCGGCGCGCTTCTGACAATCCGCGCGGTACTGCCGGCGTCCGGATCGCCCACAGTCGAGACGAGCGCTCATCTCATCGGTCCAACGGGCTTGTCGATCATCTCCGACATCGACGACACCGTGAAAGTCACCCATGTCCTCGACCGCCGCCGCATGTGGGAGGCGACGTTCTACAAACCGTTCGAAGCCGTCGACGGAATGCCTGCCGCCTACCGCAGGCTCGCGGCCACGGGCGCGCCCATCCACTACGTCTCGTCGAGCCCGTGGCATCTGGCAGCGCCGTTGATGGAATTCATGACCGCAAACGGCTTGCCGCTCTCATCGATCGCGCTCAAGCATTTTCGCCTCAAGGACCGAACCCGGCTCAACATCGTCAAGCCCGGCCGCGAGATCAAGCCGCCCGAGATCGAGGCCATCCTGACGAGGTATCCCGGACGCCACTTCATGCTGATTGGCGACAGCGGCGAGGACGATCCGGAGGTCTACGCGGAGTCGCTGCGTCGCCATCCGATGCAGATCGCACGGATCTACATCCGCAACGTCACTGGAGCAAAGCGCGACGACGAACGGTTTGCGAAGGTGTTCGCCGGCGTCGATGCGGCACGGTGGGTGCTGTTCGACGACGCAGGAGAGATCGAGAGGGAGTGAGGGCGAAGTGGCTTGGTTGCAGATGGCCAATTGCCCGCCAAACCGGACTTCCCCGTTGCCGGTCGAGATAACAGAAAAATCTTAGGTCCCATTGGTCGAGTGACATTGACCCCAATCAAGGCTCGTCAGGTCTGCTCAGCTACCAAATTCTGTAGCATACTAATGCTTTACGGCGTTCGAGCTGACACGTTAGCTTACAGACCCCCTCGAGTTCGAGGCGTCTAGCGCGGGAGTTCGCGGCCAATGAATGAGAAGGCTGGCAATCGCAAGACCAAGGTCGGCGTCGCCCGGCGCGATGGCGCTTACCTGTCGGCCGACGAACGGCGTGCCGCCGGCAAGGCCTTGCGAGACGCCGTGCCGCGCCAGTCTCATGGCGGCTGGAAAGCACCCGGGAACCGACGTGATCCCATCGAGATCCTGGCGCAATCAAATGAGGGGCGGCTGCCGCAACTCATTCCGATCCGTTTCGGGCGGATGGCACAATCGCCGTTCGCGTTTTACCGCGGCGCAGCCGCGGTGATGGCTGCCGACCTGGCATCCACCCCGCATTCCGGGCTGCGGGTGCAAGCTTGCGGCGATGCCCACTTGATGAATTTCGGTGGCTTCGCCACGCCTGAGCGAAACGTAATTTTCGACATCAATGATTTTGACGAGACCCTTCCTGGACCTTGGGAGTGGGACATCAAGCGTCTGGCGGCAAGCATAGTGATTGCAGCGCATCACCTTGGATTGCCAGATAGCGACGCGGCAAAGGCGGCGACCGACACGGTCTGCACCTACCGCGAGAGGATGGCCAACTATTCGTCCATGCGCGCCTTGGAGGTCTGGTACGACTACATCGACATGGAGAAGGTGGCCATCGCGGCCGTGGAAGCGACAGACACGGAAGAAGCTCGCGAGCGCCTTCAGCGCAGGGTTGAACAGGCGCAGAAGAAAAGCTTGCCCGAAACGCTCTTCCCCAAACTCGCGGAGCATCACGGTTCGATGCCCCGGATCAAGGACGAGCCGCCGCTGATCTTCCATCCGAACGCAGAGCAGGCGCCCGGACTGAAATCAGGGTACAAGAAGGCGATTGCGCAATACCGCGAGTCTTTGCCTGAGCACGTCCGCATTTTGTTAGATCGATTTCACTTCCGCGATCTCGCGATAAAGGTTGTCGGCGTGGGCAGCGTCGGAACCTTTTGTGCCATTGCACTCTTTATGGCAGGGGATAATGACCCGCTGTTCCTGCAAATCAAGGAAGCAAAGGCTTCGGTGCTTGAGCCCTACGTCGGCAAGAGCGTGCACGAGACAAACGGCGAGCGGGTGGTGGCGGGCCAGCGCCTCATGCAGTCGGCCAGCGACATGTTCCTCGGGTGGTTTCGATCGGATGCCGGCCGGGACCACTATATCCGCCAGTTGCGCGACACGAAGGTGACCGTGGTCATTGAGGACTGGGACTTCAAGAGCGTGCGGGCATACGGAAGACTATGCGCGTGGGCTCTGGCCCGCGCGCATGCCCGGTCGGGAGACGCCGCAAGGATCGCTGGTTATATGGGCTCGAATTCCACCTTTGACGACGCAATTTGCGAGTTCGCTGCCGAATATGCCGATCAGAACCAACATGACTACCGAGCCTTCATCAAGGCGGTCAGGGAAGGACGAATCAAGGTCGCCACGGAGGCCTAGTTTTCCGCTCGCGAAGTTCGGCACCACCCGCGGCAAGCACATTGCGAACTTCGCGATCGACAAGGACACTGGCAAGGCATTGATCCTAGTGTGATTCAAATTCCGAAGTCTGCAGCTCGGCAATGCTGCACGATGAATGCGGACTTCGGAATCATCACAGTTTCCCTGTGCATATTTCGCCGTCGAAGTTTGCCGTGGGCCAGGCCATGCATCGCAGGGCGAGAAAGCATAGCGCCGTCGCGGCCATCGCCTCCCGACGGCTGGCACCGAACAGCCGCGCAAACTCGGCGCACCCACCCGTCTCGAACGCGATGGTGATCTCGCGCTTGTAGAATTCGGCGACCATACTCCGGCCGCTGGTGTTTGGCAGTTCCGTGCGAGCAGGAGCGTTAAATGGGGGCAGTCGCCACTCGGCGAAAGCGGCACGAGCGATCAGCCATAGCGGGCAACGGTGAGGCCCTCCATGATGATCTCTGGCTTACGCCCACCGATCAGGTCGGCCATCACACGCCCGGTGCCGGCGGCCATCGTCCAACCTAGCGTGCCGTGCCCCGTGCTCAGCATCAGATTGGGAATGCTTGTGTCGCCGATGATGGGAGTGCCGTCCGGCGTCATCGGCCGCAGGCCGGTCCAGAAACTCGCCTTGGAAATGTCGCCGCCGAGCGGGAACAGGTCCTCCACCACGAACTCCAGGGTCTTTCGACGGCCCTGCTCCAGATCGAGGTTGAAGCCAGAAAGTTGTGCGGTGCCGCCAACGCGGATGCGGTCGCCAAGTCGGGTGATGGCAACCTTGTGGGTCTCATCCATGATGGTCGACTCGGGAGCCTTCTCGATCCGCGTGATCGGCACGGTGATCGAGAACCCCTTGACCGGATAGACGGGTAGTTTGATCCCAAGCGGCGCGACCATTCGGGCCGAATAGCTGCCCAGCGCCACCACATAGCGATCGGCTGTCAGCAAGCCGGTTTTGGTTCTCACGCCGGTGATGCGCCCATCCGAGTGCTCGATGGACCCGATCGGCAATCCATATCGGAAGGTGACGCCCAGCTTCGCGGCTTCAGTTGCCAGTGCATTGGTGAACTTGAAGCAGTCGCCGGTCTCGTCGCCCGGCAGGCGGAGGGCGCCGACGAACTTATCCTTTACGTCAGCAAGCGCAGGTTCGTATTGCAGATAGCCTTGGCGGTCGAGCAACTGGAATGGTACGCCGTATTGCATCAGGATCTCCATGTCCTTGCCGACACCGTCAAGCTGCTTCTGGGTGCGAAACAATTGCAGCGTACCCATTGCGCGCTCGTCGTATGCAATGCCGGTCTCGGTACGCAACTCCTTGAGACAGTCGCGGCTGTACTCGGCCAACCTCACCATTCGCGCCTTGTTCATCTTGTAACGAGCGGTCGTGCAGTTGCGTAGCGTTGCGAAACCCCAGCGCCACATCGCCGGATCGAGCATCGGCTTGATGACCAGAGGGCTATGGTACATCAGCATCCATTTGATCGCCTTGATCGGCACGCCGGGCCCTGCCCACGGAGAAGAGTAGCCTGGCGATACTTCGCCTGCGTTAGCGAAACTGGTCTCCAGGCCGGGTCCGGGTTGCCGCTCGACCACCTCCACCTCATGTCCAGCGCGTGCGAGGTAATAGGCGATGCTCACACCGATAACGCCGCCGCCCAAAATCAGAACCCGCATCCCAACTCTCCTGTATCACCCCGCGCCACACGTCATTTCGGACCAGCCGTTCGGTCGCGATCGGGTGTCGGTCGGTTGCCGGTTCGCGATGCTCGATGATCTGGCGTGCGCGGTGCGTTGCGTCGTGTGCTTTTCTGCAGTTGCGTGTCATGGTGTGGGACCGGCCGGCCAGCGACGCAAGCACCGATGCAAATGCGGTAGCCGTTTACCGCACGAACCTGAGGCTGGCTGCCGCTCCGATGGACGCTCCCGTTGATCAACACGCCTTCGAGGGCGACGATCGTGCTGGCGAGCATTGCCATGCGGGGAATCGCGCCTGAGACGACCTTCCCGGCCCCTTCGCCGTCGCCGTCGGTGGGGCTCGAATTGGCACTTGACCGGATTGCCATTGCCGCGCTTGCCTGCTGACCGTGGGGGTTGGAGAGCGCCATGCGACGTGGAACGCCCTACCGGGTTGCGGACTGCCGCCAAATGCGCGCCGACACGCAACAAACCAGCAACTCTGCGGGTTCGGTCGAGTCTCGGGCACTGACCGGTCCCGGACTCCCACGCAAGGTCTTGGCTTGGCTTGCCCAGGTTCTCACTGGCCGCGCCACCCGCCACCAGCCCGACTATCCGCGCAAGGAAACGACGGCGTTCGCGGACCCCGCGTCGACCAGACTGGGCCAATTCTTCGGCCCGGCGGCCGACGAGCATCCTGGCCTCTCCGGCTTCAGCCTCTTGAGCCAGGGGCGCGAGGCGTTCATCATCCGTCTGGCGCTGGCCGACCTGGCCGAGCGAAGTCTCGACATGCAGTACTACATGTGGGACGGCGATACGACCGGCCGGATCATCGTCGACCGCGTGATGAAGGCGGCAGAGCGCGGGGTCAGGGTGCGGCTCCTCGTAGACGATCCCTATTACAAGGCCAGCGATGCCGTTAAGGCCGCCCTCGATGCCCACCCCAATGTCGAGATCCGTCTGTTCAACCCGCTCACAATCCGGAGCTGGTCCATTTTTGACTTCATCTTCGACTTCGGCCGGGTCAACCGCCGCATGCACAACAAGTTGGTGGTTGTCGACAACGCGGCGGCGATCGTGGGCGGCCGCAATATCGGTGACATCTATTATGGCGTGAACACCATCGCCAATTATCGCGATCTCGACGTGCTTGCGGTTGGGCCCGTCGTCCGCGATCTGTCCGGGGTCTTCGACCGGTATTGGAACAGCCCCTCGACCGTGCCGATCTCGGCCATCGTCGATCGCACCTATGGCGCTGCCGATCTCGCTGCCATTCTAAGTCGCTTGCATAAGGAGATCGCCGCGGCCGACTACCCTTATCCGATCGACCAGGACCTGGTCGAACTGGCGGCACAGGGCGCCGAGCTTCGCGACAATCTCGTGTGGGCACACGGCCGGGTCATCGCCGACGACCCGGAAAAAGTCACCCGCGGCAAGGAGAGCGACGACGTGGTCGCATTCATCCGCGGGCGGGTCAACCAGCTGAAAGAGGAGTTGCTCGTCGAGTCGCCCTATTTCGTCTTACCCGCCGGGGCGCAGGCAACTGTCAAGGCGTTGCACGAGCGCAATGTCCGGGTGCGCGTGCTGACCAACTCGCTCGCTTCGAACGACATGCTGCCGGCGCATTCAGGCTATGCCAAGACCCGCAGGCGGCTGCTCGAGAACGGCATGGAGTTGTACGAGCTGCGCCCGGATACCGATGCCTTCCGGTCGGGCTGGTCATTCCTTTCCGGGCGATCGCCGGCGGCCCTGCATACCAAGGCAATGGCCTTCGACCGCGAAGCCGTATTCATCGGCAGCTTCAATCTCGACCCGCGCTCGGCCGTGATCAACACCGAAGCCGGTCTCTATATCGAGAGCCCGGAGCTAGCCGAAAAGCTGACGGCCTACATGGCAACTGGCGTCGTGCCCGCCAACAGCTACCGCGTGCTCCTCGACCCGAACGGCGAGATCGTGTGGGAGACCGTGCGGGACGGCAAAAAGATGCGCTACCGGGGTGAGCCCGAAACCGGCTTCCGCCGGCGCTTCGTCGCCGGCCTGTGGAAGCTGCTGCCGATCGAACTCGCAACTCTGACACCGATCGCTTGGCGGCCGAGGGCTTACGGGACGCGTCGAAGCGCTATCCCACTATGGGTTCCGGCAGTTCGTGCGTAGGGCTTGAACTCGCCCGGTGAGCGATGCTCGATTGTGGGTGTGGTCATCAGCGACCTCGCGGCGCTACTGCACCTTCTCCGTCGTGCCGACTCTCTTCGGGCGGTCGTCACCGGTCGCTGAGGCTAGCCCGCCGTTCTCACAGGGTCGCGGTCGGCACGGAGGGGAAAATGACGACAGAGCAGGAGCGGCGCGCCGAGCATAGCGCCACTATGGTCAAGCGACGCGACGCACTCTGTCGTCATTTTCGCCCCGCCCTGCGGGTCGCGGCCGGCAGGCGGCCCGCGGCGTCGGTCGCGATGACGATCCGCGAGCCTGTGAGAAGAGCGGGCTAGCGTCCCGGGGCGGCGGCGTTCGTCGGAGGTGTGCCCGTAGGGCGACCGGAGAGAAACGCCGCCTGACAGTGCCGGCACGATCGGCATCAACCATACCTGCATCCCACGAGGATCGGGGCGCGACGAGGAAGCAATTTCGTCAACAAGACTGGGTCTCGTAGGGCTCGACGGCGGCGGCTTCGGTCTCGATGTATCCCTGACGAGTTCGTGGTCGTCAACGACAAGAATCGTCACCGGCAGCACCTTGCTCTCATCCCACAGCCGCCTATAGCCCAGCTGCCGACACTTGTAATTGAACAAGCATTGAACGCTTACCACGACCGGTTGTGGCACCGTCAAGAAACCTGCACCGTCTCTGCCGATAGGTTGATGCGAGAGACCGTCAGCAGCAAGGTCGATCGGCGGACGCGCTCGACGTCGACACGTACCCCTGACTGCGGCCGACGTTTGAAACCTCAAGTCGCTTTCGATGCCGCTTCAATCAGCCATGTCTTGAACCGGCGCACGGCAGGGCGGCGGAATGTTTGGGCACGACCGACGAGGTAGTAGGCGAACTTGCTGGGCCATCTTCCCTTGAACGGTTGAACAAGCCGGCCGGCGGCGATGTCGTTTGCCGCGTACGTGTCGTACACCAATGCCAGGCCCTGTCCGGCAACCGCCGCCCGGACCAGCAGCGTGTCATCCGAGAAGGCATGGCCGCCCTTCGGCACGTCTCGTTTGCGCCCGAGTGCCGTGAGCCAATATTCCCAGTCCCTTTGCTCAATGTCGTGAAGCAGTGGATACCTGAGACAATCTTCGGCTTTGGCGATTGGCGGGCCTTGCTTCAGGAGCGCCGGGCTGCCGACAACGATCTGCGCCGGAGCCATCAGCCAATGCGAGACAAGCCCCGGGTACTCACCAAGGCCGTGCCGAATTGCGAGATCGACCGGGTCGGAACGCAAATCGACAACCGTATTGCCAGCTTCAATGGCAATCTCGATCCTGGGATGGGCGCGCGCGAATTCGGCCAATCGCTCGACCAGCCAGCTCACGGCGAATGACGGTGTCGTAGTAACGACGATGCGCTGGCTATCCACACGGCCGCAGGTCGTCTCGTACGCGGTTTCCAGCGCGCTCAATGGGTCGCTGATCCGCTCGAACAGGCGATGTCCAGCCCGTGTCATCTCGACGCCCTTCGATGATCGCACCAACAAGCGATGGCCGACCTGGGCCTCGAGTTCCTTGATCCTTTGGCTGACGGCGCCGGGCGTGAGCCCAAGGGACGCCGCCGCAGCTGACATCCGCTTGGCGCTCGCCGCCACAGCAAACGTATGCAGGAGCTCGAAGGGGATCCTCATCCGCGATCTTTAGCACAGCTAAACATCTGTCGCTCAGATTTCGTTACCTTCCGGTCGGTCGAGGCAGCACTCTCCCCGCGTCAAGGGAGAGCTTCGATGTCGCCACGCATTTCGTCTTCGCACCTATCGGCATGGCTTGTGGTCGGATTTTGTTTTCTGGCGCTCGCGCTGGTCTTCTCAGCCCGCGCTGCGCTCGGGCTGGTCATGCCAGTCTGGGTGAGTGAGCTTGGTTGGACAAAGAGCTTCATCTCGGGCGCCGGTGCAGCGGCTCTGATCGTCATGGCGTGCGTGGCGCCTGTTGCCGGCCGCCTGGCCGACAGACATGGGCCGCGCACGGTACTCGCCCTTGGACTGATTGCGGCAGGTCTTGGCGCAATCACTATTGCCGTGGGCAGCTCGCAACTCGTTTTCGTCATCGGCTTCAGTCTGGTCTCGGCGCTTGGCTTCGGCGCGGTCGGATCACACGTCGTCTCGACCGGGGTGGCTCGGCTGTTCGAGGAAAACCGGGGACTAGCAATCGGCATCGCCACCTCCGGCGCCACGGCGGGGCAGTTCGTAATCGTTCCGTTGATCGCGTACATGCTGACCGCAGCGAGTTGGCGCTGGAGCTTCCTTGCGCTGGCTCTGGCGTGCCTGCTTCTCACCCCGCTCCTCTGGAAAATGCTCGATCGCCCGGCAGAGGGCAATGTGGCGTCGAAAGTGCGAGCGCGACCGACCGATCTCAGAGCCGAAGTTGTGGACCTTGTGCGGCAGCCGGTCTTCCATGCCCTGTTTTGGAGCTTCCTGCTCTGCGGATATACGACAACGGGCATCATCGAGACGCATCTCATTCCATATTCGGCATTCTGTGGATTTCCGCCATTGCCGAGCGCGACAGCATACGGAGTGCTATCGGCCGTCAACTTCGGTGGAATGATACTGGCAGGCTGGCTCGCCGATCGCGTGCACCGGCCGACACTGCTTGCAGCAATCTATGTTCTTCGAGGCTTGACGTTCATAATTCTCATGAATGTGGCCGCGAGCTACGAGACGCTGCTCTTGTTTGCCGTCGCCTTCGGCGTCGTCGATTATTCGACTGTGCCGATTACTGCGAGCCTCGTCGCGAGCCATCTCGGCATCGAGCGCATGGGGCTCGCCATGGGGCTCATTTCTGCCGGCCATGCAATCGGCGGGTCGCTTGGCGCTTTTCTCGGCGGTTACCTCTTCGATCTGACAGCTTCATACGGGCTCGTCTGGTGGAGCGGGATTTGGCTGGCCGTGGCCGCGGCCGTCCTGGTGCTACCGCTCGGTGAACGCAGCCGGGAAGCGAAGCCAGCCTGACGCTGGCGGAGAGTTGCAGCACTGCGAGAGGCGGTTACATGCATGATCATCTCGAAAATCCTGTTTGGCATGCCTTGACCGGGCCTCATGCGCGCTTCGCGATCGGTCAGGGTCAGGCGCGGCACTATCCAAGAGAGATGGCGCCGTTCTCGGCCATCGCCAATGACGCCGCTGAAGCCTACGCCGATCTGGCGCCCGGCTTGCCGCCGGGACTCGAGGCCCGCCTGTTTCGCCTGACCGACGAGCCCTTGCCGCCGGGGTGGTTGAAGGTCGATGCGTTTCCAATGCTGCAAATGGTCATGACGCGATTGCCCGCCGAGACCTCTGTCATCGCGCCGGCAATCGATCTGACGCGCGGCGACATGTCTTGCATGATGGAACTCGCCCAGATCGCCAAGCCCGGCCCATTCGGCCCCCGCACGATCGAGCTTGGATCCTATGTCGGAGTTCGTGACGGCTCACGGCTCGTTGCGATGGCCGGCGAGCGCATGCGGCTTCCCGGCTATGTCGAGCTGAGTGCAATCGCGACGCATCCCGAGGCGCGAGGCCGAGGATTGGCCGGATGTCTGACGCTCTGCCTGGCAAAGCGCGCAATGAACCGTGGCGAGACGGCCTTCCTCCATGTGCGCCCCGAGAACAAGGCGGCTGTGTCCCTCTATCAACGTCTCGGTTTCGAGATTCGTCGCGAGCTCTGGGTGCTGTGGCGGAAGCCGATTCAATGATCGAGCGACGGCCTCCGGATCAAAATCCACCTGAGTGGAGACGGCAATGCAACGTCGAATGATCGGAATTGGCCAATCGAACATGGAATGCACCCTGCATGGATCCGGCGATGCGCTCGTTCTGCTCGCCAATGCCGGCTGCAGCACCGGCTACTTCGATCAGCTTGCACGCCGATTGGCGCCTGCTGGATTTCAAATCATTGCAATCAACACGCGTGGGGTAGGGAGCAGCACCGGATCTCTGGATGGTATCTCGCTGCATGACCTTGCGGCGGATGTGGCCGGAGTGATCGAGGCTCTCGATTGCGCCCCGGCCCATTTACTCGGTCACGCCTTCGGCAACCGAATTGCGCGTTGCCTGGCGGCCGATCGTCCAGAGCTTGTCCGCAGCGTCATCCTGCTCGCAGCCGGCGGCCTGATCGGCCCTCCGACACCGCTCGGCACCGCCTTTCGCAATGCCGGCGCGGCAAAGAGGTCAGGACCAGAGTGCGCGGCGCTCGGCGCCCGGTGGCTCTCGCCCGCATCCGACCCGCGCGTCCTGCAGTCGGTCGAGTGCTGGCCGCAGATGCATATCGCGCAAATTGCCACGAGCGGCCGCACGCCGTTGGAAGACTGGTGGGCCGCCGGAGCCGCACCGATGCTAGTGGTCCAGGGGCTCGACGACGATGCAGCACCTCCCGGCAACGGTCATGCGCTCCGCGATAGCTTGGGTGACCGCGTGCAACTCGTGGACATTCCCCGGGCCGGGCACTTTATGCTCTTGGAGCAGCCCGAGCCGGTGTTCGAGGCCGTATTCAATTTCGTCACCTCGGATCGAAGATAACCCGCCGGATCCCGGCTCCTCCAATCGCATGCGGGCGAGCGATCCGCACGTACAGCAAGTTGAATGGCAGAATGGAGACAAAGAGCGCTTACGAACCGACACGACGTCCCCAGTGAACAACTCTTCGACAACCTCGTGCAGGCGACCAAAACTACACTGCCACTTCAATCACATAGGTATTCGCGCATTTGTCCTGTGCGGCGCGTCTATCCACCGTCGCGCGGTCGAACTGCGTCGCTCTGGCAATCGGCACGGCAAGTCGCGCACTCTGATTGGGCTGATCCGAGTAGACCAATGCTTGCGACGCGATAAGAAGCTGGCAGCTTGGCTGCGAGAAGTCCTGGTTGGGCGTGACCCGACACCACCAATCCGAAGCGATTTCCGGTTGATCCCTCGGGCTGTCGGGAAGGAAGCGAGCAGTTGGCCCCGTCCAACAATCGATGCGAGTGACCCAAGGAGAACGCGATCCGAGTTGATTGATCGCAGGGGCCCTCGCATCCGCTGCTATAACTGCTCTTTGAGCGACATCCCTCTCGAAGAAAGTTCGTCCTTCAGGATTTTCAGCGCCTTCGGACCAAACCCGTGCAGAGCGATCAGCTCGGCCTCCGAGTGCGAAGTGAGTTGACTCAACTTGGTTATGCCCAAGCGAGCCAGGGCGCGCGTTGCTGGCGCCCCAATCTTCGGCAAGCCTGAACAAGCCGCCTCCATCTCGACGGCTTCGCACTTCGGGCACACCGGACAGTCACTGATTTTCAGGTAGGTGTGGCCTTGGCTGCAGGTCTTCTTGATCCGCTTTGACATCCGCCTACCTCGAGCGATTTCGTGTTGCAGTCTCAAGACTGCTCGGCGGGTCGTGCTCAAGTCGATCGATGGCCCGTGCCAGGCGCTCCAGGCAACTGCTCCAGCCTTCGGTATGTCCCTCGGCGCTTTGTGTGGAGACCAGCCCGGTCTGGATGAGTACGAGCCGGGTGCGTTTGGGATCAAGCTTGATGAATTCCACGGTCACCCAGGTATCAACCCCGGGGCCATCCTCGTGCTCGTCTCCTTCCCAGCGGAAGGAAAATACCAGGCGTGTATTCGCAACGACCTCTTCGAAATGGCCCGATACCCATAGCGAGCCTCCGTTCTCCTTGGCGTCGAGGCACGCGCGCCAAGCGCCGCCCGGGCGGACATCGGCGGCAACATTGCTGGCCGGCGCATGGTCGGGGCCGAACCAACGGACGAGTTGCTCCGGATCGGTCCAGGCCCGCCAGAGCCTTTGCCGAGAGCAGTTGAATTCTCTCTCGATGCGAAGGCTATGATCCGAAGTATTCACGCTACTTACCTTTCCGAGGCTTCTTCTGGGCGAGAAGGCTTTCCAGCCGGTCAAAACTGCCGACCCAGAAACGACGATATTTTTCGAGCCATTCGGCTGGCTCCTTCAGCGCTGCCGGCTCGAGGCGAACGGGCTTCATCTGTGCGCGTTTGCCTCGGCTAACGAGCCCGACGTCCTCGAGAACCTTGATGTGCTTGGCGACGGCGGGAACGGTCATGTCGAACGGCTTCGACAACTCGCTCAGCGTCGCCTCCCCCAAGGCAAGCCGGGCCAGAATGGCGCGCCGTGTCGGGTCGGCCAGCGCCGCGAACTTTGCGCTCAGGGCATCGGTCATGGAGCGATCCTTATTCAATTGACTCGTTTATAAACCACTCGGTATATGTTGTCAGCAGCTATCTGTTGGGGGAGCGATGACCACATTGAAGATTGTCGGGGGAGGTTTCGGGCTGTTGATCTTGCTCGGCTGTATCGCGTGGCTCATCCCGTCGACCGTCAAGGTGTCGCGGACCTTCAAGCACACGCCCGCGCAGCTCTGGGCGCTCTGGGAGCAACCAGACGCGATCAAGAAATGGTGGGGACCGAAGAATTATTCAGCACCCATTGTCAAAAGCGATTTGAGGACAGGCGGGACTTATCTGCTTGTGATGCGCTCGCCGTCCGGGTCGGATTCAGCGAACGTCGGCACCTATCTCGAGGTCGTGCCTGGAAGGCGCATCGTTCAGACGATGTCCTTTGCCGACGCCGAGGGACGGCCTTTGCCGGGCTCGTCCGTGCCGGTACCCGGGCGGTGGCCTGACGCGGTGACAGTGACGACAGACTTTGTAGCAATCGAAGGCGGCACCAAGGTGCACATTCGGGAAGATGGCATCCCGCTCATCATGAAGCTCTTGGCGTCGCTTGGCTGGGAGCAACAGTTCGACAAGATCGAGCAGCTGTTGGGCGGTTCGCGCTAGGAAGCCCCATTTCCACATGGACGGCAGAGCACCATGGCCGTCCACGCCCACGTGTCGCCGGGCATCGGCCCGGCAATTGACTGGCGCCGCTGCTTCGCTGCGCGCCCGGCACCCCGCACCGTCTCACTTGGAAGCAGACGCGAGCGGCTGGCCTTTTTCGACGACGTAGGTGGCGATCACCTTGGCGCCATCGGGGCCGGTCTTCGCATCGTGAATGGTGCGTGGGGGCACTTTGTAGGATTTACCGGCCTTGAGCAGCCGCGGCGCCTCACCATCGATCAGCAGCTCGAAACCACCCTCCATCACGTAGCCCGACTCCGGCCCCGGATGGGTGTGACGCCCGATCGAGATGTTCGGTGCGATCTCGGCAATGCCGATCACGGTCTCATAGGCAGTTCCGGGCACGTCGAAGCGCTGCAACGGTATGCGCTTGATGCCCTGTGTCTGGTTCACTGCGGCCGGCAAGCTTTGCTGGGCTGCGACCGGGTTCGCCCATGCCAGCGCTGCAAGTGCGGCGCAAATCGCCCATCTGGATTTGAGCGATGTGGATTTGAGCATGTGTCCTCTCCTTGGCTGACGGTGGCCCATTGTTTGCGGCAATTTCCGGCCCTGGCTTGGACTTGCACGAAATCCCGCTATGCTGTGGACGAACTGGCAATTCGCTCGCGTCGTGCGCGGGGATGGACAGCCAATCCACCTGAAATGCGATCTCGCAGCCGCGCGCGTCGGCTCTCGGGAGAGACTATGATGAAAGTCGAGGAGCGAGACTGTAGATCCTTGCACTTTTCGACGAGCGCGCTTCCCCATTCGAAGCGTCTGCCTGCGCTGCGCGAGCTCTTCGATCAGTCGATCCGCCTCGAGATCGATGCCGAGCCAGGCCATGCGGTCGAAATGGAGATGCACGTGGCGCCAGGCCTGCGCCGGGCCAAGATGCTGTCCTCTCTGACGGCGCGCGTGACGCGCCCGGCGTTAAGGCTTGCCGATGGCGAGGACACGGTCTGCCTGATGATGAAGACCGGCGGGCACATGGCCCTGACACAGGGCGGGCGAGAAGGCGTGCCGCTGGTTGGGGATGGAGTGCTCCTGGTATACCGCGAGCCAGCGGTGCTGCAGTTCGTGGGCACAACCTATATTTCCGTGCGCGTGCCGTTCAGCGCAATCGCAACGCTTGCGAACGTGGAAGCCGCCGCCGCGCAATGCATTCCCGGCAATACGGAAGCGCTATCACTGTTGCGGGCCTATGTCGCGAACCTGCCCGAACGCATTGCCGACCCGCAACTCGGCCGGCTCTCGGCCACGCACGTCTACGACCTGATTGCCTTGGCCATTGGCGCGACAGGCGAGGGCCGGGCAATTGCGAACCAGCGGGGCGTCCGCGCCGCGCGACTCGAAGCAATCAAGGCCGACCTGATCCAAAACGCCGTGCTCACATCTTGATCAGCTTGCCGCGCGTCAGGGCATTTCGCCTCGCTATGTCCAGATGCTGTTCGAGGAGGCCGGAACCACCTTCTCAGACTTTGCCCTCGAACGCCGGCTCGATGCCGCTCGCAGCATGCTGACAAGTCCGCGCTATGCGACTTGGTCGATCACCTCGATCGCGTTCGAGGCGGGCTTCGGCGATCTTTCGCATTTCAACCGGCGCTTCAAGCGACGTTACCTTATGACACCTTCGGATATGCGTGCGCAGACAAAGCATGACTGAACGCTGGGTGCGGACTTCGCGCGCCGCTGATGGCCGGGACCTTGCCTCAGCCGCGCGTTTCACCGCGCCTTGGTTCGCTGCCCCATGCTCTGATGGCGCAGTAACGGACGCGCGTAGGCGACAAAAAGCGCCCCCGGAAACCGGGACTCCGCGTCCCTGAGCTGCGCGAGTTGCGCCGGGTTGAGCTCTGCCCATTGAAAAGTCGCGCACAACCCATGCGGCTCGCCGCGCGCCGATGCCGCGTAGGCGGCGACGTGCACTCCGAGCACCGCTTCCAGACGGTCACGCTCCGACAGCACGTCGATCTCGCTTGCTAGTTCGTCAAGGTCCATCGACTGTCGTAACTCTGGCGGCACCCAGGCCGGAACGGCCTCCGGCTCGGGCGAGCTGCGCAACGTGGCGCGCGCGATGTTCTCGGCGACAAGGCGCGGCCCGACCTGGAACTTCACCGGCCTGCCGAACATAGGTCCGTCCCACACGAACGTGTGGAACTCTCCGCGTTCGCCGCAGGGGTCCACACCAGGTGGAAGCTGATCCAGCATCGCCTCGTCAAACGCCGCACCCGCCAGCGACGCGGGCAGCACCTGGGTGTCCACGCACGCGACCTGGGCGCGCAATCCGCCCGCAACCATCTGGCGGGCGAGGACGTCCGTCGCCCGCCCCCACAGCGGGAACAATGCCTCCAATCCAATTTCGGCCAGCTTCTCCTCGCGCGCGCGGCGCAAATCCGCCAGGTACAGATCGCCAAACGCCACCGCTGTCACGCCCTGTTGCTTGGCATGCGCCAGGAACTGCCGCATATCGGACGCATAACGCATGGGCTCGAAGGGATCGGGCACGCGAACCTTGAACAGCGGCAGGCCGATCGCCTCGGCCTGGGCATCGAGCAGATCCTCGGGCGTTTCGTGCATCGGCACGTAGCCAGAGTGCTCGTTCACGGTGGTGAGCAGGCCGACTACCTCCACGGCGCCGGAAGCGCGGAGGGCGTGCAGGCCCCATGCGCTGTCCTTTCCACTACTCCATGAGCAAAGCACGCGCTGCTTCATGAAACACTCCGGCAATGGCTCTCTCGCCCGCTTGTTGACGAAACTGCTAGAGTGCATGCGACTGGATCGCAACTTCGATCGCTATTCGATCAGTTCTTCCGCACGCACCAGCAGGGCAGGCGGCACGGTCAGGCCGAGTGCTCTCGCGGTCTTGAGGTTGATCACCAGCTCGAACCTGGTCGGCTGCTCCACCGGCAGGTCGGCTGGGCTCGCGCCCTTGAGGATCTTGGCCACGTACGTGCCCGCGCGCCGGAACAGGTCCGGTACGTCGGCGCCGTACGAGATGAGGCCGCCCTCGTCGGGGTAGCCTCTGAGCGGATGGATCGCGGCCAGCCGGGCATCTGCGACCGCCTTCAGGAAGCGCTGACGGTTGCTGTTGAACAGCGGCGTATCGGCGTGCAGCAGCCCGTCGACCCCGCGCAATGACGCGAGCACCGGCGCGAAATCATCCTCGCTGCGCACCGTCGCCACCTCCAGCTGCACGCCGAGCGAGCGCGCCGCCGTTTCGACCGCCTCGAGCTGCACCGGATTGCTCGCGTGCCCCTCATGCGACAGCATTGCCACGCGCTGCATCGTCGGGACCAGATCGCGCAGCAGCTGCAGGCGCTTCCCGGCCATGTCCCCGGCGGTTACGGCAGTGCCGGTGACGTTGCCTCCCGGACGCTCCAGCGACGAGACAACTCCGACCTCGACGGGATGGTAGACGGCCGCCATGACGATCGGGATCGACGTGGTCGCCCGCTTGGCCGCAACCGCCGCCGAGGAGGCCGACGCCAGGATGACATCGACGTTCGACCGGACCAGATCCTCGGCGAGTTGCGGCAGCTGCTCGGTGCTGCCGATCCTGAATTCGATGGTGACATTCTGGCCCGCGACGTAGCCTTGCTCCCGCAGGCCGTGCTGGAACGCCTCGATGAACTCCTTGGGCGGCTCGCCCGCGCGCAGAAAGCCGATCACCGGCGTCCTTCGCCCCTGCCCCTGTCCCTTCGCGGCGAACGGCCATGCAGCCGCCGCGCCGGAAATCAGGGTGATGACATCGCGCCGGTTCATGGGACCACCTCGGCGAACGGCATGGAGCCCGGTTCATGGAACCGGCAAGTTCCCTGATCGAACCATACCGCATTCTGCAAAATGTGCCCGGTGAAATCTGCGAGGCCGCCGAGGCCGGAGCGAGTGGCCCGTTGACCGGCGCCGAGCGGCTCAACCGCCCGCGGCTGTTCGACGAGCCACGCGAGATCCTGGCGTGCGACCACGCAGCAGCTTCCTCGCCGCCTGCGCCGCCGCTGCCGCATAGCCGCGATCACCGTGGACGAGAATGAGGGAGATCGCGCCCTCCGACAGCAGCCAGATCTCACGGGCCACCTCGGTCGCTCGTGCAACGCCGGATCGCGCCAGCAGCTCCGCCAGGTGACCCTCGAGCATCGCCTTGTGCCGGCGGGCGATGAGCCGCGCCGGATGCCCGGGAAGATCGGCAAGCTCAATGACGAGTCGGGTAAAGCCCGAGCCCGCCCAACGGGGCTTGTCCGACCAGACGGCAAGCTCCTTGAACAACCCGTCGACGATGGCCTCGGGTGATCCCGACAGACGATCGCCAAAGGTCCGAAACGCAGCCAAGGCCAAATGATGCTGTGCCTCGAGGACGTCTGCCAGCAGCTGGTCCTTGCTCGTGAAGTGATAGTACAGCGTGCGCTTGGTGACGGTCGTGGCTGCCGCAATCTCGTCCATGCTCACGCGGCTGTAGCCCTGCCGGCGGAACAGCCGGTAGGCCGCATCGAGGATGCGCTTTCGGGTCTGGACCGCATCGCGTGGCATCGCTGATCCCCACGGCAATGTATACCGCTTAGTGAATTTACAACGCTACGCCATCGCCCGATGTTTGTCCCACCCCATCCCAATCATGGGCGTGGCGCGGAACATCATCCGGCGCCAGCAACAGGAGGCGCCTCACATGCATCACGCGCCGCTGACCTTGCGCAGCATCAGCGCCCGCCCGGTCGTGCTCAAGCTCAAGCGGCCGGTCGTTGCGCGCATCGCCACGATTACCGAGTGGCCACTCATCCTGATCGATCTCGTCACCGAGGAAGGCATCGTCGGACGCAGCTACCTCGAACCCTACATCGTGAAATCGATGCGCTATCTGGTGCCGGCGCTGCACGATCTCGGGGCTCTGTTCAAAGGCCGCCGTGTCGCCCCGCTCGAGTTGTTCGACGCAGCGCGCAAGTCGCTCCACTTCGTCGGCTACGAAGGCCTGTCGATGATCGCTGCCTCGGGCCTCGACATGGCCGCCTGGGACGCGTTGGCCAAGGCGGCGGGCCAGCCGCTCTGCGTGCTTCTCGGCGGCTCGATCGGGCCGGTGAGATCCTACAACAGCAACGGACTGTGGCTGAGGGAGCCCGAGGCGGTCGCGGCGGAGGCGCTCGAGCTCAGGGACGAAGGCGGCTTCACCGGCCTCAAGCTGAGGCTCGGGCGCGACCGTCCCGCGGATGATCTGGCGACCCTGGACGCAGTCCGCAAAGCCGTCGGTTGCGACATGGAACTGATGGTGGATTTCAACCAGGGGCTCAACCTCGCCGAGGCGCTGCGGCGCTGCCACATGATCGATGATCATGACCTCGCCTGGATCGAGGAGCCGATCGTCTATGACAACCTCGACGGCTGCGTTCAGCTTGCCGCGGAGCTCAAGACACCGCTTCAGATCGGCGAGAATTTCTATGGCCCGCGCGAGCTGCACAAGGCGCTCCAGAGGAAGGCCTGCGACCTCGTCATGCCGGACTTCATGCGCATCGGCGGTGTCACCGGCTGGATGCGGGCCGCCGCTATCGCTGGGGCAGCCGGCGTTCCGATCTCAACGCACCTCTACCCGGAGGTCGCGGCACACGTCATGCGGGCGACGGAGACCGCGCACTGGCTCGAGTGGCAAGACTGGGCTGATCCTATCCTGCTGAGGCCCTACGCGATCAGGGACGGCCTGCTGCACATCCCGGATGTTGCCGGCGTCGGCCTCGAGTGGAACGAGGACGCGGTCGCCGCCAACCTTGCCCAGTGATGGTCGCGGCGCCGATGGGACGCTTGCCCATGGCTGGCACCAGGGGCAGCGAGTTCCACAGGCATGGCGACTGGACTACCAGCGTGGCCCCAGGTAAGGCCGCCGATACCGCGCATCTGCGCAGTAGTCGCCGGTCCAGTACCGATAGCGCCCGCAGCTGGCGGGGCGGACATATACAGGTGGCGCATAATAAACGACTGGCGGCGGCACGTACCGGTATGCCGGCCGGACGTAATATGGATCAACGGGCACTACATAATAGGCTGGTGCCGGATAATACGGCGCAGGCGCATAATACCGCGGTGCCGCGTACCGCCCATAGTCGTAGTAGTCATACCCCCCTGCATTTGCTCGTTCTGGTTCTAACGAAAGGGCCATTGAACCTGCGATAACGCAGGTCAAGGCGAGCAACGCTCTACGCATATTGACCTCCATGGCCGGGGCGCGAACCACGTTGATCATGCAGTCTACGCTATTTACACGCGGTTGGATACCGACCTTGAAAAGCCACAATCATCAAGCGCGAGGTCAAGCCTGGTTTTCGCCGGATACGTCTGGCGGCGCCCCGAGCGCGGCCAGGAACAGCGCGACACTCTCCTCGATCGCGCCCGAGTTGTTGATACAGATGTCACTTGATCCGGTCGGATCGAGCACAATGCGGCGCGACATCCGCTCGGCCTGGGAGGTCGTGGTCTCGCGCCCGCGCCGGGCCAGCCGCTCGGCCAGCAAATCCGGCGGGGCCGTGATCTCGATCACCTGGACCGACGGGTAGCGCTGCCGCGCCGCGGCGATCATCGTGCGCGAGGCGTTGCAGATCGCGATCGCGCCGGCGCCAATACGCGCATTGATCTCGATCGGGATGGCATAGCAATTGCCGTGCGCACGCCAGCTCAAGGCGAAGTCGCCCCGGCGCTCGCGTTCCTCGAACTCGGCCACCGAGACTGGCTCGTGCTCCTCATGCCGGTCCGGCGGGCGGGTAATGACGCGGCGCACGAAGACATAGCAGCTGTGCGCCGCGAGCCGATCCCGGACCGCGCTTAGCAAAGTGTCCTTGCCGGCACCACTTGGCCCCACGACGAGCACAAGCCGTCCACCCGGACGCCGCACGCCCCCACCTCCAACGCCGGTGTCGAGCGGGTCAGACAATCCGCCGGCCCTCACGATAGACTTCCCGCACGATCGGCACCCGCACCGTTTGAACGCGCACGAGGTCGGCCCGCAGACCCGGCGCGATCTGGCCGCGATCGCCGAGACCGACAGCGCGGGCAGGGGTCGCCGAGACCATTTGCACCGCTTGCGGCAGCGAAATGGAACGAACCCGCTCCGGCAGCGCGAAGGCGGCCTGGATCAGACTGGCCGGAATGTAGTCCGACGACATCAGGTCGAGGGTACCATCATGCGCGAGATCCTCCGCCGCGACATTGCCCGAGTGGGAGCCGCCGCGCACCACGTTGGGTGCGCCCATCATCACGGCGATGCCTTGCGCGTGCGAGGCGGCGGCGGCCTCGCGCGTCGTCGGGAACTCGGCGATGCGGGCGCCGTCCGCCTGGCTTTCGGCGACGTGCTCGAGGGTGGTGTCGTCATGACTGGCGATCGGGATCGAGCGAGCGCGAGCGATGCGCACGATCTCGCGCGCGGTGCGCCACGGCGTTGCGCTCGTGCAGGCGGACCCGCTCGGCGGTGAACGCGGCGAACTCGGACTCGCTCATCCCGCACTTGCCGCCGTAATAGACCCTTGCCTTGTCGATATCGCGAAACTGGCGATGGCCCGGCGTGTGATCCATCAGCGAGACGAGGTCGACCGGATAGCGGCCGAGAAAGCGCATCGACCTGCCTCGACCACGTCGGGCGAGCAGATCTCGCAGCGCAGGTGCGTGCGGTGCTCGGCGCGCAGCAGTCCCTGGTCTCGGCCGGCCTCGGTCAGCGTCGCCGCGGTCTCGATCAACGCGTCGCGGTCCTCGGCGTTGTCGCTGTCGGTGCCGACGCGCAGGCAAGTCGAACACCGTCGTGATGCCGGATGCCGCGATCTGCGCGTCGTAGGCGAGCACGGCGGCCAACGGCGTGCCAGCGCACCTGCGGGCGCGGCTCGAAGATGCGCTCTCCAGATGGTCGGTGTGCAGCTCGATCAGGCCCGGCAGCAGCAGTGTCGCCGTCCAGAGTCGATCGCCGCGCTCCGGCGCCCGGCCCTCGCCGATCTCGACGATCCGCCCGTCGGCGACCGCGACCCAGCCGTGCGGCACGATCCGGTCGGCCAGCACGATGCGGCGTCGCTCAGGACGTAGTCGGTGGTCGGCGATGGCGGCATGGGCCTGCGATCCTCGAGACAGCATCAGTGGGGCGTAAACCGCGCGACGTCGATCACGCGATCGGCGACGCGATTGCGCACGTCCTCGTCGTGGAAGATGCCGAGGATGGCCACGCCGGCCGCCTTGCGCTCGTTGATCAGGTCGACGACCACGCTGCGGTTCGCGCGCGTCGAGCGAGGCGGTCGGCTCGTCGAGCAGCAGGATCGGCATGCTCGCCGATGAAGCCGCGGGCGATGTTGACGCGCTGCTGCTCGCCGCCGGAGAAGGTCGCCGGCGGCAGCTGCCACAGCCGCTCGGGGAGATTGAGCCGGTCGAGCAGCCGCTCGGCGCGCGCGCGCGCTGCCTCCGCGTCGTGCCCGTGCGATCGCGGCGGCCGCGGCGACGATGTCGAGCGCGGCGACGCGCGGGATGATGCGCAGGAACTGGCTGACGTAGCCGATCGTCGCCTGTCGCAGGCGGAGCATGTCGTGCGGCGCCGCGCTGCGCGATATCCACCGCAGCCTCGCTTGTCGCGGACCAGGATGCGGCCGGCATCGGAGCGGTAGTTGCCGTAGATCATCTTGCAGGATCGACGACTTGCCGACGCCGGAGGGCCCGCGAGCACGACGCATTCGCCCGCCGCGCACGTCGAAGCGACACGCCGCGCGACCACCGGCAGGCGCAGCGCCGCCGCGCAGGTGCAGCATGAAGGTCTTGGCGACGCCTTCGAGCCAGCATCGACGCACTGGCGCGATCTGGGTCATACCTGCGAGCACCGAGGAGACGAGCAGCTGGGTGTAGGGCTCGCGCGGATCGTCGAGCACCTGGTCGGTGAGGCCGGTCTCGATCACGCGGCCGTGCCGCATCACCATGATCCGGTGCGACAGCAGCCGCGCCACCGCCAGATCGTGCGTGACGATGCACGACGGCGAGCCCGAGATCGGCCACGAGGCCGCGCAGGAGATCGAGCAGCCGTGCCTGCACCGACACGTCGAGGCCGCCGGTCGGCTCGTCCATGAACACGAGGCGCGGACCGCGTCACCAGGTTCCTGGCGATCTGCAGGCGCTGGCGCATGCCGCCCGAGAAGGTCGCCGGCGTATCGTCGATGCGCTCCGCCTCGATCTCGACCCGCGCCAGCCAGTCGTCTGCCTCGCCGCGGATCCGGCCGTAGTGCCGCCAGCCGACCGCCATCAGCCGCTCGCCGACGTTGCCGCCGGCCGATACGTTCATGCGCAGGCCGCTCGCGCGCATCCTGGTGCGACGAAGCCCCAGTCGGTGCGCATCAGAAGCGGCGCTCGGCGTCGTTGAGGCTCGAACAGATCGCGCATCTGCGCCGTCGCGCATGCGATAGCTGACGACGCCGCGGGACGCCGGCAGCTGGGTCGACAGCAGCGATCAGCAGCGTCGACTTGCCCGACCCGAACTCGCCGACGACCGCGAGCACCTCGCCCGGATTGAGGTCGAGATCGACATCGACGCAGCCGGTCTGGGCGCCGTAGAAGCTGGGTGAGGCCTTGCGCGCCGAGAGCAGCGGCTCGGGCGAGCGGCTCATGGCTCGCGCTCCCGCAGCGCCTGTCCCGCCGGCTCGCCGTACATCGTGCCGTGATGGCCGTCGGCGCGCCTGACTCGCAGTAGTCGGTATCGGAGCAGACGAACATGCGCCCGCCGCTGTCGTCGAGAATGATCTCGTCGAGATAGACGCCCGTTGCCCCGCACAGCCGCACGGGTCGGCGAACCGCGTCGCGCTCGAAGGGATGGTCCTCGAAGTCGAGCTGACCACGTCGGTGTAGCGGAGGAATGGCGTAGATGCGCTTCTCGCGGCCGGCGCCGAACAACTGCAGCGCCGGCGAGCGATGTCCAGCTTCGGATTGTCGAACTTCGGCGTCGGCGAGGGGTCCATCACGTAGCGGCCGGCGACCTTCACCGGGTAGGCGTAGGTGGTGGCGATGTGCGCCGTGCTTGGCGATATCCTCGTAGAGCTTGACGTGCATCAGGCCGTACTCTTCCAGCGCATGCATGCGCCGGGTCTCGGTCTCGCGCGGCTCGAGGAAGCGCAACGGCTCGGGGATCGGCACCTGGTAGACGAGGATCTGGCCGGCCGCGAGCGGCGCCTCGGGGATGCGGTGGCGGGTCTGGATGACGGTCGCGTCGCGCGTCGCGGTGGTCGTCGCGACGCCGGCCGTCTTGGCGAAGAAGCGGCGGATCGAGACGGCATTGGTGGTGTCGTCCGCGCCCTGGTCGATCACCTTCAGAACGTCGTCCGGTCCGAGGATCGACGCCGTCACCTGCACGCCGCCCGTGCCCCAGCCGTAGGGCATCGGCATCTCGCGCGAGGCGAACGGCACCTGATACCCCGGAACCGCGATCGCCTTGAGGATCGCCCGGCGGATCATGCGCTTCGTCTGCTCGTCGAGATAGGCAAAGTTGTATGGTGACGCCGCCGCGCGCCCCGCCTCTGCAGCCGTCATTCCGCTGCCTCCTTGACGCCGTCGGGCGGCGCCGTCAGATCGGCCGTGGCCATCGCGTGCTCCGCCCGCATCTGCCTCACCAGTTGCAGCTCCGACTGGAAATCGACGTAGTGCGGCAGCTTCAAATGCTCGACGAAGCCGGTCGCCTGCACGTTGTCGGAGTGCGACAGCACGAACTCGTCGTCCTGGGCCGGCGACTTCACTTCCTCGCCGAGCTCTTCCGCCCGGAGCGCACGATCGACGAGCGCCATCGACATCGCCTTGCGCTCGGACTGCCCGAACGCCAGCCCGTAGCCGCGCGTGAACTGCGGCGGTGCCTTCGCCGAGCCGTTGAATTGATTGACCATCTCGCATTCGGTGATCGTCGATCCGCCCGAGCGGGACCGCAAAGCCGACCTCCTCGGCGAACAACTCGACCTCGACCGTCCCGAAGCGGATCTCGCCGACGAACGGATGCGTCCGCCCGTATCCGCGCTGCGTCGAATAGCCGAGTGCGAGCAGGAAGCCTTCGTCGCCGCGCGAAAGGTTCTGCAGGCGCAGGTCGCGTGCCGCCGGAAAGCTCAGCGGATCGCGGGTCAGATCGCCCGCCGCGCGGTCCGCGACTGGTTCCGGATTGCGCTCGATCAGGCCCTCGGCGTCGAGCAGGCCCGTCACGCTGGGCGCATTCGCCAGTGCTGCACCGGGGCTCGAGGGCGGCGTCGGCGGCGGCGTTCTTGCGCCCGCCATCGCGAAGTCGAGCAGCCGGTGCGTGTAGTCGAAGGTCGGCCCCAGGATCTGCCCGCCCGGCAGATCCTTGTACGTTGCCGAGATGCGGCGCCGCAGCGCCATCGCGTTGGTGTCGACCGGCTCGGCAAAGCCGAAGCGCGGCAAGCGTCGTGCGAAAGGCGCGGACCAGGAATATCGCCTCGATCAGATCGCCGCGCGCCTGCTTGATCGCGAGCGCGGCGAGCTCCCGGTCGTAGAGCGAGCCCTCGCTCATGACCCGGTCGACGGCGAGCGTCAGCTGCTCGTCGATCTGCGGCAGGGTCAACTCGGGCACCGCCGGGTCCCCGCGGCGTTCGACGGCAAGCAAGCGCGTGCGCGTTGTCGATCGCGCGCTCGCCACCTTTGACGGCTACGTACATGACCCCTCAAATCTCCAGGCGCGTCGAGCGCGGCAGCGCCGCGAGCCTCGTACCGCAGCACAGCACGACGTCGACTCCGCAAGGGAAGAGCGCGCGATTTGCAGCGAGCTCCTCGGTGAAGGTCGCGGGCAGCGGCCCGGCTTCCAGACGCACATCGGCCGCGATGCCGGGACCGGTGAGCCGCCAGCCTGCGCCATTGGACAGGCGATCGACCTCGATCACGACCGTCGTCGAGCGCTCCGGATAGTCGAGGCTGCCGATCGCGAAGGCGGACAAGCTGGGGCAGATCCGCCGCTCGGCCGACAAAGGCGAACGCCGCGTCGGCCGGCGCCTCGACCAGCCGCGCGCCGGTATGGAAGCGCACGAACTCGGCAATGCCCGGCGCACGCGACAGGAACGGGTCGAGCCACACCGGCGCCTCGTAGTCGCACACGGTGAGCGCGAGCGCGGTTGCTGCCGGACCCAGCGGCAACGCCGCGCCAGGCAGGCATGGCAGCGTCACGATGGTGCCGGGCTCGGACATTGCCGTCATGATGCGGCGGAAGTCGGCCTGGGAATCGAGAACGGGGTTGGAGAACCCAGCCACCGGTCCGGCTGACGCTGTTGCTGGCGGCGTCACGTCAATCTCCCCCGCGCGCCATTGTGAAGAAATCGACCTTGGTCGCGGCCGCCTGCTCGTCGGCACGGTCGCGGTCGCGCTGCTGACGCAGGCCGAGGGGATGCAGGACCTCGTCGACGACCCGGTCCCGCCAGGCCGGGCTCTGCCACAGCGCATCGATGATGGCACCGGCGCGGACCGCCTCGAGCGCACGGCCGAGCCGCCAGCCGAAACCGATCTCGCCGGTCCGCAGCCTGCACCACGGCGCGACTAACGGTTGCCTCGCCGAAATTGAACGGCGCTCCGTCTCCGCCGATGCGCCCGCGCAGCATGACGAGCCCGATCTCGGGCGCGCGCATCATCTCGTACGCCGGCGTCGGCTCGAGGCGCGCAAGAGCCGACGCCAGCTCGTCCGCCGTCGCCTGCGCGCACACGCGCATCAGTTGCTGCCGGCCACGCTGGGCCGGATCGTCATGAGACAGGCCGTCTGCTTGCATGGGGCCTACCTAGGAAAGCTGCATGAAGGCACTGTGACAGCGTTCGCCTTCGGCGTTATCCGGAAGCCGCCCACGCACCGGCGCCGCCCCGCTGTTGTGAACTTGTCATGTGCGCCCGCTACGTGAGCCCGTAAGTAGCCAGCGGGGTGCGGGATGAAGTCTCCGGCGATCGAGGTGAGCGACGTAACCAAGTCGTTCAGGCCCGGCGAGCCGGTCTTGCGCGGCCTGTCGATGCGCATCGAGCGCGGCGAGATGGTCGCGCTGATCGGAGCCTCGGGCTCGGGCAAGTCCACGCTGATCCGCGCGATCGCGGGTCTGGTTGCGATCGACGCGCGGGATGGCGGCCGACGATCAGCATCCAGGGCACGGCGATGCAGGAGCGCGGGCGAATTGCCGCGTCCGCCAAGACGTTGCGCTCGCGCGTCGGCATCGTCTTCCAGCAGTTCAATCTGGTTCCGCGGCTTTCGGTTCTGACCAACGTCTGCCTGGGTTTCCTTGGCAGGATCCCGGCCTGGCGGGGAACGCTCGGGCGGTTCACGCGCGACGAGAAGCTTCGCGCCATGCAGGCGCTGCACCGCGTCGGGATCGGCGAGCAGGCGCTGAAACGCGGGTCCGAGCTGTCGGGTGGCCAGCAGCAGCGCGCGGCGATCGCCCGCACGCTGGTCCAAGGCGCCGATATCCTGATCGCCGACGAGCCGATCGCCTCGCTCGATCCGAGCGCGGCGCGCCGGGTGATGGACATCCTGGCGAAGCTCAACCGCGAGGACGGCACCACGGTGCTGGTGTCGCTGCACCAGGTCGAATACGCGCTCAGCTACTGCCCGCGCACGATCGCGCTGCGCAACGGGCAGATCGTCTATGACGGCCCGTCGAGCGCCCTGACCGCGGAGTTCCTTGCCGAGCTCTATGGCGCGGAAAGCGAGCAGCTGTTCCTGCCGGGTCTCGATACCTCGCACGCCACCGGCGGCGCGCGAGCGAATGCACATGTCCCGCAACGCCAGCCGGCGCTGGCAGCCAGCGGCGACTACGCCCTCGCGAGTGTGGGCGGTTGATCCGATCAGGTGCCGGCACGAGCCCAGGCGCCCGGGCCGGCGACTTCCTGATCCGCACAATGCGATCCGGGCACATCGTCCGGTCGTCATCACAGAGGAGTAAATCGATGGTTCGCAAGTCACTGCTCGCTGCCGCCATGATCATGGGTCTCAGCGGTGCGGCGAATGTCGCCTCGGCGCAGCCGACCGAGATCGACTTCGGCATCATCTCGACCGAATCCAGCTCCAACCTCAAGAAGATCTGGGACCCGTTCCTGGCCGACATGGCCAAGAAGACCGGCCTCAAGGTCAAGGCGTTCTTCGCCTCCGACTACGCCGGCGTGATCGAGGCCATGCGCTTCAAGAAGGTCCAGATCGCCTGGTTCGGCAACAAGTCGGCGATGGAGGCGGTCGACCGCGCCGACGGCGAGATCTTCGCCCAGACGCGTCGACAAGGGCGGCAACCCCGGCTACTGGTCGCACATCATCGTGCACAAGGACAGCCCGTTCCAGAAGCTCGACGACGTGCTCAAGTGCGACAAGACGCCTCGACTTCGGCATCGGCGATCCGAACTCGACCTCGGGCTTCCTGGTGCCGACGACGTTCGTGTTCTCGGCCCGCAACATCGACCCGAAGAACTGCTTCAAGACCGTTCGCACCGCCAACCACGAGGCGAACGCCCTGGCCGTCGCCAACAAGCTGGTGCACGCCGCCGCCAACAACAACGAGAACCTCGAGCGCCTGAAGAAGACGGCGCCCGACAAGGCCGAGCAGATCCGCGTGATCTGGACCTCGCCGCTGATCCCGTCCGATCCGCTGGTGTGGCGCAAGGACCTCGATGCCGCGACCAAGGCCAAGATCGCCGACTTCATCTTCTCCTACGGCACCAAGGACGAGGCGGAGAAGAAGGTGCTGGCCGAGCTGCGGCTGGGCGCCGTTCAGCAAGTCGGACAACAACCAGCTGCTGCCGATCCGGCAGATGGAGGTCAACAAGTCGATCGTGAAGATCGAGGGCGACGCCAAGCTGTCGGATGCCGACAAGAAGGCCCAGCTCGCGCCGCTCAAGAAGCAGTTCGACGAGCTTGGCAAGCAGCTCGCCGCGCTCAAGAAGTAGAGCTCCCTTCCAGGCATAGTTCGGGCGCGGCGGCGCAGGCTCATCGGGCCCGCGCCGCCGTCCCGCAGCGAGGCATCATGTCGGTTGCTCGAGACCATCGCACCGTGGATCTGACCAGCATCGCGGTGCCGCGGCTGCCGCTTGCATCCCGGCTGCGCCAGCATCTCGTCTGGCTCATCATCGTCGGGTCTGCTCGCCTGGAGCTTCGCTCCGACCGAGATGTACAAGGCCGTCAATATCGTCACCGATTGGCGCAACATGGCGGAGTTCGCGTCCGGCTTCTTGCGGCCGAACTTCCACGATGGCGAAGACTACCTCAAGGATATGATCGAGACCGTGCAGATCGCGGTGTGGGGCACGGCGCTTGCGGTGCTGGTCGGCGCGCCTTTGGGGATTTTGTGCGCGGCCAACGTCGCGCCGCAACTGGTCGTCCAGCCCCTGCGCCGGCTGATGGACGCCTGCCGCGCCATCAACGAGATCGTGTTTGCGCTGCTGTTCGTGGTGGCGGTCGGGCTTGGCCCCTTCGCCGGCGTGATGGCGCTCGCCATCCACAACGTCGGCATCATTGCCAAGTTGTTCTCCGAGGCGGTCGAGGCGATCGATCCGCGTCCCGTCGAGGGCATCCGCGCAACCGGCGCCAGGCGCGTGCAGGAGGTGATCTTCGGCATCGTGCCGCAGGTGATGCCGCTGTGGAGCTCCTTCACGCTCTATCGGTTCGAGACCAACGTCCGTTCCGCCACGGTGCTGGGCATCGTCGGGGCCGGCGGCATCGGCCACTCGCTCTACGAGAACATCCGCGCGTTCCACTATTCGGAGACGGCGGCGATCATCATCATCATCGTCGCTGACGGTATCGCTGATCGACGTCGTCAGCGCGCAGATCCGCAAGCTCCTGGTTTGAGGCGCGGGCCTCAACCGCCGAGCGGAATTCGCGCCGTCACGCGGAAGCGCTCGGACCGGCTTGGCTGTCGGAAGATGCAGACGGCATCGAGCCGAACGGGACCGCGGAAGCCGCTGTAGGCCTCGGCAAGTGCCGCGAGGACCGGCTCGCGCATATCGCTTGCAAGCGGGCCCGTCAGCGTCATGTGGAACCGGTAGTCCTCGAGCACGAACGGATAGCCCCAGCGGGCGAGCTGGGCCTGCTGGCGATCGGTGAGCCCGCTCGCCTGCCGGCGCTCCAGGTCGACCGCCGACAGCGGCGCGCGCAGGTGGTCCAGCATGCCAACGATCGTGCTCTCGATCCGCGCGGCTTCGCCGGGCCAGTTTCGCGGCGTGAGCGCCACGAATCGCGACATCAGCGTGACGTCCAACTCGCCGAGGCCGATCGGCGCCAGTCGGGCCGCGATCCCTGCCGTTTCGCCGAGCAGCTGGTGCTCGTCCACGCCGCTGCGCAGCTCGAACGGGGCCTTGAGCGTCGCGTGAAAGCCGTAGCGGGCGGGTTCCGACGCCATCGCCGCCCAATCGGGGAATTGCCCCAGGAGACGGTCCGGGAACGGTGCGCTCGCGCCCGTCTCCGCATCGTAGCCGAGCACCGAGCGTCCGAATTCCGCCAGGCTCGTCCCCGGTTCGGGCGCAAAGTAGATGGCGTATCGGGGCCTGTCGCTCATGGAACCCATTAGCGCACGAGGCGAAGGCCGCGGCATCGGATGATCTCGCGCCGTACCGGCGCGTTGCCGCCGCCGTCGCCGGCGAGCGAAACCGTCAATTGACGACTTTCGACACGTACTGCAGGAAATGCTCGACCGTCGGTGTCGTCGCCCGCGGGTCCTTGGCGAGATCGTCGTAGATGCGAACCTGCACGGCGTCGCGATAGTGCTGGTTTTCCTCGAACCCGGCGACTTCGGGCGGAGACATCGGTCCGCCCTGCAGCGCCAGGGAATGGACGGAAGCCGGCGACAGCGTCTCGAAATATCCCGGCCGTGTCGCGCACAGGTAGCGCTTGGCGGCAACGTGAAGCCGTACCGGCTCGGTCACGTCCGGCCCGAACCAGCGCCGCAGGAAGGCATGGCCGATGGTCTCGTGTTGCCGGTCGGTGTCGCTCGCCATGGCCTCTGCGAAATTCAACTCGAACAGGTGGCCGATATCATGCAACAGCGCGGCGACGATGACGTGCGGCGCCTGCCCGTCGCGCTCGGCAAGGAACGCGGCCTGCAAGCCGTGCTGCTCCTGCGTCACCGCCTCGCCGCCATAAAGGTCGGCGCCCTTGTTCGACAGCAGATCGCGCAGCTTGGCGCAGACGACTTCGGCATTGCTCATGATTGGATCACCCTGGATCGAGTAGCGGCTGGCGTTTCCGACCCTTGCCCCTCACTTCCGCTGCCCAGCGCACGAAGCGGCAGTGCAAGGTTCGCGCCGGACCATCGGCGGGATCGTTCTCGCCACGATTTATGACACGAGTATCGCAGCGGCATGACAGTCGATTGTCAGCGCCGCCGCCATCGCGGAAGCCTTAAGCGCCCGGTCATCTCGGCCGCCTGCCGCGATCCGACGCGCCAAGCAAAAGGCGGCATTCAGCCGAGCCGGAGAAACTCTAGCGCTCGCCCTTGGCGACGGCGTCGAAGGCGCTGGCGAACTCGATCGCGCCCGGCTTCTGCAGGCCATGCTCCATCCGCTTGCCCAGCTCCACCAGCAGCTCGGCGGCGGTGCGCTCGCGCACCACCGTGTTGCGCTCGTAGCCCTGGCGACTGAAGAAATTCGTCGTCGGCATCGCTTGCGCCACCGGCGTGAGCATCTCGAGACCGGTGCGCGGACCGGCGAGATTCATCAGCTCGATCTCCGGCCCGGACAGCTCCTGGCGCCCGGCCTCGCTCGCCGCCGTCTCCTTCAGGCCCTTGAGCTTGATCACCTGCAGCCATGGGCCGATGTCGGCATCGAGGTTCAGCGCATGGATCGCCAGCCCCTTCAATGTGCCGCCGAACCGCACATGCTCGCTCCACACGTTGGGCACGCTGCGCGCGTCCTTCAGCATCTCCCGCAGGATCGCCGCCTTGGTGCGCAGTGATTGCGACCGCCAGGGCGGCCCGCCCTTCTCGGTGACCGCCATCGACTCCAGCCGGCGGATGAACCCGTCGCCGTGCTTGACGAGCTCGCTCACCGAATTGCCGTGCAGCAGCTGGGCGTAGCCAAGCGCGGAGGAGATCGCCTTGCCGGTGCGCTTCTGCGGATGGATGCCGGCCTGCATGTCGTAGGTACCCATGCCGCCGGTCTCCAGCGCATAGACCTTCACCACCTGCTCCTTGGTCAGCCCGATCGCCAGCGCCTCGGCGGCGTAGCGGCGCTTGAAGTCCTCCTCGGTCGTCACTTCCGGCATGAAGTTGTAGGCATCGCGAGCCGCCTGCAGGAAGTCCCCCAGCATCGGCAGCAACTTCTCGGGCGCCGGCGGCTGCTCCTCGGCCAGAATCCTGGCGATCGCCTCCGGCAGCGCCGGACCGGCATACTTCGGCGGCTGGGTCTGCGTGTAGTCGGCGGCGGTAAAGGCCTGGCCGGCGGCGCGCTTGCGCCTACGCCGGTCGCGCTTGTCGTTGACGTCCTGCCAATAGGCGTCGAGGCCGGCCTCGAACGCGCCGCGCGCTGCCTTCCAGGTGTCATGGATGCGCCGTTGCTCCGGCGTCAGCTGCGACAGCCTGCCGGCAGGAGCCTCCTGCGCCAGCGCCATGCGTGCCATCGGCGATCCGGATGCCAGCATCGCCGCCGACGCCAGCGCGGCAAGCCCCAGCATCGCTCCTCGCGAACGCCATGTGCACGAGCTGCCGCCCATTCCGCGAGCCCCGACCTCTGACCTGACACCAATAGTTGACACGTACGGCATTAGCCTCGACCAACGTTAAGGCATGATTGAGGCTAACCCGGCCGCGGCTGCAGCAGGGCACAGCAGTCCGTTCCCTCTCCCCCAAGCGCATTTCGCGCGCGGGGGGAGAGGGTTAGGGTGAGGGGCCGCCGCCCCCTCCCCTTGCTTCCCCGGCCGGAGCGCGGTAGCGCGCAGAGCCGGGGCCGCGTCGGTGGCGGGCTGGCTCGATCGGCGAGAGGTTTTCTTGGGCAAGCTGTTCTTCGTCGACATCATGGCCGGCGCGCCACGTGGCGTGCTCTATGTCGGCATGACCAGCGACATGGCCGGCCGCGCCTGGGAGCATCGGGAACGCCTGCTCGAGGGTTTCACCAAGCGGTATGGCGTCGATCGGTTGGTGTATTTCGAATGCCACGATGATGCGGCGGTCGCCGCGCAGCGCGAGCGGGCGATCAAGCGTTGGCGACGCGACTGGAAAATCGCGCTCGTCGAGAAGGGCAATCCGACGTGGCGTGATCTGTTCGCCGACGTGGTGCGCGGTGAGGGTTTCGAGTGGTGACCAGCGCGCCCGGTCGCCGGCGACGCGGTCCCGGGTCTCGCGCATCCTGCGCTCGCCCGGGAATGCAGGCTGGGAAAGGGGCGCTCATTTGGCGGCGATCCGCCTGCTGTACGAATAGGCGCACGAGCGGGCTCGCGCCGGCGGCGCCAGTCAAGCTCCCGCAGCCAGCGCCGAGCTCCGCCCCCTCCCTTGCTTCCCCGGCCGGAGCGCGGCAGCGCGCAGAGCCGGGGCCGCGTCGGTGGCGGGCTGGCTCACCTGTCGGTCTTCCGAGCGGCGCTGCACTCCCACATCCCCACCGCCGTCATCCTCGGGCTTGGCCCGAGGACCCATGGCGCCGCGAGCGATTGGCCAGCGGCCAGGCAAAGCGGTTCGACGCGCGCCGACCGCTTGAACCATTGACGCTGTGCGATGGGTCCTCGGCACGAGGCCGAGGATGACACCTGTGGTGATGCCGCGCCGGTGGCTGGCTGGCGCAGTGCCGGATGTTGGCAGGGCGCACCGATCCCTCCGCCTCACCGCCGCCCCCTCCGCTTGCCTCCCCGGCCGCAGCGCGGCAGCGCGCAGAGCCGGGGTCGCGTCGGCGGCGGGCTCAGCGCCGCTGCCTACTGCCCATTTCCTGCTGCCTACTGCCTACTGCCTATTGGCTATTGGCTATTGGCTATTCGCCACCCTCCACTCCCCCAACTTATCCACGCTTCCCGCCCGCATGCGATACTGCCCTCGTTCCGCTTCATCGAGGGCGTGCTTCGAAGGCGTTCTGGTGCGGAGGCGGAATAGGACGGTCCGGGAATCACTGCGGTCACGCACCGCACATTCAGTGGTGACCAGCGCGCCCGGTCGCCGGCGACGCGGTCCCGGGTCGCGCGCATCCTGCGCTCGCCCGGGAATGCAGGCTGGGAAAGCGGCGCTCATTTGGCGGCGATCCGCCTGCTGTACGAATACGCGCCTGCTGCGCCAGTCGCGCTCCCGCAGCCAACGCGGAACCCCGCCCTCTCCGCTTGCCGCCCCGGCCGGAGCGCGGCAGCGCGCAGAGCCGGGGTCGCGTCGGCGGCGGGCTCAGCGCCGCTGCCTACTGCCCATTTCCTACTGCTCACTGCCTATTGGCTACTGGCTACTGGCCTACTGGCTATTGGCTATTGGCTATTCGCCACCCTCCACTCCCCAACTTATCCACGCCCGCCAACCCCATGCGATACTGCCCTCGTTCCGCTTCATCGAGGGCGTGCTTCGAAGGCGTTCTGGTGCGGAGGCGGAATAGGACGGTCCGGTCAAACACTGCGGCACGCGGCGGTGACAGCCGGACGATGTCGCGACCCCTGTACGAGACGAGGTGGCCTAAGGCGGAGGGCCCCCCCTCGAGACCATCGGCCCTGGGCGCGCGGCGTGACCGAAACATCCGTCCGAGCAATGGGGTGGCTCTGGCCCACTTCAATGCCAGACTGCGGAAGACCGCCGTGGACCACGGCCGCCCCGCTCCCCCTCGATCGAAGGGGAAAAGTGAAAAGCACCGCCTGAATGACAACGAGATGGGAGCGATTGCTTGTATGCACACCGAAATCGCATCGCCGGTAGGTTGGGTTAGCGCGGCCAAGATGGCGCCGAAAGCCACCGGAATCGATTCCGCGCGTAACCCAACGTTGTTCGGGCAGCCGAAGTTGTTGGGTTACGCGCCAAGAGGCGCTAACCCAACCTACGGCCCTCGACTGCAGTCGGCGCCGCACAGGGTCACATTAGTTGCATGAACAATGTTTCGATCCCCTGCTCGCCTAATTTAGTTGACTTTGGCAATTATCGGCGCGCTACTTGTTGCCTCTCAATCCGGCCGGGAGTCATCGCCATGCCCGCTGCGACATCCGCCGACGCGATCGTCGCCGTCCGCCGCTTCTCGCGGTTCTATACCCGGGCGATCGGCGTGCTGCACGAGGGGTTGCTCGGCAGCTCGCTGACGCTGACCGAAGGCCGCATCGTGTACGAGCTTGCCAATCGCCAGGCGCCGACCGCGACCGCAATCGGCCACGATCTTGGCCTCGATCCCGGCTATATGAGCCGTGTACTGAAGTCACTCGAGACGCGGGCAATCATCGAGCGCGCGCCGAACCCCGCCGACGGTCGCCAGGCGCTGCTGTCGCTGACTGCCACCGGTCGCGGTCTCTATGACGAGATCAACGCCGCCTCGAAGCGCGAAGTCGGCGGCATGCTTGCGCCATTGTCCGCCGGCGAGCGCCGGCGCCTGGTCACCGCCATGGCCGACATCGAGGCGCTGCTCGGCCGCGGACAGGATCCGAGCCGGGCCGAGATCAAGTTGCGTCCGCACAGACCGGGCGACATCGGCTGGGTGGTGAGCCGACACGGCGCCATCTATGCCGAGGAGTACGGCTGGGACATCACCTTCGAGGCGGCCGTCGCCAGGGTCGCGGCCGAGTTCATCGAGAAATTCGATAGCCGCACCGATTGCTGCTTCATCGCCGATCGCGGCGGCGAGATCCTGGGCTCGGCGTTCGTCGTGCGCAAGGATGCCGCGACGGCAAAGCTGCGCCTCGTCTACGTCGAGGCGAGTGCGCGCGGCACCGGGCTCGGCCGCCGGCTGGTCGAAGCCTGCATGCAGTTCGCTCGCGATGCCGGCTACAGCCGCATGACGCTGTGGACCAACGATGTACTACTGCCGGCGCGGCGGCTCTACGGCTCGCTCGGCTTCGAGCTGACGGCGAGCGAGCCGCACCACTCGTATGGCGTCGATCTCGTCGGCGAGACCTGGGAAAGGGGGCTGTGACCGAGTCGCGGCCCCGGCTCGCCTTGCTGGCGGCGGCGGCGGTCGGCGTGCAGGTCGGCCTCGCCACGGTCGCCTCTCGCTTCGCCATCGCCGAGACCACGCCGGCAGCGCTCGCCCTGATGCGCTATGCGATCGGCGCCGCCTGCCTGGCGCCGGCCGCTCTCGTCCTCGCCCGCACGCGCTTCACCGGCCGCGACCTGGCGCCGATCGCGATCCTCGGCATAATCCAGTTCGGTGTGCTGATCGCGCTGCTGAACTATGGACTGCAGACGATCCCAGCGGGCCGCGCGGCGCTCATCCTCGCGACCTTCCCGCTGCTGACGATGCTGTTCGCCGCGGCGATCGGCCACGAACGCCTGACCATGCGAAAGTCGCTCGGAGTGCTGCTGACGATCGCCGGCGTCGCGGTCGCGCTGGCGGAAAAGATCGCGGACGCCGGACCTGCGAGCGCTGACTGGCGCGGCGAGGCGGCGGTGCTCGTGGCGGCGGCGGCGGGAGCGGTCTGCAGCGTGCTCTACCGTCCCTACCTGCGGCGCTATCCGGCGCTCGCCGTCGGCACGATCGCGATGGTCGCCTCGGTCGCGGCGCTGGCGCTGCCGGCCACGCTCGAGGGCTTCCTCGCGCATCCGCCGCAATTCTCGTCGCCGGCATGGGCGGCGATCGCCTTCATCGGCGCGTCGAGCGGCATCGGCTATTTCCTGTGGTTGTGGGCGCTCGCCAATGCCTCGCCGACGCGCGTGACGATCTTCATGAGCCTGAGCCCGCTCACCGCCGGGCTCGTCGGCGCCCTGCTGCTGGGCGAGCCGCTGAGCTGGTACTTCGCGACCGGGCTTGCCGCGGTGATCGCCGGCCTGTGGCTCGGCACGCGTCCCGAAGCCACGTCCGGCGACCACGATGCGTCGCGTCCGCCGGTCGTTCGATGACCGCGCCCTACACGTCGTCCTCGGCGACCGCTTCCGCCCAGGGATGGCCCGGCTCGGTCGCGCCTTCGTTGCGGCCGGCATTGCGCGCGACGGCGCTCGCGATGGTGAACGGGTTCGAGTAGACGATCGGCTCGGCGAGCACGACGTCGAAATCGGCGGCCAGCATCTCGATCGTCGACGGCGCGAGGCGGCGGTCGGCGGCGATCCGGCCGATGCCGGACACGTCGATGCGCGGCGCGTGGAAGGCGGTATCGAGGTCGTATCCGAACTCGGCGGCGAGGCTCAACAACTGGAACACCGCCGGCAGGATCTTGCGTCCGCCGCAGCCGCCGATGCCGATCGTCGCGCCGCCGCCGGTCATGATCGCCGGCGCATAGTTGGCGAGCACGCGGGCATCGGCGCGCAGGCTGTTCGGTCCGCCCGGCCGCGGATCGAACCAGTTGATGCCGTTGTTCATCAGGATGCCTGACTGCGGCAGCACGATGCGCGAGCCGAACAGCGACAGCAGGGTCTGGGTCAGCGTGACGATATTGCCGTCGCGATCGATCACCGCGAGATGGGTGGTCGAGGTCGGCGCGGTCAGCTCGCCGGCATCGCCCATGTGCTCGAAGCGCCACTGCCAGGCGTGCCGCAGCGACTTGGCATAGGCCGAGAAAGTCGCGGCATCCGCGGTTTCGCCGGGCGCCGGACGCAGCCGGTTGAGCTCGGCCCAGGCCATCGCCATCGTCGGCCCGCCATTGAGCTCGGGCAGCACGTGAATGGTGCGGTCGCGATGGCTGATCCGCAGCGGCTCGACCATGCGCGGCGCGACCGCCGCCAGATCCGCCCCGGCGAGATAGCCGCCCAGCGCGCCGATATCCTCGACGATGCCCTTGGCGATCGGCCCCTGGTAGAGCGCCGACGCACCCTGCTCGGCGATCGCTTCGAGCGTCGCCGCGAGGGCCGGCATCGGCAGGTATTTCGCGGGCCGCGGATCGGTCGCGGCTGGCGGCACCGGCGGCGCGCCGCCGGGCAGGAAGCGGGCCGCGGCGTGGCCGTCCCTGGCGAGGTCGGCGCAGGCGGTGGCGATGATCAGGGTCGTGTGCCAGTCGACGAACAGGCCGTCGCGTGCGAGCGCGACCGCGGGCATGACGAGGTCGCTCCAGCGCTGGCGGCCGAAAGCGCCGTGCATCAGCGCGAGCCCGGCCGGCTCGGTCGGCGCCACCACTGCTTTCGCGCCCACCGTGTTGATGTTGCCGTCGACCACCGGCCAGCCGAACAGGTCGCCATCGGCACCGGCCTTGAGCTTGAAGTCACCGGGCACCAGGCCCTTCGGCGAGCGGCCGCCGAAGTCGAAAGCCGTGACCTTGCCGGTGCCGGCGTCATGCACCAGCGCCGCGCCGACGCCGCCGATGCCGCTCATCCACGGCTCCACGACGCCGAGCGCAAAGGCGGTGGCGACCGCCGCATCGACGGCGTGGCCGCCGGCCTTCAGCACCCGCGCTCCGATCTCGGACGCCGCGCGGTTCTGCGACACGACGATGCCGCCGGCGGAGCGCACCGTGTCCTTGCGACCGCTGCGGTTGCGCGACAGGTAGGGCGATACCGCCGATCCGACGATGGGCATGGGTAGATGTCTCTCGCTGTGGGATGGCGCCGGCTTCAGGCGGCCTTGCCGCAACCGGGATGCGCCTTGACGACGCGCTCGGTCGAGGCTGGGAACCTCGCGAGCTTGACGGCCGGCCGCACTGGCCGCCGCACCAGCTCGCCGCCGCAGTTCGGGCATTTGTGCTCGGGCAGCCGGTGCTCGACGCAGTCGCTGCAGAATGTACACTCGAACGAGCAGATCATGGCGTCATCCGCCTCCGGCGGAAGATCCTTGTCGCAGCACTCGCAGCTCGGCTTGAGCTTCAGCATCGAACTATCCCTCCTTCACGGCTTCCGCCTCGATCTCGAACTTGAACTCGGGCGACGACAGGCCAGCCACCTGAAGATAGGTCGCGGCGCAGGCATGGCCCTCCATCATGCGGTCGCGGATCTCGCGAAACAAGGCGGTCTGCCCCGGCTCGGTCACGAAGATCGTCATCTTCGCCAGATGCCGCTTCTCGAATCCGGCCGCATGCAGCACCGCGAACAGATTGGCCCAGGTGCGCTCCATCTGGCCCTGCATCGTGGGCTCGAGCGTGCCGTCGGGCCGCAGGCCGACCTGTCCCGAGATGATGAGGCGTTGCCGCGACGGCTGGATCTGGACGCCCTGCGAATACATCGAGGCCGGCTTCACGATGCTGTCGGGATTGATCAGTTTCACGGAAGACCCACGTCCTTTTCGTCCTGCTTGCCCTCACTCGTCATCAAGCAGGCAGCGCGCCGCCACGCAAGGTGTGTGACGGTTGCGACGTCCCGCGCGTCTTTTGGCTATGCACTTGCCGAGCGGTCTCTGAACTGTTTAGAAGCATTCTAAATATTTTGGAAGCGGAGCCGGCATGTTGAAGCACTATTCCAAGCTTACCGAGGCGGAGGTGCTGGCGCTCGCCATCACCAACGAGGAGGAGGACGCGCGCATCTACCTCAACTTCGCCTCCAAGCTGCGCCCGCTCTACCCCGGCTCCGCCAAGGTGTTCGAGGAGATGGCGACGGAGGAGCAGGACCATCGGCACCGATTGCTGGAGATGTACGAGGCCAAGTTCGGCAAGGAGATGCCGCACGTCACGCGGCAGGACGTGCGCGGCTTTCTCAAGCGGCGGCCGATCTGGCTGGCCGACGGCCTGCGTCTCGACGCGGCGCGCCAGCAGGCCGAGATCATGGAGCTCGAGGCTTCCAGGTTCTATGCCGGCGCGGCGGAGCGGGCACGCGACACCGACGTGCGCAAGCTGTTGGCCGACCTCGCCGAGATCGAGAGCAGGCACGAGAACCTTGCCGCCAAGCTCGGCGAGACGGCACTCACCGCCGACGTCAAGGCCGAGGAGGCGGCGACGCACAAGCGGCTGTTCGTGTTGCAGATCGTCCAGCCGGGTCTGGCCGGGCTGATCGACGGCTCGGTCTCGACGCTGGCGCCGATCTTCGCCGCGGCCTTCGCGACGCATAATTCATGGGACGCATTCCTCGTCGGTCTCGCCGCCTCGATCGGTGCCGGCATCAGCATGGGGCTGACCGAGGCTCTGTCCGATGACGGCGAGATCACCGGCCGCGGCCATCCCTGGATCCGCGGTGCCGTCTGCGGCCTGATGACGACGGTCGGCGGCCTCGGCCACACGCTGCCGTACCTGATCCGGGATTTCTGGACCGCGACCGGCGTCGCCGGCGTCGTCGTCGCCGTCGAGCTGGCGGCAATCGCCTACATCCGCTGGCGGTACATGGAGACGCCGTTCACCTCGGCGCTGGTGCAGGTCGTGCTTGGCGGCATCCTGGTGCTGTTGACCGGCATCTTCATCGGCAGCTCGTGAGGACCGCGCCGCGATGCGCAGGCCCGGATGGCTCGACCGGGCAGCCTGAGCCATCACGGCGTCGGGGCGGCGGCGGCGCACACCAGCTGCGCGATCGCGTCGAACACCTGCTCCCGCGCCGACGACCGGCGCCAGACCAGCCCGATCGTTCGCGACGGCTCCGGCGCGGCGAGCGGCATCAGGCGGACCCGCCCGTTGGCAGCCACCACTGTCGAGCACATCCGCGGCACCAGCGTGACGCCCTGGCCTGCCGCGACCAGCTCGATCAGCGTCGCGAGGCTCGATGCGCCGAGCGTGGCGAGGCTCTCGCGCGCCACGCCCTGGCAGACCGATAATGCCTGATCGCGCAGGCAGTGCCCTTCCTCGAGCAGCAGCAGGCGGTATTTGGGCAGTGCGCCGAGCGCCACCGGCGCCGCGATCACCATGTCGGCCGGCGCCGCCAGCATGAAACGATCCTCGAACAGCGGCAGCCCGACGAGGCCGGGCTCCTCGATCGGCAGCGCCAGCAGCAGCACGTCGAGATCGCCGCGCGACAGCGCTGCCACCAGGCGCCCGGTCTGGCTTTCTTGAATTCGCAATTCCAGGTCGGGATGCCGCTCCGCCGCGATCCGCAGCATCGCCGGCAGCAGGTATGGCGCGATGGTCGGGATCACGCCGAGGCGCACCGAGCCGCTGACGCCGTGCGCGCCGACCGCGCCTTCCAGGTCCTGCAGCTCGCTCAGGATCCGCTCGGCCCGCCGCGCCACCTCCTCGCCGTGCCGCGTCAATTTGATGCCGCTGCGGGAGCGTTCGATCAGTTGTACACCGAGATGCGTCTCGAGGTCCTGGATCTGCACCGACAGCGCCGGCTGCGATACCGCGCATGCGGTCGCGGCACGGCCGAAATGCAGCGTCCGGGCGACGGCCGCGAAGTACTGCAGCTGCTTGACGGTCAGGCGCACTGTTGATCGGATCTTCTTATCGCAAGATCGGAAATAACAATTAGCACTTATCACGCCCCTGGACCTATAAAAACCCCTGTCCCTGGCGGGATTAACCACAGTGGAGGAGCTGCATGACCGGCAAAACGATGACGACATCGGCCGGTCCCCGCGGCCCGGTGCCGCTGCTGGGCTACCAGCTGATCGAAACGCTCGCCCATCTGGACCGCGAGCGCATTGCTGAGCACCCCGTGTAGCGGCCAATCCACACCGCGGCGTGCGCGGTTTCGTTCTCAAGCTCTTCACCGAGCAAGGCTACTGGGATCTAGTCGGCAACAATTCCCAGAGATCTAAATAGTCCATACGGACCAATTCGAAAAAATCACAGACCACGATCGGAGAGAAACATGGACACGAAGACTGACCAGAGCGCGGGCAAATGCCCGGTCATGCACAAGGCTGCTGCAGTGAAGTCGAATCGCGACTGGTGGCCGAACCAGCTGGACCTTCAGGTTCTGCACCAGCACTCCAGCCTGTCCGATCCGATGGGCGAGGCGTTCGACTACGCCAAGGAATTCAAGAGCCTCGACCTGAATGCCGTGATCAAGGACCTTCGCGCCTTGATGACCGACTCGCAGGATTGGTGGCCGGCCGACTTTGGCCACTACGGGCCGCTGTTCATTCGGATGGCGTGGCACAGCGCCGGCACGTACCGCATCGGCGACGGCCGCGGCGGCGCCGGAGCCGGCCAACAGCGCTTCGCGCCCCTCAACAGCTGGCCGGACAACGTGAACCTCGACAAGGCGCGCCGGCTGCTGTGGCCGATCAAGCAGAAGTACGGCCGGAAAATCTCCTGGGCCGACCTTATGATTCTCACGGGCAACGTCGCCCTCGAATTCGATGGGGTTCAAGACCTACGGCTTCGGCGGCGGCCGGGCCGACGTCTGGGAGCCCGAGGAGGACATCTACTGGGGTCCTGAGGGCAAGTGGCTGGCGGACGAGCGCTACAGCGGCGACCGCGATCTTCAGAACCCTCTCGCCGCCGTGCAGATGGGTCTGATCTACGTCAATCCGGAAGGACCGAACGGCAACCCTGATCCGGTCGCCGCGGCGCGCGACATCCGCGAGACGTTCGCGCGCATGGCGATGAACGACGAGGAGACCGTCGCGCTGATTGCTGGCGGTCACACCTTCGGCAAGACCCACGGCGCCGCCGATCCGGGCAAGTATGTCGGCGTCGATCCCGAAGCCGCCTCGATCGAGCAGCAAGGGCTCGGCTGGAACAACACCTTTGGCAGCGGCAAAGGTGGTGACACGATCGGCAGCGGACTCGAGGTCGTCTGGACCACCACGCCAACGAAGTGGAGCAACAACTTCTTCTGGAACCTGTTCGGCTACGACTGGGAGCTGACCAAGAGCCCGGCCGGTGCGCATCAGTGGAAACCGAAGCATGGCGCAGGTGCCGGTACGGTGCCGGATGCGCACGACCCGTCAAAGCGTCACGCTCCATCCATGCTGACCACTGACCTCGCCTTGCGGTTCGACCCTGCGTACGAAAAGATCTCGAGGCGCTTCTACGAGAACCCGGATCAGTTCGCAGACGCGTTCGCCAAGGCCTGGTACAAGCTCACGCACCGCGACATGGGCCCGATCGTGCGTTATCTCGGGCCCCTCGTGCCGAAGGAGACGCTGCCCTGGCAAGACCCGATCCCCGCCGTGGATCATCCGCTGATCGGCGAGCAGGACATTGCTGCTCTGAAGGCGAAGATCCTCGCGTCTGGCCTGTCCGTTGCCCAGCTGGTCTCGACGGCCTGGGCATCGGCGTCGACGTTCCGCGGCTCCGACAAGCGCGGCGGAGCGAACGGCGCGCGCATTCGCCTCAGCCCCCAGAAGGACTGGGACGTCAACCAGCCGGCTCAGCTGAAGACGGCGCTTCAGAAACTCGAAGCGATCCAGAAGGAGTTCGGCAAGAAGGTTTCGCTTGCCGACCTGATCGTTCTCGGCGGCTCAGCGGCGATCGAGAAGGCCGCGAAGGACGCCGGGCACGACGTGAAGGTTCCGTTCACGCCGGGGCGGATGGACGCGTCGCAGGAGCACACCGACGTCGAGTCCTTCGCGCCGCTGGAGCCGACCGCTGACGGCTTCCGCAACTATCTGCGCGGCAAGCAGCGCTTGTCCGCCGAGGAGCTGCTGGTCGATCGGGCGCAATTGCTGACGCTGACCGCGCCTGAGTTGACGGTTCTCGTCGGCGGCCTGCGCGTGCTGAACGCAAATGCCGGGCAGTCGAAGCACGGCGTCTTCACCAAGCGGCCCGAGACGCTGACGAACGACTTCTTCGTCAATCTGCTCGACATGGGCACGCAGTGGCAGGCGTCTGCCGGGTCGGAAGGCGTGTTCGAAGGGCGCGACCGGAAGACCAACGAGGTCAAGTGGACCGGCACGCGTGTCGACCTGATCTTCGGCTCGCACTCGCAGCTGCGGGCGCTTGCGGAAGTCTATGCGTGCGCGGACTCGAAGGAGAAGTTTGTGAAAGACTTCGTGGCGGCGTGGACCAAGGTGATGAACCTCGACCGCTTCGACCTCGCCTGATCTTTGCGGAAAGTTCTACCTGCGCCTCGGGGCCGGCAGCAATGCTGGCCCCGTTTACATTTCGGCTACCACCTTTGATTTCTTTCTAATTTGAGTGCGCAATTAAGCATTGCGCATCGATACGTAACGTATCGTCCTCTTCCAAATGCCAATCACCGGAAGCACCGCCGATGTTCAAGTTGCCCAAGCCCTTCAGCGCCATTGGGATCGTTGCGCTTGTCTTCTCGTGGAACGCCTCGATCACCCTCGCTGCCGACGCTCTCGATCTGAGTGCGCTGCCGAGGGTGGCGGGCGGCACCGAGGTATATTCGAAGCCGGAGATGGTGATCTACACCGCGCCGGGCTCCGTGGAAGCCGTCGCCAAGGCCGCTGCGGCACTGCTCGAGGCACAAGGCTGGCGGCCGTTCGTGGCGCCGAACTCGAGTAGCAGCAGCACCTCCCAGATGCAGGTCCAGCAGCTGAAGAATGGGCCTCATGTGGTTTCGCTCTTCACCACCGTCGCGCCGGCCCTGGCGAATGCGACGAGCGTGCAAGTGACGCCGATACCAGTGGAGGTCGATCTCCCGTTCCCCGGCAAGGCGCCGCAGATTGCCTACGAGCCGCGCTCCGGCATCCTGAAGTGCACGGTGCAGGACGACATCGGTCCGACCCTGGCGGAGTTCCGCGACCGGCTGATGGCATCGGGCTGGCAGATCTCGTCGCATCCCGATGCGCCACCGCAGATCCCCATTGCCGACCCGAGCAATCCGACCCGCCAATCGGCACGGCTATACTTCGTCCAGACGGGCAAGGAGCCCTTGCGGCTGGTGCTTTCGCAAATCGACCTTGGCAAGACCGTGGTCGATCTGAAGAAGGTGCGCGAGGCAGAGATGCAGACCGAATTCAAGGCGCGCCAGATGGCCAATCGCCCGCCATCCGCCGAGCCTGCGCCGAAAGCAACGGCACAGAAGCAGCGCCCGACCGAGGCTGACGACGAATTCAACGCCTTGACCAAGGGCATCCTTGGCGAGGTGAGGAAGGCCACCGAGCAGGCGCTCAAGGGCGGAAATCCGGAACTGCGCCTGCCTGGCGTCGCCGGCGGCCGCGCCAACTCCAAAGCCCAGGCCGATGCGCCGGTCCAATCGATCCATCCGCTAGCGGACAACAAGCTGCCGATCCCGCTGCCGGCGGACGCCGCCAGTGTCGATTTCGACGGCGCGGATGGGCAACTCAAATTCGACAGCGCCGCCGATCCGGGCTCGCTCGCGGCGTTCTATCGCGCTCAGATGAAGCCGGCGGGTTGGAGCGAGATCAAGACGCCGATCAATCAGCCCAACATGAAAGTTCTCGAATTCAAGAAGAAGGGGAAGTCCGTCACGCTCACGATCATGGCCAGCGCGGCTGCGACGTCGGTCACGGCGAACGGCTCCGCGCTGGAGACCGAAGTTGAGAAGCAAGCGTCCGCCGACACCGCCACGGCCACGGCAACAGGTGGCGCGACGGCACCTGTCGAGCCGCTGACGGTCGACGATTTCGGCGGGCTGCCGGTCCCGAAGCCCTATACGCAGAAGGGCAGCACCCGCTCGCTGTTCAGGCTCGAGGCGAATGCATCGGTCGCTGCCCCCGTGGAAACCGTCGTCGCCTTCTATCGGGCCGAGCTCAACCGGATCGGCTGGTCCGAGACGGGAAGCGCGACAGTTGCGACCAGCAGTGCGCAATTGAGCTTCAACAGCCCGGATGGCCCGGCGCAGCTCGATATCCGCCGCGAACGGGACGCGACCGCGATCACCTTGCTGGTACGCAAGAGCGAAGCCGCGAAGGCATCCGGCCTGATGCCGAAGGCGGGTCGGGTCAAGCTCCTGTTCGGCAACATGCAGGACGACGAGACGACCGTCACCATCGACGGCAAGAAGATCAGGATCAGCCCCAATGTCGGCACCAAGAATCCCGACGGGCCGTCGTTGGAGCTTGCGCCGGGGAGCTACAAGATCGGCGTTGCGACAAGGGGCAGGCCGCCGCAATCCGAGCCAGTGAAATTCGGCGCCAACGAGATCTGGGGCATCCTGATCGGCCCCGGCGGAGCATTGGCCCTGCAGATGTACTGAAGCGAATTCGGGCAAACGGCTGCGCCGGTGCGTGGCGGGCGAGCGACCTCGCCGCTAAAGTCCTTCCGATTGAGGTGTGAGCGCACCCATCCCGCCTCCCCCATCCGTCATTCCCGCGCAGGCGGGAACCCAGACAAGCCTCAGCGAGTCCTTGGCTACTGGCGACCTCGAGAGTTTCCGAAGGCGCATGGTCATTGCGAGACCAGTCTTTTCTGAAACCTGACTGGGTTCCCGCCTGCGCGGGAATGACTCACTGGGGAGGTTCGAGCCAGCGCGAAGGTTTCGACCGATTCAATCTCGGTCGGAAAACCTCCAGCTCTCGCTGCGGCAAGCCGGGTCTGGTTCTAAGGCAACAGTGGTTTCGGTGTAGCGGCTTGCCAGTGCTTTTCGTACATCGCGATGACCATTGGAAACGCGTCGAGGTTTTGCGTGAATGTCGTGCTGTCTTTCTTCCCGCCGTCCTTGAATGACGCACCGGATTGGTAACACGCGGCCCTTCTGGAACGTGACACGCCTAATGGTGCGTGCGCAGGTTTCACGCCGCCTCACTCCCCCAGCCACCGCCGCAAAATCGCGTTCACCGCTTCCGGCCGCTCCATCGTCGACAAGTGCCCGCAGTTGGGAATGACCTCGAGCTTGCTGCCGGGAATCAGCTCCCGCATCTCCTCCGACACCTTGACCGGGGTCAGTGCGTCCTCGGCCGCCGACCACGATCACGGTCGGCACCTTGATCCCGGCCAGGAACGGCCGGTTGTCGGGACGGCCGAGGATCGCCTGCTGCTGCCGGATGAAGGCTGGCACGCCGATGCCGTCGGCCATCAGCAGGACGCGGCTCGCCAGCTCGCGGTCGGCGATCCGATCCTTGTGAACGAGGAATTTCAGCAGCATGCCCTGCACCGCCCTGACGCCGATCGTGCGCGCCGCGCCGATCAGCACATGCCGGGTCTTCATCTGGTCGGGGCGGTCGGCGCGGGCGTTGGTGTCGAGCAGCGCCAGCCGGGTGATCCGCTCGGGCGCCTGCCGCATCATCTCGAAGGCGATGTAGCCGCCCATCGACAGGCCGGCCAGCGCGAACCGCGGCGGTGCATTCATGAGGATCGAACGGGCGATGTCGGGGAGGTTATCGGCGGTGGTGTGATCGGCGACGCTGACCGGCCGCGCAGCCCCAAGCGCCGCGACCTGCGCCGCAAACAGGTCGGCGGTGCACAACAATCCCGGCACCAGCACCAGCGGTTCCACTTTGGCTATCATTTCGGCACTCCCTCGTCCCTGGCATTGCTGATCATAAATTTCTGCCTTGGCAACAGGCACTTATTGCTTGTTCCTGGCGCGCGCCTGTGTCTTTCCATCTGTCGCGGGTGATTCTTTCCAGGTTTCGCTTGCGCTTTTCGGCGTTTTCTGTCAGGCCCCATTTGTGCTGGGCGCAGGGGATCCTCGGTTCCATTCCATTGATCCCTTTTCAAGAAGCCAGCCAAGTTTTTTGCCACCAATTGGCAAGTACCTCTCCCCTGCGCTCGACCTGATGCAGCCTCGCAGTCCCTAGTGGGGCGGCGCTGCGTCGTCATGGGAGATGGAGACCAAGACTTTTGCAAACGAAAACCTTCGCTGAGCTGGGGCTCAGCCCAAAGGTGCTGGCAGCTGTAGAAGCGGCCGGTTACACCAAGACCACGCCGATCCAGAGCCAGGCCATACCGGTTGCCCTCACCGGGCGCGACGTGCTCGGCATCGCCCAGACCGGCACCGGCAAGACCGCTGCCTTCGTCCTGCCGATGCTCTGTCGGCTCGAGAGCGGACGAGCGCGTGCGCGCATGCCGCGCTCGCTGATCATCGCGCCGACCCGCGAGCTTGCCACCCAGGTCGCCCAGAGCTTCGAGATGCTGGGCATCAACCACAAGCTCGACGTCGCGCTGCTGATCGGCGGCACCGACATGGACAAGCAGATCCAGAAACTCGACCGCGGCGTCGATGTGCTGGTCGCGACGCCAGGCCGCCTGCTCGATCATTTCGGCCGCGGCCGCATCATGCTGATGGGCGTCGAGATCCTCGTCATCGACGAGGCCGACCGGATGCTCGACATGGGCTTCATTCCCGACATCGAGAAGATCTGCAAGCTGCTGCCGCCGCGCCGGCAGACGCTGTTCTTCTCGGCGACGATGCCGCCCGAGATCACCCGCCTGGTCGATCAGTTCCTGCGCGATCCCGAGCGCATCGAGGTCGCCCGTCCGGCCACCACCGCCAAGACCATCACGCAGCTGTTCCGTTTCTGCCCCGATGGCGAGGACTGGGCCAAGCGCGAGGTGCTGCGCGAGCTGATCCGCTCCGAGGACGTCAAGAACGCGATCATCTTCTGCAATCGCAAGCGCGACGTCGCGATCCTGCTGAAGTCGCTGCAGAAGCACGGCTTCAACGCCGGCGCACTGCACGGCGACATGGAGCAGTCGCAGCGCACCGCGACGCTCGATGCATTCCGGGCCGGCACCATCAGCCTCCTGGCGGCGAGCGACGTCGCCGCCCGCGGCCTCGACATTCCCGAGGTCAGCCATGTGTTCAACTTCGACGTGCCGTGGGCCGGCGACGACTACGTGCACCGCATCGGCCGCACCGGACGCGCCGGCCGCGAAGGCCGCGCCCTGTCGCTGGTCTCGCCGGACGACCTGAGGCTGCTCAAGGACATCGAGAAGGTGACCGGCGAGACGCCGAGCTGGATCGGCGACGTACCGACCGAGGAGGATTTCGCGTCGAGCTCCAAGAAGCGCCGGCGCGGCCGCGGTGGCGGCAAAGGCGACGAGCGCCGCGGTGGTCGTGACCGCGACCGCCGTGCCGACCGCGGCCCTGGACACGGTCGTGACGGCGACCGACCGCCGCGCCCGATCCGCACCGCACCCGCGCAGCCTGCCAGCGACGCGCCACGGCCAGCCGATGCTGAAGCGCCGGCCGGGCGTCCGCGCGGCGAGCAACAGCCGGCGGCTGAGCGCCGCGAGGGCCGGCCGCCGCGCCGCGACCGTCCGCCGCACCGGGAGCGCGCGCAGCCGCGCGCCGCATCGACCGACCAGCCCGACGTGCCGATGTGGCCGGTCACCAATCTCGACGAGCAGGTCCGGCCGCCGCGCAAGCACCGCGACCGGCCGGAGCATGGTCGCGAGCAGCAGGCCGAGCGGGCTGAGCGACCGTCACGCGGCGGCGAGCAGCGGCCTCAGCACGATCGGCAACAATCCGGCCGCGATCGCAGGCCACAGCGCGCCGAGCGCGAGGATCGCGGCGGTCCGACCGGCTTTGCCGACAACATCCCGGCGTTCCTGCGCAAGCCGGTGAAGGCCAAAGCCGCCAGCGACTGAGGAAACCGACCCAAGGCGAGCGCGGTGGCAGTCAAATTGCCGCTGCGCTCGTCGTGTATTCGCGTCAGTGCCCATTCCATTCGAGCGAAGAGACGACCGATGAGCACAGCCCTTTCGCGCCCCAAGAACCAGATTCTGCATCCTGCTGCTCGAGGGCATCTCCGACACCGCCGTCAATGCGCTGAAGTCGGCCGGCTACACCAACATCGACCGCAGGTCGACGGCGCTGGACGGAGCGGAGCTGCGCGCGGCGCTGCAGGGCGTCAGCATGCTCGGCATCCGCTCGCGCACCCAGATTGACGGCCGACGCCATCGACGGCATGCGCTCGCTGATCGCGATCGGCTGCTTCTCGGTCGGCACCAACCAGGTCGATCTCGCCGCCGCCCGCACCATGGGCATTCCGGTCTTCAACGCGCCGTTCTCCAACACCCGCAGCGTCGCCGAGCTGACGATCGCCGAGATCGTCATGCTGTTCCGCCGCATCTTCCCGAAGTCGCTCGCCGCCCATCGCCGGCGGCTGGGACAAGAGCGCGGTCGGCGCCAACGAGGTGCGCGGCAAGACGCTCGGCATCGTCGGCTACGGCAACATCGGCAGCCAGCTCGCGATGCTCGCCGAGGCGATGGGCATGCGCGTGATCTTCTACGATCACACCGACAAGCTGCGCCACGGCAACGTCGAGCCGGCCGATACGCTCGCCGACCTGCTGGCGCGCGCCGACGTGGTGAGCCTGCACGTGCCGGAGACGCCGGCGACACAGGGCATGATCGGCGCGGCGCAGATCGCGCGGCATGAAGCAAGGGCGCCTACCTCATCAACAACGCGCGCGGCACCGTGGTCGACCTCGACGCGCTGGCCGCCGCGCTCAGGAGCGGCCATCTCGCCGGCGCGGCGATCGACGTGTTCCCGGTCGAGCCGTCGTCGAACACGGAAACATTCTCGACGCCCCTGCAAGGCCTCGACAACGTCATCCTGACGCCGCATGTCGGCGGCTCGACCGAGGAAGCGCAGGAGCGCATCGGCGCCGAGGTGGCGCGCAAGTTCGTCGAGTATTCCGACGTCGGCTCGACCACCGGCGCGGTCAACTTCCCGCAGGTGCAGCTGTCGCCGCGGCCGGCCGGCACGCGCTTCATCCAGGTGCAGCGCAACCTGCCGGGCGAGCTCGGCCGCTTGAACGACGTCTTCGCCGAGCACAAGGTCAACATCGCCGCCCAGAGCTACCAGACCGACGGCGACCTCGGCTACGTCGTGCTCGACGCCGACGGCGCGGTGCCGGACGCCGCCGAGATCCTGGCCAGGATCCGCGGGCTCGACGGCACCATTCGCGCCCGCATCCTGCATCGACGGGCCTGACGCCACCACGGATAGAATGTCGACGGAGTTTCTGATGTCAGGTCTTTCGCAGTTCCCGATTGCCGCGCGCTGGCCGGCCAAGCACCCCGACCGCCTCCAGCTCTACTCCTGGCCAACTCCGAACGGCGTCAAGGTGTCGATCGCGCTCGAGGAGATTGGCCTGCCGTACGAGGCGCACGCAATCGACATCGGCAAGAACGAGTCCTGGACGCCTGCGTTCCTGTCGCTCAACCCGAACGGCAAGATCCCGGCGATCATCGATCCGAACGGCCCTGGCGGCGCACCGCTGGGCCTGTTCGAATCGGGTGCGATCCTCGTCTATCTCGCGGAGAAGACCGGCAAGTTGCTGCCCGCCGATGCGGCGCGGCGATACGAGACGATCCAGTGGGTGTTCTTCCAGATGGCTGCGGTCGGGCCGATGTTCGGCCAGGTCGGCTACTTCCATAAGTTCGCCGGCAGGGAGATCGCCGACAAGCGGCCGCTCGGGCGCTACGTCGACGAGTCGAAAAGGCTGCTCGGCGTTCTCGAAACGCGCCTCGGGCAACGGCAGTGGATGATGGGCGACGAGTACACGATCGCCGACATCTCCCTGCTCGGCTGGGTGCGCAACCTGATCGGCTTCTATGGCGCCCGCGACCTCGTCGGCTTCGATGCCCTGAAGCACGTGCCGTCCTGGCTCGAGCGCGGCCTAGCGCGCCCCGCCGTGCAACGCGGTCTCGAGATTCCGCGGCGGTCATAAGGCACAGCCGGACGGCGGCGACGTGCACGCCGTTCGAAGCGTGACCCTTACTGGGTCCGATTGCTGCTGAACAAGGCGATCTCGACTTCCTCGTACGGCCGCGCCCGTTCCCTTGGCCGCTGGTGATAGACCGGCGCCTCGACGGCCAGATCGAAATCCGGCGTGGTCTCGGCCGCATGCGCAACGACCGTCATGCGGGCGGGATTGTGACCCAGATTGGTGTGATGCCGCGTCGCGTCGAACCCGCAGGATCGCACCAGGCGCAGGATCTCCGGCTCGCTGAACCGGAGCAGGCCCAGCTCCGCGCGCTTCTGTCGATAGTCCGAGAAGAAAGTCTTGACCAGTCCGGTACCGGCGGCAAACAGGAAGCCGTTCGCTCCCGCAAAGCGCAATAATGCACTGGCATCCGTCAGGGCGCCGACATCGGGCGGGATCAGGTCGCCGAGCACGAGCCTGCCATTCGGCAGCCAGCAACCGCCGCCATTGCACCAGCAGCAACTCGAGCTGCGCCCGCCCCAGGTATTGCACCACCGAGTTGGCGACGATCATGTCGAAGGATGCATCGGGCATTGCCGCCACCTCGGCCGGCGAGGAGACGGTGATCCGGTCGTTATGCCTGAAGCGCTGCACCAGGCCGCAGCGCACGGTATCTGCTACGTCGCACAGCACCAACTCGCGGCATCGCCTGGCCACCATGCCGGCCGACAGGGCCTCGCCGCAGCCGAAATCCAGCACCCGCGCGTTGCTCGACGGCACAACGGCCGCAATGTCACGTGCGATCTGCTCGTAATGCACCCGCTTGTGATGATCATTCACGTAGATCGTAGTGCGACCGTTCCAGAACGCGCTCCAACCCATAGACGCCTACCCCCGCATGCGATTGACGGAATCTGCTTTTTTGTTGTCCACGATCCCAGGTCGAGGCGGGCGCAGTGCGGAAGCACGACTGCCAGCCGCGAGGAATGCGGCCCGCCTATTGTGATCGGGAGCCCTAGCATTTGGCAAATGAATGCGAAATGAATAGCCGCAGCTGCGACATTCGCGCCACGCTTCCGGACGGCGAGGCTTCGCAAATCCCGCTGGCGGATATAGGCTTCAGCGACGATCGCCGCCGCGCCGCTCTGCGCGCCGCACGCGACAACGACAGGAAAGGCCCCATGACGCGTCATCGCGCCGGTCGCCGAGCTCATCGGCAACGTCAGCACGCCATTCGCGCAAGCCCGGGCGATGCCGCCCTCGGTCTACACCAGCCCGGCCTTCCTCGAGCGCGAGCTGAAGGACGTGTTCGCCCGCGAGTGGTTCTCGGTCGGACGCGCCAGCGCGCTCGCAAAGCCCGGCGACTACCTCACCGTCGAGCTCGCCGGCCAGCCGATCATCGTCATCCGCGACAGCCAGGGCACGCTCCGGGCGATGTCGAACGTCTGCCTTCACCGCATGTCGACGCTGCTCGAAGGCGCCGGCAGCAGGGGCAGCATCGTGTGCCCCTATCACGGCTGGACCTACAATCTCGACGGAACGCTGCGCGCGGCACCGGCGATGGCCGGGAACGAGTGCTTCCGCAAGGCCGACTACCGGCTGCCGCAGGTGCGCTGCGAGGAATGGCTCGGCTGGGTGATGATCACGCTCAATCCCGATGCGCCGTCGGCCGCCGAGCGGCTGGCCGAGGTCCAGGGCCTGATCGACGACTACCAGATGGAAAACTACGTCGAGAGCTTCCGCGAGACCCACGTGTGGGACACCAACTGGAAGATCCTCGCCGAGAACTTCATGGAGAGCTATCACCTGCCGGTATGCCATTCCGGCACCATCGGCGGACTGTCGCGGCTCGACGAGATGGTGTGCCCGCCGGGCCGGCCGGCATTCAACTATCACACCATCCTCAAGGACGACTCGCTGAAGATCGCGCTCGCCCACCCGTCCAACACGCGGATGCAGGGCGAGCGGCGGCGCACCACGTTCCTGCTCGCCATCTACCCGAGCCTGCTGATCACGCTGACGCCCGGCTATTTCTGGTACCTGTCGCTGCACCCGCGCGGGGTCGGCCAGGTCGCCATCATCTTCGGCGGTGGCATGTCACAGGACTTTGCCCACTCGCCGGAGGCGCAGGCGCACTTCGCCCAGCTGAAGACGCTGCTCGACAAGGTCAACGTCGAGGATCGCGGCTGCACCGAGCGCGTGTTCAAGGGCCTGTCGGCAGCTGCCGCCAAAGCCGGCCACCTGAGCCACCTCGAGCGCCCCAACTTCGATTTCGCGCAATATCTCGCCGAGATGACCGGCGGATTCGAGCGCCGGTTCGAAGCCGACACGGTGTGAGCGCGGCAAGCCAGCGCCGGCGTCAGAACATGTTGAGCGCCAGCTGCGCTTCCTCGCTCATGCGGCTCTTGTCCCACGGCGGATCGAACACGATCGTCACCTTGCAGCCCGCCACGCCGGGGATCGCGCTGACTGCGCTTTCGACCCACATCGGCATTTCGCCGGCCACCGGGCAGCCCGGCGCGGTCAGCGTCATCTCGATCGCGACGCCGCGGTCGTCCTCGATGTCGATCTTGTAGATCAGTCCCAGCTCGTAGATGTCGCAGGGGATCTCGGGATCGTAGACCGTCTTGAGGGCGGCGACGATGTCCGCGGTGAGCTGCTCGAGCTCTTCCGCCGACAGCACCGATCCGGCGACCGGCGTACCGCCCTCGGCCACCGACCGCACTGGCGCCGGTTGCGGCAGCTCCGGCGTGCTGCCGGCGTGGGGCGGCAGGTCGAGGTGGAGCCGATCGTGAACTTTCTGATCCATGTCAGGAAACCTACACCGAATTGGCGCTCATGCGAAGAAGTCATGCGCCTTGATCAGCGCCTCGACCAGCGCATCGACCTCGGCCTTGGTGTTGTAGATCCCGAACGAGGCCCGGCACATCGCCGGCACGCCGAAGCGCTCCATCAGCGGCTGGGCGCAGTGATGCCCGGCCCGGATCGCCACGCCCGACCGGTCGATGATCGTCGATACGTCGTGCGGGTGCAGCCCGTCGACGTTGAACGCGACGATCGACCCCTTGCCCGGCGCGGTGCCGTGAATTCGCAGCCAGTTGAGCTCGCCGAGCCTCTGGTGCGCATAGGACGCCAGCGTCGCCTCGTGCGCCGCGATCTCGGCCCGGCCGATCTGCATCATGTAGTTCAAGGCGGTGCCGAGGCCGATAGCCTCGACGATCGGCGGCGTGCCGGCCTCGAAGCGCTGCGGCGAGGACGCATAGGTGATGCCGTCCACGGTCACGCTCTCGATCATCGAGCCGCCGCCCAGGAACGGCGGCATGGCATCGAGCAGCGCCCGGCGGCCGTAGAGCACGCCGATCCCGCTCGGCCCATAGGTCTTGTGGCCGGTGAAGCAGTAGAAGTCGCAATCGATCGCCTGCACGTCGACCGGCAGGTGCACCGCGCCCTGGCTGCCGTCGATGAACACCGGGATGCCGCGGGCCTTGGCAATGCGGCAGACCTCGGCCACCGGGACCAGCGTGCCGGTGACGTTCGACATGTGGGTGAGGGCGATGATCTTCGTGCGCGGCGACAGCAGCCGCTCGAACTCCTCGAGCAGGAACTCGCCGGTATCCGAGATCGGCGCCCACTTGATCACCGCGCCGCGCCGCTCGCGCAGGAAATTCCACGGCACGATGTTGGAATGGTGCTCGAGGATCGTCAGGACGATCTCGTCGCCCTCGCCGACATTCGCCGAGCCCCAGCTCTGCGCCACCAGATTGACAGCCTCGGTCGCGTTCTTGGCGAACACGATCTCCTCGGGCGCGCGCGCATTGAGGAACCGCCGGACGGTCTCGCGCGCCTCCTCGTACCTCTGCGTCGCCGCGTTCGAGAGATAGTGGATGCCGCGATGGACGTTGGCGTATTCGAACCGCAGCATGTGGTCCATCGCCTCGATCACCTGCCTCGGTTTCTGCGCCGACGCGGCGTTATCGAGATAGACCAGCGGCCGGCCGTGGATCTCCCGGAACAGGATCGGAAAGTCGGCGCGAATGCGCGACACGTCGAACGGGCGTCCGCCGAATGCGGTATTTGCTGGCTCAGCTTTGTTGGCAACGCTTGCCATCTCGAACCGTCCTTTCGCGCTCACATCGAACCGCGGCTCCGGCGCCCCGATCCAGACGCCGCCGGGCAACCGACCCTAGACGCCGTCGCGCAACCAGCCGCGAGCCCGGGCCCGCAAACCTTCGCGCAGTCCCTCGTGCCCGATCTTGTCGATCGCCTCGCCCATGAACGATTCGACCAGCAGCAATCGCGCCTCGCTCTCCGGGATCCCGCGCGACCGGCAATAGAACAGCAGGTCCTCGTCGAGCTCCATTGATGTCGAGCCGTGGCCGCAGGCCACGTCATCGGCGTAGATCTCGAGCTCGGGCTTGGAATCGAACTCGGCGTCGGGCGACAACAGCAATGCCCGCGCCATCTGCTTGCCATCGGTTTTCTGCGCCCCGGGACGGACGATCACCTTGCCCTGGAAGATGCCGCGGGCGGCGCCGTCGAGGACGCCCTTGATCAGCTCGCGGCTGGTACAGTGCGGCGCGACATGATCGACCACCATCGTCGTATCGACATGCCCGCGCCCGGCGACGAGGAAGGTCGAGGCGAGATCGAAGCGCGAATGCCCGCCGACGAGGCTGACCTCCAGCCCGTGGCGCGCGACGCCGGTGCCGATGGTGAGTTGGAACGGCTGGTAGAGCGCATTGGCGCCGACCCGCACCAGCCAGTTGCCGAGATGGACCGACGGCGCCCGCACCTCGACGTTCTTGACGTGCGCCACCCTGGCGCCATCCCCGATCTTGATCTGGGTGACGGCGTTGTCCTGCCGCTCGCGGGTCAAATGACTCTCGATCAGCGTGACCTCGGCGCCGGCTCCGACCTCGACGACGATCCGGGTGGCAAGGGCCCGCGGCTCGGCCGCCGACGACAGCAGCACCACGTGCACCGGCCGGTCGACCTTGACGCCGTCGGCGATGCGCAGCGCCACGCCGTCCGCCATGTAGGCAGTGTTGAGCGCGATCACGCTGTCGCTGCTGGAGACGGTCGCGTCGATCGCCTCGTGCACCCAGGCCGGGCCATCCGACCGCAGGGCGTCGGCCAGCGGCTGGCACTCGACGCCCGCCGGGGCCGATTTTCCCGCAGCGCCGACAAATGCGCCATCGACCAGCAGCAGAACGTGCGCATCGAGCCCGAGCACCAGACCCGGCACCAGGTCCTCGAGCGCCGCGACGCCCGGCCGGCCGGCGGCGATGCCGCCGCGGCCCTGCGGATAGGCTTCGCGCAGCAAGGCGCGCAGGTCGGTATATTTCCACTCCTCGATGCGCCGATGCGGCAGCCCCTGCTGGGCGAACCGCGCCATCGCCGCCCGTCGCGCCGCGCCGATTGCCGGGCTCCCGGGCAGGGAGGCTGCGGCCGCATCGAACTGCTCCACGAGGGCCTGCTCGGCCTTCGTCCTGATCAGCGCTGGTTTCGTTGCCGTCATGCTCATCCAGTTGCCTGCCGGGCGACCACCATCACGCGGGCCGCACCGCCTTCACTCGCATATAAGTATCGAAAAGCCCGGCTACCCGCCGGATCACGCAGCTTTGCTGTTGAAGTCGGCATAGCCGGACTTTTCCAGCTCCAGGGCCAGCTCCTTCGGCCCCGATTTCTGGATCCGGCCGTTCGCCAGCACGTGCACCTTGTCGGGCACGATGTGGTTCAGCAGCCGCTGGTAATGCGTGATGACCAGCATGGCGCGATCCGGCGACCGCAGCGCGTTGACGCCATCGGCAACAATCTTCAGCGCGTCGATGTCGAGGCCGCTGTCGGTCTCGTCGAGCACGCACAGCGACGGCTGCAGCAATGCCATCTGCAGAATTTCCGAGCGCTTCTTCTCGCCGCCCGAGAACCCGACATTGACGGGCCGCTTCAGCATGTCGATGTCGATGCTGAGCTCGGCGCCCTTGGCCTTCAGCAGCTTCATGAACTCGGGCGTCGTCAGCTCCTTGGCCCCGCGCTTCTTGGCCACCGCATTGATCGCCGTGCGCAGGAACGTGACGCCGGCGACGCCGGGGATCTCCATCGGATACTGGAAGGCCAGGAACACGCCGGCTGCCGCCCGTTCGTCGGGGCTCATCTCGAGCAGGCTCTCGCCGTTCCAGAGAATATCGCCCTGGGTAACCTCGTAGCCCGGGCGACCTGCGAGCACGTAGGCAAGGGTCGATTTGCCCGACCCATTCGGCCCCATGATCGCATGCACCTCGCCCTTCGGCACGCTCAGCGACAGGCCGGCGAGGATCACCTTGTCCTCGTCGGCGAGCTTCACGTGCAAATTCCTAATCTCAAGCATGAACCTCACCTTGTGACTTCGCCTCAAGCAGGCGATCGAACAGCTCGTTCGCTTGCTGCTCCGCCGCCGCGTGCCGTGCCCGCAGCGTCTCGACGGTCGTCTCGACCGTGGTCAGGAAGACCACGATGTCCTTGCCACCGCCGTGAGCAGCCTTCTCGCGTGTATCGATCAGACGCTCGGCAGCCCGCATGGCCTCGGAACGCGTACGATCACAGATCGTCTCCGCCTTCAGCCAAGCCTGCTCCAGAACCTCGACCTGTAACGCCATTGTCGCCTCCGCAAGACTTACGCCGTTCACGCTCCCCAGCGCTTCGGCCGTTATTGAACCCTCGTGGACTTCATAATGTGCCCGACTGTTGCAATCGACCAACGCCCAAGCGTCATATTCGAGTGCGACAGCATGACCCATCCTAGACTGTATTTACCAGTTCCGTCCATCGCCGCGAGCCGCCGGACGCGCCCGCCAGCAGCCGCTTCCAGCGGTTTTTTGCCTGCCGCCGCGCGGATGATTTCTTCATTGCCAATCGCAAGTCCTTGACCCGACAAACGGATGCTCGCGCCAGGGTCGGCTGCCGTCACCGCCGCCGCGCCGTCGTTCCCGGATATGCTTAATTGGCTCACTTGCCGGGCGCCGGACCGGGCGGGCGCCACACGAGCGGCATCGAGGCCGGGATGTCGAGCGCCCGCGGCCATCGATCAACCGACGCTCCCTTCCAGGCTGATGCCGATGAGCTTCTGGCTTTCGGCCATGAACTCCATCGGCAGTTGCTGCAGGACGTCGCGGACGAAGCCGTTGACGATCAGCGCCACGGCCTCCTCCGACGAAAGCCCGCGCTGCAGGCAGTAGAACAGCTGGTCCTCGGAGATCTTCGAGGTGGTGGCCTCGTGCTCGAAGTGACAGCTCGAATTCTTGGCCTCGATGTAGGGCACGGTGTGCGCGCCACAGCTGTTGCCGATCAGCAGGCTGTCGCAGTTGGTGAAGTTGCGCGCCCCGGTGGCCTTGCGGTGCGCCGAGACGAGGCCGCGATAGGTGTTCTGCGAATGCCCCGCGGCGATGCCCTTGGAGATGATGCGGCTCGACGTGTTGCGGCCGAGATGGAGCATCTTGGTGCCGCTGTCGACCTGCTGATAGCCGTTCGACACCGCGATCGAATAGAACTCGCCGCGAGTGTTGTCGCCGCGCAGGATGCACGAGGGATATTTCCAGGTGATCGCCGAGCCGGTCTCGACCTGGGTCCAGGAGATCTTGGCGTTGTGGCCGCGGCAGTCGCCGCGCTTGGTGACGAAGTTATAGATGCCGCCCTTGCCCTCGCGGTCGCCGGGGTACCAGTTCTGCACCGTCGAGTACTTGATCTCGGCATCGTCGAGAGCGATCAGCTCGACGACCGCCGCGTGCAGCTGGTTCTCGTCGCGCATCGGCGCCGTGCAGCCCTCGAGATAGGAGACGTAGGCCCCCTTGTCGGCAATGATCAACGTACGCTCGAACTGGCCGGTGTTGCGCTCGTTGATGCGGAAGTAGGTCGACAGCTCCATCGGGCAGCGCACGCCCTCCGGCACGTAGACGAACGAGCCGTCCGAGAACACCGCCGAGTTCAGCGCCGCGAAGTAGTTGTCCGACTGCGGCACCACCGTGCCGAGATACTTCCGCACCAGCTCCGGATGCTCGCGCAGCGCCTCCGAGATCGAGCAGAAGATGACGCCGGCCTTCTGCAGCTCCTTCTTGAAGGTGGTGACGACGGAAACAGAATCGAACACCGCGTCGACCGCCACCCGGCCGGCCAGATTGCCGTAGCCGTCGGCCTCTCCGAGCTCGCTCGCCTCGCCCTGCCGGCGCACGCCGGCCAGGATCTCCTGCTCCTTCAGCGGGATGCCGAGCTTGGCGTAGGTCGCGAGCAGCTCGGGATCGACCTCGTCCAGCGACCTCGGCCCCTCGGTGCCCTTCGGCGCGGAGTAATAATAGAGATTCTGGTAGTCGATCCTCGGATAGCGCACGTTGGCCCAGCTCGGCTCGGTCATGACCAGCCAGCGGCGATAGGCCTCGAGCCGCCACTCGAGCATCCAGGCAGGCTCGCCCTTGCGCTCCGAGATGTAGCGGACCGTGCTCTCGGAATGCCCCTTCGGCGCCTTGATCGACTCGATGTCCGTCGTGAACCCGTACTTGTACTGGTCGACGTCGATCTTCTTGACCTGGGCGATTGTTGCCTCGACGGCTGCCATCAGTATTCAACTCCTTGACTTGAATGGGTCATGCGACAGCGCGCTCCGCCGGCCGGCGGGCGATCGCGCGCCAGGCCTCGAGGAACGCAGCGACGTCGGCTTCCGTCGAATTCCAGCCGAGGCTCACCCGGATCGAGCTTGCCGCCATGTCCGGCGCGAGCCCCATGGCCGCCAGCACGTGGCTGGCGCCTACCTTGCCCGACGAGCAGGCCGCGCCCGCGCTCACCGCGATGCCGGCGAGATCGAGCTTGATCACTTGCGTCTCCGAGGCGGCACCGGGCAGCGCCACGCAGCATGTGTTGGGCAGCCGGTCCGCGGCGGCGCCGATCACCATCGCCGCCGGCGTAACCTCGGCGATGCCGCGCTCCAGCGCATCGCGCAGCGCCCGAACCTGCGACATCTGGCCGAGCGTACGGCGCGCTGCTGCGGCCGCCGCGCCAAACCCGACGATGCCGAGCAGATTCTCGGTTCCGGCCCGACGTCGCCGCTCCTGCCCACCGCCGGTGACGAAGCTCGCAAGCCGCATCCCGTCGCGGATCACAAGCGCTCCGACGCCGGCCGGTCCGCCGAGCTTGTGCGCCGACAGGCTCATGGTATCGACACCGAGGCCGGCGAAATCGACCGTGATCTTGCCGGCCGCCTGGACCGCGTCGGTGTGCACGCAAAGACCGTAACCTCGAGCGAGGCTTGCCGCGCCGCCGACCGGCTGCAGCACGCCGGTCTCGTTGTTGGCCATCTGCAGCACGACGAGAACGCGCTCGCCTGCTGCCGCATCGATCAGCACGTGACGGGCGATCGCATTGATATCGACCTCGCCGGTCGCAGCCGCGGCCAGCGCCACCTGTCGCGCGCTCAGCCCGGCGAGCGGACCGCGAATTGAATCGTGCTCGATGCCGCTCGCCAGCACGACGTTCCAACCGCCGGCGCCGAGTACCCAGGCATTGGCCTCGGTGGCGCCGCTGGTGAATACGATCTCGTGCGGCCTGGCATTGACGAGCGCCGCGACTTCTTCCCGCGACGCCTCGATCAGCGCGCGGGCGCGCCGCCCTTCAGCATGCACCGAGGAGGGGTTGCCGCAGACATCGAGCACCGCGGCCATCGCCGCCCGCGCCTCCGGGCGCAGCGGCGACGTCGCGTTATGGTCGAGGTATGTGCGGCTCGCTGTCATTCGGCCGCCACCTGCGCCGCGCCCGAAGCCACCAGGCGCAGCGGCTTGCGATCGACGACGTCCTGCAGCGAGATCCCGCCCAGGAACGAGCGGATCTGATCGCCCAGGGCGTGCCACAACTCATGCGTCAGGCACTTCGACTGGCCGAGGCAGCCGCCAACGTCGCCCGTCACGTCGAGGCACCGCGTCATGCGCGTCTCTTCCTGCACCGCGATCATCACCTCCGCGATCGAGATCTCGGCGGCGGGACGCGCCAGGCGATAGCCGCCGCTGCGTCCCCTGAGGCTCGCGACGAGGCCAGCGCGGCGAAGCTGCGAGAAGATCTGCTCAAGGTAGGCGGCCGACAGTTGCTGCCGCTCGGCGATCGCCGACAGGGCAACCGCGCCCTCGCCCGCGTGCTTGGCGAGATCGGTCATGGCCATGACCGCGTAACGACCCCGGGTGTTCAACTCCAAGCTACGACACTCCATGCCGTCGGCGTTGCAAATCACAGATGCGATGCCCAGATGTGTCACAATGCTTGCAAGACACACCCCGGCTCGTGCTATGAACCCGCCGCGATGAGCTGCACCGCGATGACACGGCGCAGCTTCTTTCGAACAATTCTAATTCACGACCCACATATGGGAAATCCGATCCGGTAAGTCAAGATTTGTCTTCGGATGTGAGATGCCGTCGCCTCTCCGGATCGATCGGCTTCGATCGCAACTCGAGCCAGAGCCAGAAAGCACAACCGATCAATGCCCGAACTGATCCTTACCGGACCCGCCGGCCGCCTCGAGGCGCGCTACCATCACGAGCCGTCGGCGGATGCCCCTATCGCGTTGATACTGCATCCGCATCCGCTGTTCGGCGGCACCATGAACAACCAGGTGGTCTATAATTTATACTATGCCTTCGCCGAGCGCGGCTTCTCCGTGCTGCGCTTCAACTTCCGCGGCGTCGGACGCAGCCAGGGCACGTTCGACAATGGCCCCGGCGAGCTTGCCGACGCTGCCTCGGCGCTCGACTGGCTGCAGATCGCCAAGCCGGAGTCGCGCGCCTGCTGGATCGTCGGCGTGTCGTTCGGCACCTGGATCGCAATGCAGCTGCTGATGCGCCGCCCCGAGATCGATGCCTTCGTGTGCGTCGCGCCGCCGGCGAACCTCTACGACTTCTCGTTCCTGGCGCCATGCCCGTCGTCCGGGCTCGTGATCAACGGCGAACGGGATCGTGTCGTGCCATCGGCCTCGGTGGCGGAAATGGCGGCCAAGACCAAGACCCAGCGCGGCATCAAGATCGAGCACCAGATTGTGCCCGGCGCCAACCACTTCTTCGAGGGCGAGGACAAGCTCGCGGCGCTGAAGGCGAGCGTCGGCGAATACATCGATCGCCGTTCGATCGAGCTCGCCGCCAAGGCAAACGCCAAGGCCAAGGAGAAGTAGGTTTTGTGCCAGCGCCTGAAACAAAAATAGCGGCCCTTGCGGCCGCTATTTTTGTGTCGAACGACGAACTCAGCGGTGCCCGGTATTCAGCTTGCGCTCCATGAACTGCGAGTATCGCGACATGGCAAAGCAGAATATCCAGAACAGTATGCCGGCGAAGACGTACCCTGTCATCGACGTCGAGTGCGCGAACCATTTGGCGTCCGACAGGTTGGCTTGCACGATGCCGAGCAGATCGAACAGGCCGACGATGAACACCAAGCTGGTATCCTTGAACAGCCCGATGAACTCCGACACCACGTTCGGTATCGAGAGCTTCAGGGCTTGCGGCAGCACGATCAGACCCATCTTCTTGCCATACGACAGCCCAAGCGCATCGGCGGCCTCATACTGGCCGCGCGGAATCGCCTGCAGGCCGCCGCGCACGGTCTCGGCCATATAGGCACCGGCGAACAGCGACACACCGATCAGCGCGCGCAGCAGCTTGTCGATGGTCGTGCCCGGCGCCATGAACAGCGGCAACATCACCGATGCCATGAACAGGATGGTGATCAGCGGCACGCCACGCACGAATTCGATGAAGGTGACGGAGCACCATCTGACTAGCGGCATCTTCGAACGCCGGCCGAGCGCCAACGCGATGCCGATCGGGAACGACATGGTGATGCCGACCGTCGCCACCACCAGCGTCACCAGCATGCCGCCCCAGAACTGGGTCTCGACGATCGGCATGCCAAGTATGCCGCCGGTCAGCAGCCAATAGGCGACAATTGGAAAGAGTACGAACAGATAGACCGCGTTCCACTTCTTAGCCGGTACCGCCGGGATCATCAGCGGCACGATACCGACGACTGCCATCAGATACGTCAGATCGACGCGCCAGCGCTCGGCGTCGGGGTAGCGGCCATACATGAATTGCCCGAACTTGGCCATCACGAATGGCCAGCAGGCACCCGCATGCTCGGCTTGGCAGGCCGTTCCGTCCTCGCCCGACCATACCGCCGTCACGAAGGCCCAATGCACGAACGGTACGGTTATGTAGTAGACGAGCAGCGCCCCAAGTATCGTCAGGATGGAATTGCCGATCGACGAAAACAGGTTCTGCCGTAGCCACGCCATTGGCCCAACCAGATTGGGCGGCGGCGGCAGCGGCTCGGTCGGCGCGAATACGGTGGTCTCGTTGTGAGCCATGTGGGCTTCCCTCACCGCTCGACGAGCGCGATGCGCGCGTTGAACCAGTTCATGAACATCGACGTCAGCAGGCTGAGGCTCAGATAGACCGCCATGGTCAGCAGAATGATCTCGACCGCCTGCCCCGTCTGATTGAGGATCGTACCGGTCACACTGACAAGATCGGGATAGCCGATGGCGAGACCAAGCGACGAATTCTTCGTCAGGCTGAGGTAGGAACTGGTCATCGGCGGGATCATGACCCGCAGCGCTTGCGGCAGAACCACCAGGCGCAACGCCTGGCTCGGGTGAAGCCCGAGCGCGGCAGCGGCTTCCTTCTGACCCTTGGTCACCGCCAGGATGCCGGCGCGCACGATTTCGGCGATGAAACTCGCGGTATAGAAGCTCAAGCCGAACAGCAGCGCCATGAACTCGGGCGTTACGACGAAGCCGCCGCTGAAATTGAATGCACCCTTGACCGGATAGTCGAACGACATCGGCCGGCCGGTCATCAATGCCACCAGCAGTGGCACGACGACGATCAGACCGAGACCCGCCCAGACCGCTGGAAACGGCTGGCCGGTGGCCAGTCGTCGACGCTTCGCCCAGATGCCGATGCCGATACTGGTGACGACGGCTGCCAGCAGTGCCAACAGCACATAGCCCATGCCGGGTTCGGCAACCGGTGCCGGCAGGTTGAGCCCGCGATTGCTGAGAAAGCCGCCACCGGGCACCTGAATTGCGTCACGCGCCTGCGGCAACGCCTTCAAGACGGCGAAATACCAGAAGTACAGCAGCAACAGCAGAGGGATATTGCGCAGGGCCTCGACGAAGATGGTGCCGAGCCGTGCGATCAGCCAGTTGTTCGACAAACGTGCGACACCAACGACAAACCCGATGATGGTCGCGAAGACGATACTGATGGCGGCAACCAGCACGGTGTTCAACAGGCTGACCCAGAACGCCTGGCCGTAACTCGACGTGGCGGAGAAGGGTATCAACGTCTGGGCGATATCGAAACCAGCGGTACGGTCCCAGAACCCGAAGCCGGAGGCGATCCCGAGCCGCCGCATATTGATGATGGTATTGTCGACGATGTAGCCGAACAGCGCCAAGAGCGCGACGACCAGAATGACCTGATAGATGATCTGGCGAACCTCGGGACGGTAAAGAAGACTCGCCTTCGCCGCCGCTTGACTGTCCCGCGCACCCGCACTGCTTATCACCGCCATTGGCAACGTCCTCGTCGGCCTGGTCGAAATCGAACGTGATGATCAACAATATATTGTCGGGCGATGAGTGCCGGCCATGGGTATGGCCGGCACTGCATCACAAGTGCTTAGCGGATCGGAGGGGCGTATTGCAGGCCGCCCTGGCTCCATAGGCGGTTGTAACCGCGCTCGATGTTGATCTTGGTCTTGGGACCAAAATACTTCTCGTAGACCTCGCCGTAGTTGCCGACCTTCTTGACGATCTGCAGGGCCCAGTCATTGCCGACGCCGATGCCCTTGCCGAATTCGCCTTCGGTGCCGAGCAGACGCTTGATGTCCGGATTGGTGGATTTCATCATTTCGTCGGCGTTGGCCTGCGTCACACCGGCCTCCTCGAGCGAGAGCCAGGCGAAGTACACCCACTTGGCGAGGTTGAAGAACTGCGCGTCACCCGCGCCGACCACCGGTCCAAGCGGCTCCTTCGAGATGATGTCTGGCAGAACGATGGTGTCATCTGGCTTGGCGAGCAGCGTTCTGTCGGCGGCGAGGCCAGAACGGTCCGTGGTGTAGGCATCGCAGCGGCCCGAACTCGTAGGCCTTCAGTGCCTCGTCGGACTTTTCGAACACGACCGGCTTGTAGGTCGATCTTGTTGGTGCGGAAGAAGTCGGCGAGGTTCAACTCGGTAGTGGTACCCGTCTGAACGCAGATCGATGCGCCATTGAGTTCCTTGGCAGCCTTCACACCGAGTGACTTCTTCACCATGAAGCCCTGGCCGTCATAGAAAGTCACGCCAGCGAAGGTCATGCCCATCGACGTATCGCGGCTCATGGTCCAGGTCGTGGTGCGCGACAGCACATCGACTTCGCCGGACTGAAGGGCCGTGAAGCGCTCCTTCGAGGTCAACGGCTTGAAGGTTACCTTGGTTGCGTCGCTGAAGATCGCGGTGGCGAGCGCGCGACAGTAGTCGACGTCGATGCCGGTCCAGTTGCCCTTGTCGTCCGGGCTCGAGAAACCGGGAACGCCGGGGCTGACGCCGCACAGCACCGTGCCACGCGCCTTGACCGCATCGAGCCGCTTGGCCTGGGCGAACGCGCCCGTCGTGCCTGCCACTGCTACGGCGAGTGCCAGACCTGCAAGTTTCAGATTTTTCATGTGTACTCTTCTCCCGTACTGCTGGATTCATTACGTAGACTAACGTTCTCGTCTTCGCTCGCGCCTCGATGGGCGCTCCCCACCAAGGTCACGAGCGCCTTGACCTTCGGATAGCAGTCTGGCGGCTGCCAGACCTGTAAATCGCTCCCTCCGGATCAAATTCCGTGTATTGGTGTCGCCGATCGACGCACGACATCGTTCCTCAAAGCCGCGAACCTCAATGATTGAGGATCTGGCTCAGGAACAGCTTGGTGCGATCCGACTTCGGATTGGCGAAGAACTCCTTCGGCGGTCCCTGCTCGACGATCTCGCCGCGATCCATGAAGATCACGCGGTCGGCGACGGACTTGGCGAACCCCATCTCGTGAGTGACGCAGATCATCGTCATACCCGAGCGGGCCAGTTCGATCATGGTGTCGAGCACTTCCTTGACCATTTCGGGGTCGAGCGCCGATGTCGGCTCGTCGAACAGCATGATGCGCGGCTGCATGCACAGCGCGCGCGCGATTGCGACACGCTGCTGCTGGCCACCCGACAACTGGCCGGGATACTTGTTCGCCTGCTCCGGGATGCGCACACGCGTCAGATACTGCATCGCGAGCTTCTCGGCGTCGGCGCGCGGCATCTTGCGCACCCAGGTCGGCGCCAGGCACAGATTGTCGAGGATCGTCAGGTGCGGGAACAGGTTGAAGCTCTGGAACACCATGCCGACTTCGGAGCGGATCTTGTCGACGTTGCGCACGTCGTTGGTCAGTTCGATGCCGTCGACGACGATACTGCCCTGCTGATGCTCTTCCAGCCGATTGATGCAGCGGATCAGCGTCGACTTGCCCGAACCCGACGGGCCGCAGATCACGATCTTTTCGCCGCGTGCGACATTCAAGTTCACGTTACGCAGGACGTGGAACTCGCCGTACCATTTATTGACGCTGGCCATCTCGATAGCGGGCCCGGTGCTCTTGTCTTGCCTGGCGGCATTCGTGGCGGCGTCCTGAGCCATGGAACCTCTCTGAAGCGTACATTAGCGACGGCGCCGCCGTGTCGAAACCAAACGACGCCGTGCGACACTGCCGCAAAACTATGCACGACACGCAGGGCAGGCGCAACGGGTCGACATGACGAAAGTTTGAGCGGACGCTGGCTGCAAATGCGTCAGCTACACTGACCTGATTGCTTAACGAGCAACCGCGCGGCTCAACCCGACAGCACCAGCTCGGCGCCCTTCTCGGCGATCATCAGGGTCGGCGCGTTGGTGTTGCCGCTGGTGATCGACGGCATCACCGACGCATCGATCACCCGCAGGCCCTGCAGGCCCCGTACCCTGAGCCGCGGGTCCACGACCGCGCCGTCGTCGCTGCCCATTCGCGCCGTGCCGACCGGGTGGAAGATCGTGGTCGAGATGTCGCCGGCGGCCTTGGCGAGATCGTCGTCGGTCACGATCTGGGGGCCGGGCCGGAACTCCTCCGGGCGATAGCGCTGCAGCGACGGCATCGAGACGATCCGGCGGGTGAGGCGGATCGAATCCGCTGCGACCCGCCGGTCTTCCTCGGTCGACAGGTAATTCGGATCGATCACCGGATGCACCATCGGATCCGGCGATTTGATCCGCAGCGTGCCGCGGCTGGTCGGCCGCACATTGCACACGCTGGCGGTGAAGGCCGGGAATGGGTCGAGCGGCTCGCCGAACTTCGGCAGCGTCAACGGCTGGACATGGTACTGGATGTTGGCGGTCTCGCGCGACGGATCCGATTTGGTGAAGGCGCCGAGCTGGGACGGCGCCATCGACATCGGGCCAGTTCGCTTCAGCGCGTACTCGAGCGCGATTTTGCCCTTCTGCCACAGCTTCTGCGAGGTCTCGTTCAGGGTCTTCACGCCGTGCACCTTGTAGGCGCAGCGGATCTGCAGGTGGTCATGGAGACCGGCGCCGACGCCGGGCAGGTCGTGCGCGACCTCGATCCCGAGCCCGCGCAACAGCTCGCCCGGCCCGATGCCCGACACCTGCATGATCTGCGGCGAGCCGATCGCGCCGGCGGCCAGGATCACCTCCTGCCGCGCCTTGATCACCGCATCCTGGCCGTCGATGCGCAGCTGCGCGCCGCCCACCCGCTTGCCGTCGAGTTGCAGGCGCATGACCTGGGCGTGGGTGAAGATCTTGAGATTGGCGCGGCCCCGTGCCGGTCGCAGGAACGCCTTCGACGTGTTCCAGCGCAGGCCTGAGCGCTGGTTGACCTGGAAGTAGCTCGAGCCTTCGTTGTCGCCGCCGTTGAAGTCCTTGATCCTCGGGATGCCGGCCTGCTCGGCCGCCTCGGCGAAGGCGTCGAGGATCTCCCAGCGCACGCGCGGCTCCTCGACCCGCCACTCCCCGCCCCGGGCGTGGACATTGCCGAGCTCACCGGCCGCCATCGCCCACTGATCCTCGTGCCGCATGAAGTAGGGCAGCACGTCGTCCCACGACCAGCCGGGATTGCCCATCTGGCGCCACTGGTCGTAGTCGCGCGCCTGGCCACGCATGTAGATCATGCCATTGATCGACGAGCAGCCGCCGAGCACGCGGCCGCGCGGATAGTTCAGCTCGCGACCGTTGAGCCCCGGCGTTGGCGCCGTCTTGTAGCCCCAGTCGGCGCGCGGATTGCCCATCAGGTAGAGATAGCCGACCGGAATGTGGATCCAGTGGTAGTTGTCGCTGCCGCCGGCCTCCAGCAGGGCGACGCGCCGCCCGCTGTCCGCCGACAGCCGGTTGGCGAGCAGGCAGCCGGCAGTGCCGGCGCCGACGATCACGTAGTCGAACTCGCCCAGGTCCTGGATCATGATCGAGCGTATCCCCTGCTTCGGTGCGCCCGTGCCGGCGATCCGTTCATCCGTTGATAGCGGGCGTCACCGTTGCTTGGAAGCCCCGCGCCAGGAATACCTTGTCGCCGCCACCTGACGGCAGGCGCGCCACCTCGTCGAAGCCGCAGCGCCGGTAGAACCGCACGTTGCGGCTTGCTGCCCCGGTGACGACGTGCATGCCCGCCGCGCCATGCGCCGCGGCGTGGCTCGCGAACGCCTCGATCAGCCGCGCGCCAGCGCCGAGATTGCGAGCCGCCGTGTCGACGTTGATGTGCAGATGGGCTGGATAGAGCGCGCTCGCCGCCGCGAATGCGCGTGCGCTCGCCAGGTCGGCGAAACGGGGTAGCCGGGCCAGATCGTCAATCGTGCCGATCACATAGCCGACGATGTCGCGCGTCGCCCCGTCGACCGCCAGGAACGCATGCGCCGCGTCCACCAGCAGGTAGCGCGACAGCCAGCGCTCCCGGAACGCTGCCCGCTCGGCCGCGCCGGAAAATTGCTGCGTCGCACTCGAGGCGAAGAAGATCTGTTCGATCCGTTCGATCTCCGCGGGCGAGCGGGGATGCGCGAGATAGGCCTCGATCTCGATCGGACGCTGGCTCATGGGCCCTCACAGCACCTTGCTCTAACGTGAATTAACCAACCATGCAGGTTCGCGGGAGCTGGCAAGCGACACTGTTTATTGCATCCGCGAGAGGCTACGCCCATTTTCGTGTTGCGCCGCACAAAACAAAAATCGAGCCGCGCCACATTGGAGACTATCATGAGCATCAAGTCCTTCGACGAGGCCCACGACTACCTGCCGGCAAGCGAGACGGGCTCGGCCGGCATTCTCGGCAGCATCCGGCTGATCTGGCTCGCCTTCACCGAGGGTCTCGTCGCCCAGCACCGCTACGAGACGTTGCGCGCGCGGGGCCTGGCGCACACCGTTGCCGCCAAGGAGGCGATGGCGCTTACTCAGACCCGGCGCTGAAGCGATCGGGCAAGCGTGACCACCGCCGTCGACACGATATCGTCGACCGAGGCGCCGCGCGACAAGTCTGAGATCGGGCGGCGAAACCCCTGCAGAAAGGGGCCGAGAGCCTGCGCTCGGCCAAGCTCCTGGACGAGCTTGTAGGCGATATTGCCGGCGTCGAGATCGGGAAAGATCAGCACGTTCGCCTGGCCCGCGACCGCGCCGACGTCGCTCATCTTCTTCGCCGCCACTGACGGCTTCAGTGCCGCATCCCCCTGCAACTCGCCGTCCACGGCGAGATCCGGCGCCATCTCCCGCACTCGCTCCAGCGCTGCACGGACCTTTTCCACCCGGGCATGCTGCGCGCTGCCCTTGGTCGAGAACGACAGCAGCGCCACGCGCGGCGTAATCCCCAGGCTGGCGGCGCTCTGCGCTGACGCGACGGCGATGTCGGCCAGCTCGCGTGCCGTCGGGTCGGCATTGACCGCGCAGTCGGCGAAGATCAGCGTACGAGCGGCGGCATCCGAAGCCGCCGGAACCAGCATCACGAAGAAGCTCGACGGCACCTCGATGCCCGGTGCCGCACCGATCGTCATCAGGCCGGCCTCGATCACCCTGCGGGTCGGATTGGCGGCGCCGGCGACGAAGGTATCGGCCGCCCCCGCCGCCACCAGGGCGCCGGCAAAATAGAGCGGCTTGCCGATCAATCGCCGCGCGGTCGCCGGCGTCAGCGACGGACGCGCCGCCGCCACTACCGCCGCGAGCCGGTCGAGCTCTGGATCGGTCGCCGGATCGCGGACCTCGATCCCGGCCGGCAAATTGTCGTGCGCCGGCCCCGCAGCGCCGCCGAGCAGGATCGGGATCGCGAGCCGCTCCGCCGCCAGCACCGCCGCCGCCCGCCGCACCCGCTCGTCCGATGCCTCCGGCAGGACGATCCTGAGGCCACGTCCACGGATCGCATTCTTGCTGTCGCCGATGATGTCCATCGCAGCCCTGCAATGCATTCGAAACAACTGTTTAGCGTCGCGGCCGGCCTTGTCCAATCGCCGAACCGACGGCACTCTACCGGCAACGAGATCAAACCCGCCGCCGGGGAGGCCGCCGCCCGCATGTCGACCAAGACAGTCATCACCTGCGCGCTCACCGGCGGCTTCGATACCGCCGACAAGAGCCCCGCCGTCCCGGTCAGCCCGGAGCAGATCGCCGCCTCCGCCCTTGCCGCCGCCGATGCCGGCGCCGCCGTCGTCCACGTCCACGTCCGCGACCCCAAGACCGGCAAGGCATCGATGGCGCTCGAGCTCTACGAGGAGACGGTGGCGCGCATCCGGCAGCACAACAAGGCCGTCATCATCAACCTGACGACCGGCGCGGGCGGTCGCTTCATTCCCGGCGACAACGATCCGCAGCAGCCGGCCGCGGGCACGACGCTGACCACGCCGGCCGTCCGCATGCGCCACGTCGAGAAGCTGCGCCCTGAGATCTGCTCGCTCGATTGCGGCAGCATGAACTTCGGCCCGCACGTCTTCATCAACACGCCGGCCCATCTCGCCGACATGGCCGCCCGCGCCAAGGCGTCCGGCACCAAGCCGGAGATCGAGGTGTTCGAGATGGGCCATATCGAGCTCGGCAAGAAGCTCGTCGCCGACGGCCTGATCGGCGCGCCGCCCCTGTTCCAGATCTGCCTCGGCATTTCGTTCGGCGCGCCGGCCACGCCGGAGACGATGCTCGCCATGCGCAACAACCTGCCGCGCGGCGCCGTCTGGTCGGCGTTCGGCATCGGCCGCATGCAGTTCCCGCTCGTCGCCCAGACGGTGCTGTTCGGCGGCCACGTCCGCGTCGGCCTCGAGGACAATCTCTATCTCAGCCGCGGCCGGCTCGCCGCCTCGAACGCCGAGCTAGTTGCCCGTGCGGTCGAGATCATCCGGCTGATCGGCGGTGACATCGCGAGCCCTTCGGAAGCACGCGCCATCTTCGAGCTTGGAGCACAGGCATGATCACGGTCGATCTCGCCGGCAAGCGCGCCCTCGTCACCGGCGGCGCCTCGGGCATCGGGCTTGCGACCGTCGAAGCCCTGCTGCGCTGCGGCGCCACCGTCGCCGTCAACCACCTGGCCAGCGACACGCGCGGCGCCGAGACCGTGGCGCGGCTCGCCAAGGCAAGCGGCGGCGGCCGCGTCGTCGCTGCTCCCGGCGACGTCTCGCATCCGGCCGACGCCGCGCGCATGGTCGGCAAGGCGATCGCCGATCTCGGCGGTCTCGACATCCTGATCAACAATGCCGCCACGCCGATGACCGTCGATCCGATTCCGCTCGAGGATTTCGACGCCATGACCGAGGAGAAATGGCTGAAGATCCTGCAGACCAATCTCGTCGGGCCGTTCCGTTGCGCCAAGGCGGCCGCCTCGGCGCTGCGCGCATCGAAGGGCGCGATCGTCAATACCGCGTCGATCGCCGGGCTGGGCGGCCAGGCGTCATCGATCGCCTACGCCGCGAGCAAGGCCGGCCTGATCAACCTCACCCGCAACCTCGCCAAGGCGCTGGCCCCCGACGTCCGCGTCAACGCGGTGGCGCCGGGCCTGACCCGCACGCCGTGGACCGATCCGTGGCCGGCGGAGCGCAAGGCGCGCTCGGTCGAGAACACCGCGCTGAAGAAGCTGGTCGAGCCCGCCGACATCGCCGACGCGATGATCTTCCTCGCCGCCCATACCGCCATAACCGCCCACACCTTGGTGGTCGACTGCGGTCGCAACCTTTGAGCCGCGCTCGACCTCAAAAATGATCGTAGCCGGTCTTGGCGAGCACCACCGGCTTGCCGTTGGCGTCCAGCAGCTCGACGCCGCTGCCACTCACGATCTCGCCGATGTTGGTGACGGCGACCCCGGCCTCGAGAGCCGCCTCCTCGAACGCCTCGGCATGCTTCGGCGGCACCGTTGCCAGGATCTCGTAGTCGTCGCCGCCGCAGGCCGGCGCCTGGGCGAGCTCGGGATGCGCCGCGACGGCTCGCGCGGCAGCCCCTGACAGCGGCAGCAGTGGCAGCGACACCCTGGCGCCGACGCCCGACGCCTTGCACATCCGCCCGAGGTCCTTGGCAAGCCCGTCCGATATGTCCATCGACGCCGAGGCGTCCTTCAACAGCGGCTCGGACAGCTCGATCCGAGCGGCCGGCCGCAGGTAGCGGTCGAGCAGGTAGTCCCGCTGCTCCTTGTCGAGCTCTGGAAACCTCTTGCCGTCGGGATTGCGGCGAATAATGAGACCGAGCGCCGCGTCGCCGAGCGTGCCCGAGACAAAGATCCGATCCCCCGCCCGCGCCGTTCCGCGCCGCACGATCCGCCCTTCCGGCACCTGTCCCATGGCGGTGATCGTCACCGACAGGGAAACGCCCGGGCGATGATCGGTATCGCCGCCGATCAGCACGATCCCGTAGCGATCCTGCGCATCCTTCAGGCCGCTGGAGAACCGCATCATCCACTCGTCCGTCGGCGTGTCCGGGAGCGCCAGCGCCATGACGTAATAGAGCGGCTGCGCACCCTTGCCGGCAAGGTCCGAGACGTTCACCGCCAGCGCACGCCAGCCGATCGTCTCCGGCGTCTCGTCGGCGACGAAATGCAGTCCGCTGACCAAGGCGTCGGTCGTCACCACGAGATCGCAGCCACTCGACGGCCGGATCGCGGCGCAATCGTCCTTGAGCCCGAAGGCTCCCGGCACCGATGCCGCCAGCGGCGCCAGGTAGCGCTGGATGAGGTCTTCCTCGCTGGCGATTATACGTGCCATCACACGTGCCTCATTTCGCTGCCCGCAACTGTGCCGGCGGCGCCTGCGGCGTCGCTCAGGCTTTCACGAACTCCGCCGCCCGCAGCGCGCGCGCGAGCTTGTCGAGTACGCCGTTGACGACCTTTGGTTCCTCATCGCTGAAGAAGGCGTTGGCGACCTCGACGTACTCGCTGATCGCGACCCGCGCCGGAACGTCGAGCCGCTCCATCAGCTCGAACACACCGGCCCGCAGGATCGCGCGCAGAATGCTGTCGACCCGCACCAGCCGCCAGCCGGCCGCGAGCTGCTGGTCGATCATCGGATCGATGTCGCGCTGCCGGCGCACGACGCCGCGCAGCACCTCGGCGAAGAAGGTGGCGTCGGCGCCGGCCAGCGCCTCGTCCGCATCCTCGCCGGCGAACCTAATTCGCGTGAATTCGTCGACGACTGAATTTAGGTCGGTGCCGGCCAGATCCATCTGGTAGAGCGCCTGCACCGCCGCGATGCGGGAGGCGCTGCGAGGCTTCGGCTTGTGTTTGGCCTTGCCGGCGCGTGCGACAGCCTTCATCGCGTGCCCTCCCCGCCGAAGCCGGCGGCGACCTCGATCAACCGCAGGCAGGCGCGGACCGCATCCGCACCCTTGCCGGCGCGCCCGCCTTCGGCCCGCGCCATCGCCTGCGCCTCGGTGTCGACGGTCAGGATCGCATTGCCGATTGGAATCGCGTGCCGCATGGCAATGTCGTAGCACCACTGATTGGCATTGTTGCAGACGATATCGTAGTGCGAGGTCTCGCCGCGGATCACGCAGCCGAGCAGCACCGCGCCGCTGAAGCGCGCGCGCCGCGAGCCGGCCGGCATCACCCCGCTCGCCACTGCCGCCGCCAGCACCTGCGGGATCTCGAGCGCGCCCGGCACCTGGACCCGCTCGCCGGCGACGCCCTGTGCCGCGAGCTCCATCATCGCGCCGCCGAGCAGCGCCTCGCCGATCGCCTCGTAGTAACGTGCCTCGATGATCAGTACCGGCAGCTTCGGCCGCGCCGATGCTGCAATAATCCACTCGCCGCTGGTGCCCTTGCCGGCCATCACTCGATCTTCCGTGTATCTACGATCCGCAAGCCATATCCTTCGAGACCGACATAGACCGACGCCGGCGAGTTCGACAGCAGGATCATGTCGCTGACGCCGAGATCGCGCAGGATCTGGCTGCCGACGCCGATCTCGACGCGCCGCCGCTCCTGGCCCTCGACCTTGCCGGGCTTCTTCGGCCGGCCCTCGCGCGCCAGCCCCTCCGAGACCGACTTCGGCCGCAGATCGCGCAGCAGCACGACGACGCCGCGGCCCTCGGCCGCGATCATCCGCATCGACTTCTCGATCAACGAGCCCTGTCCCGCCTCGAGCCCGACGCCCAGCAGGTCGGCCATCGCGTTGACGGCGTGAACCCGCACCAGCACCGGTCCCGGCGCCGAGAGATCGCCCGTGACCAGCGCCAGGTGCTCGCCGGCATCGACCGTCGTGCCGTAGACGTGCAGCGCGAACTTGCCGCCATAGGCACTGTCGACCTCGCGGCGGGCGACCGCGCGCACCAGCTTGTCGTTCGACAGGCGATGCGCGATCAGATCCTCTATGGTGCCGATCTTCAGTCCGTGCTTCTGCGCGAAGCCGACCAGATCGGGCATCCGCGCCATGGTGCCGTCGTCGTTCATGATCTCGCAGATCACGGCGGCCGGATAGAGCCCGGCCATGCGGCACAGGTCGACCGATGCCTCGGTGTGCCCGGCGCGAACGAGCACGCCGCCGTCGCGCGCGATCAGCGGAAAGACATGTCCGGGCGAGACCACGTCCTCGTGGGTCTTGCTGGCATCGATGGCGGTGGCGATGGTGCGGGCGCGATCGTGAGCCGAGATGCCGGTGGTGATCCCTTCCCGCGCCTCGATCGACACGGTGAAGGCCGTGCCGGTGCGCGAGGCGTTCTGCCGCACCATGCTTTCCAGCCTCAGCTCGTTGGCGCGTGCCTTGGTGAGCGACAGGCAGATCAGGCCGCGGCCGTGCTTGGCCATGAAGTTGATGGCGTCCGGCGTCGCCATCTGGGCCGGAATGATGAGGTCGCCCTCGTTCTCGCGATCCTCCGCGTCGACGAGGATCACCATGCGCCCATTGCGCAGATCCTCGATGATGTCCTCCGTGCTGGAGAGGAAGCCCTTGCCCTCCTGGTATTCCACTGTCCTCACGCCTTGCATCACCGGCGGTACTCCATCAGGCGCGCGACGTAGCGCGCAAACATGTCGACTTCGATGTTCACCATATCACCAACCGCCTTCCTACCCCACGTCGTCACGCTCAAGCTATGCGGAATGAGGTTGACCCCGAAGCGGTTTCCAGCGACCTCGTTGACCGTCAGCGAGGTCCCGTCGAGCGCGATCGATCCTTTCGGCGCGATGAACTGGGCGAGGTGGTCCGGCACCTCGAGCGTGAAGCGGCGGCTGTCACCGTCGTCGCGGATCTCGACGATGCGCGCGGTTCCGTCGACGTGGCCCGCGACGATGTGCCCACCGAGCTCATCGCCGGCCTTCAGCGAGCGCTCGAGGTTGACCTTGCGGCCCGCCGTCCAGCCGCCGAGCGTCGTCTTCGACAGCGTCTCGTTCGACACGTCGACGGTGAATTCGGCACCATAGCCTTGCGCCTTGACGCCGGTGGCGGTCAGGCAGCAGCCGTCGCAGCTGATCGACGCGCCGAGCGGGATCGAGGCCGGCAGATAGCCGGTGCGGATGGTGAAGCGACCGCCCGTGCGTTCGATCACCTCGCCGACATCGGTAACAAGCCCGGTGAACATCGCCTTCCGTCCTTCGTATTCGTAGTACTCGATCACATCGGCGCCGGCCGGCGTCGAGGCGTGCAGCCGCCAGCCCGCGCCGGGCGACAGCCGCTCGAGCCCGTCCGCCGCGAACGGCATGCTACCATGATCCGCGCCGACCGGCTGCGCGGCGCGCATGATTATGCATGCGTCCGCAAGTCCGGCCTCGATGAAGGCGCCGGCGACCGTCGGCCCGCCCTCGACCAGCAGGCGGGTGATGCCGCGACCGGCAAGAACCTGCAGTACCTGGCCGAGATCCAGTCCCGGGCCAGCGGCCGCCCGCGCGACCGGCACCACCTCGATCGGATCCCCGGGCGCGCGCCCGGGATTTGCGGCGGCGGTCTCGGGCGTCGTGAACACCATCACCGGCACCTGCGCGGCGGTGCGCAGCAAGCGGCTGTCAGGCGGCAGAGCGAAGTCGCTGTCGAGCACGATCCGCATCGGCGAGCGCGCCGCCATGCCCGGCAGCCGGCAGGTCAATTCGGGATCGTCGGCGACGGCGGTGCCGACGCCGACCAGTATCGCGTCGGCCTCGGCCCGCAATAGGTGCGCCTGCGCCCGCGCCTCCTGCCCGGTGACCCAGACCGGGCGACCATGACCGCCACGCGGCACCAGCCCGTCGCTGCCGACGGCGAGCTTCACGAGCACGAACGGGCGGTTCAGCGTCACGCGGCGGATATGGCCGAGCGTCACCCGCCGGCAGGCTGCCTCGAGCACGCCGACGACGACCTCGATGCCGGCATCGCGCATCCGCTTGATGCCGCGGCCCGAGACGCGCAGATCGGGATCCTCGACGCCGACCACGGCGCGAGCGATGCCGGCTTCGACCACCGCGTCGGCGCAGGGCGGCGTCTTGCCGAAATGCGAGCACGGCTCGAGCGTAACGTAGAGCGTGGCGCCCCGCGCCCGCTCGCCGGCCCGCCGCAGCGCCTCGGTCTCGGCGTGCGGGCGGCCGCCCTCGGCGGTAACACCGCGCGCGATTATCTCGCCGCTGTCCGGATCGACCACCACCGCGCCGACCGACGGATTGGCGCCGGTGCGCCCGACCCCGCGCCATGCCAGGCGCAGCGCCAGGTCCATGTTGCGGACGTCGATCTCGCTTGCCGGTCCGGACGGCATCGCTCAGTGCCGCTTGCCGGCGGTTCCCTGGCCGATCGACGGTGGCGCGGCGGACGGCGCTGCAGCGCTCGTGTCGCGCTCGCCGGTCTCGCGGGAGATCTCGCTCAGCACCTCGTGGAAGTCGGCGGCCTCGCGGAAGTCGCGATAGACCGAGGCGAAGCGGACGTAGCCGACGGGATCGAGGCCCTTCAGGCCTTCGATCACCAGCTCACCGATCGCCGACGAGTGGATCTCGGATTCACCGCTGCTCTCGAGCTGCCGCACGATGCCCGACACCATCCGCTCGATCCGTTCCGGCTCGACCGGGCGCTTGCGCAGCGCGACCACCACCGAGCTCAACAGCTTGTCGCGATCGAACGGCACCTTGCGCCCCGCCCGCTTGATCACGGTGAGCTCGCGCAGCTGAACGCGCTCGAAGGTCGTGAAGCGGCCGCCGCAGTCGGGGCAGACGCGACGTCGCCGGATCGCGACGTTCTCCTCCGCCGGACGGCTGTCCTTGACCTGGGTATCGGTTGAAGCGCAGTAGGGGCAGCGCACCGCTCGTCTCCATCCGCCTCAGCTGTAGATCGGGAAGCGGCGGCACAGCGCGATCGCCTCTTCCTTGATGCGCGCCTCGACCAGCGGCGCCTCGCCGTCCGCGCTCTGGGCTATCGCCGACAGCACCTCGCCGATCATCCGGCCGATCTGCCGGAACTCGGCCGCGCCGAAGCCGCGGGTGGTGCCGGCCGGCGAGCCGAGACGGACGCCGGAGGTGACCCACGGCTTCTCCGGATCGAACGGCACCCCGTTCTTATTGCATGTAATGTGCGCCCGGCCCAACGCCCGCTCCGACTTCGCGCCGGTGAGCTTCTTCGGTCTGAGGTCGACCAGCATCAGATGATTGTCGGTGCCGCCGGTGACAATGTCGAAGCCGGCCGCCTTGACGGTCTCGGCCAGCACCGCCGCGTTCTCGACGACCTGCCGGGCATAGACCTTGAAATCCGGCCGCAGGGCCTCGCCGAACGCCACCGCCTTGGCAGCGATGATATGCATGAGCGGGCCGCCCTGGATGCCGGGGAAGACGGCCGAGTTTATCTTCTTCGCCATCTCCTCGTCGTTGGTGAGGACCAGGCCGCCGCGCGGGCCGCGCAGCGTCTTGTGGGTGGTGGTGGTGACGACGTGTGCGTGCGGGAACGGCGAGGGATGGGCGCCGCCGGCGACCAGCCCGGCGAAATGGGCCATGTCGACCATGAACACGGCGCCGACCTCGTCGGCGATCTCGCGGAAGCGCTTGAAGTCCCAGAAGCGGGCATAGGCCGAGCCGCCGGCGATGATCAGCTTCGGCTTGGCCGAGCGCGCGATCCTCGCCACCTCGTCCATGTCGATCATCTGGTCCTCGCGCCGCACCGTGTAGGGCACGACGTTGAACCACTTGCCGGACTGGTTGACAGGCGAGCCGTGCGTCAGATGGCCGCCGGCCGCCAGATCGAGCCCCATGAAGGTGTCGCCGGGCTTGAGGCAGGCGAAGAACGCCGCCTGGTTCGCCTGTGCTCCGGTCGGCGGCTGCACGTTGGCGAAGCTGCAACCGAACAGCTTCGCCGCCCGCTCGATCGCGAGCGTCTCGGCGATGTCCACGTATTGGCAGCCACCGTAGTAGCGCTTGCCGGGATAGCCCTCCGCGTACTTGTTGGTCAGCACCGAGCCGGAAGCTTCCAGCACCGCGCGGCTGACGATGTTCTCCGAGGCGATCAGCTCGATCTCGTTCTGCTGGCGCCGCAATTCCTTGCCGACCACGGCGGCGATCTCAGGGTCACGCTCGGCGAGCGTCTCGCCGAAGAATGGGCTGGTGGTTGATGCGCCTGCCGCTGCCGCCATGATGTCGCCTTTCGCAAAAAGGGGAAGTCGAGTTGCCTTCCGAAGACCCTTCCGCGGTCGACCTGGGCCCCGCCCCGCCGCCGCTCGTCAACCATGCCGCGCGGCTTTCCCGCCCCGCCGCCTCGACCGAGCATCGAGCCGACCGGCACGAGATGCCGGAAGGCATCTGGCCGGGGCTCTACCACGGTCCAATTGCGACGCAAAGCGCGACGACAGCCCGGCATCGACGCATTTGGCGCGCGTGCAGGTCGTGCACGCGCGCCGGAAATGCACCGCGCCGGTCGGGATGGCGGCGTTGGTCGGGGACGGCTGCCTAGCGGCCGCGGCCCATGCTCGCCTTGATCGCCGCTGCCCGCACGCGCGACTTGCTGGCGACGCGCGCGCTGCTGATCGGCCCCATCGCCTCGACGATCTTGTGCAGCGAGTTCACGAACGCCGAACGCTGGCTGACCGGCAATGCCGCCAGCAGCTCGTCGTTGGTGGCATTTGCGCCGGGCACCGCCGCTTCGACCGCGTGGCGGCCGGCCGCCGACAGGCGAACAGCATACATCCTGGCGTCCTGCTTGGTGCGGCGGCGGGCAAGCAGGCCCCGCTCGACCAGGCGGCGGACGATATCGGCCAGCGTCGAGCGGTCGATGCCGGTCGCGTCGACCAGCGCCGTCTGGCTGAGGTCTTCCGATTTGGCAACGGACATCAGCACGGCGAACTGCCGCGGCGTGAGGTCCGCCTTTCCAGTCTTCTTCGCGAACAGTTCGTCCGCGCACTGGCCGGCGCGATGCAACAGATGGATCGTCGACATCTCGTGCGCAGTCGCTTCTTTGCCAGCAGGGGCTTTGGTCATTTCAAGCTTTCCATATGATTGGGTTAACGGCGCGCTCACGAATGCCTGTGCGAGGCCAGTCCGTCGCGGCGGTCGAGCTGTCTCGATACAGACTGACGTTAGCGAGAACTTGACCTCAAACGCAACAGGCTTATCTGTAGAAGCGCTCAGCTGGCACATTAGTTTCACCACGCACCTCAAATTGAGGTGGGTCGGAGTAGAACTCTTGCAGACCCATCCGCCAGTCGTAAGCGCGACCGTCCTGTCGGCTCTGCCGGCCTACCTGAAAGCGCGCGGGACCGATCCGCACGAGGTGCTCGACGCTGTCGGCATCGTGCCGGAGGTATTGTCCGAGCGCCAGGCGATGGTCCCGCTGAGCGCCACCGCCGCCGCGTTCGAGCTTGCCGCGCGGCGGCTGGGCGACCCCGCGTTCGGACTGTCCTACGCGCACGCATTCCCCCCCGGCGGCACCGGACTGCTCGGCCAGATCGTGATGTCGGCGCCGACGATAAGGGACATGTTCGACGCGCTCTCCCGCTACCTGCAGGTTCACATGTCGCCGGTCGAGGCCCGCTTCGAGGAGGGGCATGGCGTCGGCCGCATGATCTTCAGCTGGCCGCCGACGCTGGCAATGTCGATGCTTCAGATCACTGGGTTCTACTTCGCCAGCCTGATCCTGCGCCTGCGCCAGGCCACCGGGCCGACCTGGGTGCCGCTGGCGGTCGAATTCCAGCACCGCCAGCCTGAGGCAATCGAACAATACCGCAGTCTGTTCGGTACACGCCTCAGCTTCGAGCGGCCGGAGAACGTCGTCGTCGTCGATGCGACCACGCTTGCCAAGCGGATGCCGGTGATCCTCGAAGGGCTGCACGAGGGCTTGCACGAAAGCCTGCTCGAGCTCAGCCGGCGCAGGCTCAAGGAGCAGACCCAGGCGACGTCCGTTGCGGCACGGCTGCAGGCGCTGCTGTCGCACCGACTGAAGAATGAGATCGCGTTCGACCTCGAAACCGTCGCCGACGAGATGGAGATTCCGGCGCGGGCTCTGCAGTGGCGGCTCGAGCAGGAGCACACCTGCTATGAGAAGGTGCTGCTCGCGACGCGCACCATCGAGGCAACGCGCTATCTGCGCGACACCAGTCATCCGCTGACCAGGATCGCGAGCCTGCTCGGGTTCTCGGAGCTGTCTGCCTTCACCCGATGGGCGCAGCGGCGGTTCGGTGCGACGCCGAGCTCGCTGCGCCAGCGCCTGCGCAACGGCGGCGCCCTGCCGCAGCTACCCGGCAATGATCCGGCGTGAGCGGGAGAAGAAGTCGCGACGCATCAGCGTCACCAGCACCCAGGTGGCGGCGGCGGCAAAGGCCAGCGGGTGGAAGTACCAGGCCATGGCGGCGATCGCGTAGTAGTATGAACGCAGTCCGCCGTTGGCATGCTCCGCGGCGATGCCGATCAGGGAGGCGGTTCTCGTTGCGTGAGCATCGCACGTGGCTTCATTGCCAGGCTGCTGCAGCGGTGTCGCGCCGATCATGATGCCGGTGTAGTGCGAGAGGCGGAACGCCCAGGCGAACTTGAAGAACGCGTAGACGAATATTCCGATCAGCAGCAGCGTCTTCAGCTCCCACAGCTCGGGACTGGATTTCGCCACGTACGGCAGCCGCTCGAGCATGGTCTGGACCTTCTCGCCAGAGCCCATGATCGCGGTGAGGCCGCCGATCGCGATCGCGCTGGTCGATGCGAAGAAGGCGTTGCCCTGGCTGAGCCCCTGCAGCACCACGCCGTCGAGCACCCGATTGTCGCGCCGCGCCATGATGCGCATCCATTCGACACGCTGACGCTGCACCGCACCAACAATGCTGCGCTGCTCCAGCGGCGCCCACCCGGAGATACTGCGGTAGCCGGCGGCCGAGACGATGAACCATCCGAACGCCAATAGGTCCGCGTGTGCTGCGATCCAGTCGAACAAGGTGCTCGATCTCCCGAGGTTTCACCTATCGCCTAGCGAACCTGTCGTCCGCGGCCAAGGGGCGCCGACAGGCGCCTTGGCGGTGAGTGCCGGAAAGCAACAGATCGGCGACACTCATCGCCAATCGCTTGCGCCGCGGCTCGCCTTGCGCTCCAACAGCCACATGAAGTGTCGGCAAGTCCAGCGCTGGTCAACGACGATCGCGGGTATGGCGGCAACTGCCCTGCTGCTCGCGCCGGCGACGCACGCATTGGCGCAGACCTGCGCGCGGGCCGATTTCGAGGCCGTCGTCGGCGCCGCCTCGACGACCCTGCGCGACATGACCGCGCGCAATACGCCGGTATTCCAGGAGAAGCTGCGCCTGCTCAAGGACAAGCGCGGCTGGAGCTATGAGCAACTCGTCAAGGAGGCCGCGCCGCTGGTGGCGGACGAACGCATTGCCGAGTTCGACGCCAAGTCGATCGAATTCCTCGAAAAGATCAACACCATGGGCGGCGAGGGAGCCAGCGGCACGAAGCCGGACTGCAAGCTGCTCGGAGCGCTCAAGGCCAATATGTCGGCGCTGGTCGAGACACAGACGGAGAAGTGGACCTACATGTTCGGCAAGCTCGAGGCCGAGATGGCGAAATAGGCGCAGCCGGGCTATCGTGACCTCGGTCGCGAATGCCGCCGACGGCTACTGGACGCACTTGCCTGTGACGCTCGCGAACCCGAGAGTGCACATCTGATTGGCGTTGATTCGACGTTTCTGGAGACTCCCGATGCGCGCCCTCGCATTCGCCTTTGCCGTTTTGTTCTCAGCCGCGGCTGCGCACGCCGCCTGCCCATCCGAGCCGGCGATCGGATTGTCGCGGATCGTCGAGATCGACACCCGCACCGGCCCGCTGTACGGCGCCCACACCGGCTACCAGCGCTCGGCGAGCTTCCTGCAGCCGAAGGAGGTGGTCCTCACCTTCGACGACGGCCCGATGCCGTGGATCACGAAATCGATCCTCGACACCCTCGACCGCAATTGCACCAAGGCGACGTTCTTCTCCGTCGGCCGCATGGCGATCGCCTACCCGGCAACGACCCGCGAGGTCCTGGCCCGCGGGCATTCGGTTGGAACGCACACCTGGTCGCACCCGCTGAACCTGAAGCGACTGAAGCCCGAAAGTGCTACCGATGAGATCGAGCGCGGTTTCGCCGCGGTATCGCTGGCCGCCGGCCAGCCGATCGCGCCGTTCTTCCGGTTTCCCGGCCTCAACGACAATGCCGCCCTGCTGACGCATCTGCAGTCGCGCGGCGTCGCCACTTTCACCGTCGATGCGATCTCGAACGACAGCTACATCCATGACGATAAGCGGCTGATCGCGCACACCCTGGCGCAGGTCGAGTCGCGGCAGGGCGGCATCATCCTGTTCCACGACATCAAGGCTGCGACCGCGCGGGCGCTGCCGGTCATCCTGCGCGAGCTTCATGCCAGGGGCTACACGGTCGTGCACATGCGCCCGGCAGGGACGATCGAGCCGCTGCCGCAATATGCCGAGCAGCTCGCCCCGATGCTGGCCAAGGCGCTGTCGGCCGGCAAATCGCCCGGCAAGGGCCAGCTGGTGCCGTTCTACGGTGCGATGCCGCAGCCCGACGCCGTGGCGGCCGCCGACGACGTGCCGGTGACCGCGATCGCCCCCGAGGCGAAGGTTTTCCAGGCGCGCGCCAATGAGACCGCGAGCGGCAACGGCGGCCCGAAACGGCCATTGGTGAGGACCGCGTCCGGCAGCGCCGGATCAGCCGGCGGATCGAGAGGTGTGCGGGCGGGCAGCACCGAGACGGGAGGAGGCTGGTTCGGCGGCTATTCCAGCGGCTGGGTCACCACCGTCGCGCCGCCAGCGAGGCTGCGGCGCGGCACCGTCGACTAGGTCTAGCCCGCCCTTCTCACAGGCTCGCGGATCGTCATCGCGACCGGCGCAGCGGATCCGCCAGGAGGGCGGCGAAAAGCGTAGCCGTCGCATACGGTTAAGTCGTCCGACGCCGCGGGCCGCCCGCCGGCCGCGACCCGCAGGGCGGGGCGAAAATGACGACAGAGCAGGAGCGGCGCGCCGAGCATAGTGCCACTGTGGTCAAGCGACGCGACGCATCTGTCGTCATTTTCACCTCCGTGCCGACCGCGACCCTGTGAGAAGGGCGGGCTAACGATCGGTAAGCTTGTCGCAACTGTGCGGCCGAGGTGCCGACCCGAATCCGATATTTGTCATCTCGAGTTGTGATTTGGTCCGGTCGAGCCAGTGGCCGCAGATTTACGCGTGGCGCAGCCGGTGCCACAGCTCACCCGCGGCAGCACCGAGACCCGCGGCCGCAGCCAGGCCTGTAACGATCCACCCAAGTACCGGGACGAGCGCCACGAGGCCGAGGATCACAGCGCCGAGGGTTGCCCACCAGATAAGGCCAGCAGGCTGCTCGTCCACGTGCTTTCCCCGCCATTGCCTGATGCCGAGCCCTACACAAGCGCATACAGTCGCAAGGCCCATGAGCCAGGCGACGCCGATCCCCATGAACAACGCGCCACCCAGCGGGATGCCGATGATGGATACCATCAGCGCGCCCGCGACTGCACTCGCAATCAGGCCGATTGCGACGCCGCGCCCGAGGCTCGACCACGGCTGCTCACGCAGCTGGCGAACCGCATCGGACAACAGATTTGGAAACACCCAGTGAAGGATGACGACGAGCAGCACCGACGCCAGTAGCCAAGCCAGTCCGATCAGCAGGCTAATGCCGACAATCGCCCACCCGATCGACCGGAGGTCAGGCAGGTCGATCGGGATCTGGCGGACCTGGCCACCGATCTTCGCACCGTCCGCGATCTCGGGCTTCTCCTTCCCGCGATAGATCAGGTCGCCGGCAATCTCGGCGCCGGATGCAATGACGATCCGCTGTGCCAGCAGATCCGCCTTGCCGGTGATCCTCCCGGAAATGGTGATGCGCCGAGCTGCCGCCCGCATGCTGCCCGCGGTCTGGCCCTCCATGACTATCGTCTCGGCGGCGATGCGCACGTCGCCACCGATCACCCCCTCGGGGGCAATTCGGATAGACCGCGCCAGGGCCACCAGAACATCAGCGATCCTGCCGGCAATCCTGAGATTGCCGGCAGCGGCAACAAAGTCCTTTGCCGTGCCGCCGCGCAGCTCCACGTCATAACCAGCGACAACGGCATTATGCACCGTCGCGGCATCGAACTTCACGTCGCGACCGACGGCGAAGACATCGTCGGATACATTGGCTTTGATCGTCACCGAGCGTCCGGCCAGGAACTGCACGTCAGTCTGCGTGCCGGTGAGCACGACGGACTCTCGATCGTCGCGCTCGGTTTCCGCGAAGGCGAGGTTGATCGCGGCACCGGCAAGCACAATTCCGAGCAACATCGCCGCAAGGACTCGCCCCGACAGCGCTAGCGTCCACGTGTCCCGCGCAATGCTCATTGCCCGATCCTCGATGGTGACTGGTCAATTGACTTGGATGAATTTAGCGGAGGCCGGCCGGAGAGTAATTGCGATAGATCACGGTCCCCGTCCCGCGAGGCAGGCTCCCGGGAGTGATCGTTGCTGATTGGCGAAGCGCACGACCAAGCTGATTGATATGCGTCAAGGCGAACTGCTAAAGCCGCCTATCGCAGGGCTCGAAGCGGCTCCAGACACTACCGATACTGTGCCAGCGGTCGCGCCCGCCACCCGCGTTGCGCCGGGGTCCTGCCGAAGCTTGCGATCCAACGCTTCCAGGTATCGTTCTTTATTTGTGCAGATCCTTGTGCACCACTTCAAAGCTCGTCTTGTCGAGCTCGAGGTCATACTTCTTGCCATCGGGATGATTGGCCGCGTCTATTTTCCACCGCCCTTCCTCGAACTCGATCTTGGTCCACGCCTTGTAGCCGGCGGCGGTCAGCTTGGCTTCGATTGAGGTGCGCTCTTCCTTGGTCGGAGCCCGGGCTTGCGCCACTGCCGACGTAGCAGTGGCTGCCGTGATCAGAATGGCGGCGCTGGCAACACCGGACAAGCATCTCACCATCGACGCGGTATTGAGAATGCGCATGGGGAACTCTCCATTCTTTGCATTGCGGCTTCACTCGGAGGTCACACTGACAAGCTCGACGACGCCGCCCATGACCGCGGAAATGACGCCCGCCGGCCGCTCCCTGACCGTGAACCCGACATTCGCGCAATAGTATTTGTACTCAACGGCGGATTCGATCTTGCTCCAGTCGCGGATCTCGACGCAATCGTCGAATTTGCCGTACCGTACGGTCTCCTTCGTTCCGACGGCAATAACAGTACCCATGTCCTCAGCTTTTCCCTTGTAATACTCCTGGCGATAAGTCTCCCCGACCTTGGGCTCGCTCATCATGATGATGCCGGGCTTTGCCCCGTCCACGCCGGCTTCCCAGGAGCCATTGTGGTTTGCGATCTTCCCGTCCTTGTAGTTGTTGACCACCTCCCCGAAATACCACACGTTGCCCGCAATATCCTGGGCGTAGTAATCCATCGTGTCTTCTTTCATATTGTCGCCGGCCCATTCCGTCACCCGAACCTCGGTGGTTGTGACGCCCATAATTTTCTTGGTTTGCTTCGTGACAACAACTTCTATTCTCTCCTTGTTCAATGCCGAGTTGTTCTCGAACACGAATTTCGTTCCCGGTTTGAGAGTGAAATACTTATTATTAATAGCGGCAACAAAATCAGTCGGTTTGATGCTTGGTTCGTACTCGGTGTCGGCCGAAGCCGTTGATGCGTTCCACCAGCAAAGACCACTGACAGCGATTGCAGCAGTTACGGTGGAGAGTGCGAACCGGAAGGAACGCTTCTTATGCATGGCCGGTCTCCTGTTTTCTCGTGAGGCAACGCTTCAGGCTGGCAGCCGCGGTTGAGCCGAATCTGCAAATGCCGCAGGTCTTGGTGCAGGACCGCGACAAGGCTTATGCAATTGCCGGCAGTCATATTCTAAGCGTCACTCCGATTAGTACGCCCCTCGGCTGTGGCAAATTTGGGACTGGTCATACAAACGGCAGGCGCCGCCGACCGGGCTCGGCGGCACCGTTACGCAGGGCTCACATGGCCGCGGCATGCCGCGCTCGGACCGCCGGTGTCAGTTTGGCGCCGGCGCGCAAATAGAGCGCAGGCAGGACGAACAGGACCAGCAGAGTCGACGAGACGAGTCCGCCCACGATGACCACCGCCATCGGGTGCTCGATCTCGTGGCCCGGAATGTTGCCGGCGATGAGCAACGGCAGCAGTGCCAGCCCGGTGCATGCCGTCGTCATCAGGATCGGCGACAATCGCTCGCGTGCCCCGCGCAAGACGAGGCCTGGACCGAACGTCTCGCCCTCCTCCCGCTCGAGATGCTGGAGATGGTGGAACAACAGCACGCCGTTGCGTGCAGCGATGCCGAGCACGGTGAGGAAACCGACGAGCGAGCCGAGCGTCAGGATGCCGTCTCCTGCCAGTGCCGCCAGAATGCCGCCGACCAGGGCCGCCGGCAGGGAAATGAAGACGAGTGCGGCGAGCCGCGTGCTCCCGAACGTGCCTTGCAGCAGGAAGAAGATGCCGACCGCAAAGGCGATCGTGGCATAGAGCAGGCGCTGCTGAACGGCGCGGCGCTCCGCGTATTCGCCCAGCAATGCGGCATTGTACTCGAGCGGGAAGTTGATCTCGCGGACACGACGCTCGACCTCGCGTGCAACCGTGCCGAGATCACGCCCCTTCACGTTGGCATGCACGTCGATGCGGCGCGAGACGTTCTCGCGCTTGATCACGTTCGGGGTCGGCAAGATGCTGACGTCGGCGACGTCCGCGAGCCGCACATGCCCGCCGGCCGGCGTGTCGATCAACATCTCGCGAATGCTCGTCACGCTCTGGCGCTTCTCGGGTATCGACCAGACGAAGACATCATATACCTTGCCGTCCCGATGGATGTCGGTGACCTCGATGCCCGACATGATCGTTGCAGCGGTGCGCCGGATGTCGCCGGGTTTCAGGCCGTAGTGTGCGGCCTTATCGAGGTCGACCCTGACCGCCACGTGAGGGATATCGACCTGGTACTCGACGTGCAGGTCAACGAGCCCGTCGATATCGGCAATCGCTTTCCTGACCTCCTCGGCCTTGGCTCGCAGCGTCGTCAGATTCGGGGCCAAAGATGCGAACGACGATCGATTCGCCCGAGCCCGTGAGGACCTCCTTGATCCTCTCCTTGAGGTAGGTCTGAACGTCGCGATAGATGCCAGGATAGCCCGCGACCGTCTCCTCGATGGCCGCCAGCGTCTTGTTGTAGTCGGCGCGCGGATCGACGCTGATCCAGTTCTCGGTGAAGTTGACGCCATAGGGCTCGTCGCCGCCGATCGCGCGGCCGACATGGGCGCCGAAATTGCGCACCCCCGGAATCGCCCGCAGCTCGCGGCTGGCTTGCGTGGTGATCCGCACCGACTCCGGGTGCGATGTTCCGGGCAAGGTCACCCAGTGCATCAGGAAGTCGCGCTCCTTGAACGACGGCAGCAGCGCGTGCCCGAGCAACGGCCACGCGCCGAAACCAATCACGGCGACGCCAGCCGCGGTGGCGAAGGTGGCGCGCGGCGCACTGATGACGCGCTTGAGCGCTGCCTCGTAGGCACCCTGCAGCCACGACACCATCGGAGACGGCCGCTGGTGCATCGCCGAGGGGTTGAGCAGCATCAGACTGAGCGCCGGCGTCACGGTGACGGCGACGATCATCGATGCCAGCATCGCCAGGATATAGGCGGTCGCGAGCGGCCCGAAGAAGGCGCCGGACAGGCCGCCCATGAAGTAGACCGGCAGCACCGACAGCACGATTATCAGGGTCGCGATGAAGATCGGGCTGCGGATCTCGAGCGACGCCTCGAGGATGATCGAGGCCATCGACCTGGTGCTGCCTTGCGCGCGGGCCTGGCGCAGGCGCCGCACGATGTTCTCGACGTCGATGATGGCGTCGTCGACCACCGAGCCGAGCGCGATCACGAAGCCGGCGAGCACCATGGTGTTGATGGTGGCCCCGCGCATGTAGAGCACGAGCCCGGCGGCGACCAGCGACAACGGGATTGCGACCACGCTGATCACGGCGGCCCGCCACTCGTAGAGGAAGACGATGAGCACCAGCACGACCAGCGCCGCGCCGAGCAGCAGCGCGTGTGTCAGGTTGTCGACCGAGAGCTCGATGAACGTCGCCGGCCGGAAGATCGTCGGAGTCGATCTCGATCGCCGGGCAAGCCCGGGCTTCAGGGATTCGAGCGCCGCCTCGACGCCTCGCGTGACATCGAGCGTGTTGGCCCAAGGGAGCTTCTCGACGATCATCATCAGGCCCGGACCGTCATTGATGACCGCATCGCCGATCATCGGCCAGGTGTCCCAGACGACCTTGGCGACATCGCCCATCTTGAGCGTCGCGCCCGCATCCGACTTGATCAGGAAGCTGCGCCACGTCCTCGGGATTGATCACCGGCAGGGCATGCCCGATCGATCATCCTTTGATTGGGCGTATCGATCATGCCGTCGATGCGCGTCTTGGCCGCCTGCGTGTGCTTCAAGCAGGCCGAAATCAAGGGCTTCCGACGTCGTCTCCATGACCGTTTCGAGCGGCACGCCATGCAACCGCATCAGGTCCGGATCGACCTGCACCTGCAGCGATTTGATGCGATCGCCCCAGATCGGCACGTTGGCCACGCCGGCCACGCGCATCAGCCGGAACTTGATCGTCCAGTAGGCGACCATCGACAGGTCCATCTGCGACATCGTCTTGGACGTGAGCCCGATCTTCATGACCCGGCTGGTCGAGGACAGCGGCTGCAGGGTGACCGGCATGCCTGCCGACAGCGGCAGGTTCGGGATCGCCAGCTGGATCCGCTCCTGCACCAGCTGACGCGCAAGCAGGACGTCGGTGCCCAGCTTGAATACCAGCCTGATCGACGACAGCGCATTGACCGTGCTCGATCGCAATACGTCGAGGCCCGGCGTCCCGTTGAGCTGCTGCTCCATCGGAATGGTGATGAGCTCCTCCACCTCGGCGGCGGACATGCCCGGGCCTTCGGTCTGGATCTCGACCAGCGGCGGCGCGAACTCAGGAAACACGTCGATCGGCATGGTGCGCAGCCGGTCGAAACCCAGGGCCATCATCGCCACGGCGGCGGCCAGGATCATGAACCGGAACTTCATGCTCGAACCGATTATCCAGCGAAACATGGCTCTGATTGCCTCCGCTCCGATAATTTCCGCGCGGTCACTTGCCGTACAGCTCGGCGCCAAAGAGCTCTGACGCCCCCTCCGTCACGACCAAGGTTCCGGGGGCCGGGCCATCGGTCAGCACCACCAGGTCACCATCGATGAAATCGATCTTGATGCGTTCGCGGACGAAGGTCAGTGGCTGGGGAGCCGTGAACACCCAGGAGACGCCTTGCGAGTCGTACAGCACGGCGGAGTAGGGGACGGTGTTGCGCAACTTGCCATTGCCTTCGAGCATGAGCTCAACCCGCACCCGCTTTCCGCTCGACAGCCCCTGGCCGGCGCCTTCGACCTTGTAGAACAGCGCTCCGCCGCCGTCGGGCCCCACGCCCTCCGGCTTCTCGATTGGTGCGCCGGTAGAGTTTGCGAAGCCATCGGCGCTCGACAACGGCATCACCATGGAGGGCTGCTCCTTGGCCACCCGCTTGATCTCGTCCGCGAGGACTACACGCACGACGCCGGGCGCCGCTGCCGTCGCCCCTGGTTGCGCCGAGGAGACCACCTCGCCGGGGAAGATCTGCTTGCGGACGACCGCCTGCTCCGTGACAGGAGCGGTCTTGATCCCGAGCCGCTCGGCCGCTTTCGCCGACACCGTCACCCGCTTGAGCGGCGAGCCGGGGATTGCCTCAGCCTTTGAAGGCTTGACCGCCTGCTTCGCCTCCTGCCGCTTGCCCTCCGGACCTGTGGCAAACGGGGACTTGATCAGACCCGCAATCACCAGCCCTTGCAGCGCAATGACGGCCAGCAGCGCGACCGTCCACAGCCGGTTCATGGCTTTCCTCCCAATTCCAACTCGGGTTCACGAGCAGCGCCAAACATCAGGTAGAGTGCGGGCACGACGACCAGTATCAGCAGGGTCGAAGTGATGAGCCCACCCAGGATTGCAATGGCGATCGGGCGCTGGATTTCGAGACCTGGCCCGACGCCGAACAAAGCCAGCGGCAGGACGGCCAACCCCGTCGCCACCGCGGTCACCAGCGTCGGCTCCAGCCGCTCCCGTGCCCCGCGCAGCACAAGACCCGGACCAAAGGCCTCGCCTTCATGCCGCTGCAGGCGCTCGTAGCGATCGATCAGCAGCATGCTGCCGCGCACCGCGATCGCGAGGGCGGCAGCCAGACCGGCGAACGAGCCGAACGACAGGACGCCTTCCAGCGCGAACACCGCCAGCACTCCGCCGGCGAGCGCCAATGGCAAGGCTGCCAGCAGGGCTGCCGCCAGGCGCCAGTTAAGGAAGGCTGCCTGCAGCACCAGCAGGATGCCGATCACAGTCCCGATTGCGACTGCAAACACGCGCCTCTGGTTGGCGTGCACCTCCTGGTACTCGCCAAGCAATTCCGCGCGGTACTCGAGCGGGAACTTGATGTCCCTGAGGCGCCGCTCGACGTCCCGCATCACCGGACCGAAGTCGCGGCCGCTGATGTCCGCGACGACGTCGACATACTTCGAGACGTTGTCGTGCTTGACGACCGTTGCCATGGGTACGACGCGTACCTGGGCGATGTCACCCAACCGGACCTGCCCGCCACTCGGCGTCTCGATCGGAAGATCGTGCACACTCGACAGACTGCTGCGCGACTGAGGCGTCGACCACACGACGACTTCGTATATCTTCTGGGCCTCGAAGATCTTGCCGACCTCGAGTCCCGAGAAGACAGTCGACGCGGCGCGCCGAACATCGCCGGGCTTCAGCCCGACGGCCCCGGCGGCAGCGATGTCGACCTTCACCTGCAGGTGCGGCTCCGACATTTCGTCTTCGATCTGCAGGTTCGAGAGTCCGTCGAGCCTTGTCACCGCCTGCTTGATCTCCTCTGCCTTCTCGCGCAGCACGTCCCGGTCCGCGCCATAGACGCGCACGACCAGCGGCCTGACCGAGCCGGTCAGCACCTCCGCAACGCGCGACTGCAGATATGTCCGCACGTCGGCGGTAACGCCGGGATAGCCGTCGACCACCTCACGGATCGCGGCCAGCGTGGCGTGATAGTCCGCCTTCGGGTCGATATTCACCCAGAGCTGGCCTGAATTCATGCCGACCACCTGGTCACCTGCGATCGCCCGCCCGAGGTGGGCGTTGACATTGCGCACGCCAGGAATGGCGCGAAGCTCGCGGGTGACCCTGGACGTGATGCGATGCATCGCCGGATAGGAGGTGCCGGGGCCTGCCACCCAATTGATCAATATGTCCCGCTCCATCAACGCAGGCAGCATGGAGCGATGCAGCAGCGGCGATGCGACGAGCCCGGCCAGCACGACCAGACCCGCCATGCCAATGATCGCGCGCGGTGATGCGATCACGTGCTGGAGCATCGCCTCGTAGCGGCCACGCAATGGCCGAACCAGCGGAGCCACGCGCTGCCCAGGCTGCTTGCTGCCCAGCGCAACCAGAGCCAGCGCCGGGGTGACGGTCAGGGCGACCGCCATCGATGCCAGGATCGCGAGCATATACGAAGCCGCCGCCGGACCCAGGAACGTGCCGGGCAGCCCGACCAGGGTGAAGACCGGCGTCATGACGAGCAACAGGGCCAGGGTGGCGTAGAGCATCGGGCGACGCACCTCGAGCGTGGCCTCGAGAATGAGGCTCGCCGTCGATACTTCGCTGCCTGCCGCACGTTCCTCGCCGAGGCGGCGCCGGATGTTGTCGACCGCGGTCACGGCGTCGTCGATCACCGCCCCGAGCGCGGCGACGAGTTCCGCCAGAACCATCAGGTTGATCGTGGTGCCAGCGTAGACGAGCACCGTCACGGCGGCGATCAACGACAGCGGGATCGCAACCAGCGCGATGAGCACGGCGCGCCATTCGAGCATGCTTGCGGCGACAAACAGCACCAGCAGTCCGGCTCCGAGCAGGAACGCCCAACCGAGGTTCGCCATTGCTGTCTCGAGGAAGCTGGCCGACCGGAAGATCTGGGCATCGATCTCGACGCCGGGCAGGCCGCCCCGCAACACTTCTAGCGCCGTTTCGACACCTTTCGTCACCGCTTGCGTGTTGGCCCAGGGGAACTTCTCGATCACCAACAACAGTCCCTGGTCATTGTTGATGATGGCGTCACCGATCAGCAGCGGATGCTGCTCCACCACCGTCGCAATGTCACCGAGGCGCAGTGCCGTTGCGCCGTCGACATTGACCTTTGCCAGATCCGCCGCCGTCGACATCGGCAGCACGTGCCTGATCTCGAGCCGCTGCTGCGGGCCGTCGATCCACCCGCCAGTGCCCGGCACCGACGCCTTGAGGAAGCTGAGGAACGAGACCCACAGCGAGTCGCCGCTCGACGTAACCACCTGCTGCTGCGTGACGCCCTGGGCGCGCAGCTTGTGCGGCTCGACCTGGACCTGGAGCTGGCGCCTGCGCTCGCCCCAGATCGCCACATTGGCGACGCCCGGCACGCCGAGCAGTTTCGGCTTCATCGTCCATTGCGCGATGACGGATTGCTGGATCGGGGATAACGTCTTTGAGCTCATCCCGATCATCAATACGCGGTTCGTCGCCGATACTGGCTGCAGCATCACCGGCGGCTTCGAGACGTTGGGAAGGGTATAGGCCAGCGTCAACCGCTCCTGGATCATCTGCCGCGCTCGCATGATGTCGGTGCCGCGCTCGAAGATCATGCGGACCGACGACAACCCCGTCACCGAATCGGAGCTGATGCGGTGCAGCCAGGGCACGCCGCTCAGCAGTTCCTCGAGATTGGTGGTGATTAGGTGCTCGACCTCTGACGCGGAGAGCCCGAGCGCCTCCGTCTGCACCTCGATTACCGGCGGCGCGAACTCTGGCAGGACGTCGACCGGCGTGTCGCCCAGTCTATATGCGGCCAGCAATGCCAGGGCCGCGGCGCCTGCGAGAACCGAATGGCGAAATTTCAAACAGTACTCGACGATGCGACGCATCATGCCACGTACTCCAGCTCATCGATTCCAATTGCCGGTTCAGTTCGAATGACAATCGTGTCAGAGGCTCGGATCCCGTGCCGCCAGTCGTCGGCGCATGGGAGAGGCAGGGATGGAGGGAGGGGGCATTGCACTAGCCCCGCATCGCACAGGCATTCGACCGTTTCCCACAATGCCTTGGTGGGATCGTTGCCCAACAGGAACGCGATGAATGTGTCATCGTCCATGGGACAATATCGCCTAGTCAAAAAGGCCGACGCAATTACCCCAAAGGGCTATCAATGGGGCACCAATGGTCGGACGAAGGCCTAGGCCGGGTATGGCCAAACTCGCCGCCAGTGGCACTTGGAAAACCTGGGGGGAAGCTGGGGAAAGAAGACGCGACATCTCATCCACCCGCAAAGCAATGCAGTTGACCCAACTGTCGAATAGCGATGTGCAGACGCACCTACCCGTCCGATCGAATGCTCGAACGCCGCGAATTGTTGAGTCTGCTTTGGTCCGGGGGAGCTGATCTCGCCGAGCGCAATAAAGTAGTTCTCAGCGAGCTTTAACCCGCTAACTTCATAAAACAGATTAATGATTATCTCATGGCTGTCAAGATCGCCTGGTGGCTTTTTTTGACACTGCAAGGCAGCTGCAAGCTCGGCGCTTGTTGCCATTGAGAGACGTGCGGTGCGACTTCGCTTGCAACCCGGCCGGGAAAACCTCCTCCCTAAGCGGCGAATCAGCTACCAGCAATTACTGTATGTGCCACGATTGCGTCTGCGGGAGTTGCACCAATGCTCAAAGGCCAATTCCTTGTGCGCCTTTCCGGCTGGTTCTGGTTGGCCCTGGTTGGCGTCATGGGTGCCGCCGGCTCGGCCATGGCTGCCGATCTGGCCGGCAAATGCTGCGCGGACCTCGACGAGCGGGTTGCCGAGCTCGAGGACACGCTCGCCCGCCGGCCCGCGCGCCTGGGCAAGTCGGAACTGAAGATCACCGGCGCAGTCAGCAGAGCCTTGCTGTACTGGGACGACGGCGGTCGCAGCGACGCCTTCAGCGTCGACAATTCGCAATCCGGAACCGCCCTGGACATCGAGTACGATATCGAGCTCGGTCGCGGCTGGAAGGCTGGATTCAAGCTCGGCTTCGACGTCCTTGCTGCCCCCTCCGACGCTGTCGACCAGTTCAATCCCAGCGGCTAACGGCATCCTCGACCCGAGAAACGCGATCTCCAGAGACGGCCTGCCGAGCGGCTTCTTTATCGCCAACTCCTACTGGTTCATCGAGAACGAGAAATCGTTTGGCTCGTTTCAGCTTGGCTTCACCGACACCGCCAGCGACAAGATCGACAATATCAACCTCGCCAGCTCGGACACGCTCGCGGATGCTGATGTCATCAACTGGAACGGCAAGTTCTTTTTGCGCACGGCTAACGGCTCGCTGCTGACACTTCGTTGGGACGACTTCATCGATGGCGCTTTCATGGGCGGCACCATCCCCGGAGTCTTGTACACGAGCCCGGTGCTCCACGGGTTCGAGTTCAGCGCGGCATGGGGCGACGACGACTACTGGGACGTGGCTCTTCGCTACAATGCCGACTGGGGCAAGCACCTGCGGGTCGCTGCTGGAATTGGATACTTCCGTAACACCACGGAGGATGAGGGCGACATCATCCCCAAGCAGGACACGGGGGTGGGTGGCTCCATTGCGCTATTGCACATCCCGACCGGCCTGAATATCGCGATCAACCACGCAGATCGTGAACCATACCGACAACTGCAACGTGGCGGGTGCCGATGCTGCGGGGCTCGGCGCGGTCAGCGGCAAGTGCCGGGGCCCCGACAGGTTCACCTATATCAAGGGCGGCCTCCTTCGAAAGATCTTCGACTTCGGGCCAACCGCCTTCTACGGCGAGTACTATTGGACGAAGAAGGAGTCGAACGAGAGCGATCCGGATACCTTGACGGCGCTCGATGACACGGGCACGGCCCAGGAGCTCAAGAACAGCACCGCGCGGATGTGGGGCTTTGGCGTCGTCCAGAAATTCGATGACGTCGAGCCGCTCGAGAAGAAGTCCAAGAAGGCGAAGAATGGGTGGTGGCGAGGAGAACGGCGGCGGGAATGGCGGTCGCTGCTCCGAGAAGAAGAAGCGGTCAAAGAAGGACGAGACGCCGCTAGAGATCTACATCGGCTACCGTCACTACGAGCTCGACTATAACCTCATCGATGCCGCGGGGCCGGTTGCAGGCAAGAAGATCAAGGACTTCGACGCCGTCATGACCGGCGTGACGATCCGGTTCTGATCGGCAGCCCTGGCGCCCGACACGAGACGCGGGAGTTGTGCAGCTTCGCCAGAATTGTCGCTTCAGGCGCGCCGGAATCGGAGCGATGCCCGCAGGCCTGGCTCACCGTTCTCGATTTCGAGGCTAGCTTCCGCAGCCTCCGCGATGTCGTTGACGATGGCGAGGCCGAGTCCGGAGCCAGAGGCCGCGACGTCGAGCCGGCCACCCCGGCGGAGCGCCTCGGGGAGTTTGTCTGCGGGGATGCCCGGACCATCATCGGCCACGGTTATGAAGGCATGCTCCCCCTCGCAGCGGCCGCTGACATCGACACGCGATACCGCATGTCGGGCCGCATTCTCCAGCAGGTTGCCGAGCGCCTCGGCAAGCTCGACTGCATCGATGCGGGCCTTCAAGCCGGCCGGGATCGAGACCGACCAGGACAGGCGCTCCCCGTCCGGCGTTAGTCGGACCACGTTGACCACCCCTTGAGCGACCTCGAGCAAGTTCGCGCTGGCATTGCCCGCACCCGCCGCGAGCCGGGTCCGCGTCAGCTCACGATCCACCAGCCGGCGCATGACTTCGACCAGGCTGTTGACCTGCGCGACAAGCTCGCTCTCGCGCTTGCCACCCAGACGTTCAGCCTCGCCAGCCAGGACCTGCAGCGGTGTCTTCAGGGCGTGCGCGAGGTCACCGGAGCGCGCCCGAGCCTTGCCGATCTGGCGGTCGCGCGCATCGAGCAGCGCGTCGATCTCGTTCGCCAGTGGTCTCACCTCCTGCGGGAATCCCTCGCCCAGCCGCTGCGTCTTGCCGGAGCGGATCGACGCCAGTCGTTGCTGGATGGTCGCGAGCGGACGCAATCCGACGGCCACCTGGGCCCAGGCCGCGGCCATCAGTAGTGTCCCGATCACCACCAGGAACGGCACCAGGTCCCTGAGAAAGCCTTTCACGGCGCGTCGGATCTCGGCGGTATCGATGCCGGCGGCAGCGCGGATCGTGATGCCGGAGAAGCGCTCCGGCAGCTCGAAGCGCCGTTCGACAACGTACAACGTCGTCCGCGCCGGACCCGGCAGCCGATATTGCCGGATCGCCCCGACATCGGGAGCGTCCTTGGGCATCGCCAGCTCCATGTCCCACAGCGACCGCGATCGCAAGATGCTGTCGTTTGGTGCGACGATGACCTGCCAGTAGAGACCGGAAAGTGGTCTATCGAAGCGCGGGTCGGCCGGCCCGTTCACAACCGTGATCTCGCCAGCTGCGTTGCGATCGATGCCGGTGACCAGTTGGTTGAGATAGACCCGCAGCTCATCGTCGATGCGGCGCTCCACGTGGCGCTCGAACAGCACCACGAGCCCGACCGCCGACGCAGCCAGGGCAGCCGCGATCGACGCCAGGCCGACAACAATCAGCCGCAAACGCAGCGAGCCGGCGCTCATTTTGGAGTGTCCGGGATGCAATATCCGAAGCCGCGCCGTGTCTCGATAATATCTGCGCCGAGCTTCTTCCTGATCCTTGTCATCACCGCTTCGAGCGCATTCGCATCGCGTGCATCATCGTCGCCATAGAGGCGCTCGATCAGCTCGCCCGGCGGAACGATCCGGCCCTTGTGATGCAACAGGTAGGCGACCAGGCGATATTCGAGCGGCGAGAGCGCGACCGGGGTCCCAGCGATGCTGACGCGCATGTGGCGGGTATCGAGATGCAGTGGCCCGACCTCGATTACTGCCGCGCCATGTCCCACCGAGCGCCGGATCAGCGCGCGCACGCGGGCGACTAGCTCCTCCATTCGAAACGGTTTGGCGAGATAGTCGTCAGCTCCCGCGTCGATGCCCTCGACCCGCTCGGCCCACAGGCCACGCGCCGTGAGGACGAGCACCGGCATATGGCGCCCCTCGGCCCGCCAGCGCTTCAGCACCGCCAGGCCGTCGAGGCCGGGCAGCCCGAGATCGAGGACGATCAGATCGTAGTCCTGTGTGTCGCCCTGAAACCAGGCGTCGGTTCCGTTGGCAACAATGTCGGGCAGGTATCCGGCGGCCGAAAGTGCGGCGGCGATATCGGTGGCAATCCGCGGCTCGTCCTCGACCACAAGCACACGCATCAATCATCCTCGCGTCCGATGATCTTCGCGGTCGCCGCATCGACGGTTACCTCGCTGACGCGGCCATTGGGATTCAGTACCTTGAATTCGTAGACGAACGGAACGCCTTTTTTCCTCGTCTTGAATTGTACCTCGATGACCTCGCCGTTGAGCTCGGTTCGAAGCTGCTCGAGAATTTCGACCAGCTGGCGCACCTGGCCATTTCGCAGTGCCTGGCGGGCCGCGTTGTGGTCGTCGCCGGCGAGCGCGAAGTGGGTGAGCAGCAGGCCGACCCCGCCTGCCAGAAGAAACGCAAGAGAACGATGCCGAAATTGGAGCATGGCGATGTCCCCTCCTGGCATTAACTGCGCGGTGAGTATTACACCCCAAAGCGGCTGACAATTCGCTGACGGGCGCCGTCAGCCCGCCGTCAGCACGAAAATGGGAACCTTCCCCAGGTGTGGACGTTGATGATGACACTCCAACCGGTGGCGAACAGCAATGCGCAAGATCCTGACCATCTCTGCCATCTGGCTTGGCCTTGCCGCTCAATTCACAATGCTCGCTGGCCAACCAGCGTTCGCCGGCCAATACGATCGATCTGGGCAGGGCCAGCGCGGCAATCGAGCCGGGACAATCAACCCCGACTACTATATGCACAAAAAGTTCTATCGGCACGAACGGGAGCCCATTCGGGAGCCTAACAGTCAGGTGACTTGCGACGCGCCGGATTCAGGGCTGCAGATCCCGCGCGCATGCCGCACCGCCCGCTACTGCGATGCTTCAAGGCAAGTCTGCCCCGTGCTCGTTGACATTTGAGCAGTTGGCTTACCTGGTCATGGAATAGGAGACGGGGCGGCGGCGTTGGTCGCGGCCCTTCCCAGGCTCAAACTCCGCACTTCCATTCAGTCCACCTTGCCGCGGAATTGAATCGGTCGAAACGTTCGCGCTGGCGCGAACCTCCCCAGTGACGTCATTCCCGCGTAGGCGGGAATGACGGATGGAGGAGGCTGGATGGGTGCGCTCCACCTCAATCGGAAAGACTCTAAAGGCGCGAAAAGGCGCTAAACAGTGCTCGTGATCGGCCGGTCGAGCAATCGTTGCGTTGATGGGATCCGAAAACGAGCGCCCGAAAAAGGTCCACTCGGAACCCGATCTGCTCGTAGATTTTCAAGGGTTTGGTGCGGTCGAGAAGACTCGAACTTCCACGGGTTGCCCCGCTACCACCTCAAGGTAGTGCGTCTACCAATTCCGCCACGACCGCCGCCGCGAAGCAAAAGTGCCCCGCATCCAAAAACGAGGGCAAAGCATGCCTTGCGCCTCCGAGGTGCGGTCGAGTAACAGACCGGCATCATGAACGCAAGACCGAAGCGCAATGCCTGATCGAGGCCCCGGTGGAAAGGCCGCACGCCAGATGACCGCATCGACCGGTCGAGTTGATCCCGGCCCCGCGCCGGCGGGCATTGTCGACTGGGCGGTCAGCGACTGCCAAGTGCCCTACGAGACGGCGGTGGCGGTGATGGAACACCGTGTCGCCGCCATCGCCGAGGGTCGCGCCAGCGAGCTGGTATGGCTGCTGGAGCATCCCCCTCTCTACACGGCCGGCACCAGCGCCCGGCCGCAGGATCTGCTGCAGCCGGACCGGTTCCCGGTGCATCAGACGGGCCGCGGCGGGCAGTTCACCTATCACGGGCCGGGTCAGCGCATCGCCTACGTGATGCTCGACCTGCGCCGTCGCGGTCGCGATGTCCGCGGCTTCGTGGCGCTGCTGGAGGCGTGGCTGATTGCCACGCTGGCGAGGTTCAACGTTGCCGGCGAGATCCGGCCCGATCGCGTCGGCGTCTGGGTGCGCCGGCCGGAGCGTGGCGCCGATGTCGAGGACAAGATCGCCGCGATCGGCCTCAGGCTGCGCCACTGGGTGAGCTTCCACGGCATCAGCCTCAACGTCGAGCCCGACCTCGAGCACTTCAGCGGGATCGTGCCGTGCGGGGTCAGCCGGCATGGCGTCACCAGCCTCGCCGACCTCGGCTTGACCGCCACCATGGCCGACGTCGACGTTGCACTGCGGGTGGCGTTCGAGCAGACGATCGCGGGTGTGCGCCCGGTCGAGCCGCCGCGCTGACGCAGCGCCCACGAGTTGCACAGCCCCCGCTCGCGGGCTCAAACTTACCAACCGTTAGCTATTGTCTACTACCATCGCCGCAGCGAGCAGGGAGACGACCGAGGCCGACCAACCACGATGAACATGGGATCCGAGCGTTCTGGCGGCGTGGAGACGATCGAGTTGTCTCAACGCCCGAGCGCTGTCTCTCTCGTCGTCACCGTCATGGCGCTGATCCTCAATTTCCAGATCGCACTCGTGATCCTGACACGGCCGATGGATTGGGCGCTGATCGCGCTTCTCCTCGCGGCCGGCGGCTCCACCGCCTGGCTCGGCGCAATCGCGCTCACCAGCATGCTGCCGACCAGCCTCACAATGGACAAGGACGGCATCACGGTCGCCAAGTTCCTCCAGTCGACCACCGTCGCATGGCTCGATCTTGCAGACGGCAAGGCTCATACCCTCGGTCGGCACGCTGTCGGACGATCCCTCGGCCGACGCCTCGGGCCGCCTGGCGGTGGGACTGTTCCTCAAGTCGCGCAAGACGCCGCGGCAGCACGAGCTCGACGCGGACATACTCGTGTTCGCCGCCGCCGAGAGCGACGTTGGCACGCTGCTGAAACTCGTGGAGCACATCAACGAGTTCAAGGCAGCCATCGGCTCGGGCCGACCCGACCCGTCGCGCCGGACGCGCAAGGCCACACCGATCGCGCCGTCGGCGGCCTTCCGGCGTCCGCGCTCGGCCGCCTGAGAGCGACGACCGGCGACACTCAGTCCCTGGACAAGCGCATCGCCCTACCCTAGAGGCGAGTCAAGAGGCACGCACGCAACAGCACTTGGGAGCAATGCAGATGTCCGACGATCCCGTGATCGCTCAGAAGGGCCCTTACCAGATCGAGGTCAAGGAGGGGCAGGCATATTTCTGGTGCGCCTGCGGCCGATCGAAGAAGCAGCCGCTATGCGACGGCAGCCACAAGGACACGTCACTCACGCCGGTGCGCTTCATCGCCGAGGCGACCGGGACCATCAACCTGTGCGGTTGCAAGGCCTCCGACGACAAGCCGTACTGCGATGGTACCCATAACGTTGTGTGACTTGCGTTCCGGAGACCATCGAAATGGTCGACAAGCATCTCGATGCCAGGAACCTCAACTGCCCGCTGCCTATTCTCAAGGCCAAGAAGGCGATGGCCGAGGTGCCGCCGGGCGGCACCCTCGAGGTGCTGGCGACCGACCCGGGATCCGTTCCCGACTTCAAGGCGTTCTGCGAAGCGGGGCGCCATACGCTGCTCGAGCAGTCGCAGACTGATGGCGTCTTTCGCTTCTTGATACGTCGGGCTGCCTGAGGAGGCCAACGATGACCACCAGTACCAAGCCGGCGATGGGCTACCGCGTGCTGGGCCGCTCCGGCATCAAGGTATCCGAGATCTGTCTCGGCACGATGATGTTCGGCGGCCCGACCGAGGAGGCGGAGGCCGCGCGCATTGTCGCACACGCCCGCGATCACGGCGTGAACTTCATCGATACCGCCGACGTCTACACCAACGGACGATCGGAGGAAGTCACCGGCCGCGCCATCAAGGCCGAGCGGCGCGACTGGGTGCTCGCCACCAAGGTCGCCAACGTGATCCAGGACCGGAACGGCCGGACGATCGGCGGCGGGCTGTCGCGTCGCTGGGTGCGCCAGGCGGTCGACATGAGCCTGTCGCGGCTCGGTACCGACAACATCGATCTCTATTACGTCCACAAGGTGGACCCGACCGTGCCGTGGGACGATATCGTCGCGACCTTCGGCGACCTGATCCGTTCCGGCAAGATCGGCGCCTGGGGCCTGTCCAACGTGCGGGCGTGGCACATCGCTGAGGTCGCGCACCAGTGCCGTCTGCAGAACGTGCCGCCGCCGATCGCGCTGCAGCCATACTACAACCTGCTCAACCGGCAGCCCGAGGTCGAGGTGCTGCCGGCAGCCCGTCACTATGGTCTCGGCGTCGCTTCCTACAGTCCGATCGCCCGCGGCATCCTAACCGCCAAGTACCTGCCCGGCAGCAACGCCGCACCCGACACGCGCGCCGGCCGCGGCGACAAGCGCTTGCTGGAGACCGAGTGGCGTCCCGAAAGCATGCGCATTGCCCAGGACCTGGCCGCACACGTGGCGGCGCGCGGCGGCTCGCTGATCCACTTCGCGGTGCAATGGGTTCTCAACAATCGTGCGCTGACATCGGTCATCGCCGGTCCGCGCACGTTCGAGCAATGGACCAACTATACCGACTACACCAACTACTGCTGGAGCGCGGACGACGAGGCGCTGGTCGACCGGCTGGTCACCACCGGCCATCCGTCGACGCCCGGCTACAACGATCCGCAGTATCCGCTCGAAGGGCGCTTCCCGGGCATCAAAGCCAGCCCGGCCTGAGACGAACCGTCCCCTCAATCGTCCACCGCAACACACGGCGCCAACGATGACCAACAACGAGCCCGTCAAGCGCCTAGCCGGCCGCATCGCCCTGGTGACGGGAGCGTCGCGCGGCATCGGCCGGGCCGTCGCGCTCGGCTTTGCCGAAGCGGGCGCCCACGTCGTCCTCGTCGCCCGCACCACCGGCGCGCTGGAAGAGGTCGACGACGAGGTCCGTGCTCGCGGCGGCACCGCAACGCTCGTCCAGCTCGACCTGCGCAAGCCGGACCGCGTCGATGCCCTGGGCCCCAGCGTCTATCAGCGGTGGGGCAAGCTCGACATCCTGGTCGGCAACGCCGGCGTGCTGGGTCCGCTGTCGCCACTCGCCCACATCAGCAACGACGCCTGGGCCGACGTGATGGAGATCAACCTCAACGCCAACTGGCGGCTGATCCGCACTCTCGATCCGCTCCTGCGACGCAGCGATGCCGGACGCGCGATCTTCGTCAGCTCGGGCGCGGCGAGCGCCAGCAACGCCTACTGGGGACCCTATGCCGTATCCAAGGCCGGCCTCGAGGCGCTGGTGAAGACCTACGCTCTCGAGATCGAGACCACGACGGTGCGTGCCAACATCGTCAATCCAGGGCCGATCCGCACCCACATGCGCGCCGCTGCCTTCCCCGGCGAGGACGCCTCGACGCTGGCGCCCCCGGAAGAGATCGCACCACTGTTCGTCGATCTGGCCGACCCGGCGCAGCAGGCCAACGGGCAGATTTTCAACTTCCGCCGGCCGGCAGCCGGCTGACGCGGCAAGCCGCGAAGCTAACGCGGCAATGCCCGGATGGTCCTTGCGGACCGGCTCATGCATTTTGCTGTGGATAAGGCAGCTACTGCTGCTTCGGAGCGGCGCCAGGCGTCTGCTCGCCCGGGGTATCGGGCCCATCGTAATAGAGATAGCCGTCCTCGATCGACACCACCTCGGTGCCTTCGAGCTCGTACTCGTCGTTCTCGCTGTCGTTCAGACGGACGACGCAGCCCTTCATGCAGATGTTCTCGATCACCGCCGCGGCCTTCAGCGTGTGGTCGGTCTTGGCCTCGCCCTCGATTACCGTGAGCTTGTGGTCCTTGTCGTCACGGTTGGTGACCGTGATCGCCTCGGCGGTGCCGATGGCTGCGAAAAGAGCGAAGGCGCCGGCCATGCAGGAAGCGAGCCGATTGGACGCGAACTTCATACCGGCAGGCTCCTTCGCTCGATGCCATAACAGCAGATTACTTCTTCTTCTTCGCCGCGGCCTTCTTGGCCGGCGCCTTGGCGGCGGGCTTCTTCGCGGCAGCTTTCTTTGCAGGAGCCTTCATGTCAGTCGTCCTTCTCTCTCGATTGCGCGCCCCTTCTTGATCCGGGGCTCTGCGCCCGATGTCGAGCGACTCGGGCTGTTTTTCACCTTCAAGAGATTCACAAGGGCGAGCAAACGGAATTTTCCGGTGACCGCTATCGGAGTTTTCGATAGACCAATTACTGCTCCACTTATGGACGAAGCCCGCGATCGGATCAAGTCGGGGCTCAGCACAGCGTTCGATTGATCGTGTAACCGTGTCATGGATATCATCGTCGCACGTACGTTCCTGATGGTTGCGGACACCGGCAGCTTCATCGAGGCCGGCCGCTCGCTGAACGTCACGCAGTCCACGGTGAGTGCGCGCATCAAGGGCCTGGAAGACTCGCTCGGCCGGCCGTTGTTCGACCGCTCGAACAACGGCGCCACGCTCACCGCCGCCGGCAATCAGTTCCAGAAGCACGCCCTGGCAATGGTGCGGGTGTGGCAGCGCGCCCAGCTCGAGGTCGGCCTGTCGGCCCAGCATCGCGACCACCTCGCCGTCGGCGCCGGCTCGAGCCTGTGGGACGGTTTCCTGCTGAAATGGGTGTCGTGGCTGCGGCAGAACATTCCCGACATCGCGGTCTCGGCGAGCGTCGCCACGCCGACCGATCTGACCCAGCGGCTGATCGAGGGCACGCTCGATCTTGCCGTCATGTACCGCCCGACCCAGCCGCCGGGGCTCGCCATCGAGCACCTGTTCGACGAGGAGTTCGTGCAGGTCTCCGGCCTGCCAGGCAGTGGCCGGCGCGGCCAGGACGACTACGTGTTCGTCGACTGGGGCCCGGACTTCCAGCTCGATCATGCGGCGGCCTACCCGGAGCTCGCCCAGACCGGGCTCAACCTCGACATCGGCACCGCAGGCCTCGACTACCTGCTCGCCAACCGGGCGTCGGGATATTTCCCGATGCGGCTCGTCAAGGGACATGTCTCGCGCGGCCGGCTCCGGCTCAACAAGCGCGCGCGCAAATTCACCTACCCGGTATTCATGGTCTACCCGGAAGCGCGCGACGAGGAAGCATACGAGCCAATTCTCGATGGCCTGCGCAAGGCCGTCGCCGGCCTGCGCTGATTTTTGCTTCAGGTGGCCGGTCAGTAGCCGAGAGCGAGGCCGTCCTTGCGTGGATCGGAGCCGCCGACCAGCGTGCCGTTGACGGAATCGAACGCGACGATCTGCCCGCCGCCCCACGGATCCGCCCGCAAACCGATCTTGTGACCCATCAGCGCCATCGCCGCCGCGGTCGCGGCCGGCACGCCCGCCTCGATCAGGACCTCGCCACCCTCGAAGAACATCCGCGGGCAATCGACCGCCTCCTGCGCGTCGAGGCCGTAGTCGATCATGTTGGTCATCATGTAGACATGGCCGATCGGCTGGAACGCCGCACCCATGACGCCGAATGCCGCGAACGGCTTGCCGTCCTGCATCGCCATCGCCGGCACCAGGGTGTGCATCGGCCGCTTGCCCGGCGCGATGCAGTTCGGGTGCCTGGGATCGAGCACGAAGCCCTGGCCGCGGTTGTGGAAAACCACGCCCGACTTGCGCGACGCGAGTCCGGAACCGAAGCTGGCGAACACCGAGTTGATGAACGACACCGCCATGCCGTTCTCGTCGACGATCGAGAAGCAGACGGTATCGGTGCCTTGCGGCTCGGGCACCGGACCGAGGTCGGGCGTGCGCCGCTTCGGATCGATGCGCTTGACGAGATTGGCGATGGTCTTGTCGTCGAGCATGAACTCGACCGGAACCTCCGCCATTGCCGGATCGGCCACGAAGCGGTCGCGCATGGCGTAGGCGAGCCGGGCCGCCTCCATCATCACGTGATAGCGCTCGGGCGCCGTCGGGCTCTGCGACAGCCGGCCGAGCTTGGCCAGCATCTTCAACAGGATGAGCGCGACGATGCCGTGGTTGTTCGGCGGCAGCTCGTGCAGGTCGACGCCGTGGTAGCCGACGCTGATGGTGTCGACATAGGAGCTCGACTGCGCCTCGAAGTCGGCGGCGGTATGCAGTCCGCCGAGCGCCTTCAGCGATGCCACCATGTCGGCCGCCACCTCGCCGCCGTAAAATCCGTCGCGGCCATGCCTGGCGATCGCCTTCAGGGTCTTGGCCAGCGCCGCGAACCGCATCACCTCGCCGGCCCGCGGCGCGCGCCCGTCCTTCAGCAGGTAGCCGGCTGCCGCCTTGTCGCCCTTGATCTTGTCGGTCACCGCCGCCCAGTCGTGGGCGACACGGGGGGCGACGACGAAACCGCTATCGGCAAATTCGATCGCCGGGGCGAGCACCTGCTCGAACGACATGGTGCCATGGTCCTTGAGCAGCCGGGACCAGCCGTCGATCGCGCCCGGCACCGTGACGGCGTGCGGGCTCTGCGTCTCGATCTGGCCGATGCCTTTCTTGGCATACCAGTCGGCGGTCGCAGCCGCCGGCGCCTTGCCCGAGGCATTGAGCGCGATCAGCTTCTGACCCGGCTTGGCGATGATCGCGAAGCAGTCGCCGCCGATACCGGTCATCGCCGGCTCCACGACCGCCAGCACGGCGGCGGTGGCGATCGCCGCGTCGACCGCGTTGCCGCCCTGCTTCAGGAACTCGATCGCCGTCAGGCTTGCCGCGGGATGGGAGGTGGCGACCATCGCCTTGCGGGCATGGACCGCGGAACGGCCGGGAAAGTGGAAGGAGCGCATGGAGACAACCCTTGGTCAAACTGGCTTTGGCTGCGGTGGCAGCGGCGGTGGCTGGAGGCAGACAACGTGACGTGCGCGACCGGTATGTCAAGACCGCGGCCCGGTGCGACCTCGTGATGGGCCCGATGTAGCGATGCGAGATTCCTTTCACCGCACTGCTGTCTCCCCTGCCGGCGGTCGCTGGTCCGACCTGCCTGGCAGCGGTCGTTAACCGAGTGTGCTGCAAGTGCCGCCGCGATCGTTGGATCGCGGTCGAATCCGCTTGCCCTGCGGGCGGCGGCGCGCTCATAGTCCCCCGTCTCCAAGACAAGCCGCCCGCCGGATCGCCGCCATGCCATCGCCAAGATCGCAGACCCGTGTTTGCAAGGGCGCGGAAGATCGCGCGGCGCAAGACGACGGCGGCCTCGAGTTCGAGCCGGACCTGGCGACCGCTGCCAGCCTGGTGCCGTCTGAGGCCAACCCTGCCAGCAGCAGGGCCCCGGCAAGAGCCGCCGACAGGCAATGAGCGCTCCGGCCTCCCCGTCCGATCCCCAGTTCGCTCGAGGCGACGCCGCTGCGATCGCCGATTTCAATGCCGCCGGCCGCTGCCCGTCGCCTGGGTGCGTGCGCGACACGACCCGCACCATCGTGGCGCGATTGCATGAGCGGCACCGCCCTGCCCCAGACCCGCAAGTAATGAACGGCTGCTCGAGGGAGTTCACCGTGATCCGCAGACTGGCGATACTGACCCTTCCGCTCGCGACGATGGTGCCCGGCGCCGCGCTCGCCCATCACGCCATCGACGGGCGAACTCCCGCAACCTTCACCGAAGGCATCATCTCCGGCCTGGCCCATCCGGTGCTGGGCCTCGATCACCTGGTGTTCCTGCTGGCCGCCGGCCTGTCCGCCGGCGCGCTCCACCTCGGGATCGGCACGCCGCTGCTGTTCATCGCCGCCACCGTCGCCGGCCTCGCCGTGCATCTGGCCGACGTCACCGTGCCGGCAGCCGAGGCGATCGTCGCCATCACCATCCTCGCCCTCGGGCTCGCCGCCGGCAGCCGGTCCGACCTCGGCCGCAAGGTCTGGATCGGCCTGTTCGTCGTCGCCGGCTTGTTCCACGGCTATACCTATGGCGAATCGATCGTCGGTGCGACGGCGCCGCCGCTGTTCGGCTACCTCGCCGGGCTCGCCCTGGTGCAGAGCTTGCTCACCAGCGGCACCTATCTTGCCGGCTCCAAGCTTGCCGACGGGGTCGGGCACGCCAGGCCGGAGATGCGGCACCTCGGGGCGCTGCTGGCCGTCATCGGCGTCGTCTTCTTCGTTGCCGCCCTGCGCACCAGCGCCTGAGCCATCGCAGTCTGCCGCAGCTGCGAGCGCCGTTCTTGTCTTGCACCGGGCGCGCAGCTTCAACCCGCAAGCGGAGGGTGACGATCCCGTGCCGACTTAATAGTGTCGGACGCCGGTCGACAACGCGACGAGACACACGGCGCGCTCCACTTGCCGTTCCGAGGCTCAACAACAAAGTTCAGAGAGGACAACCCCGATGAGACGCAACGAACTCAAGAAGCTGATGGCCGAGGGCAAGCGGGCGGTCAACGGCTGGGTGTCGATCCCGAGCGCCTTCGCGACCGAGATCTATGCCGCCCAGGGCTTCGACAGCGTCGCCCTCGACATGCAGCACGGCGCCCTCGACATCAACGACGTGGTGCCGCTGCTGCAGGCGATCTGCCTGTCCGGCGCAACGCCGATGGCGCGCGTGCCGTGGAACAACCCGGCCGACATCATGCGCGTGCTCGATAGCGGCGCCTACGGCATCATCTGCCCGATGATCAACACCCGCAAGGAGGCGGAAGCGCTGGTCCAGGCCGGCCGCTACGCGCCGATGGGCGCCCGCAGCATCGGCCCGTTCCGCGCCGCGCACTACGGCGGCGCCGACTATCCGCAGCACGCCAACAGCGAGATCCTGCTGCTAGCCATGATCGAGACCACGGAGGCGGTCAAGAACCTCGACGACATCCTCTCGGTCGAAGGCCTCGACGGCGTCTACGTCGGCCCCGGCGACCTGTCGATGTCGATGGGCCATCCGGCCTCCCTCGACCCGACCGACAAGGCGATCCTCGCCGCGATCGCCGAGATCGCGGCCAAGACCCGCGCCAAGGGCAAGATCGCCGGCGTCCACACCGACGGCCCGAAGACCGCCGCCAAGCGCTACGCCGAGGGCTACCAGTTCTGCACCCTGCTCAACGACGTGCGCGTGATGGCCAACGCCGTCAACGCACTGGTCAAGGAGACCAAGGGCGCGGCGGCCGGCGAAGCATCGAAGATGTATTGATCGATCGATCACCGGCGGCGGGGTGTCAGCCCGCCAACTCCGCCGCCAGGAACGCCGTGACCTGCTCCGCCGACACGTCGCGGCTGACGAACGTGTCGCCGATGGCGCGGGCGAGGATGAAGGTCAGCTTGCCGTCGGCGACCTTCTTGTCCTGTCCCATCAGCCGGACCATGGTCGCGGCATCGGGCCCATCTCCCGGGATATCGGCGATGCGGGTCGGCAAGCCGATCGCCTTCAGATGCGCCGCGACCCGGGCCGCGGTCTGCGGCACGGCGAGACCGAGAGCTTCCGACATCCGGAACGCCAGGCACATGCCGATCGCCACCCCCTCGCCGTGCAGCAAGCGGCTCGAGTAGCCGGTGAAGGCCTCGAGCGCATGACCAAAGGTGTGGCCGAGATTGAGCAGCATGCGGTCGCCGGTCTCGGTCTCGTCGCGGATCACGATCTCGGCCTTCATCTCGACGCTGCGCGCCACCGCCCTGGCGATCGCCGCCGGCTGCAGCGCCAGCACGTCGCCGGCATGCGCCTCGAGCCAGTCGAAGAACGCGGCGTCGCCGAGCAGGCCGTACTTGGCGACCTCGGCGTAGCCCGCCCGCAGCTCGCGCGGCGGCAGGCTCGCCAGCAGCCCGGTGTCGGCGATGACGAGGCTCGGCTGATGGAAGGCGCCGACAAGGTTCTTGCCCTGCGGCGTGTTGATGCCGGTCTTGCCGCCGACCGAGCTGTCGACCTGGGCCAGCAGCGATGTCGGCACCTGCACGAAGCGCACGCCGCGCCGCAGGATCGCCGCGGCGAACCCGGCGAGGTCGCCGATCACGCCACCGCCCAGCGCCAGCACGACATCGCCGCGCTCGACGCCGAGTTCCAGCAGGCGCTCGCTCAAATGCGCGAGCTCGCCGAAGCTCTTCGTCGCCTCGCCGGGCGGCAGCACGATCTCGCCGCGCAGGCGGCCATCGGCCCTGAAGGCGTCCGCGAGCCCGGCGAGATGGTGGCCGGCGACATTGCGGTCGGTCACGATCGCGATCCTGCGCGGCCCCAGCCGCTCCGCCAGCAAACCGGCGGCGCGCGGCAGCAGGCCCGGGCCGATCAACACATCATAGGCGCGCGCGCCGAGCGCCACATGCACGACCTGCGGCGCCTGCCGGGACTGGTTGCTGCTCGTCATTCCGTCGGCGCCTCGGTTACTGTTGCGCTGCCTTGCGAGCCCGATGCCAGGGGACCGTTCAATAGCCCGGCCACGATATTGCAAACCACCTCCTCGTGCGGCACCTCGCGGCTTTCGACGGTGAGATCGGCCAGTGCATAGACCGGATGGCGGATCGCCATCAGCTCGCGCATCCGCGCCTCCGGGTCGACGGTCTTGAGCAGCGGCCGGTTATCGCGGCGCATCACGCGCCGCATCAGCACCGGCAGCTCGGCCTTGAGCCAGATCGACACGCCCGCCGCCTTGACGTTGGCGCGTGTCTGCTCGTTCATGAATGCGCCGCCGCCGGTCGCCAGCACCTGCGGTCCGCCCTGCAGCAGGCGCGCGATGACGCGGCGCTCGCCGTCGCGGAAGTGCGACTCGCCATAGGTGTCGAAGATCTCGGGGATGCTTTGGCCGGCGGCCATCTCGATCTCGTGATCGGCATCGACGAACTTGAGCTCCAGGGCATCGCCCAGCCGGCGGCCGACCGAGCTCTTGCCGCAGCCCATCAGGCCGACCAGTACCAGCGACCGGGACCCCAGAGCGGCCTTCACAGCTTCGACGGCGGCAGGTGCAGGCCGACGACCGCGTCCGATGTTGCTGCGATTCATCTCGCGCCTAGTGCCCTGATCCGACTTGCCGATACCGTGCCGACTGGTACCCCGGCAACTGCCCACAACGCAATCGCGCGATCAATTCCGCGCCGGGCCAATAAGTTATGCGGTCGTCCTGAGTGCCGGCCTTAGGATGATGCCATACAGTTACTTGGCTGGGCGCGATTCGGGTCATAAAGAAGTCACCGTGGCACGCCAGAACGATCGCACAGCAGGTTACCAGATGCCCAGCCTTTTCCGGTTCGTCGTGATCGCAGGCACGCTGTCTGCCGTGACGTTCGGCGGGCTGTACGTCCTGGCGACTTATTTCGAGCCCGAGCCGCGCGAGGTCTCGAAGGTGGTGCCAGGTGTCAAAGTCCGCCGCTGACGTGTCGCGCGCCAACCAGATCACACCCGTCGCCCAGATGTCGCCCGTCGCCATGCGCGAAATGAATATGCCCGCCCACCGCGTTGCAGCTTCGTGCCTCGTCGCCGGCCTGGTCTCACTGCTGTTGACGACGGCGACGGTGGCGGAGGAAGGCTGGAAGCCGTTTGCCGAGCAGGATGCCGCCAGCGCCCGACGGTCGCAGCAGCAGTATTCGGGATCGCGACCGCTGCTACCGCCGATGTCGGCGCCGGCGCAACCGGGGGACCGGCCGCCCTCGACCTCGCCGACGTTTGCCGCCGACGCGCTTTCGCCAATCAGCGCCAGGGCCAATGCGGTCGAGCAGACCGAGCTCGCCCCGGTGATGTCGGAGGACGGCTCCGGATTGCCGATGGAATTGTGGAACGGCCTCGACATCGCCACCGTCGAGGCGCAGCTCGCCCGCCTCGAGATCCCGCCCCGCTCCGCCGCGGTCGCCAACCTCTGGCGCCGGCTGCTGCAATCCGATGCGCTGCCGCCGGGCGGAGGAGCACAGAAGTTCCAGGCATTGCGTGCCGAGGCCTACCTGCGATCGGGCCTTCTGCACGAGCGGTCCGAAGCCCTGGCGAGGGCCCTCGGCGCCGGCGGCGCGGCCGGCTCGGATGCGGTGCTGGTCGCGATGAAGGCGCGCGGCGACATCGCGCTCGGACAGACCGAAACCGGCTGTGCGGCGGCGAAGGATGCGGGATCACGCAAGGCCGACCTGCCGAAGCGACTCAAGGGCGAGGTCATCGTGCTGGTCGGCTACTGCGCGGCGATCGCCGGCAATCCGGCCGCCGCCGGGCTCGCGGCCGAGCTCGCGCGCGAGGAGGGCTACGAGGCGGCGGCCGCACTCGCCGCGCTCGATGCCATCGCGCTTGGTGGTGACGTCGCTCGCGGGCAGAAGATCGCGCTGCCGAAGCGCATCGACGCCATCGACTACCGTCTGCTGCAGCTGACCGCCGCGCCGGAGCCCGGCACGCTGCTCGAGCGCGCCGATCCGTCGCTGCTATGGCTGCTGGTCGCCTCCGATCAGACCGAGCCGAAGCTGCGTCTGGCCTCGGCGGAAGCCGCCGCCCGCATCAACCTGATCGCGCCGGAGCGCCTTGCCGAGGTCTATCGCAGCCATATCGTTCGCACCGGGCGAGCTCGTCGATCCGCTGGCGGGCCGCCACGACCCGCTCACCCGGCGCGCGCTGCTGCTCAAGGCGGCGGACGCCGAGCGCACCCCGCAGAAGAAGACCCGCATCCTTCGCGCCCTGCTCGATGACGCTCGCCGCAACGGCCTCTATCTGCCGACGCTGCGCCTTGCCGCCAAGCCGATCGGCGCGTTGCAGCGTCAGGTCGAGATCGGGTGGTTCGCCGAGACCGCGATCGAGGCGCTGAGCGCAGCCGAGCGCTATGACGAGGCGCGGGCCTGGGTCGCGTTCGGTCAGAGCCTCGACCGTCCGGCCTCCGGCCTCGGCGGCAGCGGCCTGCAGCATTGGCTCGGACTGATCGACATCGCCGATCCGGCGAACCGCGGTCCGCGCGGACAGAACCTCGCCTCGGTCGAGCAGATGGCGCTCGCCGGCCGCTTCGCGCCCGAGTTGCTGCATCGGCTGGCGACCGTGCTCGATGCGCTCGACTACCAGGTACCGATCCCGCTGTGGGAAGCGGCCAGCAAGACGCCGCAGCCGGCCACCGGGCATCTGCCCGAGACCGGCGTGCTGACCGAGCTGCAGGACGCGGCCAAGAAGAAGGAGTTCGGCCGCACCGTGCTGCTGACGCTGCGCACGCTCGGACCCGGCGGCGCGGAGGGCGCGCACATGATCGCGCTCGGCGATGCGATCCGCGCGCTGAAGCGCGCCGGCCTCGAGCCCGATGCGCGGCGGCTCGGCTTCGAGGCGCTGTTCGCCGGCTGGCCGCGGTCGGTCAACTGATCCACCATGACGCCTGAATCACGCCGCCAGCTCGACGCTTTCCTCGACATGCTGGCGTCCGAGCGCGGCGCCAGCCGCAACACCCTCGATGCCTATCGTCGCGACCTGACCGATTTCCTCGACGTGATCGACCGCCATCAACAGGGCCTCGCCGACATCAGGCCGTCCGACGTGACCGCGCACCTGCGCGATCTCGACGACCAGGGGCTCAGCCCCGCCTCGCGGTCGCGCAAGCTGTCGGCGCTGCGCCAGCTGTTCAAGTTCCTGGTTGCCGAGGAGCAGATAGCGGAGGATCCGACGCACGGGCTCAGCGCGCCGCGCAAGGCCGCGAGCTTGCCGAAGATCCTGTCCGTGGCCGAGGTCGATTGCCTGCTGGCCACCGCCAAGACCCGCACCTCAGGTGTCACCGGCCGCGACCTCGTCCGCGCCCTGCGGCTGCACGCGCTGCTCGAGCTGCTCTACGCGACCGGCATGCGCGTCAGCGAGCTCGTCACCCTGCCGCGCAGCGTGCTGGCCGGTGACGAGCGGGTGTTCACCATCGTCGGCAAGGGCGGCCGCGAGCGGCTGGTGCCACTCAATACTCCCGCGCGCGCGGCGCTCGCCCGCTACCTGGGCGTCGGCCAGGACCCGGCCGATGGCGTCGCGCCGATGCTGAAGACCAAGTGGCTGTTCCCTTCGCGCGGCGCCGAGGGGCACTTGACCCGGCAGGCGTTCGCGCTGGAGCTTAAGGAGCTGTCGCTGGCGGCGGGGATCGAGTCCGAGCGGGTGTCGCCGCACGTGCTGCGGCACGCCTTCGCCAGCCATCTGCTCGACCGCGGCGCCGACCTCAGGGCCGTCCAGCAGCTGCTCGGCCACGCCGACATCTCGACGACGCAGATCTACACCCACGTGCTGGAGGAACGGCTGCGCCGCCTGGTCCTCGATCATCATCCGTTATCGTCCATGACGCGCAAGGCGTGACCGGTGCACCTTGCATCGGCGGTCAGCGCACCTATCTCAACCCTGCCGGGCTGGATCATCGCATTCGAGGAGTGACGCATCGTGAGATACCTGCTGCCCCCGACCGTGGCACTCGCGGCCCTGCTCGCGGCCCCGGCACTCGCCGTCGCCAATCAGATCAACACCGGCGCCGCCGACGGCGCCTACAATGCGACGTTCTGCCCGGCGCTCGAAGCCCAGCTCGCCCGTTCCAAGTTCGAGCACAAATGCACGCCTTCCGAGGGCACGCTCGACAACCTCGGCCGCGTTGCCGCCGACCCGCGCCAGATCGGCTACGGCCAGCTCGACATCTTCGCGCTCGAAGCGCCCGCGCTCGGCGGCGCCAAGACGTTCAGCCGGCTGCGGGTCGACGACGTGCGCGAGTGCGTGTTCGCGGTGTCGCGCAACCGCGAGATCGCGAGCTACGGCGACATCGCCGTCAATGCCGGCCGGCTGCGCTTCGTGCTGCCGCCCAAGGCCTCGGGCAGCGCCGGCACCTTCCGCTTCCTGCAGCAGATCGACGCCGACGGGGTCGGCAAGGCGAAGACCGTGCTCAACGCCGACGATCCGGACGAGGCGATCAAGCTCGCACTGTCGGCGGACGACACGGTGGCGTTCTTCGTGCAGTTCCCCGACCCCGACAATCCGCGCTTCAAGACGATCCAGGAGCAGGGCGGCCACATCGTCCCGGTGATCGACCGGGCGATCCTGCGCAGCCAGGTCGACGGCCAGAAGATCTACTTCGCGCAGGAGACCCAGGTCGCAAACGCCAAGTGGATGAAGAGCGGCCAGAAGGTGGTGACCGCGTGCACGCCGCTGATCTTGTTCACCGGCACGACGGAGCGGGTCACCAGCGACAAGGCGCGGCAGGACCACAAGGACATGATCGCGACGGTGCAGGCGCTGAAGCTCGACGCACTGGTGCCGCGCGAGAGCACCTGGTCGCAGCTGTGGCGCAGGACCCGCGAGCTCACCGGCCAGAGCGTCGAGAAGCTCGTACAGATTTCCGAGACCGCGCGCGAGAAGGCGAAGCCGATGATGGAGAAGGCGAAGGAGCTCGGCGGCGAGGCCTATGAGAAGGCGAAGGATGCCGCCGAGAAGGCCAAGGCCGCAGCCAAGGGTGCGCTGGAGAAGAAGCCGGACGAGGCGCCGAAGCCGCAGTGACCGCGATTGCCGGCGCCGACCGCGACTACCAGATCATTTCGCGGATCGACTTCGGGTGCATTGGTCCACGGCAAATCTTGGTGATCGATTTGCGGGCTCGACGCATGGCGTCGTCCGGACCTCCCAGCTCCCGCAGGGCGCCCATGAATTCCTCCTCCAGCTGATGATCGTAGACGAGCTTCGGCTGATGCACCAGGAGGTGATGGCGTATCGAGCGAAACAGCCGATTGAAAATTGCCCGCTTGCGATCGTCGATCAGCCGGGAAGCCCGCAACAGGGCCAAGGCGTCGTGCAACCGCATGATCCGGTGCAGCAGCCTCGACTGTCGAGCCCCGTTGTCGCGCTTGCGGCCCTGGTCAATGAAAATGTTGGCCTGGTTGCCACCGTGCTGACGATGACTGGTGACCGCCTCCGGCACGTAGACCACACCGCCGCCGAACGTCGCCAGCACGGCCAGCAGCCAATCGTAGTCGGCGCCGAACAGAAACAATCCGGGATCGACCACCTCCCGTCGAACCAGCGCCGTGTGTCCCGACACGACGTTGCGGAACAGGAAATCGGTGTTGTCGCGTCCCTCCAGCGGTGGGCCGACGAAATCGAATATCGTCTTGCCGAGATCGTTGCCGCCGGCGTCGATGAGCTTCGACACTCCGTAGCCGAGCGCGCAATCGCCAAGACCAGCCGACAGCGCGGCGATCTTCCCGGGATGCCATACGTCGTCCTGATCGCTGAACATCAGCAGATCGGCGGTCGACTTCCGCAGCAGGCTGTCGAGGGCATGCTTTTGTCCAAGATTGGTCGTGCCGCCGAACAGCTTGACGCGCGCATCCGCCGCCGCCAACTCCGCCATCACATCGCGCGAGTTGTCGGTCGAGGCGTCGTCATAGATCAGCAGCTCGAAATCGCGATAGGTCTGCGACAGGATCGAGGCGACCTGCTCGCCCAGATAGCGAGCGCCATTGAACACCGGCAGCAGGATCGAGATCGCCGGCTTGGCCTCGATCATCATATCGTCCTGGGCAGCAACCACGCGCGTCAACCCGTGCCTCCAGTCCCGCCGGATATCATGGGCGCGCACCCCTTTTATCGCATCCCCTCACAAGGCGCCTCGGCAGGCGAGGCCGACGGCGGTTGCGCGGCAACATCGCGCGGACAATGCGGGACATGGCGCGGCCGATCAAGCCGCTTTCGGCGAGCGAGGAGTTTGGCCCGCAGCCGCTGGCTTCGCACCACCGCTTCCAGGGGCTCAATGGCACGAGAGCCGCGCGCCGATAGCGTGCCGGGAGCGCGGCCAGGAACGTCGCCAGCGTCATCGGTTGCGCTAAGTGCCTTCGACGACGATGGCGCGCGGCGCCTGCCCCTTGCTGTGCAATTGCCACATCGTCTCGTAGGCGCTTTCGATATGCCGCCGCAGCCGATCGGTGTCGTACAGCGGCGATTGCAGACGATTGGCCTGAAGCTTCTGCCTGATCTGCGCCAGCCGGGCCGGATCGCGCGCCAGTGCGCTCGCCAGCGCCTCGAAGTCGGCGATGCTCGTCGTAATGAGCTCCGGCAGTCCGATCGCGTGCAGCAGGCTGCCGGCGACCCGTGCCTGGAACGTACGGCCGGAGCAGGTCACCACCGGCACGCCCATCCACAGCGCGTCGCTTGCCGTGGTGTGGGCGTTGTAGGGCAGCGAGTCGAGAAACAGGTCGGCGCAGGCATGCCGCGCCAGATGCTGCGGCATCGGCAGCCGCGGCGAAAGCACGATGCGGTCGGGGCCAAGACCGCGCGCCTCGGCCTCGCGCTTCAAGTTGGCGGAGGCGGCGGGGTTGTCGTCGAGCAGCCAGAGCACGCTGCCCGGCACCGCCGAGACGATGCGCGCCCACGCATCGAACGTCGACGGCGAGATCTTCGCCGTGTTGTTGAAGCAGCAGAACACGAAGCCCTGCTGCGGCAGCCCGCAGTCGGCGCGCGAGGGAGCCTTGTCCGCCGCCCGCCGCGAACGGTCGTTCGACTGGTAGCAGTCGGGAAGCTGCACCACCGCCTCGGAGAAGTGGCCGCGATGCGCTTCCGGCACGACATGGCGATCGGCGATGATGTAGTCGATGAAGCGGGCCCCGGTCGTTCCAGGCCAACCGAGGTAGCCGGCCTGCACCGGCGCCGCCCGGTGCGCGAAAATCTCCATCCGCTCGAACTGATTGTAGCCGACGAGATCGATCGCGATTGCGATCCGGCGCTCGCGCATCAGCGCCGCGGTTGCCGCCGCCGTCATATGCCGGGCGTCGACGAACACATCGAACGCCTGCTCCATCCGCCGGCGCATCGGGCTGCCGTCGTCGGGTCCAAGCGAGATGCCGAACACCTCGAAGCGCGCGCGGTCATGGCTCTCGATCAGGTCGGCGATCAGGTAGGACGTGGCATGCTCGCGATAGTCGCCGGCGACGTAGGCGAGACGGATCCTGCCATCCGCGCTCACCGCCGGCACCTTTCCGGCGACTCCCGCCGAGCGCTTGCGGGCGCTGACCTTGGCGCATTCGAGCATCAACGCCGGATCATCGCACATCAGCGACAGCGTGAACGGGTCGACCGAATTGCCGTCGGCATCGGGCTTCTGGCCGGCAAGGCTGTTGATCCTCGCCTCGATCGCGTCGAGGCCTTGCCAATCGACAGTCTGGCGCATCACCGTCGCGAGCCCGCACAGCGCCGCGGCGTGATCGGGGGCGGCGGCCAGGATATGCTCGAACACCTTGCGCGCCTCGGCCAGCTGTCCGTTGAACTGCAACGCCGAGCCGAGCCGGAAATTCACCTTGGCATCGCCGGGACTGATCCGCGCCGCGACCAGCAACGCCTCGATCGCCTCGCCGATCCGCTGCAGGTCGAGCAGCGTCAGGCCGAGATTGAACGCGGCATCGGCGAACCCCGGCTCGATGCGCAGCGCCGAGCGGTATTGCGCGACGGCGTCGTCCGGACGGCCTGACGCCCGCAAGGCGTTGGCGAGGTTGTTGTGGGTCTCGGCCCGCCCCGGCGCCAGCTCGAGCGCGCGCTCCAGCGGCGCGACCGCGTCGGCGTGGCGCGACTGCTCCAGGTAGAGGCGGCCGAGATTGTACTGCGCCGGCGCAAGTGTCGGCGCCAGGGCGACCGCCTTCTCCAGCAGCACCGTGGCGGCGACCGTCTGGCCCTGCTGCGCCCGCAGGATGCCGAACGACATCAGCGCCTGCGGATCCTCCGGCCGCACTGCCAGGTAGCGGCGATATTCCTTCTCCGCGCGCGCGAGCTTGCCACTTTGATGCAGCTCGACGGCAAGGCCGAGGTCAGCGACCTCGCCGTGTGACGTCTGCTTTGCCAATGGACCGTTCCTTCCGCAATTACCTACCCCGTGCCGAGCGGACGCCGCCGGCCGGCCAGGCCTCGACTGGATCAGCGGCAGCCTATCGCCTCTGCCAGCGTTGCCACAGCATGATCGTCGCCGGCAGGAATACCAGATCGCCGATCAGCGAGGCGGCGAGAGTGACCGCGCAGACCCGGCCGAACAGGCGCAGCGACGGCAGGTCGGAGAACACGGTCACGCCGAGCCCGAGCACCAGCACGATCGTGGTCAGGATGATCGCCGGACCGACCAGCACGCGCGCACGGCGAATGGCGAGCGCCGGATCCTCGCCCGGCCGCTCCTCCCGCCGCAACCGGTTGAGGAAGTGGATGAGGCTGTCGATCCCAAGCCCGAAGATGACCACCAGCGCCACCACGCTGGCGAACTCGAGGCCGCCGTCGGTCAAGCGCAGCAGCGCGCCGGAGGTCACCACCGGAAACAGCCCGGGCAACAGGCTCAGCACCATGACGCCGACGGATCGGAAGGCAAGTCCCAGCAGGATCGAGACGAAGATCACCTCGGCGAACAGGCTGGTCTTGAGCTGGCCGATCATCCGCGCGCTCGATCGCGCGGCGATCGCCGGCAGCCCGGTCACCGAGATCTCGAGGCCCGGAAAGTCCTTGCGGACGCCGTCGAGCACACGGTCGAGCTTCTCCACGACGGGCAGGATCTGGCTCGAGTTCGACGTCGGGCAGCCGGCCGGTGACCAGCACCGCGTCCTGCTCCTTGGCGATGAACCGCCTGACCAGCGTCTCCGGCAGCACGTCGACGAATTTCTTCACGGTCTCGATCCGGGTGTCGCCGGCCTCGGCGAGCCAGCGCCTGAGGCTGTCGAGCGACCACACGTTGCCGACGCCGGCCTGCTTCTCCAGGGCATCATGCGCCCGGCCGATCGCCGCCATCACCGTCGGGTCGTAGATCGAGCGGCCGTCCTTCCACTCGATCATGATGTGGGCCGGATTGCCGCCGGTCAGCTTCTGGTCGAGCCTTGCCGTCGCCGACAGCGCCTGCTCGCGGTCCGGGACCTGATCGGCAAGCCGGTAGCGCGGCTGGAGGTCCTGGTAGATCAGGCCCAGCACCGCAAAGCTCGCGAACCCGAGCAGCGAGAAGAAGACCGGGTTGCGGACCACGCGGTCGACGACGACGCCGACGAACCGCCCGAGCGCGTCCATCGCGCCATCGACCGCGGCGGTATTGCCGGCGCTCTCGTCGCCGCGGATCAGCAGCCGCCCGAGCACCGGCAGCGCCGCGATCACCACCAGATAGGAGACGATCACCGACAGCACTCCGGCCAAGCCGAAGGTCCGGATCAGACCCGATGGCGAGAAGGTCAAGGCCAGGAACGACAGCAGCGCCGTGCCATGCGCGATCACGCACGCCGGTCCGACCACGCGCACGCCGAAGCGCAGTGCCTCGTCGCGGCTGTCACCCTGCCGCAGCCGGTCGCGGATCGCGCTCGTCACCTGCATGCTGTCGGCGAACCCCATCACCATGACGAGCGGCGTCATCACGTTGAGGAACAGATTGAGCTTGAAGCCGAGCCAGCCGAGCGCGCCGAGCGACCACACCACCGCCAGGATCGGCGGCACCACCGCCATGATCATGAACGACAGCCGGCGAAAGAAGATCATGGCGATCACGGCGCCGAGCAGGAACCCCATGCCGTTGTAGACGAGGCGGTCGCGCTCTACGGCGTTGCGGATCTCGAGTTGCATCACCGGCGCACCAGTGAGCTTGACGCTCAGGCCCGCCGGCTCGAATGCCTGCTCGGCTGCCTCGCGAATGCCCTCGATCACCGACTTCGCGCCCTGCCCTTGCACCGTCTCGCGGTCGAGCGACATCACCATCAGCGCCAGCGTGCCGTCGTCGGAGAGGAACTTGCCGGCGACGATCTCGTTCTTGCGCAAGGTGTCGACCATTCGCGCGAACTCGGTCTCGTCGTCCGGCAGATCGTCCGGCACGATCGGCGCCGCGTAGCCGGTGGCGTCCGGCTTGCCGCGCGCCGAGACCATCGACACCAGGCCGCTGACCCCGTCGGCAAGCTGCAGTTCGATCGCCGCCTTGGCGAATGCCGCCAGGCCCTGCCGCGTCAGCAGCCCCTTGCCTTCGACCACCGCCAGCACGTCGTACTCGCTCGACGGGAACCGGCGGTCGATCTCCTCGTATTTCGCGAACTCGGGCGTGTTGGTGCGGAACAGCTCGGAAAGGCTGTCGTCGACCTGGATGCGGCCGAGGCCGGCCAGCGCGAACGCGGTGACGACCGCCAGCACGACCGTCGACAACCAGGGGGCGGCCAGGGCGACAAAGCCGAGGCGCTCCAGTCCGAAACCCAAATTCGAGACAGACTGCGGCGTGTCGGTGCCAGCCATGCAATAGCCGTCCTACGGCAACACGCCGTTCCCGTTTCGATGAATCAGCTTCCCCCGAAAACATGTGGCACCGCCGACCGCGCGTGCGCAAGGGCAAAGCTCTCGCGCAGGGTCGAAGCGTTGGCGGAGCTTCGACGTCCGATCTCTCGCCACCTCAGATGTCGTCCTTTGGCTTGGCCCGAGCATAACCGTGCCCGCCTTCATTGCGGAAACGTTCCTGGCAATCGCCATGAACCAATTTCGTGCTGGCCGCGACTACCCCGGCAGAGGCGGCCGGATGGCAGCCTCGCCTACTGAAAATCGAAACGCATTGCCAATCTTACAAATTCGCAGGGGGTTCTCTTGACGCTTCCAAGTTTTTCATGACCAGCGCTCGACGCGTCCGACCCGGCGCCTGCAATCGGTAGCTGTCCCCCGATCTCCCCACCCCACCCGATTCCCGCCCTGAATGCCGCCACTCCGGATGCCGGGGCCAGCTCAGTACAAGAGGAGACGACATGTTCAAAAAGGCGGCTCTGCTCACGCTGGCGGCCAGCGCGCTCGCGTTCGCAATTCCATCCGACGGCGCCGAGTCCCGCGCGCGGACCTTCGTTTACGACTACGTTGCGACGCCCTCCGTCGACGGCGAAGGCTGCTACTGGCTGAAGCGGCGAGCGATCGCGACCAGCAGCCCATACTGGTGGCAGCGCTACAGGTGGTGCCGCGGCGACTGAAGCAGCCGGCACCGCCGCGAGACGTGGTGCCAGGACGAAGCCTGGCACCGCGCCGCCTCTCAGAAGAACGCCTGCAGTCCGGTGATCGCCCGCCCCAGGATCAGCGCATGGACGTCGTGCGTGCCCTCGTAGGTGTTCACCGTCTCGAGGTTCTGCGCGTGGCGCATGACGTGATATTCCTGCGCGATGCCGTTGCCGCCGTGCATGTCGCGGGCGACGCGGGCGATGTCGAGCGCCTTGCCGCAGTTGTTGCGCTTGACGAGCGAGATCATCTCGGGCGCGGCCCTGCCCTCGTCGAACAGGCGGCCGACGCGCAGCGATGCCTGCAGCCCGAGGCTGATCTCGGTCTGCATGTCGGCAAGCTTCTTCTGCACCAGCTGGGTCTGCGCCAGCGGCCGGCCGAACTGCTTGCGATCGAGGGTATACTGGCGAGCGCGCGCGAAGCAGTCCTCGGCGGCGCCCATCGCCCCCCACGAGATGCCGTAACGCGCCCGGTTGAGGCAGCCGAACGGCCCCTTGAGCCCCGACACGTTGGGCAGCAGCGCATCCTCCGGCACCACCACGCCGTCCATCACCACCTCGCCGGTGATCGAGGCGCGCAGCGACAGCTTGCCCTCGATCTTCGGCGCGCTGAGCCCCTTCATGCCCTTCTGCAGCACGAAGCCACGGATCTCGTTGCCGTGCGCCGCCGACTTCGCCCAAATCACGAACACGTCGGCGATCGGCGAATTCGAGATCCACATCTTGGAGCCGGAAAGCCGATAGCCGTCGGCGACCTTTCTCCGCCCGCGTCTTCATGCCGGCCGGATCGGAGCCGGCGTCGGGCTCGGTCAGGCCGAAACAGCCGACCCACTCGCCGGTGGCGAGCTTGGGCAGGTATTTCATGCGCTGCGCTTCCGAGCCGTAGGCATAGATCGGGTACATCACCAGCGAGGACTGCACCGAGTTCATCGAGCGGTAGCCGCTGTCGACACGCTCGACCTCGCGGGCGACGAGGCCGTAGGCGACGTAGTTGGCGCCGGCGCAGCCGTACTTTTCGGGGATCGTCACGCCAAGCAGGCCGAGCGCGCCCATCTCTGTGAAGATCGCGCGGTCGGTCGTCTCCCGGGCGTAGGCCTCGATCACCCGCGGGGCGAGCTTCGACTGGCAGTACTCCCGCGCCGTGTCGCGGATCATCCGCTCGTCGTCGGTGAGCTGGTCCTCGAGCAGGAAGGCGTCGTCCCAATTGAAGCCCGCTCTTGAAGATTTGCCCGCGTTCGCCGCTTTGTCCTGCATGGCATTTTCCTCGCGTGTCCGAGATCGTTCGTGGTTGCAGCGAGCAATCCGACATTCCGCGCCGCAGTGCAAGGGTCAGCCGACGCCGACGGAAACGCGCCGGCGGGATCGTTGTCATACGCCGGGGAACTGTCCGGTCCCGATCCAGCGGCAATCGGCACAGCCGCCGTGGGCGGATCACGATGGAGCACATTAGCGCCGTCGGGATTGCGCCAGACGCAAGACACGGCTGCGCCGAACGCCGTCGTTCCGGATGCCAGGGACCAATCCAGTCGAAAGGATGAGAAATGTTGCGAAAACTGGCTCTGCTGACGCTGGCGGCCGGCGCGCCGGCGTTGATGATTCCAACCGAGAGTGCCGAAGCCTACGTGCGCGGCTACGGCGTCTACCACGCGCGACCCATCTACTACGTCCGTCCCTATCGGGTCTACCGTGCACGGCCCTTCGTCTACGGCTACGCCGCGAGGCCATACATCGTCGGCGACGGCTGCTACTGGCTGAAGCGGCGGGCGATCGTGACCGGCAGCCCGTACTGGTGGCGGCGCTACCGGTGGTGCCGCGGCTACTGACCGGCCGTTCCGGGCGTCGTGGTGACGGCTGCAGGAAACCGAGCGCGGGCCGCCTGGGGCTCGCGCCGAAGCTCTCGAGTCGTCACCATTGGCATCAGCCGCGGGCACGTGCAGGAGCGAGCCCTTCCCTGCCGCTCATCCGCCCGCGGCGATGAAGCGCGACCAGTAGGCACTGTATGGATGGATGACCCGCGGCGCGCCCTCGACGGCTTCCAGCGGGCGGCCCTCGTTGTGCCAGCGAAATATGCCACCGCTCATGTTGGCGCAACTGCGCGCGCCGCAGGCGTCGATCACGTCCCGCAAAGCGAACGCCAGGCGCGCGCTGCGTATCCCGACCGAGCAGTAGACGACGATGTCGCGGCCGGCGGCGCGACTGCCGTAGTCGGCCCTGAAGTCGGCGGCGGTGATCCGCGGCGGGATGTGGATGGCGCCGGGCAGGCGGCTGACGGCAAACTCCTCAGGCTCGCGCGCATCGAGCAGCAGTAGTGTCCCGCCGACCCGCGCAATGCCAGCGGCGACAACTTCCGGCTCGAGGTGAGTGAGCGAGGCATAGCGCCGGGCGACATGTTGCTCGACGAGGCGCAGCGGATTACCGCCGTCGGCCGGCCATGCGCAAGGACCTCGCCCGACCGCCCATAGCGCCCAGTGATACACTTCCGCGATCGACATGCTGCTCGACCCCCGGCGCTAGTGGACCAGCACCTGATCGCTGGACTGGCGCCTATTGCAGCCTGGGCCGCAAGGGTCAAGCCGGGGCTTCGATGAACCCGGCAGGTCACCCGCTCGGGGGGCCGGTGCCCGCCCGGCGGCATATCTCGTGTCAGGCAGCCGAGCGCCGGTCGTTCTGCTGGCGCGACTGCTGCGCCGACTGGCCCGAGTGGCCCGCTCGGCCATCTTGCCCGGCTTCCGACCCATCGGACAACGACATGCGGTCCCGCACCGTCGTCTTGGCGCCGTAGAGCCCGGTGCCGGCGTCGCCCATCCCGAACATGCCACCACTCCAGGCGGCGGCCAGGCGACGAGCGGCCTCGCCGTGCTGCTCGACGGCCAGTGACCAGAACTGGACGTTGGCGTTCATCAGATCCTGCGGCGTGCGGGCGCGGCCGAGCCTCGCGGGAAGCGACTGCCAGGCGTGCGCGCGGCGGCACGCCAACGACAGCAATTCGGTGCCGCAGCTGCTCCAGGCTTGCATTGCCTGCTCGCTCGCTCGCGCGATGTCGCCTGCCGCCGGCACGGCCGGTTCGGGGCGCGATGGCGCGGCAATGGCAGCCTCACTGGCGGACGGACGTGCGGTCGTCGCGCTGCCGAGCCAGAAATTCGGCAGCCATAACATCAGGGGCCAGGCGATGGCGTCCTGTGGGAGCGTGGATTTCTGGGCGGTCTCCATGGCGATACCTCCTCTGACGCATGACGAGTTGAGGAACCTGCTGCGCCACTCATGGCACACTCGACGGCAGCCGCTCGCCAACCCAGCGGGCAATATCGTGGTTAAAATCGCGCTTCGATTTCGGCGCTTGTGGCATTCATAGCCCGCTTCCGACGTCAGTCGCGAATCAAAACGACCGGCAACGGCCTGTCAACCACAGATCGATTGGATGATTATTCGATCAATTCTTCCAGACTGCCGAGGGTGTCGGCTTCGCCTGCGGGCTTGTCCCAGCGTAGCCTGTGAATCCTCGGAAATCGCATTGCGATCCCGGACTTGTGCCGCGGCGACCTCTGGATGGCATCGAACGCAACTTCCAGCACCAGCGCCGGCTCGACCGCGCGGACCGGGCCGAATCGCTCGACCGTATGGTCGCGGATCCAGCGGTCGAGCTCGACGAGCTCGGCATCGGTGTACCCGGAGTATGCCTTGCCGACGGGGACGAGCTCGCGACCGCCAGCCCTTCCCTCGCGCCAGGCGCCAAAGGTGAAATCGGAATAAAACGAAGACCGCTTGCCGGAGCCGCGCTGCGCGTACATCAGCACGCAATCGGCGGTCAGCGCCGCGCGCTTCCACTTCCACCACTGACCCTTCGGACGCCCGGCGAGATAGGGGCTGTCCCAGCGCTTGAGCATCAGGCCCTCGATGCCGATGCCGCGCGTGCCACGCCAGATCGCCTCGATGCCGGCCCGGTCCTCGACCGCGACCAGCGGTGACAGGTCCATGGCGGCCGGCCTGATGGTGCCAAACCACGCCTCGAGCCGCGCCCGGCGCTCGCGCAGCGGCAGCGCCCGTAGATCGTCCGCGCCGATCAGCAGGGCATCGTAGAGCCTGACATGCGCCGGGTACTCGGCCATCAGCTTGCGGCTGACCACCTTGCGGTTGAGCCGCTGCTGTAGATCGTTGAACGGTGCGATTGCGCCGCCCCGCTTGATCAGCAGCTCGCCGTCGAGCACCGCCTCGAAGGCGGCGCCGTGCAGGATCTCGGGAAAGCTTGCGCCGATGTCGTCGCCGGTGCGCGAATAGAGACGTGCTTCGCCGCGACCGGCGGCGATCTGCACCCTGATGCCGTCCCATTTCCACTCGGTCGCAATGTCCTCGAGGTCGAGCCCTTCGAGCTCCTGGATCTCCAGCGGATGCGCCAGCATCAACGGGCGGAACACCGGCGCGCCGCTGATGTCGGGCATGCCGCCGGCTCCCTCGAGCCAGGCAAACAGCGCCTCGTAGGGCGGCGCCAAGCCGTGCCAGATCTCCTCGATCGCATCGACTTCGCGGCCGGCCATCTCGGCGAGCGCAGTCTTGGCGAGCCGCGCCGAGACGCCGACCCGCAGTGCGCCGGTCAACAGCTTCAGCAGCGCCCAGCGCTCCGTCGCATCGAGGCTGTCGAGCCAAAGCTCGAGGCGCAGCGGCAGCGAATGCGGATCGATCAGCGCCAGCTCCGCGACCACGTCCGACAACCGCGGCGGGTTGCCGCGAGCGTCCGCCTCCGGCCAGGCCAGCGCGACCGTCTCGGCGGTGTCGCCGACGTAGTCGCGGGACAGGCGGAACAGCTCGGCATCGAGCCGCTTTTCCATCAGCCCGGCCAGTATCCGCCGGACCGGGAATGTGAACGGCAGCCCGCCGGTCAGCGCGGCCAGCGCCCAGCCGCGATCGGGGTCCGGTGTGGCGCGAAAATAGTCCGCCAGCAGCCGCAGCTTGGCGTTGCGGCCGGGCGTGTACACGAGGCGATCGAGCAGGGCGGCGAAGGCTTGCATCTGACGCTATTCTGCCTCTTCGTCGCGTTCGAGCAGCGCCAGCGCGCGCCCTCGCCGCCCCATCAGCGCAATCTGCCGCAGCAGCGCGTCCTCGCGGCCGTGCGTGACCCATATCTCCTGCGCACCGGTATCCTCGATGGTCGCGACGAGCTCCGGCCAGTCGGCATGATCGGAGATGATCAGCGGCAGCTCGACGCCGCGCTGGCGCGCCCGCCCGCGCACCCGCATCCAGCCCGAGGCGAAGCAGGCGACGGGATCGGCAAGCCGGCGCGACCAGCGATCGCGCAGCGCCGATGGCGGACACAGGACGATCTCGCCGGCAAGGCCGCGCCCGGCATCCATCACCGACGCCGTCTCGCCAAGGTCGAACCCGATCCGACGGTAGAGCTCGCACATCTGATCGAGCGCGCCATGCAGCCAGATCGGTCGCTGCCAGCCGGCCGCGCGCAACAGCATGATCAGGCGCTGGCACTTGCCGAGACCGTAGACGCCGACGAGATGCGTGCGCTCCGGAAATCCGGCGACGGAGGACAGCAGCTTGCCGATCTCGTGCGCATCGGGCTCATGGCGGAATACCGGCAGGCCGAAGGTCGCCTCGGTCACCAGCAGCTCGCAGCGCACGACCTCGAAGCCGACGCAGGTCGGGTCGGGCCGCCGCTTGTAGTCGCCGGTCACCACCGCCGTGCGCCCGTGATGGCTGATGCGGACCTGGGCGCTGCCGAGGATGTGCCCGGCCGGATGCAGCGAGACCTCGACGTCACCGATCTTCAGCGTCTCGCCAAGGGCGTGCGGCTGGAATGATCCCGCCGCCACCGCGCCGAGCCGGGCCTGCATCACCGCGACGGTCTCGGCCGTCGCCAGGACGCGGGCGTGCCCGGCGCGCGCGTGATCGGAATGCCCGTGCGTGATGATCGCGCGTTCGACCGGCAGGCGCGGATCGATGTGGAAATCGCCCGGCTCGCAGTAGAGGCCAGAGGCCGTCGGGTACAGCCATTGCTCGAAGGGCGGCGGCGACATGCGGGGTAGCTTGCCACGCGAAGCGGGCGGCGTCGAATAGCCATCACCACTGTAGATAGTAAATAATGTTGAAATATACTTTTGGTTGCATAGATTTCATAGCAGCCTATTCAGTCGAAATCACCTCGGACCTTACCGCGTCCAACAAAGCCGCGCAGTCGTTACGACTAGCCCACCCACTCGAATACTTGCGGGGTTGGGGCTGTGTCGGGTCGCGTACGAGTTCTCATGGCCGTTTCCGGCGTGCTGGCGGGCATCGCGTTCGCCGAGCCGCCGCCCGCACGTGCGGCCGATCCGGGCACGACCGCGGCGCCCTGGCGCGAGACGTCGGCCGGAGTCACAGCTTCGCCCAAGAGCTGGGCGGCCTATAGCAGCGCGACGATCGCGCCGTTTGGCGGCCTCGATACCGACGGCGCCCGCATCCGCCTCAGCAGCGGCTATGGCCAGTACCGCTACGACACGCTGCCTGCCGCCAACGGCGACTGCCGTTACGGCTACGGCGACGGGCGTACCGCCACCATCACCGGCCGAGTGACGTTCGCCGACATCCTCGCCGGCTACCAGTTGTCCTACGGCGGCACCACCATCAAGGCCTTCGCTGGGCTGGCCATGGACCAGCAGGATCTCTCCCCGATCGACATCTGCAATCGCGCCAGCGGCCGCCAGGGCGGCTTCAAGGGTGTGATCGAGAGCTGGACAAATCTGACGCCCTCGATCTGGGTCGCAGCCGACGCTAGTTGGGCGCAGGCGCACGAGACCTACGCGTTGCGGCTTCGCCTCGGCTACCGGCTGCGCGACGACCTGTCGATCGGCCTCGAAGAGGCGGCGGTCGGCAATGTCGCGGGCGACGAGACACGCAGCGGTGTGTTCGCACGCTACGACTGGGCCGGCGGCGAGGTCTCGCTCGCCGGCGGCGTCAGCGGCGAGCACTTCGACTATCGCGAGGTTTCGAAGGACCAGGCCTGGGCCGCCGCAAACGTCATGCTCCGCTTTTGACCGTCACCGGCATCGCCTGGCGGATCCGCGATCCCTTCTCGAGGCTCGGCAGCGCCCAGAATATTGCCATGCCGATGACGCTGCCCGTCACGCCGAGCAGGAACGAGGCGACGTAGCCGCCGGTGATGTCGTGCAGATAGCCCGAGGCCCACGAGCCGAGCGCGGCGCCGATGCCGGGCGCGAGAGTGAGCGCACCAAAGATGCTGCCGACCGCGCCGCCACGAAATACGGTTGCAACGAGCGCCAGGATGATCGGCCCGCGCACTCCCTGCATCAGCCCGAACAGCACCACGAACAGGTAGACCGGCCAGAACGCGCTCAGCGGCGCCACCAGCAGCAGCGCCAGCACGCCGAGGATCGACAGCACATAGGAGATCAGCGCGGCGCGCCGGCGTCCGATGCGATCCGAGATGGCGCCCATGCCGATGATGCCGACCGCCGAGCATGCTCCCGTCATGCCGAACGCCCACGCGGCCAGCAACCGGTGGTAGCCCTGCTCGACGAGATACGCGACCATCTGCGGCGCCACCGCATAGGACGCAACCGAGGTCACGAAATAGGCTGCGAACAAACCCCAGAAGGCCCGCGTCCGCACCGCCTGCCGCAGGGTCCAACCGGCGGGTCCGCCTCCCGCCGTCCGCGCCGCGCGCCACGCCGCCGAGCCTTCGGAGATCCGCCCCAGCGGCAGCAGCAGGAGCAGCGGCAGCACGGCGAGCACGCCATAGCCGAGGACCTGATAGGCCTGCTGCCACGACAGCCAGTCGATCAGGTGCTGCGTTGCCGGCGGGATCAGCAGCATGCCGGCGCCGAGCGCGGCATAGGGCAGCGCGGTGACGGCCCCGAGCCGCGCGACGAACCAGCGGCTCATGATGCTCGATGCGACCACCATGCCGAGGCAGGCGGCGCCAAGACCGCCGAGAACTCCGGCTCCGGCATAGTAGAGCGGCAGCGAGGTCGCCATGCCGGCGAGCAGATAGCCGCTGCCGAGCATGGTGAGACCGGCGCCGTAGGCAACGCGCGGGCCCATTCGATCGACCAGCTGGCCGGCAAACGGCGCGGCGAGCCCGTAGACCAGGTTGTAGATCGAGTAGGTCAGCAGCATCTGCGACCGCGACGCCTGGAAGGCCGCTTCCGCCGGCAGCAGGAACACGGCGAACGTCTCGGTCACGCCGCGGCCGATCATGTTCATCATGAACATGAGCAGCAGCACGGCGCCGAGAAAGCGGTGCGACGGTGCAGCCTCAGTCATGATCGCACGTCCGCCCAAGTCGTGGCTCTCCCTCGATCGATCCTGCACGACTGGCGGGCGCATCAGCGCCATTGCCCGTTCTCGGTGGTCGCGACCGCTTCCGGATCCTTCTGATGCTCACGCTCGAAACTCAGGAAATCGTAGTAGCCGCATCGGTTGCCATTGGGAAAGCTTCGGCACACGGACGGTCTCGCCTCGTATACGGTGCAGCGCCGCGCTTCGGTATCGAAAAACCGACAAATCCGGCCGAAATGGTGATCCTTCTTTCGTCGCATGACGAGCTTGTGGCCGTGCGCGCTCTTGGTGAAGCGCCGCTCGGCCTCGGCCGCCGAGATGCGGAAGTGGCGCGCCAGCCGCGCCACGTCCCGCTTGGTGAGCTGAATGATCGGATACGAGCAGCAGTATCCCGGGCATTTCGAGCAGTCGTAGGCAGGCGGCACGCGCGATCCACACTCGAGAGGAGAGGCCAGGGGTGGTCGACCAAGGTCATCGGTCGCGACGTTACTTGACCACCCTGCAATTGTGGTAGCGAATTGCTGCTACTTCAACCATCCATTCGGCATCAATTGCAATCCAGGCTCAACGGAGCGTTTCCATGACCGCGTTCAATCTCGACGGCAAGGTCGCCCTCGTCACCGGCGGCAACGGTGGCATCGGCCTCGGCATGGCACGCGGCCTCGCCAAGGCCGGCGCAGCGATCATGGTGGCCGGCCGCAACGCGGAGAAGTCGAAGGCGGCAGCCGCCGAGCTCGGCCGGCTTGGCGTGCCGACCGCGACATTCGACGGCGACATCGCGAAGCCGGAGGTCGCAAGAGCGGCGGTCGAGGCCACCGTCAAGTCGCTCGGCCGCCTCGACATTCTGGTCGCCAACGCCGGCATCAACATCCGCAAGCAACCGCAGGACTACACGCCGGCGGAATGGCAGAGCATCCTCGACATCAATCTCAACGGTCCGTTCCTGTGCGCCCAGGCGGCCTATCCGGTGATGAAGGCGGCCGGCGGCGGCAAGATCATCACCACCGGCTCGATGATGTCGCTGTTTGGCTCGTCGTTCGCCGCCGCCTACGCCGCCACCAAGGGCGGCATCGTCCAGATGACGCGCTCGCTGGCGGTCGCCTGGGCCAAGGACAACATCCAAGTGAACGCCATTCTTCCGGGCTGGATCGAGACCGATCTGACGCGCGCGGCGCGCAAGGAGGTGGCGGGACTGCACGAGCGCGTGCTTGCCCGCTCGCCGACCGGCCGCTGGGGCACGCCCGACGATTTCGAGGGCATCGCCGTGTTCCTGTCGAGTCCGGCGTCCGACTTCGTCACCGGCACCGCGATCCCGATCGACGGCGGCTACTCGGTGGTCGGGTAAGCGCGCTTGCCGCGCGACAGTGCGACCGCTTGCGCGCGTCTTGCCGAACCCGCTATCTGAACCCCATATCCAGCATCAACCACCTGATTTCAAGCGAGGAAACCTGTCCCATGGCCCGCATCACGCTTCGTCAGCTTCTCGATCACGCCGCCGAGCACAGCTATGGCGTGCCGGCCTTCAACATCAACAACATGGAGCAGGCGCTCGCCATCATGGAGGCGGCCGACGCGGTCGACGCGCCGGTGATCATCCAGGCCAGCCGCGGCGCCCGCTCCTACGCCAACGACATCATGCTGAAGCACATGATGGACGCGGTGACCGAGATCTACCCGCACATTCCGGTCTGCGTGCATCTCGACCACGGCAACGAGCCGGCGACCTGCATGACCGCGATCCAGTCCGGCTTCACCTCGGTGATGATGGACGGCTCGCTCAAGGCCGACGGCAAGACGCCGGGCGACTGGGACTACAACGTCGGCGTCACCAAGGCCGTGACCGACATGGCGCATCTCGGCGGCATCTCGGTCGAGGGCGAGCTCGGCGTGCTCGGCTCGCTCGAGACCGGCATGGGCGACAAGGAGGACGGCCACGGCGCCGAGGGCAAGCTCTCGCCACGACCAGCTGCTGACCAACCCGGACGAGGCCGTGAAGTTCGTCAAGGAGACCAAGGTCGACGCGCTCGCGATCGCCATGGGCACCAGCCACGGCGCCTACAAGTTCACCCGCAAGCCGGACGGCAAGGTGCTCGCCATGCACGTGATCGAGGAGATCCACCAGAAGCTGCCGAACACGCACCTCGTCATGCACGGCTCCTCGTCGGTGCCGCAGGAGCTGCAGGACATCATCAACAAGTACGGCGGCAAGATGAAGCCGACCTGGGGCGTGCCGGTCGAGGAGATCCAGCGCGGCATCAAGAACGGCGTGCGCAAGATCAACATCGACACCGACAACCGCATGGCGATGACCGGCCAGATCCGCCAGGTGCTGGCCGAGGAGCCGGGCGAGTTCGATCCGCGCAAGTACCTGAAGCCCGCGATGGAGGCGATGACCAAGCTGTGCAAGCAGCGGCTCGAGGAGTTCGACACCGCCGGCCAGGCCTCGAAGATCAAGAAGATCATCACGCTCGCCGAAATGGCCAAGCGCTATGCCAAGGGCGAGCTCGACCCGAAGTTCGGGTGATGTATTTCAGTTGTCGCAGGCGACTCCGCTACGCGGAGCCGGCCGCCTGCGACGGGAAACTGGATGATCGTCGCGCGAGCCTTTGACGGCCGCTCCGTCCATGCTGGCGGGCACAGGATCATCGGCTCGTGCCGGTCGCACACCGACAGAATTGGCACAGGGCGGCCATCGTCGGCGTGAGGCTCTATTGCATCACTCTTCCGGCGGGCGAAGCTCATCGATCGGCCAGCCTGGGCGGTGACGATCGCGCCCATCATCCCATAACCGCGCCAGACCTCGACACCTGCCGTCACGCCGGCTTTGTCGGCTTCGCCGGCCTGCCGGTCTCACCGCCCGGCTTGCGCCGCCCGCCACGCCGACGCGGCGGCGGTTGCCGTGCCGGCCGGTCAACTCCAGAGGGATGCGAGGTCGCTGGGCAGGCAACGCCGCCGGCCAGGCGGAAAGGCACGGCAATGGCGGCGCCCGGCAAATCCGGCTTGACGCCGGCTAGAAGTCTTTCTGCTTCGAATGGATGCGACATTTCCCTCTCCCCCAACGGCCGAGGTGATCAGCTTGACGGTCGCGTCGGAGTTGACCGCCCAGTGCGAGACCAGGAGCGCTCGCGCCTGGGCGTAGAAGAAGGCGCGAGCCAGCCCAGACAACGCCTCCGCGCCAGCTCCGCCCGCGCTCACCACCCGCCCCACCCGCCGTGTTGCAGGCCGACAGGATCACCCAGTCGGCATCGAGCTTGAGGCCGGCGATCTCGCAGGCCGAGAGATAGCCGTCGTCCTCCTCGTCGCGATAGCGGGCGGCGTCAGGATCAGGCCCGGCTCGCTGGTGCCGCTGAGCTGACCAGCAAGCGTGCCGTGCGTGGCGAAATGCACGATGCGGTAATTGGCGAGCCGCGTCGCTCGGTGCCGCGCTCAGGCGCTTGATCTCGCGCTCGGTGGCGCGCGCACCGAGCCGGATGTCCTTGCGCTCGACCTTGAGATCGCGGCGACATCGCACAGCTCGTCGGCGGTCTCCGGCAAGGGCGCTTGAACCTTGAGATGTGCGAGGTCGGCGAGACCGCCCCGTGTCGAAATCGGGTCGACGCCGCGCCGCCCGCCGATCAAAGCGGCCACCCGCTGCAACGGCGTCTCCGGGCAGCTCTGGTTGCCGCGGGCGAGGGCGGCCTGTTCTCTTGTAGTCACCGTACTTGGGGTGGCTCTGGTTGCCATCGAGCAGCGGATTGCCGAAGCCGATCATCGGCTTCGTCGCAGCGCTCGGCTTGGCGACACGGCGCAGCGCCTTCAGCGACGAGACGGCCGGCAGCACGGTCAGGCATGCTCGCGCGCGAGCCAGGCGGCCGACCTGTGGTCGCCGCCCGTCGGCGGCTCGGTCACCAGCACCTGGAACGGCAGCTGCGTCAGCGGTCCGGAGGGCACAGCAGCAGGTGCTTGCCGCGGATCAGGTCCTCGACCTCGCCGAACAGCGCCTTGTAGAGCGCATGGGCGCGGGCGTGGTCGAACGGCAGCGCGCATCGGGCTTCGGCAGCTTGTCTCGGCGCGATGCTTCAACAGCTCGGCGCAGCGCTTGGCACCCTCGCCATCCCACGCCGTCGCATCGAGCCCGCAGCGCAGCGCCGCCACCTCGCGGGTCAATGCCGGCGGTGCCGAGATCAGAGCGCACCCAGCGCATGTCGGTCTTGGTCACGACCCAGACGAAGGTCTCCTCCGGCGTCGGCCTCCATTCGGGCGTGTCGAGGAACAGCACGAGCGCCTCGTCGGGGCGCAGATCGGCCTGCACCTGGTACGACCGTCGATGGCTCGAGGGACGCAAGCGCGGCATACTCGGGGAACTCGGCTTGGTAGCCGTTTGTCGATTTCCGCAATGCGCGTATCGATCTCGGTCAATCGGGCGACGTTGACGGCCTCGGCTTGCCGTTCAGTCGAGGCGCCTCGACCCGGGGTGCTCGGCCCGCCAGCTGCCTTCTCGCGATACCGAGGCTGCGCTTCGTACAGCGGCTCGGCCTCGGCGTGCGCGGCCCTCGCTCGGTACAGCTCGCGCCAGGTTGTTCAGCGAGGCGGCGAGCCTCGGGGTGCTCGCTCGCCCAGCGCCTGTCTCGCGGATCTCCGAGGCCGCGCTTGTACAGCGGCTCGGCCTCGGCGTAGCGGCCCTGCGCCCGGTACAGCGCGGCCAGGTTGTTCAGCGTGGCGCCAACTCGAAGGGTGCTCGGGCCCAGGGCCTTCTCGCGGATGGCCGAGCGCCGCGCTTGTACAGCGGCTCGGCCTCGGCGTAGCGGCCCTGTCGTCCGGTACAGCTCGGCCAGGTTGTTCAGCGAGGCGCCGACGTCGGGGTGCTCGGGCCCCAGCGCCTTCTCGCGGATCTCCAGCGCCCGCTTGTAGCAGCGGCTCGGCCTCGGCGTAGCGGCCCTGCGCCCGGTACAGCTCGGCCAGGTTGTTCAGCGAGGTGCCGACAGTCGGGATGCTCGGGCCCAGCGCCTTCTCGTGGATGCGCCAGCGCGCGCTTGTAGCAGCGGCTCGGCCTCGGCGTAGCGGCCCTGCGCTCGGTACAGCACGGCCAGGTTGTTCAGCGAGGTGGCGACGTCGGGGTGCTCGGGCCCCAGCGCCTTCTCGCGGATGCCGAGCGCGCGCTTGTAGCAGCGGCTCGGCCTCGGCGTAGCGGCCCTGGCTCGGTACAGCACGGCCAGGTTGTTCAGCGAGGCGCCGACGTCGGGGTGCTCGGGCCCCAGCGCCTTCTCGCGGATCGCCAGCGCGCGCTTGTAGCAGCGGCTCGGCCTCGGCGTAGCGGCCCTGGCTCTCGTACAGCACGGCCAGGTTGTTCAGCGAGGTGCCGACGTCGGGGTGCTCGGGCCCCAGCGCCTTCTCGCGTGATGCTCGAGGGCGCGCTTGTAGCAGCGGCTCGGCCTCGGCGTAGCGGCCCTGGCGCCGGTACAGCACGGCCAGGTTGTTCAGCGAGGTGCCGACATCGGGGTGCTCGGGCCCCAGCGCCTTCTCGCGGATCGCCAGCGCGCGCTTGTACAGCGGCTCGGCCTCGGCGTAGCGGCCCTGCGCCCGGTACAGCTCGGCCAGGTTGTTCAGCGAGGCGCCGACGTCGGGGTGCTCGGGCCCCAGCGCCTTCTCGCGGATGCCGAGCGCGCGCTTGTACAGCGGCTCGGCCTCGGCGTAGCGGCCCTGCGCCCGGTACAGCTCGGCCAGGTTGTTCAGCGGGGTGCCGACGTCGGGGTGCTCGGGCCCCAGCGCCTTCTCGCGGATGCCGAGCGCGCGCTTGTACAGCGGCTCGGCCTCGGCGTAGCGGCCCTGCGCCCGGTACAGCTCGGCCAGGTTGTTCAGCGAGGTGCCGACCGAGGGGTGCTCGGGGCCGTCACGTCGCTCGGCCAACGCGAGGGATTGCTTGGCGAACTCTGTGGCCTCGGCATATTTGCCCTCACGATAGAGTTTCACAACCTGGGCATTCAGCGCGGTGATATCGTCGTCGGATTGCGCCCTGACCGAAGTGCTTGTGACGACCGCAAGCAGCGTCATAACCAGGATGCTCGCCAGCCTGTGCAACATTGATATCGCGCGCATGCGCCATCCCCGAAATGCAAGTGACCAAACTGTGCGCAGCGTGCTGCAAAACCATGATTGTAGCAACTGCGGCCATTTCCGCTGCCGGATAAAGCTGCCGTGGATCGGGGCATCGGAGACTGGTCGCTTTTGTGCAGGTTTCTCGGACGCCGGCATGACGGTGGTGGCCGCGAGCGCGGGCCGGCGTCGGAGAAGCGCCAAGGCACGAAGTCGCGGGAGGTGGGGCCGTGCTGGTGCAGCGGGCTCTATGGGGATTGTGTTGCAGCGGGTGGTGCGGTGAAGCGCTGGTGCCGGCAGCGGGGGCTCCTCGAACGAGCCTGACGGCGCCGACGACGGGCATTGCCGAGGCGCAACGCTGGGTTGGGGACGGCTCGGGACGGCCAAGTCGAGCTGTTGTCGTGGGGACCAAGGGCGAGAGCGCACGTGGGCTCTGCGCCGGTTGCTGACCAGCACGTCCGACAGTCAGCTGTGCGGGCCAGGTTGCGTGCTCGCCTCATGATGTGTCGATCCTGATCACGGCCGGCGTCGGCGATGGTCGATGCCTGGGCGTCGTGCCTGGCTCGAACGTCTCGATGATGTGCATGCGTCCGCCGCAACACGGGCACGGCGTTGGCAGGACGCGCGGCTCGTCGGCGCCCGGTGGCTCGGCTGGCTCCGGCTTCGGAGGTGGTGGGGCCACGGCCAGCAGCTCTCGGGCCCGGGCGATGTTCTCGGTGCGGTTGCCATTGGCGAACAGGCCATAATGCCGGATGCGATGGAAGCCCTTCGGTAGCACGTGCAGCAGGAACCGCCGGATGAACTCGGCCGGCCACAGCGTCATCGTCTTCCAGCGCTCGGGACCTGCGATACGGTAATCCTTCCAGCGGAATGACACGCCGCCGTCGTCGGCGGCCACCAGTCGCCGGTTCGAGATGGCGACGCGGTGCGTGTAGCGCGACAGATAACGCAGAACCTGTTCGGGGCCACCGAACGGGTCTTTGCAGTAGACCACCCAGTCGATCCGGCGCAGGGGCGCAAGGAACCGCTTGAATGTTTTCTTGTCCGCGAGCGGCGCGAGCGTGCCGAAGAACTGCAGGCGGCCCTCCGCGTGTGCTTCGGTGAGCAGGCCCAGAACCTTGCCCCGGAACAGGCGCCGGAGCACGTTGACGTGCACGAGGAAGTCCGGCTTGGCCGCGATCCACTTGGTGCCATCGTCCGACAACCCACCACCCGGCACGATCATGTGCACGTGCGGGTGATGCGTCATCGCCGAGCCCCATGTATGCAGCACGGCAGTGATACCGATGCGGCCGCCGAGGTGCCGGGGATCGGCGGCGATCTGCAGCGTGGTCTCGGCTGAGGCCTTCATCAGCAGGCCGTAGATCACGGCCTTGTTCTGGTAAGCCATGTCACGCAGTTGACTGGGCAACGTGTACACGACGTGGAAGTAGGGCACGGGCAGCAGCTCGGTCTCGCGTGCTGCTAGCCACTTGCGCGACGCCGCCGCCTGGCACCGAGGACAATGCCTGTCGCGGCAACTGTTGTAGGCGACGATCGTGTGGCCGCAGGCATCGTTCTCACAGCGCGCAACGTGGCCGCCGAGCGCCGCAGTGCGGCAGCGCTCGATGGCACGTCATCACTTTCAACTGGCCAAGGCTCACATGACCGCGGTTGGCATCACGCCAAGCGGCGCCGTGATCGCGGAAGATGTCCGCGACCTCCAGAGCTGGACGGGGCATGCGCCGGCTACTTGGCCGGCGGCGTGTCCTTGCCGGGCTTCTTGCCCCGCTTGCGCGGTGCGTTGAGCCGGTCGAGCGGGCTCTCGATCGCGGTGATGAGGCCGGTGGCGACCCGCGCATAGCGCGCCGTCGTCTCCAGCTTGGTATGCCCGAGCAGCGCCTGGATCATTCTGATGTCGACGCCGCGATCATAGAGGTGCGTGGCAAAGCTGTGCCGGAGCGCGTGCAGGTTGACGGCCTTGCTGATGCCGGCGGTATCGGCCGCCTCGTGGAATAGCCGGTTGAGCTGCCGGGGCGTCAGATGCAGGCCCTTGCGGCGGCCGGGGAACAGCCAACGTTCTTGTACCGGCACGCCGTGATCGTACTTGTTCGTGCGCAGCGGCCACCAGTCCTCCAGCAGCGTGAGTGTCTCGGGCGACAGCATGACGAGCCGGTCTTTCTGGCCCTTGCTCTGCTCGACGCGGATGATCATCTGCGCACGATCGATATGCTTGACCTTGAGGCGAACGACCTCGCCGGCGCGCAGGCCGGCGCCGTAGCCGATGCTGAGCAGCAACCGGTTGCGCACGCTGTCGGTCATTGCCAGCAGGCGCCGCGCCTCGTCCTGGTTGAGGATCAGCGGCACCTTCTGCGGCTCCTTGACGAAATACATCTCGGGCAGCAGATCGAGGCGGCGCAGCGTGACGCGGAAGAGAAAGCGCAGGCCCGTCATGGTGCGGTTGCGCGTGATCGCGCTGACGCCGGTCTCGCTCAGATGCAGTTGGAAGCTGCGCAGATCGTCGGCCGTGGCGGTCTCGGGCGAGCGCTTGAGCCAGGCTGCGAACCGCTTGCAGGCGCGGATATGGCCCACTTGAGTGCCCGGCACCATCCGGCGGGCAACCATGTCCTCGATCATGCGCTGACGGAGCGGAGATACGTTGGTAGGCGTGGTCATGGGGAGTTCCAGTCCTTGAGTGAGGTTGCGAAGACCTCGATCCTCAAGCGGAGCTCCCCGCCCCATTACGCCTGTTCTCTCAACTGGTTACCGCGACACTGGGCGCCGCTCTATTGGCTCTTGCCCCCGCTTCAGCGGGCCGTCGCGCAGCGACTTTGTGCGTTGGCCCGAACCTGCCGGTGTCGAGCGTGGGCTCAAGTGTGACAGCCATCGAGGGTACTTCGGACGTACGGCTTCATGTTCATGCTTTGTCCGAGATGTCGGATATCTGTGTCCCAATAATGCGCTGAGGCCAGATTGCACTTCATCGCGTTACAGCCAATGGCTGGCTTAAGGCTAACGCTCACGATCCTTATGTGAAGAATGCCATCGAGCGTGTGAGAGGGTTGTACAATCGTGCTGGTCCGGTAGTCGAAGCTTTCCGGCTCCGCGGTCTCAATCCCAGAGAACGCGCATGGGCTGCTTGGGCTCGTCTCCGAAGAGCAGAGATTGATCCCCCGCGTCTAATTGCAGCCGCGCTTGCCATCGAGTTGGCTATGGCTCACGACCCGCATCCCCATGGCACCACTGAGTACAAGCGGGTGCAGGCTGCAAAGCTCGTGCACAGGATGGCATCGGGAACCCACAAGCGATGGGAACAGCCGACGCTATCAGTCGGAGCGGATGGGACGTCAGTGACGCGGAGTGTGGAACTGCATGCGTACCCGAGGAGCCGAGGGCGGGTCCTGCGACATATAGGGGAGGACCTTGAGGAAGCCATTGAGCTGCTGGCAGCAAGGCTACCCACCAACGTGACGAACTCGTTCGCACAGCGCTTCATGCGCAGAACCGAGAATGCGGCTCGCGGCTGCGCAACCCGTTGCCACACATCGACTAAGCTCGTCACCCTAACGAACGCGCCAGCAGTGTTTTGGACGGGCGTCGTGACTGCCGCGGCGGTCCTCGACCGGCTCTCGAAAGGAACGCTGAGAAGCGCAGCCACTTCGGCCAGCACTGGATCCTGCGCCTTGTTTGAACCTAACCGACTCGGTCCGGTCCGCATGCGGGACCGTGCGGAGCTGATGGATTTCCCGCCTGCACTTCGCTGCAAGGTGCAAGGCCAGCAGCCGCGCTTCCGGCTCGCTACGAACGGCGAGGTAGCGCCTCCACATCTTCCGGCCCAACAGAGCCTGGAGGTCATTTGGGACCGCCATCTGGAAGCGATAGCCGGCCCCATGCCGGACCAAATAGTGACTTCGGAGACCCATGCTCGCCACACGCTGTTAGGCGTGGGCTGCTGTTGGGAATCTACCCCAAGATCTACCCCACGCCGCCGATTGAAAGCGGCGGCTTTGTAGTCGGCGAAGCTTGCCCGATGCAATTTTGGCGAGTGAACAAGCTGCAAATTTCAAGCAGAAGTTGCGGACGAACAACGATCAAAACGAGAAAGAGCCACCCCTTCGGGCGGCTCTCTCCTTGGTCTTGTCGACCGAGTTCAGATCATCAGAACCGGATGATCGCGCCGGTCATGATCGCGTCGAAGTCCTTGACGCCAGCCCCGACCGAGCCAGTCGAAGAACCAGTGGCGCTGGTGCTCACGCTCGGATCGAAGTGCCGGTAGGACAGGTAGAGGTCCATGGCGGCCGCCGAGATCTCCTGGTTGATGCCAAGACCCCAGATGGTGACGTCAGCCGAGGACAAGCAGTTCAGGCCACCCGACACACCACCGCCGGGAATCGTGACGGTGCCGGTCAGCGGCGCCGAAGCCGCAAGACCGTTGGCACGTCGTTCCGCCAACCGAGCCGTTGCGCTGTCGGACCGTACGTTCAGGCCAGCGCCGACTTCATGACGGACATACTCGCCGTACAGGGTGGTCTTGCCGATGCCGAACCAGTTCTGCTCGATACCAGCCATCACCATCCAGTAGGTGTCCTCGCTCTTCACGCCAGTGAGGCCGGGATTGCTTGAACTGGTACAGAGCCTCGCGGTTCTTGTCGTCATACCTGGCGTACGAACCAGCGACGAACAGGCCGGTCGGCACGTGCATGACGCTGGCCGAACCGCTGATCACGTTGCAGTCGACAGCGCTCACGTTGCGGTATGCCGGCGGCGAGGTCGGCGCACTGATCGCCGTCCGAACCGGTCTTGCCCGGGTTGTCGTTCTGCTGCTTGTAGCCGATGCCAGCGGCGATGCGGATGCCGTTGAACTCGCCCGCATAGCGCAGGGCGGTATCCCACATGTCATCCTCGCCCCAGGCGCCCGAGAAGGTGAAGCCCCACCAAGTCGGCGACACGTACTTCACGACGGCGTTGCGATCACCGTCGATCGTTCCACGCGCCGGCGAAGCTCGGCGTGATGTTGTTCCACTTCTGCGTCGCACAGCGAGCCGTTGGCGTTGCGCAGGTAGAAGCCGCCGATCCAGGCGTCGCCCGAGCCAACCGTGTTGACGTTGGCAAGGTTGATCTCGGTGATGCCATCGGTCGCCGTCGAGGTCTTGCCGACCCACACGCGGCCGAGGGTCTTGTTGTCGAGCCACCAGGCGCTATGACGGATGTCGAGCGGATCGGGTTGCGTCGCCACCGGCACCGGCGTCGTGCTGGTTGCGGCTGCCGGAGCTGGCGTAACGAACGCCGATCTCGAGCAGGTAACCAGCCGACCAGTCGGCGCTGATCTTGGCATCGCCGACGAAGCGGAAGCGAGTGCGCGAGTTGTTGTTCGAGACGACGTAGGCGTTCTTCTCGTAGCCGTCGTCCCAGAAGATGACCGCCTCGTTGACGTGGCCCGAAACCGTGAGCTTCACCTTGCGGTTGCCCTTGCGAGCCGTCGTCGCCTCGAGTTCGGCAACGCGCTCTTCGAGATCCGCGCAGCAGTTACCGCCGAGATCGGCGGCCTGGGCGGCAACGCCACCCATCACAACGCCGGCCGCAGCGACAAGCGCGAAGCGGCTAGCTGACTTGAACAGTCCCCCGTTCATACGAACATCTCCGTTGGACTAACACTACTGGGTACACAACCACCATGATTGGTACGCCGCTATAGTTCGTTGTCGCCTGACCGTTCCGCTCTTGAACCATAACGGTTCCATCGCCCCTAACGACCTTGGCTGCCCAAGAACTAACCCAACCCTTGAGGACCCGTAAACCACCAACACGCCCCCTGTGGGCTTTTGGCTTTTCACTCGTGGCAGAACTGCAACGATTTCGATTCGAGCCGAATCGCAGCCGATCCAACAAATGCGTCTGTTTGACGTCCCTCAGCCGCCCCGCGATTTCGTCGCACCGTTGCGCAAATTGGTTATTAAATGCTTGCAATTCAATCTGATACGATCTTTCACGTGGCGATTGCCGCCCCCCTTCCGATCGCCTCCGGAGCGGACTAGGCTGCGATCCTGATGCAGGGAGCGAGATTGCCATGCCGGAAATCGATGTCATCGTCGTGGGCCGTGGTCCGGCCGGTCTGGCCACCGCCGCCGTGATCGCGCGCGACGGCGCCCGCGTCGCGCTTGTCGGCCCGCCGCCACCGGCCGCAAACGACACCCGCACCGCGGCATTGTTCACCGGCTCCATGAACCTGTTGCAACACATTGGCGCCCGGGCGCTGCTGGAGCCCGATATCACCCCGCTCAAGGGCATCCGCATCGTCGACGACGGTCCGGGGCTGCTGCACGCGCCGGAGGTCACATTCGAGGCGCGCGAGATCGGGCTGCCTGATTTCGGCGCCAACGTCCCGCAAATGCCGCTGGTCGACGCCTTGACCCGGGTCGCGGCCGGCTGCGCCGGGCTATCGGTGATCGATGCAGCGGTGACCGGCATCGACGTCGCCGCCGGCATGGCGCGGGTGAAGCTCGACAATGGCGACGCGATCGCGGCCCCGCTGGTCGCCGCCGCGGACGGCCGGAACTCGTTCTGCCGCAGCGCCGCCGGCATTGCCGCCGACGCCTGGGACTACCCGCAAGTGGCAATTACTGCTCAATTCGAGCATTCCCGCGACCATCGTGGCCTGTCGACCGAGTTCCACCGGCCGTCGGGGCCCTGCACCGTGGTGCCGATGCCGGGCCTGCGCTCGAGCCTGGTATGGGTCGAGCGGCCGGCCGCGGCGCGGCGGCTCGGCGACATGGACGACGCCGGCTTTGCCCGCGCCCTCGAGGAGCGCCTGCACGGCATACTCGGTACCATCGGCGACATCGGCGTCAGGCGCCAGTTCCCGCTCGGCTGCCTCAAGGCGCGCAGTCTCGGCCGCAACCGCGTCGCGCTCGTCGGCGAAGCCGGCCACATGCTGCCGCCGATCGGCGCCCAGGGCCTCAACCTCGGATTTCGCGATGCCGCGGCCCTGGCCGATCTCATATCCGCGGCGCGGTCCGCGGGCGAGGACATCGGCGGCGACGGGCTTCTGGCCAGGTACGACGCCGCCCGCCGCAGCGACATCGAGTTGCGCACCGCCGCCGTCGACCTCTTCAACCGCTCGCTGATCGCGGAATTTTGGCCGGCCGACCTGATCCGCGGCGCCGGGATGCATGCCATCGCCGCCATCGGCGCCCTGAAACGCCGGGTCATGCGCGCCGGTTTCGAGCCTGTCGGGGCCCTGCCCCGGCTGATGCGTGCTTGACGGCGCCGGGGGACTGTTGTCTTGAGGGGCCGCGCTGTCCGAGGGAGCTGTCCGAAGGAAATGAGCTAACGGCCCGATGTCCGCCCTTACATCCCGCCTGCGGGATCTTCAGTTCCGTCTCGAATATGCTCTGCTGCGGGCGGTCATCGGCGTGGTGCGCGCGGTGCCGCTGGACGCCGCCAGCGCCATCTCCGGCCGAACGTGGCGGTTCCTGGCGCCGAAGCTGTCGCCCAAGCGGCACGCGCGGGCCCTGGACAATCTCGCCATCGCATTCCCCGAGCTGCCGGAACGCCAGCGCAGGCAGCTCGCGCTCGCCCATTGGCACAACCTCGGCCGCGTCATGGCCGAGACCATGCAGCTCGACCGCATCCTGCGCGATCAGTCCCGCATCGAGATCGCCGACATGCCGGTGTTCGGGCGCTATCGCAACAAGCTCGGCCCGATCGTCGGGGTCTCGCTGCACATGGGCAACTGGGAGCTCGCGATCTGGCCGCTCACCCTCGCCGGCGCCGAGCCCGCGGCCGTCTACCGCTCGGTCAACAACCCCTACGTCGACCAGTACCTGCGCGACCAGCGCCGTGATCTCTACCCCGGCGGGCTGTTCGGCCGCGGCAAGGTCGAGGGCGATCACGGCGAGGGCCAGAAGACCGCGCGCTTCATCATGGACTATGTCCGCCGCGGCGGCCGCCTTGGCCTCGTCTCCGATCTTTACGACCGCACCGGGCTGCCGGTGCCATTCTTCGGCAAGGACGCGCGCACCGTGGCGATGCCCGCGATGATCGCACGCCGCGTCGGCGCCCGGGTATGGATGGCGCGCTGCGTGCGGGTCGGCGATGCAGTCAAGTTCCGCATCGAGCTCGTCGAGCTGCGCGTGCCGCGGACCGGCAATCAGGGCGAGGACATCAAGTGGGCGACTGCTGCGATGCAGCGCCAGTTCGAAGCATGGATCCGTGAGAGCCCCGAGCAGTGGATGTGGAGCAATCGCCGCTGGAACTGATGTTGCGGCGCAAAAAAACGGCTTTGATGCCGCCGGTATCTTGCTTAGATTGACGCCGATCGAACGATCGGAAACCCGCAGATGCCCTCCACCCGCACGCCCGCGAAATTCTTTGCCCCCCTCGCCATCGGCGCGCCGGAGCCATTCCGCGCATTGCCGGTCAAGCTCGAGCGCATGATCCATTTCGTGCCGCCGCACAACGCCAAGATCACCGCCAAGATCGACGAGCTGAAGTCGCAAGTCGACGTCGTGCTCGGCAATCTCGAGGATGCGATCCCGGCCGATCAGAAGGCCGCGGCGCGGGCCGGGTTCATCGCCCTGGCGCAGCGCACCGAGTTCGGCTCGACGGGACTGTGGACCCGCGTCAATTGCTTGAATTCGCCGTGGTTTCTCGATGACGTCCTCGACATCGTCGGCGCCGTCGGCAACAAGCTCGACGTCGTCATGCTGCCGAAGGTCGAGGGGCCGTGGGACATCCACTATCTCGACCAGCTGCTGGCCCAGCTCGAGGCGAAGCACGGCATCGGCCGGCCGATCCTGATCCACGCGATCCTCGAGACCGCCGAAGGCGTTTCGAACATCGACGAGATCGCCGGCGCCAGCCCCCGCATGCACGGCATGAGCCTCGGGCCGGCCGACCTCGCCGCCTCGCGCGGCATGAAGACGACGCGGGTCGGCGGCGGCCATCCCTCGTATGGCGTTCTGGCCGATGCCGGCAGCGCTGGCGCGCGCGCCTTCTACCAGCAGGACCTGTGGCACTACACGTTCGCGCGCATGGTCGATGCCTGCCAGCGCTGCGGCATCAAGCCGTTCTACGGGCCGTTCGGCGACTTTTCCGATCCGCAGGCATGCGAAGCGCAGTTCCGCAATGCGTTCCTGATGGGCTGCGTCGGAGCCTGGTCGCTGCATCCGAGCCAGGTCGAGATCGCCAAGCGCGTCTTCAGCCCCGATGCCGGCGAGGTCGCGTTCGCCAAGAAGATCCTGGCGGCGATGCCGGACGGCACCGGCGCGGTGATGATCGACGGCAAGATGCAGGACGACGCGACCTGGAAGCAGGCCAAGGTCATCGTCGATCTCGCCCGCATCGTTGCGGCGAAGGACTCGGACGCGGCGGTGCGCTATGGCTTGTGAAATCGGGCGCGGCCTGCTCGCCCGCGTTGCCGTGAGCTCGGCCGCGATTCGATGATTTCGGATCCAAGCCTGATGGCGCCCGCCTCCCGGGTTCGCAGCGCCAAGTTCGCGATCGGCGCGGTGGTGCGCCATCGCCTGTTTCCGTTCCGTGGCGTGATCTTCGACATCGATCCGGTGTTCAGCAACACCGAGGAGTGGTGGCTTGCGATCCCGCAGGAGATGCGGCCGCGGAAGGATCAGCCGTTCTACCACCTGTTCGCCGAGAACGCCGAGACGACCTATGTGGCCTACGTCTCGGAACAGAACCTGCTGCCCGACGATAGCCGCGCGCCGGTCAAGCACCCGCGAGTCAGGGAGCTGTTCGCGCGCGAGCGCGATGGCCGCTACCGCGCCCTCTTCCTGCAGTCCCACTAGAGTCGATGGAACCGGGGAGGTTCGAGGGCTGCTCCCGCCCTCTCCGCCGCCTCTTCGGGGGAGAGGGAAAGATCGCCGGCGGACATCACACAGGTGTCATCCTCGGCCTCGTGCCGAGGACCCATCGCGCAGCGTCGATGGTTAGCAGCGGTCGGCGCGCGTCGAGCCGCCATGCCGGGTCAGCTGGCCAATCGCTCGCGGCACCATGGGTGCCGCGGGCCAAGCCCCGACGGATGACGGCTGTGGGGAGGCGGGCACAGTGTCTCCCTCTCCCTACCGGCGCGCCAATTGCGCTTGGGGGAGAGGGAAATGTCGCATCCAATTGGAATCGTAAAGACTCTAGCGGAATTCAGCTTCGAAAATGAAAAGCCCGCCTGGCGCGGCGCCAGGCGGGCTCGGCTCATGCAATTCGCGTATCGCGCGGATCAGGGCTTCTTCGGCTGCGCCGCGGCCGCGGCGGCAGGGGCAGGAGCCAGCTCGCCCGGCTTCGGCGCCAGACGCTCTTGCGTCTTCTGCGCCTCGACCGCCTGCTTGTAGGCTTCCTCTTGCCGGGCGCGCAGTTCCTGGAAGAAGCGCGCGCGCTCGGTGCTGTATACCTTGTTGTCGGCCGGCGGACCGGCCTGGGCGGCCGCAAAGCCGTCGAGCGGGATCGAGAACGGCACCGGCTTCGCCGCGCCATTCATCGCCAGCACCACCAGGCCGCCACCGGTCTTCAGGCTCTCGACCAGCTCCTTGCTGGCCTCGATCTCGGCGGTGCAGCCCGTCGGATGGCACAGGGTGTACTTCAGATCGACCGGCTTCAGCAGCTTGTCGTCGATCTTCTCGTTCTTCTGCGCCTTGGCCCAGGTGTCCTTGTCATAGACGGCGGCACGCAGTCCCGGCGGAATGGCAACGCCGATCGCCAGCGGCACCATCACCATGAGATGCTGCTTGTCCGAGCCTTCGACCTGACGCAGCGCCGACGAAACGATCACCATGCCGGAGTTGCCGTCGAGCCGCTCGTGATGGGTGAGGCAGATGTTCTTCTCCTGCTGCGTCACCTTGCCGTCCTTGTCGGGCACCGGCACGTTCGCCTTCTCGCAAAGCTTGACCCAGAAGGTCTGCGTGGTGGGGGCACCGGCGGCCGCGGCTGGTGTGGCGGCCGGCGCAGCGGCCTTCGGTGCAGCAGCCAGGTGCGGCGGCCTTGGGGGCAGCCTTCGGCTGCGTTTGCGCGGCGGCGCCACCGGCCGCGACACCCAGCGCTACGATGCCTGCCGCGACCGACCGCACGACAGCGGCGGCGCGTGCGTTGATGAGAGTACTCTGCGTCATTTGCCTGTTCGACCTTTTGCTTGACCGCGAGCCTGGCTCGCCCTGCCCCTGGAAAAACTTGTTGTAGCCGTCGTACCGATCAATTGCCCCGCCGGTCGCTGGCTCGATCGGAGCGCGCCGGGTCGTCGATAGAGGCGGCAGTAAGGACCCGATTACGGCATTCCCGTGACCGAGGCTCGCGCGCTTTCGGATCCGCTTGTGCATGATCAGCGGCAGTGGCAAAGGGGCAACTGATCCTGGCGCAACGATCGGCCGGCCTGTTGCGGGCGATCGGCCGGTTCGCCATGCGGCCGTTTCGACCAGGATCGCACCGCAGTAAATGCCTCTTGTCGTCCCTGTGGATGGCGAGGCAAGTCTTGGGGGCGCGGCAATTTGAGGCGAGCTTCGCGATCGGGATGCCGGCGCCTGCCGCACGCCCTTAATTCTGCCACCTGAGCCGGAGCATTGGCGCCGCGATGCGATTGATCACGACTTGCGCCCTGCTGCTTGCCCTCGCCATGCCGGGAGGAGCCGCCGCCGAACGGCTGCACGGCATCGCCATGCACGGTCGCCCGGCCCTCGACGCGGGCTTTGCGCATTTCCTGAGCGTCAATCCGGCGGCGCCGCGTGGCGGACGGCTCAATCTCGGCGTCCAGGGCACCTTCGACAGCCTGAACCCCTTCACCATCAAGGGCGCCGTGGTGCAGGGGGTGCGCGAGTATGTCTTCGAAAGCCTGCTGGCGCGCTCGCCGGACGAGCCGTTCGCCCTCTATGGGCTGATCGCCGAGACGGTCGAGGTACCGGCCGACCGGGGCAGCATCACCTTCCACCTGCGGCAGCAAGCGCGCTTCTCCGACGGCCAGCCGATCACGGCCGACGACGTCGTCGCCTCGCTGGCGCTGCTGAAGGAGAAGGGCCTGCCCTATCACCGCAGCTACTACAGGAAGGTGGTCGAGGCGAACGTGCTCGACCGCCACACGGTGCGTTTCGTGTTCGACACCACCGGCGACCGCGAGCTACCGCTGATCATGGGCCTGATGCCGGTGCTACCGCGTCATCGCTATACCCTCGAGACGTTTGATCGCTCCTCGCTCGAGCCGCCGATCGGCAGCGGCCCGTACGTGGTAGCCAGCGTCGATCCCGGCCGCGCGATCACCTACCGGCGCAATCCGGACCACTGGGCGCGATCGCTCAACGTGATGCAGGGCCGCTTCAACTTCGACGAGGTCCGCTACGAGTATTTTCGCGACGGCAATTCGCTGTTCGAGGCGTTCAAGGCCGGCGACATCGACGTGCGGGCGGAGGACGATCCCGGCCGGTGGGCGCAAGGCTACCACATCCCGGCGGTCGACGACGGCCGCATCGTGATGCGCGAGTTCCCGAGCGGATTGCCGGCCGGCATGTCGGCAATGGTGTTCAACACGCGCAAGCCGGTCTTCGCCGATGTCCGGGTGCGCCGGGCACTGACCCTCGCGTTCGACTTCTCCTGGGTGAACCGCAACCTCTATCACTCGCTATACAAGCGCACCGAAAGCCTGTTCCAGCGCTCTCACCTCGCTTCGACCGGCCGGCCGGCCGATGCCACCGAGCGGGCGCTGCTCGCGCCCTTCCCCGATGCCGTGCCAGGCGACATCCTGGAGGGGCGCCTTCGCTTTCCCGACAGCCGGGAGGGCAGCAATCGCGACAACCTCAAGCACGCCTCGGCGCTGCTGCGCGACGCCGGCTATGTCATCGACCGCGACACGCTGGTCGACCAGGCGACCCGCCAGCCGCTGCGGTTCGAGTTCCTGACGACGACGCGCGGCCAGGAGCGTCTGCTGCTCGCCTACAAGGAAACGCTGGATCAGCTGGGCATCAAGATCTCGATCCGGCAGGTCGACAGCTCGCAATACTGGTCGCGGCTGAAGACTTTCGACTTCGACATGATCCAGACCACGTGGCGCGCTTCGCTGTCGCCCGGCAACGAGCAGGCGAACCGCTGGAGCAGCGTCGCCGCCGACGTGCCAGGCTCGCTCAACTATGCCGGCGTCAGGAGTGCTGCCGCCGACGCGATGATCGACGCGCTGCTCAAAGCCAGCACGAATGAAGAATTCACCTCTGCCGTGCGCGCGCTGGACCGCGTGATCCTGGCCGGCGACTATATGATCCCGCTGTTCCACGTTCAGGGCCAGTGGATCGCGTACTGGCGCCGCGTCCGGCCGCCAGAGCGCACGGCGCTGTTCGGCGTCGATTTCGACACCTGGTGGTTGGAGGCGCAGAAGTGAGGCAGACGATCGGCTACCACGGCGCGCTGCCGCCGGCCGAGTTCAACATGGCGCGCTATTGCATCGGCCGGCCCGCATCAGCCACGCCGGACAAGCCGGCGCTGCTGGTGGTTGCCGACGCACGCCGCGAGCCGACCGAGGTGTGGACCTATGCCGGGTTGCAGGTGGCGGTGCTGAACGTCGCCGGCGCGCTGTCGAGGCTCGGCCTCGCGCCCGGCGCCCGCATCCTGGTCCGGCTCGACAATACCAGCGCCTATGCCCTGATGTTCTTCGGCGCGGTGGCGGCTGGCCTCGTGCCGATCCCGGCGTCCACCCAGCTGACCGAGGGCGAGGTCGCTTTCCTGCTCGCGGACAGCGGCGCGCAAGCCGTGTGCCTCGCCGACGACCTGCCGCTGCACTCGGTGCCGGCCGGCGTCAGGATCATCGGCGAGCGCGAGGTCGCGGGCATGATCGCCGACGGCCCGGCCGGCAACTACGCCGCAACCCTGGCCGACCAGGCGGCGTACCTGATCTACACCTCCGGCACCACGTCGCATCCCAAGGGCGTGCTGCACGCGCATCGCGCCGCCTGGGGCCGGCGGCCGATGTACCAGGGCTGGTACGGTATCGAGGCGGCCGACCGGATCCTGCACGCCGGCGCCTTCAACTGGACCTATACCCTGGGTGTCGGCCTCACCGATGCCTGGGCCAACGGCGCCACCACGATCATCTATACCGGCACCAAGGACCCGGCGTTGTGGCCGGGCCTGATCGCCGCGCATGGAGCGACGATCTTCGCCGCGGTTCCCGGCCTCTACCGCCAGATCATGAAATACGGCGACGTCAGCCGCGACCGGCTCGGCGTGCTGCGGCACGGCCTCGTCGCCGGCGAGGCGCCGCCGCCCGGCTTGTTCGAGGAATGGACCGGGCGCACCGGGCGCGAGCTGCACGAGGCGATCGGCATGAGCGAGCTGTCGACCTTCATCTCGACGAGCCCCAGCGTGCCGCGCCGGCCAGGCGCGATCGGCCGGCCGCAGCCGGGACGCTCGGTCGTCATCCTCGACCCCGACGGCGGGACCGAGCCGCTGCCGCGCCGGGACGCCGGGCCTGCTCGCCGTGCATCGCTCGGATCCGGGGCTGATGCTCGGCTACTGGAACCGTCCCGAGGAGGAGGCGGAAGTGCTGCGCGGCGACTGGTTCATCGGCGGCGATCTCGCCAGCATGGACGCCGACGGCTACGTCAGCCACCACGGCCGCGCCAACGACATCATGAAGGCCGGCGGCTATCGCGTGTCGCCGCAGGAGGTGGAGGCCGCCATCGCCGGGCACGATAGCGTCGCCGAGGTCGCCTGCACCGAGGTGCGCGTGCGCGCCGACGTCTCGATCATCGCCGCCTTCGTCGTGGCGAAACCGGGCGCGAGCAGGGATGCCGCCGCGATCAATGGCCTACGCCGCCGAGCGGCTCGCCACCTACAAGCAACCGCGCGAGGTGGTGTTCGTCGAGCAGCTGCCGCGCACCCCGAACGGCAAGCTCAAGCGGGCCGCGCTGTCGCTGCCGGCCGGTCAGACGCGGTCGTAGCGCTGGATGCCGTGCAGCGCGGCAACCAGCGTGTAACTGATGATCATCAGCAGGAACCAGGCCCCGAGCTTGCCCGTCGAGACCATGTGCCAGGCGGCCTTCTGGTTCGGATAGACCCAGGCGGCGGTGAACGTGCCGATGTTCTCGGCGAGCCAGATGAACAGCGCCACGAGGGTGAATCCGAGCAGCAGCGGCATCCGCCGGTGGACCCGCCACACCCTGAAATGGACCCAGGTGCGGCCGAACAGCAGCAGTGCGGCGGCGAACAGCAGCGGCCGCGCGTCCCACACGTAGTGGTGGGTGAAGAAGTTGATGTAGACGGCGGCCGCGAGCAGCCCGACCGCCCGCATCGGCGGGTGGCGGGTGAAGCGGAAGTCGAACAGCCGCCAGCAGCGCGCGATGTACGATCCGACCGCGGCATACATGAAGCCGGTGAACAGCGGCACGCCGGCGATCCGCAACAATGACGCCTCGGGGTAGACCCACGATCCCGCCGCGGTCTTGAACACCTCCATCGCCGTGCCGACGGCGTGGAACACCAGGATGACGCCGGCCTCCTCGCGCGTTTCGAGCCCGAGCCGCAGCATCGCCACCTGGATCGCCACCGCCCCGAGCGTCAGTAGATCGTAGCGTGCGAGCGCGATGCCCTTCGGGTAAAGCAGATGCGTCGCGATAAGCAACGCCAGCATCAGCGCGCCGAACAGGCAGGACCAGGCCTGCTTCAGACCGAACCGGACGAACTCGTAGGCTGCCAGTGTGATGTGCCGCCGCGCCGCCCAGGCGCCGAGCCTGGCATCGAGCGCGATGCCGCGCGCAAGCGGCGTCCAGCGTGCAGCGGCCGATGCACGCGGGAATAGACCTGGGTCGTTGTGGCAAGGCTTGGGGCTCGGTGGGTGGTAGATCAGGACGGACCGACGATACACGGTGCACCGCGGCTCCATTATGTCCGTCCGCGAGCCGATGCCGTATCTGGAAATGCCCGCCTAATCTTTGGGCGGACCGCTGATTGATGCAGCACGTTGCCGCGAAATTGGCAATTTGCCGACCAAATAATCAGCATCAACCAGGGCTGCCTATGATTTGATCAAATCCGCCGCTGCTCGAATTTAAACTATCGCGCGTACAAATCAATCTTATTGCAGTTTTTTCAATTAGTTAACCATTCATTAACGGCGTGGCATGGACATTGCTATCTCCCCAACGGGTTTAACCAAACCAAGGGGTTGTCATGCATTTCGTTCGAAGAACCACTCTGGCCGTTGCCAGCGCCGCCTCCGCCGCGGCGATGTTGCTCACCGGCGTATCGGCCCAGGCGCAGGACACCATCAAGGTCGGCATCCTGCACTCGCTCTCCGGCACCATGGCGATCAGCGAGACGACGCTGAAGGACACCATGCTGTACGCTCATCGAGGAGCAGAACAAGAAGGGCGGTCTGCTCGGCAAGAAGCTCGAGGCCGTGGTTGTCGACCCGGCGTCGAACTGGCCGCTGTTCGCCGAAAAGGCGCGCGAGCTGATCGCCAAGGACAAGGTGGCGGCGGTGTTCGGCTGCTGGACCTCGGTGTCGCGCAAGTCGGTGCTGCCGGTCTTCAAGGAGCTGAACAACATCCTGTTCTACCCGGTCCAGTACGAGGGCGAGGAGAGCGAGCGCAACGTGTTCTACACCGGCGCTGCCCCGAACCAGCAGGCGATTCCCGCCGTCGACTACCTGATGAGCAAGGACGGCGGCGAAGTGAAGCGCTGGGTGCTCGCCGGCACCGACTACGTCTATCCGCGCACGACCAACAAGATCCTCGAGGCCTACCTTCTCGCCAAGGGCGTGAAGAAGGAAGACATCATGATCAACTACACGCCGTTCGGTCATTCCGACTGGCAGACGATCGTGTCCGACATCAAGAAGTTCGGCACCGCCGGCAAGAAGACCGCCGTCGTGTCGACCATCAACGGCGACGCCAACGTGCCGTTCTACAAGGAGCTCGCCAACGCCGGCGTGAAAGCGACCGACATCCCGGTCGTGGCATTCTCGGTCGGCGAAGAGGAGCTTGCCGGCATCGACACCAAGAACCTCGTCGGCCATCTGACCGCCTGGAACTACTTCCAGAGCGTCGAAGGCACCCGCCAACGAGAAGTTCATCGCCGACTGGAAGGCCTTCACGAAGAATCCGAAGCGCGTCACCAACGATCCGATGGAAGCGCACGTGATCGGCTTCAACATGTGGGTCAAGGCGGTCGAGAAGGTGAAGTCGACCGATCCCGACAAGGTGATCGACGCGCTCCCCGGCATCGAGGCGCCGAACCTGACCGGCGGCGTGTCGAAGATGCTGCCGAACCACCACATCACGAAGCCCGTGCTGATCGGCGAGATCAAGGCCGACGGCCAGATGGAGACGGTGTGGAAGACCAAGGATCTGGTGCCCGGCGACGCCTGGTCGAAGAGCCTCGACGGCTCCAAGGACCTTGATCGGCGACTGGGTCGAGAAGAAGTGCGGCAACTTCAACACCAAGACCGGCAAGTGCGGCGGTTGAGCCAGTCCCCTCTCCCCCTGGCGCATAGCGCGTGAGGGGGAGAGGGTCAGGGAGAGGGGCGGCCACTTGCTCCGCACCAAACCCATCCAACCGCGACAGTGCGCGCTCGGCATCGAGCCGGCAGCCGCCCCTCACCCTCGGACCGCCCTCGCGGGCGGCCCTCTGCCCTCTCCCCCGAAGGGGCGGGGGAGAGGGGCGGGGGAGAAATTGGGCACCTTTCATTCTCGGGCGGCATGCTTTGCGGTGTGCCGCCCGATCCACGAAGCCGACAAGCAAATCGAATGGTCAATTCCCGATGCGGCGACTGACACTGCTATTTTGGCTCCTCGGCATGCTGGCGGCCGCCGCACCGGCCGCGTGCCGCCAAGCTCGACGATGTGCTGGCGCCCCTGCTCGCCGACAGTTACGCCGACACCATCACCGCCATCGCTGAAATCGCTGGCAGCGGCGACGCGCGCGCCGCCGCCATTCTCGAAGCCCTCGCCGAGGGCAAGCTGCAGTTCTCCGCCGCCGACAAGACGGTGGTCATGACCGGCGCCGACGGCAAGCTCATCAACGCCGTCAACGGCGCGGCGATCGCGGCGCCGCCCGCTGACCTCGCCCCGGTCGCGTCTCAACAACCGGGTCCGCGGCGCGGTGCAAGCCGCTCTCGGGGCGATGACGCTGATGTCGCCGGAGCCCTCGAAGCGGCTCGAAGCCGCGCAGTCGATATTCAAGTCGCGCGACGCGGCAAAGTTCGCGGCGATCGAGGCGGCGCTCGCCAAGGAGAGCGACCCGCGCGTCAAGAGCGAGCTCGAGGCCGCCCGCGCCGTGATCCTGCTGGCCAAGGCCGATGCGCCCGAAGCAACCCGCATCGCGGCGGTCAACGTGCTGAAGGCGCGCGGCGACCAGGACGCGATCGCGGCTTTGCGCAACGTGCCGGCCGACGCCCCCGCGGCGCTGAAGGATGCCGCCAACCGTGCCGTCGCCGAGGTCGAGAGTGGCCTCGCCGTGTGGCGCGCCGCCCAGAACGTCTGGTACGGCCTGTCGCTCGGCTCGGTGCTGCTGCTGGCGGCAATCGGCCTCGCCATCACCTTCGGCGTGATGGGCGTGATCAACATGGCGCACGGCGAGATGGTGATGATCGGCGCCTACACCACCTTCGTGGTGCAGGAGATCATCCGCACCAAGGCGCCGGGGCTGTTCGACTACTCGCTGCTGCTGGCGGTGCCGCTCGCCTTCGTCGTCGCCGGCGGCATCGGCATCGCCATCGAGCGCAGCGTGATCCGCTTTCTCTATGGCCGGCCGCTCGAGACGCTGCTGGCGACCTGGGGCATCAGCCTGATCCTGCAGCAGGCGGTGCGCACCTGGTTCGGCCCGACCAATCGCGAGGTCGGCGCGCCGGCGTTCATGTCGGGCGCATTCAAGGTCGGCGAGCTCGTCATCACCTGGAACCGGCTGTGGATCATCGTGTTCGCGGCGCTGATCTTCGCCGGCCTGCTGCTGGCCTTGAAATACACCCCGCTCGGGTTGCACATGCGAGCAGTGACGCAGAACCGGCGCATGGCGAGCTCGATGGGCATCCCGACCGCCCGCGTCGACGCGCTGACCTTCGGCCTCGGCTCCGGCATCGCCGGCCTCGCCGGCGTCGCGCTCGCCCAGATCGACAACGTGTCGCCGAACCTCGGGCAGAGCTACATCATCGACAGCTTCCTGGTCGTCGTGTTCGGCGGCGTCGGCAATCTGTGGGGCACGCTCGTCGGCGCGATGTCGCTCGGCATCGCCAACAAGCTGCTCGAGCCCTATGCCGGCGCGGTCCTCGGCAAGATCATCCTGCTGGTCGCCGTCATCATCTTCATCCAGAAGCGACCGCGGGGTCTGTTCGCGCTGAAAGGCCGGGCGGTGGAAGCATGATCGTGCAATCGCTCTTCGCCGACGACCGCCGCGGCGTGGTCTTTCTGGCAGTGCTGGCCGCCGCCGCCGTCATCGTGCCGATCGCCCACCTGCTGGTGCCGGCCGGCTCGATGTTCCACATCTCGACCACCGCGGTGGCGCTGTGGGGCAAGTACCTGTGCTTCGCGATCCTGGCGCTGTCGCTCGACCTGATCTGGGGCTATGCCGGGATCCTGAGCCTCGGCCACGGCGCCTTCTTCGCCCTCGGCGGCTATGCCATGGGCATGTACCTGATGCGGCAGATCGGCAGCCGCGGCGTCTACGCCCATCCGGTGCTGCCCGACTTCATGGTATTCCTGAACTGGAAGGAGCTGCCCTGGTACTGGTGGGGCTTCGACATGTTCCCGTTCGCGGCATTGATGGTGCTGCTGGCGCCCGGCATCCTCGCCTTCGTTTTCGGCTGGTTCGCGTTCCGCTCGCGGGTTACCGGCGTCTACCTGTCGATCATCACCCAGATGCTGACCTATGCGCTGTGGCTGTCGTTCTTCCGCAACGACATGGGTTTCGGCGGCAACAACGGTCTCACCGACTTCAAGGACATCCTGGGCTTTCCGGTGCAGGCCCCGGCGACGCGGGCGGCGCTGTTCTCGCTGACAGCGATCGCGCTGATGCTGGCCTATGTCGCAGCCCGCTACGTCGTCGCCTCCAAGCTCGGCAAGGTGCTGGTCGCCATTCGCGACGCGGAGAGCCGGACCCGTTTCCTCGGCTACCGGGTCGATGCCTACAAGACGTTCCTGTTCACGCTGTCGGCCTGCATGGCGGGCGTCGCCGGCGCCCTCTACGTGCCGCAGGTCGGCATCATCAATCCGAGCGAGTTCCACCCCGCCAACTCGATCGAGGTGGTGATCTGGGTGGCTGTCGGCGGCCGCGGCACGCTCGTCGGCGCGGCCCTCGGCGCGATCATCGTCAACTTCGCCAAGACCACGTTCACCAGCGGCCTGCTCGCGCCCTACTGGCTGTTCGCCCTCGGCGCACTGTTCGTGCTGGTCACGATCTTCCTGCCCAAGGGCATCGTCGGCACGCTGGCGGAATGGAGCCAGCGGCGCGGCTCGGCAGCGGGCGAGCCGGGCGCGGCATTCCCGGTGCGGCGGGCGGCGCGCATTCCGCGCCCCGGCCGGCAGCGGCGGTGAGCTCGAGCACCGGCACCGGCCGGCTGCGTGAAGCAGCCTCGGAGGTGGCAACGAAATGAGCGACGTCACCCACTCCCTGCTCTACCTGTCCGGCGTCGAGGTGTCGTTCGACGGCTTTCGCGCCCTCAATGGCCTGTCGCTCGACATCCGCCACGGCGAGATGCGGGCGATCATCGGTCCCAACGGCGCCGGCAAGACCACGATGATGGACGTGATCACCGGCAAGACCAAGCCGGACGACGGCGAGGTGATGTTCGACCGCACCGTCGACCTGACCCGCCTCGACGAGGCGGCGATCGCCAATCTCGGCATCGGCCGCAAGTTCCAGAAGCCGACCGTGTTCGAGCAGCACACGGTCGAGGACAACCTGTTGCTGGCGCTCGCCGGCAACCGGCGGGTGGCGCACAATCTGTTCTGGAAGCGCAACGCGCCCGACGCCGGGCGCATCGACCAGATCCTCGGCACCATCCGGCTCGGGCCGCATCGCGAGCGGCTGGCCGGCGCGCTCAGCCACGGCCAGAAGCAGTGGCTCGAGATCGGCATGCTGATCGCGCAGGACCCGAAGCTGCTGCTGGTCGACGAGCCGGTCGCCGGCATGACCGACAGCGAGACCGAGACCACCGCCGACCTGCTGCGCGAGATCGCCAGGGACCATTCCGTCATCGTCGTCGAGCACGACATGGAGTTCGTCCGCCGCCTCGGCGTGCGCGTCACCGTGCTGCACGAGGGCAGCGTGCTCGCCGAAGGCTCGCTCGACCAGGTCTCGGCCAACGACCGCGTGATCGAGGTGTACTTGGGGCGATGACTGTCGTTTCACCAATCGAGGCAAGGGCGCGCGCCCTCTCCCCCCTGCCGCCTTGGGGGGCGCCCTTCGGTGCGGTGAGCCATTGCACCACTCCCCCCGCCGCGTCCCCGGAAATCGGCGCGCCCTTGCGCGGCGATTGTCCGGGGTCCTTACCGTTGTCAGCGTTGCGCGATCTTGCACGACTGCGACAGGTAAAGATCCCGGCTCGCGCGCGGAATACCCGCTCCCGCGCCGCCTTTCCGTTCGGGGCCGCGCTTGGCCGGGAACGCTTGGGGATAGGTCACTGCACGACATCGACGACGGGTCACTGCTGATGCTCACCCAAGACGCGATCCGCCCTGCTTCCTCATCCGCGTCCCCGGAAATCGGCGTGCCCTTGCGCGGCGATTGTCCGCCGTTCGCCGAGAGAGTGAGGCAGCTGTTTGTACGACACTCCATGCTGCCTCTCTCGGGGTGTCATCCTCGGGCTTGGCCCGAGGACCCATGGCTCAGTAGGCGCCGAGTTCACGAGGCGGCGTCCTTGGATGCAGCAGGTCACCGTCGCAACATGCAAGCTGGTTGCCCGATGGGTCCTCGGCACGAGGCCGAGGATGGCACCTGTATTGTTGCCGCCCCTCACCCTGACCCTCTCCCCCGAATTCGGGGGAGAGGGGATTGCCGCACGGACCACCCCATGCTCACCGTAGACGCGATCGACCTCTACTATGGCGCGGCGCAGGCGCTGCGGCGGGTCTCCGTCGCCGCCGAGACCGGCAGGATCACCTGCGTGCTGGGGCGCAATGGCGTCGGCAAGAGCTCGCTGCTGCGCGCCATCGTCGGCCACCAGCCGGTGCGCTCCGGCCGGATCGTGTTCGGCGGCGAGGACATCTCGGCGCTCTCCGCCTACGAGCGCGCGCGGCGCGGCATCGCCTACGTGCCGCAGGGCCGCGAGATCTTCCCGCTGCTGACTGTAAAAGAGAACCTGGAGACCGGCTACGCGCCGCTGAAGCGCGCCGACCGCACCGTGCCGCCGGAGCTGTTCGAGCTGTTCCCGATATTGAAATCGATGCTCGGCCGCCGCGGCGGCGACCTGTCGGGCGGCCAGCAGCAGCAACTCGCCATCGCCCGCGCGCTCGTCACCCGGCCGAAGCTCCTGGTGCTCGACGAGCCGACCGAAGGCATCCAGCCTTCGATCATCAAGGACATCGGCCGCGCGATCTCCTACCTGCGCGACAAGGGCACGATGGCGATCGTGCTCGTCGAGCAGTATTTCGACTTCGCCAAGGAGCTGACCGATACCTTCGTCGTGCTGGAGCGCGGCGAGGTGGTACTCTCAGGCACCAAGGCCAGCATGGTCGAAGCCGATGTCAGGCGGCTGATGACGGTGTGAGGCGCACGCCTTCGGCATTGCTTGACGCACAACACCCCCTGCCCACTGCGTTCCCGGCCGAGCCGGCCGGGATGTCGCGATGAGGCACGCTCGCCTTTCCGCGCGAGAGCCGGGATCGCGTCCAGGAGGGCATTGCCGAGGTGGCGCGGTTCCTTCTCTGTCGACGCGATCCCGGCTCTCGCGCGTCAGCCCCAGTCTTCACGCCTGCCAAAGCCGGGCCGGCTCGGCCGGGAACGCATGTGGTTGGTTCTTTAACCTGGCAGCTCGATCCGCTCCACTTCATCGCCGGGCACCAGGGCGAACCGCTTCTGCCGCCAGTTTTCCACGCCACGACTGCGTTCCCGGCCGAGCCGGCCCGTCCGGTGCAGAAAGTGAAAGTTGGCGATTCCGTGCGAGAGCCGGGATCGCTTCGGGAATGTTAAGGCAGGAATAGCGCGGATCGTCGCGGGCAGCGTGATCCCGGGTCTCGCTCGGAATGAGCGTCCATGCATTCCGCCCCGCCTGTGGCCGGCTCGCCCGGGAACGCAGCGGTGGGTGGGCATTCACCAATCGAAGCCTTCGGCGCGGACTACATCAGCGAATAAGTCGCGCCAAGTCGGATTGCCGGATTCGATCAGCTCGATCTTCCAGTCGCGCCGCCACCGCTTCAAAGTGCGCTCGCGATGAGCGGCGATCACAGGATCGTTGTGCTCTTCGACGTAGACAAGCCGGTTCAAACCGTATCGAGCCGTGAACCCGTCGATGGTTCGCTCACGATGCTCCCAAGCGCGCCCGGCAATGTCGCTGGTGAGACCGACGTAGAGAACTCCGCGCGGCTCGTTGGTCATGATGTAGACGTAGTATCCCTTCGTCATTCAAATAACGGCCTCACCCAGGCAGCTCGATCCGCTCCACTTCATCGCCGGGCACCAGGGCGAACCGCTTCTGCCGCCAATCCTCCTTCGCCGCGTCGATCCGGTCCTTGGACGACGACACGAAGTTCCACCAGATGTGGCGCGGGCCATCCATCGGCTCGCCGCCGAGCATCATCAGGCGCGCCTGCGAGGTCGCCATGATCGAGATGCGGTCGCCCGGCCGGAAGGTCAGCAGCCGGCCGGCCTCGAACGCCTGGCCGGCGATGTCGATCGTGCCGGAGGCGATATAGATGCCGCGCTCGTCGTAGTCGGCATCGAAGGGCAGGATCGCGCCGGGCGCCAGCACCGCCTCCGCATAAAGCGTCGGATGCGGGAACTCGGTCGGCGCGGTCTTGCCGAAGGCCGAGCCCATGATGAGGCGCACTCGCTTGCCCTCGCCCATGATCCGCGGCAACTGGTCGGTGCCGTGATGGGCGAACGACGGAGCGCTTTCCTCGTGCGCCTTCGGCAGCGCCACCCACGCCTGGATGCCGAACATGCGGCGCACGTGCTGCTTGGCTTCCGACGTCTCGCGCTCGGAATGCACGATGCCGCGGCCGGCCGTCATCAGGTTGACCTCGCCCGGCTTGATCGGCAGCGCCGTGCCGAGCGAGTCCCGGTGCCAGATCTCGCCCTCGAACAGGTAGGTGACGGTGGCGAGCCCGATGTGCGGATGCGGCCGCACGTCGATGCCGTTGCCGAGGATGAATTCGGCCGGCCCCATCTGGTCGAAGAAGATGAATGGCCCGACCATCTGCGTCTTGGCCGAGGGCAGCGCGCGTCGCACCTCGAAGCCGCCGAGATCGCGCGAGCGCGGCACGATCACGTGCTCGATCGCATCGCAGCTCTTGGGATCGCCAGGGACAGGGTCCTGATCGGGAAGCCAGCTCATCGGGCACCTCCACGGATGGCCAGGCCCAAGGCGTAGCATCGGCGAATAACCATCGCAAGAACGAAGCGCGAACTGCTGGGCTCAATTCAGCAGATCGATGCAGACCTTGCCGACATGCGCGCCATCCTCCATGCGCATGAAAGCCTCGCGCGCGGCATCAAGAGCGTAGACCGCGTCGATCACCGGACGAATCTGATGCTGCTCCATCCAACGGCTCAAGTCCTCCAGCATTGTCCGCGAGCCGGTTTCAACGCCGTCCAGGCGAAGGTTCTTCTGGAATGCGACGCCGATATCGATTTCCGCCCGCATGCCACCCACCAACCCGACGATGCTGACGATCCCTTCGAACCCGACGGCCGACATCGAGCGCATGAGCGAGTCGCCGCCGCCAATATCGATCACGTGGCCGACGCCTGCGCCGTTGGTCAGACGCAAGACCTCGGCGTCCCAGTCCGGCTGCTTGCGGTAGTTGATCGTTGCGATCGCACCGAGGCCGCGCACCGTTTCCAGCTTGCTGTCGGCGCTCGACGTCGCGATGACCTTCGCGCCGGCGGACACCGCCAGCTGAAGCGCAAACAATGCGACGCCACCAGTCCCCTGAACGAGCACGGTCGCTCCCGGACGCAGTGATCCCGCTCGCGTCAGCGCATGCCATGCCGTGACACCCGCACAAGGCAGGGTGGCGGCTTCGACGTCACTGAGGTATTCCGGCGCCGGGACCACGGCGTCGGCACTGAGCACGACCTTTTCGGCCAGTATGCCGTCGCGTCCAGGTCCGCCAAGACCGCCCTCGCGCTTCTCGGCGGTGAGAGGCCCGGCAATCCAATTCGGCAAGATCGTGGTCATCACCCGTTGCCCTGGCCGAACGCGCTCGACACCTGGTCCAACCACCTCGACGACACCGACGCCGTCCGATGCAGGAATGCGTCCAGCCGGCGGCCGCCAACGATCCACGCCGCGTGCCACCAGAAGATCGCGATAGTTCAGCGCGACGGCATGCATCCGCAGGCGAACCTCGCCGGGTTTGGGATCGGCCGGCTCGGGCACCTCCACCTGCTCGAGGTCCTTCAATGAATAGGAGGCGGGAATCCTGATTGCGCGCATGCCTGATGTCTCTTCCGTCGCGTTGGATGTGGCGTGACAGGCGCAATATCGCGCCTGGAGCCGTGCATGATCCATGGCGAGAATTAGGGCATTGCGAGACAGTGCCGAATTATGCATCGTCAATGAGGCAAATTACCTAATTCCATGAGGCAGACATGCTGGATGACCTGGATCAGCGCATTGTTGCCGCGCTCGCCGCGAACTCCCGCATGTCGCTGAAGGAATTGGCAGGGCACGTTCAGCTTTCCTCGCCAAGCGTGTCGGAGCGGTTGCGCCGATTGGAGGAAAAGGACGTCATCGGGGCGTTCACGGTCGAGATCGCGCCCAAGTCCTTGGGCTATAGCCTGCAGGCAATCGTCCACATCAAGCCGTTGCCGGGAAAATTGCAGATGGTCGAGCGCCTGATCCGGGAGACGCCTGAGATTATCGAGTGCGATAAGGTGACGGGCGACGACTGCTTCATCGCGCGCCTCTGCGCGAGGTCGATGGACCAGATTGATGAAATTCTGAATCGGATATCGGACAAGGCCGAGACGAAGACGTCGGTCGTCAAGAGCCAGACGGTCAAACGCCGACTGCCACCATTCATCTAGGGAACCTCTGGGCAGCCCCGCGAACAGGCGGGAGCTCCCATGGACCAGTTGTGCTTTGCGTCGATCACGATCATGCGCGAGCGGCCCTCGCGAGCCGCCCGCCATAGTCGCCAAGTCACTTGCCCATTGCCGCTCTGGCAGCCTCGATTTTCGCCTTCACCGCGTCGAGGTTGAAGCTCGCGCCTTTTTGCATCGGCGGGAACTCGACCGCAGTCTTCGCCAGCTTCGCAACTTGCTGCTGGACGAATACGAAGCGCCAGAATTCGTACTGGAACCACGAGAAGTAATTCTGCGACCCGGATTTCGTGCCATTTTCCGGCCAACCCGTGCGCTCGAATGGATCGAGGCGGAGGTTGGTAAGGTATGGCACGTCGGCGTGGGTCTTGTCGCCCAGCCAGCCGCCGGGCTGGTCGATGAAGCGATACTTGAAGTCGTCGATGCGCACGGCACCGAGTTCGCTTTCGCCAAAATAGAAGATCTCGTGGCGCGCCGAGGGGCCCTTGCCGGTTATCAGCGCCGTCTGGTCGTAGCCGTCGAGATGCACCTTGTAGGTCGTGTCGCCGAGCTTCTTGCCCTTCTTCAGGTCCGCAATGATGCTCGCGTCGCCAGCGGCGGCGAGGAAGGTCGGGAACCAGTCGAGGCCGGAGATGATGCCGTTCTCGACCTTGCCGGCGGGAACTTTGCCGGGCCAGCGGATCATCGCCGGCGCGCGGAAGCCGCCTTCCATCACCGTGCCTTTGCTTTGCGCGAACGGGGTCTGTCCGCCATCCGGCCAGGTGAACACCTCGGTGCCGTTGTCGGTGGTGAACACGACGATCGTGTTGTCGTCGACGCCCATGTCCTTGAGCTTCTTCATGACGTCGCCGACGATGTCGTCGAGCTGCGCCATGCCCGCTTCGTGAATGGACCAGCCGTTGTTGGAGTTGCGCAGCTTCTGGTACTTCTCCGAGAGATGGGTGACGATGTGCATGCGCGTCGGGTTGAGCCACATGAAAAATGGCTTGCCGTCGGCCTTCGCCTTTTCGATGAACTTGAAGGAGAGGTCGCGGATCTCGTCGTCGACGGTCTCCATTCGCTTCGGATATAGCGTGCCGGCGTCCTCGATCTTCTGTTTGCCGATCTTGCCCCAGCGCGGCATGACGGTCGCGTCATCGACATTGGTGGCCCAGGAGTGAACCATGTTGCGCGGGCCGACCGTGTTCAGCAGCTCCTGCGGATACGCCGGGTGCGCGGGGTCCTCCATCGCGTCGAGGTGATACAGGTAGCCGAAAAACTCATCGAAGCCGTGGACGGTCGGCAGGAACTCGTTGAGGTCGCCAAGGTGGTTCTTGCCGAACTGACCGGTGGCATAGCCCAGGGACTTCAGCGCGGTGGCAATCGTGGGCGCGGCCGCGGGCAACCCGATCGGCGATCCGGCCTGGCCGACGGTGGTCATGCCGGTGCGGATCGGAAGCTGGCCGGTAACGAAGTTCGCCCGGCCGGCCGTGCAGCTCGCCTCGGCATAGTAATCGGTGAACAGCATGCCTTCGGCGGCGATCTTGTCGAGGTTCGGCGTCCGCCCCGCCATCATGCCGCGGTGGTAGGCGCCGATGTTCCAGATGCCAATATCGTCGCCCATGATGACGACGATGTTGGGCTTTGCCTGCTGTTGCGCGGATCCCGGCGCGGCCATCGCCATCGCGGCGACGAACAGCGCGAGCATACCGAGCCAAAAGTCTCTGATTGTACGCATGGCTGATTTATCCCTTTTTGGACGCACAAAAATTGAGAGGCGCAAGTGGCGCTAAGCAGAGAAAGCTTAGGATGCCAACTGAAAGAGAATCCAGTAGCGAAGTGCCGGCGAAAACGTTCAGCCATGTGCTGATAACTATCAATTTGCCGATCGCGATCCGACGACGCGGCTGCGGCGGCGCATCAAAAGGCGCCGATCACGATTTCGCGAAACCCGCCGAACTGCGCGGCTGGAAAACACCGACAAATAGAATGGGATTATTAGCCAGAATGCCTCAGTTTGCATCGTCTTCGTTAGCGTCACCCTCCACTCCATCGATTGCAAGGAAGTGGCTCAACAGATGTCATCATCTCTAAAGCGCCGATCTACGCGGAGGTCGGCGAAATCTTGGCCGGCACCAAACCTAACCCGCATTCACCGGCGTGCTGGTGGAGCACAGGACCAGGATCAGCAGGACGGCAAGGGCGCCTGGCGGGACAACGCCTTCGTCGAGCGCCTGTGGCGCAGCGTGAAATACGAGGAGGTCTACCTGCACGCCTACGACAGCGTCAGCGCGGCTCGCGACGGGATCGGGCGCTATCTCGATCTCTACAATCGCCGCCGCCCGCATTCCAGCCTTGACGGGCAGACGCCCGACGATGCGTACTTCGGACACGAGAGCTTGCCGCCGATCCGCTTGGCGGCCTAACACCGGCAGACCATCCACTTATCCAAGCGGAAAATCTGTCCGAACAACCGGGGCCACTCTCTAACCACGACATCGCGCGCTGACGCCGCGGCGCCGATTGCCTACGTCATCTCTGCCACTACAAACGCCGCCGCACGACTGGTCGATAGTCGCGAGCCTGGACCCGGTACGGACGGATTGCGGTGTAGCCGTAAACACGAGCACGCGGCGCGACCACAGCCCTGGACGTCGAGTAACTGCTGCACCAACCAAAGGCCGACGCGGGCGTGGGGCTCAGGACAAGCATGGACGCCGCGGGTAGTGCGGCCAAGAGGGATAGCACCATTATCCTTTTCATGGTTGAACTCCTTTCACCCCCCCCTATTTGGGGTTACGCTCAAGCCGGTAGCTGCGCAAGGAGAAATCAAAAAAAATGAACGTGGTTAATTTGATTAATATTTTGTGTTGATGCTCAGTTAGAACAACAATAGTTGCAATAGAGTACGCACGGTTATGGAGTTCGCCCCTGGTTGGCTGGTTCCCCCCCACTTCGATGAATGAAGTGAGCCTCTCTACTGTCGGGAGGCATGCCTCATACTTCTTAATTAGCCATTTCCGGATCGCCATTTCGATCCGTCCGCGGGCGATGCGGAAATCGATGAGATTTCCCTATGCCGCATGCCACTGGTAGGCCCAGGTCTCGGTCAGGACCTGGCCGCGCAGGCGCAGGAACAACCGCAATTCGACCGGATCGCCGGGCCCCGCCTTGAGGTCGAACACCGCGCGCCAATGGCCGGCGACGTCGTTGGTCAGCGCCTCGGTGAACGGGTTGACGATCTCGCCGCGCGAGGCGGTGACGACCGCCTCCGGCTTGACGCCCGACGGCAGCGTCGCGAGCGAATGGCCCGAAGAACTCGACCACGAACTTCTTCACGCCTTGCGGCCGCGGCTGGCCGGGCTCGCCGCCGTTGCCGATGCGGCTCGCGACCGTCCGCGCCAGCGTCATCTGCTGGGCGACGTGCGGCGGCTCGCCGCCCTGCCAGTGGAGCTTGTAGGCAAGATCGAGCGCCGCCCCCGCCTTGACCGGCTCGGCCGGCACCCACGCGGCGACGATGTTGTCGTGGATCTCGTCGTCGGTCGGGATCTCGATCAGCTGCACCGCGCCGCGACCCCAGCCGCCGACCGGCTCGACCCATAGCGACGGGCGACGCTCGTAGGCCACGCCGTCCTGGTAATGGTCGAAGACGCGGTCGCGCTGCATCAGGCCGAAGCCCTTCGGATTGTCGTCGGCAAATGCCGAGGTCATCGTGCGCGGCGGGTTGTTGAGCGGCCGCCAGATGCGCTCGCCGCCGCCGGTCCACAACGCCAGCCCGTCGCTGTCGTGCACCTCGGGACGCCAGTCGGCGGCGGTGCCCTTGAGCGTCTCGGAGAACCAGTACATCGACGTCAGCGGCGCGATGCAGAAGCGCTGCACCTGGTGGCGGACGTGAACAGCTGGCAGGAGATCTCCATCGTCACGCCGGCGCCGCGAGTCATGACGAAGCGGTAGGCGCCGGCGACGCTGGTCGAGTCGAGCAGCGCATGGACCGTCACCGTCGGCGCATCATCGGCTGGCGTCTCGATGTAGAAGCTCACGAAATCGGGGAACTCCTCGGTGACGCCGCCGATCGCCGGGTCGAGCGCCAGCCCGCGGGCGGACAGGCCGTACTGATAATCCTCGCCGATGGCGCGGAAGTACGAGGCGCCGAGAAACGCCACCCAGTCGTTGCGCCGCCAGTCGAGGCTGCCGCCGTCGCGGCCGCCACGGCTCGGATGACCATTGCGGTTCTCCTGGAAGCGGAACCCGGCGAAGCCCGCGTTCGGCGGCAACTGGCTCGCGATCGAGCCGGGCGGCATGTCGAAGTAGGCCGGCTGGTAGACGATCTCGCGCGCCGAGCCGCCCTCGACCACATGCATCCGCACCGGCTTCTGGAAGTACTGGCCGAGATGGAAGAACGTCACCGGGAACCGGCCGGGCCCGTTCGCGAACAAGGCGACGTCGGTGCGATACTTGAGCGTGCCGTGAGTTGCATAGTCGATCCTGCCGACGATCTCGGGCGCCGGGCGCGGCGGCGCCACGTACGGCCTCGAGGCCAGCTCGCGAGCGCGCGCCTTGAGCGCATCGAACGAGAATGGCGCCGCCTCGCCGAGCACCAGCCCGCTGTGCCCGGCCGCGCCCTGCCCGCGGGCTGCACCGCTTGCCGTCACCGACGCCAGCGCCTGGGCAAGCGCCGCGGCCACGAAGCCGCGCCGATCGAATTCGACAGCCATGATCTCAGAGCCTGTCCGGGGGATTTTCATGGAGCTTCATCGCGCATGCATGGTCCAGATGGCAGGAGCGTCGGCGCAGCCGATACCCATAGGTATCGGCAAGGTGCGCGACGAACCAGATGGGCCGTGCATGCGCGACCGGAGGTGGCCCAATCCCGGTCGCCCGCCGCGTCGCAGCCCTTGGCCGTAGCTGAGGCTACGACCAGCGGGCTGCTCCTTGCGGATCGACTCGACATTAGGCCATGAAATCTCATGAAAATCCCCCGGACAGGCTCTAAGGTTCCCGTTCGCCAGCCTTTTTTGTCGGCTGCCCTGGTATCCGATTTCTCGCGGCAAATCCAAGGCGAGACCGCTCAGGCTGGGCGCGCCGCGGATTTCCCGGCTGGTTGTCGGCCGCTGCTGTGGCCGCCTTGCTGCAATGATGGCAGCGCATCTCGCTCCTGACCCATTCGCGGAAGGCCTTGACGTTCGGTCGCCGCTCGCGGCCCTTGAGGCACACGAAGTGAAGCGCGCGCCGCGACGGCAGCGTCAGCTCGAACGGCGCCACCAGCCGGCCGTTGCGCAGATCATCATGCGCCAGGACGTTGATCGCGAGCAGGATGCCGGCGCCCTCGATCGCGGCTTCGATGGCATGGTCGGCGGTGTTGAACCTCAGGCCGCGCGTCGGGTCGAGCCCTTCGACGCCTGCCGCCCGCAGCCAGTCCGGCCAGCTCGCGATCTCGTCCCTGCCGGCCATGCTGTCGTCGTGGATGAACGAGACCCGCTTCAGGTCGGCCGGGCCGGCGAGGCCGCCGAGCCGCTCCAACAGCTTCGGACTGCACACCGGCACATAGAACTGCTCGGTCAGCTTCTCGACCAGCAGCTCAGGGTCGCTCGGCTGGCCTAACCGCAGGTTGCGGATCGCGACGTCGACGCCGTCGGTCCTGAAGTCGGCATTGTTCAGCGTCGACGAGATGCGGGTGTCGATGTCCGGATGGGCCGAAAGGAAGCGGTATAGCCGCGGCGCCAGCCACTTCGCCGTGAACCCGGGCGGCGTGCTCACCACCAGGATCCGCTCGTTGCCCAGCGCGCCGAGGCCGGCGAGTGCCTGCCGGATCTGGCCGAAGCCCGACTGCAACCCCGGAAACAGCTGCCGGCCGACATCGGTCAGCGCGATTGCGCGCGGCAGGCGATGGAACAGCTCGACGCCCAGGAACTCCTCGAGCCCGCGGATCTGATGGCTGAGCGCACCGGGCGTGACGCCCAGCTCCTGCGCCGCCTTGGTCAGGCTGGAGTGGCGGGCGGCGGCCTCGAAGGCCCGCAACGCGTTCAGCGGAGGGAGTGCGCTATGCATGAGAAAACCTCACTCGCGAGTTGAGGCAACATCCTTTGTCAAGCCACCGAATATGGAGCAATTCTCTTGGCACAAAAAAGTTGAGATGAGGAGAGCTAATATGGAACGCGCAGTTTCAGGCTATGGCCTGTCACCTTCGAACGAAGAACTGGCGGCATTCAAGCGGATCGCGGCGCACGAGCGCGCCGAGGCCGTGAAGTCGATCGGCCACGCGATCACCGCCTGGCTGCGGCGCGGGCTGCAGCTGCGCTATTCCGACGATGCCGTCACCCACCCCGCCGCCGGCTCCACCTGCGGCTGCTAGCTTACTCCGACGACAAGAGGATTGGTCATGATCAGGCTACCGATTGGAACCGAGACCAGACTGCCGGCGCGGGCGCTGTTCAGGCTGGAAGATGGGATCAGCCAGTGGATCGAATGCGAGAACGGCGCGATTTGGATCTCGCAACAGAATAATCCGCGCGACATCGTGCTGACCGCCGGCGAGAGCGCGGTCGTCACCGCGCCGCGCGGCGCGATCATCGGCGCAATCAACGGCGCGGCCGTGGTCTGGACCGACCACACCCAGGAGATCGCGGCGGCGGCATGAAGCCGGCGCCGCTTCAAGTCGAGCTGGACAAGCTCGAAAACCGCTCCCGCGCTCTCCCCGCAGTATCGGAGGAGAGCGCTGCCGTTTTCTCAGAACCATCAGCAGATGCGCCATCAAGTGTCGGGCTGCTTTGCAGCAAGCGCTCGCTGTTGCCTGAACCATCCTTTGTCGGCTCGTCATCCCCGCGTCGTGCGTATGCGCGCGAGGCGCGACGGCGGGTATCCATCCAAGCCTCTGTTCACTTGGTGCCGGCGGTCATTACAGCCGTCGACCTCGCCTCCACCACCCAAAACTCCACCCGTTGTCTGGGTTCCCCGCCTTCGCGGGGATGACGGTTGTGTGTCCGAGCGGCCCCTCACCCTAACCCTTTCCCCCGGCGCGCGAATTGCGCCTGGGGGAGAGGGAAAGGTCGCATCCAGTTGGGATCGGAAACACTCTGGCGTGTCTGCCGCACGCCGCCGACAGGACCTGCGATGATGTGGTCGCGGCCGGTGCCGGCTAGACCCTGGCGGTCTCGGCGATGAGCTGATCGACGACCGCACGCAGCGCCTCGTCTCGCGTCTTGCCGGCAGCGATGGCCGCCGCCAGCACCGCGACCTGCCGGTCGGCGCTGGTGCCCTGCGCCGCGATCGTGCGGCAATGCGCGACCTCGGCCTCGCAGTCGAGCGCCTGGGCATCCTCGGCGACCAGCACCGCAAGCTCCTCGACCAGGTCCGCGAACGGCACCAGGCAGCCCTTGCCGAAATCGAACAGCTCGCCCTTGACGCCGTAGCGCTGGGCGCGCCAGCGGTTCTCCTCGAGCAGGAACACCGGATAGCTGCGCCAGCTGAGGTTCGCCCGCCGCAGCCGGTAGAGCATCCGCACGATGCAGGCATAGAGCGCCGCCACCGCCATCGCGTCGTCGATGCGCGTCGCGACATCGGTGATCCGCATCTCGAGCGTCGGAAATCGCGCCGACGGCCGCAGGTCCCACCAGATCTTGGTCCCGTCCTCGATGATGCCGGCCTTCACCAGCACGTTGACGGTCTGCTGGTACTCATCCCAGCTCGCGAGCCGCCCTGGCAGGCCGGTGCGCGGGCTCTCGTCGACGATGGCGAGGCGATAGCTCTTGAGACCGGTATCCTCGCCCCGCCAGAACGGTGATGAGGTGGACAGCACCAGCAGATGCGGCATGAAATACCGTGCCTGGTTCATCAGGTCGATGCGCAGGTCGCGATCGTCGATGCCGACGTGCACGTGCATGCCGCTGATCGCCATGCGCCGGCCGATGCCGGCCAGGTCCTCGGCCAGCACCCGGTACCGCTCCTTGTCGGTGGTCGGCAAACCGGTGGTATCGGCAAACGGATGGGTGCCGGCGGCGATCGGCGCCAGCCCGTAGCTGCCGGCGACCTCGGCGACGACGCTGCGCAGGCGCGCGATCTCCTCGCGAGCCGACTTGAACGAGGTGCACACTGGCGTGCCGATCTCGATCTGGGTGGCCAGGAATTCGGGACTGACGCAATCGCCGAGGCGGTGCTGGCAGTCCTCGAGGAAGCCCGGCGGGGCGACCGCCAGATCGCGCGTGCTGCGGTCGACGAGGTGGTATTCCTCCTCGATGCCGAACGAGAATCGGTTTCCTGGCGCTTTCATGGTTGGGAATTTGGCATGCGGTTTTCGTCAGTTCCAGCCTTGAATCCACAGGCTTGCGCCCCTACGGCGCCCCTCAAGGCCAGCCATATTCCCCGACTTATCCACGCACGACGGCGCGGCCCCATACTCCTCGCGAGCAATATTCCACGGCAGCGATGCTGCCCGAGCGCGGAGAGCAAGTGCCATGGCGACGACCGACAGCCCCAATCTCAATCTGCCGTACATCCTGGCGGCGCAAGCCCAGAAGCACGTGACGCACAACGAGGCCGTGCGGATGCTCGACGCGATCGTCCAGTTGTCGGTGCGCGATCGCGATCTCGCGGCGCCGCCGCCGGCTCCGGCCGACGGCGACCGCCATATCGTGGCGGCCGCGGCTTCCGGCGCATGGACCGGCAAGTCGGGCGAAATCGCCGCCTACCAGGACGGCGCGTGGGCATTCTACACGCCGCGCGAGGGCTGGACCGCCTGGATTGCCGACGAGGACAAGCTGCTGGCCTTCAACGGCTCGTCATGGGTCGACGCCGGCACCTTCACCAGCGTGCCGCTACTCGGCATCAACGCCACGGCGGACGCGACCAACAAGCTCGCCGTCTCGAGCGAGGCGATCCTGTTCAACCACAATGGCGCCGGCGTCCAGGAGAAGCTCAACAAGAACGCGGCCGGCGACACCGCCTCGATGCTGTTCCAGACCGGCTTTTCCGGCCGCGCCGAGCTTGGCACCACCGGCGATGACGATCTGCACTTGAAGGTCAGCCCCGATGGCTCCTCCTGGAAGGAGGCGATGGTGGTCGACCGCAGCACCGGCGCCGCGACCTTCGCCTACGGCAGCGGCCAGATGCAGGTCGACGTGTTCACCGCCAGCGGCTCGTGGGACAAGCCGGCATGGGCGCGCAGGATCGAGATCTGGTGCGTCGGCGGCGGCGGCGGTGGTGGCAGCGGGCGTCGTGGCGCGGCCGGAACCGACCGGCGCGGCGGCGGCGGCGGCGCGGCCGGCTCGCTATCCAGCGACACCTTCCTGGCCTCCGAGCTCGGATCGACGCTGAGCATTGTGGTTGGTGCCGGCGGCACCGGCGCCGCCGCAGTCACGACCAACGATACCAACGGTGTCAACGCCACGTCCGGCGGCGCATCCCAGGTTACTGACGCCGGAACGATCATCATGACCGGCGCCGGGGGAACCGCCGCCGGTGGCGGCCAATCCGGCGCGGGCGGTGCAGGTGGTGCTTCTTCCGGCACGGCGTTCGGTCTGTCGAACCAAGGTGGCAACGGTGGTGCGAACGGCGCCGGCAGCGGGGGCGGCTCGATCAACTGCGCACGCGGTCCTGGCGGCGGTGGCGGCGGCGGCGCCGTGACATCTGCCAACGCGGCATCTGCCGGCGGCGCTGGCGGCAATGGATACGCCATCGCAGCCGCCTCGCCGCGGCGCATTCTGGGCGGCAGTGCCGGGACTGCCAGCGGTGGCGCGGGCGGAACCGGCGGCGACAAGGGCTGGCAACGCGGCTGCGGCGCGGGCGGCGGCGGCGGTGGCGCTGGCGACGCGGCCGGCACGGTTGCCGGTGGCGCTGGAGGTGCTGGCGGCGCACCAGGCGGTGGAGGCGGCGGCGGTGGCGGCTCGGCCAATGGCGCGAATTCCGGTGCCGGTGGCGCCGGCGGACGCGGCGAGGTGTGGATTATCAGCATGGGTTGAAGCGAAAAGCTGTGCGGTGCGCCATCACGCCTCTCGTTCCCGACATCGCCGACGGCTATAAGGCGACCATGACAAAACCACATGCCACGCCCGACACCGCCGTCACGATCGGCAATGTGACATTCGCCAACGAGCGCCCGATCGCGCTGTTCGCCGGTCCTTGCCAGATGGAGAGCCGGAGCCACGCGCTCGAGATGGCCGCCGCGCTGAAGGAGATCACCAGCCGACTGGGCATCGGCCTCGTCTACAAGAGCTCGTTCGACAAGGCGAACCGCACCTCGCTGTCGGGCAAGCGCGGCATCGGGCTTGAGGGCGCCATGGCGGTTTTCGCCGAGATCCGCGACAAGCTCGGCCTGCCGGTGGTCACCGACGTGCACGAGCGCGAGCAGTGCGCACTGCTGGCGCCGGTGGTCGATGTGTTGCAGATCCCGGCTTTCCTGTGCCGGCAGACCGATCTCCTGGTCGCGGCCGCCGCTACCGGCCGCGCGATCAAGATCAAGAAGGGCCAGTTCCTCGCCCCCTGGGACATGAAGAACGTGGTCGCCAAGGTGGTCAGCAGCGGCAACTCCCGTGTGCTGGTGACCGAGCGCGGCGTGAGCTTCGGCTACAACACGCTGGTCGCCGACATGCGCTCGCTGCCGATCATGGCCGAGATGGGCTGTCCGGTGATCTTCGATGCCACCCATTCGGTGCAGCAGCCGGGCGGGCAAGGCACGTCATCGGGCGGCGACCGCCGCTTCGTGCCGGTGCTCGCCCGCGCCGCGGTGGCGGTCGGCGTCGCCGGCCTGTTCATCGAGACCCACGAGAACCCCGACCAGGCCCCCTCGGATGGTCCCAACATGGTGCCGCTCGGCCGGCTGGAGCCGTTGCTCGCCGAGCTCATGGCGATCGACAAGGTGGTGAAGGGGCGCAACCAGGCCTGACGCGACGGCTGACGGCGCCGCCGGTGCCGCGCATCGGTCCGCATCGTTATGGCCGGGGCGTTGTGCGCCGCCCGAAGTAATTCTAATCTCCGTCATTCGCCGCGATGAACTCGACGGGATGGTGGCCATGCCTGACGTGGACACGCTGTTCACCGGATCGATTGCCGCGCTCTACGACACCTACCTCGGGCCGCTCATCTTCGAGCCCTATGCCGAGGATCTGGCGAGCCGTCTGTCGGACCTCGCCGCCGGCAGCGTGCTGGAGACCGCCGCGGGCACGGGTATCGTCACGCGCGCGCTGCTGGCCCGCCTGCCGGCCGAAGTGAGCATCGTTGCGACCGACCTCAATCAGCCGATGCTCGATTACGCGGCGAGCCAGACTGCTGCCGCCGGCGTGCGGTGGCAGCAGGCCGACGCGCAGTCACTGCCGTTTGCCGACGGCATGTTCGATGCCGTGGTCTGCCAGTTCGGCGCGATGTTCTTTCCGAACCGGCCAAGGGCCTATCGCGAGGCACGCCGGGTGCTCAAGCCCGGCGGGCGCTTCCTGTTCAATGTCTGGGACAGGATCGAGGAAAACGAGTTCGCGAGCATCGCCGCGAGCGCGGTCGCCGACTTGTTTCCCGACGACCCGCCGAACTTTCTCGCGCGGACGCCGCATGGCTACCATGACACCGGCCGGATCGCCGCCGATCTCGACGGTGCCGGCTTCCGCGAGGTGACCACGGAAACGGTGGTGCGCCGCAGCTCGGCGCCCTCCAGCCGGCATGCGGCGATCGGTTATTGCCAGGGAACGCCGCTGCGCAACGAGATCGAGGCGCGGGCTCCCGATCGCCTTGCTGAGGCGACCGAGGCGGCGGCGGCGAGGATCGCCGCGCGGTTCGGCAGCGGTCCGATCGATGGCAAGATCCAGGCCCTGGTGATCACCGCCCATGCCTGAGGCCCTGTTTACAAAGTTGCATGGCGCAGGCATCCGCGGGTGAGCGCAATGGCCAATGAGACGTCCTTCAAATCCACGAAGGTCGCAAAGAAGGCCGCCGCCAGCCAAGTCGCCGCGAAGGCGGCGAAACCGCGCAAGACGGCGCCGAAGTCCCCTTCCAAGACATTGGCCCGCGAGGCCGCGAAGCCAGTCCTCCTGGCAGGCGGCAACCCGCAAATCGCGAAGGGCGAGGGCGACGCCCCGGTGCAGGCCTACATCGCGGCCATGCCGGGCTGGAAACGCGACGTCGGGCGCCGCCTCGACGCGCTCATCGTGCGCACCGTCCCCGGTGTCGCCAAGGCAGTCAAATGGAACTCGCCGCTGTACGGCGTCGAGAGCCCAGGAGAGGGAGGAGGCTGGTTCCTCAGCATCCATTGCTTCACGAAGTACGTCAAAGTGGCCTTCTTCCGCGGCACGTCGCTCACTCCTGTCCCGCCGGGCAAGTCCAAGAGCACGGACACGCGCTACCTCGACATCCACGAGGGCGACGAGATCGACGAAGCCCAGCTCGCCGCGTGGGTGAAGCAAGCGAGCCTCTTGCCCGGCGAGAGAATGTGAGCGGGAAGTAGCGGGGTGCGTGCGCGATGGGCGTCCGCTTCCCGCCGATGACGGATGAGGCAGAACCTACCCTGAAGAAGGCGACAACCACCATGAAGGCAAGCAAGAGCGGCGCGATGGAAGGTGAAGGAGGAGCCTCTCCCTCTCAGCTGATCGATGCGCGTATCAAGGAGCTCGCTGATTGGCGCGGCGAGACGCTCGCGCGGGTCCGAGGTCTCATCAAGGAGGCCGACCCGGAAGTGGTCGAGGAGTGGAAGTGGAGAGGCGTTCCGGTGTGGGAGCACGCCGGGATCATCTGCACTGGTGAGACGTACAAGGCCGTCGTGAAGCTGACCTTCGCCAAGGGCGCCTCGCTCGAGGACCCTTCAGGCCTCTTCAACTCGAGCCTCGAAGGCAACACCCGGCGCGCCCTCGATATCCACGAGGGCGACAAGATCGATGAAGAGGCGTTGAAGGCGCTCGTTCGCGCCGCCGTGGCACTGAACACGTCGGCGCGGGCTACCGCTCGCCCCGTCCGCTCCCAGAAGAGACCAAAGAGCGCTTGAGGCGTGTCTTGGTACCGGCCTCGCTCCATCGCCGGAAGCGATGATTGACGATCTGACGATTGTCGAACGCGCGCCGGCTCTTTCGTCCTCGCTCCGGCGGCAGAAGGCACTTAGTACACAGCGCCTAATGCCCGCCATCAGCCAGCGATTATCGCGGACACCGGCTCGGAATAATCCTCCGCGAGGAGTTTTCCTCTCCTCACGCCGGACGCTGTCCGATCGCGGGCGCGCGCCGCGAGTGGAGCGTCGACGGGTTCGGAGGCTTTGCCGGGGCTCCGGTGACCGCGATGCAGTTCCGGCAGAACAGCGGCGTGCCGCTCGTATTGGCGATACCCGCAGCGGCGATGGCGACAGAGGTGGCGAACAGGCTCGTAACGGCAAGTGTCGCAAAGAAGGTCGTGAGGCGCATGACTTCATTCATCATCGACTGACTCCTTACACCAGCAACGTCGGCTTGCCGCTCCATTGCGTGGAGCCTTGGAGCCGCCAACGTCAGTTGATGGTGCGGTAATCATAGTTAAAAGGGAGTAAAAATAGCGGTTCATTAAGCAAATAATGCCGCCGGCTTTTCTATTTCCGTGGTCGCGGGAGTGCGGGCCATCGAGACCACGCCGAAATGCGGCCCGCCGCCAAATCCCGAGGCGCCAGTCGCCTCAAACCGCCTTCGAGATCGCCATGAAGCAGTGCACGTAGTCCATCGCGTGACCTTCCGGCGCCGCAGCCACCGCATCCTCGTAGGCGCGATAGAAGCGATCGATGATGTCCTGACGGTCGGCGGCCGGGCGCGACTTGTCGAGGGCGCCGGCAAACGTGCTCTCGGTCCACGAGCGCAGCGTCGGCACGTAGGCCTTGGCGAACGCGCGCGCGTCGCCCTGCCGCTTGAAGTCGGCGGCATAGGGGCAGCCGGTGACGCGCGTAGAGATGTGATCGAGCCTGAGGCCGGCAAGACTCACCGGCGAATGGGCGGAGAGGAACGGTGCCGCGAACTCCTCCGGCGTCTTGTAGAATTGCGGGAAGGTCGCCGCACGGTATTCGTCATCGCTGATTGCACCGGTGTCGCGCAGCCAGCGCCAGTGCCGGGCGAACTCGCCGAACATGTTGATGCCGCCGGTGGCGCCGAGGTAGCGGCCGACCTCGTCCTCGCAGAAGTTGGCGAGCACCAGCTTGCCGCCCGGCCGCAACTCGGCGGCGCGGGCAAGCAGGATGGTATCCCAGTCGGCCATCGCCTGGGCGCGGAACACGGCGCGCTCGGCCGGCGTCGCGCCGACCGCCTGCACCGCATCGGCAATGCCGCCCGGCAGCCGCGACAGCCAGTGCATCGCGGTCGCCGAAAAGCCGAGCGCGAGCGTGCCCGGCGGCAGGATCTGCCGGTAGAAGCTGGTGCCGCTGGCGAACGTGAACACGCCGTCCTGGGCCCCGAGCGGGATTCCTGGCTGTTTGCCGAGATGGCCGTGCAGGAAGCGGAACAGCACGGAGAAGTCATTGTGCGGCAGATCGGTGTAGGTGATCGTGATCGGCCGTGCCGCCGCCTTCGATCGGATCTCGGCGACGATGCGCCGCATCAGGTCGATCGAGGTGCCGCCGTCGGCGCAGCCGAAATCGGCGACCGAGAACGGTCCGCTGGCGGCGAGGTCCATGCCCGCGAGCGCCTGCATGACCAGATCACCGGCAGCATCGATGACGGCCTTCGCTCCGACCGTGTTCTCGCTGTAGTAGCCAGCCCCGCGCATCGCGATGACCGGTGGCGCCGCCGACTGTGACATCCCGCGCTATTCTCCCTGACCGTCCCGGGCGCCATCCTGAAAGCGATTGCGCCGCCGCGCAAGCGGTTCCAGCCGGCCGTCGCCGACCATGACGGCCCGGCCGTGCCGGTATATGCTGCGCCAACCGCAACAGGGAGGCTTGCTTGCCGATCGAGCCGCAGACCGTCCACGAGGCCTTCGCCGCCACCGCGGCGCGGACGCCGCACGCACCGTTCCTATGCGTGCCCTCGCGCCCGGGCCGCACGTGGCTGCCGGATGGCGTCGAGCTCTCCTATGGCGAGGTCGCCGAGCGGATCGAGCGGCTGAGCGTGCGCTATGCGCGCGCCGGCTACACCACCGGTCACCGGGTCGCGTTGCTGCTCGAGAACCGGCCGGTATTCCTCGAGCATTACCTGGCGCTCAATGCGCTCGGCTGCGGCATCGTCCCGGTCAATCCCGAATACCGGCACGACGAGCTCGTCTACCAGATGAGCCACAGCAAGGCCGATCTGGCGGTGGCGGTGAGCGGGCGGGTCGCCGACCTGGTGCGCGCCGCCGCCGAGCGTGGCAAGCCGCTGCCGGTCGTCGATGCGGATCATCTGCCGGCGAGCTTTCCCGCGCCGGTCGCGCGCGCGGGCGACTGGCAGCCGGGCATCGAGGCCGAATGCAGTCTGCTCTATACGTCCGGCACCACCGGGCGGCCAAAGGCCTGCATCCTGACCAACCGCTACTACCTGGAAGCCGGCCGCTGGTATCGTGATCTCGGCGGCCTGGCGGCGATCCACGAAGGCCGCGACCGGGTCTACAATCCGCTGCCGCTTTACCACATGAATGCGCAGGCGGTGACCGCCACCATGGTCATGCTGACCGGCAACTGCATGATCCTGCCCGAGCGCTTCAGCCCGTCGCGCTGGTGGGGCGAGATCGCGGAGACGCGGGCGACCGTGATCCACTATCTGGGAGTGGTGCCGCCGCTGCTGCTCGGCCAGCCGCCATCCGCCGACGACCGCGCCCACCAGGTGCGCTTCGGTCTCGGCGCCGGGGTCGAGCCGCAACTCCACGCCGCGTTCGAGGAGCGGTTCGGATTTCCCCTGGTCGAGATCTGGGGCATGAGCGAGACCGGACGCATCCTGGCGGTCACCGGGCTACCGCGCCTGATCGACACCCGCGCATTCGGCCGGCCGGCCGGCGGCCTCGAGGCCCGCGTCGTCGACGCGCAGGATCGCGAGCTGCCGCGCGGCAGCGACGGCGAGCTCATCGTGCGCTGGGGCGGCGCCGAAGGACCGCGCCATGGGTTCTTCTCGGGCTACCTCGACAACGAGGCGGCGACCGCCGAAGCGTGGCGCGGCGGCTGGTTCCACACCGGCGACACCGTGCGCCAGGACGCGAGCGGCATGCTCTATTTCGTCGACCGCTCGAAGAACATCATCCGCCGCTCGGGCGAGAACGTCGCGGCCGCCGAGGTCGAGGCGGTGCTGCAGAGCGCGCCCTGGGTGAAGCAGGTCGCGGTTGTCGCCTGCCCGGACGAGGTGCGCGAGGCCGAGGTGCTCGCCTGTGTCGTGCCGCGCGCCGGCACCAGCACCGATGCCGCCCTCGCCCGCGATCTGCACGACTGGGCAGCCGAGCGTCTCGCCTACTACAAGGCGCCGGGCTGGGTGCTGTTCGTCGACGCGCTGCCGACCACGGGAACGCAGAAGATCCAGAAGCACCAGATTTTCGGCAAGGGCGAGGATCCGCGCCAGCGCGCAGGCATCCACGATCTGCGCCATCTCAAGAAGCGTCGCTGAATTGCTCGCTGGTGCTATTTGTGGGTTGCCGCAATCGCGCCAAACAGCGGCCGGGGCGGCACCCGAATCGGAGAGCCATTTAGATGTCATTAGCCGAATCGGCGTGAAGTTGCGTTGGTCGGGCGCCCAGTGGCCGGGTCCCGCCCCAGGAGGGAAACTGATGTTGACGAGCGTAGTTGCCGGTATTCGTAATGTTCGCCAGTACCCCGAGTTGCAAGGGGCCCGTGTCCTGGTCACAGGCATTTCGAGCGACAGCGGTTTCGACATCGCGCGCGGCTTCGCCGAGGCCGGCTGCCGGCTGGTGCTGCAGATGCCGGCGCAGGGCGGCGCTGACGCCGAGGCACGCTCGACCGCGCTGCTCCAGGTTCTCGCCAATACCGCGAGCGAGATCCGCGCCAGCGAGCAAGCGCTCGACACCGCCGATGCCGCCGTCCGCTTCGCCCAGGGTGCTGCCCAGGCCTACGGCGGTCTCGATGCGGTGATCAACGTTGTCGTCCCGAGGTCGGAGCACTTGCAGCCGACCGCGACCATCGAGGAGATCGAGGCGGCGGTTTCCGACAGCTTGCAGCAGGCCTGCCTGATCTCGCGCATCGCCGCCAATCGGATGAGCCTGACCTGGACCGAAGGGCTGATCCTCAATGCCGTGCTGGCGCCCCGCGCGCGCAATCGGACGCAGGCCGCGTTCAACGGCTTCCTGCGCCAGGCGCTCGCCGCGATGACCCGCGTCGAGGCCGGCACCTGGGCCTCGAAAGGCATCCGCGTCAACGCCGTCGGCCCGCATGCTGCGGCGACCGGGCTCGACGATGCGGCGGCGCGTCCCGCCAATGGTCTGGCTGGCGAGGCCGACATCGCGGCCCTCGCGCTGCACCTGGCGTCGAAGCGCGGCAGGTCGCTGTCGGGCCACGTGTTCGACGCCGAGGGGATCGCCGGTCGCAATTGCTAGGATCCTTCCGGTTCAACTGGAACCACCGAGGCCTGCGCGCTGCTCCCGCCCTCGTCCCTTCGCGGGAGAGGGCCAGCCGCCCGCCGATTATCCCGAAACCCAACGACAAGCGCTGCTCTGCCTCCCCCTCGAGGGGGGAGGACGGCGCGCCATGAGTTAGGCCGCGGTTCGCCAGCCCACCGCGGGCACGGGCGCGGCCCAACTCATCCTCGGCGCGCCTAGTGTCCCGATCGCGAAGTTCGCTTCATTCGCATGGCTATCGGACGAACTTCGCGATCGATAAGGACACTAGCAAATCCAAGCTTCTAGTGTGGCTTATGATTTCGAAGTCCGCACTGGAGTATGCCGCAAGTATGAAGCGGACTTCGAAATCGCCGCACTAGGTGGGGGTGACACTGCAACGTCCACTGAGCTACTTTCAGGCCATGGCCGACGAGCGCGCGCGGCAGCTTCGAAAGGATATGACCGACAGCGAGCGCAAGCTGTGGCGCGAGTTGAGCAAGCGGCAGCTGGCGCGCCATCGCTTTCGCCGCCAGCATCCGCTTGGTCCGTACGTCGTCGATTTCGTCTGCCTGCACAAGCGTTTCGTTGTCGAAGTCGACGGCGGCCAGCATTCCCAGCCCGAGCAGCAAGCACACGACGCGCGGCGCACGGCATGGCTCGAAGCCCAGGGCTATCGCGTGCTGCGGGTCTGGAACACGGAAGTGTTCGACAATCTCGACGGCGTTATCGAAACGATTTTGCACGAATTGGCGGGACGGCCGACGGCGGCGCGATCACGGCGCCCGGGCCCGCCCACCCCCACCTGGCCGCGCCGAATGAGTTAGCAAGCGCTAACTCATGGCGCGGCGTCCTCCCCCGTCAAAGGGGGAGGCGGTTCGAGCGGGGGCGCGAGGGCGTAGGGCGACGATCCGTGCGGCCGGCGCCTCGTTCAGCTATCCTACTATTTCGGTCGTCGCCGCGCAGCGCGAGATGTCGCCGGCTGGTGCGACATCACGTTGCCCGGTGAAGTCGCAGCCCGGTGCCGCCCGATCGCTCACTCGCAATAGTTGCCGCGGCTGCGCTCGGCCATGTCGACGTGGAAATGGTTCTTGTGCGCCGGATTGGTCTCCGGCCCGAGCGTGGTGCCGAAGATCTTGCAGGCGGCGGAGTGCGCCGCGCGCAGGAACTGGGCCCTGCGGCTTTGCGAAACGGCGTCCACCTGCTGCGGCACCACTGGTCCCGTCGCCGGCACCGGCGGCTCCTTGGCGGCCTTGGGACCGCCGAGATAGCTTGGCCGCATCAGGCCGAACCCGGCGTTGCCCTCGGCGGCCGGAGCGGCGCCGGGCAGCCGGTTGGCGATGCTCGGGATCCTGCTGACGAGATTATCGACCCCGCCGGTGGCAGAGGCCGCGGGCTGCTGGCTCGAGCCCGATGCCGTCGCGGCCTTGCCGCCCTGCTGCTGGCCCGGCTGTCCGGCCGCCAGCGCCTTCGCAGCTGCCGCTTTCTCGGCTGCGGCCTTCTCCGCCGCGAGCTTTTCGGCCGCGGCCTTCGCGGCGGCGGCGACCTGTGCCCGGATCTCCCAACCGGTCGGGCCCCAATCGGCCAGCACCGCGGTCTCCTTGGCATCAGCCGTGGCGAAGCTGCGGATGTCGAGGGCGTTGGCCCGGCCGTGCTCGCTGAGGTTGGTCTTCTTGCGACCGTAGGCGTTACGGCAGGAATAGGAGCTCATCGTCTCGATGCCGACCACCTGCGCGCCGAGAAATTTCTTGGCGAGCGGCTGGACGTCCTGGGTGACCCATTTGTGCATGGCGGCAACCATGTCGCAGGTTACCGTCACCGGCGGTGACAGCGTCACCTGCGGCGACCTGCCGAGGCTCACGAGTTGCACCGGCGCCGGGGCGCCGCAAGCGCCGGACTTGAACGGGGCCTCCTCGACGATGACCACCTCGAGCCCCTTCAGCACTGCCGTGCAATGCTCCTTGGCGGCGGTGATCTCCTGCTCGGAATAGACCTCGACCTGTGGTGGCGCGGCCTCCGCCTTCGCCTCCGGCACGGTCTTCGGCCATGACGGCTCGACTTTCGCGGCCGGTGACGGCGAGGTGGCGGCGGGCGGCGGCGCGCTCCCCCCGGACTTCGAGCCGGCGATGCGAAGGCCGCCCGACTCGCCGGCAACTGGCGCCACCTGCGCCTCGGGCCGCGAACTCTTTCGGGAAGGTCGATTGCCGCAATGCCGGCTGTGCGAAACTGCGTCCGGTCGAAGAAGCCGCTTCCTGCGCGGACGCCGGCCCGGCGCTCCGCCAGGCCACGAGGCTGGTGGTCGCGATTAGTGCGGCGCAGGCAACAGCCGACCTGGATGGTGTCCCGATCAACGAAAAGCTCATCCGATCACTTTCCTGGGGGTTCCGGGCGCGGGTGGCTTGACTCACACCTCCGAACACGACCGCCAAGCGAATCACGAGCACAAATCATCGCCATATTTGCTAGTGGTGTATAGGGCAAAAATGGTGCAATCAAGGGCACTTGCGACAACTGTGCAGGACTGGCGGAAAGCCTGTGGATGATAGCAAAGCGATGACAAAGGACGGTGCCCAATCTGCAACGGCCAGCGCGGATTCCGACGTGTCCGCAGGATTGCGGGCGACGAAACGGGGCGCTACCCGCGTGATCACGTTCGACCGTCCCGCCGCCCGCAACGCGCTCGATGTTGCCGCCACCGCGACGCTCACCGATGCGATGCCGGGCATCGCCCGCGACGCCGATACCTACGCGATCGTCATGCGGTCGAGCCGCCCCGGCACCTTCTGCGCCGGCGGCGACGTGCGCGAGCTCGCCCGGCTGGTGGCGGCCGATCTCGCCGCCGCGCGAAAGGCGCTGGCGGCCGAGTACCGGCTCATCTGGCTGATGGAGTGCCTGTCGAAGCCCGTTACCTCGCTGATCGACGGCGGCGTCATGGGTGCCGGCGCCGGCATCACCCTCGTCAATACGCACCGGGTGGCGGCCGAGGGCTACTGGTTCGCGATGCCGGAGGTACGGCTCGGCCTGTTCCCGGACGACGGCGTCGCCCATGCCCTGGCGCGCCTGCCGGGTGCAACGGGCGAGTACCTGGCGCTGACCGGCCGCCGCCTGCAACGGGCGGACGCGTACGCCCTCGGGCTGGTGACGCACTGCATCGACCGCGACCGCTTCGAGGAGATCGAGCAGCGCCTCGCCGACGCCACCCCGATCGATCCCCTGCTCGACGGGCTGCATCGGCCGCCGGGCGCCGGCGAGCTCGCGGCATGGCAGGGCTGGATCGACGACTGCTTTTCCGCCGCCACCGTCGAGGAGATCCGGGCGCGGCTCGCCGCACGCGCTGCCGGCGGCTCGGACGCAGGCGCCTGGGCGGCGGCGGCGCTCGCCGACCTCGATCTGGGCTCGCCGCTGGCACTCAAGGTGGCGCTGCGTCACGTGCGCCAATCGCGCGCGCTCGACCTGCGCCAGACCCTGACGATCGACTACCGCCTTGCCGCCCGGCTGGTCGCGGCGCACGATTTCCGCGAAGGCGTCCGCGCCGCCCTGGTCGACCGCGATCACCACCCGCGCTGGCGTCCGCGCACGCTTGCCGAATTGTCGGACGCGCTGATCGACGATCTGTTCAAGACCTCGCCGGACACCTGGCTGTCGCTGCCGACACGGCAGGAGATGCAGGCAGCGCGGGTCTGACCGGCCGCCGTCGACACAGTCCAATCTCGCGAATTCTTAAGATAGTCTTGCGCCGCCCCGCCGGAACTATTCTTTTACTATGCCTATTAGCGCAACTTTCATTTCACACCTGTAGCTTTCGTCTTAACCCGGACACCGGGAGCCTCGGAACAATTCGAGGTGGATCGACAGGCTAGGCACAAGAGGCAGGGATATGGCTTTAGCGTTGGATGTTGCGCGTCATCGCGCGCCCGTCTCGGACGAGGCATTTCGGGCTGAGTATCTGCAGGCGTTGCGCCTGATCGAACGTCTGCACCGGCTGCTGCTCGACGTCATCAAGAACGAGTTCGACCGCCTGGGCGGCGCCGATCTCAACAGCGTACAGGCGCTGCTGCTGTACAACATCGGCGATGCCGAGCTGACCGCCGGCGAGCTCAAGACCCGCGGCTACTACCTCGGCTCGAACGTGTCGTACAATCTGAAGAAGCTCGTCGACATGGGCTACATCCATTACAAGCGCTCGGAGACCGATCGCCGGTCGGTCCGCGTCAGCCTGACCGACAAGGGCCTCGAAGCCTGCGAGGTGGTGCAGAAGCTCTATCAGCGCCAGCTCGGCTCGGTCGAAGCCGTCGCCCAGGTGTCCAGCGACGAGCTCAAGACGGTCAACAAGGCGCTGGTGCGCATCGAGCGCTACTGGACCGACCAGATCCGCTACCAGCTCTGACCGAGTTTCAAGCTTCGTGTCTCGATTTCGGGCTCCGGTCGCCGCCGGGGCCCGATTGCGTTGGCAAGCCCGATTGCGTTGGCAAGGTTGTGGCGCTGCAGCATCACCGCCGGCAGGACCATTCCTTGCCCGATCATTGGTGCTTTGCGATTGCCTGCGAATACCGCATTTTCCGTTTCGAGGCGGCACCGCGACTCTTCGCACGGCATCAACCGTGCGTGATCGAAGCGATGTGGCGCAAGTCTTGGATTTTCATTAACCTCACAAACTTAGGGTCCCAGGCGTACGGGGCTGCAGTTCGAGAGCTGGCGACCGCGCAGGAGCATCCAAACGTGATCCGGATCAACGACCCGCTGAAGCAGGCGATGCGCCTCGCGGTGACCGTCGCCATGACGGCTGCGATGCATGCCGCCGCCGCGCCCGCATTCGCCAATGATCCGGCCCAGTCCTGGATGCGCTTCCCCGGCCAGCGCAGCGACAGCACCTCGGCGCCCGACTACGACCGCTCGTTCATCAAGGAGTGGGAGGCCAATCCGCCGAAGGGCTATCCGACCTTGTCGGCCACCAACATCGAGCCGATGAAAGCCGCCATCAAGCGCTATTCCGATATCGCCGAGCGCGGCGGCTGGGAGGCGCTGCCCGAGATGGTGCTGCAGCCCGGCATGAACCATTCGGCGGTCGGCGTCCTGAAGCAGCGGCTCTTGGCGTCGGGCGACCTCAAGGAGCAGTCGGGCTTCGGCGACAGCTACGACTACTATGTCGAGAAGGCGGTGAAGCGCTTCCAGGCCTCGAACGGCCTGACGCCGACCGGCATCGTCGACAAGCGCACGATCGCGGCGCTCAACGTGCCCGCCGCCGCCCGCCTGCGCCAGCTGCGCGCCAATCTCGCCCGGCTGCAGGAATTCGGCCGCTCGCTGCCGAAGAAATACGTGGTGGTGAACATTCCCTCGGCGCAAATCGAGGCGGTCGAAGGCGACCGCGTGGTGTCGCGCCACTCGGGCGTGGTCGGCAAGATCGACCGGCCGACCCCGCTGTTGCGGTCGGCGATCTACGAGTTGAATTTCAATCCGGTGTGGCACCTGCCGCCGACCGTGATCGACAAGGACCTCGTCCCCAAGGGACAGGACATGCAGCGCAAGAACCAGGACGTGCTCGTCAAGTACGGCATCGATGCCTACGACGCCAGCGGCAAGAAGCTCGATTCCGCGAAGATCAACTGGTCGAGCAGCGCCGCCAAGGGCCTGACGTTCAAGCAGCAGCCGGGCAGGGAGAACCCGCTCGGCTTCCTCAAGATAAACTTCCACAACAACTATTCCGTCTATATGCACGACACGCCGTCGGAGACGATGTTCGGCCGCAACTTCCGCGCCGCTTCCTCGGGCTGCGTGCGGGTGCAGGGCATCGAGCACCTGGCGCAGTGGCTGCTGATCGACAACGGCGGCTGGCCGGCCGAGCGCATCGACCAAATGAAGAAATCCGGCGAGCGGCAGAACGTCGCGCTCAAGAAGCCGATGCCGCTGTACTTCGTCTACATCACCGCCTGGGCCACCGAGGACGGCATCGTCAACTTCCGCCGCGACCTCTACCAGAAGGACGGCGTCGGCGCGGTGGCGGGCGCATATTGAGGACGGCCGGAACCCGGCAAACGACATGCGTATCGCGGTGCTCGCCGACATCCATGGCAACGCGGTCGCCCTCGAGGCGGTCGTGGCGGATATCTGCCGCCGCGGCACGTTCGACCAGGTGATCAACCTCGGTGACTGCGTTTCCGGGCCGCTGTGGCCGCAGGAGACGTGCCGCAGCCTGCTGCGCCACAACTGGCCGACGGTGCGCGGCAACCACGATCGCGCGGTGGCGTTCGATCCGCCTTCAGGGATGGGGCCATCCGACGCCTACGCCAACGCCTGCCTCAGTGCCGCCGAGCGTGACTGGCTGGGCAATCTGCCGGCCCTCGTCGAGATCGCGCCCGGGGCAATCGCCTGCCACGGCCGGCCGGACGACGACAACCGATACCTGCTGGACGATATCGTGGGCGGCCGCCTCGTCGCGTCGCACCCGGCCAAGGTCGCGGCCCGCCTCGGCGCCGCCGCCGGCGCCGCGCGGCTCATCCTGTGCGGTCACAGTCACCAGCCGCGCATCCTGCAACTCGACGGCGGTCCGCTGGTGGTGAACCCCGGCAGCGTCGGTTGCCCGGCCTACGACGATGCCAGCGGCACCGCGCACGTCTCCGAGGCCGGCACGCCGCATGCGCGCTACGCCATCATCGAAACCGATCCCAGTGGCGGGTTCAATGTCGATCTGGTCGCGCTTGGCTACGACCACATGGCCGCCGCACGCCGCGCCGCCGACAACGGCCGGGCCGACTGGGCGCAGGGGCTGGCGACCGGCCGCCTCGCGCGCGGGGCCTGAGCGACGGCAGGCCCGCCAGCTGCTATTCGATCACCTCGTCGGCGCGCAGCAGGATCGCCGGCGGCAGATCGAGCGACAGGGCCTTGGCGGTACGGCCATTGATGACGAGCTCGAACTTGGTTGGCAGCTGGATCGGCAGGTCGGCCGCCTTCTCGCCCTTCAGGATCTTGTCGACGTAGCCGGCGGCGCGCCGAAAGAGCTCGAACACGTCGGGACCATAGCTCATCAGCGCTCCGGCATCGGCGAAGTCGCGGTGCTCCGCCACGACCGCGATCCTGGCATCGGCGGCGGCGCTGATGATCTCGGCCTTCAGCGCCGTGGTCAGGAAGTCGCGAACGACGAGCACGGCGGTTGCGCCTTCCGCGCGCATCACGGCAAAGTGCCGGTGAAGCTCCGCGATTGACGTCGAGCTGAGCGGCTGCCGCGAGACGGCGAGGCCCTGGGCGCGAGCGTCGGCCTCGGTCGCGACGCCCCATTCGCGGAAGTTCGGGTCGGTGCCGTTGTGCACGATGCCGATCACGGCAAGACCGGGGATCATCTCCTTCAACAGCTCGATGCGCTTCGAGGACAGCGCTTCGCCCATCGTGGAGAAGCCGGTCACGGTGCCGCCGGGCCTGGCAAGGCTCGCGTAGAGCTCGGGGTCGGACGACGCCGGCGGCAATTGCAGTGCCACGATCGGTATCATCGTGGCTCGTCTCGCGACCCTGGCGGCGGCTGGTCCGGGCGCGATCAGCACATCGACCCTGCGCGCGATGAGATCGGCGATCAACTCGCTCGCTTTGCCCATATCGCCGTCGGCGTGGCGGCTTTCGATGAGGATCTTCTGCCCCTCCGGCAGGCCGACGTCGCGCAACCCCTGGCGCAAGGCTTCGAGGAACCGTCGATCGCCCTCCGCCGACGAGAAGCCAAGAAAGCCGAGGACAGGAAGGCTGCTCGTCTGGGCACGACTGGCGCGCGGCCAGGCCGCCTGCATGGTGGCCAAGCTACCGAGGAGCTCGATGAACAGGCGCCTGTTCATGCCAATGCCTCGCCTACGGGTCGCAGCACCCAGCCGGACGCTTGCGGTCTCAGCCAGACTTATAGCCCGTTGCCGGCGCGGCGGGTGTGAGGAAACGCACAGCGGCCGGCCCGACTGGCAGGATCAGCGGTCGTGGCGGTTCGTTGCCGGCCTGCCCGCTGGGTCACACGTACAGTCGCAGCCGCGGCCCCGGCAACAGCTCGTAGCGCGGGCGCCAACCGGGCAGCGCCGCCACGCGGCCGAGCCACGCATGGATCTCCGGATGGCTCGTGGCGAAGTCGTATCTGGCCTTCTGGATTGCGATTGCTCGCCAGCTCACAACATCCCCAGCGGCACTTTCCTGCGCGGCGGCGGGAATGCCTTGTCGAGCGCGGCCAGCTCGGCCGGCTCCAGCACCAGGTCCTGCGCGGCGGCATTGGCTTCGACGTGCTCGATCCGCGCCGCCTTGGGGATCGCGATCACCCCCGGCTGGCGCAGCACCCAGGCGAGCGCGACCGTCGCCGGCATCAGGCCGCGCGCCTTGGCGATCGTCACCAGAGCCGGATTGTCCAGCACCTCGCCCTGGCCCAGCGGCGAATAGGCCATGACCGAGACGCCGTCGCGGGCGCAGGCCGGCAACAGGTCGAACTCGATGCCTCTGCTGTACAAGTGGTAGAGCACCTGATTGGTGAGGCAGGCGCCGGTCTGCGCCACGCCGGCGAGCTCGGCCATGTCGTCGGCATCGAAGTTGCTCACTCCCCATGCGGCGATCTTGCCTTGCGACTTGAGCCGCTCGAAGCCCTCGACAGTCTCGCTCAACGGATACTGCCCGCGCCAGTGCAGCAGGTAGAGGTCGATGCGCCCGGCGTTCAGCCGCTTCAGGCTGCGCTCGCAGGCAGCCACGATGCCGGCGCGCGAGGCGTTGTGCGGATAGACCTTGCTGACGACATAGACCTCGTCGCGACGGCCGGCGATCGCCTCGGCCACCACCTCCTCGGCGCCGCCCTCGGCATACATCTCGGCCGTGTCGATCAGGCTGAGGCCGAGATCGAGACCGCGCCGCAGGGCTTTCACCTCGGCGGCGCGGCTGTGGCTGCCGCCGCCCATGTGCCAGGTGCCGAGTCCGAGCGCGGGGACCTTCGTGCCATTGGCGAGAGTGACGTGGCGCATGTCTCGTCTCCTCTAATCACATGCAGTCTAATCACATGCAGATGCCGCCCACCCACCGCCGTCATCCCCGCGCAGGCGCGGCGGTGACGGAGGTTGGCGAAGCGGCGTGTCGATACCGAAGCACCCTACTCCCCGCTCCCTACTCACGCCTGCTTCTTTCCCTTCACCTCGCGCCGGCCCAGCGCGAAACGATGGACTTCCGACGGACCGTCGTAGATGCGGAAGGCGCGCACGTCGCGGAAGATGCGCTCGACCACGGTGTCGCGCGTCAGCCCCAGGCCGCCGAGGATCTGCAGCGAACGGTCGACCACCCGCATGATGGCCTCCGAGCAGATCACCTTGGCCATCGAGCTTTCAGTGCCGCCGCGGTGGCCCTGGTCCAGCACCCAGGCGCAATGCCAGATCGCGAAACGCGACGTGTGCATATCCATCAGGTTGTCCGCGAGCATGAACGACACGCCCTCGTGCTCGCCGAGCGGCTTGCCGAACGACATGCGCTTGCGGGCATACTCGGTGGCGATGTCGTGCGCGCGCTGCGCCGAGCCGAGCCAGCGCATGCAATGGGTGAGGCGGGCCGGCGCCAGCCGCACCTGGGCATACTTGTAGCCCTGGCCGACCTCGCCCAGGATGTCGTCGCCCGACACCCGCAGATTGTCGATGTCGATCACCGCGTGGCCACCCATGAAGGATGAATCGAGCGTATCGAGCGTGCGCGTGATCTTGAATGCCGGATTGGGCAGGGGGGTGAGGAACATGGTGGCATCGTGCGGACCGTCGCCGGTGCGCGCCATGATGATCGCGAACGCGGCGCCGTCGCCGCCGGTGATCAGCCACTTGCGCCCGTTGATGACGAAGCCGTTGCCATCGGGCGTCGCCCGCGTCATCAGCAGCGCCGGATCGGCGCCGGCGCCCGGATGCGGCTCGGTCATGGCGAAGCACGAGCGGGTGACGCCGGTCGCCAGCGGCCTGAGGTATTTCTCCTTCTGGGCCGGCGTGCCGACCACGTCCATCAGGTGGATGTTGCCCTCGTCGGGCGCGTGGCAGTGGAGCGCGACAGGCCCCAGCATCGAGTAGCCGGCGGCTTCGAGCGCAATCGCCTTGCCGAAGTGGGAAAGCCCCCGGCCGCCGAACTCTTTCGACACATGCACGCCGAGCAGGTTCGCGGCCTTCGCCTTGGCATTGAGGTCGCGCCGCATCTCGTCGGACGGTCCGTGAGCGCCCCAGCGCGGATCGCTCTCGAACGGAATCACCTCGCGGCGAACGAAAGCATCGATTTCCTCTTTCAGCGCCTGCAGATCCTTGGGGATCGTGAAGTCCATGGTGCGGTCCTCGCGCGTATGCTCGCGTTTGTTGGCGGCAGGCTAGCGCAAGAGTTGGCGCTGGCAAGCGCGACGGGTGGTAGCGGCATGGGTGTTATGCCAACAAGTACGTGAGCAACCCGCCTGTCACCTCCCCTCCGGTGTCATCCTCGGGCTTGGCCCGAGGACCCATAGTGCGGCGAACTCCAGAAGTGACCTCGGATCACCCCGGTGGCCGATTGCACCTACTACGTCTACATCCTGGCCAGCCAACCGCGGGGCACACTTTACATTGGCGTCACCAATAGTTTGCTGTTCCGCGTCGAACAACACCGCGACGGTGCTGGCGGGGTGTTCACGCGCCGCTACAAGGTCAATCAACTCGTCTCGTTCGAAGCGCATGGCTCGATCGAAGAAGCAATCCAGCGCGAGAAGTCGTTGAAGCGATATCTTCGCGATTGGAAGATCAACTTGATCGAGCGCGACAATCCGCATTGGCAGGATTTGTTTCCAGCGATCGAGAAGCGTTTCAGCTCCGGCGGGCATTCGGTTAGTTGAAGTATGGGTCCTCGGGCCAAGCCCGAGGATGACAGCTGGGGGTGTGACGATCAAAGGCAGCTCACTCAACCAGGCCCGATCGGCGATAGCTGCCATCCGCCACCTCTGCATTCCCCGCTTGCCCCCGTTGCGCACGCCCCCTAGCCATTGCCGCGCAACTGCGACACGATGCCCGGCAAAGAACCGCCAGCGCCACCCGAGGAAGCCCATGCCGACAATACGCGCCGACGCGCTGACCAAGCTCGTCTCCGACATCTTCGTGAAGGCCGGCACCTCGCGCGCGCAGGGCGACAGGATCGCCGACAGCCTGGTCGGCGCCAACCTCACCGGCCACGACAGCCACGGTGTCGTGCGCGTGCCGTGGTACGTGCAGAAGCAGGTCTCGGGCGAGTTCGTCACCGACCAGAAGCTGAAGGTGGTGTCCGAGACGCCGGTCCTCGCCGTGGTCGACGCGCAGTACGGCTTCGGCCAGAGCATGGCGCCGCAGGCGGTGCGCATCGGCATCGACAAGTGCAAGGCGATGGGACTTTCCGCGATCGCGCTGCGCAATTCCGGTCACGTCGGGCGGGTCGGCGAGTGGGCCGAGATGGCGGCGGCCGAGGGCATCGTCTCGATCCACTACGTGAACGCGGCGCAGAGCCAGCTGGTCGCGCCCTACGGCGGCGTCGACCGGCGCTTCTCGACCGCGCCCTACGCCTGCGGCATCCCGCGTCCCGGCACCGATCCGCTGATCCTCGACTTCGCCACCTCGGTCGTCGCCGAGGGCAAGGTGCTGGTGGCGAGCCAGGGCGGCAAGAAGCTGCCGCCGAACGCGTTGATCTCGCAGAAGGGCGAGATGAGCGGCGATCCGCACGTGCTCTACGGTCCCTACGAGGCCAAGCAGATGCGCAGCTACCGCAATGGCACCGGCGCGATCCGCGCCTTCGGCGAGCACAAGGGATCGGGCCTCGCCTTCATGTGCGAGATCCTGGGCGGAGCGCTGACCGGCACCGGCGCGGCCAACGAGAGCCGGCCGCAGTGGGCGAACGGCATGCTGTCGATCTACATCGATCCAGGCAGGATCGATCCGGACGGCTTCTTTCCGAAGGAAGTCACTCGCTACACTGCGTTCGTGAAAGGCTCGAAGCCGGCCGAGGCGGGCAAGCCGGTGCTGGTGCCGGGCGAGCCGGAGCTTGCCACCCGCAAGGAGCGTCTGGCCAACGGCGTGCCGCTGCCCGACGATACCTGGGACCTCATCGTCGGCGCCGCCCGTTCGGTCGGCATGGATGAGGCGCGCCTCAATGCCGCGCTGTCGTGATTGTTGCCACTGGAGGCGATGCACCGGGCCATCCCCCTCTCCCCTCGCATTTTCGAGGGGAGAGGGTCAGGGAGAGGGGCAGCAAGATAACTCGAACGAGGCCACTGCTATCCGAGCGGGAAATCACTGCGAGCAATGAATTTCGGCAGCAGCGCAAGCGGCTGCCCCTCACCCTGACCCTCTCCCCCTGAGCAGGGGGAGAGGGAAAAGTTCACACTCGCATCTGGCCGACTCCCCGCCGAGGGAGTGGGATGCGACCAGCAAAGAGAGAGAGCCCAATGACCAAGCACCCCGCCGCTCTGCTGAAGAAGCTCGCCGAGGTCGACACACCTACCATCTGCAATGCGCTCGAGCTGATCGACGCCAAGTATCGCGTCACCGGCTTCACCACGAAGCCGCTGGTGTGCCCGTTTCCGGATCTGCCGCCGGTGGTCGGGTACGCGCGCACCGCCACTATCCGCTCGACCCACCAGAACGAGCTCGAAGGCAAGGCCGGCAAGGCCCAGCGCGTCGCCTACTACGAATACGTCGCCGAGGGCGGAGCCATGCCGTCGATCATGGTGATCCAGGATCTCGACGGTGCCGACGTCGGCTTCGGCGCGTTCTGGGGCGAGGTGCAGAGCGCGGTGCACAAGGGCCTCGGCTGCGCCGGCGTCGTCACCGACGGCTGCATCCGCGACATCCCGCAGTGGGCGCCGGGCTTCCAGGCGCTTGCCGGCTCGGTGATGCCGAGCCATGCCTGGGTGCATCTCGCCGATTTCGGGAAGCAGGTCCGCGTCGCCGGCATGATCGTGCGCTCCGGCGACCTCGTCCATGCCGACCGCCACGGCGCCTGCGTCATTCCTCACGCCGTCGCCGAAAAGATCCCGGCCGCCTGCGACCTGCTCGCCCGCAAGGAGGCGGTGATCATCGGCGCCGCCCGCGCGAAGGGCTTCTCCATCGCCCAGCTGCGCGAGGCACTCGACAAGATGGACGAGATCCACTGATCGGCTCTGAGGCCCCGACGCCGACCGCGTCAGGTCTTGATCTCCTCGACGCCCTGCCGGTTGTAGCTGGTCTTGGCCAGCAGGGCGGCGAGCATGCCCCAGAAGAAATCCGCGCCGGGATAGCCGGTGATGCGGCCGATCTCGCGTTCGCCTTCGACCAGAACGAAGGTCGGCGTGTAGCGCAGCGCCTGCAGATGGGTGATCTCGGCCGCGCCGATGCGCACCCGCTGCAGCGGCGCGAATTGGCCCTCGGGACTGTTGGCGTAGGCAGGCCCGACCTCCGCATGCCAGCGGGCGCAGTAGACACAGCCCGGCTCCTCCACCATCACGAGCTTGTGAAGACCGCTCGACAACGCCGGCGTGGCCGCAATTGCGCCGAATGCCAGTGCCAGCACGCATCGCCGCGATAGCGGCGCGGTGGCGGCGCGGTAAGGAATTCTGTACACCGCAGCCTGCATCCTTTGTTTGCGTGAGTTTGCGGTCCGGCGACTGTATATGCTACGTAGGCCACTACAAGGGGATACGTCCATGCACCCGCGAAATCGCGAGGCGACCCGTCGCGAGCTGCTGATCGCATCGGGGACGTGCGCGGTGGCATCCGTCGTGCTGCCATTGCACCTCGCGGCACAGGAGAAGGAGGCGGCGCCCGCCACGTCCGGTCCGCCGGCCTGGCTCACCGCGATCCGCTCGGTCACCGGTGAGGCCAAGGTCACCGAGGGCAAGGTGGTGCTCGACGTTCCCGAGATCGCCGAGAACGGCAACGTCATCCCGTTCACCGCCAGCGTCGAAAGCCCGATGACGGCGGCGAGCTTCGTTCGTGCATTGCGGATCTACTCGACCGGCAACCCGTTGCCGTTGATTGCGACGTTCCGCTTCTCGACCGACAGCGGCAAGGCGGCGGTGTCGAGCCGGTTCCGGCTCGCCAAGTCGCAGGACGTGGTGGCCCTCGCCGAGATGAGCGACGGCACGTTCTTCATGGGCAAGCGCAGCGTGAAGGTCACCATTGGCGGATGCGGGGGCTAGCCGACGATGAACAAGCCACGCGTGCGGATGCCCGACACCGTCAAAGTCGGCGACATCATCGAGATCAAGTCGCTGATCGGACATGTGATGGAGACCGGGCAGCGCCGCGGCGAGGACGGCAAGATCGTGCCGCGCAACATCATCAATGCCTTCACGGCGACGTTCAATGGCCGCACGGTTTTCTCGGCTGAATTGCAGCCGGGCATCTCCGCCAATCCGTACATCGGCTTCTTCATGAAGGTCAGCGAGCCGGGCGAGTTCGAGTTCACCTGGCTCGACGACAGTGGCGACAAGCTCGTCGAGCGGACGCGCCTCGCCGTGAGCTGAACACGTTCGCGCGCTCAGTGCGTCCAGCTGCCGATGCGGCCGAACTTGAAATTGTCGGCATATGCCTTGCGCACCGCCTTGCGCGGCTGCGGCTCGATCACGGTATAGGCGATCCCCATCCGCTCGGCGTAGGCGACCGCCTCCTCGCGCGTGTCGAACGACAGCTCGACCTGGCTGTCGGTATCGGCCGAGCCGCTCCAGCCGGTCAGCGGATCGATCGACGAGGCGGCGGCCGGCTCGGGTTGCAGGACCCACTCCCTGGTGCGAGCGGCTCCCGACTGCATGGCCGTCTTGGCGGGCTTGAAGATGCGGGCGGTCATGAGGCGTCCCAGATGCGTTGATCGAAGCCTGCGGATATCACGCGGCGACGGCCGCCGCTAAAGTCTTCCCGATTGAGGCGGAGCGCACCCATCCCGCCTCCCCCATCCGTCATTCCCGCGCAGGCGGGAACCCAGTCAGGTTTCAGAAAAGACTGGTCTCGCAGTGACCACGCGCCTTCGGCAACTCTCGAGATCGCCAGTAGCCAAGGACTCGCTGAGGCTTGTCTGGGTTCCCGCCGGCGCGGAATGACGTCACTGGGGAGCTTCGCGCCAGCGCGAAAGTTTCGACCGATCCAATCTCGGTCGGAAACACTCCAGGCGGCAAAAGGCTTCGCTCAACTGAACGGCCCGCCATTATTGCCGGCTGGCGGCCTGGTCGTGCCGCGGCCGGCGAAGCGCACCGCCTCCTCGGCCGCCCGCACCAGCGCCTTGGCCTTGTTGATGCATTCCTGCTGCTCGTTCTCGGGGATGCTGTCGTAGACGAGGCCGGCGCCGGCCTGCACATGTAGCTGCCCATCCTTGACCAGGCCGGTGCGCAGCACGATGCAGGTGTCCATCTGGCCGTCCGCCGAGAAATAGCCGACACAGCCGGCATAGGGACCGCGCTTGTCCTTCTCCAGCTCGTCGATGATCTGCATCGCCCTGACCTTCGGCGCACCCGAGACGGTGCCAGCCGGAAAACCGGCCATCAGCGCGTCGATCGCGTCGTGGGCGGGATCGAGCCTGCCGATCACGTTCGAGACGATGTGCATGACGTGGCTGTAGCGCTCGACGATGAAGCGCTCGGTGACCTCGACCGAGCCGATCTCAGCCACCCGGCCGACGTCGTTGCGGCCGAGATCGAGCAGCATCAGGTGCTCGGCGCGCTCCTTCGGGTCGGCGAGCAGCGCCTCGGCCAGATGCTGGTCCTCGGCCGCCGTCGCGCCGCGTCGCGCGGTGCCTGCAATCGGGCGAATGGTGACCTCGCCATTGCGTACCCGGACCAGGATCTCGGGGCTCGAGCCGACCAGCGCATAGTCGCCGAAATCGAGATGGTACAGGAACGGCGACGGATTGGTGCGGCGCAAGGCGCGGTAGAGCTGGAACGGCGGCAGCGTGAACGGCATCGAGAAGCGCTGCGACAGCACCACCTGGAACACGTCGCCGGCGCGGATGTATTCCTTCGCCCGGTCGACCATGGCGCGATATTCCGCCGGCGACGTGTTGGACACCGGCTCGCCGGCCGCCGTCACGTCGGCGGTGGCGCGCGCGGCTTCCGGCACCGGAGCTTCGAGGGCGGCGACAATTGCCGCCAGCCGGCCGAGCGCCGCGTCATAAGCCTGCCGCGCGGTGGTGCCGGCCCGCACGCGCACCGGCGTCACCACCGTCATCTCATCCTTGACCGCGTCGAAGATGATGATGACGGTCGGCCGCATCAGCACCGCATCGGGAACGCCGAGCGCATCCGGCCGCTGGCCGGGCAGATGCTCGACCAGCCGAATGGTGTCGTAGCCCATGTAGCCGAACACGCCGGCGGCCATCGGCGGCAGCCCTTCGGGCACCTCGATGCGGCTCTCGGCGAGCAGCGCTCGCAGCGCCTCCAGCGTCGGCCGCGCCTCGGGCTCGAACGCCGTTGGCGAGGCGAGCGGTGAACGGTTGATCTCGGCACGATCGCCGTGCGCGCGCCAGACCACGTCCGGCCTGAGCCCGATGATCGAATAGCGGCCGCGAACGGCGCCGCCTTCGACCGACTCGAGCAGGAACGTCATGCCGCGGCCCGCATCGGCGGGGGCGGCGGCGCCTTCCGTCAGTTTCAGGTAGGCCGATACCGGCGTCTCGAGGTCGGCGACGAGACGGGTCCACACCAGCTGGGTCAGACCGCTGGCATAGCCGCGCTCGAATGTCTCGCGGCCCGGATTTGCCTCGAAGCCGCCGTCGGAGAAGGAAGTTGCAGTCATACCGGAAGCGATGCCCCAAGTTCAGGCGAGCCGCGGCGGCGCGCGCGATGTCATTTCATTGCGTCTGCTGATCGCGGTCGGCGCCGGTCGCGCGCCGGAAGGCGCCACTGTCGATCGAGACGCCGTAGCGGGCCTGCAAGCCGGCGAGGTACTCGGCCATCGCGTCGGACTGCATCTGCCGCTGAATCTCGGCTTTCATCCGCTCCGCGTCCTCCGGCTTCAACGGCGGCGCCGGAATGATCTGGTCGACCTTGAAGATCGTCCGGGACTTGCCGTCGATCGTGTCGCTCGATGATGCCGCGCCGGCGGCCAGCGCGAACGCCTGCGCCACTGCCTGCTCGGTGAGCCCGACCGGCTTGCCGCCGCGCAGCGTCGGGTCGGTGGTCACGACCTTGCCGCCGGCGTCGGCGGCCACCGCCTCGAGTGCTTCACCGGCGGCGATCCGCTCGACGAGCTTCTGGGCCGCGGCAAGAACGGCCTTGCGCGTCTCCTGCTCGTGCCACAGTGCCTTGACCTCGGCCTTGACGTCGGCGAACTCCTTCTGCTTGGCCGGCGTGATGGCCTGGACGTCGACCCAGGCGTAGCCGCCATCGCCGAGGTCGACCACCTCCAACTCGACACCAACCTTGTTGGCGAACACCGCCGCCACGATCCGGTCCGCCTCGGCGCCCTCGATCGCCGGCTTGCCGTCGGCGGTCTTGCCGGAACGATCGACGCCGGCGAGCTCGATCAGCGGCAGCTTCATCGCCGCCGCGATCTCTTTCAGCGTCTTGCCGCCGGAGCGGCCGTCGTCGACCTGGTCGTGCAGCTTCTGGATCTCGGCGGCGGCACGCTCGGTCGCAATGCTGTCCTTCAGCTCGTCGCTGACCTCGGCTAGCGACTTCTGCTTGCCGGGCTCGATCTCGGTGACCCTGAGCAGCACGGTCGCGAAGCGCCCTTCGACCACCGGCGACACGGCATCCTTGGCCAGAGCGAACGCCGCCTCCGCGATCTTCGGATCGATCAGCCCGCGTTTGGTGACGAGGCCCAGGTCGAGATCGGTTTCCTTGGCGCCGGTCTCCTTGGCGACCTCGGCGAACGACTTGCCGTCGGCGATCGCCTTGGCGGCAATCTCGGCCTTCGCCCGGTCCGGGAAGGAAAGCTGCAGCAACCGCCGCTTCTCCGGCACATTGAAGCGCTCAGGGTTCTGGTCGTATGCCGCCTTGATGTCCTCGTCGCTGATCGCGATCGACTTCTTGACCGCGTCGAGCGTCAGCATCAGCACCTCGGCATTGCGCAACTCGGGGCTGACGAACTGGCGCTTGTTTGCCTCGTAGGTCGCGGTGAGCTTGGCATCGTCGGGCTCGCCGACCGCCGGCACCTTCGCCGGGTCGAGCGTGAAGAACGAGATCTTGCGCGTTTCCTCGCGATGCTTGTGCAGGATATCCAGCATCGCGGTCGGCACGTTCACCGAATCGACCAGCGCGATCGTGAGCTGGTCACGGATGTCGTCCTTGCGCGCGATGTCGACGAAACCGCGCTCGGTGAGGCCGTTCTGGCGCAGGAAGGCATCGAGCGCCGCCTTGTTGAACTTGCCGTCCGCGCCGGCGAACCGCGGATCACGCTTCAGATGCTCGGTGACGGTCGCCTCGGGCAGGCCGAGCCGCAGCTCCCTGGCATGATTGTCGATCGCCGCCGCGCCGATCAATTGCGACAGGACCTGCTGGTCGAAGCCGAATGCGCGCGCCTGCTCGGCGGTGATCCGCCCGCCGAGCCGCCGCCGCAGGTTGTCGAACTGGTTCTGATAGGACTGCTGGAACTCCTGGGTCGAGATCTCGGTGCTGCCGACGCGGGCGAGCGTGCCCGCGCCATAGCCGCGGAACGCATCCGAGATGCTCCAGAAGACACCAAAGGATATGGCCAGGAGACCCAGCAGGATCTTGGCGACCCAGCCTTGGGCGCCGCGGCGCAGTGAATTGAGCATCTACGAGGTTCCCAGTGTTTGGCCGGCGCCAATCGCCCGCTCCGACGCATTTGCGAGGTGCGAGCGGCGACACGACGATAAAAACCCTCCACAGGGCCGCTGTCCCGGTGGTGAGGTCGCTTTCGATACGCTATGAACTCCAAGCCTCGGCCGATTGCAAGAGTTAGCCCGGACAGGCTCTAAGGCCTGCGCAGGTTGTTCGAATATCGGTTGCGACCAAACATTTCCAACGATGGCGCACTTTCCATGGCAGAGACGACAAAAGCCCGCCTGACACCGCTGGTGGCAGGCAACTGGAAGATGAACGGCGTGCGGGCAAGTCTCGCGGAAGCCGCGAAAATCCGGGACGGCAGCTTGCGTTCGCCGGCACAGGTGGTGATCTGCCCGCCAGCGACCCTGATCTCGGCGCTGGTCGAGGCCGCGCAGGGCTCCAACGTCGGCGTCGGCGGCCAGGACTGCCACGTCAACAGACTCGGGCGCCCATACCGGCGATATCTCGGCGGCCATGCTGCGCGACGCCGGGGCGCGGTTTGTCATCGTCGGCCATTCTGAACGCCGCACCGACCATGGCGAGAGCGATGCCGTCGTCTGCGCGAAGGCCGAAAGCGCGCACCGCAACGGCCTGACGGCCATCGTCTGCGTCGGCGAGACCGCCGCCGAGCGAAAATCCGGGGTCACGCTCGAGGTCGTCGGCCGCCAGCTTGCCGGATCGGTGCCGCAGGCCGCGACCGCGGCCAATACGGTCGTCGCCTATGAGCCGGTATGGGCGATCGGCACCGGCTTGACGCCGACCGCCGCCGACGTCGCCGAGGTGCATGCGTTCATGCGCGGCAAGCTCGTCGCCCGGTTCGGCGACGAGGGCCGCCAGATGCGCCTGCTTTATGGCGGCTCGGTCAAGCCGTCGAACGCGCGCGAGCTGATGGGCATCGACGAGGTCAACGGGGCTCTGGTCGGCGGCGCCAGCCTCAAAGCGGCCGAGTTTCTAGGCATCCTGTCCGCCTGCCAGGACTGAACAGCGGCATGGTCATGAACCACGTTATCCCATTCTGCGGGCTGCTCGCGCCGATTGTGCTCTGCGGCGGCGTCGCGGCGGCGCAGCTCGACCGGACAGCCTGCGCGCAACTGCGCCAGGACATCGCCGCAATCGAAAAGTCGGGCGCCCGCGCCAATCTTGCCAAGGGCGCCGCGTGGGCAAAGACCAATCTGGAGGCTACCGCGCTCGAGCAGGTCGAGCGCCTGATCGATGCCGAGCAGCAGTTCCAGTTCCGATGCCCGCAGCCGAAGCGACAATACGACGCTGCCACCGAGCAGCTCATGGAGCACGGCACCGGCTCAGACCCGGATCCCGACGCGGCGAAAGCGGCAAAGACCGACCCGGCCAATCCAGCCGCCGCCACCGCACCGGCGAAGAAGGCCGCCCCGCGCCCGAAACCAAAGCCTGCCGCCGCCGACGCGGCGACGCCCGCTCCGGCAAACGCTGCCCCCGCGGCCGCGGCCAAGCCGAAGCGGGCCGCCGCCGCCAAGCCGAAGCCGGACGATGCCTACGTGGCGACACCGAAGTCGGGCGACGCCGGGGCGCAATAGAAGAAGTCGGGCTGGCGGGATTACAAGGCCGGGACTGGCGGGCCGTCGCCGAGTGGTGTAAGCGGTGCGCGACACACCCATGATGTTTTCGCAACGGATGCCCGAGTCATGATCACCGTATTGCTGCTGATCCATCTGCTCATCGCCGGCGCGCTGGTCGGCGTCGTGCTGATGCAGAAATCGGAAGGCGGCGCGCTCGGCATCGGCGGCGGCGGCGGTGGCGGACTGCTGACCGGCCGTGGCACCGCCAACCTGTTGTCGCGGACCACCGCGATCCTGGCGGCGGGCTTCTTCCTGACCAGCATCCTGCTGACCGTACTCGCGCAGCGCGCCTCAGCACCGCGCGCGGTGTTCGACACGCCGGCCGCGCCAGCCGCTGGCGGTGCGCCGGCATCCGGCACGCCTGCCGCGCCGGTCGGCCGCGGCGGCGTTCTCGACAAGCTGCAGGGCACGACGCCGGCGCCGGCTCCAACCGCTCCAGCGGCGCCCGCCGCACCGGCCGGACCGGCCGTGCCGCAGACCCGTTGAACTGATCCGAAATCACGACTGGCCGGTGGAAGAGGTGCATTTGCCTCTTCGAATTGGTTGGTTTCTGTGTATTCTGCAAGCCCATGCAACGGTACATCTTCATTACCGGCGGCGTGGTTTCCTCGCTTGGAAAAGGCCTCGCCTCCGCAGCGCTTGGAGCGCTACTGCAGGCTCGGGGCTATAAAGTCCGGCTGAAGAAGCTCGACCCCTACCTCAACGTCGATCCCGGCACGATGAGCCCCTACCAGCATGGTGAGGTGTTCGTGACCGACGATGGCGCCGAGACCGACCTCGATCTCGGCCATTACGAGCGCTTCACCGGCGTGCCGGCGAGGAAGTCGGACAACATCACCACCGGCCGCATCTACCAGGAGATCCTGGCCAAGGAGCGGCGCGGCGATTTCCTTGGCGGCACCGTGCAGGTGATCCCGCACGTCACCGACGCGATCAAGGCGTTCGTCACTTCCGGCAACGAGGACGTCGACTTCGTGCTGGTCGAGATCGGCGGCACCGTCGGCGATATCGAGGGCCTGCCGTTCTTCGAGGCGATCCGCCAGCTCGGCAACGACCTGCCGCGCGGCGCCAGCGTCTACATCCACCTGACGCTGATGCCGTTCATCCCGAGCGCCGGCGAGCTCAAGACCAAGCCGACCCAGCACTCGGTGAAGGAGCTGCGCTCGATCGGCATCCAGCCCGACATCCTGTTGTGCCGCTCGGATCGCGAGGTGCCGAAATCGGAACGGCGCAAGATCGCGCTGTTCTGCAACGTGCGCGAGGAGGCGGTGATCCAGGCGCTCGACGTCGCCTCGATCTACGACGTTCCGCTCGCCTACCATCGCGAGGGCCTCGACGACCAGGTGCTGGCCGCCTTCGGCGTCAAGGACGCCGGTCCGCTCGACATGGGCCGCTGGGAGACGATCAGCCGCGCCATCGCGACGCCCGAGGGCGAGGTCACGATTGCCATCGTCGGCAAGTACACGGTGCTGAAGGATGCCTACAAGTCGCTGATCGAGGCCCTGGTTCACGGCGGCATCGCCAACAACGTCAAGGTCAGGCTCGACTGGATCGACGCCGAGGTGTTCGAGCGCGAGGACCCGGCGCCCTACCTCGAGGGCGTGCACGGCATCCTGGTGCCCGGCGGCTTCGGCGAGCGCGGCACCGAGGGCAAGATCATGGCGGCGAAGTTCGCCCGCACTCGCAAGGTGCCCTATTTCGGCATCTGCTTCGGCATGCAGATGGCGGTGATCGAGGCGGCGCGCAACCTGTGCCACATCGCGGACGCGAGCTCGACCGAGTTCGGGCCGGCGAAGGAGCCGGTGGTCGCGCTGATGACCGAGTGGATGAACAACGGCCAGCTCGAGACCCGCGCCCAGGGCGGCGACCTCGGCGGCACCATGCGGCTCGGCGCCTACGAGGCGAAGCTTTCCGGCAACTCCAAGATCGCGTCGATGTACGGCGCGACCACGATCAGCGAGCGTCACCGTCACCGCTGGGAGGTCAACACCGACTATCGCGAGCGGCTGGAGCGGGCCGGCTTGTCGTTCACCGGCACCTCGCCCGACGGCCTGCTGCCGGAGACGGTCGAATATCCAGACCACCCCTGGTTCATCGGCGTGCAGTATCACCCCGAGCTGAAGAGCCGCCCGTTCGATCCGCACCCGCTATTCAAGGGCTTCATCGCCGCCGCCGTGGAGCAGAGCCGCCTGGTGTGAGGCGGGTGGCGCCTGCCGGCGACCGGCACTTCGACGGAAGGTCCGCTTCGCGCCCATGAGCAGATGCTACCGCAACTCTGCGAGAGCGTCCCCTTCGGCCGCGTGCAATTCGACAGGTTCGGGTCGTATAATGATATGCCGTCTGATTGTTGCACTAGCGTCGGAACAAATATCCGCCCCTCTCCCTGACCCTCTCCGTCTGCGCGCCAAATACGCTTGGGGGCGAGGGAAAGGTCGCCCACAATCAATTCGGTAGAGATCCAGGTGGCGATGAAGCTGGCGGCTGCCGGCGATTATGTCGCGCCGACCCGGTTCATGCCGTAGACGACCCGCGCCCGCCCTTCGAAGGCTTCGGAGAATTTGTGGAACGCCTGATCGAACACGGCGCCGACCAACAGGCCGAGGATCCGCGACCTGAATTCGTAGTCGATGAAGAAGTCGACCTCGCAGCCGCCAGGGACGGCCAGGAATTGCCAGCGGTTCTCGAGGTGATGGAACGGCCCGTCGATGTAGCGCACTTCCACCTTGGGCAGTTCCGGAAACAGCGTCACGCGGGTGACGAACGTCTCGCGGATCGCCTTGTAGCCGGCGGTCATGTCCGCCACCAGCACCTCGTGCCCGTCGACGACCTCCCGCTTGCGCACGCGCAGGCTCTCGGTCAGCGGCAGGAATTGCGGATAGCGCTCCACGTCGGCCACCAGATCGTACATCTGGCGGGGCGTGTATGGCATCCGGCGGCGGGTCGAGAACGATGGCATATTCGACAGCTACGATGGACGGGCATTCTGGGCGACGTGACCGGCTGTCGCGTCACGACGGCCGATTCCCTCGAGGAATGAGCCGGCTGCCGCGTCCGAGACCAGGACCACGGTACGATCCCGCAGTCCATACCGTTCGATCGCCGTCCTCATGCCGGGATAATACTTGGCATGAAATCCCCAAATCCAACTTAAGAGCCTGTCCGGGGGATTTTAATGAGATTTCATGGCCCAATGTCAAGTCGATCCGCAAGGAGCAGCCCGCTGGTCGTAGCCTTGGCTACGGCCAAGGGCTGCGACGCGGCGGGCGACCAATTGGGCCACCTCCGGTCGCGCATGTATGGCCCATCTGGTTCGTCGCGCACCTTGCCGATACCTAGGGGTATCGGCTGCGCCGACGCTCCTGCCATCTGGACCATGCATGCGCGATGAAACGCCATGAAAATCCCCCGGACGGCTCTGAGAACTCCCAGTCGAAGCGTTCGGGACAACCCGCAGCCATGTCGGCGCGAACGCTGCCGTACGAGGATGCTACCCGCCACAGCACGCGGGCAATGCATAGGGCTCGCGATCGGTCGAGCCAGAACACCGCGTCCGCACGCGGCATGCGCAGGTCGAACGTGCTGCTGTTGTTGCCGTCGATGATCCACCGCTCCTGCGCAACGACGGCGGACAGGCGCTCGATATAGGTGTCGTCGGCGGTGCGCACCCAGCCCGGCTGCCAGAACAGACGGTCGATATGGATCACCGGCAGGCCGGTCCGCCCGCCCAGCCGGCGTGCGAATGTGGACTTGCCGGCGCCCGAGCAGCCGATCACCAACGCGCGCTGAAACGGAGTGCCGGGCTTGAGCGTCATGTGCGAACCGCCGCGCAGGGTGAAGCTTGTGGGTCGGACTAGGTCACAAACTCATAAAGGGGATTCCCATCGTCTGCGAACAGTGATTTAAGCTCTCAAGCAGAGGAGCTTGAGATGGCACGACATCGATACGACCTGACCGACGCCGAATGGAAGATCATCGAGCCATTGTTGCCGCAGAAGTCACGAGGCGTGGAGCGGGTCGATGACCGCCGGGTCCTGAACGGCATCTTTTGGCGTTTGCGGTCGGGCTCGCCGTGGGCCGAAATTCCGGAGCGATATGGGCCCTCGACAACCTGCTACAACCGTTTCGTGCGCTGGCGGAAGGCCGGCATCTGGGGGCAACTGTTGAGCGCGATCTCAGATGCTTATGATGGTCGCATCCAGATGATCGAACTCGACCACCGTCAGGGTCCACCAGCACGCCGCCAACGGCGACAAAAAGGGGGGCTCAGCGATTGCATGGGCCGTTCCCGCGGCGGGAATACGACCAAGATCCACGCACTCGTAGACCGCAACGGCTTGCCAATCGAGCTGAAACTCACGGCCGGTCAAGCCCACGATGGCAAGTCGGCCGAGGACATGCTCGATGGTGTCGGCAAGGGAACAGTGCTGCTCGCCGACCGCGGCTACGACAGCGATGCCATCCGTGAGAAACTCGACGAGCAAGGGGCGCGTGCCAACATCCGCCCGCTCGAGCACCGGGTCGTCAGGCCGAGGTTCAGTCCGAAGGCCTACAGGCAGCGCAATCTGGTCGAGCGCTTCTTCAACAAGCTCAAGCATTACCGAGCCATCGCGACGCGGTTCTGCCGCCACGACGCCAATTATCTGGCATCAGTGCAGCTTGCTGCGCTACGCATCTGGTTGAGGTTTAATGAGTTCTGTGACCTAGTGTGATGACCGCGAAATCCGCTTCATTCTCGCAGCTTGGTCGGAGGGCGGACTTCGCGGTCTGAATCACACTAGGATCAATGTCTTGCTAGTGTCCTTGTCGATCGCGAAGTTCGTAAGGCACTTGCGGAGAATGTGACGAACTTCGCGAACGGGACACTAGCGCCCGAAGGCTTGCTGGCGTGCCGCGCGCAGCTTCGCGAAATCCTCGCCGGCATGATAGCTCGATCGGGTCAGCGGCGAGGCGGCGACCAGCAGGAAGCCCTTGGCGCGCGCCATCCGCTCGTAGGACTTGAACTCGTCGGGGGTGACGAACGACTTGACCTCGGCATGCTTGCGGGTCGGCTGCAGGTACTGGCCGATAGTCAGGAAATCGACATCGGCGGTGCGCAGATCGTCCATCAGCTGCAGCACCTGCTCGCGCTCCTCGCCGAGGCCGACCATGATGCCGGACTTGGTGAACATGGTCGGGTCGAGCTCCTTGACCCGCTGCAGCAGCCGCAGCGAATGGAAATAGCGCGCACCGGGGCGGATCTTGAGATAGAGGCCGGGCACCGTCTCGAGGTTGTGATTGAAGACATCGGGCCGGGCTTCGACCACGATCTCCAGCGCTCCCGGCTTGCGCAGGAAGTCAGGCGTGAGGATCTCGATGGTCGTCGCCGGCGTCCGCGCACGGATCGCGGCGATCACGTCCGCGAAATGCCGCGCGCCGCCGTCGGCGAGATCATCGCGGTCGACCGAGGTGATGACGACATGCTCCAGCCCGAGCTTCGCCACCGCCTCGGCGACATGGCCGGGCTCGCTGGGGTCGAGCGGCCCCGGCAAGCCGGTCTTGACGTTGCAGAAAGCGCACGCGCGCGTGCAGGTGTCGCCCATGATCATCATGGTCGCGTGCTTCTTGGTCCAGCACTCGCCGATATTCGGGCAGCCGGCCTCCTCGCACACGGTGGCAAGGCCCTGCTCGCGCACGATGCGGCGCGTCTCGGCGTACCCTGCCGAGGTCGGCGCCTTGACCCGGATCCACTCGGGCTTGCGCTGCAGCGGCGTGTCGGGCCGGCCGGCCTTCTCGGGGTGACGGGGGCGGTTGTCTAGGATCGTGACCATGGGCTCTCCTGCCGGGCCCGATGCTAGCCCGGCGACGCCCTATAGGTGGCCGAGGCCGGCCACCGGATCAAGCCATTACGTTGCGGATCAGCGTCCGAGAATGCGCACGATGATCAGCACCAGCAGCGCGCCGATCGTCGAAACCACGATCTGGTTGCCGAAACCGGGGATGTAGGTGTCGAAGTTGTAGGGCAGCTTCAGCAGCCCCTGGTGCACAAGGTAGCCGCCGACGAACGAGCCGATCACGCCGACGATCAAGTTCCGGATCAGTCCCCCGCCGCCGAGTAGAAGCCCGGCAAGCCAGCCGGCAACGAGGCCGGTAAGCAACATGACGATGAGCGGCATGTAAGGTTGTAGCTGCGCCATAACGATTCTCCCTCGTTCCTGAGTGCCCCTTTAAGCAATTATTCGCGCCAGGATTACGACGATCACCGCGCCGATCGTGCTGCTGACGATCTGCGAGGCGAGCGCATTGCGGATACCAAGGTTGATACCTAGCGCGCCCAGCACGCCGCCGCCGACGAAAGAGCCGATCAGGCCGGTGACAAGATAGCGAACGAGACCACCGCCGCCGCCCACCAGCAGACTGGCGAGGAATCCGGCGACGATGCCGATCACCGCCATCACGATCAGTGCCTGCGCGTCCATTTTCATGATTGCTGCTCCCCTGTAAGGCGATTCGCCCCGTGCGAGTGTGGCCGAACGCGCTACCGGCGTCGAGATCCAGCTCTTTGCGCGGCGCTCGCCGGCTTCCATTTCTCTTCTCGCCATGGCCGCGAAGGCGGCCATGGCGAAGTATGGGGATGGGTCGGATATCGGAGCCACTCTCAGGATCCAAACCCATTGCCAGTGCTCACGCCGCCAACGTCATCCGCAAGGTCGGCCGATAGCGTAGCAGGGAAACGAGCAGGGCCAGGGTGATTGCGCTGACGACGGCGGCCCAGCGCACGACCTCGCCGCCGATCAGACCGAGCGTCAACAGCGCCAGCCCACCGGGCACCATCTGGGTCACGAACCCGAAGATCGAGGAGGCGAGCCCGGCGATGTCGGGATGCGGGTCGAGGGTCAGGCTCGCCGCGTTGGCCATCAGGCTCAGGAAGGCGCAATTGAACAGGAACATCAAGACCCCGAACGTCACCGGCGACAGCCGGTCGACCGCCGCCAGCAGCGCGAGCAGGCCGCAGACCGCGGTAAGCAGCGCCAGCGCCACCCTGGTCGTCGGCAGCACGCCGAACGCCGTGATCGCGCGCGAGTTGATGAACTGGCCGACGATGATGCCGAGGCCCATCACGCCGAAGGCGGCGGCAAAAGCCAATCCCTCGATGCCGAAGGCCGTCTTGAAGAAGCGCGGCGCGTGCGCAATGAACGAGATGATCAGGAAGCCGAGCGCACCCGCCAGCATCAAGAAGAAGCGCGACTGAGGATGCGACAGCACGCGCATTCCGGCTTCCCGCAGTTGCGCCAGATCGAGCGCGTCCGGCCGCAGCGCCTTGTTGGTCTCGCCGAGGCGGGTGAGCGCGACCGCCGACATGACGAGGCCGAACGACACCATCGCGGCAAACGACAGGCGCCAGCCGCCGAGCGCGACCAGCCCGGTGCCGGCAAGCGGGGCGAGGATCGGTCCGAACGAGATCATCGCCATCGCCAGCGCCATCGTCCGCGCCAGCTCCGGACCCGCGTGCGTGTCGCGCAGGATCGCCCGCCCGATGACGATCCCGGCCGCCGAGCCAAGTCCCTGGAACGCTCGCGCCACCAGCACCACGGTGATGCTCTGCGCCAGCGCCGCGACCATAGCCGCCACGGTGTAGACCGCGAGGCCGGCGAGCAGCACCGGCTTGCGTCCAAACCGGTCGGAGGCGGAGCCGTACAGCAGTTGTCCGAAGGCGGAAGCGAAGATGAACAACGGCATCGCGATCTGCACTGTGGTGATCGGCGCCGCGAGGTCCCGCTCCATCGCGAACACCGCCGGCAACAGGACATCGGTCGAGAAGGCGTTGGAGGCGAGCAGCAGGCCGCAGAATACGATCAGGAACTTTTGCGACATGGCGAAGCGGCCTGGGTGCGGTGGGCTTGACCGCCTCGGAACGGTGTCGCCTCGAAGCAATGCCGGCCGCTGCATTGCGGTGGCGCTGGTGACGAACGATGGCGCCGAGGCACTTTGCGCCTTCCTCGGGCCTCGCCGCCGTCGTGTCAATCGCGGCAACGCAGGTCTGACGTGCCGCTCGCGGGTGCCACCCCCGCTCGAATGGCCTCAGGCGACCGCCAGCACGACGCGGCCACGTATCTTGCCGGCCATCAGGTCGGCTGCCAGTTGTGGCGCGTCGGCCAGCGGCCGGGTCACGGTCATGGCGTCGAGTTTTGCCAGGTCGAGGTCGCGGGCGAGGCGCGCCCATGCCATCTCGCGCCTTGCCTTCGGCGCCATCACGCTGTCGATGCCGGCAAGCGTTATCCCCCGCAGAATGAAGGGCGCAACCGAGCCCGGCAGGTCCATGCCCTGCGCGAGACCGGTCGCCGCGACGCAGCCGCCGTATTTCGTCATCGAGATCACGTTGGCGAGGGTATGGCTGCCGGCGACGTCGACCGCGCCTGCCCAGCGTTCCTTGCCGAGCGGCCGCGCCGGACCGGACAATTCGGAGCGGTCGATGATCTCGGCTGCCCCGAGCGACTTCAGGTAGGCTTCCTCCTGCGGCCGTCCGGTCGCGGCGATCACGTGATGCCCGAGCTTGGCCAGCACCGCCACCGCGATCGAGCCGACGCCACCGGCGGCTCCGGTCACCAGCACCGGTCCCTTGGCCGGTGTCACGTCATGCGCTTCCAGCGCCAGCACGCACAGCATCGCGGTGTAGCCGGCCGTGCCGATCGCCATCGCCTGCGCGGCGGTGAAGGCCGCCGGTCGCTGCACCAGCCAATCCCCCTTGACCCGCGCGACCTCGGCATAGCCGCCGTGATGGACCTCGCCGACGCCCCAGCCATTGAGGATCACCGCATCACCGGCCTTGAAGCCGCCATGCGTCGAAACCTCGACCGTGCCGGCGAAGTCGATGCCCGGGATCAACGGCCATTTGCGAATGATCGGCGCCTTGCCGGTGAGCGCCAGCGCGTCCTTGTAGTTCAGCGTCGTATGACTGACCCGGACGGTCACGTCGCCATCCATAAGATCGCCGACGCCGAGTTCAGTCCATGCTACCGTCGGACCTTTGTCGCCCTTCGACGCGACCAGCGCCTTGAAACGCTCCATGTGCACTCCCATCCAGGTCAGAGCTGCGATTCGGCCATCCGAGTAGGCGCAACCGCCGTATTTGTCGAGTTTGCAGCGACCACCAAATTGGTTCCGCCCGCGACAAAAAATAAATTTTCACGCATGGAATAATTCTAAAGCATGTCGCGCAGCCTGCGACGATATGGACGTCACTTCAACTGGCACCCTGAGCCCTGACTGAAGCATTACTTCGAATATTTTCGCCAGTCTTTGTGCAATACTTGGCTCATCCAGCCCGTGTTGGAGTTGCAGCAGTGTGTCGTGCCAGCAAGTCACACGTGAACCCTTTCTTCGACACCGAAAGAGACCAATCTATATTGCATTGCACAATCTTTTGCCCTTGTTTTTCGCGCCTCGGCCCCCTTACATATCTCCTCACGGCGCAGCCCCCACCGCTGCGCTGCCTAACCGCCGGTTTTACCGGTAATGGAGGCAGAGATGGAACTCAGAGTGAGTCTGAACGCAGTTGCCGCGATCACATCATTCGCCTTCCTCGCTGCGATCGTGTTGGGGATGGTCTAGGCCAGCCCGCGTACGCCCCCGGGGGATGACAAGTCCCTCTACGGTCCCGCTGAACAACCATAAGCTCGAAGACAGCAAAAGTTCAGCGGCGCAACACACCAAAAAAATCAAAATAAGGCGCGGGGTCGCTCCCCGCGCCTTTGATTTTCCGCTCACTGCTCTTGTCGCTTGGCGCCTACGCCGCCTCGTCGCGCGTTGCGACCGGATCATAGTTCAGCACTGGTGCCAGCCAGCGCTCGGCCTCGGCAATGCTCCAACCCTTGCGCCGGGCGTAGTCCTCGACCTGGTCCCGCTCGACCATGCCGACCCCGAAGTAGTGGCTCGACGGGTGCGAGAAATACAGTCCCGAAACCGACGATCCAGGCCACATCGCATAGCTCTCGGTGAGCGTGATGCCGGCCGCCGTCGCCACATCCATCAGCCGCCAGATGGTCGCCTTCTCGGTGTGGTCGGGCTGCGCCGGGTAGCCCGGCGCCGGCCGGATGCCGCGGTATTTCTCGGCGATGATGTCGTCATGGGATAGCTTCTCGTCGCGCGCGTATCCCCACAGCTCGCGCCGGACGCGGGCATGCATGGCCTCGGCAAAGGCTTCCGCGAGGCGATCGGCAAGCGCCTTGAAGATGATGCGGCTATAATCGTCGGTCTTCTTGAAATGCCGCTCCAGCGCCTGCTCCTCGCCGATGCCGGCCGTGACCGCGAATGCGCCGATATAATCGGCGAGCCCGGTGTCGGCGGGCGCGATGAAGTCCGAAAGCGCCGTATGCGGCCTGATCTTGCCGTCGGAGCCGACGTTGGTGCGCATCATCTGCTGCCGCAGCGTGTGCAGCACGGCCAGCTCCTGCGTGCGCTTGTCGTCATTGAACAAACGGATATCGTCGCCGACGCTATTCGCGGGCCAGAAGCCGACCACCGCGTTGGCGGTGAGCCACTTGCCGGCGACGAGACGCTCCAGGATCGCCCGCGCGTCGGCGAACAGCTTCTTCGCCTCGGCCCCGACCTTGTTGTCGGACAGGATCGCCGGGTAGCGTCCGGTCAGCTCCCAGGTCGCGAAGAAAGGCGTCCAGTCGATATAGGGCACCAGCTGGCCGAGATCGTAGTCGTTGAACCTCCGTGTGCCCAGGAAGCTCGGCTTCGGCGGCGAATACCGGCTCCAATCGATCGGGGTCGCATTGCCGCGGGCGGCCGCCAGCGGCAGCCGCGACTTCCTCTGCTCGCCCCTCAGGTAGCCCTCGCGTGCCTTGTCGTACTCGCAGCGCACGTCGGCGATGTAGCCCTTCGCATCCGTCGCCGACAGCAGCTTCGAGACCACGCCGACGGCGCGGCTCGCGTCGGTCACGTAGATCGCCTGGCCCTTGGCGTAGTTGGGCGAGATCTTCACCGCGGTGTGGACGCGGCTGGTCGTCGCGCCGCCGATCAGCAGCGGCAGCCGGAAGTCCTGCCGCTCCATCTCGGCGGCGACGTGGCACATCTCGTCGAGCGACGGCGTGATCAGGCCGGACAACCCTATGATGTCGGCCTTCTCCCTGCGCGCCGTTTCGAGAATCTTCTGCGCCGGCACCATCACGCCGAGGTCGATCACCTCGTAATTGTTGCACTGCAGGACGACGCCGACGATATTCTTGCCGATGTCGTGCACGTCGCCCTTGACCGTCGCCATTATGACCTTGCCGGCGGCCGGCTTGTCGTCGAGGCCGGAAGCCCTCTTCTCGGCTTCGAGAAAGGGTTGCAGGTAGGCGACCGCCTGCTTCATCACGCGGGCCGACTTCACCACCTGCGGCAGGAACATCTTGCCCTGCCCGAACAGGTCGCCGACCACGTTCATGCCGGCCATCAGCGGCCCTTCGATCACGTGCAACGGCTTGTCGGCCTGCTGGCGCGCCTCCTCGGTGTCCGCCTCGATGAAATCGGTGATGCCGTGCACCAGCGAGTACTTCAGGCGCTCGGCGACGGCGGCATCGCGCCACTTGAGGTCCTTCTCGGTCTTCTTCGCGCCAGCGCCCTTGAACTGCTCCGCCGCCTCCAGCAGCCGGTCGGTGGCGTCGGGCCGGCGATTGAGGATCACGTCCTCGCACAGGTCGCGCAACTCGGGCGGGATGTCGTCGTAGAGCGCCAGCTGTCCGGCGTTGACGATCCCCATGTCCATGCCGGCCTTGATCGCGTGGTACAGGAACACCGAGTGCATCGCCTCGCGCACCGGCTCGTTGCCGCGAAACGAGAACGACAGGTTCGATACGCCGCCGGAGATGTGTACCAGCGGCATCCTCGCCTTGATCTGTCGCGCCGCCTCGATGAAGGCGATGCCGTAGCCGTTGTGCTCCTCGATGCCGGTGGCAACCGCGAAGATATTCGGATCGAAGATGATGTCCTCGGGCGGAAACCCGACTTCTTCCGTCAGCAGCTTGTAGGCCCTGCTGCAGATCGCCACCTTGCGCTCGACAGTGTCGGCCTGGCCCTGCTCGTCGAACGCCATCACCACCACCGCGGCGCCGTAGCGCAGGATCTTGCGCGCGTATGCGAGGAACGCCGCCTCTCCCTCCTTCATCGAGATCGAGTTGACGATCGCCTTGCCCTGCACGCACTTGAGGCCGGCCTCGATCACGTTCCACTTCGACGAATCGATCATCACCGGCACCCGGGCGATGTCGGGCTCGGAGGCGATCATGTTGAGGAACGTCACCATCGCCTTCTCGCTGTCGAGCAGGCCCTCGTCCATGTTGACGTCGATGATCTGCGCGCCGGCCTCGACCTGCTGGCGCGCCACCGCCAGTGCGGCCTGGTAGTCGCCGGCCTCGATCAGCTTGCGGAACCGCGCCGAGCCGGTGACGTTGGTGCGTTCACCAACATTGATGAAGGACTGTGCTGCCGAAGTAGTGGTCACTGTGATGTTCCGCCTGAAATCTTCCCGGCTCTGACGCCGAACTCTCGTCCTCTCAGCCGTCATCCCGGCGAAGGCCGGGACCTACGACATTCTTCATCCTCTCGGTGACGGCGGAATGCCGCGAACGCCTCCGCATCTCACCTAACCTCTCCACCCTGCCCGCTGCGGTCCGCCGTGAAGTCCCGGCCTTCGCCCGGATGACAGCTTGTGGGAGGTGGCCGGCTTCGCACCACTCACCACTCACCCCATCACGAACGGCTCGAGCCCTGACAGCCGCATCCTCGGCTCGTTCTTCGGCACCTTGCGCGGCGGGTATTTCGCGACGTGCTCGCGAATGTGAACGATGTGCTCCGGCGTCGAGCCGCAGCAGCCGCCGACGATGTTGATCAGCCCGTCCTTGGCCCACGGCTCGATGTGGCAGGCCATGTCGTGCGGGCTCTCGTCATACTCGCCCATGGCATTGGGCAGCCCGGCATTGGGATAGACCGAGACCAGCGTGTCGGCGATCCGCGACAGCTCGGCCAGGTACGGCCGCATCCCCTCCGCTCCCAGCGCGCAGTTGAGGCCGATCGCCCACGGCCGCAGATGCCGCATCGAGTACCAGAACGCTTCCGTGGTCTGGCCCGACAGCGTCCGGCCCGAGCGGTCGGTGATGGTGCCCGAGATCATCAGCGGCAGCTCGACGCCCTTCTCGTCGAAGACGTCGAGCACCGCGAACCCGGCGGCCTTGGCATTCAGCGTGTCGAAGATCGTCTCGATCATGATGATGTCGGCGCCACCGTCGATCAGCCCGCGCGTCTGCTCGGCGTAGGCGTCGCGCAATTGGTCGAACGAGACGTTGCGGAAGGCCGGGTTGCTGACATCGGGCGAGATCGACGCGGTGCGGTTGGTCGGTCCCAGCGCTCCGACCACGAAGCGTGGCCGGTCGCGGGTCTTGGCGTTCCACTTGGTGCACGCCGCCTTGGCGAGGCGCGCGCCCTCGACGTTGATCTCGTAGCTGAGACTTTCCATGCCGTAGTCGGCCATCGAGATGGCTTGCGCGTTGAACGTGTTGGTCTCGATCAGATCGGCACCGGCCGCCAGATAGGCATCATGGATCTCGGCGATGATCGCCGGCTGGGTCAGCACCAGCAGGTCGTTGTTGCCTTTCACGTCGCGGTGCCAGTCGGCGAAGCGCGCGCCGCGATAACCGGCCTCGTCGAGCTTGTGGCGCTGGATCATGGTGCCCATCGCGCCGTCGATGATGAGGATGCGCTTCGCCGCCATCTCGTCGAGAACGGCGCGGGTCGAGTCTTGGCTCATGAGTTCACCGCCTTGGCAGGAGCAATCGTGCGCGACCGCAGACCGAGCAGGTGGCAGATCGCGTAGACCAGATCGGCGCGGTTCAAGGTGTAGAAGTGGACATGCCGGATGCCCTGGTCGACGAGGTCCATCACCTGCTCCGCCGCCACCGCCGCCGCGACCAGCTGCGTGGTCGCCGGATCGTGGTCGAGCCCCTCGAAGCGATGGGCGAGCCACGCCGGCATCGTCGTGCCGGTCTTGGCGCCGAAGCTCGCCACCTGCTTGAAGTTGTGGATCGGCACGATGCCCGGATGGATCGGACACCAGATGCCCCCGGCGCGGCAGCGCTCGACAAACCGCAGGTAGTGCGTGTTGTCGAAGAAGAACTGGGTGATGATGCGGGAGGCGCCGGCGTCCACCTTCGACTTCAGGTGCGCGATGTCGGCCTCGACCGTCGCGCTCTCCGGGTGCTTTTCCGGATAGCCGCCGACCGAGATCTCGAAGTTGCCGATCCTCCTGATCCCGGCGATCAGATCGGCGGTGGTCGCGTAGCCGCCCGGATGCGGTTCATAGCGCGTGCCGACCCCGGTCGCCGGATCGCCGCGCAGCGCGACGATGTGGCGGATGCCGGCCCCCCAGTAGCCGCGGATGACCTCGTCGACCTGGTCGCGGGTCGCGCTGACGCAGGTGAGGTGCGCCGCCGGCCGCAGCGTGGTCTCGTTGACGATGCGCGCGACCGTCTGGTGCGTGCGCTCGCGCGTCGACCCGCCGGCGCCGTAGGTCACCGACACGAATTCGGGTGCCAGCGGCTCGAGCCGGCGCACGGCGGTCCACAGTGCCTCCTCCATCTTGTCGTTCTTCGGCGGGAAGAACTCGAAGGAGACATCGATCTCGCCCGAGCCGACGAGGCGGCTGCGGCGTGCGGGAGGGTCGGCGATCATGGCGATTGCTCCGCGTTCTCCAGGCGACCGACGGCCGCCGCCGGCAATACCTTGCGACCGCGACTGCCCTGGCGGCGCGCCAGCCACAGGGAGACGGTCAGCTTGTCGGCGTCACCCGACCGCGCCGGCGTCAGGTCTCGCACGCTGACCCGGTCGAGCCCCGCCTCGTCCAGCCAGCCATCGATGGCGGCGTGCGAGAACCCGAGACGGTCGTGGGCGAACCTGTCGCGCAGGAACTCGAGGTCGTGCGGGGCGAAGTCGACGATCAGGAGATCGCCGCCCGGCTCCAAGACCCGCGCCGCCTCACGGATCGCGCGGGCCGGATCGGACAGGAAGTGCAGCACCTGGTGCATGACGACCGCGCCGGCGGAACCGTCGGGCAGGTTCAGGTTGTAGATGTCGCCCTGGCGGACATGGGTGCGCTCGAGGCCGGCGCGGCCGAGCTTCGAGCGTGCATAGGCCAGCATCGCGTGATTGACGTCGATCCCGAGGCCGCGGGCATAGCGCTGGGCGAACAATTCCAGGATCCGGCCGGTACCGGTGCCGAGATCGACCAGCAGGTCGTATTTACTGCTCCCCAGCGCCTCGAGCATCGCCGCCTCGACGTCGGCCTCGGCGACATGCAGCGAGCGGATCTGGTCCCATTCGGCCGCGTGGGTAGCAAAATAGGCCTGTGCCGCCGCCTCTCGCTCGAGCTTCAGCGCCTCGGCCCGCTCGCGATCACGCGCCACCGGCCCGTCATGCGGGTCAACCTGGCAGACGAGACCTCGTGCCAGCGCCGCCGCCTCGGAAGCGGCGCCGAGCGTGAAATAGACCCAGCTGCCTTCCCGGCTGCGCTCGATCAGCCCGGCCTCGTGCAGCAGCTTCAGATGGCGGCTGATGCGCGGCTGGCTCTGCCCCAGGATGCGGGTGAGATCCTTCACGCTGAGCTCGCTATCGGCCAGCAGCAACAGGATGCGAAGCCGCGTCGGCTCAGCCGCAGCCTTCAAAGCCTCCACCACATCGTCCGCGCGCATTGAGCCGGTCATCGGTCCTCCGATCGAGCGAAGGATATAAACATATGTTTATGTGTCAAGTGCGAATTGCAGTACGGCGGTAAATGCCCTGGTAACCACCGGGCGAGGTATCGTCGCGAGCGATTCGCGATCACTTTTCACCGTCAGGAGCATCGATATGGCCAGCGCGTGGGGCACGGCCGCTACATCACCGGAAACCGCCGATTCCCTGCCACTGACTGTGGAGCACCGCGCTTCGCCCGCCGGCATCGTCGCCGCCGGAGCGTTCATTTTCGTCGCGGCCGCGGTCCTCTTGACGCCATTCTCGCTGCTGCTGGCACGCGCGGCGGTGGATCCCGACACGCTGCTGGCGATGCTTCGCCAGCCGGTTGTCGCCGTGCAACTCACCACCGGCCTCGCCATCGCCGTGGCCTTTGTCGCGATCCCGCTGCGACTGTTATTGCGGCGCGCATTGCAACCACGCCGGATCGTCATTGCCGGCGATGCGGTGCACGCCTCCAGCGGCAGCGACGAGAGCATGCCGACCTGGAGCGAGCCATTGAGCGCCTACCGCGGCGTCGCCCACCACATCCGCACCTCGCTGTCGGGTGCCCATCACGAGATCGTGCTGGTTCATCCGGAAGCCTCGAAGTCGGTGGTGCTGCATTCCGCGCCTCGGATCGCGCAGCCCCAGGTCGATGCCATGGCCGCCCTGCTCAAGGTTGGCGAGGTCCCGGCTGGCGCCCGCTTCGGCCGCGAACGGACCACACCGCGCCCACAACTGCCGGTGCCCGCGCTCGAGGCCGCCTGATCGACGGCAGGCATTGTTGCATCACAAATTCGTGCGCATCGGCGACTTTTATTCGCCCACCGCGTTCTTACCTCCACCTGACGGTGGCGCCGCAGATCGGGTCGCCGTGGCCATCTGCGAGCGATGGAGGTTTGTGATGCGTCCACTCGAGCTGATCCGGCTGATCATCATCGTGACTTTGCTTGCCGCCGCTCCCGTCATCGGCGCGATCGCGGCGTATGCGCAGTCGCTCGCCCCGGTCTCGGTCGGGCCGCTCAAGGATCCCTATCTGCGTGGCCCAGCGCCGGTCGCCGGACAGAATGTGGTGGCCAGCGACGGCCAGCGCGTCGGGGAGGTGACCGACGTCACCTCGTCCGCCGCCGGTTACGTGCGCGAGCTGCGCTTCAAGACTGGCGGTTTCCTGGGGTTCGGCGCGCGCACGGTGGCGGTCCCGGCTGGCCGCTTCGCGGTGAGCGGCCAGGATGTCTACATCAACCTGAGCTCGCGCGACGTCGCGGCTTTGCCCGAGGCCGATGCCGGGCAATCGAGATAGGCCGGGTCATCGAGTGCGACAAAACTTCCGACTGCTCGCGCTTGCCGGGCGGCACTGAATTGCCGATGCTGCCCCGCATTCAAGCGCACGGGGGCGAGCCTGGCAGCATGATCGAGCCCGAAGACATCGACGCCGCGCCGATCATTTGCCGCGAGACAGTCGCCGCCGGAGCACCGTGGGGCCGCCAGATCAGGCGCGGCGATATCCTCGAGATCATCGATACGCACGGCCAGCAGGCAGTCGATTTCCTGTGTTTCGATGCCGCCGATCCGCGCGATCGCTATTCGGCGACCAACACCATCAAGGTGCAAAGGCTGCCCTATATCGGGCTTGGCACGATCCTTTACTCGGATCGCGGCAATGCGCTGTTCACGGTGGTCGCCGACAGCCTCGGACGGCACGACACGATCTACGGTTGTTGCAGCGATGCCAACAATCGGTTGCGCTATGGCGCGCCGCCCGGCCCCAACTGCTATGACAATTTCAGGCGCATCCTCGGCCAGTACGGCCTCGACGACAGCGCCATCGTCGCCAACATAAATTTTTTCATGCAGGTTCCGATTGCCGGCGACCGCCCGGTCGAGGTCGCCGCCGATGCCTCGCCGCCCGGCAGCCGCGTTGCCCTGCTGGCCGGGCGCGACGTGCTCGCGGTGCTCTCCAACTGCCCGCAAATGCACAATCCGTGCAACGGCTTCAACCCGACCCCGATCGAGATCATCATTCGCCGTTTCGAGCCGGGTCTGATGGCAAGCAATCGTTAACCAACCTCGGGCAACAGTTGCTCACAGGACCCGGCCATTCGATCGCGCACCACGGCTGTTGCCATAAAGCTGCTGCAGACATGCGCGACGAGGCTATAAAAGCACTCGAAGTCTCGATTGGATATTGCTTCTCGATCACTGGAGTTTCGCCGATGTCAGCTTCACGAGCGCCGTTTTTCGCGATCGGCCGGCGGCTGCCCATGCTTCTCGCCCTCGTCGCCATCGCGCTTGGCTCGCTTCATTTCGCCGCAGCGACGCCGACCAGCGCCCAGGCGTCCGACCCCGCCGTCCGCTACATGGACGGCGTCGCCAAGGAGCTGATTGCCGCGTCGCGGACGCGATCGGCCGCCACCCTCCAGTCGGTCATCCTGCGCCATGCCGACCTCGGCTACATGGGCGCCCAAGGCCTTGGCGACTATGGCAGCCAGCTCAGCGCCGCCGACAAGCCGGCCTACTTTACCGGCATGACCCGCTGGATGTCGCGCTACGCGATCAGCGAGGCGGGCAAGTACCAGGTCAGCCACGTCACGTTCCAGCCATCGGCCCGGCCGGCCAAATACGGCCTCACCGTCGACAGCACCGTGCACATGCGCGACGGCTCCAGCTACGACGTGTCGTGGCTGCTGAACCGCAGCGGCGGCGGCTACAAGGTGCGCGACGCGCAGGTGATGAGCTTCTGGATGACGCCGCAGCTCAACCGCCTGTTCTCGAGCTACATCAGCGAGAACGGTGGCCACGTGAAGGCCCTGGTGATCGCGCTCAATCGCTGATGCGGCGGCCCTGGACCGCGCTCGACAGCATCGAGAGCCCGGACCGGACCCGCTGTGTCGATATTTTCGTGCGCGCCGACGGCTCGTTCGGCTTCGAGGAATTCCGCCGCGACATCGAGGATGGCGCCTTCTGGCGCATCACCGGGAACTTCTCGACGCTGCGCTACGCCAGCCGCGAGGAAGCCCTGGCCGCCGGCCGCCGCACGGTGCCCTGGCTTGCCGCGAGCGGGCCCGGCTGAGCTAGGACTGGCGCTTCGCGCCGAGCGATCCGGCCGCCGTGCCCGGCGCCGACCGCTTGTCGCGGGGCCGCCAGGTGCCACGATCGACCGCAGCCAGAAACGTCTCGACCAGTTGATTGAACAGCGCTGGCTCCTCGAGATTGATGGCGTGACCCGACGCCGGCAGCACCCCGAGACGCGCGGCCGGCATGAGCCGCTTCAGCCAAAGGTCGACGTCGAGGCATGGCTCGTCCTCGTCGCCCACCAGGATCAGCACCGGGGTCGTCACTGCCGCAAGCTCGCGCTCGAGGTCGTGCAACGACGGGCGCTTGGCCTGGATCTGCCGCAGCGTGAGCGCCGCCGCCTTGGCGTCGCGCTCGCCGAGGTGTGCGACGAATTCCTGCCAGCCGCGCGGATCCTTGTTCTGGAGTTGTACCCGCGTCGGCGACAGTCCCATGCCGACCGCGTCGAGGCTGCGCCGCCGTTCCATGTCCGCCGCCGTCGCCAGCGCCTCCTCGATGAACTGTTGCCGCTGCGCCAGCGTGGCGCCCGAGCCTGCACCCGCCGCGACGCAAGAGACGAGGCGGTCGGGAAACTTCACCGCCAGCATCAGCGCGGTGTAGCCGCCCATGCTCAGGCCGACGACGTGGGCGCGTGCGATCTTCAGGTGATCGAGGACGGCGACCGCGTCCTGGCAGGCGATGTCCTGGCCGTAGGCCGCCTCGCCCGCCGGCACGTCGGAGCGCGGATAGCCGCGATTCGAAAAGGTGATGCACCGCCAGTTGCGGCTGAAGTGGCGCATCTGGCCTTCCCAGCTGCGATAGTCGCCGCAGTACTCGTGCAGGAACAGGATCGCCGGCGCGTCGGCCGGACCGGCTTCCTCGAAATAGATCCTGACCCCGTTCGACACTGCGTAAGGCATCGTCATCTCCCATCGAGCCGCGCTGCTTGCGCCAGATCCAATGCTCCTCCGAAGCGGCCCGCCTGCGCAATCCCCTGGTGACCGCCTCGCCTGCAACCCTGTTATGGTCGAGCGAGGCCGGCGCGTCGAGGGATCAGCCTGACCTGGCGCAACTGCTCCGCAGAGGTTCGCGGTAATGTTTTCCAGGCGCCAGCCGCGAAGGCAATCGGGGCCGGATCTGGCGCCGAGCGGCCGGGCCGGATGCCGGATGCTCAGAGGGAGACCGAGGCTGCCATGAACCCGCCAGCGGCATTGCAGCGCCGATTGGGCCTCGCGCTCCTGGTCCTCTATGGCACCGGTATCACGGTCGGTGCCGGCATCTACGTGCTGATCGGCGCCGTCGCCGGTCACGCCGGCGCGTTCACGCCATGGTCATTCCTGTTGGCGGCTGCGGTCATGGCACTGACGGTCGCCTCCTACACCGAGCTGTCGACCCGGTTTCCCGTCAGCGCCGGCGAAGCCGCCTACGTGAGGGCCGCGTTCGGCTCGCGAGCGCTTTCGACCGCAACCGGCCTGCTCACGATCCTGATCGCCGTCGTTTCATCGTCGGCAGTCGCTCTCGGCGCGGCCGGCTACCTGAAGCAGTTCGTCGACCTGCCGCAGGGCGTGCTGGTGGTCCTGATCGTCTGCGCGCTGGGTGGCGTGGCGGCCTTGGGCATCCTGCAGTCGGTCGCGGTAGCGGGCTTTTTCACCATCATCGAGGTCGGCGGCCTGCTTGCGATAATTGTTGCCGCGCTCAACGCCGGCCTCGTGCCGCAGATGCCGTCCCGCTCACCCTCGACGCTTCCGTCCTCTCCGGCATCGCCTTCGGCAGCCTGCTGGCGTTCTTCGCCTTCATCGGCTTCGAGGACCTTGCCAATGTCGTGGAGGAGGCGAGGGATCCGCATCGGGATATTCCGCGTGCGATGGTGCTGACGCTGCTGATCTCGACGGTGCTTTACGTCGCGATCGCGGTGATCGCGGTCAGCGCCGTGCCGATCGCCGAGCTCGCCGCGTCGCCGGCACCGTTGAGCCTGGTGTTCCGCCACCTGTCGAGCGTCAGCCCCGCAACGATCGGCATGATCGCAATTTGCGCCACCCTGAACACCATCCTGGCGCAGATGACGATGGCTGCCCGCGTCGTCTACGGGATGGCGCGGCAGGGCGATCTGCCGGCCTCGGTCGGCGAGGTCGATCCGCGTACCTCGACCCCGGTCCTGGCGACCGCGGCGGTAGTCCTGGCGGTCGTCGCCCTGGCATTGCTCGCCCCGTTCGAGATCCTTGCCGAAGGCACGTCGATCGCGACCCTGCTGGTGTTTGCCCTGGTGAACCTGGCGCTCCTCCGTGTGCGCCATACTGACATGGCATCGAGCGGGCCGCACGTGCGGGTGCCGCTGTGGATACCTGCCGCCGGCCTCGCCGCATCGCTGGCGCTGATCGCCGCGACGCTGCTGCGCTGACGGTGCCTGGCAGGAGCCGCCTCGCCTCGGCAACGCTCTCGCGATAAGGTGCTGCGCCAGAGACGAGCCAATCGTCCCGCACGGAGGAGGCCCACAATGATATTGAACGCGATATCGCGCGTGCTGCTCACGGCGGCATTCTTCACCCTGTCGATTGCGGGTGCCGGCGCCGCCGACTACCCGCCTGCCCGCCAAGGCTCCTGGATCGCCAAGGATTTCAAGTTCGCCACCGGCGAGGTGATGCCGGAATTGCGCATCAACTACACCACCGTCGGCGATCCCAAGGGCGAGCCGGTGCTGATATTGCACGGCACCACCGGCTCTGGCGCCGGCATGCTGACGCCAGGCTTTGCCGGCGAGCTGTTCGGCGCCGGGCAACCGCTCGATGCCACGAAGTACTTCATCATCCTTCCCGACGCGATTGGCACCGGCAAGACATCAAAGCCATCGGACGGACTGCGCGCCAAGTTCCCACGCTACAACTATGACGACATGGTCGCGGCGCAATATCGGCTGGTCACCGAAGGCTTGGGCCTGCAGCACCTGCGCCTGGTGCTCGGCAACTCGATGGGCGGCATGCACACCTGGATCTGGGGCGTGAAATACCCGGGCTTCATGGACGCCCTGGTGCCGATGGCGGCGCAGCCGACGGAAATGTCGAGCCGCAACTGGATGATGCGGCGGCTGATCATCGACAGCATCCGCAACGACCCGGAATGGAATGGCGGCAACTACACGACGCAGCCGAAGTCGGCGCGGACGGCAAGCGTGTTCTATGCGATCGGCACCAACGGCGGCAACTCGCCCTGCAGAAGGCGGCGCCGACGCGCGAGGCGGCGGACAAGCTGCTGGATGCCCGGCTGGCGGCGCCGTTCCCGCTCGATGCCAACGACGCGCTTTATCAGTGGGACAGCTCGCGCGACTACAATCCGGCGCCCGGGCTCGACAAGATCACGGCGCACCTGCTGGCGATCAACTCCGCCGACGACGAGCGCAACCCACCCGAGACCGGCCTGATGGAGCGCGAATTGAAGCGCGTGAAAAACGGCCGCCTGCTGCTGATCCCGGCCAGTGAAGCGACCGCCGGCCACGGCACCACCGGCCAGGCGAAATTCTGGCAGGAGGAGCTCGGCAAGTGGTTGGTGGCGGTGCCCAAGCGGGACAAGGTGGGTGCGAATTGAGCTCGAAAGCCGACGCCGACCGAAGGCGCTGACGCCCTCGGTCGGCGGTCATCTGCTCACCGCTCGAACCGCTTGAACTTGATGCGGTGGGGCTCGACCGCGGCGTCGCCGAGGCGGCGCTTCTTGTCCTCCTCGTAGTCGGCGAAGTTGCCCTCGAACCACTCGACGTGGCTGTCGCCCTCGAATGCCAGGATATGGGTCGCGAGGCGGTCGAGGAAGAAGCGATCGTGGCTGATCACCACGGCGCAGCCGGGGAAGTCCTCGAGCGCGGCTTCGAGCGCGCCGCAGCGTCTCGGTGTCGAGATCGTTGGTCGGCTCGTCGAGGAGCAGCAGGTTGCCGCCCTCCTTCAGCATCTTGGCGAGGTGCACGCGGTTGCGCTCGCCGCCCGACAGCAGCCCGACCTTCTTCTGCTGGTCGGCGCCCTTGAAGTTGAACCAGCCACAATAGGCTCGCGACGGCACTTCCTTCTTCTCCGACAGCTTGATCATGTCGTTGCCGCCGGAGATCTCCTCCCACACGGTCTTCTTGTCGTTGAGATGGGCGCGGCTCTGGTCGACGTAGCCGATCTTCACCGTCGGTCCGAGCCGGATCTCGCCCTTGTCGGGCTTCTCGACCCCGGTCAGCATCTTGAACAGGGTGGTCTTGCCGGCGCCGTTGGGACCGATCACGCCGACGATGCCGCCGGGCGGCAGCTTGAACGATGAGGTCGTCGATCAGCAGCCGGTCGCCGAACGCCTTGCAGAGGCCTTCCGCCTCGAGCACCACGCCGCCGAGCCGCGGGCCGGGCGCGATCTGGAACGAGGCGGCGCCCGTCTGCTCGCGGGACGCCTCCTCGGCGAGCTTCTCGTAGGCCTGGATGCGGGCCTTCGACTTCGCCTGGCGTGCCTTCGGCGACGAGCGGATCCACTCGAGCTCGCGCTTCATGGCGCGCTGCTTGCCCTCCTCCTGGCCCTTCTCGACCTCGAGGCGCTTCGACTTCTGCTCGAGCCAGCTCGAATAGTTGCCCTTGTAGGGCACGCCCTGGCCGCGATCGAGCTCGAGCGTCCACTCGGTGATGTTGTCGAGGAAGTAGCGGTCGTGGGTGACGAGGATGACGCAGCCCGTATACTCCTTGAGGAACCGCTCGAGCCACGCGACGCTCTCGGCGTCGAGGTGGTTGGTCGGCTCGTCGAGCAGCAGGATGTCGGGCTTCGACAGCAGCAGGCGGGTCAGCGCCACCCGCCGCTTCTCGCCGCCGGACAGCTTGCCGACCTCGGCGTCGCCGGGCGGGCAGCGCAGCGCGTCGAGCGCCTGCTCGACCTGGGCGTCGAGATCCCACAGGTTGTTGGCGTCGATCTCGTCCTGCAGCCTGGCCATCTCGTCGGCGGTGTCATCCGAATAGTCGGCCGCGATCTCGTTGTAGCGGTCGAGCATCGCCTTCTTGTCCGCGACCCCTTCCATGGCATTGCCGAGCACGTCCTTGTCGGGGTCGAGCTCGCGGCTCCTGCGGCAGGTAGCCGACGCGAATGCCGTCGGCGGGCTTGGCCTCGCCGAGGAAGTCGTCGACCTCGCCGGCCATGATCTTGAGCAGGGTCGACTTGCCGGCGCCGTTGAGGCCGACGACGCCGATCTTGGCGCCGGGGAGGAACGAGAGCGAGATGTCCTTCAGCACCTGCTTGCCGCCGGGATAGGCCTTCGACAGCTTGTGCATGTGATAGACGTACTGGTGGGCTGCTGCCATTGGCGCCTCTGGGCTCGTTTGTCGTGGATGGGTGGTTGCGCCGGGTTGTAGCGGAACGGCGGCGCCGGCTCAACCGCCGCGCCGTGCGGATCGGGCCGCGCCCTCCGGACGGGCCCGTGCGGGTGATCCCGCCCAGTCTCGCGGCATCTCGCGGCCCGGACCCGTCCCCGGCCTCAGGGTGCGCTGGAGCAGCCTAATCGCAGCGGGCGTAGCCGCACGTCCGGCACGACCAGCAGCCTTCGATCCGCACCAGCGACAAGCTCGAGCAGCGCGGACAGGCGCGCGCCGCCGGCATCTCCGGCACATGCTGCTCGGCGACCGCGCCAGCGCCCTGGCCGCCGTCGTGCGGCGACCGCCGCATCGAGCCCGCGGCGTCGGCCTGCGCGCCGCCGGCGACCCCGAGCCGACGCTTCTGCACGACGCTCTTGCCCGCCTCGTCGGGAGCGCGCATGAAACCGATCCTGATCATGTGCATCTCGATCACCTCGCCGATCGCCGCCAGCAGGCTCGGCACATAGCGGCCCTCCATCCAGCGGCCGCCCTGCGGATCGAAGATCGCCTTCAGCTCCTCGACCACGAACGCGAGGTCGCCGCCGCGGCGGAAGATCGCGCTGATCATGCGCGTCAGCGCGACCGTCCAGGCATAGTGCTCGAGGTTCTTGGTGTTGATGAAGATCTCGAACGGGCACAGTCGCCCGCCGCGCTCGATGTCGTTGATCGTGACATAGAGCGCGTTGTCCTGGCCGGGCCACGTCAGCTTGTAGGTGAAACCGGCGAGCACCGGATCGCGCGCCAGCGGCTTGGCGATATAGACCACGTCGGTGTCCTGGCTCGCGCCTTCCGCCGCCAGGGCGACGGGCGCGGCCGGCGTCGCCGGGACTGCCGGCGGCGCGCTTGCCCCCGCCGCTGTTGCCGTCAGTACGCTGCCGGTAACGGCGTTCGGCCGGAATGTCGTGCAACCCTTGAGCCCGGCGTCATATGCGGCGAGATAGATGTTCTCGAACTCCTCGAACGGCAGGTCGGCCGGGCAATTGATCGTCTTCGAAATCGAGCTGTCGACGTGGCGCTGCATTGCCGCCTGCATGGCGAGATGATCGCCGGGCGCCAGGGCGGCGGTGGTGACGAACGCCGGTCCGAGACTGGCGTGGGCGCCCTTCAGCCGCCGATGCAGCGCCACGGCGTAGTCCTCCACCCGCTCGTGGTGCGCGGTGCCGTCGGCGGCGAGCACCCGCCGGTCGTAGGCGAAATCGAAGATCGGCTCGACGCCACTCGATACGTTGCCGGCGAGCAGGGAGATCGTGCCGGTCGGTGCGATCGAGGTCAGGCAGCCATTGCGCACGCCATGCCGCGCGATCAGCGCCCGCGTCGCAGGCAGGAGCGCCGCGACGTTGGCCGAGCGGGCGAACTTGTCGGCATCGTAAAGCGGAAACGCGCCTTTCTCGGCGGCAAGCTCGGCGCTGGCGACGTAGGCTGCGTTCTGCACCGCGGCGATCCAGCCCTCCGCCATCTGCAGCGCCGCCGGCTCGCCGTAGCGCAACCCGCAACATGCGAGCGCGTCGGCGAGCCCGGTGACGCCGAGGCCGATCCGGCGCTTCGCCCGCGCCTCCTTCGCCTGCGGCGCAAGCGGATAGCGCGACACGTCGATGATGTCGTCGAGAAAGCGGACCGCCAGCCGCACCCGTTCCTCGACGCCGGGCGATGTCGAGGCGCGGCTGCGGCCCGAACGGATCGTCGACGAAGCGGACGAGGTTGATCGAGCCCAGCAGGCAGGCGCCGTAGGGCGGCAACGGCTGCTCGCCGCAGGGATTGGTGGCCCGGATCTCCTCGCAATAGGCGAGATTGTTGGCGGCGTTGATCCGGTCGATGAATATCACCCCCGGCTCGGCGTAATCGTAGGTCGAGCGCATGATCTTGTGCCACAGCGCCCGCGCCTCGACGGTGGCGTAGACCTTGCCCTCGAACACCAGGTCCCAGGGCCGTCCGGCGCGGACCGCGGCGACAAAGGCGTCGGTCACCAGCACCGAGAGATTGAAATTGCGCAGCCGGCCCGGGTCCGCCTTGGCGGCGACGAACAGCTCGATGTCGGGATGATCGCAGCGCAGCGTCGCCATCATCGCGCCGCGCCGGGCGCCCGCCGACATGATGGTACGGCACATCGCGTCCCACACGTCCATGAAGCTCACCGGCCCCGACGCATCGGCGCCGATGCTGCGGACCAGCGCGCCCTTCGGCCTGAGCGTCGAGAAATCATGGCCGATCCCGCCGCCGGCCTGCATGGTCAGCGCTGCTTCCCTGACGGCATCGAAGATCGCGCTCAGATCGTCGTCGATCCGCCCCAGGACGAAGCAATTGAACAGCGTGACGGCACGATCGGCGGCCGCGCCGGCAATGATCCGTCCGGCCGGCAGGAAGCCGAAATCCGTCAGGCCCGCGGCGAACTTGTCGGTCCAGGCAGCCTTGACCCGCCGGCTGCCGGGCTCGGCCTTCGCCGCGGCGCCGGCAACGCGGCTCCAAGTATCTTCGACGGTGGCGTCGATCGGCGAGCCATCGGGCCGTCGCAAGCGGTACTTCTGCTCCCAGATCTGCCGTGAGATCGGAGCGATGTCGAAAGGATGTGGATGGCTACTCATTGGCGCGGGGTCCGGTCCCTCGATACCCCTTGAAGATATTGAACAGGATGCGCGCCGTCAAGATTTGTTCTTTTTATGTTCTATTTTTGTCTGACCTGCTGCAGCACGGGCCGGGAAAGCGGCGGTGCCGGCTGCGTCGCCGCGGCTTCGGCGATCAGGCGTTGCGAAGCCGTCTCGATGCGATCCTGCAATTCCTGCTTGAACCGCGCGCGTGGCAGGCCCGGCGGCAGCGGCGGCAGGATCTCGACCACGATCGTTCCCGGATACCGCATCAGCCGGCGTCGCGGCCAGAACAGGCCGGAATTCAAGGCGACCGGCACGCACGGCAGCGCCAACCCCTCGTAGAGCGCCACCACGCCCGGCTTGTAGTCCGGCTCGGCCCCCGGCGCGCGGCGTGTGCCCTCGGGAAAGATCAGGATCTCGCGACCGTCCCCGGCGCGGTTGCGCGCGTCCCGGATCAGTCCCTTGAGCGCTGCCGCGGCGCGTCCGCGGCGAACCAGGATGTGGCCAAACTTGATCGAGAACCAGCCGTACAGCGGGATCCAGCCGAGCTCGGCCTTCATCACCAGCGCCGGATCGCGGAAAATCGGTATCAGGGCGAAGGTATCCCACGTCGACTGGTGCTTCGAGGCGACCAGGAACGGCCCGCTCGGCAGGTGCTCGCCACCCCGCACCTCGATCCGCGTCCCGACGATCAGCCGCAGCGCCCACAAGGCGGCGCGCGCATGCGTGCGCAATCCGGCCATGGCCCAGGATCTCGGGCCCAGCAGCAACGGACTGCCGACGACGAGAATGATGAAGGTGCCGACATAGAAGACGGCCGCGAACAGAATCGAGCGCAACAGGAGCACGACGCCGGTCACCAGCGGATGGCAAGCAAGCCGGAGGCGGTGGGGCGCGGCTCGTTCGCGACGACCGCGGCGTCGAGCCGGCCGGTCAAGCGCGCCACCGCGAGCCGGGTGGCGACGGGGAGGAACTTCAGGTACTCGGCCACCAGCGTCCGCGCCGCGTTGAGCCGCAGCCACCAAGGCATCCCCTGCAGTTGCCGCGGCACGACGGCATGCGCGATCAGCCGCGCCTCCGGCATGGCAAGGGCGATCTCCGCCAGTGAACGCGGCATGTGGTAGCTCGCTGTAACGACGATCAGGCTGGAGAAATGCCACAACTGCGCCCAGGCCCGGGTCTCGTCGGCATTTCCGAAGGTATCCAGCGCGAAATAGCCGATGTCGACGCAACAGTCGAACAAATCCGCTCGGATGTGCATGAGGCGCCGCAGATCCTCGCGGCTGGTGCGGCGATTGACGCCCGACACCAGCAGGCGCTTGGCCCTGCCCGCCTCGAGCAGCCGTGCCGCCTCGCTGATCCTCGCCTCGCCACCGGTCAGCACCACGATGCCATCGGCGGGCGGCGGCGTATCGAGCGAAACCCTGGTGGCATGGGCGGCGAAAAGCACGAAGCCCAGCAGCAGCACGGCGAGGCTGGCTCCCGAGGCGCCGATCAACACGGCCTTGATCCGTCCCGATCTCATTGTTCTGCCGCAGGGCCTTGGCCGGCGCTAAACGACTTTAGCTTTTCCGATCCCGCTCGCTCGAACTGTGCTGTACGCGACGTAACAGGTCAATTGGCCACGCCGATGGCCACGGGATGGCAATACAGTTGCCAATCGATGAACGTTCGTCAATTGCGACTATGCAGAATTCGCCGAACACTGAGCCGAGAGGTAAACCGGCACAGCACAGCCACCACCAGCACCACGCCGGCGAGCACCACGTATCCGGTCAAGTCGAGAGCGCCGGTGCCAACCAGACGTTGCAGCTCAGCGAGCGTTACACCACCGCCGCCCAGCAGCTCCAGCATGGTCGGCATCATCATGAATACCACCATTGCCGCCACCGCGCCGACAAAGCCGGCGCGGATTCCAACCCGCATGAAATTACGCTCGAACTCGCGGGCGATGAAGCGGTCGGTGGCGCCAACGAAGTGCAGCACCTCGACGATGTCCCGGTTCGACGCCATCGCCGCCCGCGTGGCCGAGACGATGATGGCGGTAGTGGCCGCTGCGACCAGCAGCAGGATCGCGATCCCGCCCAGCGCGAACGACCGCGTGACCGTGCGGATCTGTTGCTGCCACTGGCGGTGGTCGTCGAGCGTGACGCCCTTGAACTGCCGGGCCAGGCTATCGCGCAGGCTCGCGAAGTCCGGTGGCGACGAGCGGTCGAGCTCGATCGAGATCAGGCGCGGGACCGGCAACGCCTTCAAGGCATCCGACGAGCCGAGCCAGGGCTCGAGCAGGCTGGCGCTCTCCTCGGCGGCGAGCGGCCTCGCGTTGCGGATGCCGGGCTGGCGGGCGACGTACTGGACGACCTCGCGCACCGACTTGTCGGTATCGACCCGGTCGCGCGCCTCGACCTGGATCGTCACCTCGCTGGCGATGTCGCGCAGCCAGGCCGACGCCGACTGGTTCATCATGTAGACCGCGCCGGCGGTGAGGCACGCCAGGAAGCACATGATCGCGATCACCAGCGTGAGCGAGCGGCCGGTGACCGACCCGGCCGGCACGATCGGCGCGTTGGCCTGGGACTTTTCGGGCTTCTGCGCCCGCGCCGGGGCATACATCTCGCGTGCCGGCGGCGGCGCTGTCGTCGGCGATGTCACTGGCCGGTGCTGGGCCGGCTGGGGCTGCGGTCGCGGTCGCTGCACCGGCGCCTCCTGCGGCCTCGCTGCTCTTTGCTGATGCTGGACGGGTGCCTGTGGGGCGTGAGGCTGCGGAGGCGCGGGTCTGTGGCGCGTAGGTGTGCGGCGCGTGGGTGTGCGGCGTCTGGGTATGTGGCGCGTGGGTCTGCGGACGCGGCGCCGGCGGCCGCCGGCCGGTCGGCTCGTCATAGCCGTCGTAGAAGTCATCGTGGGCGTCGCCCGGACCGCTGCCCGGCGGCAGCGGCGGCAACCTGTCATACGATCTTGACATGACCGTCGTGCAGCTCCAGCCGCGGCGCCTTGAACTGCCGCATCAATTGATGGTCGTGAGTGGCGATGACGACCGAGGTGCCGAGCCGGTTGAGCTCGATGAACAGGCGAAGCAGCCGCCGGCCCATCTGCGGGTCGACGTTGCCGGTCGGCTCGTCGGCAAGCAGCAGCTCGGGCTTGCCGATCACCGCCCGCGCGATTGCCGCGCGCTGCTTCTCGCCGCCCGAGAGCACCGAAGGAAATCCATGCATGCGATCACCGAGCCCCACCCATTGCAGCAGGTCAGTCACATCCTCCTTGTAGTCCGAGATCTGCTTGCCGGATACCCGCAGCGGCAGCGCCACGTTCTCCCAGGTGGTGAGGTGCTCGAGCAGCCGGTATTCCTGGAACACGAAGCCGATCCGGCGCCGGAACTGGGCGCGACGCTTCGGGTCGACCCGGCTGACATCCTGGCCGAACAGGTGCAGCTGCCCCTGGGTCGGATGCAGCGACATGAACAGCAATCGCAGCAACGACGTCTTGCCGGCGCCCGACGGCCCGGTCAGGAAGTGAAACGACCCCGGCCGCAGGTGGAAGTGCACCTCACGCAGGATATCGGGACCGTGGCCGTACTTCAGGCCGATGTTTTGCAGTCGGATCACGCGCGAATTGAGCCTACCGACGATGTTGCTCGCGGCAAAGCACAAGTGCCAGCCACCGTCCAGGATCAATCAACGAGGATTGTGGCGGCGTCGTGTGCGCGCCGCCTCTACCGGACGTTGCGCCGGCCCGATCAGTTGGTTTTGGTCGGGACCGCCGATTGCGCGGTCGAATTGGGCAGGAAGAACACGTCGGTGCGCATGCCCGGCAGCAGCGGCGTCTGCCCGTCGATGTCGATCAGCACCTCGAGCGCCTCGACGTCGGTTGGACGGCGCGGACCACGGCTCGGCAGGCGCGGCGGCGCCAGCGACTGGGACAGCATCGTGACGGTGCCGCTGAAATCACGGCCGGGGAACGCATCCGAGCGGATGACCGCCTTCTGGCCGTTGCGGATCTTGCTGACGTCGCGCTCCTCGACCTCGGCGCGGACCCGGAGCCCGGTCAGATCGCCCATCACGACGAGAGCAAGCTCGGGGCTCGGTGCCACCGTCTCGCCGAGCTTCGCCGCCACCTGCAGGATGGTGCCGTCGGTCGCCGCCCGCACCCGCGTGCGCTCGATTGCCGTCTCGGTCAGCAGCAGCTCGGCCCGCGAGGTCGACAGCGCCGATTCGAGCCGCGTCGGCAGCGGCATGCCGCCCGTGGCCTGGACCTTGCGCAATGCCTGGCGCTCCTGCTCGGCCTTGTCCTTGGCCGCCGCCACCGTGGCGCGAGCCTTGGCGACGTCGTCACCGTTGATCGCAGCACCACGGACGGCGAATACACGGTCGAGCTCGCGGCGCGCCTGGAACAGCGCCCGGTCGGCAGCCGCGACGGCGTCCTCAGCGACGCGGCGATCCTGCGACAGGCGTCCGACCGTCTCGGCATCGCGCTCGCGCTTGCGCACCGCCGCTTCGGCTTCCGCCGCCGTCAGCTTGGCCTGCGCCTCATCGTCGTCGATCCGCACCAATGGATCGCCGGCCACGACGCGGTCGTTGGACTGCACCAGCACCTCGGCGACGCGGCCGGCGGCCTGGGTGCCGATCCTGGTCTCGCCCTTTCGCGGCTCGACCCGGCCTGGCGCCGAGGCGGCCCAGACGCTGGCCTTGTTGGCAACGGGCGCGGCTGCCGCCGCTCCATTCGTGGCCGTGCCCGCTTCGCCGGTGGCGTTCGCGGCCGACTTGACGGCATCACGCCGCTCGGAGAGATACTGCACTGCGAAACCGACGGAGCCGGCAAGCAGGATCGCGGTCAGGACCGCGGTCGGGGTCGAGTTGAGCTTAGACATTTGCTTTACGCTTCCTCGTGACATCGATCTTGGAAATGTTCTCTCGCGTCTCGGTGCGACGCTCCTCGCCGACGATCCGCCCGTCCTCGATGCGGATGATGCGGTCGGCGAACGGGATCGTGCGGCTGTCGTGGGTGACGGCGAGCACCGCCCGGGTCTTGTCCTTGGCGATCTCGGACAGCAGCGCCATCACCGACTGGCCGTTCTCGCTGTCGAGAGCGGCGGTCGGCTCGTCGGCAAGGATCACCGACGGCGTGCCGGCGAGCGCGCGGGCGACCGCCACGCGCTGCTGCTCGCCGCCGCTCATGTTGCGCGGGTAGTTGCGCAGGCGGTGGCCGAGGCCGACATCGCGCAGCGCCTGCTCGGAGCGAACCGCTGCATCCTGCGCCGAGGCGCCGCGCACGTCGAGCGCGAGCCTGACGTTCTCGAGCGCGTTGAGCGTCGGGAACAGGTTGTAGGACTGGAAGATGAAGCCGATGTGCTTGCGGCGCAACGCGGCGAGCCCCTCCGGCCCCAGGCCCTTGAGGCTTTCGCCGGCGATCACCACCTCGCCCTCGGTCGGCGTCAGGATGCAGCCGAGGATCGACAGCAGCGTGGTCTTGCCGCTGCCCGACGGGCCCATCAGCAGCGTCAGCTCGCCGGCGTGCAGCGTCAGCGACACGCCTTTCAGCGCCCGCACCTTGCCGGCGCCATGTCCCAGGTCCTTGACGATATCGCTCGCTTGCAGAACGACGGGGGCTGTCATCGGCTGAACACCATGGCTGGGTCGATCTTCGTAACTTTGACGATGGCGGATACGGCGGAGATCGCGCACATGCCGAGCGTAATGGCGAACAGGAACGCGGCCAGCGCCGGTGTCATCAGGATCGGCAGCGCCGTCTGGCCGCTGAAGGCGACCACGACCATCGCGATCGACATGCCGAGAATGTAGCCGATCACCGCGCTCAAGGCGGCCTGCGCCAGGATCACCTTGATGATGTAGCCCGACGACGAGCCGAGCGCGCGCAGGGTTGCGAACTCGTTGAGGTGGTCCTTGGTGCTCGAATAGAGCGTCTGCGCGACGATGACGATGCCGACGATCAGGCCGAGAATGGCGCCGCCGATCAGCGCCACGCCGGCGCCCGTCGAGAACAGCCACTGGTCGAGGCTGCGATCGCGGAACTCGGCCTTGGTGAGAACCTCGGTGCCGTTGAGCCGCCCCTTGAGAGCGTTTCGCACGTGCTCGACGTCGGTGCCCGGCTGCAGCTGGACCAGGAAGAACGAGCTGTTCTCGCTCGGGATGCCGAGCAGCGAGCGAGCGCGGTTGAGCGAGGTGAAGACGTAGGGCGCCATCGTGAACGAGCGGATCCCCTCGGTCAGCGCCCGCACCCGCACCCGGCCCTGCTCGATCTGCGCGGTATCGCCGAGCCCGTTGATGCCAAGATCCTGCAGATAGCTCTTGTCGACCAGCACCGCGTCGGGCGCGCTGATCATGCCGGCATCGCCGGCGATCAGGTTCCACGGTGCGAGCCCGCCGTCCTCGGGATTGGTTCCGACCAGCACCGAGTTGGTGCTGCCGCCACCGGGCTTGCGCCATTCGGCGAACGACACCACCAGCGGGATGACGGCCTTGACGCCCGGCGTCGAGAGCGCCGCGTGGCGCTCGCGTGGCGTCAGCAGGATGCCGCCCTCCTCGAAGCTCTTGGCGCCGTAGGTGGTGATCCACAGCTCGCCGTTGGCGTTGTCGATCATGTCGACGATCATGCGCTTGGCGCCGAGGTAGAGCCCGAGTTGCACCGCCACCAGCACAATCGAGAACAGGATGCCAACCAGCGTCACGATCAGCCTGATGCGATCGTGGAACAAATTGCGCATTGCCAGTGTCAGGATCATCGATTACGCCGATCAAGCTGTGCAGTTGGAAATGTTCGAAGCCACCACCTGCGTGGATGTCGGCTCGAAATTGCTCAGATAAGGTAACGTTAACCCTATTCGCGAGATGCGCGGGGAGACCCATAGGGCCGTCGAGACCAGCGCCACGAGCCGACTATATAGTGAAAAATGCCCGTGGTTGCCATATCGAGCGCCTTTTGGCGTTAAGATCGCGCGGCCGCCGGCCGCGGCAAACCACTGCGATCCGACCATGATCTCGCCCCGATCGTGGGGAACGCTTCGGCCAACAACCGCCTGACGGCACCACTCGATTGCGTGCCTCACATCAGTCCCCTTGCTACCCGTTATAGGTGTTATCATGGCAAAGTTACTCATTCAGTCCTCGTCCGCAGCCCGTCGCGCCTGGTGCGCGAGTGCCGTGGTCTTCATTGCAGCCGGTGCCGCCATGGCCCAGGCTCCCGGCGTCCAATCTCCTGCCCCGGTCACGCCAGGGTTCGTCGGCACCTGGATCGACGACACCGGCGACGGCGCAGTCGAGATTGCGCAGTGCGGCGATCGCCTTTGTGGTCGCATCGTCTGGCTGAAGAGCCCGAACGATAAGGGTGGCCGCCCCCTCACGGATGGCTACAACCCCGAAGCCGCCAAGCGTAAACGACCAATTTGTGGCCTTCCGGTGATCGGCGACCTGAAACGTCAGTCGAACGGGTCGTGGGACGCCGGCTGGATCTATGATCCGAAGGAAGGCAAGTCCTACGATGTCGAGCTCAAGATGCGCAGCCCGGACCAGCTGCAGGTGACCGGCTATCTCGGCACCAAGTTCTTCGGCGAAAGCTTCATTTGGACGCGGGCTCCAGCCACGCTCCCCCGGTGCACCACCACCAGCGCCGCATCGACGCTCTAGGGTATCGGCACCCGTTCAGTCCAGCGGCTCATCGTCACAGTAGGCGACGAGCCGCCGGCAATCGTTCAGGCAGCCGCGGTGCGCTTGCCGGGCTTGCCCGCCGCGTCCGTGGCCTCCACCAGGGAAGGCCGGGCAGCGGCAGCAGTGGCGGTGATGCGGCTGACGAAGGCGACCGTGCGGTCGGCCACGACCTCGCGCTGCCGGTCGATCGTCACGATGTGGTAGGAATCCTCGAGCACGGTCATCTCGACCGGCCCTGCGAGATTGCGTTGCAAATAGAAGGCGTTACCCAGGTCGGCGCGGTCGTCGTCGCGCGGATGGACCACCAGCGCCGGCTGCTTGATCGTCGGCAGCTGCTTCTTGACGATGTCGACCAGCCAACGGAACTCGAGCATCGGACCGCCCGGCGTGCTGAACACGCCGGCCTGCGACGGGTCGCCCGAGTGCAGGGCCTCGACCACCATTTCGCGCAGCCGCTTGTCCTTGATGCCGAATGGCTCGCACTCGGTGAAATGAATGTGATTGGCGAACCACTTGTGGTGCACGAGCCGGAACAGGCGCGCATACCAGGGTACGCCCCAGCCGTTGAGCCAGATCGTCGGCGCAAAACAGGCGACGCCATGCACGTCGTCCGGACGGTTGGCGGCAAGGTGCAGCGACAGCACGGCGCCGGCGGAGAGCCCGCCCACGATCACCTGGTCGCAGGTCTTGCGCAGCTCGTCGAGCTCGCGCTCGATCGTCCCGTACCAGTCCTGCCAATGCGAATACTTGAGCTCGGCCTCGGTAGCGCAATGGCCGGCGAGCTGCGGCACGCTGACGGTATGTCCAGCTCGCGACAGCGCGAGCGCCACATAGCGCATCTCGATCGGAGTGCCCCCCAATCCATGCACCAGCAGGATGCCCGTGCGGCCACCCTCGAACCTGTAACTGCGATCTTGTGTCGACATTGGCTTATTTTGCTTCCTTTTCTTGCGAGCCTATTTTGCCCAGGCCCTTTGCTCACGTTCGATGCACATTTGCGGCACCGTGCGCGCCACACTCTCGCGGGCACCGCCCCACCGGCAGTGCCTGACGGCACATGGCCAGCCCGAGCGGCGTCGGTGTCGAGCCTAAATGTCGGCTAGCCCCGCGTCTTGCTCCTTGCGATTGAGACGCTGCCGCAAGCGCCCCGGTTCATGCCGCAACCGTACCGATCTCGACGAAACGACCGTCGGCCAGCATCACGCCACCCGCGAGCCATTCCTCCATCAGCAGGGTGGCGTCGCGGAAGTCCTTGATCCTGTTGTGAGGCAGGCCGGACGCCTCGCAGTGCTGGGAGAGCGCACCTTTCGCCAGCACCAGGTCGACACGGCGGGAAACGCAGAAGTCGGAGCGACCATCACCAATCATGATCTGCGTCGCAGCGGGTAAACGCTCGGGAAACTGGCACTTGCAGTTGCCCGAATTCATGGCGCAGTCGGCCCGCTCGTAGGGGAACGCCAGGCGCCAGCGGTCACCACCCAGGAATTCCAGCCGATTGGCATAGTAGGGAATCTCGAGCCCGGCCTTGCGCAGCAGGATCTCGATGCTGCGATCGGGCCCGTCCGAAACGATCGTCATCGGGATGCCGTTCAATTCGCACAACGCGGCAAAGGCCTTGAAATGCGGATCGATATTCATGCTGCCGACGAGCGCGTCGTATTCCTCGGGCGTCGCGCGGATCAGGCCGATCTGACGGGCCATGCACTCGCGCGACGACATCCTTCCGGCCTTGAACTCAGCCTCGAGATGCAGCCACGAACGATCGGCGAACCGATCGAGCAGCGTATCGGTCGGGTCCCCGGGAGCCAGGGTTCCATCGAAGTCGATGAAGACATGGCAACTCATATGCACACTCGACTCAACTCTGGAACCCACTGACGTATCTTTCGAATTGTTGTACCAAGCACCATTGATCGCACAATACCTGGGTTTGTCCACAGGCCAACTGCAAGCCAACGAATTCGTTAACGCCGGCCAATCCTGCGTCGAAACGCCACAAGTCTTTCGCGATAGGGTTGGAGGCGCCTGCGGCACCTTCCGGCCTGATCGTCGGGCGCACGTACTCGCCCCGCGGCCGGAAGGCAGGGATGCCAGGAATGCGGCAGCACCGTGGCAACCAATGTGCGCACCTGACCCCTACAAATTCGCTAACAATGCCCGCGTGTTCGACGTGCAAGATCAATAGCGTTCTGAACTTGCACGACAAATCACGCCTTCGAAGCGCTCAGCCGGTCGGCTTCGTCTCCTCGTAGGCCGGGACGGCTGCGGCGAACTGATCCAGCCATTTCACCAGCCGAGGGTGACTGGCTCGCCATTTGCCCTCGTGCCGGAAGTCAAGATAGCCCAGCGCGCAGGCAATCGTGACGTGGCCATAATCGGGCGAGGCGCCCCACTGCGGCGGATTGGCCTCCAAGTGATCGAGCGCAGTGTCGATCTTGCTCTGCTGCCGGTCCATCCACGATCTGACCCATTTGTCCTCGGGGCGGAACCGCTTCTCGTAGACCAGCAGCAGCGCCGCCTCGAGAATGCCGTCGCCGAGGGCGCCAAGCGTCAGTGTGTTGAAGCGTTCCGCGCCCGCCGCCGGGAACAGCCTCGGCGATGGCTTCAGGCTGTCGAAGTACTCGCAGATGACATGACTGTCGAACAACTGGGTGCCGTCGGCCAGGATCAGCACCGGGATCTTGGCAAGCGGATTCTCCTTTTTCAGGACCTTGTTCTCGGCGACGTTGGTGTCGGCTTTCTCGATCTCGATCTGGTCGAGGACACCCTTCATGCGGGCGACCACCTTGACCTTGCGCCCGAACGGCGATGCTGGCGACGACAACAGCTTCATCATGGGCATGTCCGTGGATTGCTTGCTGACGCGGCGTCGTGTGTGGCCGATCGTGCCGCCTTGCCGGGATTTCCGCAAGCCTTGCCTGCCGGCAGCGTACCAGCGGACATGGCGCGGCTCCGCCCGTCACATTTGCCGGTCACAAGTACCCGTCACATATGCGTGTCACATATGGATGACGCGGCCGAAAGCGTCGAGCACGCTCTCGTGCATCATCTCGGACAGCGTCGGATGCGGGAAGACCGTGTGCATCAGGTCCTCCTCCGTGGTCTCCAGCTGCATCGCGACGACGAAGCCCTGGATCAACTCGGTGACCTCCGCGCCGACCATGTGCGCGCCCAGGAGCTGGCCGGTCTTGGCGTCGAAGATCGTCTTGACGAGCCCTTCGGGCTCGCCGAGCGCGATCGCCTTGCCGTTGCCGCGGAACTGGAAGCGGCCGACCTTGATCTCGCGGCCCATCTCCTTCGCCTTGGCCTCGGTGAGGCCGACCGAGGCGATCTGCGGGTGGCAGTAGGTGCAGCCCGGGATCTTCGCCTTGTCCATCGGGTGCGTGTGCAGGCCCTTGATCGTCTCGACGCAGATGACGCCCTCGTGCTCGGCCTTGTGGGCGAGCATCGGCGGACCCGCGACATCGCCGATCGCATAGATGCCGGCGACGTTGGTGCGGCCGAGGCCGTCGGTGACGATGCAGCCGCGATCGGTCTTGACGCCGAGCTTCTCGAGGCCAAGGCCCTCGACGTTGCCGACGACCCCGACCGCCGAGATCAGCCGCTCGGCGGTGATCGTCTCGGTCTTGCCGCCACCGGCATCGATGGTCGCGGTGACGCTGTTCGGCCCCTTCTCGACCTGGGTGACCTTGGCGCCGGTGTGGATCTTCATGCCCTGCTTCTCGAACCGCTTGCGGGCGTGCGCGGCAATCTCCGCGTCCTCGACCGGCAGGATCTGCGGCAGCAGCTCGACCACCGTCACCTCGGCGCCCAGCGTGCGGTAGAACGACGCGAACTCGATGCCGATCGCGCCCGAGCCCATCACGATCAGCGACTTCGGCTGCGCCGGCGGCACCATCGCCTCGAAATAGGTCCAGATCAGCTTGCCATCGGGCTCGATGCCGGGCAGTCGCACGTGGCCGCGCGCCGGTCGCGATGATGATGTGCTTGGCCTGGTAGGTGCCGGGGCCGAGCGTGCCCTTGGGCGCGGGATGCGCCGGCTGCGCGGCCGGCTTCTTGGTGCCAGCCACCACGATCTCGCCCGGCTTCGTGATTTGCGCCTCGCCCCAGATCACGTCGACCTTGTTCTTCTTCAAGAGGAAGCCGACGCCGCCGTTGAGTTGCGCCGACACCCCGCGCGAGCGCGCGACCACTGCCGCGTTGTCGACGCTCATCGTGCCTTCGAGCTTGAGGCCATAGTCCTTGGCATGGGTCGCGTAGTGATAGATCTCGGCCGAGCGCAGCAGCGCCTTGGTCGGGATGCACCCCCAGTTGAGGCAGATGCCGCCCAGGTGCTCACGCTCGACGATTGCCGTCTTGAAGCCCAGCTGGCTGGCGCGGATGGCGGTGACATAGCCGCCGGGTCCGGCGCCGATGATAATGATGTCGTAGCTGGACATGGGGCTCCCGGATGCTGTTGTTGGACGCTTCGGGTGGGATTGCGTCGGACCATCGAATGGTCTGTGCAATGAAGCCGCACCACGGTCGCAGGTCAACAGCCAGTTGGAGGCCCCGGCCATTCGTCAATCGCGAGGCGCTGGCGCCATTTGCCGGCGCATCGGGCGGAACCTGCCGCAAGCGCCCGGCATGCGTCTCGCGCCGAATCATTGCCTGGCGAAACGAAAACCGGCCCCGCGGTGATCCACGGAGCCGGCTGACGCGCACCCCGCTGCGCGTCGTCTTTAAGGTAAGGCGTCACACGTGGCAGCGAGCGCCGAGGTAATAGTTCAGCAGCTGGTTGTAGCGGGCGGCGACCGCCTTTGCGTCGGGCGATCCCTTGCCCTGGCTCGCGGCCTCGACCTTGGCCTGAGCGCCCTGGCTATCCATCCTGTTCAATTCGGCGCGTACCGACTGACAGGACATGCCGGCGGGCATCGCCTGCGCACCGGGATCGCCGCCGCTGGTGGCGCCGGCCGAGCAGCCCGCAACTGCAACGGCCATGCCGATCGCGACCAACACGCACGATCCTCGACGCAACAGCTCGCTCTTCTCAATCATCACGCTTAGTCTCCGGTTCCACCTGCCGGCACCCGTCGGCTGGGTGCACGCCCACTTGCAAGAGAGATCCTGTCTCAAGATCCGGGCGTCGACACGCCCGGACATCTATCAGCATTCGCCTGCGCTGGCACCACGGTGTCCCGCCACACCGGGCCCAGACGACTCATGGCTGATACTACTGCGTTGCCGACTTGGCGACCGGCGCCTTGGCCTGCGCCGCCGCGGGCGCAGCCGATGCCGACTGAACCGCCGGCGCCGGCTTCACGGTCGAGCACTTGGCCTGGAACTCGGTATTGGTCCGATTCAGCTGGTCGGCCTTGGCCAGATCGGCGGTGGTCATCTTGTATTTCTTGATCGAGGCCTGCGCCACCTTGTCGGCGATGCCTTCCTTCTTCAAGCCATCGATCTGCGACGCCAGCGAAAGACATGCCGGATCGGTCTTCGGTGGCTCGACTACGGAAGCGGTAGTCAGATTGCTGCCGCCGCCGAATACTGTCGCGGTCTCCGCACAGCCGGCAAGCAGTACGGCACCCGCGATGATGATGGCGGGCGCTTGGAGCATTTTGAACATGGTGCTGTTCCCCAAAAACTAAAGGTTTTACGCCCTATACTTCCCTTGCCCCTTAGCCCTGCCCCGGACCAGCCACAAGATCCCCGACCAAGACTATCACCGGCTATCTGCGCCCCGCCAGCCGATTGGGTGGCATTAGTCGACAGCTGTTGTGCTCTTGTCACAGGTGGCTGGTCGAGTCGGTCAAACCAGCATGCGCACCGGATCCTCGATGAAGGATTTGAAAGCATTGAGCATTTCGGCGCCCAAGGCGCCGTCGACGACGCGGTGATCGCAGCTCAGTGTGGCGCTCATGATCGTGCCGACCTCGATCTTGTCGCCGTTGACAATGGGCCTTTTCTCGCCGGCGCCAACCGCCAGAATCGTCGCGTGCGGCGGATTGATCACGGCGTCGAAGCTCTTGATCCCGAACATGCCGAGGTTCGAGATCGACGTCGTCCCGCCCTGGTATTCGTGCGGGGCGAGCCGGCGCTTGCGGGCGCGCTCGGCGAGGTCCTTCATCTCGTTCGATATCTCGGCGAGCGTCTTGAGCTCGGCGTGCCTGATCACCGGGGTGAACAGGCCGCCCTCGATAGCGACCGCGACGCCGACATCGGAGTGGCGGTGCCGCAGCATGCCCTGTGTCGTCCAGGTGGCGTTCGCCGCCGGCACCTGCTGCAGCGCCAGCGCCAGCGCCTTGATGATGAAGTCATTGACCGAGAGCTTGTAGGCGCGCGGACCGTCCTTCGGCGAGCGTGCGTTGAGTCGCTCGCGTGCCGACAGCAGCGTGTCGAGGCGCACGTCGACCGACAGGTAGAAGTGCGGCACCGTCGATTTCGACTGGGTCAGCCGCTCGGCGATCACCCTGCGCATGCCGTCGTGCGGCTGCACCTCGTAGGAGCCCTTCTCATAGAGCGCCAGGATCTTGTCGTCGGCCATCGGCTGCACCGCCGGAGCGGTCGCCGCCGGCATGGTCTGGATCGCGGTCGAGGGCTGGCCGGCCGGCATCAGCGGCGTCGCCGGCCGGGCGACGCCGGATGCCTTCGCCGCCTCGATGTCGCGCTGGATCACGCGCCCATGCGGGCCTGAGCCGTTCACTGCCGCCAGGTCGATGCCGTTATCCTTGGCCAGGCGGCGCGCCAACGGCGAGACGAACATGCGGCTGCCGGCGACCGGCGCACCGGCACCGGGCATTGGCGCATTGAACGTCGGCGGCCGCGGCGAGCCGGCAGCCGCTGGTGCGGCCGCCAGTGTCATGCCTGCCCCGGCGGTAGGGCCATTCGCCGCCGGCCTCGGCGCCGGTGCGGGCGCGGGTGGTGCCGCCACCGGCGCGCCAGCCTTCTCGCCCTCGGCCAGCAGGACCGCGATCGGCGTGTTGACCTTGACCTTCTCGGTTCCGGCCGCAACCAGGATCTGGCCGACCACGCCCTCGTCGACCGCCTCGACCTCCATGGTCGCCTTGTCGGTCTCGATCTCGGCGATGACCTTGCCGCTCTTGACGACGTCGCCCTCCTTCACCAGCCACTTGGCGAGCTTGCCCTCCTCCATGGTCGGCGACAGCGCGGGCATCAGGATCTGGGTCGGCATGGTTTCAGGGTCCTTTGTCGATGGTCGGTGCTGACGTCCGCGGGCCAGCGATAATAAAACGTCAGGTAGGACAGGGCGAGATAGACGAGCACCGCAACCGTCCAGCCGATCCCGACACCCAATTGCTGCTGCGACGCGGCAAATGCGGGCATGACGGCCATCTGCACCGGGTTGCGCAGCGCCTCGACATCGATGATCGCGTTCGGCAGCTTCGCCCAGCCGGCGAATAATCCGTCCTGACATGCGCTGGATCGCTCGACCGCCGAGCCGCAGAGAAAGACGAGGCCGAGCGACAGCAGCGCGAACGCCAGCAGCCGCAGCGCGATCGGCGCGCGATGGAGGAACAGGAACAGCGCGACGATGTAGCCGGAGATCATCGCGAAGAACATCGAGAACAGGCTCATCACGCTCTGGATCGAGCCGATCATCCCTTGCATGATCTCGGATTTCGTTCCATTCCCCGATCCGCCTCAACGCGATACATGACCTCAAGCGGTACAGCACACCCTTCGCCGCGGCGACCACCTGAGCGGCGGTCGGCAGGGCGAGCTTCTCGAGGTTCGCCGCATACGGCATCGGCACGTCGACGCCGGTAACCTTGGCCGGCGGCGCATCGAGATAGTCGAACGCCTGGATCGCGGCCTGCGCGCAGATCTCGGAGCCGACCGAGCACACCGGCCAGGCTTCCTCGACCGTGACGAGACGGTTGGTCTTGCGCACCGAGCCGAGGATCGTGTCCCAGTCGATCGGGCGCAGTGAGCGCAGGTCGATCACCTCGGCCTCGATGCCCTCGGCGGCCAGGATCTTCGCCGCATCGAGCACGTAATTCATGCCGCGCGCGAACGACACGATCGTCACGTGGTGGCCGGCGCGCGCGATCCTCGCCTTGCCGATCGGCACCAGGAAGTCGTCGCCCTTCGGCACCTCGCCGCTGGTGCCGTAGAGCATCTCGTTCTCGAGCACCAGCACCGGGTTCGGATCGCGGATCGCCGACTTCATCAGGCCCTTGGCGTCGGCTGGGTTCGACGGGCAGACGACTTTCAGGCCCGGCACGTGCGCGTACCAGGCCGAGTAGCACTGCGAATGCTGGGCGGCGACGCGGGCAGCCGCGCCGTTAGGGCCGCGGAACACGATCGGGCAGCCCATCTGGCCGCCGCTCATGTATAGCGTCTTGGCGGCCGAATTGATGATCTGGTCGATCGCCTGCATGGCGAAGTTCCAGGTCATGAATTCGACGATCGGCTTCAGGCCGGCCAGCGCCGCGCCGACGCCGATGCCGGCAAAACCCTGCTCCGTGATCGGCGTGTCGATCACGCGCTTGTCGCCGAACTCCTGCAGCAGGTTCTGGCTGACCTTGTAGGCGCCCTGGTACTGGGCGACCTCCTCGCCCATCAGCAGCACGTCCTTGTCGCGGCGCATCTCTTCCGCCATGGCGTCGCGCAAGGCCTCGCGCATGGTCTGGGTCACCATCTCGGTGCCGGGCGCGATCTCGGGCGCGGCCGGCGCGGCGTGGACCACCGGCTCGGCTCGGCGCAGGCATCGGGGCGGCCGGCGCGGGTGCCGCCGCCTGCGCGTGACCGTTTGCGGCGGCCGATTGCGGCGCTGCCTGGCTCGCGCTTTCGCCGTCGACCAGGATGGTCGCAATCGGCGTGTTGACCTTCACACGCTCGGTGCCCGCGGCGACGAGGATGGCGCCGACCTTGCCCTCGTCGACCGCCTCGACCTCCATGGTCGCCTTGTCGGTCTCGATCTCGGCGATCACCATGCCGCTCTTGACCGTGTCACCCTCCTTGATCAGCCATTTTGCGAGCTTGCCCTCCTCCATGGTCGGAGACAGCGCGGGCATCAGGATCTGGGTGGGCATGGTGTTGTTGGTCCGGGTGGTGCGTTGGGTGTGCGGGCTCAGGCGGCGGGGTCGGCCGGAAGATCGAATGGCCAAAGTGCAGTGAGGGAAAACGTGATCGCGGAGAACGGCGGCGCCCCGACTGCGTCCTCGCCTGCGAATGCGCGCGCCCGCAGGCAGCCCTTCTCCTGCGGCACTGCCTCGAAGTCGGCATAGGTGGCTGGATTGCGGGCGAACTCGGTCATGGCCGCGGCCCCTACAGCAACACGTCCGTGTAGAGCTCGGCCGCATCCGGTTCGGCGTCGGTCTGGGCGAACTCGGCGGCGGCGTTGACGACCTCGCGGATCTCCTTGTCGAACGCCTTGAGCTCGTCCTCCGAGGCGATGCGGCTTTCCATCATCCGGACGCGGCTGCGCTCGATCGGGTCGCGTTCCTCGCGCACCTTGTCCACTTCCTCGCGGGTACGGTACTTGGCCGGGTCCGACATCGAGTGGCCGCGATAGCGGTAGGTCATCATCTCGAGAATGTACGGGCCGTTGCCCTCGCGAACCCACTTCACCACCCGGTCGCCAGCCGCCTTCACCGCGCGCACGTCCATGCCGTCGACCTGCTCGCCGGGAATGTCGAACGACAGGCCGCGCTGCGACAGGTTCGTCGTCGCACTTGCCCGCTCGATCGCGGTGCCCATCGCATAGCGGTTGTTCTCGATCACGAAGATGACCGGCAGCTTCCACAGCTCGGCCATGTTGAAGGTCTCGTAGACCTGGCCCTGGTTTACCGCGCCGTCGCCGAAATAGCAGAAGCAGACGTTGTCGTTGCCGCGGTACTTGTTGGCGAATGCGAGGCCGGCGCCGAGCGGCACCGAGGCGCCGACGATGCCGTGACCGCCGAAGAACTGCTTGTCGCGGCTGAACATGTGCATCGAGCCGCCCTTGCCGCGACTGTAGCCGCCGCGCCGTCCGGTGAGCTCCGCCATCACGCCCTTGGCGTCCATGCCGCAGGCGAGCATGTGGCCGTGGTCGCGATAGGTTGTAATGACCTGGTCGCCGGTCTTGGCGGCCATCTGCAGGCCGACCACTACTGCTTCCTGGCCGATGTAGAGATGACAGAAGCCGCCGATGAAGCCCATGCCGTAGAGCTGTCCGGCCTTCTCCTCGAAGCGGCGGATCAGCAGCATCTCGCGGTAGGCGGTGATCTCCTGCTGGCGCGTGAATTCCGGCAGGGGCGCAGCGGCCGGTCCGGCAACCGTGCGCGCTGACGGCGACGCATTGAACCCGCCAGACGCAACACTGCCATGCTCCTGGAATGTAACGCCTGGTGTGAACCCGCGCGTCGTCTCCCCGGCTGCCATACTGCCTCCTCGAATTTTCTGGCGGCGATCGCTGGCGATCCACCACTTTGGTCGAAAGCTACACGACCGGTATCAGGCTTGCCAGAGCATGGTGCAAGCAATTTCGAGCCGGAGTCGGAGTGAATTTGGCCGAGGCGTCGGATCGAACGAGCCTCGCCGCGGGGCTATCTGCGAGCCGGGTCGAGAACGACGGCACCGCTCGGCACGTAGCCGAGGACATCGGCCGCGATCCACGCCACCATGTCGGGATCGGGCGCTTCCGGCGCCAGCAGCGCCACGTCGCGCTGCAGACGGTCGCGCACGGCCTCCAGGCGAGCGATGTCGCGCTCCAGCATGCTGGAGCGCTCGATCAGATTCTTTCTCGCGTGAAGGCCGTGGCTACCATTGAGTGCATGATGGCCGAAGTAGATCGCGACTGTCAGGCTGCCAAGCAGAACCAGCGGTAGCCGTCGACGGATCATGGATCTCCTCGTCTTGTCGTTCGGACCTGGGCCAACGCAAAACCAGGAACAAGGGCAATCGAGGCCCGAACACCACCGACGCTAGGCCCGCAAGCTTAAGAGCGAGTAAAGCCGGCGCCCGAATTCGGACGATTTCACGATCCGCTCAGGCTGCCGCCGAGCGGATCACGCCGCGGCCGGCGAAACGGGCGACGTCGCCCAGCTCCTGCTCGATGCGGATCAGCTGATTGTACTTGGCCAGACGATCGGAGCGCGACAGCGAGCCGGTCTTGATCTGTCCGCAGTTGGTGGCGACGGCGAGGTCGGCGATGGTTGCGTCCTCGGTCTCGCCGGAGCGGTGCGACATGACGGCGGTGTAGCCGGCGCGCTGGGCCATGTTGACGGCATCGAGCGTCTCGGAGAGCGAGCCGATCTGGTTGACCTTGACCAGGATCGAGTTGGCCGTGCGCGTCCTGATGCCCTCGGCGAGGCGCTCGGTGTTGGTCACGAACAGGTCGTCGCCGACGAGCTGGCACTTCGTGCCGATGAGATCGGTCAGCGCCTTCCAGCCCGCCCAGTCGTCCTCGCTCATGCCGTCCTCGATCGAGATGATCGGGAAGCGTGAAACGAGGTCGGCGAGGTACTTGGCATTGGCCGCACTGTCGAGAACCTTGCCCTCGCCCTCGATGTGATACTTGCCGTCCTTGAAGTACTCAGTCGCCGCACAATCGAGCGCCAGCATCACGTCGTGGCCGGGTTTGTAGCCCGCCGCCTCGATCGACTTCATGATGAAGCCCAGCGCCTCGTCGGCGCTCTTGAGGTTCGGCGCGAAGCCGCCCTCGTCGCCGACGTTGGTATTGTGGCCGGCGTCCTTGAGGCCCTTGCGCAGGGTGTGGAAGATCTCGGAGCCCATGCGGATCGAATCGGCGCAGGTCGGCGCCGACACCGGCATGATCATGAACTCCTGGATGTCGATCGGGTTGTCGGCGTGGGCGCCGCCGTTGATGATGTTCATCATCGGCACCGGCAGCACGTGCGCCGAGGCGCCGCCGACGTAGCGATAGAGCGACAGCCCGGACGATTCCGCCGCCGCCTTGGCGACCGCCAGCGACACGCCGAGTATGGCGTTGGCGCCGAGGCGGGCCTTGTTCCTGGTGCCGTCGAGCGCGATCAGCGCGTGGTCGATGCGGCGCTGATCCTCGGCATCCATGCCGCGCAGCGCTTCGAAGATCTCGCCGTTGACCGCCGCCACCGCCTTGGTGACGCCCTTGCCGAGGTAGCGCTTCGGATTGCCGTCGCGCAGCTCGTTGGCCTCGTGCGCGCCGGTCGAGGCGCCCGACGGCACCGCGGCGCGGCCGAGCGTCCCGTCCTCGAGCACGACATCGACCTCGACGGTCGGGTTGCCGCGGCTGTCGAGGATCTCGCGGCCGATGATATCGAGGATCTGGGTCATGGGGCAGGCCTCATGCTGAGCGGATTGCAACTGCGCAATAGGGCGGGATCGCCCCGATCGGGGCGCTTCTAGCCGGTTCCTCGAAACGCATAAAGCCCCTGTATCCGGGGCAGGCTCCGCTCCATACTGACGCACGCATCGACACCAAACCAGAACCGCGGAGCCAGCCATCCCCATGACGACTGCAACCGCAGCGCTGGTCCTGTTCTCCGGCGGGCAGGATTCGACCGTTGCGCTGGCACACGCGCTCGACAGGTATGACCTCGTCGAGACGATCGGCTTCACCTACGGCCAGCGCCACGCCGTCGAGCTGGAAGCCCGCCAGGCGATCCGCGCGGCGTTGCCGCAGCTGTTTCCGAACTGGGCCGGCCGTCTCGGCTGTGACCACGTGCTCGACCTTGCGACGCTCGGTCAGATCAGCGACACCGGCCTGACCCGCGATGTCGCGATCGAGATGACCGCCGCCGGCCTGCCCAACACGTTCGTGCCCGGGCGCAATCTGCTGTTCTTCACCTACGCCGCCGCACTCGGCTACCGGCGCGGGATCACGACGCTCGTCGGCGGCATGTGCGAAACCGACTACTCCGGCTATCCCGACTGCCGCGACGAGACGCTGCAGGCGCTCGCGCGCGCGCTCAGCCTCGGCATGGGGCGGGATTTCGCGATCGAGACGCCGCTGATGTGGCTCGACAAGGCGGCGACCTGGGCGCTCGGCGAGAGCCTTGGCGGTCCGCCGCTCACCAGGCTCGTCGTCGAGCTTTCGCATACCTGCTACAGAGGCGTGCGGGATCGTCGCCATGACTGGGGCCACGGTTGCGGCGAGTGCCCGGCCTGTGAATTGCGCAGACGAGGATACGAGACATGGCAAGCCGGCAAGCACTGATCGAAGGCGTCGAGCTCGCGATCGCGGGTCGCTGGGACGAGGCGCACAAAATCGCCCAGCGGGACGAGGACGACCGCGACTTCTGCTGGCTGCATGCCTGCCTGCACAAGATCGAGGGCGACGAAGGCAACGCGCGCTATTGGTATCGCCGTTCCGGCCACGCCTACGAAGCCTTTGCCGACCCCAAGGCCGAGCTCGCCGCGATCAAGGCCGCGCTGACGTATTGAGGCGCGTGGGGGACCGGCGCCGTCGCGAGCCCCTGCGCCCAGCCGCGGGCCCATGGCGAGTGTTACGGAACTCAATGGTCGTAGCGGCGCGGATCTCCCGCTTGCTCCGGAAGCTCCGCGCTCGCCTGCAATTAACCGTTGCCGCCGCCCCGCCTGCTGCGCTACCACCGCGCCACCTGCAACCAGGGACCTTGGGTCCAGCGCGCCATCTCGTTGCGCTATAGAAATCGGAGATCCGCCATGAACCTCGACCGCCGCACGGCGGAAGGCCTGCTGTTCCTGCTGGCCTTCGCGCTCTGCATCCCCGCCGCCAACTGGCTGATCGGCAACGTCGGCACCGTCTGCGTGCCGAACGGACCCTGCCTGATCCCGGTCGCGCCCGGTCTCAAGGCGCCGAGCGGCGTCGCCATGATCGGCCTCGCCCTGGTGCTGCGCGATCTGGTGCAGCGCCGGCTCGGGGTCGGCTGGGCAGTGGTGGCGATCCTTGCCGGCACCGCGCTGTCGGCCCTGGTGGCGCCGCCGATGCTGGTGATCGCCTCGGCCGCCGCGTTCCTGATGTCGGAAGGCGCCGATCTCGCGGTCTACACGCCATTGCAGCGGCGGGGACTGGTGCTGGCGGTGGTCGCCAGCAGCACCGTCGGGCTCGTCGTCGATAGCGTCCTGTTTCTCGGCCTTGCGTTCGGCAGCCTCGACTATCTCGCCGGCCAGGTAGTCGGCAAGGCCTGGATGGTGCTGCTGACGATCCCGATGATCGCCTGGTTGCGGCGACGCGACGAGCGCCTCGCCATGGTCCCGGCCTGAACGGAGACTGAGCATGTCGCAGCAGCCAATGAGCAGCCAGCACCTGGGCCGGCAGTCGGCATTGCCGGCGAGCCCCGCCGAGGCCATCCTCGACCGGGTGGCGAACCCGCATCCCGATACGCCCTACGTTGCCCGCTTCACCGCGCCCGAGTTCACCTCGCTCTGTCCGGTGACCGGCCAGCCGGATTTCGCCCATCTGGTGATCGACTATGTCCCCGCCGCCTGGCTGGTCGAGAGCAAGAGCCTGAAGCTCTACCTCGCCTCGTTCCGCAACCACGGCGCCTTCCACGAGGACTGCACGGTGGCGGTCGGCAAGCGCCTCGCGGCATTGCTCGAGCCGGCGTACCTGCGGATCGGCGGCTACTGGTATCCGCGCGGCGGCATCCCGATCGACGTATTCTGGCAGGTGGGCACCTTGCCGGCTGGCGTATGGCTGCCGGACCAGGGGGTCGCGCCCTATCGCGGCCGCGGCTAAAACCCATCGCGCCGCGCTGCGAATTGCGGCGAGCGAGCAAACCAGTGCGGTTCCTGGCGCAGATCTGAAATGCGTTTCGGCGGCGGCTGGGCGGCGAGCGACAGATTTTCGACATATGCGCCGTTGAGAGATTGCCGGGGTCACTCCGGGCGGTCGTCCTCGATCGCTCAACCTCTAGGAAGGGAAAACTGATGAAGAATGCAATGCTTGGCGCGGCCGGTCTGGCGACCGCCGGGCTGCTCGCTGTTTCGACCGCCAGCGCGGCGCCCCTGGGCGGCGTCGCCGGCGGTGGCGCCGTGGCCGACACCTCGCTGGTCGAGAAGGTCCATGACTTCCACCGCGCGTGCGTGCTTGGACCGCGCGGCTGGCACTATCACTCGCGCCTTTATGGCCGCGTCGTGTGCCGTCCGCCGAGCCCCGGCCGCTACTGGATCTGGCGTTCGGAGGGCGGCCGCACCGGTTGGTGGCACCCGCGGGAGCGCCGCTGGTACTGAGCGACGAATAGATCGAGCCGCTCAATCGACAAGAGCCGGAGCGGCAACGCTCCGGCTTCATTGTTTCCCTCGTCGTCACGGTTGATCCGCCCGGCCGTCAGATGTCCCGGCCGTCGAACATCAAGCAGGTCGACGCCGCCGGTCGCGAAATTGGCGAGGTCGCGCGCCGTCGCCTTGCCCTCGGCCGAGCCGAGCGCCCGGTTGAGCTCATCCATGCTGGCGAAATGCAGGGTCGCGACGAGATACACGCCCTTGCTGCTGGCCGGCGCGGTCACCGTGCCCGTGCTGACCTCGTAGCGCGTCAGCCCGGGAAGCTTCTTCGCCAACGGCACGTGCGTGCCGTAGTAATATGCGTCGAACGCCGCCGTGTCCTTTGGCATGCTGTAGATCGCAACCAGTCGCGCCATCGCCATTCTCCCCCTTGCGCCTAGTGTGATGATTCCGAAGTTCGCAATCACCTCCCGGCAACACCGAGTTGCGAACTTCGGAATCTGAATCACACTAGGATCAATGGCCTGCTAGTGTCCTTATCGTTCGCGAAGTTCGTACAGTCATCGCCGCGAAAGGTGACGAACTTCGCGAACGGGACGCTAGCCTGCCCGCGCCCGCCTGATGTCGGGCGGCATCGCCTCGTCCTGCAGCATCGTGATCGCCTCGGCGAGACCCATCACCTTGTTCTCGTTGCTGCCGAGCCGCCGCATCGCGACCTTGCCCTCCTCCGCCTCGCGCCGCCCGACCACCAGCATCACCGGCACCTTGGCCTCGGAGTGCTCGCGCACCTTGTAGTTGATCTTCTCGTTGCGCAGGTCGACCTCGCCCCTGAGGCCTGCCGCCTTCAACTGCTTCAGGACGACGTCGGCATAGTCGTCGGCATCCGACACGATCGTCGCGACCACGACCTGCCGCGGGGCGAGCCACAACGGCAGATGGCCGGCGCAGTTCTCGAGCAGGATGCCGAGGAAGCGTTCGAGCGAGCCGCAGATGGCGCGATGCACCATCACCGGCTGCGTCTTTGCGCCGTCGGCTGCGATGTAGAACGCACCAAACCGCTCCGGCAGATTGAAGTCGACCTGCGTGGTGCCGCACTGCCATTCCCGCCCGATTGCATCGCGCAGGGTGTATTCGAACTTCGGGCCGTAGAACGTGCCTTCGCCCTCATTGATGCCGGTCTTGATGCGGTTGTCCTCGGCCGCCATCCTCGACAGCACCTTCTTCAGGATACCTTCGGCGTGGTCCCACATGGCGTCGGTGCCGACGCGCTTCTCGGGCCGGGTGGCGAGCTTCACCACCACCTCCTCGAAGCCGAAGTCCTTGTAGACCGACATCATCAGGTCGTTGATCTTGAGACACTCGGCTTCGAGCTGCTCTTCGGTGCAGAAGATGTGCGCGTCGTCCTGGGTGAAGCCGCGCACGCGCATCAAGCCGTGCAGCGCGCCCGACGGCTCGTAGCGATGCACGCAGCCGAACTCGGCGAGCCGCATCGGCAGGTCGCGATAGCTCTTGAGGCCGTGCTTGAAGATCTGCACATGACCGGGGCAATTCATCGGCTTCAGCGCGAACACGCGATGCTCGGCCGCGTCGTCCTCGGGGTTGAGGAAGGCTGTCGCCGACTTCACCGCGAACATGTTGTCGGCGTACCAGCCCCAGTGGCCGGAGGTCTCCCACAGCGACTTGTCGAGCAGCTGCGGTCCCTGCACCTCCTGATAATCCTCGGCGAGCCTACGGCGCATGTAGGCGATCAACTGCTGGAACATGGTCCAGCCGTTGGCGTGCCAGAAGACGACACCGGGACCTTCCTCCTGGAAGTGATAGAGGTCCATCTCGCGGCCGAGCTTGCGATGGTCGCGCTTCTCCGCTTCCTCGATCTGCTTCAGGTAGGCGGCGAGCTCCGCCTCGGTGGCAAAGGCGGTGCCGTAGACGCGCTGCAGCTGCGGGTTCTTCGCGTCGCCGCGCCAGTAGGAGCCGGCGAACTTGGTGAGCTTGAAGGCCTTGCCGATGCCGCCGGTGGAGGTCATGTGCGGGCCACGGCACAGGTCCATCCATTCGCCCTGGGCGTAGATCTTCAAGTCCTCACCGGCCGGGATCGCATCGACCAGCTCGACCTTGAACAGCTCGCCCTTCGAGCGAAAGAAGTCCTTGGCCTTGTCGCGGCTCCACACCTCTTTGGTGAAGGGAGCATTGCGGGCGATGATCTCGGCCATCCGCTTCTCGATCCGCGGCAGGTCCTCGGGCAGGAACGGCTCGGCCTTGGCGAAATCGTAGAAGAAGCCGTTCTCGATCACCGGGCCGATCGTCACCTGGGTGCCCGGCCAAAGCTGCTGAACGGCCTCCGCCAGCACGTGCGCGCAATCATGCCGGATGAGCTCGAGCGCCTCGGGATCGGTGCGCGCCACGAACTTGATCGCGGCATCGGCGTCGATCGGATCGGCAAGATCGGTCAGCACGCCGTCGAGCGTCATCGCCACCGTGCGCTTGGCCAGCGACGGCGAGATCGCTTTTGCGACATCGAGGCCGGTGCGTGCCCTTGGCAATGCGGCGCTTGGCGCCGTCGGGCATGGTGAGGGTGACTTCGGACATCGGGTGTTCTCCTTTCACTCACTGCCAACCACGCAGGTAAAAGGCCGTTGAATTGGCTGGGCGCTCGTTAAGCGTCACCGCCCTGCCATGTCAACGATCGAACGCAACCGGGTCCCCGTGCGATAATGCCGCAAAACAGCCACAATCTGATCATCGGCGGCTCACAATTGACGCCAAGTTTGTTCACGGTCGGGTGAGGCCGACGTGAAAAACAGATCGCTTATCGGTTCCCTCTTCCGGCGCAATCCGGTAGAAGGGCTTATCGAGCCGGTTGCGGGGGCGCCGTTGCGATCCAACTGTTGGGGATGGATAGCGTGCAGCGAACCTTCGCGGCTATGGCCGTCATGATCTGTATAGTGTCGGGCGGCCTCGTCTCGGGTCCGTCCAGGGCCCACGCCCAGCTTCTGTCGAAGCCGCCTGCCGCGGCCACCAACAATCTGATCGAGTTGGCGCAGGCCAAGGCGGGCGCCGCGCCCGCCGCCGCCGCGCGCCCGGCGCGCGGTCCGGCCGGCCGGTCGAGCCACGCAGAGCTCACCGAGCGGCTCAACCAGAATACGGTTGCGATCATCTCGGGCAACCCGAACGGCACCTACCTGTTCCTGACCTACGACATGTCGGCGGTGCTCGATAACGGCGACGACCTGCGCATCCTGCCGGTGATCGGCAAGGGCGCGTATCAGAACGTCAAGGACATCCTGCACCTGCGCGGCATCGATCTCGGCATCACCCAGTCCGACCTGATGTCGTACCTGAAGAAGAACAACGACTTCGGCAGCAACATCGAGAACCGGCTGGCCTACATCGCCAAGCTCTACAACGAGGAGTTGCACCTGCTCGCCGGCGAGGGCATCAATTCGTTCAAGGATCTCGAGGGCAAGAAGGTCAACTTCAGCGATGCCGGCAGCGGCACGCAGTTCTCGTCGCGGCTGATCTTCGAGGCCCTCGGCGTCAAGCCGGTCGAGGTCAACATGGGCCAGTCCGACGCGTTCCTCAAGATCAAGAGCGGCGAGATCGCGGCGACCGTGCTGATCGCCGGCAAGCCGTCGGCATCGTTCGCCAAGCTCACCCTCGAGCCCGGCATGAAGCTGCTGCCGATCCCCTATACTGAGGCCCTGGAGCAGGATTACTTCCCGGCCGTGCTGGAGAACCAGGATTATCCGAACGCGATCCCGAAGGGACAGAAGATCGAGACGATCGCGATCGGCGCGGTGCTTGCGGCCTACAACTGGCCGCGCGACACCGATCGCTATCGCCGGGTCGCCAAGTTCACCCAGGCGTTCTTCTCCCAGTTCCCGGATTTCCAGAAGCCGCCCCGCCACGTCAAGTGGAAGGAGACCAACCTCGCCGGCGAGCTGAAGGGCTGGAAGCGCTTCCCCGCCGCCCAGGAGATGCTCGACCGTACTGCCACGCAGTCAAGTGCCGCCGCGCCGATCGATCCTCAGCTTGCCCGCCAGCAGGCGAGCCGGGTCGCGCCCGGTAATGCCGCCGAGCAGGAGCGCCTGTTCCAGCAGTTCCTGGAATGGCGCAGCAAGCAGCAGAAGGCGCAGCAATAGCAGCAGCGTCGCCCGCGCGCGGCGCACCATCGAGGGGGAGCGAGGGGAGGCGTGAGTGGCATGGGGCGGATGGCGAATATCTTCGGTTTTGCGGCACTGCTGCTGCTCGCCGTCTACGCGGCCGGCGCCGGCGCGCAGCAGCCGGCCGGCGGTCCGCCGGTCATAACGGTCGCCGCGATCATCCTGGTCGAGCCGATGGTCGAGACGCCGATTGCGATCCAGGTCGGACCGACTGCCTCCCTGCCCCGCAACAGCTTCCTGCGCATCAAGGGACTGCCCGCGCAGACGACCTTTTCCGACGGCCATTTCGTGTCGCCCGGGACCTGGGCATTGCCGATCACCAGCCTTGCCGAGCTCAAGCTGACCGTACCGCTCGCCACCACCGGCCGGGCGGATCTGCAGCTGGCCCTGCTGTCGATCGAGGGCAACGTCCTCGCCGAGGCGCACACGACGCTGGCGGTCACCGCCGGCACGATCGGCACGATTGCCGCTCCGCAGGCGCCCGCGACGCCGACCAGCCGTCTGCCGAGCAGTGCCGCGCTCGGCAACGAGGCCGCCACCGCGCCGTCACTCGTCAAGCCGCCGACGCCTGCGATCCAGCGACCGGTCGCGCCGTCGGCGCCGGCGATGAACCCCGAGGAGCGCGAGCGCGCCATCAAGATGCTGAGGCGGGGCGATGCGGAGTTCGCCGGCGGCGACGTGGCCACCGCTCGCCTTCTCTATCAGCGCGCCGCCGACGCCGGGCTGCCGGAGGCGGCGCTGGCGCTCGGAACCACTTACGATCCCAACGAGCTTGCCCGCCGCGGCGTCAAGGGCCTGCAGGGCGATCCCGACGCCGCCCGGAAATGGTACTCGCGGGCGCAGGAGATGGGCGCCGTTGGCGCCGCCGACCGCATCGGCCGCCTGCCGCACTGATCAGCTGTGTCCGACCGGCGGAACCGGCGTGGCTGCTACCTGCCGCCGCCACCGGCCATAACGCCACGGCTGCAACGGATGGTGCTCGTGCGTGATGTCGGGCGCCGGATCGAAGCCCGACGTACCCCACGGATGGCACCGACAGACGCGTGAAGTGGCCAGCCAGAACCCACGCCAGGCGCCGTTACGGTCGATGGCATCGAGCGCGTAGGCCGAGCATGTCGGCAAATGCCTGCACTCGTGACCGATCAGCGGCTTCAGCGTCCACCGATAGAGGTGCACCGGCGCCTTCAGCACCGCGCGCGACAGTCCGCTCACGATGCCGGCGGTCACGACCGCGCCTCGACCGGCACGCCGGCGGCGGAGCGCTGCTCGATGGCATCGAGCGCGCGCTCGACCGCATCGAACACCAGAAGCGTCGATGCGTGTCGCGCCTTGACGTTGCGCACGGGCTCGAGCACGGCCAGGTCGGACCAGCGACCCGTCGGGGGCTGGCCGTCCGATTTCAGCATCGCCCGCATCTGGTGGCCGACCTCGCGCAACTCGGCCGCCGTCGAGCCGATGATCTCCCGACCCATCACCGATGCGGCTGCCTGCCCGAGCAGGCAGGCCTTGACCGTCTGGCCATAGTCCACAACGACACCGTCGCGCATCGACATGTCGACGTTGATGGTCGAGCCGCACAGCTTCGAGTGCGCCGATGCGGTGGCATCGGGGTGTGGCAACCGCTGGCCGCGCGGAATGGCGGCCGCCAGCTCCAGGATCTTGGAGTTGTAGATGTCGCTGAGCTGGGTCATGACCACCTTTCGCCTCGGCACGCATGTCCGTCGCCGGCCATGCGATTGCCGGTTTTCTTTTCCGGCGTACCGCCCCACAATATAGGCGATTTGGCCTTCGGCTACGAGACCCGCGACCACTTGCGCTGCAATGCTGCCCGGCAAGCGCTGCTAATCGCGGCTGGTGCGTCCCGAATTCGCACTCCGAACGGAAAGACAGCGTGTGAGAAAATGAGCCAGTCCGACCGCTTTCCCGCCCCCGGCACACCCCATGACCTCGAGCACGGACACCGGTTCACGCCGAAATTCGACGCGGAAGGCCTGATCCCCGCCATCGTGACCGACGCCGGTGACGGCACCGTTCTGATGTTCGCCTGGATGAACTCGGAAGCGCTGGCGCTGACGCTCGCCACGCGCAAGGCGCACTTCTGGACCCGCTCGCGCAAGCGGATTTGGCTGAAGGGCGAGGAGAGCGGCAACGTGCTGCACGTCGAGGAGGTGCGCGTCGACTGCGATCAGGACGTGGTGCTGGTGCGGGCCAGGCTCGCTGGCGCCGGCGTCGCCTGCCATACCGGAGCCCGGTCGTGCTTCTATCGCTCGGTCGAGCTCGACGGGCAGCCATCGGCTGATTTTGCGCTGGTCGACGTGGACGATGCCGCTCTCGCCGGCCGCGATCACAGCTAGCCGGCCCGCTACGCAACAGCAACTGCCCGGAATCGACCCGCGGCGGAACGCACCGGGGCGTGTGCCACCATAATTCTGTTCGCTTTTTGAACGATCTGGCCCGCCGGTGCGTCCACCAGGAGGAGCAGGGCGGCAGAGGTCACTTGGCCTTAAGCCCTGTCGGTTAATATCAACGGACGCCAAATCAGCCGGCCGCAGTCGGCATACGACTTGCAGCGGGTTGTTAACGAAGGACGCAGGCAAGACCAACGACGAGTGCGCACGGGAGCCGGTCCGTATTGCTCGCGACCGGCGGCCAGGCGAGGGAGAGTAGTTCGGCCATGGCGAAAACCAAGATCGGCCTGGCGCTGGGTGGCGGCGCAGCGCGCGGCTGGGCCCATATCGGCGTCATCCACGCACTGCTCGACGCCGGCATCGTACCCGACATCATCGCCGGCACCTCGATCGGCGCCGTCGTCGGCGGCTGCTTCGTCGCCGAGCGACTCGGCGAGCTCGAGACCTTTGCCCGCGAGCTCACCCGCCGCAAAGTGTTCGGCTACCTCGATTTCAATCTCTCCGGCTCCGGCCTGATCAACGGCCAGAAGCTGTGCACCAGGCTCGAGCAGGCACTCGGCAACTCGACGATCGAGCAGTTCGACCGTCCGTTCACGGCGGTGGCGACCGAGATCGGCAGCGGCCACGAGGTCTGGCTGTCGCGCGGCCGCATGGTGTCGGCGATGCGCGCCTCGTATGCCCTGCCCGGCATCTTCAGGCCGGTCAACATCAACAACCGCTGGCTGTTCGACGGTGCGCTCGTCAATCCGGTGCCGGTCAGCGTCTGCCGCGCCATGGGCGCGCGCTACGTGATCGCGGTCAATCTCAACGCCGACATGTTCGGGCGCGGCACGGTCGTCGCCAATCCCGACGTCGGCGGCCATCATCCGCCCGGCGCCGAGCCGGCCGAGCCGCCGTCCGGCACCGGCGTGCCGGTGCGCCAGCTGCTGAAGGACCAGCTGTTCGGCAGGGGCGAGGGCGCACCCGGCATTTCCACCGTGATGGTCGACGCCTTCAACATCGTCCAGGATCGCATTGCCCGCTCGCGCCTGGCCGGCGACCCGCCGGACGCGCTCATCAACCCGCGCCTGTCCGGGATCGGCCTGTTCGATTTCCATCGCGCCGACGAGCTGATCGAGCGCGGGCACCTCGCCGCGCGGCGCGAGATCGAGGAGATCACACGCGAGCTGGAGTTCCGCCGCTCGCTCGATCCGCGCCCCCCTGCGGCCGGCGCCGGGCAGGCGGCGGCGCGATCGGCCAGCCGCATCTGATCGGCAGCCGGCCGGCCAGATCCGGCTGCATTTAGCTGGCGAGCACGTAGTTCTTCAGCGACGTCGCCTCGAGCTCCACCTCGGCGATGTGGTGCTTGACCGCGTCGCCGATCGAGACAATGCCGACCAGCCGGCCGCCTTCGACCACGGGCACGTGGCGGAACCGGCCGGCGGTCATGGTCGCCATCAGCCGATCGACCGGCTCGTCGGGGGTGCAGGTCGTCACCTCCTTGGTCATGATCGACGACGCACGCTCGACCAGGCAGCCGCCGCCCCGGCTGGCGATGATCCGCACCAGATCGCGCTCGGAGAGGATGCCGACGACCGCGCCTTGCCCGTCGACGATGACGGTAGCGCCAATGCGCTTTTCGGCCAGCAACTTCGCAATGTCTTGCAGGGTGGCGTCGGGCGAGCTGGTCGCGACCCCGCCGCTCTTGCCCTTCAGGATGGCTGCAACATTCATTGTCACACCTCGCTTTTCTTTGGCAGGTGAGGTCTGAGCGTGAAGTCGGCGCATCCGTGCGGCGCCGCAATACGCGCCTGGTCTCGAAGTCCGGATGCGCCCCTGCGGTCGGCTGGCCAATCAATGGCCGCGGCCGCAACTGGATCCTGGCGTTTCCTCCTCACCATTGAAGGAACGATGCTCGATCAAGTTCGCCGGCAATGCAACCCCTTTGCGCTGCCTCTCAACGCCAGATGTCAATGCCGTCGGCGGGTGGCAGCGGCCGGGCGCCGGCATCGAACAGCGGGAACAGCGCCATTCCGGCAAGAAAGCCGCCGAGATGCGCTTCCCAGGCAATTCCGCCAGCCGACAGCATGTTGCCGAGCAGCAGCCCGAACAACAGGTTCAACGCCAGCCATGACAGGATCATCGTGCGCGCTCGGCGATCCTGCATCATCTGCATGAATGTCATCGCGCGGCCGTCCTCGCCCGGCACGAACATGAACCGCATCGCGGCGCCCATCATGCCCGAGATCGCCCCCGAGGCGCCGATCATCGGCACCAGCAGCCCCCAGTTCACGGCCAGGAAGCACGCCGCGCCAGCGACCGCGCAGATCGCGGCGAGCCCGACAAAGCGGAGCGCATCGATGCGCCGCGCCAGGATGCTGCCGAAGGCGAGGAGCCAGCCTGAATTGACCGCCAGGTGCAGGAAATCGCCGTGCAGCAGGGCGTGGGTGAGGAATGACGAGAATTTCGCAACCTCGCCGCCAGGCAGCTCGACCCCGGCGTAGCGCGCCGGGATGAACGCCATCGCCAGCACCAGCCACTGGTCCTCCTCCTCGCCGAGCAACTGTCGGCCGACATGGATCGCGACCAGCAATCCGAGCAGCACCACGACGATGCGGGGCCCATTGAACATCGGCTGATCTTGCGCCACCGGCTTCACCTCGACCCGCTGCAGCTGAACCTGCCTTCCCGATTAACGTTGACGGCAAGTCACTGCAATCGACTTGGCATATCGGCCTGCCACGGCCGCCGGCAGTCCGGCACTGGCACGGAACCTGCTCAACAAACGGGCAGGAGCGGGGCGCTCCATTTGCCGCCAGGAAGACTTCGATGAAGAATAAGACCAGTCAGATCCTTTATTCCTACTGGAACGAGGTTCGCGGCAAGCGCATCGCGCCCCGCCGTTTCGAGATCGAGCCGGCGCGGATCGGCAGCATCCTGCCGGAGACGTTCATTCTGGAACGGTCGGAGGGCTCCACCTATCGATTCCGCCTCGCCGGGACCCGGATCTTCGAGTGTTTCGGCGTCGAGTTCCGCGGCGCCAGCTTCCTCGACCTGTGGTCGAAAGCCGATCGCGAGGGGATTGCCGTCGTAATGTCGAGCCTCGCGAACCAGGGCGGCGTCGGCACGATCGAATTCGTGGCCGAGGCGCCAGACGGACGCCCGGCGACGTTCGAGGCGGTTCTGCTCCCCCTCGTTCATACCGGTCAGGTGATCGACCGCATCGTCGGCGCGATCAGCTGTGCCAATCCGCCGGAATGGCTCGGCTGCGTCCGCCTCGACCGGCAGCACGTCGTCCACCACGAGGTGATCTGGCCGGACGGACGTCCGCACGCCGTGCTCGCCGCCGGCGAACGCCAGTCGCCGTTCCTGCCGCATACCCGCGCCGCCCGTCTGGTGCGCACCGCGCGGCGCCAGTTCCGCGTCTACGACGGCGGCCTCGCCAAGAGCGAGCGGGACGATCGCTGATCACCGGCGTGTGTCAAAAGGAGCCAGCGCGTTAGTCCGGCGTTAAGCCCCGGCGGCTAGGATTGCTGTTCAAAGCCATCTGCGGAAACATCCGGCGCGACGGTCCACCGGCCAGGCGAGCCTCGTCTCCGCAAGAACTTGCCAATTGCTGCAGGTGCCCATGTCCGATACCGCGCTCCAGTCCAAGGCCCCGACGCGCCGAATTCTGGCGGTGACGCCAACCGGCGGCGCAGCGCCCCGGGCCGAGCTCGAGCAGCAGCTTCACGCCCGTTTCGAGGTCAATCTGCTCGGACGCTTCATGCGCGCCGACAAACAGGAATTTCCCTGCCGCATGACCGGGATTTCGGTCGGCGAGGCGAGCTTTGCCGCACCGGCCACCGTCTCCGAGGGCGAGCGGGTCGTCGCCTACCTCGACTTCATCGGCGGCATCGAGGGCTCCGTCACTCTCGTCACGGACGGCGCCTTCACGATGAAGATCGCCGCCACCCAGCACAAGCGCGAGAAGCTAGCCGCGCAGATCACCTGGCTCATCAATCGCAGCGAGCTCGATGGCATCGAGGCCCGCCGCCCCGGCCACGACCGCATCGTCTCGGGCAACGAGACGACGCTGCTGCGGCTCGCCGACGACACCGAGATCGACGTCAAGCTGCAGGACGTCTCGATCTCGGGCGCATCCGTGGTCACCGCCACCCGGCCGCCGATCGGCTGCGAGGTCATGCTCGGCAAGCTGCGCGCCCTGGTTGTGCGCCATCACGCCGAGGGCGTCGGCGTCCAGTTTCTCGACATCCAGAACCCGGATGCCCTTCGGCGCTATTTCGGGTGAGGGTGCCGTGCCAAAGTGTCAGTGGCGACTGACCGCATTCTTGAGTGTTCCAGTCCGGAGTTCGGTATGATGCGTAGCCTGTCGATCGCAATGGCCCTGGCCTCCGGGCTCTCACTGCTCACGCCGATCGAGGCGGCGGCGAGCAGCAACAAGCCGCGCGCCTCGGATCGCTCCACACCGTTCATGCGGGTGTTCGGCCAGGCGGCGCCGCCTTACGGCTTTGTCCAGTTCTGCGAGCGCTCGCCCGATCAATGCGCGGCCGGGACGATGCCCGAGAGCCGCTTTGTCGCCTCGCCCGAGCGGCTGTCGGAGCTCGACGAGGTCAATCGTCTGGTCAACGCCTCGATCGAGCCGGCGACCGACATCGATCTCTACGGGGTCGAGGAATACTGGACGCTGCCGACCACCAAGGGCGACTGCGAGGACTATGCCCTGCTCAAGCGCCAGATCCTGATCAGGCGCGGCTGGCCGGTCAGCAGCCTGCTGATCACGGTGGTGAAGGACGAGAAGGGCGACGGCCACGCCATTCTCACCGCGCGCGTCGCCCAGGGCGACTTCATCCTCGACAACAAGGTGGCGACGGTGAAGCCGTGGCATGCCACCGGCTACGAGTTCATCATGCGCCAGTCGTATATCAACCCGCGCATCTGGATGTCGCTCGATCCGAAGGAAGCGCAGGCACCGGTCGCGATCTCCGGCGTCAAGGCGCAGCGCTGACGATCGTCAGGTTTGCGGCTTCATGCCGGCGCTGAACCGTTTCCAGTTGCGCTGGTAGCTCGCGACACCGGCGCGCATCCGCTCCATGTCGGCATCTGTCACCTCGCGCACGATCTTTCCAGGCTGCCCCATCACCACCGAGCGGGCCGGTATCTTCTTGCCCTCGGGAATGAGCGCACCGGCGCCGATCAGGCAGTCCTCGCCGATCTCGGCGCCGTTGAGGACGATGGCGCCGATGCCGACCAGGCTGCCGCGGCCGATGCGGCAGCCGTGCAGCATCACCATGTGCCCGATCGTGACGTCCGCGCCGATCAACATCGGAAAGCCCGGATCGGTGTGCAGGACGCAGCCATCCTGGATGTTCGATCGCGCGCCGATGCGGATCGGCTCGTTGTCGCCACGCACGACGGTGTTGAACCAGATGCTGGCGTCATCCTCGAGGATCACGTTGCCGACCACAGTGGCGTTGCCGGCGATCCAGGCATCGCCGCTCTCCGGCAGGATGACGCGCTTGTCGTCGAGCGAGAACATCGCCATTTGCCCGCCCGCCCTCACACGTCCTCGAGATCGATATCGAGGATCGCCATCTGCAATTGATAGCTGACCTCGCCGTCCTCCTCGTCGCGATAGAGCTGGGCGATCTGGTTCTGGCCGACGAAGACCTCGGCCATGTCCTTCTTGCGGCCGTGCATGACGACGCGGATCGCCTCGTTGCCGAAGGTCTTGCGCAGGTAGGCCTGCAATCTCGGGACGTCTTCCTTCATCTGGCAGGCCCTCTCCTCGTCATTGCGATGTCGGTTCAGGCCCTCTCCTGACACCCGCAATCGCCCGGCGCAAGCCTTTGATCCATATTGCGCGCCGGCTCCGGGCAGCCCGCCGGACCGACGACCTTCGCCGGCACTCCGGCAACCGTGGTATTGGGTGGCACCTCGGCCAGCACCACGCTGCCGGCGGCGACCCGCGAGCAGTTGCCGACGCGGATATTGCCGAGCACCTTGGCGCCGGCCGCGAGCAGCACGTTGTCGCCGATCTTGGGATGACGGTCGCCGGTCTCCTTGCCGTTGCCGCCGAGGGTCACGTCCTGCAGGATCGACACATTGTCGCCGACCGCCGCCGTCTCGCCGATGACGATACCGGTGCCGTGGTCGATCATGATGCCGACGCCGATGCGCGCGGCCGGATGGATGTCGATGCCGAATATCCGCGACGCCTGCGACTGCAGATAGAGGGCGAAGTCGCGGCGGCCGGCGGCGTACAGCGCGTGCGCGAAGCGATGGGTGACGAGGGCGTGGAAGCCCTTGAAATAGAGCAGCGGCTCGAGGTAGCGCTTGCACGCCGGGTCACGGTCGAAGACGGCGGCGAGGTCGGCCCGGAACGCCCGGCCGATCCCGGCCTCGGAGGTCAGCACGCCCTGGAACAGGCTGTTGATCATGCCGGCATCGACGTCGGAATGGTTGAGGCGCTGCGCCAGCCGGTGGCTGACCGCATCCTCCAGCCGGTCATGGCTGAGGATGGTCGCAAAGATGAAGCCGCCGAGCGCCGGCTCGGCTGCGATCGCCGCCTCGGCTTCCGCCCTGACCGCGGCCCAGATCGGGTCGACCGCGTGGATCACCGACTTCGCATTGACTTGCTTCGTCACCGCCATGGCCTGCTCCTGGTTGGCTGCCGGACGTTCGTGATTGGCCTTGCCCAAAGGCGTAGCCAGCACCTATGCCTTCGTCAACGCACTGTGCGACCTTCTGCCATCACGTTTCATTGGCTGGGCGACCGGTCGAGCCGTGCAATCATCTCGCGCAATCATTATGCCCTATCTAGGATGTATCCGGAAATGTCCAAGCCCGCCAGCACCTCCGCCGGCCTGAAATCCGAACTGCGCGACGGCGTGCTGCACATCGCGATCGACAACCCGACGCGCCTCAATGCCTTCACCACCGCGATGTGGACCGCCTTGCCGGAGCTGATCCGCGCCGCTGAAGCCGATTCGGCGGTGCGCGTCATCGTGCTCAAGGGCGCCGGCGACAAGGCATTCTCGGCCGGCGCCGACATCTCCGAGTTCGAGCAGACCCGCACCGCCGCCAGCGCCGCCGACTACGACCGCCTCAACAACGTGGCGTTCGAGACGCTTGCCGCCTCGTCGAAGCCGACCATCGCGATGATCAACGGCTTCTGCCTCGGCGGCGGCCTCGAGGTCGCGCTATGCTGCGACCTGCGGGTCGCCTCGAGCGTGTCGCAGTTCTCGGTGCCCGCCGCCAAGCTCGGCATCGGCTACAACGTCCGCTGGCTGCGCCCGATGCTGGCCGTGGTCTCGGCTGCCCGCGCCAAGGAGCTGCTGTTCACCGGCCGCCGCTTCTCCGCCGCCGAGGCGGCCGCCATGGGCCTCGTCAACTCGGTGGTGGCGCCGGCCGAGCTCGAGGCCGCGACGCTCGCCCTTGCGACCGAGATCGCCGGCAATGCGCCGCTGTCGATCCTCGCCGCCAAGCGCTGCGTCGACGCCCTCGACCAGAACCCGGCCCTTGCCGATCTGTCCGCACTCGACGCGCTGGTCGACGCCTGCTTCGCCAGCGCCGACTACGTCGAAGGCCGTCGCGCGTTCATGGAGAAGCGCAAACCGGCGTTCAAGGGCAGGTAGGGGTATAACGCTGGAGCCGTGCGCTTCGCGCCAGCCGACAACGAATTTGGATCGTCAGGCCTTTCATCAGGAGATTGCCGTGAACCAAAAACAAGCGATACTGCGAGGCCTTGTCATCTCCATCCCGGTGATTGCCACGGTCGTTGCCACCGCATTCGCGCTCGACCGCTGGTGGCCAACTACTTACGCCGGGTTGATCGCTGGAGTTGTCGGATCATTGGCAATGCTGATTGGCCTTGCGGTCGCCATGCGACCAAAGCGTGACGACTAACAATTCAGCATAGAAACTGGATGATTCGTTCATTTGCCAGTTCCGGCACCTCGAAATGCACGAAATGGCCTGCGTCCTCGGCGCATTCGAGGGTGAGCGTTTCGAAATAATCGCCGAGCCTGTCCGTCCACGCGTACTGCAGCACCGGATCGTGCCGCCCCCACAGAACGAAGGTCGGCGCCCTGATCTTGGCGATCGGCAGTGCACCCTCACGCATCATCCGGCGCCGGAAGGCCGCGACGCCGATGTACCAGTCGAACCCGCCCTGGATGTTGCCGGGGCGGGAAAAGTTGTCGATCCACTCCTCGAGGTACGGGGCGAAGGCCTGCTTCTGATGGCACCAGTGCGTCAGGAAGTGGCTGAAATAGATGCGCGTCGCCTCGCGCGACGAGCCGACCAGGGCCGCCGCGAAGTCCTTCTGGTGAAACTGCTGGTACCACAGCTCCGGAAAATTCTCGGCGAGCCCCCAGCGCGTCCCGATGCCGGGATAGGCGCAGTTGAAGAAGAACAGTCGCCGCACCGACGCCGGATAGGCATGGGCAAAAGTCTGGGCGACGAACGAGCCGACGTCGTGGGAGACGATGTCGACCACACCGAGCCCAAGCGCATCGATGAACGCCTTCAAGTCCTTGGCCAACTGCTGCGGCGGCGTGCCGGCGCTCGACCGACCGCGCCGCGCCATCGTCTGGCCGAAACCGCGAAACTCCGGCGCGATGACATCGAACTGCCGAGCGAGGACCGGAAGATTGTTGAGCCAGGTGCGGGCGAACTCCGGCCAGCCGTGCAGAAGGATTACCGGACGCCCCTTGCCGGCGCGCACATAGTGGACATCGAGCTCGTCCGTCGCGACGAAGTGACCGTTCCAATCGACCCGCATGATGACCGCCTCCGCGCCATGATCTGGACCTCGCCCGAGGAATAGCCTATGGCCGGCGCACAGACGAGGCGAACGGGCGGCCTGGGCGGCCAAATGCGCAACATGGTGGACATCGGATATTGACTGTCATCAGTATTTTTGCGCATATATTTGCGTACTTTTGGTGTCTATGCCCGACGTTGAAACCAATACCCGCAAGGTTGTGGCCCGCCTGAAGCGCGAGGGGTGGATCAACACTGGCGGCGGCGGCCACGACATCTTCAAGCATCCCCGCAAGGGCGGCCGGATCGTCGTGCCTCGACATCGCGAACTATCTCCCGGCGTGGCTCGATCGATCGCGAAGATTGCCGGTTGGATCTGATGGAGAACGCCATGAGCCGACATCGCTACGTCGCAATCGTCGATGGCTCGAAGGGCGTGTGGGGCGCTCGCCTGCCGGATTTTCCCGGGTGTCATGGCGGCGGGTCCACACCGATGGACGCAGTCGACGATCTCACCCGGGCTCTGAGCGCGTTCGCCGCGGACATGATCGCAGATGGCGAACCGCTTCCCGAACCACGGGGCCTGGAGCGAGTGCTGGACGATATCGCGGCGGGCCGCGAGGAGGGCGGCGGAACCGTTCTGGTTCCCCTGCTGATCGACAAGGGCAGACCCGTGCGTGCGAATATCTCGCTCGACGCCGGCTTGCTCGAGCAGATCGACGAGGAGGCCAAGCGGCGTGGATTGACGCGGTCGGCTTTCCTTGCGAGCGCGGCACGTGACAAGATCGCCGACGCGCGCTGATCCGGTCGCATCGAACGGTCTGCATCCGAAATGCAGGGCAGGCCTTCCGCGTCTGTGCCGCGTGTGCCTTGGTCGTCGTCCAACGGATCGGCCGGCCGGCCTCGTAAGAGCTGCGCCTCCGCGCCATGATCTGGACCTCGCCCGAGGAATAGCCTATGGCCGGCGCACAGACGAGGCGAACGGGTAGCCATGATCATTGCGACGCGAATTCGACCAGCTGTTGCGCTGGCGGGGCTGCTGCTCGGCGCCGCGTCGGCCGCCGCCACGCCGGCTGACCGCGGTGCGGTGCAGAGCGCATGCTTCGCCGCCGTCGATCTCGCGGCCGGTGCTGCCGAGGTCAAGCCGGTGAAGGGCGCACTGGGCGCCAATGTCGCCACGCCAAAGACCGCCCTGCCGGCGGCCACGCCGCTGCCGCCTGGCCTGCGCGGCGCGATCCGGAGGGTCGAGCTGCCGAAGGGCCGCAAGCTCGTCGCCCTCACCCTCGACCTGTGCGAGCAGCCGGGCGAGGTTGCCGGCTACGACGGTCCGATCATCGATTTCCTGCGCACGAGTGCCACGCCGGCGACGCTTTTCGCCGGGGGCAAGTGGCTGCTGACCCACGAGCGCCGCGCGCAGCAACTGATGAGCGACCCGCTGTTCGAGATCGGCGTGCACGGCTGGGCCCATCGCAATGTGCGCGGGCTGTCCGGCGTGGCCCTGGTCGACGAGATGCTGACCCCGGTTCGTGCCTACCGCCAGGTGCGGGCAAATTTCGCCGCAAGAGCGTGCGCCGGCGGCCAGCCAGCCGGTCTCGGTGCCGTGCCCGATCGCGTCGGCCTGCACCGCTTCCCATATGGCGCCTGCAACTCCGCCGCCCTCGAGACCGCCGCCGACAACGGACTGCTCAGCATCCAGTGGGACGTCTCCACCGGCGATCCGGCGCCGTCGCAGTCGGCACGGGCGATCGCCGACGCCATGCTGCGCAACACCAGGCCCGGCTCAATCATCATCGCCCATGCCAACGGTCGTGGCCATCACACCGCCGAGGCGCTGCCACTGGCCATTCCGAAGCTCAAGGCGATGGGCTACGAGTTCGTCACGGTGAGCGAGCTCATCGCCGCCGGCAAGCCGGTGATCGCCGACACCTGCTTCGACAGCCGGCCCGGCGACACCGACCGATACGACTTCCTGTTCACCAGACGGCCAGGTACCCCGGGAGGGCAAAGCAGTGGCTGGCGCTCCACCACGACCACCAGCGTTCCGCGCTGAATCCTACGCGTTGCCGGCGGCCGGACTGAGCTTGTCGGCCGTAACCGCCGCTGAGGCCCAGGCGCTGGGCGCGGCGCTGGCGGCGATCGATCCGTGGCAGCACTACGGCATCACCGCCGCCAATCTCGCCGGCCTGTTCGCGCCGGCGGCCGACGGCGGCATACGTCTCGCTGTCCGGCGGTCGACCGGCGCGGCGCCGATCGGTGTCGTGGTGATCCGCTCGCCCTGGCTGGTCGGACCCTACATGCAGTTCCTGGCCGTCCTGCCCGGCGCCCAGGGCAAGGGTATCGGCCGCGCCGTGCTCGACTGGTTCGCGGCGGAGGCAGGCTCCGCCGGCGCGCGCAACGCCTGGATCTGCGCCGCCGCCTTCAACCATGGCGCCCAGCGGCTCTATCGGCGTTGCGGCTATGAGCCGGCAGCCGTGCTCGACGGACTGATCGCAACCGGCATCGACGAGGTGCTGATGCGCAAGCGGCTCGACGCCGCGACCGCAGTCCCTAGCCCCAGCGGTAGTTGAAGCTGACGCTGACGCGATCCTTGTCGGCCTCGTTGATCGGCACCTCGTGCCTGAGCCAGCTCTCCCACAGCAGCAGCTCACCGGCCCTCGGCGCGAACGGCACGAACGACCGCAGGCCGCGATCGGCGTCGGGGCGGCGCAACGGCGCGGCCATCATCAGGCCAAGGCGGGGATCCTCGAAGCGGATTGCGCTGGCTCCCGCCGGCACCTCGACATAGAACGTGCCGCTGACGACGCTGTGCGGATGGATGTGGCCGGTGTGGACGCCGCCGGGCGCCAGGATGTTGATCCAGAGGTTGTCGAGCCGCAGGCGCTTGCGCCCGAGATCGAGCGCCACGGTATCGGCGAACGCGCCGACGTGGCGATCGATCACCCGCTTCAGATCAGCGAATTCCGGCGACCGCTCGGGCAGATCGCCAAGCGAGGCATAGGATGTATAGCCCTTGTAGGCGTTGGCTTTCGACCACGCCCGCCCGGCCTTGTCGGCGGCGGCGATCGCGCGACAGGCACGGGCGACCGCCGGGACATCGGCCTCGGCGGGCTTTGCCCGGTAGATCTTGGTGACGAACAGTGTCTCGATCTCGGTCATCGTCGGTCCAGTATCGGTTCACAATTGCGCGAGACTGGCCACTCCGGCCGCCTTCGGGTAAGAAATTGGCGCCGCCGAGGGAAGACGCGCGCGCGCCGTCACGCTATAGAGCCCTGTGATGAGGGTCAGCAATGCGAGTTTGCAGCGACGAGCGGGCGAAATCCGCGACTGGCTGCTGGAAACGGCGGTCTATTCCACCGATCTGGGCGAGGCCCTGAACGAGCTTTGTCATCGCATCGTCGCGGCCGGCGTGCCGGTCGCTCGCGTGACGACCGCCGTGCAACTGATCAATGCCTCGAACCAGGGCGTCGGCCGCGAGTGGCGGATCGGCCAGCCGATCATCGACCGGGTCTACCCCTATGGCCCCGACACCGAGCGCACCTACGAGCGCAGCCCGTTTGCCGTGGCGCAACGTACCGGCGAGTGGGTGATCCTCAAGCCGTTGGAGCTGCCCGACGATGCCTACGGCGTAATTCCCGAGCTGAAATCCGGCGGCTATACGCATTACGTCTGTGTCCCGCTGATGTTCTCGAGCGGCCGCAAGCGCAACGGCGTGACGTTCTCCACCCGCGAGCCCAAGGGCTTCACGGCGGCCCATTTCGCGTTCTTCCGCGCGATTTTGCCGGCGCTGCGCGCGCTCATGGAGATCCGGGCCGGCGAACGCATCCTGGACGAGATCCTGCAGACCTATGTTGGCAACGATCCGCACGACCGCATCCTCGCCGGCGACATTCATCGCGGCAGCGTCACCCGGATCCGCTCGGCAATCCTGTTCAGCGATCTGCGCGGATATACCGAGTTGTCGATGACGCTGCAGGAGGAGGATATCGCCGACCTGCTCAATCGCTATTTCGATTGCATCGTGCCGCAGGTCGAGTGCCGCGGCGGCGAGGTGCTGAAGTTCATCGGCGACGGCGTGCTGGCGATCTTCCAGGATGCCGACGGCAACGCGGCGCAAACCTGCAACCACGCGCTCGATGCGGCCGCCGCCGGCCTCGAGGGCATCGCCAAGGCCAACGCCTATGGCTCGCTGCCGGCCCCGCTGATCGCCGGCATCGCGCTGCACTACGGCCAGGCCGCCTACGGCAACGTCGGCTCCGACGAGCGGCTCGATTTCACCGTGATCGGCCGCGACATCAACTATGCCAACCGGATCACCCGCCTCAATGCCCGCCTGCAGCGGCCGGTGCTGATGTCGGAGGCGTTCGCGGGCCACATCACCACCGGCAAGGAGTATCTCGGCATGCACGAGTTCAAGGGCGTGCCGGGGCAGCATCCGCTGTACGCGCCGGCCTGAGAGCCGGGACGAGGACGACCATGCGCCAGCGCACGCCGCCACGGATCTATCTCGCCGGCCCGGAGGTCTTCCTGCCCGACGCGCTGGCGGTCGGGGCCGAGAAGCGGCGCCTGTGCGAGGCGCATGGGTTCGAAGGGCTGTTTCCACTCGACACCAGCCTCGACCTCGAAGGGCTCGCCAAGCCGGAGGCGGCCCGCCGCATCGCGCTCGCCAACGAGGCGTTGATGCGCTCGGCCGACGCGCTTGTCGCCAACCTGACGCCGTTCCGCGGGCCCTCGATGGACGCGGGCACCGCCTATGAGGTCGGCTTCATGCGGGCGCTCGGCCGGCCGACGCTCGGCTATTCGAACTCCGGCGGCGACTACGCGTCGCGGGCACGGGCGCTCAGGCTGTCGCCGCCGCTGCCTTACGACTGCGACCGCGCCGACCTCGCGGTCGAGGATTTCGGCCTCGTCGAGAACCTGATGATCGCGGTCGCAGCCAGCGAGAGCGGCGGACCGGTCGTGGTCAACGACATCGGCGGGCCGGGCCGCATGGCGGACCTCGCCGGCTTTCGCCAGTGCCTCGCGCTATTGCAGAAACTGCTGGGCTGATCCGACTGGCGCCAGGGGCCAGCGGCATCTTTTCGCTGCCCCGCCAGCCCGCGATTTGCTTAAGATCACGGCTGACAGCACATCAGCCGGAGGCAAGCTCGTTCCATGACCATGGACCTCATCCTGCGTGGCGGACACGTCATCGATCCGTCGCAGAACATCGACGCGGTAATGGAAGTCGGCTTCAAGGACGGCAAGGCGGCGGGCGTCGGCAAGTCGCTGAAGGCGGGCCCGAAGACGGAAGTGCGCGACGTCAGGGGCCACGTCGTCACGCCGGGGCTGATCGATCTGCACACCCATGTCTATTGGGGCGGCACCTCGCTCGGCATCGATGCCGACGACTTCTGCCGCAAATCGGGCGTCACCACCTCGATCGACACCGGCAGCGCCGGCCCGGGCAACTTCGCCGGCTTCCGCAAGCACGTCATCGAGCGCAGCGACGCCCGCATCCTCGCCTACCTGCACGTCTCGTTCGCAGGCATCTTCGGCTTCTCCAAGACGATCATGGTCGGCGAGAGCAAGAACATCGAGCTGATGGCGCCGCGCGAGGCGGCCGAGGTGGCCAATGCCAATCGCGACGTGATCGTCGGCATCAAGGTACGGGTCGGGCGCCACGCCTCGGGCGACCAGGGTACGGCCCCCCTCAACATCGCGCTGCAGGTCGCCGAGGAAGTCGGCATGCCGCTGATGGCCCACATCGACGAGCCGCCGCCGTCCTACGAAGCCGTGCTCGACATGCTGCGGCCCGGCGACGTGTTGACGCACGCCTTCCGCCCGTTCCCGAACTCGCCCTGCACCGCGCAGGGCACGGTCAAGCCGGAGGTGCTCGCCGCCCGCAAGCGTGGCGTGCTGTTCGACATCGGCCACGGCAAGGGATCGTTCGCCTTCAAGACCGCGCGCCAGATGCTCGCCAACGGCTTCTATCCCGACACCATCTCGTCGGACGTGCACGTGCTGTGCATCGACGGCCCGGCATTCGACCAGGTGACGACGATGTCGAAGTTCCTGTGCATGGGCATGCCGCTCGCCGAGGTGGTCAAGCAGAGCACGATCAATAGCGCACTTGCCCTCAAGCGGCCCGAGCTCGGCACGCTCAAGGCAGGCGCCGCCGGCGACGCCAGCATCCTCAAGATCAAGGAAGGCAAGTTCGACTACGTCGACGTGGTGGGCGAGCACATGGAGGGACGCCAGAAGATCGCCGCGGAGGGCGTCGTCCTGGGCGGCAAATGGTGGCACGGCAAGGTCGGCGGCTGACGCCGGCCGGACTGGTGCCGGCGCGGCGCGTTGGAGGCATCGCGCCGGCCGCGCCGCCTCAATGTTCCTCTCTGTCGCCGAGCAACGTCATGCCGACGAGATAGGTCGCCGGCAGCAGCAGCGCCCAGAACAGCGTGCGCGGATCGATGTCGATCGTTTGCGTGAGGGCATAGGCGCCCCAGACGCCCAGCAGGATCAGCGTGAAACGTCCCATAGCGGCACAGGTCCTTGCGAAGTTGTTCACCACCCTCGCGGTGATCGCAAGAACCCGGCCAGGACGAACGCGCCGGGCGGCACAAGGCGGCACCGACAAGCCAAGGGCCGGTCCCTGCCTCGCAGGATCCGGCCCTCGGCTGATTGCGCGGTCGACAGATGCGGTCGATCACTTCATCGGCACATAGACCGGCTGCTCGCAGCAGCCGCTGGCGCCGAAGTGGTAGCGCAGGCCGATCTTGACCTCGTGGGCGGCGATGTCGTCGACCGTCACGCGCGGATTGATGTAGCCCATGTTGTCATGCCGCTGCGACGTGATCTTGCCCATGTCGAAGTAGCGGTAGCCGAGGTCGATGATGGCGCGATCGGAGATCTGGTAGCCGATGCCGGCCATCAGCGACCAGGCGAGCGAGATGTCGTTGTCGCCGGCGATCCGGTTCAGCAGCGTCGTCGTGCCGGTGAAATAGGTCTCGTCGAGCTGGTTGTAGGCGATGCCGACACCAGCGCCGACGTAGGGCGTGAAGCCGCGATATTGCCCGAGGTCCTTGTAGAAATTGGCCATCAGGGTGTAAGTCGTGACCGAGGTGTGCAGCGGGTCGTCGACGTTGCTCGCCACCGGTGCGCCGGCGCCGGAGGCGGTGTGATCCTCGGTGATCGTGTAGTTGCCGGGCTTGCCGGTGATCTTGCGCTCGCCGTGATAGCCGAACATCAACTCGCCGCGCACGCCGTACGAGCCGGAGCCGCAACCGAAACCGCCCTCGCCGAACCAGGTGTTGTCCATGCCGGTGTCGGTGACGCTGCTGCCGGACTGGGTGTAGGTGCTGCTGGTGACGTAGGTGTCGGTCACGTCGTAGACATTGGTGGTGTTGCCGACCGGGAAGCGAACCTTGGGGTCCTGCGACCACGAATAGCCTACGTCGGCGCGGAAATAGCAGTTGCTGACGGCGCTCGGCATTGGTGCCACGTAGCCGTCCTTGATCGAGCCGCTGCGATAGCCGCCAAGGTCGGCCGCGAGAACGGGAGTGGCGATCGCCGCCACGGTGGCGAGTGCTGCCGAGGCAAGACCGGACTTCAAGTGAAACGTCATGTGTGTCATCCTCGTAGAACAGGCACTCGGGTCGCAACGGCCTGCTGACTTCAGGTTACGGTGAGACTATGCGACCACGCAGTTAATCCGCGGTTAAGCGCTGTCGCGATTTCGGACGCCAACGTCATAATCGGAACGGGAGAGAACGCCGCTTGTTCACCGCTGACACCATTGCTCGCGCCGTCGGGCGCACACCGCTCATCCGCTTGCGCCGCGCTTCCGCCGAGACCGGTTGCGAGATCCTGGGCAAGGCCGAATTCATGAATCCTGGCCAGTCGGTCAAGGACCGGGCGGCGCTGTTCATCATCGAGGACGCCGTTCGCCAGGGCAGCCTGCGACCCGGCGGCACGATCGTCGAAGGTACCGCCGGCAACACCGGCATCGGCCTCGCGGTGATCGGCGCCGCGCTCGGCTTCAAGTCGGTGATCGTCATCCCCGAGACCCAGGCGCAGGAGAAGAAGGACACGCTGCGGCTGCTCGGCGCGAGCCTGGTCGAGGTGCCGGCGGTGCCGTACAAGAACCCCAACAACTACGTGAAGTACTCCGGCCGGCTGGCGCAGGCGCTCGACCGGTCCACGCCCGAGGGCGCGATCTGGGCCAACCAGTTCGACAACATCGCCAACCGGCAGGCGCATATCGATACGACAGCGCCCGAGATCTGGGAGCAGACCGGCGGCAAGTTGCACGGCTTCTGCTCCGCGGTGGGCTCCGGCGGCACGCTGGCCGGCGTATCGATGGGGCTCAAGGCACGCCGGAAGGATATCGCCATCGCGCTCGCCGATCCGCCGGGCGCGGCGCTGCACAGCTACTACACCACCGGCGAGCTCAAGGCCGAGGGCTCGTCGATCACCGAGGGCATCGGCCAGGGACGCATCACTGCAAACCTCGAGGGCGCGGTGGTCGACCACTCGTACCGCATCGAGGACGCGGAAGCCGTGCGGATCGTCTACCAGCTCCTGCAGGAGGAGGGGCTGTGCCTCGGCGCGTCGTCGGGCGTGAACGTCGCCGGCGCGATCCGGCTCGCCCGCGACCTGGGCCCCGGCCACACCGTGGTCACGATGCTTTGTGACTACGGGACGCGGTACCAGTCGAAGCTGTTCAACCCCGCGTTCATGGCCTCGAAGGGGCTGCCCGTCCCGCCCTGGCTTGCGGTCCCGCGCGCCGATATCCCGACCGTATTCGCAGAGTGAGACGAGGCCCGATCCCAATGACCGAGAAGCTCTATCGCGCCGATGCCTATGCGCGCGCCTGCGAGGCACGCGTCGCTGGCGTCACCGACCGCGGCGGCATCATCCTCGACCGCACCGTGTTCTACGCCGCGGCCGGCGGCCAGCCCGGCGACAAAGGCGCCATCGAGGTCGACGGTATCGGCCGCATCGAGATCGCGACCGCCGTCTATGATGCCGACAAGGAAACGATCGTACACGTGCCGGCGTCCCCGCTCGCTGCTGTACCGGCCGCCGGGGCGGCGGCGAACGCCTCCCTCGACTGGGACAACCGGTACAAGCTGATGCGCATGCACACCGGGTTGCATCTGCTATGCAGCCTGGTGAAATTCCCGGTCACCGGGGGTCAGATCGGCACCGACGAGGGCCGCCTCGATTTCGACATCACCGACGCCGACGCGGTCGACAAGGACCGCCTGACGGAAGCCCTCAACACGCTGGTCGCCGCCAACCACGCCGTCAGCGAGCAATGGATCACCGATGCCGAGCTCGACGCCAACCCGGGCCTCGTGCGCACCATGGCGGTGAAGCCGCCGATGGGCTCGGGTCGCGTGCGCTTGGTGCTGATTGGACCCGACGGGGCGGTCGATCGGCAGCCATGCGGCGGCACCCATGTGCAAAACACAGGCGAGATCGGCCGCCTTGCCGTGACGAAGATCGAGAAAAAGGGCAAACTCAACCGTCGCATCCGCGTCGCGTTCGCCTGAGTCCGGCCTGACGGGCGGGCGGCGGCACCATCGGGAGGGGAATTCATGTCCGAGATCGCATCGAAACTCCTGGTGGAGACGGCCTGGCTCGCCGAGCGGCTCGATGCGCCAGACCTGATCGTGCTCGACGGCTCGATGCACCTGCCGACCACCAAGCGCAACGCCTACGCCGAATACAAGGCCGAGCACATCCCGGGCGCGATGTTCTTCGACATCGACGACATCTCGGACGAGAAGTCGCCGCTGCCGCACACGCTGCCGCCGGCGGCAAAATTCGCGAGCCGCATGCGCAAGATGGGCATCGGCGACGGCATGCGGATCATCGTCTACGACACGGAGGGCCTCTACTCGGCCGCCCGGGTATGGTGGATGTTCCGCGTCATGGGCCACGCCGACGTGGCGGTGCTGAACGGCGGCCTCAAGAAGTGGAAGGCCGAGGGCCGCCCGGTCACCGACGATGTCACCCAGCTGCGCACGCCGCGCCACTTCACTGCCCGGCTGCATCACGAGCTCGTTCGCGACAAGGCCGATGTCATGGGCCTGGTCGGCTCCAAGACGGTGCAGATCGTCGACGCCCGCGCCGCCGCCCGATTTGCCGGCACCGCGCCGGAGCCGCGCGCCGGGCTGCGCTCGGGCCACATCCCGTCGTCGAAGAACGTGCCGTTCGGCTCGCTGCTCAACGCCGACGGAACGATGAAGAGCGAGGCCGAGCTCACTGCCGTATTCAAGTCGGCCGGCGTCGATCCGGCCAAGCCGGTGGTCGCCTCGTGCGGCTCGGGCGTCACGGCTGGCGTCATCGCGCTGGCGCTGGCCCGTCTCGGCCAGACCGACGCCGCCGTCTATGACGGCTCGTGGAGCGAGTGGGGCCTAGAGTCGGCCGGCACGCCGGTCGCCACGGGCAGCGACGGCTGATCGCTCACCCGCCGACCAGCCGCTTCAGCTTGGCGCGCTGGTTCTGCTCGCTTTCCTGGTACGCCAGCGTGCCGGCAAAGCCGCCCTTGGCATCGAACAGGAATACCGCCGCGGTGTGGTTCATGGTGTAGTCGCCATCGCGGCCCGGCACCTTCTCGTAGATCACCCGATAGGCCTTGGCGATCGCCGCGACCTGCTCGGGTGTGCCGGTCAGGCCGATGATCCGCTTGTCGAACGGCTTCAGGTAGTCGGCGAGGAAGCCCGCCGTGTCGCGCTGCGGATCGACGCTCACGAACAGGACGCGCAGCTTGTCGGCATCGGCCTGCAGATCATCGAGCCGGTTCGACATGTCGAGCAGCGTCGTCGGGCAGACGTCCGGGCAGTGCGTGTAGCCGAAGAAGATCGCATAGGGCTTGCCGGCGAGATCGCGCTCGCTGAACGGCTGGCCGGTCTGCGCGGTGAGCTGGAACGGCCCGCCGATGCGCGCCGCCCCGCCGATCGCCTTTTGCAGGTCGGGTCCGCGCTGGGCGAGGAAAAAGATCCCCATGGCGGTCAGCACCACCGCCACCGCAACCCACGCCGCGGTCCTGATCCGCAGCAGAAGTCTACTGGTTGCCATGACCAGCCGCTCCCGAGCCAGAACCCGAACCGGAACCAGAACCCTTGCCGGACGGCGCCTGCGGCTTGCCGCCGTGCTCATGACCGGACGACTTGGTGGTCGCCGCCTCCACCTTGTACTCGATCTCGATCGTCCCGGCCTTCTCGAATACCAATGTTCCCTTGGCCTTGCTGCCGACCGCGGGATGGCTGGTGATGTCGATGAACATGGTGTGATACGAGCCGGGCTTCAGCTCGATGGTGGCGCCCGGCGCGATCTCGAGGCCAGATTTCAGCTCACGCATGCGCATGACGCCGTCGACCACCGACATCTCGTGCACCTCGAAACGGCCGGCGAACACGGCCGAGCCGCCGATCAACCGATCGGGCGTGCTGCCGGTATTGGTGATCTTCATGAAGCCGCCGGCAACCTTGGCGGCTGGAGGCGGCACCCGCATCCAGGGATGAACGATCTTGAGCGTGCCGACCGTGTAGTCGTGGGCGCTGGCAGTCGCGGCGAAGCTCGCCACGGCGGCGACAATGGCCAGACAGTTGCGGAGAAAGGCCCGGGAGTTGCGAAGAAACGAATGTGACATGGGTGTCGATGACCTGATGCGTGGCAATGGTCGCGCTGCGCTGCGTCGACATGGCCGGAGAATAGGGAATGGGTTGGCAGTCCTGCTCGTCACACAGCCTCCGGCGGAGCGCGGGCCCAGCCGCCCTCGAACTCCGGCGCGACAAGCCTCCGACTGCCCGCCGGGACCGCGTGCCGCTCTGCCGTTGCGGGCGGCATCGGCACGGCGGCGGCATCCGCGGCGGCGAGCACCGGCGCCGCAAGCACCGCATACTGGCACTGGTCCGATGCTGGCGGTAATTGCCCTGGAGCGTGCTCGGACGCATGGATGCCGCTGGCGGCGGTGCCGGCGCCTGACGGGCCGGAGCAGAAGATCAGCCGGAACGCGCCGTTGTGGGCGGCAACCGGGTCCGGCATGAAGCCCGCCGGCATCAGCGAACGCAACAGCATCACACCGACCAGCAGGAATACCGCCGGCCTGATACCGAACCCGGTGAATGAACGTCCGACCCGCATCAATCGAATACTGCTGCAATGCCTGTGTTGCTTATACTGCCGTTTGCAACGTGCGTGGTGACGTTTGATCACCAACGCCGGCAAATCGCCACCGGGCAAGCCGCATGTCGTCGGCGCCCTGTCCGAGATGCTTGCTGGCTGGGCCGGCAAAGATCAACGGGCGTCGTGGTCGCAGTGCCGTCCTGGCATTGCGAAGGCGCCAAGTCTCACGAATTCGTGTTGTTCGTGGCGGCCGCCGGATCGGGCTGGCCAAGCCAGCGCACCGCCCCTTCCGCCGCCCGGATCGCGGTTGCGAACGTCGCCTGCAGCAGATAGCCGCCGGTCGGCGCCTCCCAGTCCAGCATCTCGCCAGCAACGAATACGCCAGGACGCGCGCGCAGCATCAGATTGTCGTCGACCGCGTCGAACCGGACGCCGCCAGCGGTCGAGATCACCCGCGCCAGGTCGGCGACGCCGACCACGGTCAACGGTATCGCCTTGATCAGCGTTGCCAGTGCGCGCGGATCACCCGGCAGCGGGCCGCCGGCACCTTCTCGTGCGAGGCCGATCGCAATCGGCGCCATGCCGGCTGCCTTGCGCAGGAAATTTGCGGTCGATTGCTTGCCCCTGGGCGCGCCGAGCTTCGCAGCCAGCTCGGCGTGCGGGAAGCTCGGCCGGACGTCAACGGTGATCTGCGCCACGCCATCACGGTCGAGCCGCTCGCGGATGCGCGCAAAGGCCGCATAGACGACTCCGCCTTCGAGACCGTCCCGGGTCACCACCGCCTCGCCGGCATGGGTCTCGCCGTCGCAGGTGAGCGCCATTCGCTTGACTGGCTGGCCTTCGAACCGCTCGCGGAACACCTGTGACCAGTTGATCCGGATGCCGGCGTTGGCCGGACGCAGCGGCGTGATTGCGACCCCGATCGCCTGCAGCGGCGCCACCCAGGCTCCATCCGAGCCGAGACGCGGCCAGCTCGCACCGCCGAGCGCCAGGACCGTCACCGCCGGCTGCCCGCCATCCACCGGTCCCACGGACGTAGTGAACACGAGGCCACCGGCCTCGTCCCAGCCGCTCCAGCGATGCCGTGTCGCAATCCTGACCCCGAGGCCGGCGAGACGGGCAAGCCAGGCGCGCAATAGTGGCGAAGCCTTCATCGCCTTGGGAAAGATCCGGCCGCTGGTGCCCTCGAACGTCTCCTGACCGAGACCTGACGCCCAGTCACGCAGTGCGGCCGGCGGGAACGATGTGATCATCGGCGCCAGATGCGGCCTTGCCGCCCCATAGCGGCCGAGGAAACGCTCGATCTCCTCGCCATGCGTGAGGTTCAGGCCGCCACGCCCGGCCAGCAGCAGCTTGCGGCCGACCGACGGCATCTGCTCGTAGATAGTGACATCGAGACCCGCCCGCGCCAGCACCTCGGCCGCCGCCAGACCGGCAGGGCCGCCACCGATCACCGCCGCCGATCGTTTGCCGCCGGCTGTCACCTGCCGAACGCGATCATCACGGCCAGCATCCCGATCGACAGGGCGGCGACCAGCAGCGCGACCGCCAGGTTGTTGAACGTGCCCGGTCGCCGGCTCCTGCCGGCGGCAGCCGTACCGGCACCCTCGGCAAGCCTCGCCTTGCGGCGGCTGGAACCGACCCGCATCGCCGTGCCGATCGCGGTCCCGGAGGCCACGTCCTTGGGCGAGATCTTGCCCGCGCCACCTTCGTCAGTCGGCTTGGTCGGTTCGCTGCTCATGCCCTGCCTCCCGGCCCGTGCGGTCCATCACCACACGCCGGTGTTGGCCATCGACAACCACGGCTCCGCTTTCGGCTTCGCCTCGCCCTTCTGCAGCAGCTCGATCGAGATGTTGTCGGGCGAGCGCACGAACGCCATGCGCCCGTCGCGCGGCGGCCGGTTGATGGTGACGCCAGCCTTCATCAAGCGCTCGCAGGTCGCGTAGATGTCGTCGACCTCGAACGCCAGGTGTCCGAAATTCCGGCCGCCGGTATAGACTTCGGGGTCCCAGTTGTAGGTAAGCTCGAGCAATGGCGCGCGCTCGGCGACGCCGCGTGCCTTGTCCGCCGGCGCGGCAAGAAAGATCAGGGTGAATTGGCCGGCCTCGCTCTCGACACGGCGAACCTCCTCCATGCCGAGGTGCCGGCAGTAGAAGTCCAGGCTCTGCTGTACGTTGCCGACCCGGACCATGGTATGAAGATATCGCATGCTGCCTCCCGACGGCTGGTACGGATGCCCTGTCTGCTGATACGCCGCGGCACCGCGATGAACAAGTTCAATCGCCGGCAACCGCCCGGCGACGGCACCGATCCGCTTGAACTGCGTTCTTGACCGTTTGGATTTATTCCTGCGCCGAATTGTCTGAGACAATTTGTCGCAACCCTTGGGGATAACAGGTGTATAGGCCACTTTGTTGCCACACCGCGGTGCTCTACTCCGTGCACCGATCAACCCCGGCGATTCGACCGAATCAGCGAGCCACTTTGCAACCCAACGCTGTGTACTTTTTCATCCCCGACCGCGTCCTCCCCAGCTAATACAGGGCTGCGACCTCAGCACATGCGAATGTTGAAGATGCCAATAAATCGTCGTTATTTCCGGAGGTTACGTATACACCCTACAGTCGCATCCAAATCCTGCCGGTGTCATCAACCGCGCACTGCACAAAAAAGGGTCTAGCCCGCGTTAACCAATTGAGACATGTTCCGGGGACCTTCCGAGGGGGATGCCAAAGAGGGGTCTTCAGCCTCCCCAGCGACAAGAAGGGCCACCAGTTTCGTGTGGCAGGCAACGGTAATCAAGTAAGCGGGGTACAATTCTCATGGGGGAAGATAAGCTGGGCGATCTGGCGGGGGTCGATCCGACACTTCTTGCAGAGATCAACAATGCACGCAGCTCCGAAGGTCTCGAGGTTTTCGAGATCGCTGGTGCGATCAAGTGGTTCGATGCCTCCAAGGGTTATGGATTCATCGTTCCCGACAACGGGCTGCCCGACGTACTCCTGCACGTGACCTGCCTTAGGGCGGGCGGCCATCAGACGGCCTACGAGGGCGCCCGGGTCCATGCGCAGGTTCTGCGCCGTCCGAAAGGCCTTCAGGCCTTCCGTATCCTGAGCCTCGACGACAGCACCGCGATCCATCCTTCGCAGCTGCCGCAGCGCACTCACGTCGTGGTCCAGGCCGAGAGCGAGTGGGAGCGCGCGATGGTCAAGTGGTTCAACCGGGTGCGCGGCTTCGGCTTCCTCACCCGCGGCGACGGCACGCCGGACGTGTTCGTGCATATGGAGACGCTGCGGCGCTTTGGTTTCACCGAGCTGCGGCCGGGCCAGATCGTCCAGGTGCGCTGGGGGCACGGCTCCAAGGGCTGCATGGCGGCCGAGATGCGACCGGATGGCGCGCCGTCGAACTTGCCATCGCAGCACTGAGGCCAGTATCTATCTCGTATGATATCGCGAGTTCGATCTAGTCCGGTGAGCAGGGCCGCCCTTCAGGTGGTCCTGCTTTGTTTTGCCATGCTGGCCGGCTGCTGGTTGAGCGCGACCGCAGCCGAGGCCGAGATGCGCCGTGACAAGCTGATCCTCGAGACTGCCGCCGGCCGCCACACCATCGAGATCGAGGTGGCGGAAACGCCCGAGGAGAAATCGCGTGGCCTGATGTTCCGCGCCAAGGTGCCGGACGGCACCGGCATGCTGTTTCCCTACGGCACGCCGCAGGAAATCACGATGTGGATGAAGAACACATATGCCTCTCTCGACATGGTGTTCATCAGCGGCGACGGCCGCGTTCATCGCATCGAGACCGGCACCGAGCCCCTGTCGGAGCGCGTCATCGGCTCGGAAGGGCCGGTGACGGCGGTGCTGGAGCTTGCCGCCGGCGCCGCGGCGAAGCTTGGCCTGAAGCCCGGCGACAAGGTGCTGCACAAGGCGTTCGGCACCGCCGTGCGCTAGGCGTGACCGCTCGGACGGGTTTGGTCTGCCTGACCATCCGGCTTGCCAGTCGACCTTGCTTGACGCATCGCCGCCGAACGGGCACTAGACGTGCCGTGCGCGCATGCGCATCACGTGTCGATACGGGGCGTAGCTCAGCCTGGTAGAGCGCCTGCTTTGGGAGCAGGAAGTCGCGAGTTCGAATCCCGCCGCCCCGACCAATAAAATCGATGAGTTGATTGCTGCTCTTATCCGGAGCGCCCCGGATATGCCCCAGAAGGGCAGTGGTGCAGGCCTGCGAGGCAGCGCGGCCGGACGAGACTGATCGTCGCAGCCCTTGCCAATCCATTGCCAGCACGACGTCGCGAATGACGTTTTGTCTCAGTTCTGTCTCATCGGGATCGCAGCCAACATCGGCGTGGATGCCCAGTTAGGTGATCGCGATCGATGGCTGGTGCGGGCAAAATGACGTTTCGTAGCCGATTGATGCGTCGAACGACTTCAGGTTGTTCGGTAACCGCTGAGGTCAGCCGTGCGACAACCTGCCATACCTAGTTGCCTAGGCAAGCTTGACTCAGATCAAAGATCGACCTGCCTGTCGCCCTAAGGTTGTCTCTACCCCCGAAGGTACCCGTCTCGCTTCCCTCGCGAGACCGGAAAAGCAGGCTGACCCCCGTGTCTGCTAAAGGTGCGTAGCTCTCCCCCCGAAGAGCGCGCACCTTTTCTATTTTGGACAGCGCATTGGTGGATCAGACCGTTTGCCGTGGTCGATCATCGGCAAGCTGGCCATGCTGTCTGGCGGACCCTACTTGGGAAGCGATGAGCAGGTCCAGTTCCAAGCGACGCTGACCAACGGCCATCGCCATGTCGTGCAAGACGCGGAACGCCGCAACGACGCTTCCCTAGCATGAATGCGGGCAACTTCATTGATCGCACCGTGAAGGCGCTCCCACTCCCTGGCGATTTCATCGGCCCTTGCGCGCAGCCCGGGAAGGGTGTGAGCCATGATCAATCTCGTTCAAAGTCCGTGCTTTGCTCCGTAGTGGATTGAACACGCCTTCTCGAGCCCTTTCTGGTGCGCAGCCCGGTGGATGTAGCGACGGTGGCTTCGCGGTGGATGGCAGGTAATCGGGGAGACGCGGTTCTTGAATTTTGGCCACGACCACCGCGGTCAAAGCTCATTCCGTCTGGTACGAACCTGTAGCAGTGCCGCGTGCTGACCAAGCGTCCGACCGAGCGTACGACCCAAGTTAATTCCGGGCTGCTCGATGAGGCGCCAGGTAATCCAGCTCATGAAAACAGAGGCAAGCAACGTAATCGCGCCGATCCACTCGGGCTGAATTTGGGGGCTTCTGGGTATCACAGTAAGAATCGGCATGTGGATAAGATAGATACTGAAGCTAATGCGTCCAATGAAAGCGAAAGGTCTAGATAGCCACTGACCTATAGCAGAACTCTGTAGATTATTTAGCGCGAACAACAAAGCGCCCCATAGCAATGCAAATATCGGCGCAAGTGCATGGATTTCAGTATCTTGAGTTCCCGGGCGAACAAGCGCTACCACTTGCGGCGTCAAGAGCACAACGAGAGCGAGCGCAATCAGGGCGACAACCCATAGCCATCTTTGAGCTCCCTGTGCGCGCTGCGAAGGTAGGATGGCCACAAAACTCCCAACGATAAAAACCAGCAAATAATTAGAAACGCCGATAGAATTACGGCCTATCGCGCTTCCGTTGTAAAGAAAAACAGAGAACGCTATCGTCGAAATCACGAAGGCCAACTTCGCCAACCGCCCAATCGATGCGACGTGGCGCCAAGCAATAACCAAGACCGGAATAATGAAATAATAGGAAAATTCTACTGGTATCGCCCAATATTCACCTCGGCCCTCCCTGAGCAGCAGGTGACGCAAAGCCGTTTGCGCATCAAATCGCTCTATGCAGTACATAAAAACAATCCTGATTACGCACCATAATCAGCCCATTTGAGATAGCTGTAGGTGGCCGGCTTTGACATTGGCGGCTGCGCGCCCGAGCGACGGGATCATGGCGGCGAGGTCGAAGCGGTTGTTGAAACGCCACTCGAACTCGGCGAGGTAGCGCACCATGTGCTTCTTGCGGATGGCGCGATAGGTGCCGACGAGCGCGGCCTTGATGTTGCCGAGCATCGTGTTCACCCAGCGGAACGCCGGATTGCGGGCGGCGCGCGGGCCCGACCCGGTTGTGATCCTGACGTGAGCGCAGCCGGCATCTTTGACGCCGTGGAAGCACTGGTAGCCGTCGGTGACCACGGTCGAGCCTGGCGTGATGATGCGCTTGGTCAGGCTCTTGATGCGCGCCCGCTTGAAACGCGCGATCCGACGCAGCTTGATGCGTCTCGGCCGGCCCTTGTCATCGGTCTGAACCGCCACGATGATCGGCTTCTTGCCAGGACTGCCGCGGCCGGTCTTGCCGCCGCTCCTGGCACCGCCGAGATAGGCATCGTCCATCTCGATACGCCCGTCGAGCTTGTTGTCTTCGCCTGCTGTCCGCATCACCTCGGCGAGCTTAGTTTTGATCTTCCAGGCGGTCGTCTGCGTCGTGCCGAGACGGCGGCCGAGCTCGATCGAGGAGATGCCCTGCTTGGTCTGCGTGATGAGGTACATGGCGCGGAACCAGGTCGTCAGTGGCACCTTCGTGGAACTGAAGATGGTGCCCGCTGTCAACGAGGTCTGCCGACGACATGCGTTGCACTGGTAGAGCCTTCGCGGCCCAACGATGCAGTGGTCGGCTCCGCCGCACGCGGGACAGAAGAACCCGTCCGGCCAGCGCCAACTTGCAATGGCCGCGCGACACTGCTCCTCGCTGCCGTAGAGGGCCAAGAAACGGGCCTCGGAGAGCCCTTTCTGGAATTGGACACGATTGTGCGCCATCACATCCAGAACTTGAATGCCTGACCCGCAGACTCAAAGCCTGATCGCACGCTTCATGGCTAGTGGCGCCACCAAAAACCTGCCAACGTACCTGCGTTGGCACCGCATGATTGCCGCCAACGGCGATGCGCGGTATCCGCCGAGGCTTCCTCTCGGCCGCAGTGGCGTGAAGGGCTCCACAGTCAACGCGAACAGAGCCGAAGAAATGCACTCAGGACAAAAAATAGCCAGACACCGGCTTTGCCGGTACCAGATGCATTTAGAAAGGGAAAAACATGGAAACCAGCATTGCTGGCATGGGAAAGGACAACAAAGAGAACAGCCATGCCCCGAAGGGGCATCAAGGTGCTGCATCCTTCCGTGATGTGATCGAGAGTTTTGCATGACAAACGATCAAATGTCCGAATTGCGCACCTTTGTTCGCTCGACATAGCGTAACGATTATGCGTTGCTTGATGCCCCTGACTGCATTCCCACTCAGCCTTGTCTGAAACTTGGGCGTATGACTTAAGTCAGCAATCGACCGCCGCGCGAGGACGCGTATGCCTGCAGGTCGGGGATCGGACGCAATCGTTCTCTAGGCGGAAAATCCGTCCGAACAACCGGGGGGCCACCTTACACCAGCAATCGCCACCCCTATGCTCATGCGTACGCGATTAGCACGGCAGCTTCACAGGAACTTGGCGAACCAAATGAAGAGACTAACGATCACGACCATGCCGATTGCGGTCGCACCCGAGGCGAGCCTGCTACTATGGGCATAAGCAGCTCTATGACGTGCTTCATTGCCATCGCGAATGATCATGAACTCCCCCCTTACATAACGAACCTTTGTTGTGGCTACCTTCCAATCATGACCGGATTGCGGCCCCGTGGATGTGCTGTCAATGGAGCACGGGGAGTAGGCGTGGCCGCGTCAAAACCGGGAAGGCAGCTTTATGGGCCGACAACGGATCGTCTCTGCAATGATGCAAGTTTGGTCAATACCCGAGTCAAATCGGTCGAGGTGGGACAAGATGGACAAGCACGCGGCATTCGGCTCCGCAGGACACTATTTCTATTCGACCGAAGATGGCGTCCAATTCACCTCGCGATAGCGGCCGCCCGGAAGTTGAGTAACTGGCTCTATCAGTATTGCCCATTAATTGGGAGCAGGAAGTCGCGAGTTCGAATCCCGCCGCCCCGACCATTCGACCAATTGCAGCAGACCGATCGCGAACCAGATCGCCAGGATGAATTCGATCCCCGACCGGTGATCCCAGCGGGTGTAGCCGGCGGTTGCGCTGGTCAATACGGTTGCATACGCGACAAAGCCCGCAAGCAAGATGCGAACCGCCGGCGTCTGGTGCCGATCGACGACGAACAATAGCGCGCCGAGCAGGGCAAGGCCGAGAAAGCCCGCCCACAGAATGCTGCCGGCAAGATTGAACGCAAGCCCGACCGGCGAGGTCTGCCACAGCAGCCGCACCAACCCCGTGACACCTTCCCGCTCGCGCGTCTCGCGCCACTTGTTGAGGTCGCGGTGGTTGCGCTCGCCGAGATCAAACAAGCCCAGGTAGCGGCCGGCGAGCATCGCTACTCCGGGGTTCGCGACCAGGTTGAAGGCATCCGACAACGCCGATCGGACGAACAGGCCCGGATGCGCGCCGGCGAAGGCTGCGAACTCGGCCGGGTGCATCGTGCGCAATTCCTTGCCGGCGGCGCGATTGCGGTCGAGGTAGGCCTGCGGCAGCGCCAGACCGCCCATCGCCGCCATCCGGTCGGCGCGCAGGAACAGGTTCGACTCGAGCCCGCCGACACTCTCGCCCAGTGGATAGCGCTGGCCGCCGAGCCCGATCGCGGCCCACCACAGCATGGTAAGCGCGTAGCCGAGCGCCAGATACGCCGCGATGCGCGAAGGGCGGCCGATGCCCTGCGGGCGCAACAGCAGCAGCCACATCGCCACCGCCAGCGGCAGCAATAGATAGACGTGGCGCACGAATGCGATCACCGCGGTCATCGCGCCGGCGATCAGCACATCACGCCAGCCCGCGTCCTCGGCAAGCTCGAGACGGACGAGCCGCTCCACCAGCATGATCAGCAGCGGATTGCAGATCGCCTCCGAGGCAAGCGCATGCGGGTGGAACACGGTGGCCGGCAGCAGGCACCAGGCGATGCAGGCGATGCGTGCGCCGGTCGGCGGCAGCAGCATGTGGCCAAGCCGATAGAGCGCGACCAGCCCGAGCGCGTAGAGGACCACGTTCTGCGCCATCACGCCGTACGGCCCGGCGACGGCGAAGGCCGGCGCGAACAGGATCCAGTCGCCCGGCGATCCGATCCTGAAGATCACCCGCATGGCATGGTCGAGGTCCGGCTGCGCCAGCAGCTCGGTCAAGGCGCGAAAGCGATCACCCGCCCGGTCGCCGACCAGCATCCGCGCCGCGCCGTCCGGCACCAGCAGCGCCAGCAACAGGTGCCCGGCGAGAAACGCCAGCACCAGGCCGACGAGGAAGCGGTCGCGCCACCACGGCGCCGGCCTATCGATCGTGATCATGTCGCGCCCATCACCCGTTGCCAGAGGCACGACCGGAACGCGGGATCGATCGCATCGGTGAACCGTTCGTGCTGCGGAAATGACGCCTTGAATGCCGCCGTCGACATGCGGGCATCCTTGTAGGGGTTGATCCGGCCACCGGCGGCGATCACCACCCGGTCGAGCTCATCGAGCAAGGCCATCACGTCGGCGCCGGTGTTGGCGAAATCGAGCGTCAGGGTGAGGCCGGGTTGCGGGAACGACATCAGGCCGGGCGACGGCCTGTCGCCGAATACCTTGAGTACCGTCAGGAACGAGCCGAGGCCGGCCCGCTGGCTACGGCGCAGCAGCTCGGCGACCACCTCGACAGCGCCCTCGATGCCACCAGCCGCCGGCACCACCGATTGATGCTGCAGCAGGCCGCGCGGACCATAGAGCCGGTTCCAGCCGCCGATCCGGTCGAGCGGATAGAAGAACGGCAGATAGTCGACCTCGCCCGATTTCTCGCGGCCGAGCGTCTGCCGCCGGTAGAGGGCGTTGAAGGCACGCAGGCTCGCTCTGCCGATCAGCGGCACCGGCGGCGCGAATGGCACCGACATCGCGACCCGTGGCTTGCCGGCGGCGATGCTCCCCTGCCCCGGCGCGTGATTGCCCTTGATATAGAGGCCGCGGCCGAGATCGGCGCCATCGGCCAGGCTGTCGATCCAGGCGACGCCATACTCGTGCGTCGCATCGGCCGCCCGGGCGAGATCGATGAACTCGCGCAGGCTGCCGAACGGGGTGATGGTCTGAGTGATCAGCCGCGAGGTCACCGGGATCAGCTGCAGGTCGGCCCAGGTGATGAGGCCGGTGAGACCGAGCCCGCCGATGGTCGCGGCATAGAGGTCGGCATTCTCGCCGGGCGTGCAGATCCGCCGCGTATCGTCGCTCCGCACGAGCTCGAACGCCGGCACGTGGCAGCCGAACGTGCCGCGCACATGGTGGTTCTTGCCGTGCACGTCGTTGGCGATCGCGCCACCGACGGTGACGAACTGGGTGCCCGGCGTCACCGGCACGAACCAGCCGGCCGGCAGCACCCGTGCGACAAGGTCGCACAGCAGCACGCCCGCCTCGCAGCGCACGATCCCTGTCGTTGCATCGAAGGCGATGATCCGGTCGAGCCGCCGGGTGTCGAGCAGCGTGCCGGTCGCGAGGCAACTGTCGCCATAGCTGCGGCCGTTGCCGAAGGCGAGCACCTGCTCGCCTTGCCGAATCCCGAGGCCGCCTGCCCCGGCCGGCAGCACGCGCGCCGTCTGCGGCCGCCTCGGGTATCGGCCCCAGGACTGATAGCGGGTCATGGCCATAATGTCGCGACGATCAGCAGCGCGCCGCCGGCAGCGACGATGTACTGGCTGCGCCAGTCGCGGATCGCGAACATGATCGGATCCTCGTGCATCTCGCCGCGCCGCGCCAGGATCCAGAACCGGCAAATCAGATAGAGCAGCAGCGGGCACAGCAGCCAGATCACCTCTGGATTGCGGTAGAGCGATTTCACCACCGGGCTGTCGATGTAGAGCGCCAGCACAAGCACCGCCATCAGGCCGCTGCCGATCCCGAACTGCGACAGCGTCTCGAGATCGACCGACCGGTAGCCGCGGCCGCGCTCGCGCGCGTTGGCGCCCTCGCCCATGTCGGCGAGCTCGACGTAGCGCTTGACCAGCGCCAGGCTGAAAAACAGGAATATCGAGAAGGCGAGCAGCCAGAACGAGCGCGGGATGGCGAGCGCGGCCGAGCCGGCGATGATGCGCAGCGTGTAGAGCCCGGCAAGCGCCAGCACGTCGAACAGCATGGTCCGCTTGAAGTAGAACGAGTAGGCGAGGGTCGCCGCGAAATAGATCGCGAGCACGCCGGCGAATTGCGCCGGCAGCAGCAGCGTCACGAGCCCGGCGGCCGCGAGCAGTGCCGGCGCCATCAGCAGGCCGTGCCTGAGCGGCACCGCGCCGGATGCGAACGGGCGCTCGCGCTTGCGCGGGTGGCGGCGGTCCTCCCTCAGGTCGACAAGGTCATTGATCACATAGACCGCCGACGCCGTGAGCCCGAACGCCAGGAAGGCGAGGCTCGCTTGCGCCAGCGACCACGGCTCGAGCAGCTTGTGCGAAAGCAGCAGCGGCACGAAAACGAGCCCGTTCTTCAACCACTGGTGGAGCCGCAGCGCATTGAAGTAGGGGCGCCAGCCGGCATCACTGGCTGCGAACTCGCGCTCGACCCGGCGCTCGGCCTTGATCCTGGCGGCGGCGTCGCTCTCGGCGTTGACCAGGATCACCGCTCCGGCCTGCCGCCATACCGGCATGTCCGCCATCTCGTTGCCGGCGTAATCGAAACCGCCGGCGCCGAAGCGTTGCGTCAGCGCCGCGGCCTTGGCTGTACTCTTGAGGTTGGTCGCGCCATCGCTGGCGATGACCTCGTCGAACAGGCCGAGGTGCTCGGCGACCGCCGTCGCCTGGGCGGCGTCCGCGGCGGTGACCAGCACCAGGTGCCGCCCCCTCGCCTTCTGCGCCCGCAAATAGGCCAGGAATGCTTCATCGTAGGGCAGCTCGGCGGCATCGAGGATCAGGCGTCGCGCCACCTCCCGTTTCAGGCGAACGCGGCCCGAGGCAGCCCATATCGGCAGCAGCAGCAGGGTCAGCGGGTTCCGGCGCACAAGTTGCATGAGCGCCTCGATCAGCGTGTCGGTGCGCACCAGCGTGCCGTCGAGATCGACGCACAGCGGGCGCGTGATCGCTGTCTCGGAATTCGTCAGCTGCATGTGTCTCGAGTTCGGCCAGCCATGGAACGTGCGCGCTGGCCAAGCAAATTGCCTGCCGCCGCCGCTATCCCAAAAACGGACAGCCGGGAGCTGTGCCCGGCAACGCCACGACTGGGACTTGATCAGCCGGTCACTCGGCCGCCGCCTTCGCCGCCGCCACACCGCGCTCGAACAGCTGGCCGAGACCCGCGATCGGCTCGTCGATGCCGGACTGCCGCAGCATGTGCCAGACCATTGCGTGGTTGGAAGACGTCGCCGGCTTGCCGGAAGCCGCCTCGATCGCCGGAATGGCATCGATCGTGCGCAGGCTGGTGCAGGACACGAACACGCCGTCGACGTCATCTTCCTCCGCCAGCGCTACCGACGCGCGGACGATCTCGCCGACCGAGATCTTGCCGACCACGTTGTCGTCGGGCTCCTCGTAGGAGGCGAAGGCGGTGATCTCGAGCCCGCGCTCGCGCAGCGCGGCGACGACCCCGTCGTTGACTGAGCGCACATACGGCGTCAGCACCGCGATCCGCCGGCAGCCGAGCGCCGCGAGCCCGGCGAGCCCACCGGTCAGCGGGTTGGTGACGGCAGCGCCCGGATGCGCGCTGTGCACCAGCCGTTCGACCTCGTCCTCGCCGATCACCATCGAGCCCGACGTGCAACCGTAGCCGATCGACTTGAACCGCCACTCGACCGGCAACAGCGCCGCTGCCTCCGCAATGAGCGGCTTCATCGCCATCAGCGTCTCGCGGCTGATCGCGAAATCGTTGTAGAGCCGGGCATGGTGCAGGGCGACGCCGCGCACCCGCGCCATCACCTGCGCCGCCTCGAACTCGAGCGTCTGGTCGGTCCTCAGCACCAGCATGCCGATCCGGGCCCGCGCGCCGAGACCCGCGTCGGTCGCCGGCGTCAGCTTCTCGTAGCGCATGGACGTGCTCATTGATTTGCTCATGGGAGGCCTCCTTGACGGCGCGCTCGATCCCCGAAACTCTGTCGCGGCGGAAGATTTGCACCGTTCCAGTTCAGCGGCAAGCGGGGAAGCCTCATGAAGATAGCAGTGCTGGGAGCCGGTGTGATCGGCGTCACGACCGCCTATGAGCTGGCGCGCGACGGGCACGAGGTCACCGTGATCGAGCGCCTGCCGGAAGCTGCGGCCGAGACGAGCTTCGCCAATGCCGGCCTGTTCTCGCCCGGCCACGCCTACACCTGGGCGTCGCCGAAAGCGCCGGGCATTCTCTTGAAGTCGCTCTACAAGGAAGGCCAGGCGCTGCGCTTCAAGCCGAGCCTCGACCCGCAATTGTGGATCTGGTCGATGCGGTTCCTGCGCAACTGCACCGCCGAGCGCGCCCGCGTCAACACCAAGCGCAAGGTGCGGCTGTGCCTCTACAGCCAGGCGCGGCTGCAGCACGTCGCCGCCGAGACCGGCGTGCAGTACCACGCGCTGAAGGGCGGCCTGCTCTATCTCTACCGCGATCCGGCAAGCTTCGAGCGCGGCGCCGCAAACACCCGCATCCTGACCGAGGAAGGCCTCGAGCTGGTGCCGATCAGCGCCGACGCCGCCGCCGGAATCGATCCCGCACTGGCGCCGGTGAAGCACAAGATCGCCGGCGCCATCCATTGCCCGTCCGACGAGAGCGGCGACTGCAGGGTCTTCACCCAGGGCCTCGCGCGGCACATCGCGGAGAAATTCGGCGTCGTCTTCAAGTACGATACCGAGATCACCGGCTTCGACACCGCCGGCGACGAGGTGACCGCGGTGCGCACCGCCGCCGGCCCGGTCGCGGCCGACAAGTTCGTATTCTGCCTCGGCGTGTTCGGGCCGAAGCTCGCCCGGCAGCTGGGCGTCAGCCTGCCGATCTATCCGATCAAGGGCTACTCGATGACGGTTCCGATCGGCGGCCGCAACAACCCGCCGACCGTCGGCGGCGTCGACGAGGACAACCTGACCGCCTACTCGCGCCTCGGCGACCGCATGCGTGTCACCGCCACCGCCGAGTTCGCGGGCTACGACAAGAGCTTCAAGCCGGAAGACTTCCGCCACATGCTGGGCGTGATCCGCGACCTGTTCCCCGAGGGCGCCGACTATGCGCAGCCGTCCTATTGGGCCGGCTTGCGGCCGATGACGCCGGAAGGTACGCCGATCTTCGGTTCCGGGGGCTATCGCAATATGATCTTCAACACCGGCCACGGCCACATCGGCTGGACCATGTCGATCGGCTCGGCGCGGATCGCCGCCGACCTCGTGCGTGGCAGCAAGCCCGAGCTGCCGCTCGACGGCATGATGGTCGCCTGAAACGCGCAGCGAGGACACCATGCCCGATTTGTCACGATTGCAGCCGGGGCTGACCGGCTCGGCGAGCCTGCTGGTCGAAGGACAGCACACCGCACCGCGGGTCGGCAGCGGCCGCGTCTCGGTGCTCGCCACGCCGGTGATGATCAACCTGATCGAGGCCGCCGCCCTCGCCGCGGTCGAGGACCTGCTGCCCGCCGGCCACCAGAGCCTCGGCATCCACCTCGATGTCCGCCACTTCGCGGCGACGCCGGTCGGCATGCGGGTCGAGGCCACCGCCGAGCTCACCGCCGTCGACGGCCGCACCCTGACATTCAAGGTCGAGGCCCGCGACGAGAAGGAGGTGATCGGCGACGGCAGCCATCAGCGCGTGGTCGTCAACGTCGCCCGCTTCGACGCGCGCGTGCAGAAGAAGCTGCCGCAGCCGGGCTGAGCTGGCGGCTCAGAAGCCGTGCCGCTTCAGGATCGCGCCGAGCACATTCGAATAGTCGTCGGTCCAGGGTGCCGCCGGCCTGCCCGTCGCGGCAGCGATCGGGCGTGCACCGTTCCACGCCAGCGCCGGAGCCAGGACCGCCTGCGACTTCGCAAACAGGATCACGTGCGAGGTCACAACATCGAAGTTCTGCATACGGCGCCGGTCGATCACGGCGAGCGCGCCGATCCCCGGCATCGAGTGCGCCAGGTTGGTCGCCACGTCGACCAGATCCATGTGGCGGTTCGACACGTGCAAGGCGACGATGCCATTCGGCGACAGCCGCGACAGGTAGAGCTGGAGCGCCTCCCTCGTCAGCAGGTGCACGGGAATGCTGTCGGAGGAGAATGCGTCGACGATCAGGTAGTCGATGCTGCCCGCCGGCTCCCTGGCAAGCGTCAGCCGCGCGTCGCCGATCACGAAATCGGCGTCCGGCCGGCAGCGGGCAAAGTACGTAAACAGATTTGGATCGCGGGCGAGCTTCACGACTACCGGGTCGATCTCGTAGAAGCGCCAGCGCTCGTTGCCGCGCGCGTAGCAGGCCATCGAGCCGGTGCCGACCCCGACCGAGCCGACGACCAGGCCGCCGTCGGTCTTGCCGGTCGCCGCCCGGGCCAGATCGACACCCTGCGCCATCGGGCTTGCCGGGTGGTAGTAGGTCGCCGGCAGCGCCGCCGCGACGGTGTTGCCCTGTGCGTCCTTGACCCGCATCGCGCCATGCAGCGTGGTGCCGTGGATCAGCTTCCGATACTGGCCGTCGGCGCTCATGTCGATGCGATGCACGCCGAAGAACGAGCGCTCGGCAAAGCCGAAGTTCATCGCCGACGGCAGCATCAGCAGCGCCACCGCCATCGTGATCACGGCGGCAACTTGCTGCAACGGCCGCTCCGACATCAGCAGCGCGAAGACGCCGCATGCAGTCATCAGCAGCGCCACCGACCTGCCTGCGAAATCCGTTGTCACCATCCCGGCCGCGACGATCGCCGCGAGCACCGCGACGCCGACGAGCGCGAGGCCGCAGAAGCGCAACGACAGCTTGCGCTCATTCGTGTCGGTCAAGGCACGAGCGACGCCGGCGCGCGATGCCAGACCGGCCAGCAGCAGCAGCGGGAACTCGTAGATCGCATTGAAGATCTGCGGCGCCAGCAGCGCCGCGAACATGCCGCCCATCACGCCACCGAGCGACATCCACATGTAGAAGGCGGTGAGGTGCCGGCTCTGCGGCCGCGCATCGTAGAGCTGCTTGTGGCAAACCATCGTCGTGACGAAGAAGGCGGCGAAGCCGGCGATCATCCCGAGCATCCAGCTGTGCACTGTCGAAGTCGCCAGGCCGAGCAGCGTCAACGTGACGACCAGCGGCTGCACGCGCAGCAGGATCCGATGTGGCAGGACGGGCTTGTCGCGGAACACCAGGATGAAGGTGGCGAGGAACAGCGCCAGCGGGATCACCCACAGGAACGGCGCCGCCGCGATATCGGTCGTGATATAGGACGTGTACGACACCAACAGCCCGGACGGCACGCCGGCGAACCAGATCCACCCCAGCGCCTGCTGCCAGGAGACCGGCGGCGACGCCTCGGCGGTGGCCGCCGCGCCGCGCTGCGGCAGGGTTTCGCGCGCCGGCAGCACCAGAAGGGCGCACAGCGCGATCAGCACGCCGAGCATCAGGAAGCCGCTGGTCCACACGCCGGCCTGCCGCGACAGCCCGAGCACCGGCTCGATCGCCACCGGGTAGGCGAGGAGCGCGATCAGCGACCCGAAATTCGAGGCTCCATAGAGGAAGTAGGGATCGCTCGCCTGCGGATGACCCGAGCGCGAGAACCAGGACTGCAGCAGCGGCGCATTGGCGGACACGGCGAAGAACGGCAGGCCGACGCCGGCCGCCAGCACGCCCATAAGCCAGAAATAGGCATCCCCCGCCGGCGGCTCGTCGGCGAACCGCGGCAATCCGAACGGCAGCGCCAGCGCGGCGAGCGCCATCAGGCCGAGATGCACCAGTGGCGCCTGCCGCTGCGGGCAATGGCGGTTGAGCAGGTGGGCGTAGGCATAGCCGGCCAGCAGCACCGCCTGGAAGAACACCATCGACACCGCCCACACCGCCGGCGATCCGCCGAGCTTGGGCAGCACCATGCGGGCGAAGATCGGCTGCACCGAGAACAGCAGCAGCGCCGACAGGAACAGCGCGGTGGCGAATATCGCCAGCATCGCGGCATTGTCCCGCGCCAATTCGAGCCCGCGCGCAAACCTCGCCCGCAATGCAACCGTGCCCATCACGCGATACTCCGCCTTGGCCGCCTGTCGAGGCGCCACTTTAGGCGGTATTGATTGAATGATGATTGAGAAGGTCTTTACACAATCCTACCGGAACGACCGGTGCCGTTCGGGAAGCGTTAACGGACGAGGCGGGCCAGCGCCTCTCGCAGCCTCGCCGGCATCGCGGCCGGGCGCGCAGTCGCGCGATCGACGAAGACATGGACGAAATGGCCGTCGGCGCGGGCGATATCCTCGCCGGCCCCGAACAGGCCGAGCTCGTAGCGCACGGATGACGAGCCGAGCTTGCCGACCCTCAAGCCCGCTTCAACGTCCTCGGGGTAGGCGAACGGGCGATGAAAGCGGCACATGGTCTCGACCGCGAAGCCGATGACGGTGCCGTTCTGGATGTCGAGCCCGCCGGGGTCGATCAGGTAGCGGTTCACCACGGTGTCGAAATAGGAGTAGTACGTCACGTTGTTGACGTGGCCGTAGAGGTCGTTGTCCATCCAGCGCGTGGGCACGGTCTGGAAGTGGAGGTAGTCGGCCCGCGTCGTCGGCGGGCGGCGCTGATTGCTCATCGCGCTGCCTCTTGCTGCGGAGGCAGGAGGGGCCGGCGGCGCCCTCCCGCTCGACGGTCGGAAAACGCCTACTTCGCGGCGATGACGGCGATCTCGACCAGCATGCGCGGATCGGCGAGCTTGGCCTCGACGCAGGCGCGGCCCGGCAGGTTCTGGCCGCCGGTCCAGGCGGTCCAGGACTTGTTCATGGCATCGCGCAGGCGGATGTCGGTCAGCCAGATGGTGGCCGAGACGACCTTCGTCTTGTCGGCGCCGGCAACCTTCAGGAGCCGGTCGATCTCCTTCAGGATCTGGGCCGTCTGGCCGCTTACGTCCTGCGTGATGTCATCGGCGACGATGCCGGAGGTGTAGACGAAGTTGTTCGCCTCGACGACCTTGGAATAGATCTTCGACGGCTCGTGACGGGTGATCGGCATGGCGGTCATTCTCCCTGGGGACAGACTTTTCGCGCCGGCAAACTAGGCGATCGAGGCCGCCTCCCGCCACCCTCAATTTGCGCAGATCACAATAGCGGCTCCTCGTATTGTAACTTGCCGTCGACGATCAGTCCCTTGATCGCGGCGTTGCCCCGGCCGTCGACGGCGATCACCGCCGCGAGCTTGCGCTCCCGCGCCGTCTCCTCGAGGCCGACGCCCTTGCCCTCGGGCACGAAGTAGCTTTCGATGCCGTAGCGCACCTGCATGACCGGCTCGCTTCGCGGGGCCGGCTGGGCGCCGGCAGGCGCGGTCTCCCGGTTCGGCCAGTAGCCGAAGCGCAGCCGCGCCTTGATGGCGATCCGATCGGCGGTCGGCGGTTCCGCCTTGGCCGAAAGCGCGACCGGCGCCCATGCGTCGCCGGTCTTGGCCAGCGTGACGTAGAACTCGCGCGGACGGGCGGCGTCGAGCTCCGGCGTGATCAGCGACACCGGCACCCGCTGCGCCTCGTAGCTCAGGATCACGTAGTCGCCACGGAACAGCGAGCGCGGGTCGACCGGCACGATCGGCAGCACGATCTCGCGGCCGTGCCGCAGCAGCTGGACGCGGTCCCACACCATCCAGCCGATGGCGGCGGTCTGCAGGCTGGCGACGGCGATGCCGGCGATCAGCCAATTGCGGGCGGGCATCATCATGGGCGGGCTCCATCGGTCGGGGCTGGCGTCTTCATCAGGCGGTAGCCGAGCGAGGCGAGCGCGATGATGAAGAGACCGGTCATGGCGAAGAACAGCGAGGTGTCGATCAGCGTTCCGAGCGTCTTGAAGTAGAGCGCCAGCACCTCGGCCGAGAACGCGGCATAGGAGATGCGCAGGGCCTGCCGGTTGTCGGTCCGCATCGCCCAGTAGATGACCGCGATCACGATCACCAGCGTCGCCGCCGCGAGGATCGCCAGCCGCGCCAGCGGAATGGTGCGGGCGAACTGCATCAGCAGCAGGCCGATGAAGCCGAGCCCCAGGCCGTAGTTGGCGGCGGTGGGGGCGATGGCACCGACCCGGCCTTCGAAGGCGGCGGCGAATTGCTTTTCGGCGAGCATCGCCGCTCCTGCGATGCCGAAGCCGATCGCCGCGATCAGCCAGAAATGCGGGCCGTGCGGCAGCCGCTCACCGAGCGTGATGATCCAGCCGGCGAGCATCAGCGCCGACAAATGCAGGCCGGGACGCCACCTGAGCCACAGGAAGCATGCCGCCACCGCCGCCCAGCCGATCAGGAATGGCCAGTGCACCACGTTGCTGAGCATCGTCTCCCAGGCGCTCCACAGTCCGACCAGCAGCATGGCGAGCGCCAGTGCCGGGCCCGACCGGAACGCCGCGCCGGCAAGCAACGCGCCGGCCGCCCACATCAGCACCGCGTCGGGCGGGTTGCCGTCCATATGGTACATCTGCGCCACCAGCATGATCGCGGCGCCATAGATGGCGGTGCCGGCGAGCACCGCGGCGTGGCCGAAGATCGCCAGATTGCGGCTGAACAACACCGTGGCGGCGCCATAGGCCGTCCACATGCCGAGCGCCAGCAGCAGCAGCCGCGCAAGTTTCGACATCTCCTGCCAGTTGGCGGCGACGAAGGTCATCGCCGAGAACCCGATCAGCGTGGCGCCGAGGATCGCGAGTGCCCCCGGCAGGCTGACCCGACGCCCGCGCGCGGCAACGTCGGCGAGGATGCGGCTGCGGGCCTGGTCGTCGATGTAGCCGGCGGCGCGCCAGCGATCGACATCGCGGCCGAGGCGGCTGGTGTAGGACCAAGGTAACGACATGGGTGCTCCATGGGTTGGTGACACTCCGGCGAGGCGCGGTGCGCCGGAATGACATGAACTGACGTTCACATTACGTGATCATTGTTCATCTGTCAATCCTTGCAACCGCGTCTGCCACGACTCTGGTTGGCAATTGGTAACTGCCGACCGCTTCCCCACCGCGCCAATGCCTCGTATATCAGGATCATGGCTGACATCCTGGACAAGATCACCGCCTACAAGCGGACCGAAATCGCCGCCGCCAAGCGCGCATGCCCGCCGCCGGAGATGATCCGCCGGGCCGGCGCGGCAACGCCCGCACGCCCGTTTGCTGGCGCGCTCAGCGCGAAGCTCGACAGCGGGCGCGCCGCGCTGATCGCGGAGATCAAGAAGGCCTCGCCCTCCAAGGGAATGATCCGCGCCGATTTCGACCCCCCGGCGTTGGCGCGGGCCTATGAGGCGGGCGGGGCAGCCTGCCTGTCGGTGTTGACCGACGCCCCGTCGTTCCAGGGCGCGCCCGAATACCTGACCGCGGCCCGCGATGCCTGCCGCCTGCCGGTCCTGCGCAAGGACTTCATGCTCGACACCTACCAGGTTGCCGAAGCGCGCGCCTGGGGCGCCGACTGCATCCTGATCATCCTCGCCCAGGTCGGCGATGCGACCGCGCGCGACCTCGCCAACGCCGCCCGCGACTGGGGCATGGATGCGATCGCCGAAGTGCACGATGCCGCCGAGCTCGACCGCGCGCTGCGGCTCGACTGCCGCCTCGTCGGCATCAACAATCGCAACCTCAAGACCTTCGAGGTGTCGCTTGCCACCACCGAGGCGCTGGCACCCAAGGTGCCGAAGGACCGCATCGTCATCGGCGAAAGCGGCATCTTCACCCCGGCCGACATCGCGCGCCTCGGCAAGGTCGGCGTCAATGCCTTCCTGGTCGGCGAGAGCCTGATGCGGCAGGCCGATGTCGCAGCCGCCACCCGGGCGCTGCTGGGCCTCGAGCGATGAGCCGGCTGTCGCATCTCAACGAGCGCGGCGAGGCGCGCATGGTCGACGTGTCGGGCAAGGCGGTCACGGCGCGCACCGCGATCGCCGAGGGTTTCATCGAAATGGCGGCCGATACCCTCGCGCTCGTCGAAAGCGGCACCGCCAAGAAGGGCGACGTGCTCGCCACCGCCCGCATCGCCGGCATCATGGCGGCGAAACGGACGCACGAGCTGATCCCGCTGTGCCATCCCCTCGCCATCACCAAGGCGACGGTCGATTTCAGCCTTCGCAGCGAGCCGCCCGGCATCGCGGTGACCGCCGAGGTTCGCGTCACCGGCCAGACCGGTGTCGAGATGGAGGCGCTGACCGCGGTCTCGGTCGCTTGTCTCACGATCTACGACATGCTGAAGGCCGCCGATAAGGGCATGGTGATCTCCGCCATCCGGCTGGTGGAGAAGTCCGGCGGCCGCTCCGGAAACTACCGGGCCGCACCCGCGAAGGAATGAGACGGACATGGCGCTGCTGGCGGTCGAGGAAGCGTTGCGGCGGCTGCTTGCCGATGCGGCTCCGCTCGAGACGGAAACCATCGACCCGCTGGCCGCCAACGGCCGCGTGCTCGCCGCGCCGCTCGCCGCGACCCTGACGCAGCCGCCGTTCGATGCCAGCGCCATGGACGGCTATGCCGTCCGTGCCCGCGACGTGGCCACGGTCCCGGTGCGCCTCGCGGTCAAGGGCGAAGCGGCGGCCGGCCGCGGCTTTGCCGGCGTGGTCGGCAGCGGCGAGGCGGTCCGCATCTTCACCGGCGCGCCGGTGCCGGCCGGCGCCGACGCGATCGTCATCCAGGAGAACTGCGACCGCGACGGCGACATCGTCATCGTCCGCGAGGGCACCGCCGACCACAGCCACGTGCGAGCGCGCGGCATCGATTTCCGCGCTGGCGATCGCCTGCTGGCGGCCGGCACCAGGCTCGGGCCCCGGCAGATCACGCTTGCCGCCGCCATGGGTCACGGCCGACTGCCGGTGCATCGCCGGCCGGTGGTCGCGATCCTCGCCTCCGGCGATGAGCTGGTACTGCCCGGCGAGCCGCCGCAGGCCGATCAGATCGTCTGCTCGAACCCCTACGGCGTCGCCGCAATGGTGCTCGGCGCCGGCGGCGAGCCGAGGTTCCTCGGCATCGCCAGGGACAACCGCGCCTCGATCGAGCGCCATCTTGCGGCGGCGGCCGGCGCCGACATCCTCATCACCATCGGCGGCGCCAGCGTCGGCGACCACGACCTGATCGCGCCGGTGCTGCAGGCGAACGGCCTTGCGCTCGACTTCTGGAAGATCGCGATGCGGCCGGGCAAGCCGATGATGTACGGCAGGCTCGGCGCGACCCGAATGCTCGGGCTGCCGGGCAACCCGGTGTCCTCGCTGATCTGCGCCCGCGTCTTCATGGTGCCGCTGATCGAGCGGCTCGCCGGCCGCGGCGACGATCCGGCACGCGCCGTCGAGGCGGTCGCCGCGGTCGATCTCGAGGCCAATGGTCCGCGTGCCCACTACATGCGCGCGACCCTGTCAGCCTCCGCCAGCGGACCGCCGTCGGTCGCACCGGTGCGCTCGCAGGACAGCTCGCTGCTGTCACCGCTCGCCGGCGCCGACTGCCTGCTGGTCCGCCCGGTCGGCGCGGCGGCGGTGAAGGCCGGCGGCATCGTGCCGGTCCTCCCGCTCGACTTCTGAGCGCGACGCGCCCGGTTCTACTTCTGGCAGTAGGTGGTGGTGACGAGGCAGCGGTACTCGGTGCCGATCGGGCCGAGATTGAGGTAGACCTCGCAGCTCACCTTCTCGTTGCTCTTGGTCAGCGGCTTCGCCGGCCAATTGCGCTTCTTCACCTCGGCTTCGGCATACTCGTCGAGCTTCTGGCGGGCGGCATTGGTCGCGCCCTCGGTGCCGAAGGCGACATCGGAAAGCGGGAGGCGAAAGCATCGCTCTCCGGCCTTGGCCGGGCCTACCGCCAGCCTCGGCGCCGGCGCGCTTGCCGCCGGAACTGGCTTGGCCGGCGGTGGCGCCATCTGGGCCGATGCCGCCAGCGGCAACAATAGTACAGCGGCAAACGCCGCGCTCCGAAGTCCGATCATGCGCTTCACCCTGCCACCGCCAGATTGCCATTGCCACCGACCGCCCGCTCGAGCTTCAGTCGCTCCGCGATCAGGAACGCGAGCTCCAGCGACTGATCGGCATTGAGCCGCGGGTCGCAGTGGGTGTGGTAGCGATCCGAAAGCTCCGCGTCCGAGATAGCGGCGGCGCCGCCGGTGCACTCCGTCACGTTCTGGCCGGTCATCTCGACATGGATGCCGCCGGCATGAGTGCCCTCGGCGCGGTGCACGGCGAAGAACGTCTCGACCTCGGAAAGGATGCGGTCGAACGGCCGGGTCTTGAAGCCGGTCGCCGCGGTGATCGTGTTGCCGTGCATTGGATCGCACGACCACACCACCGTGCGCCCGGCCTTCTTCACCGTGCGGATCAGCTTCGGCAGGTGGCTCGCGACCTTGTCGGCGCCGAACCGGCAGATCAGCGTCAGCCGGCCCGCCTCGTCCTTGGGGTTGAGCACGTCGATCAGCCGAAGCAGCCCGTCGGGCTCGAGCGAAGGCCCGCACTTGAGGCCGACCGGGTTCTTCACGCCGCGGCAGAACTCGATGTGGGCGTGGTCGGGCTGGCGCGTGCGGTCGCCGATCCACAGCATGTGGCCGGACGTGGCGTACCAGTCGCCCGACGTCGAATCGAGCCGGGTCAGCGCCTGCTCGAAGCCGAGCAGCAGCGCCTCGTGGCTGGTGTAGAAATTGGTCGTGCGCAATTGCGGCGTGTTGTCCGAGGTGATGCCGCACGCCCGCATGAAGCCCATCGTCTCGGTGATCCGGTCGGCGAGCTCCTGGTAGCGGTGGCCCTGCGGCGAGTCCTTGACGAAGCCGAGGTTCCACTGGTGCACGCGCTCGAGATCGGCATAGCCGCCCATCGCGAAGGCACGGATCAGGTTCAGCGTCGCCGCCGACTGCCGGTAGGCCTCGAGCTGGCGCAGCGGATCGGGACTGCGCGCCGCGGCGGTGAATTCCGGACCGTTGACGATGTCGCCGCGATAGCTCGGCAGCTCGACGCCGCCGCGCTTCTCGGTCGGCGACGAGCGCGGCTTGGCGAACTGGCCGGCAATGCGGCCGACCTTCACCACCGGCGAGCCGCCGGCATAGGTCAGCACCACCGCCATCTGCAGGAACACGCGGAAGAAGTCGCGGATGTTGTCGGCGCGGTGCTCCAGGAAGCTTTCGGCGCAGTCGCCACCCTGGAGCAGGAAACCATTGCCGTGAGCGACGTCGGCGAGGGCGCGCTTCAACTGGCGGGCCTCGCCTGCAAAAACCAGCGGCGGAAACGTCCCGAGCTTGACCTCGACATCCCCCAGCACGGTCTGGTCGGGATAGGTCGGAACCTGCTGGATGGGCTTGCTCCTCCAGCTGTCGGGCGTCCAAGGCGCGGGCATTGCTAGGTTCTCCTGAGGTGTCGGCTCGCGAACGCTCCCCCGGTGAGCTCGCGTGCCGCGCTTATAGGTGATGGGCATGGCGTGCGCCAGTGCGGACGAGAGCGTGGATACGCGTGCCGAGGAACGGCGCAGCCGACCCCGGTCGCGGCGCCACCGCCGCATTGGCTTCATCGAACTATACCACACGCCAGCCGTCGCCGTACGCAATCCGCGCGCCGTCGCCGGCGATCGCCGACCTTGCCACCGGGCCCGCCGAAGCCTAGACAATGCCGGCCGCCACATTTCGGCGGACCGGTGGAGATCTCCCGCCCGCGGCGTGCGCACCATTGACAGCCCTCGAGCCAACCGATCGCAACCCAGGAGCAATAATGGCTGCAGACTACAAGCTCCAGGCGGCGGCGCGGGCGTTGGCTTTCATCGAGCCCGGCATGAAGCTCGGGCTGGGCACCGGCTCGACCGCGGCCAAGTTCGTCGATCTCCTGGGCGACAGGGTCAGGTCGGGCCTCGACATCATCTGCGTGCCGACCTCGGAGGCAACCGCCGCCCAGGCCGCGCGCCTCGGCATCCGCCTCACCACGCTCGACGACGAGCCGTTCCTCGACCTCGTCGTCGACGGCGCCGACGAGATCGACGACCGGCTGCGGCTGATCAAGGGCGGTGGCGGCGCGCTGCTGCGCGAGAAGATCGTCGCCACCGCGTCCGACCGCATGGTGGTGATCGCCGATCACACGAAGAAGGTCGATGTGCTGGGCAAGTTTCCGTTGCCGGTGGAGGTGGTCAGGTTCGGCTTCCGCGCCACCGCCAAGATGGTCGAGATGATGGCCTCCGACGTCGGATGTTCCGGCGACATCCGCCTGCGCATGGGCGCCGACGACCAGCCGTTCCTGACCGATGGCGGCAACCTCACCCTGGACCTGCATTTGTCCCGCATTGTCGAGCCTGATGTTCTTGCCGAGGCGTTGCGCCTCATCCCCGGCGTCGTCGAGCACGGCCTGTTCCTCGGGCTGGCCGATACCGTCATCGTCGCCGGGCCGAATGGCGTCGAGGTCCTCGAGGCCGACTACGCCGAGTAGTTGCATGAGAAACCTGGAGATCAGCACATGTTCCGGACGATGATCCGCGCGGCCGCGATCGGCATTGCGCTGCTGCTGTCCATGCCGGCGACAGCGCAGCAGGCGCCGCCCGCCAACGGCGATCCGGCAGCGGTGACGGCGGCCAAGGACCTGCTGATCGCGATGGGCTCGATGAAGCAGTTCGAGGTCGCGATCAACACCATGAGCCGCGGCATGGCGGAAGCCTTCAAGCGGCAGGCGCCGGGCCGGGGCAAGGAGATCGACGAGGTGATGGCGCTGATGGCGGCCAAGTTCAACTCGCGCAAGGAGGAGATGCTGGCCATGGTCGCGCCCCTCTACGCGGAGAAGTTCAGCGTCGCGGAGCTGACCGAGATCGGCAACTTCTACAAGACCCCGATCGGCCAGAAGATGATCGCCACCCAGCCCGAGATCCTGCAGCGCTCGATGCAGCTCGGCATGGCGTGGGGCCAGGCGATCGGACAGGAGGTCGAGATCGAGGCGCGCAAGGAACTCAAGAAGCGCGGTGTCGATCTGTGATGCAAGCCCACGATTTCGATCTGTTCGTCATCGGCGGCGGCTCGGGCGGGGTGCGCGCCGCGCGCATCGCCGCCGGCTACGGCGCCAGGGTTGCGATCGCCGAGGAATACCGGATCGGCGGCACCTGCGTGATCCGCGGCTGCGTGCCGAAGAAGCTGCTGGTCTACGCCTCGCGCTTCGCCGACGAGTTCGAGGAAGCGGCGGGCTTCGGCTGGAGCGTCGGCGAGCCGACCTTCGACTGGCCGACGCTGATCGCCAACAAGGATCGCGAGATTGCCAGGCTCGAGGGCATCTATCGCGCCAACCTCGAGCGCTCCAAGGTCACCATCTTCAAGTCGCGCGCGACGCTTGCCGGCCCCCATTCGGTGACGATCGAATCCGACAAGCGCACGGTCAGCGCCGCCCGCATCCTGGTCGCGACCGGCGGCCGGCCCAAGCTCGAAGCCGGCGTGCCGGGCATCGAGCACGCGATCACCTCGAACGAGGCTTTCCACCTGCCGCAACTGCCGAAGCGCATCGTGGTGTGCGGCGGCGGCTACATCGCGGTCGAGTTCGCCGGCATCTTCCACGGCCTCGGCGTCGAGACGACGCTCGCCTATCGCGGCGAGAAGATCCTGCGCGGCTTCGACGAGGATCTGCGCGACGGCCTGACCGAGGCCTACACCCGCCGCGGCATCCGCATCGTAACCGGCGCCGCCATCGCCGCGATCGAGAAGCACGCCGGCGGCCTCGATCTCAAGCTGCGCAATGGCCAGGCGATCGGCGCCGACCAGATCATGCTGGCGATCGGCCGCGAGCCCAACACCGCGGGCCTCGGTCTCGAGGCGGCGGGCGTCACGGTCGGCCGGCGCGGCGAGATCGCGGTCGATCAATACTCGCGCAGCAGCGTGGCCCATATCCACGCCGTCGGCGATGTCACCGACCGGGTCAACCTGACGCCGGTCGCGATCCGCGAAGGCCATGCCTTTGCCGACACCGAGTTCGGCGACCGCCCGACCCGCGTCGATCACACCCTGATCCCGACCGCCGTGTTCTCGACGCCGGAGATCGGCACTGTCGGCCTCTCGGAGAGCCACGCGCGCGACGCCGGCCATCGCCTGGACATCTACAAATCGAACTTCCGGCCGATGAAGGCGACGCTGTCGGGCGCCACCGACCGCACCATCATGAAGCTGGTGGTCGATGCCGACACGCAGAAGGTGCTGGGCGTGCATATCCTCGGGCCCGACGCCGGCGAGATCGTCCAGGTCGCCGCGATTGCGCTGAAGCTCGGTGCCACCAAGGCCGATTTCGACGCCACCGTCGCGCTGCACCCGAGTGCCGCCGAGGAGCTCGTCACCATGCGCGAGAAATGGCAGCCGCCGACCGCGTGACTTGAGATCACGGCGGGCATTCGCGCCGCCGTCAGCGTCGTCTGGCGATCAGGTCGATCTCGACCAGCGCGCCGACCGCAAGCCCGGTGACGCCGACGCACGTGCGCGCCGGCAGGCGTCCAGGAGCGAAATAGCTCTGGTAGGCGGAGTTCATCGCCGCATAGTCGCGCTCGAAGTGGGTGAGGTACACCCGTGCCTGCAGCACATGCTCGAGGCCGAGCCCGATCCCGCCGAGCACCAGCCGCAGATTCTCCATCACCCGCCGGGTCTGCGCCTCGACGCCTGCCGGCAGCGGCGCGTCGGGCGCGGCCGGATCGGTCGGCATCTGGCCGGTGACGAACACCCAGCCATCGCATTCGACGGCGTGGGAGAACGGCGCCACCGGCCTCGGACCTCCCGCGATCATGTGGAACAGTGGTCCGGTCGTCTCATGCGTTTGTTGCATATCAAACCACCATTTGGCCGAAATTTCGGCCTTTTTTGGCTGCCAAGTCGGTCTTGGTTATTGGCCGTTAAGCAAACCACCATACTGGATCGCAACGTCTTTGTGAGAGCCTGCTAGGAGTATTGCCGACGCGGCATCTGGCAAGCGGCCAGCGCCGCAGCGAGCCGCCCGATACCGTCCCTGTAAATCTCGAGCCGCCGGATCCGTGAGCCCATGCAGCTTCTTCGTAGCGTATCAACTGCTCCCAAGGCACCTCGTCTGCGCTATCGCTGTCCCGACTGCCGCGAAATCCACGATGGGTTGCCCGACCTGTGCTTCGCGCTGCCCGACGCGATCTTCGATCTCCCCGCCGGCGAGCGCGAGCGGCGCGCCCTCGTCTCGTCGGACCTGTGCGTGCTCGACGATGCCCGCTTCTTCATTCGCTGTGTGCTCGAGGTAGCCATCGCCGAACACACCGACGTATTCGCCTACGGCATGTGGGCCGAGGTCGCGGCGCGCGACTTCAATCGCTATGCGGTCTATTACAACACCGATGCGCCGACGCACGTTGCCTGCTTCACCGGCCGCATCGCCAATCGCCTGCCGCTGACGATGGAGACCCTCGGCCTCGGCTGCGAGATCCGGCTCAGCAACGAGGAGGGCCTGCGCCCGGCGATCGTCGTCGCCGATCGTGGCCACGCGCTGTTCGCCGAGCAGGAGAACGGCATCTGTCTGGAGCGCGCGCTGGCGCTCGTCGGCACCATGCGCGGCTTCGTGACCATCATCGACTGAGACGGAATGGCGGTTTGGTTGTCGCAGGCGATTCCGTCTCGCGGAGCCGGCCGCCTGCGACGAGGAAGGACGCTATTCCTTGCTGATGAGGCGGTCGATGCTCAAGGAGCCGCCGCCGGCTGCGGCCAGATAGAGGAAGCCGAAGCAGTAGAGGGCCGCCAGCTCGCCGCCATTGAGGATCGGGTAGAACCCCTGCGGCGCATGGGCATAGAAGTAGGCGACCGCCATGACGCCCGACAACACGAACGCGACCGGACGGGTGAACAGGCCAAGCACCAGCAGCGCGCCGCCGACGAGCTCGAACACACCGGCCGCGCCGCCCATCGTCATCGGCGATGCGCCAGCAAACTTGGTGGCGGGAAAGGCCAGATACTTGGCCGTGCCATGCTGCAGCAGCAGCAGCCCGGACATGATCCGGAACAGACTGAGGATCTGCGACGCGTAGGGTTTCAGGAAATCCATGTCTTCCCTCCAGGTTTCGCTCGAATCGAACGCGAACGCCGCAGCAATAGGACACGGAATCGCACCCTGGCTACCGCCGGCGAACCTGGGAAACACATTGTTCAACCGATAGCGCGCAAGCTGTTGCGGCGTTCAACCGATAGCGCGCAAGCTGTTGCGGCCGCGCCGCGACGCAATAATCGCCGCCCCGATCATGCCCCCATCGGGTACTCGCAGAACTCGACGATGCAGCCTTCCGGCCCGCGGCAATAGAACGGCTTCGCCCGCCCGCCGCGCATGTTGCCCGGCCGCGAGAGCGGCTGATATCCGGCCGCAGTCAGCCGCCGGTGCACCTCGTCGATGTCGCGCACCTGCATGCAGATGTGGGTGTAGCCGACGTCGTTCTGCCGGATGTCGACCGCCCGGCCGTCCGCCGGAGTGAGCCACTTGAACAGCTCGATGTGATAGCCGCCAAGCTCCAGCATCGCCCAGCGGCAGCGCGCACCGGGCATGCCGACCACGACGTCTAGGCCGTCGCCGCTGCGATCCTCCATTTCGCCGACCAGCTTGAAGCCGAGGAGGTCGACAAAGAAGCGCTTGGCGGCGTCGTAGTCGGCGCAGCTGAAGGCCGTATGGTGAGCGCGGACGACGAAATCCGCGATGCTGTTTCCACCGCTCATTTCAGGCACCCCATGGCATCGGCTAGGCCGTGGCAGCTGTCGGTGACGACGTCCCACGCCCGGTCGGCTTTCAGATCGATCGACTGCGCCGGCCCCTTTTCGGTCGGCCGCACGATGAACGCCGTGTGGAAGCCGACCGCGGCGGCGGCCGCGAGATCGTTGTTGTGGGCAGCGGCGAGCATCATCTCGCCCGGCGCCAGGTTCAACAGCTTCGCGGTCCGCAAGTATGCCTCGGGCATCGGCTTGTAGGCTTGCGCCGGCTCGGCCCCGAGGATGACGTCGAACCGCAGGTGACCGAATTTCGCGAGCCGCGTCAGCAGCCCGACATTGCCGTTCGACAGCGTACCGGTGATGTAGCGTGTGCCGAGGCGCGCAAGACCGCCCGGCATGTCCGGCCACGGATGCAGGCGATGCCAGATCCGCACGAGGTGCTCGACCTCGTGCGGCGCCAAGTCGGCGATGCCGTGCTTGTCGAGCAGCTGGAGCAGGCTCTCGCGATGCAGATCGTCCAAGATCGCGAACGGTCGCCGGCCGGTGCGCACCTCCTCCATGCCTGGCTGATAGCGCCCGCGCCACTCATCCGCGAACGCCTCGCAGTCGAGCGCCAGGCCGCGTCCGCGCGCGAAGCTGCGCAGCTCGGCGATGGTCGAGCCACGCCAATCGACGACGGTGCCGAACACGTCGAACACGATCGCCTTCACATTCGATTTCGCATCCATCCGACAACCTCATTCGATCACGCGCAGCCGCCAGCTCGCGTCCGGCACCATGCATACGTCGCTGCGGCCGAACAGGCGATAGCGGTTTTTCGCAATGCGGTCATAGCACCAGTCCTGCGCGCCGCCAGGCAGGATCGAGAACAAGCCGAACAGCCGCCAGACGCCGCCGATCGCCGCCGCCACCCGCCGCGCCATGTCGAGCTTGCCCCAGGCCCTGCCGTCCTCGATCAGAAGCACGGTCTCGAAGTCGCCGGGCTCCAGGCCGTAGTGGCGGAACAGCGCCTGGCCCAGCGCCGACTGGCCGATGATGAAGCGATAGCGGCCGGCCGTGTCGCGCCGTGCAATTGTCCGCATCGCCGTCGAGCACAGGACGCAGACGCCGTCGTAGACGATCACCGCCTTGTCGTCGGGAAACGGCGGCACCGAAGGATCGTCGCGATAGGAGTAGGCCTGGCGCCGGCCGAGACGCTCCGACATCCGGCCGAGGGCGGCCGCCGCCATCAGGCTCTTGCTCCGACCTGGGCCCGATCGCGCAGCAGGTGGTCCGCCAGCACGATCGCCATCATCGCCTCGCCGACCGGCACCGCCCGGATGCCGACGCACGGATCGTGCCGGCCCTTGGTCAGGATCTCGGTCTCGTTGCCGTGCCGGTCGATGGTGCGGCGGGGCGACAGGATCGACGAGGTCGGCTTCACCGCGAAGCGACACACCACCGGCTGCCCGGTGGCGATGCCGCCGAGGATGCCGCCGGCGTGGTTCGACAGGTAGAACGGGCGACCATCGTTGCCGATCCGGATCTCGTCGGCATTTTCCTCGCCCGACAAGGCCGCGGTCGCGAAACCGTCGCCGATCTCGACGCCCTTGACGGCGTTGATGCTCATCATCGCCGATGCGAGGTCCTGGTCGAGCTTGCCGTAGATCGGCGCCCCGAGCCCGGCCGGAACGCCCTCGGCCACCACCTCGATCACCGCGCCGCAGGACGAGCCGGATTTGCGCACGCCGTCGAGATAGTCCGCCCACGGCTGCACGCTGTCCGGGTCGGGGCAGAAGAACGGATTGGTGTCGACCGCCGACCACTGCCAGCGCGAGCGGTCGATCCCGTGCGGCCCGATCTGCACCAGCGCGCCGCGAACGGTGACGCCGGCGATCACCTTGCGCGCGATCGCGCCAGCGGCGACGCGACATGCCGTCTCCCGCGCCGACGACCGCCCACCGCCACGATAGTCGCGGATGCCGTATTTCTCCCAATAGGTGATGTCGGCGTGCCCGGGGCGGAACTTGTCCTTGATGTCGCCGTAGTCCTTCGACCGTTGATCGACGTTCTCGATCTCGAGCGCGATCGGCGCCCCGGTCGTCACCTGCACCCCGGCATCATCGGCGAACACTCCGGACAGGATCCTCACCGTGTCCGGCTCCTGCCGCTGGGTGGTGTAGCGCGACTGGCCGGGCCGGCGCTTGTCGAGGAAGCCCTGGATGTCGGCCGGCTGCAGCGGAATTCCGGGCGGGCAGCCGTCGACGACGCAGCCGATGGCCGGACCGTGGCTTTCGCCCCAGGTGGTTACGCGAAACAGATGGCCGAACGAGTTGTGCGACATGGCTTTCCGGCGCCGCCCGCGATCGCAAACGCGCGCATCGCTGTTGATAAACTGTGCAGAACGAGTTGGCGGCTAGTGTCACTCTTAAGTGTCACTCGAGGCCACCGCAAGTTCCGAACCGCTTCAATCCCCGGTGACATTTACGCCTCTGCCTGCCTACACATTGGTCTAGTCGCGCGTGATTCGACATCGTTGATAACGACAGGGAGCCAATGAATGCGCAAACTGGCGACGCTGCTCGCAACGACTGCCATTCCCGGCATGTCGCGAGGCGGGGCAGGTGACGCAGTTTGCTTGTCATAGTGCAGGCCCGAGAAGCGCAATGCTGTCGAGGGCAGTTCCTGAGTGGTCCGCCATCATGGCGGCGAAGTAGAGGCAGCCTTCGCCACTGGCGAGGGCACCTCGAGACTCATCGTTAGGACCGGCAATCCGGATTGAGCACCCGGCGTGCCAGCTCCTCAACTCCAGCCCGAAGAGCCGAGGCGCCGCTGCCTCGGCTCTTCTGCTTTCTGGCGCCCTGAGAGCCTGTCCGGCCGTGACAAAGCAGCGTGGGCGGTATATGCGGTGGGCCGGGGATCAGCTCGGCAACGACGGCACAATGAACAATCGCTTCTTCGCAATCCTGGTCGTGGTTGCGATTGCCACCGTGGCGATCGCGCCGGTGATCGCCAACGACCGCCGCTCAAGGGCTGGCTCCGATCATTGCGGCCTGCTGAAGAAATACGACAAGAAGGCGAAAACCTGCCGCTGGAAATATTGAGGCGCCTCTGGGACCGAGCCGGGATCGACAGCAGATGATCCAAGTCAGCCGCCGCCTCGCACGCGCTTCGGTGATCCTGCTCACGCTCGCTGCCGCGAGCCCTGTCGTTGCCCAGCCGACCGCCGCGCCCTCCGCTGCGCCGAACGAGCCCGCCGCCTCGCTCGCGGCCCAGCCCGGCGAGCCGATCGTGCCGCCGATCCAGCGCGTGCGGCCGCCAACCCCGAAGCTCGATCCGCGACTGCTGGCCAAGCCGCAAGCGCGCGGGGCCACCACGCCTTCGCCGGCGAAATCGGCCACGGCTGCCAAGTCCGGCACCAAGAAGTCGGCTCGTGCGCCGGTGGCGACCAAAGGCGCCAAGCAATCGCTCGCCTCCGCCGCGAAAGCGACGGCTGCAAACGCCAAGATCGGCAAGCCATCGGCGGCTGCCCCGCGCGTGCCGGCAGCCGCAGGGCAGACACCGGTTCCCGAATAGCGACGCGGTGCCGGAACCCCGCACACGCATTCGTGCGCGGTGTTCCGGAGCGAACGGAACAACTAGTACAGCCTCAGGGTTGAGGGCCTTGGAACCCTACTTCGCCTTGCCCAGCATCTGCTCGACATAGTCCCAGTTGACCAGGCTGTCGACGAACGCCTCGAGGTACTTCTGGCGGGCATTGCGATAGTCGATGTAGTAGCTGTGCTCCCACACGTCGACGCCGAGGATCGGGCTCGCGCCGTGCATCAGCGGGTTCTCGCCGTTGGGCGTCTTCATCACCGTGAGCTTGCCGTCCTTGACCGCGAGCCAGGCCCAGCCGGAGCCGAACTGCGTCACGCCGGCCTGGACGAAGTCGGCGCGCATCTTGTCGTAGCCGCCAAGATCCTTGTCGACCATCGCGGCGAGCTTGCCCGGCAGGCTCTTGCCGCCGCCGCCCTTCTTCATCCAGTTCCAGAAGTGGTTGTGGTTGTAGTGCTGGCCGATGTTGTTGACGACCGGCATGTCCTTGGCGGCGAAGGCCTCTTTGCAGATGTCGTCGATCGACTTGCCGGCATACTTGGTGCCGTCGCCGGCGAGCTTGTTGCCGTTGTCGACGTAGGCCTGATGATGCTTGTCGTGGTGGAACTGCAGGGTCTCGGCCGACATGTACGGGGCGAGCGCCTCGTAGGCATAGGGCAGCTTGGGAAGCTCGAATGCCATGGGAATCTCCATCGGTGGGGTTGGGGCAACTGAAGGCTCGACCCTACCGGCTGGCGGAGGCGATGGCAAACCCTTGACGAGGCGGAATGTCGTGCGGTCAGACCCGCAAAAAAGTGGAGCCAGACCACCCTGCGGGCCTGGCTCCGTGGATCACGCCGGGGATGATTTGCAGGGTAGCCGAAGCATCCGCCGGCGGCCTTGAACCGACGCTGAACGCCGCGTTCACCAGCCATTCATCCGCCGGGACGGCTCCGGCGCCCGCAGGCGGCACAGCGCTTAAGCCAATTTTCACCCTGCGGTGCCAGTTTCGGCGCCAGTCCAGGTCGCGTTTGCCGGAGTACGAGTTCCATGCGTCCCGTTTTCTGCCCGCCGTTGCTGCCTGCCGCAGCACGCCCCGCGGTCGTTGCGTCGATCGTCGCCATAGTTGCCCTGAGCCTTGCCGCCTGCAGCAGCGCCCACCAGGCGAGCTACCAGGATGCTTCCTGGGCCGGCGCGCAGCCTTCCGCACCGATGCCTCAGCGGCAAACCGCCTACGAGCCCCAGGCTGGCGACCCGATCCAGGAAGCGCCGATCGAGCCGCAGGGTCGGCCGCAGCCGATGCCCGACGATCCGAACGAACCGTTCAGCCCCAACTACGGCGGGCCACGGACCCGCCCGCCGGTGCAGTTGAGCGGCGCGGTGCCAGCGCCGCACGATCCGCAGCCCGACGCCCAGCCGGTGTCCTACCCCCTGCCACAGCCTTCGCGGGCATATTTCCGGCGCGTGACGACGACCGCATCGGCCGACTGAGGCGACGGGCGGCCACCCGTTGGGGGTTATCCCCGCCCTTCCACAGCCTGGAAGCGCCGGCGTTCACGCCGATGGCGCTGCCGGCGCGGTCTGAACTAGACTGCGCCGCATGACAGCGGCGATTCGTAAACTCAACGAGAAGGCTCAGCAGCGCGAGGACGCCAAGGCGCTTGGCCCGGCACCGGCCGCCGCGCCGCAGGCGTCGATCCCCTACGTGCACCTCAAGGTGCATTCCGCCTACTCGCTGCTCGAGGGCGCGCTGCCGATCGGGAAGATCGCCAAGCTCGCCGAAAAGCTCGGCTACCCGGCGGTCGGACTGACCGACACCAACAACATGTTCGGAGCTCTCGAGTTCTCCGACAAGCTCGCCGCCGCCGGCATCCAGCCGATCGTCGGCTGCACGCTCGCGACCGACTTCCTCGACGCCAAGCAGGGCGACGGCCTGCCGCGAACGGGCCGCAACGAGCCGATCTCGCGGCCGGCCGGAGCGCTTGCCCTGTTCGCCAGCAACGACGCCGGCTACGCCAACCTGATGAAGCTCGCCAGCCGGGCGTTCCTCGATACCGTCGATCCCGAGCCGACCCACATCAGGATCGATACACTGCAGGAGTTGAGCGGCGGGCTGATCTGCCTGACCGGCGGTCCGGACGGACCGATCGACAAGGCCCTGCGCGACGGCCAGCGCGATCTCGCCGAGGAGCGCCTCAAGACGCTGGCGAAGATCTTCGGCGATCGCCTGTACGTCGAGATTCAGCGCCATGGCTTGCCGCACGAGGTGCAGGTCGAGCCGCAGCTGCTCGCGCTCGCCTATGCGCTGGAGCTGCCGCTCGTCGCCACCAACGAAGCCTACTTCGCTTCGCCCGACGACTACGAGGCGCACGACGCGCTGCTCTGCATCGCCGAAGGCACCTACATCGTCGAGGACAAGCGCCGGCGGCTGACGCCCGACCACGGATTCAAATCGCCGGCCGAGATGGCGGCGCTGTTCGCCGATCTTCCCGAGGCGCTCGCCAACACGATCGAGATTGCCCGGCGCTCAGCGTTCCGGCCGCGCGGGCGCAAGCCGATCCTGCCGCGGTTCGTTGCCACCACCAGCGATGCATCGGAAGCAGAGCAGCTCGCGGCGGAAGCCGCCGAGATGAAGCGGCAGGCCGAGGACGGTCTCGAGAAGCGGCTCGCCGCGATCGAGCTGGCGCCCGGTTTCACGGTCGAGGACTACCGCAAGCGGCTCGCCTTCGAGATCGACGTCATCACCAAGATGAAGTTCCCGGGCTACTTCCTGATCGTCGCCGACTTCATCAAGTGGTCGAAGGCGAACGGGATACCGGTGGGGCCGGGGCGCGGCTCCGGCGCCGGCTCGGTGGTCGCCTGGGCGCTCACCATCACCGATCTCGACCCGCTGCGGTTCGGGCTGCTGTTCGAGCGGTTCCTGAACCCCGAACGCGTGTCGATGCCGGACTTCGACGTCGATTTCTGCCAGGACCGCCGAGACGAGACGATCCGATACGTCCAGCAGAAATACGGCAAGGATCGTGTTGCCCAGATCATCACCCACGGCAAGCTGCAGGCCCGCGCGGTGCTGCGTGACGTCGGCCGGGTGCTGCAGATGCCGTACGGCCAGGTCGACCGGCTGTGCAAGCTGGTGCCGAACAATCCGGCAAATCCGGTGACGCTGCCGCAGGCGATCGAGGCCGAGCCGAAGCTGCAGGAGGAGCGCGACAGCGACCCGATGGTCGCCAAGCTGCTCGAGATCGCGCAGAAGCTCGAGGGCCTTTACCGCCACGCCTCGACGCACGCCGCCGGCATGGTGATCGGCGACCGGCCCCTTGATCAACTCGTTCCGCTCTACCGCGATCCGAAATCGAACTTCCCGGTCACCCAGTTCAACTGGAAGCTGGTCGAGGCGGCGGGCCTCGTGAAGTTCGACTTCCTCGGCCTCAAGACGCTGACGGTGCTGCAGAAGGCGGTCGAGCTGATCAAGCGCCGCCGCGGCATCGACCTCGACATGTCGAGAGTACCGATCGGTGGTGACGACCCGAAGGTGGTCGCTGCCTACGAGCTGCTGGCCAAGGCCGACACCGTCGGCGTGTTCCAGCTGGAATCGACCGGCATGCGCGAGAGCCTGAAGAAGCTCAAGCCCGACCGCTTCGACGACATCATCGCCATGGTCTCGCTGTACCGGCCGGGACCGATGGACAACATCCCGACCTACATCCACCGCAAGCACGGCGAGGAGCCGGTCGACTGCCTGCATCCGCTGCTCGAAGGCATCCTGAAGGAGACCTACGGCGTCATCATCTACCAGGAGCAGGTGATCCAGATCGCCCAGGTGATGGGCGGCTACACGCTGGGCCAGGCCGACCTGCTGCGCCGCGCCATGGGCAAGAAGGACAAGGCGGAGATGGCCAAGCAGCAGGCCCGCTTCGTCGAGGGCGCCTTGGCCAAGGGCGTCAGGAAGGACGACGCCGTCTACATCTTCGAGCTGGTCGACAAGTTCGCCGGCTACGGCTTCAACAAGAGCCACGCGGCGGCCTACGCGCTGGTGAGCTACCACACCGCCTATCTCAAGGCGAACTACCGCGAGGAGTTCCTCGCCGCCTCGATGACGCTCGACATGGCGAATACCGACAAGCTGTCGATGTTCGCCGCCGAGGCACGCCGCGCCGGCATCGAGGTGCTGCCGCCGTCCGTCAACGCCTCGTTCGTCGACTTCGACGCAGCTCCCGGCGACAACGGCGCGCCCGGCGCCATCCGCTACTCGCTCGCCGCCCTGAAGAACATCGGCCCGGCGGCGGTGCAGACGATCATCGATGAGCGCGAGGCCGGCGGCCGGTTCAAGGATCTGTCGGATTTCGCCCGCCGGCTGAACCCCAAGGCGCTCAACAAGCGCGGGCTCGAGATGCTTGCGGCTGCCGGCGCCTTCGACGAGTTCGAGCCCTCCCGCTCCCGGGTCCATGCCAACGTCGAGCAGATCCTGGCGCTCGCCGGGCGCATCGCCGCCGACGCCGCGACCGGCATGACCGACCTGTTCGGCGGCGCCGCCACCAGCAGCACGGGTGCGGCAAGCCTCGATCTGCGCCCGGCCAAGGTGTGGACGCCGATGGAACGGCTCGACGAGGAGTTCAAGGCGATCGGCTTCTTCCTGTCGGGGCACCCGCTCGACGCCTACGAGAGCGCGCTGAAATCGATCGGCGCCACCGCCTACGCCGAGTTCGTCGCCGCCACCGAGCGCGGCGCGACCGCCGGCCGGCTCGCCGGCATCGTCGTGTCGGCGCGCGAGCGGCGCAGCCAGAAGGGCAACAAGTTCGCCTTCGCCATGTTCTCCGACCAGACCGGGTCGTTCGAGGCGGTGATCTTTTCCGATACGCTCAGCGCCTGCGGCCATCTGCTCGAAGCCGGCACGGCGGTCGTCATCGCGGTCGAGGCCGAGCGCGACGGCGACGCGGTGAAGCTGCGCGTCAACGGGTTGCAGGCACTTGATGAAGCTGCCGCCGGCGCGATGAAATCGCTGCGGATAGAATTCGACGCCGAGACGATCGAAGCCGCCCCGGAAGGATTGTCCGAGATCAGGAAGCAACTGATGGCGTGCGTGGCGCAGCCAGGCAAGGGCGGAGAAGTGCTGCTGGTCGTTCGCCGCGACGGCCACGAGGTGGATATGCCGTTGCCACGGATGCGCTTCAGCATGACGCCGATGCAGATCGGCGAGCTCACGACGCTACCGGGCATCCGGAGCGTAACCGAGCAATGAGCACTGTGCTCATTCGGAAGGCCACCGCCGGCGACCTGCCGGGCATCGTCGCGCTGCTGGCCGACGACGATCTCGGCCGCGGCCGCGAGGATCCCTCACCGGCGGCCATGCCGCGCTACGAAAAGGCGTTCGAAGAGCTCGCCCGCGATCCGAACCAGATGCCCATCGTGCTGACGATCGATGGTGGCGTAGCCGGCTATCTGCAGATCACCTTCATCCCCGGCCTGTCGCGACAGGGGATGTGGCGCGGGCTCGTCGAATCCGTCCGCATCGACAAGCACCTGCGCGGCCAGAAACACGGCGAAGCACTGATGCGTTTCGCGATCGACGAGTGCCGCAAGCGCGGCTGCAAGCTCGTGCAACTGACCACCGACAAGGCTCGGGCCGACGCCCACCGCTTCTATGTCCGCCTCGGCTTCGTCGCGAGCCACGAGGGCATGAAGCTCGCGCTGTGACCGCGGTCGCGGCTCACCCCAGTGTCCCGACCGCGAAGTTCGCTTCATTCCGCAGCGGGTTCTGGGCGAACTACGCGGTCGATAAGGACACTGGCAATCCATTGTTTCTAGTGTGATTCAGATTTCGAAGTCCGCCCTCGAGCTGGCCGCAAGAATGAAGCGGACTTCGAAATCATCACGCTAGCAGCACTTTTCGGAGCACGCAGGGCGACCAGTGCCACCGTTGCGACGCCGGCGAGCCACAACGCCGCGAACCATGCGAGCCGACGCCACAGCGGCGAGGTATCGTTGTCGACCGTCAATGATAGCCTCCGGCCGCTCCGACCTTGCCGCGGAACACCCAATACGAATAGCCGGTGTAGAGCAGGATCAGCGGCAGCAGAACGGCGGCGCCGACCAGCAGGAAGCTCAGGCTCTCGTGCGGTGCCGCAGCCTGCCAGATCGACAGCGTCGGCGGCACGATGTAGGGATAGAAGCTGATCCCGAGCCCGATATAGCACAGCACGAACAGGCCGATCGCGGCCAGGAACGGCGACAGCTCGCGCCGGCGGCCGATACCCCTGAACAGCACGAGGGCGCAGCCGAGCACCATCAGCGGCACCGGCGCCGTGTAGAGGATCTGCGGCCAGGCGAACCAGCGCGCGCGATAGACCTCGCTCAGGAACGGCGTCCACAGGCTGACGATGCCGATCAGCACCAGCAGCGCGGCGGCGGCAACGCGCGCCCAGGCATAGGCACGGGCCTGCAATTCGCCGCTGGTCTTGAGGACGAGCCAGGTCGCGCCGAGCAGCACGTAGCCGACCATCAGCGCGACGCCGGTCAGGATGCTGAACGGTGTCAGCCAGTCCCACCAGCCGCCGGCATAGGCCCGGTTCGACACCGGAATTCCCTGCACCAGCGCGCCGAGCGCGACGCCCTGCGCAAACGCAGCGATGCCGGAGCCGATGACGAACGCCCAGTCCCATAGCCGCTCGTGGCCGGGATCGCGCCAGCGGAACTCGAACGCCACGCCGCGGAACACGAGGCCGAGCAGCATCGCCATGATCGGCGCATAAAGCGCCGGCATCACGATCGCATAGGCGAGCGGGAACACCGCGAACAGCCCGCCGCCGCCGAGCACCAGCCAGGTCTCGTTGCCGTCCCACACCGGCGCCACCGAGTTCATCATGGTATCGCGCTCGGCCTTGTCGGACGATGCCGCGAACAGCATCCCGATGCCGAGGTCGAAGCCGTCGAACAGGACGTAGGCCAGCACCGCGAAAGCGATCAGCGCGGCCCATATGAACGCGAGATCTGGTTGCATCGGCATACCCTCCTGACGCTGTCAGTGCCCGCGGCCGAGGCGCGCTGCCGGCGCGCACCGCCGCCATCGGCGTGATCCCGGCGGCCCGCTGCGGCACTCCCGCCGGCAGGTCGGACTCGTGACCTTGCGGCGGCTTCGCCATCATGCGCAGGAGGTAGGTCGTCCCGGCGCCGAACACGAGGAAATAGACCACGATGAAAGCCACCAGCGAGCCGCCGACGGCCGGGCTCGCGAGCGGCGAGACCGACTGCGCCGTGGTGAGCAGTCCGTAGACGGTCCAAGGCTGCCGGCCGACCTCGGTGGTGATCCAGCCGGCAACCACGGCGACGAAGCCCGCCGGCCCCATCAGCAGGGCGAAGCGGTGCATCAGGCTCGACTCGTAGAGACGTCCGCGCCAGCGCAGAACGAGGCTCGAGACACCGGCCAGCACCATCAGCAGTCCAATGCCGACCATCACCCGGAACGACCAGAACACGATCGCGGCGTTCGGGCGCTCGGCCTTCGGCCACGCCTTCAGGCCCTTGACCTCGCCGTTCCAGTCATGGGTCAGAATGAGGCTGCCGAGCTTCGGGATCTCGATCGCGTAGCGCGTCGTCTCCGCCGCCATGTCGGGCCAGCCGACCAGGATCAGCGGCGCCCCCGCCCGGGTGTCGAAATGTCCCTCCATCGCCGCGATCTTGGCCGGCTGGTGCGCGAGCGTGTCGAGGCCATGCGCGTCGCCGGCTGCGACCTGCATCGGTGCCACTATGGTCGCCATCCACATCGCCATCGAGAACATCACGCGCGCGGCCTCGTTGCGCCGATCGGCCAGCAGATGCCACGCGCCCACCGCCCCGACCACGAACGCCGTCGTCAGGTATGCGGCCAGCACCATGTGGACGAGACGGTAGGGAAACGACGGGTTGAAGATCACCGCCCACCAGTCCTTGACCACGAACTGTCCGACCTCGTTCATCGCGTATCCGGCCGGCGTCTGCATCCAGCTGTTGACACTCAAAATCCAGAATGCCGAGAACAGCGTGCCGGCCGCCACCATCAGCGTCGCGAAGAAGTGCAGGCTCCGCCCGACCCGGCTCATGCCGAACAGCATCACACCGAGAAAGCCCGCCTCGAGGAAGAATGCCGACAGCACCTCGTAGCCCATCAGCGGCCCGAGCACCGGGCCGGTCTTGTCGGAGAACACGCTCCAGTTGGTGCCGAACTGGTAGCTCATGACCAGCCCGGAGACGACGCCCATGCCGAACGCGACCGCGAAGATCCGCTTCCAGTAGTCGAACAGCTCCAGGAACACCTGCCGACCGGTGACGAGCCACAAGCCTTCGAGCACCGCGAGGTAGCTCGCGAGGCCGATCGAGAAGGCGGGGAAGACGATGTGGAACGTCACCGTGAAGGCGAACTGGAACCGGGCGAGCGCAAGCGCGTCGAATTCCATTGGCAAGTCCTCGCACGACGTCGGCCGCAGGGCCGACGCAGCAGGCACTCGCGCGGCAGGCGCTTATGCCCTGAAACCGGCCTCGGCGCCGATCCGCTCCCGCCCCAATGCGGCAAGCACCCTGGCAACGATCGCCGCCGAATCGAGACCGGCCTCGGCGTACATGCGCTCCGGCTTGTCATGCTCGATGAAGTAGTCGGGCAGCACCATCGTGCGCACCTTGAGGCCGCGATCGAGCAGGCCTGTGTCCGCCAGATGATGCAGCACGAAGGCGCCAAATCCACCCATCGAGCCTTCCTCGATGGTTATCAGCACCTCGTGCTCGCGCGCCAGGCGGCCAATCAGCGCGGCATCGAGCGGCTTGGCGAAGCGGGCATCGGCGACGGTGGTCGATAGTCCCATCGCGGCGAGCTGGTCGGCCGCCCGCATCGCCTCGGCCAGTCGCGTGCCGAGCGACAGGATCGCCACCTTCGAGCCCTCGCGGACGATCCTTCCACGCCCGATTTCGAACGGAACGCCCACTTCCGGCATATCGACGCCGACACCCTCGCCGCGCGGATAGCGGAACGCGCTCGGCCGGTCGTCGATCGCCACCGCCGTCGCCACCATGTGCACGAGCTCCGCCTCGTCCGCCGCCGCCATCAGCACCATGCCGGGCAGGCAGCCGAGGTAGGCGAGGTCGAACGAGCCGGCATGCGTCGGCCCGTCGGCGCCGACGAGGCCGGCGCGATCGAGCGCGAAGCGCACCGGCAGCCGCTGGATCGCGACATCGTGCACCACCTGGTCGTAGGCGCGCTGCAGGAACGTCGAGTAGATCGCGCAGAACGGCTTGTAGCCCTCGGTGGCGAGGCCGGCGGCGAAGGTGACCGCGTGCTGCTCGGCGATCCCGACGTCGAACGTCCGCGTCGGGAACTCCTTGCCGAACACGTCGAGCCCGGTGCCCGACGGCATGGCGGCGGTGACCGCGACGATTTTGTCGTCCTTGCGCGCTTCGGCGATCAGGCTGTCGGCGAACACGCGGGTGAAGGCCGGCGCGTTGGGCTTCGGCTTCACCTGGTCGCCGGTGACGACGTTGAACCGGTTGACGCCGTGATACTTGTCGGCCGAGTTCTCGGCCGGCGCGTAGCCCTTGCCCTTCTTGGTGATGACGTGGACCAGGATCGGCCCCTGCTTGGCGTCGCGGACATTCTTCAGCACCGGCAGCAGCTGGCTGAGGTCGTGCCCGTCGATCGGGCCGACGTAGTAGAAGCCCAGCTCCTCGAACCAGGCGCCGCCCTGCCACAGGTGCCGGGTGTATTCCTCGACGCGGGCGGCGCGGCGCTCCCAGCTCTTCGGCAGGCGCTTCGCCAACTGCTTGGCGATGTCGCGCATATAGAAATAGGTGCCGCTCGAGGTGATCCGCGCCAGGTAGTGCGACATGGCGCCGGTCGGCGGCGCGATCGACATGTCGTTGTCGTTGAGGATCACGATCAGCCGCTCGTTGCGGGCGCCGGCGTTGTTGATCGCCTCGTAGGCCATGCCGGCGCTCATCGAGCCGTCGCCGATCACCGCGATGACGTTGTTGTTGTCGCCCGACAGGTCGCGTGCCACCGCCATGCCGAGCGCGGCCGAGATCGAGGTCGAGGAGTGGGCGGCGCCGAACGGATCGTACGGGCTCTCGCTGCGCCTGGTGAAACCGGACAGGCCACCGCCCTGGCGCAGCGTGCGGATGCGGTCGCGGCGGCCGGTCAGGATCTTGTGCGGATAGGCCTGATGGCCGACGTCCCAGACCAGCCTGTCGCGCGGCGTGTCGAACACCCAGTGGAGCGCGACCGTGAGCTCGACCACGCCGAGCCCGGCGCCCAGGTGACCGCCGGTGACCGACACCGCATCGATCGTCTCGCGCCGCAACTCATCGGCGACCTGCGACAATTCGCCCTCGCTCAACTGGCGCAGATCCTCGGGCGAGTTCACCCTGTCGAGCAGCGGCGTCTTGGATGTCGTACTCACGAAACAATCCTTGCTCATGATCAATTAGTGCCCGACGTGAGCCGGCCCGGCGCCCGCTTGCGCCGGCAACGCTGCTTGCCATCATGCCGCTGCCGGCCTTGACGCCGTCGCAATCAGTCTAGCGGATTTTCCAGGCTGCGTATCTGCCGCGTGCGAAAAACGCCATCAGTTTTCCGGATCAAGCGGCTGCGTGCCTTTCGGCTGTCCGTCCTGGCCGAACGTCAGCCGCTCGACCTTGGCTTCCGCCGCCTTCAGCAGCCGGTCGCAGTGATCCTTCAATGCCTCGCCGCGCTCGTAGATGGTGATGCTTTCCTCGAGCTCGACGTCGCCGCGCTCGAGCCGGCCGACGATCTGCTCCAGCTCCTTCAGAGCCCGCTCGAACGGCAGGTCCTTGATATCCGCGAACTTCGCGGATGGCTTGCTCGCGCTCATGCTGTGAACCTTCCTGTCCGGGCCTGCCGCAGACGCGCCCTCAGAGCCTGTCCGGGGGATTTTCATGGAGTTTCATCGCGCAGGCATGGTCCAGATGGCAGGAGCGTCGGCGCAGCCGATACCCATAGGTATCGGCAAGGTGCGCGACGAACCAGATGGGCCGTGCATGCGCGACCGGAGGTGGCCCAATCCCGGTCGCCCGCCGCGTCGCAGCCCTTGGCCGTAGCTGAGGCTACGACCAGCGGGCTGCTCCTTGCGGATCGACTCGACATTGGGCCATGAAATCTCATGAAAATCCATCGGACAGGCTCTTAGCCCGATTCGGCGTCTCCATTCAGGCATCCATCAGCCCCTTGACGTGGACCGCGACCGACCGGGCCAGGGCGGCAAGGTCATAACCGCCCTCCAGCATCGAAACCACCCTCCCGCCGGAGTGGCGGGCAGCGATCTCGCATACCTGCTCCGTGGCCCAGGCAAAGTCGTGCTCGACCAGCCGCAGGTTGGCTAGCGGATCGTTCTGGTGGGCATCGAAACCGGCGGAGATCAACACCAGGTCGGGCGCGAAGTTGCGCAGCGCCGGCAGGATCCGTGACATTACCGCGTCGCGGAACTGCTCGCCGCCGTCGTTCGGGCGCAACGGTGCGTTCCAGATATTGCCGACGCCGGTCTCGCCGAGCGCCCCGGTACCCGGATAGAGCGGCATCTGGTGGGTCGAAGCGAACAGCACGGTCTTGTCGGACCAGAAGATGTCCTGCGTGCCGTTGCCGTGGTGGACGTCCCAATCGACGATCGCGATGCGCTCGGCGCCATGCTTGGCCTGCGCATAGCGGGCTGCGATCGCGACATTGTTGAACAGGCAGAAGCCCATCGCCCGCGCCGTCTCCGCGTGGTGGCCGCAGGGGCGCACCTGGCAGAAGGCATTGCGGACCTTGCCGGCGATCACCTGGTCGACGGCCTCGAGGCCGGCGCCGATCGAGCGCATGGCCGGCTCCCAGCTGCCGGGCGACAGCGCCGTGTCCGGATCGAGTTGAACGCTCGGCTCGCCCGGCCCCGGCCGCACCGCCTTGATCTGGTCGAGGTAGTCCTGCGGATGGACCCGGACGATCGCCTCCTCGACATCGTCGCGCAGCGGCGCGTCCACGCGCACCAGCGGCTTGAACAGATCGTGCCCCAAGACCTTGTCGATCGCCCGCATGCGGTCGGGCCGCTCCGGATGGCCCGGACCGTTGTCATGCAGGACAAAGCAAGGGTGGGTCAGCAGCAAGGTCGTCATGCGCCCCGCCTCCTCACGGCTTCATCGGCAGGGCGACGACCTTCACGCCGGGTGGCGGCACGCTCGCCTCCGGCACGAAGAAGTCGCTCGCGAGCGGCATCGACCGATCGGCCCGATAGCCCTCGAAGTCGGTCACTCCGCCGACCTCGTGCAGGAACGTGTCGTCGATCAGGAAATTGCCGGTGAACGACCCGGCCGGCTGGCAGAATACGAGGTGCGCCGCGTCGGCCAGAATTTCCGGCGTCCGGCTCATCCGCATCAGCTGGTCGCCGCCCAGCAGGTTGTTGACGGCGGCGGTGGCGATCGTCGTGCGTGGCCACAGTGCGTTGACCGCGATGCCGTCGCGCTTGAACTCGGCCGACATTCCGAGCACGCACAGGCTCATGCCGTACTTGGCGATCGAGTAGGCGACGTGGTGCTGGAACCACCTCGCATTCATGTCGAGCGGCGGCGACAGCATCAGCACGTGCGGGTTGGCCGCCTTGCGCAGGTACGGCAGGCAGGCTTGCGTGGTGACGAACGTACCGCGTGTATTGATCCCGAACATCAGATCGAAGCGCTTCGGCTCCGTCTTCTCCGTCGGCGTCAGCGAGATCGCGCTGGCGTTGTTGACGCAGATGTCGATGCCGCCAAAACGCTCGGTCGTCTGCGCCGCCGCCGCCCGCACCTGATCCTCGAACCTTATGTCGCACACGATCGGCAGGGCCTGGCCGCCGGCCTTCTCGATCTCGGCCGCGGCGGTGAAAACCGTCCCAGGCAGCTTCGGATTGGGCTCGGCGGTCTTGGCGGCGATGGCGATGTTGGCGCCGTCGCGAGCCGCCCGCAGCGCGATCGCCAGACCGATGCCGCGACTGCCGCCGGTAATGAACAGCGTGCGCCCCTTGAGGCTGGTCGTCGGACTGCTCACGCTTGCGCTCCTCCCGGTTCGTGGTCGCACCTCGTGCGGCGCCCGGATGGTATGCCGAGTTCGCTCGGAAGCCAATCGATCGTGGCGTCAGGGCTGCTGCACGAGTTCGGCGACCTTGTCGGCGAGATCGTCGCCGAACAGGTCGCGGAACATGTGATCGGCGCCAGGCACGGTGACGATCTCGACGCTCGGGCCCAGCCGCCGGGCGGCCTTCGCCTCGGCCAGCGCCGCCGGCAGCGCCGGCACCAACTGGTCATCTCCCGCCACCACCACCACCGACGGCGCGCCGATCTCGCCCAGCAGCTTCACCACGTCGTGCTGCGGATCTGGCGAGTAGTAGTCGAAAAACGCCGCCGCGGTCGCTCTTGCCGGCTTGCAGTGCAGGAAGCCCGGCACCGCCATCAGCGTGTCGCCGTCGCCCGCCTCGATCAGCCTGTGGGCGGCGTCCAGCAGGGGCGCCAACGGCTGGCCGAAAGCCGCCTCGTAGCGCGCCGCGATCTCGGCCGGCGTCTGGTACAGCGGTGCCGCCAGCACCAGGCCGCGCACGCCGAGATCCGCCCGCTCGACCATCACCAGTGCCGCCTGCGCGGCGCCGCGCGAGTGGCCGACGAGGTAGACCTTCGCGGCCCCCTTGTGTTGCAGCCATTCGACCCAGGAAACGATCTCGTCGGAGGCATCGCCATGCCGGTGATCGTGCTCGAGCTTGCAATCGAACACGCCAGTGCGCTTTTGCGCCCCGAGGCTCAGCGTTATGGCGAGCGAGTTGACGCCACGCTGCTTCAGGCCCTGTTGCAGCGCAGCGATCACCTCCGCGCCATGGTGGGCGGCCGAGCCGTGCACGATCAGCGCCGCGCCGTCGGCGGCGAGCGACTTGCCCGGCGCGATCTCGAGGTTTCCGGTCACCTCGAGCCCGAGGTATTCCTGCGACACCGCCTCGGCCCGCGCCGATGACGAGCCGGCGGCAAGCCCCAGCGCCAATGCCAATGCCAGCGCCGCCGCGCTCCAGCACCTCATGACTGCTCCGGCGCCCACCGCCAGTAGAGCGACAGGCCGACGCCCCAGACCAGCGTCATCGCGAACACCCCCGTCGCCCATCCCTCTGCCGGCAGACCCTGGATCACCGTCCACAACGCCGCGACCAGCCACAGCAGCGTCAGTCCCAGCGTCACCGGCCACAACGACTGCACCCGGATCGGATGCACCCAGCGCCAGCGCACGAAAGTCAACACGGTACACACGATGACCACTCCCGCCGTCGCCGGCTGCGACAGATCGAATGCGAAGATGTTGAACGCGACGATGTTCCAGATCGCCGGAAAGCCGACGAAGCAATGGTCCTCGGACTTATTGCCGGCATCGCAGAAATGGTACAGCGACGACAGCAGGATGAATGCCGCAAGCAGATGCCCGAACGGTCCGACCAGGTAGCCGCGCAGCATCAGCGCGAGGGTCGGGACGAAGACGTAGGTGACGTAGTCGACGACCAGGTCGAGCGTCTCGCCACTGAGGTTCGGCAAACGCCGATGGACGTCGACCATGCGCGCGAACGTGCCGTCGATCCCGTCGATCAGGAAGGCGAGGCCCAGCCAGGCGAACATGGCTTCCCACCGCTGCTCGATCGCCGACAGGGTGGCATAGAATGCGCAAAGCGCCCCCGACGCGGTGAACAGGTGCACCGTGGCCGCCGCCACCTTCAGTGCGAGAGGTTGCTGATCGGATTTCATTACCGGACAGGCTCTCACTCCCCAGAGGCGTCGTGATAGTTGCCAATCGCCAGAACCGCGCGCCGTCCGAAATGCATGCGGGGAGCGCCACCGCGCTCCCCGCACTCGTATAAACCCAGCTTCGTCGGCCGCACAATCGTTGCGCGCCGCCGCATCAGAACTTGTGCTTGATCCGGCCGCCAACGAGAACATCGTCGTTCTCTGGTTTCGACGGATCGCTGCGCTTGGCTTGCTCGGCCGCGCCATAGAGCAGCTCGAGGCCGAAATCCATCTTCGGGATCACGCCCAGCGTACCCAGGCCAGGAATGCGTACCGGCATACCCTTGCTCGTCGGCGGGGCATCGGGAGCGACCGGAGCCACGTTCGGTTGCGTGGCCTGCTCCGATTGCGTCGCAGGTGCAGCCTGCTGCTGCTCCTGGAACGCAAAGGCAGCCGTGCTGACGATCGCCAGCGCTGCAGTCAATCCGATCAATTTCAACCGCATCATCATCCGCCCTCTGCGGCAGTCCTGCGCCTACAAGAGACACCTATTGATGTTCTCGTAACTGCTTCGTCATCGTTGTTCCACCGCGCTTAAGGACGGGTGAACATTTCGCTGTGGGAGTGTGCTCCAAACGCCATGTGACACAATTACAACAGCGCGAGCACTGCCCGCAGCCGATCCAAACGCGCGAATTAGCGCGGTGAAATTTGCGCTGGCGATCAATTACTTAACTTATTACTTAGGTATCAGGCCGGTCAATTTCCAGTCGAACCCGGTAAAGCTCATTTCCGCTGTAATATCCGGTTCCGTCGCGGCCGGATCCTTGGCGACGCCGATCCGGAACGAAAGCGGCCCATTGAGCGACAGGCTCTTGATGTTCTCCAGCGAATAGGTCCTCTGAGTCGGCGTCGGCGCCGCCGGCTCGCCGGCCGCCGGCTGCTGATCGCCACGCTTCAAGACCTTGCCGAGCAGGCCGCCAAGACCCTGGCCACCGGCCTGCGGGCTCGCCGGCTCGCTACCATCGGCCGAACCCGCCGCCCGTCGGCCGAGCTGCTCGCGCACCACCCGGTCGATTCCCTCCCTGATCGGCCCCGCCTCCGATGCGAGGCGGATGATCATCTGCGGTGTAACAAGCACGCGCAGGGTTGCATCGACGACCTTCGGCAACGCATCCTTCTTGAACTGCTCCAGCAGAATGGCGCCGGCGCCGCCGAGCTGCGACTGATAGCGCCCGACGCCTTCGTCCACCTTGGCGGTCACCACCGGCAGCAGCGATGCCCGCACGCGCTCGAAGTCGACCTTCGAAGCCAGTCGCGCCGCATCCTGCGACCGCAACGCCTCGCGGATGACGTAGCCCGACCACGCCGGCCAGGCGACGTAGAACCCGAGCAACGCAATCGCCAGCAATGCCAGTAGCCGCCTCATAGCGTCCCCATTGGTCGGCCTCGATCGCCCGCTCTCTAGAGCCTGTCGAGCGCCTTCACAAGCCGGCAACGGCGAAGGACCGCCGCGCGGCGGGCGTGGCGGTCCTGGCGGCAAACGGCGGCAGGGGGTTGGGGCGGCGCGCCGTTGTCTGCTCGGCTCGAGACTGGCTTCAGCCTTTCTTGGCGCAGGCGGTAAGCGCCTGCTCGCGCTTCTGCAGCTGCACTTTCCACTGATCGGGCCCGACCGTGCCGCACCAGTTGATGTGGGCCCTGAGGTCGGTGTTCCATTCCGGCCCCTTCAGGCCGCACTTCTTCTGCTCGTTTTCCTGCATCTGCTTCAGCGCGAGACGGCCGTACATCTCGCAGTTGGCCTGGGCGTAGGCCGTGCCGCCGAGCGTCGCCGCGGCGACTGCGGCCGCCAGCGCGAACAGTGTGGTTTTGGCGAACGTCGGCATGGATCTCACCTTCAGCTCAATGCGGCGGCCATCGCATGGATGGTCTTAAGGCCCGGACCGGAGATTTAGCCCCGCAACCGCGGTTGGCAAGCACCCCCGGAGCCCGATACGCATGAAATTAGCCGTCTCGCGATGAACCCGGTCTGAATGTTGGCCCGATCCGCCATTCATCCCGCGCCCGCCACCCGACCGGCCCCAACATTGCATGAGCCTTTCAAAGCTAAGCTCATCCACTCCCGGAATGCCGCAATACGATGACGTTCATGCCCATTTCGACCGCGCGCGATGAATTTTCAACCACGGCGGGGCCGGCGGCGCGCGGTCACGGCTATCGCGTCTCATGCGAGGCGGCGCTCGATCCGGCGGTTGCCGCCGAGCTTTGGCGCGATGCGGCAAATCCGCTTGTCTTCAACCATCCCGCGTGGTGGGCGGCGGCGATCCGCTCGTTCGGCGCCGAGCGGCCGCTAAGCGTCTATTTCGGTCCGCCAGGGCGCCACCACCGTCGCCCTGTGGCCGCTGTGGCGGAAGCGACTCGGAACCCGCGAGGGGCTCGCCCGCATCATCGAGCCGGTCGGCGCGCGCGTGACGGACTACTGCGTTCCGCTGCTGCGGAAAGGGCACGACGCCGCCACCTTGATCGAGCTGATCGTGCAGCAAGCCTGCGCCCTGCTCGACGCCCAGACCATGCTGCTGTGGCCAAAGGCGCCGGCGGGTCAGGTCGAACCGGCCGCCATCGAGGCCCTGGCCCGGCGCCATCGACTGCTCATCGCCGCGATCGATCACCCTTGCCCGGCAATGACGCTGCCGGCAACTTTCGAGCAACTCGAGCAGCGCTGGAGCAAAAGCCACCGAGGCGATATCCGCCGCCAGATCAAGCGCTTGTCGCTTGCCGGGACGCTCGAGCTGGTACCGGCGCGCTCGCGCGACGAGATTGCCGCCATGCTGCCGCGCCTCTATGCCATGCATACCGCCAATTGGCATGCCCGCTCCGGCGCTACCGAGCTCCAGGCCGGGCCGATGACCGCATTCGTCAACCAGCTCGCCGCCGACCTTCCGCTCGACATGATCGACGCCACGCAGGTGCGGATCGGCGGCGCTGCGATCAGCTACCATTTCGGTTTCCGGCATGGCCGCACGCTGTCCTGGTACAAGCCGACGTTCGACATCACCTGGGCGAGCTACGCGCCGGGCAAGGTTCATATCGCTCTCGCCGCGCGGCAGGCGATCGCCGACGGCTATGACCGGATCGACTTCATGCAAGGCAACGAGCCCTACAAGCTGCAGTGGTCCGACTTGACCACCGCCACCAGGTCGTTCGCCCTGGCGCGGCCAATGGCGTATCCGATCTGGCTGTGGAATACCGCGGTACGCAAGTTCGCCGCCGAATACCGCTACTGAGGCCGCCGGCGAAGCACAGAGCAAGGACTTTCCGCGGTTGCGCAAATCCGTTGGCATCGCCCTGGTCGACCAGGCCGTGTTGAGCCTCTTCAACCTGGGGCTCAACCTGGCGATGATCAGGTATGCCGCGCCGACCGAGTTCGGCCGGTTCATCTTCGCCGCTGCCGTGATCCTGGTGTTGACGTCGCTGCAGAACGCGCTGGTCGCGACGCCGCTGTCAGTGCTGATCCCCGGACGCCGGCCAGCCGAGCAGGAAGCCACCGCCGCCGCCGTCGTCTCGGCCGACGTCGCATTCCGCGTCGCCGCCGCCATCCTCGCTGCGCTGCTGTGCCTGATCACCAGCCACGCCGCGGATTTCCTGCTCGCCGCCGCCCTCGCGTGCTTCACCACCCTCGGCCGCGAGACCGCCCGATCGCTGGCGCTCGCCCACGAGCGCACGATCGAATGTCTGCGCATCGACATCGCGGCGATCGTGGTCTCGATCGGCGCGACCGCGCTTTTGTGGCGGCTGGCGCCACCGGCGGTGGCAGCTCTCGCCGGCATCGCCGTCGGCAACCTCGCCGCGACGCTGACCCAGGTCTCGACCCGCATTTCGCGGCGCCTCGACCCCGCCAGTGCGCTCAGCGCCTACCGCGCGGACTACTGGCAAGATACGCAGTGGAGCCTGGTCGGCGCCGGCACCACGGAAGTGCAATACCGCAGCTACGTATTCGCCATCGAGCTGTTCCGGGACACCGCCGCCCTCGCCTCGGTCCAGGCCGGCCGGCTGCTGCTCGGGCCGCTGCCGCTGGTGGTCGGCGCCTGGGGGCGAGTCGCCCGCCCGGCGATGGCACGGCATCTGGCCAGCGGCGACAATGCCCAGGTGATCCGGCTGACGAGCCAGGGCCTGATCTATGTCATGGCCGTCGCCGCCGCCTACTGCGGGATGCTCTACGCCCTGTGGCCGATCGCCGAGAGCCTGTTCTTTCACGGCAAGTATCCGCAAGTCGGCGCCATGACGCTGGCCTGGGCCGGCTACATGCTCGTCGTCATCGCGCACATGGTGCTGTCGGTACCGCTGCAGGCGGCGATGCGGCTCAAGGAGCTGGCGCAGGTGACAATGGCGACCGCGACGTTGAGCTGCCTGCTGCTCACCGGCCTGCTGCTCGACGTGCCCGTAGTCTGGGCCGTGCTGGCGCTTGCCGCCGCCGAGATCGTGGCCCTGATCTGGATAGTTCTGCTGGTGGCCCGGCTGGCGCGCAGTCCCGCCCCCCTCGCATCCCGTCCCGTGGCAACGGTGCCATGAGCTTTTCGCAACCACGCGCCTTCGCTCCCAGCGCCGCCGGCCGGAACCCGGCGCGGCCGTCGGCGACGATCGCCTGGCTGCGTCGCCTGGCGCCGTTCGGGGCGGTCGCCGCGCTCGCCTATCCGGTGCTGGTGTGGCCGTTGCTCGAGGCGCAAGTGGTGTCGCTCGAGCCGGTCTACGGACAGCCCGCCATCGACGGACCGCCGAGCGCGCTGCTGCGCGTCTACTTCTCGATATTGCTGGTGTCCGGCGTCGTCGCGTTCGCCGCGCAAGCCGCCACTCGCCCGCTCGGCATCAGGCCGCCACTGCTGATCGCGCTTGCCGTTCTGATCGCCTGGGCCGGCGTCACCGGCTTCTGGGCGGTCGAGCCGGAGATCAGCACCCGGCGCTTCCTGCTCACCGTATTCATCGCCACCGGCATCACCTGCTCGACGCTTGCCGCGCGCGATCCCGACCGTGTGCTGCGCGTCGCCTTCTGGATGTTCGCCGCCATGGCGGCGATCTCGGCCTGGAGCGTGCTTGCGACCGCCCCGACCGCGCTCGGCCACGCGGCGTTCTACCCGCACAAGAACTACTTCGCCGCGATGACGTCGATGATGATCCTGTTCGCGCTCTATCAGCTGACGAACGGAACGACGGTCACCCGATGCGCGGCCGTCGTGATGATCGCACTCGGCATCTGGTTCCTCGCCGAAGCCCGCTCGAAGACCTGCACCGCCCTGGTGGTGCTGGTACCACCGCTGAGCTACGGCTCGCGTGCTGCTCGCCCGCCATGCCCGCGTCTCCCCCGCCATCGCGCTGTCGCTGCTCGCGCTGGCGGTCTACGGCGTCTACGAGTTCGGCGCCCAGTCGGGCTTCTGGGATTTCCATGCGGTCGCCGAGACGGTGTTCGGCGATCCGACGCTGACCCAGCGCACCGACATCTGGGCGTTCGCGATGCGCAAGATCGCCGAGCGCCCCTGGCTCGGCTACGGCTACGAGGTGTTCTGGGGCGCCGGCGCCAACAGCCCGAGCGTGCGCGAGGGCCCCGGCTTCGTCGCGCAGATGCCGCACGCTCACAACGGCTACATCGATGTCGTGCTGCAGACCGGCGCGGTCGGGCTCGTGTTGCTGGCGGTCCTGATCCTGTCGGCGCTGCACGTCGCCGGCAGGCTCGCCCGGCGATCGCCGGGGCTCGCAGGCTTCTGCCTGTCGATGCTGATCTTCGGCGTGCTCTACAATCTGCTCGAAACGGCCTGGTTTCGCTCGTTCGGCGTGGAATGGATGGTGGTGGCACTGGTGATCGCGTTCCTGTCGCAAAGCGAACAACCGAGCCGCCGGTGACGACGATCACCATCGCCATCGCCAGTAGCGGCCGACCGGTGCTGGCTCGCTGTCTCGCCTCGCTTGCCGCGCTCGCCGTACCGGCGGGCGTGACGATCGACGTGGTGATTGCCGACGACAGCACCGACGGCCGGGTCGCGGGCCTCGTTGCCAGCCTCGACCGCCTGCCCTACCCGCTTCGCGTCGTGCCGACCGGCGCCCGCAACGTGTCGGTCGCCCGCAATGCCTGCCTCGATGCGGCGGGAGGCGAGCTCGTGGCGTTTGTCGACGACGACGAGTGGGTCGAGCCGGAGTGGCTCGGGCGAATGCTGGCGGCGATGGCCGAGTTCGAGGCCGATTGCGTATTCGGACCGGTGCATCCGGTCTATCCCGAAGGCACCGCCGACTGGATCGTGCGGGCCAATCCGCTGCACGTCGACTGGGGGCGGCGCGGATCGCCGGTCAGCGTCGGCCGCGGCGGCAATACCCTGATGAAGCGCGCGCTCGTCATGCGGCACGGCCTGCGGTTCGATCCGGCGCTCGGGCGCACCGGCGGCGAGGACACCCAATTCTTCCATGCCCTCGGCATCGCCGGCGCGAGGATGATCGTGACCGACGATGCGTTCGTGCACGAGGATGCGCCGCCGGCACGGGTCAACGTCGCCTACTTCCGCCACCGGGCGCTGCGTACCGGCCAGATCTATGCACGGTTCATGGTGGCGAATGTCGAGACCAGCACGCTGGGAAGGGTGAGGTTCTACGCCGGGGCCGCACTCAAGGCCGCCGTCGCGCTCGGCTGCGCGCTCCTGCTGTTGCCATTCGACCGCGCTCGCTGGCTGCGGCTTGCCATGCGCGGCTGGATGAACGTCGGCAAGCTGCGCGAGCTGCTGCGGCTCGAGCCCGCCGAGATGATCTGAGAGCCTGTCCGGGGGATTTTCATGGCGTTTCATCGCGCATGCATGGTCCAGATGGCAGGAGCGTCGGCGCAGCCGATACCCATAGGTATCGGCAAGGTGCGCGACGAACCAGATGGGCCGTGCATGCGCGACCGGAGGTGGCCCAATCTCGGTCGCCCGCCGCGTCGCAACCCTTGGCCGTAGCTAGGGCTACGACCGGCGGGCTGCTCCTTGCGGATCGACTTGATATTGGGCCATGAAATCTCATGAAAATCCCCCGGACAGGCTCTTAGCCGCCGCGATGACCGCGGTTGTCAGAAGAAGCGGTATCTAGTGCGCCGGGCGGCGTCGTGGAGACCGGTCCAGGCGCGTTGTCCGCGGCCGATCATGCGGGCGAGGTCGCGCTCGGGCTCGAACCCGGCTTTCAGCGTGTTGCGCGGGATCAGGCCGCTATCGGCGGTCGCGAAATCCGCCGGAGCTGGCAAACAGGGCCTTGTAGCCGGCCGCCGCCACCGCCCGCACCACCCGCTGGTCGATCGCGCCGAACGGAGCGGAAGCGATGTCGACCGCGGCGCCAGCGGCCACCGCGATCTGGCGTCGCGCGTCGCGCAGCTCATGGATCAGCCGGCGGTCGTCGACCTCCCGCCAATTGACGTGATCGTAGCCGTGGCAGCCGACCACCATGCCCGAGTGCACCAGGGCGCGCAGCTGTGCCGCGCTCAGATGGCCGGGCTGCCCGATCCGGCCGGCGCAGACGAAGAAGCTCGCGGTGCGGCGATGGGCGAGCAGCAACGGCAGGGCGAGGTCGTGATCGGAGACGTTGCCGTCGTCGAAGGTGAAGCGGATCTCGATGCCGCTGCTGGCTTCGAGCCGAGGCGCGAGTGCCAGCGTTCGCTCGAGAATTTCCACCGGCAGCCAGAACTGCCTCGCCTCGTCCCGGATCGACGCCGGGGTGGCCCCCAGGCCGTGAAATGTGAGATGGAGGCAACGCGGCAGCATCAGCATGGATCTGAAATGGCCGTGCCGCGAAGCCGACGAAGTCGTGAAGTCTGACATTAAAGCCCGGTCCAAATCGGCCCCCGACCAATACCTTGCAACGAAAGCAATTACGCACGAAGTGTGCCATGCGACATGACGGTTGCGCGGCATGGCGGTTGCAAGGATCGGCCGCAGCCAGGGTAGACCGGCAACCATCGCAACGTATCGATAAGGCTGAATGTCCGTGCCGCTCCGCCGCCCTCTCGTCCTGCACATCACCGGCGACTACCCGGACCCCTCGCGACCACCGACCACGACTGCGATCAAGAGCCTGATCGACAGCCTTGCCGACTGCGATCATGTCGTGATCTCGCTGACCCGCACGCCGAACCCGGCCCGCGTTGCGGTCGCGGAGCATCTGGCGCCCGCGAACCAGCGCCTGTTCTCGATCCATCATTTCGGACTGCCGCTCGGCGTCGGCCTGATGCCGGCGTTCGCCGCTGTCGCCTGGCGGATCGAGCGCCTGCTCGCCGCCCATGGCCTCGCGCCCGACGTCGTGCACAGCCATCGCCTGACCTTCGACGGCATCGCCGGCTGGCTGATCGCGCGCCGGCGGGGGCTGCCGCACCTCGTCTCGGTGCGCGGCGAGGTCGAGAGCAAGGTGCTGACGTTCAAGCCGACCTATCGGCCCTTGATCCGGCAGATCCTGAAGTCGGCGCATCGCGTCTACTACGTGTCGGCCTGGTTCCGTCCTGAATTGGAGCGGCTGCTGCCCGAGGTCGCCACCAAGGCGCGAGCGCTGCCGAACATCGTCGCCAATACGCGCGCCGCGATCGCACCGCGACCGCCCCGCGACGTCATCATGGCGGCCGCGAACCTCGACATTCTGGAGAAGAAGGGACTCGACCGCCTCGTCGCCGCCTTCGCGCTCGCCGCACCGCGCCTTCCCGGCGTCACGCTCGAGATCGTCGGCGGCGGACGCCCCGACAGCTTCGAGCGGATGCGGCGATTGATCACAGCGGCCGGGCTCGATGGCCGCGTACGGCTGCGCGGCAGGCTCAGCCAATGCCGATTTCCTGGCCGAGCTGCCGACTGCGCTCGCCCTGGCGCTGCCAAGCCGCAACGAGACGTTCGGCATGGTTTATACGGAAGCGCTGTTCGCCGGCGTGCCGATCCTCTACAGCCGCGGCACCGGCATCGACGGCCACCTCGACGGGCTCGACGTCGGCATCGCCGTGCCGCCCGGCGACATGACGGCAATCGCCGACGGCCTCGTCGTGCTGGCGCGCGACAATCCCCGCTTCCGCGCCGCGGTAGCCGAGGCGGCGCCGGAGTTGTATCGGCGGTTCAACCAGGCGAGCCAGGTCGGCGCCTACATGGCCGACATCGCGTCCGGGTTGCTGGCGCGGCGCACCGATGGCTCGGTTCGTGCATCGGCGGGCGAGCCGCAGGCTGCGCCGGCTCGTGCCAAGGGCGTTCCAGGAGTCGAGTAGAGTGCCGATGATACCAAGTCCGCCGAGTGTCGAGCGCAGCGCCGATACTCCCCCTGACGCGAGCCTGCTCGCCGAGATCCTGGGCGTCGCCGGCGCCGTTCGCCGGCGCTGGGCGTGGGTGGCGCTCGCGACAGCCGCGGCGCTCGCCGCCGCCGTCCTGTTCCTGATGGCGGTTACGCCGCGCTATCTGGCGACGGCGCAGCTGCTGATCGACCCGCGCGCCAAGCGCATCGTCGAGGGCGCGGTGGTGCCCGGCGGCTTCGGCTCGTCGGCGGCCGGCGCCGACACGCTGCTGGTCGACAGCCAGGTCGAGCTGATCCAGTCGAACTCCGTGCTGAAGAAGATCGTCGAGAGCGAGCGGCTGCACGAGGATGCCGAGTTTGCGGTGCCGCGCTCCGGCGGCGGCATTCGCATCCTGCTGCGCAATACCATCGGCCGCGTCCTGTTCGGCAACGAACGCGAGAGCCCGCCCGCGACCGACCCCGTCGACACCGCGGTATGGCGCTTCGCCGACAAGCACCTGCGGGTGCGCCGCCCCGGCAATACCTACGTCATCAACGTCTCGGTGATGTCGCAGGACCCGGCCAAGGCCGCGCGCCTCGCCAATGCCGTCGCCAACGCCTACATCAACGACCAGGTCCGGGCGACCGGCGACACCACCCGCGACGCCACCGCCGCGCTGGAATCGCGCATCGAGGATCTGCGAAAGCGCGTCGAGACCGCGGAGAGCGCGGTCGAGGCGTTCCGCACCCAGGCCGGGCTGATCGGCGGCCCGAACCTGCTCGTCACCGAGCAGCAACTGCAGCAGACCAACGACAAGCTGATCCTCGCCCGCTCGCAGACGGCACTTGCAAAGGCGCGCTACGACCAGGTCAGCGGCCTGTCAGCGCGCGCCGGCTCAGCCGTGCTCGCAGCGCAGTCGGACGCGCTGAAGTCGCCGGTGATCGCCAACCTGCGCGCCTCCCTGAGCCGGGTCGAGCGCCGCGAGGCGATCGCCCAGCAATCGCTGCGCCCTGGCCATCCCGAATACGCCAACGTGCTGGTCGAGAAGCGCGCCATACTGGCCCAGATCGACGAGGAGCTCGCTCGCATCAAGGCCAACGCCCGCAGCGAGCTTGAGCTGGCGCAAAGCAACGAGCAGGCGCTTGCCGGCGAGCTGAAGTCGCTCGAAACGAGGACCGCGACGGGCAACCAGGCCCAGGTTCGCCTGCGCGAGCTGCAGCGCGAGGCGCAGGCGGCGCGGGCGATCTTCGAGCAGTTCCTGAACCGGGCCAAGGAGACGAGCGAGCAGGAGACGCTTGGCCGCGAGAACAGCCGCATCATCAGCGCCGCGACGGTGCCGCCCTATCCCGCGTTCCCGCCGACGCTGCTGATCCTGGCCGGCGCCCTGCTGGCGGGCCTCGTCGCGGGCATCGGCACTGCCTGGCTCGCGCACCTGCTCTCCGGCCCGGCGGATGCCGCAGCAGCCGCGGTTCCAGCGTCCGCGCCGCCAACGCCGCCGGCACCGGAACCTCCCTCCGCCGCACCGCGCCGGCGTCTGCGCAAGTTGCTGGCGCCGCTGGCACGGCCGAAGCCGATGAACCCGCCCCCACGCGTCCCGACGGCCGATATTGCCAACGCCGCGCCCATCATCGCCACCACCGTGCCCGGCGATGGCGGAACCGCGGTCATCGAGACCCTGGCGCGGCTGCCGGCGATCGGCAAATATCCGCCCGCCAGGCCCGGAGCAGGCATCGCCGACGGCCCGACATTCTCAGACCACATCGCCGCCGTCGACGACGCATCGGCCACCGCCTATCCGGGCTACCGCGAAGTGATCGACCAGATCCTGGCAAAGCTGCAGCGCGCGGGCGCCGCCGCCGGCAAGCCGACCATCTGTCTGCTGGTCGGCACGGAAGCGGCCGCCGGCACCTCGAGCACCGCACTCGCACTGACCTACCGCTCCGCGATCAAGGGGCGCCGCACGCTGCTGATCGACGCCTGCGCGTCCGATCCGCACCTGAGCCAGGTGTTCGCCGCCAATCTCAAGCAGCGCCGTGCCTGCGTGCTCGACAGCGAGGCGCATCTGGCCGAGATCACGCTGCAGGACGCGCGCACCGGCCTGTCGATGTTGCCGATTGCGCTTGCCGACCTCGCCCGCTTCGATGGCGAGCAGCAGCGGCGCCTGCTGGCCGGCCTGCGTCAGCTGACGCAGCGCTTCGAGCTGGTGATCATCGACGCCGGCGCCGCCGCCGACAATCAGGCGATGGCGTTCCTGGCCGCGATCGCCGACCGGGTGTTGATCGTCACCCAGCAGTCGTCCGCGTCATCGGGCCTGTCGCGACTGCGGGCGATGGAGGCCGCCCGGCGCTTCCCGGCGCGCGGCGCCGCATCGATCGTAGAAACCGCAGCCGCGTGAGCCCATGACCGCAGCAAGTCCAATTCCGGCTCCGGCGCGGGCTGGCGAGCAACCCCAACCGCGCCGATTCACGGTGACCGCCGCCCAGCGCGAGGCGATCTCGGCCGTGCCGCACTTCGCCGACGGCGCCTATGGCACGCTGCCGGTCGCCGAGACGCTCGAATTCTACCGCAAGCGCTACGTCGACCAGCTGCCGAAATTCCGCGCCGTCGATGCCGGCACGGTGGTCGCCGACATCGGCGCCGGCTACGGCTGGCTCGCGATGGCGTTCGCGGCCTATTCGCCGGCCAAGGTCATTGCCGTCGAGATGGACGCCGGGCGCCTTGCCGCCGGCCGCCGGATCGCCGAGATCCTCGGCCTCGCCGATCGCATAACCTGGCTCGCCGAAGGCCTCGGGCAGGTCACGCTCGCCGACCGCAGCGTCGACGTCGCCTATTGCATCGAGGTGCTGGAGCACGTCCAGCGCAAGCCCGAGACCGTCGCCGACCTGGAACGGCTGGCGCGCGACCTCTTGATCATCACCACGCCGAACCTGTGGTTCCCGGTGATCGCGCACGATACCCGGCTGCCGTTCTGCCACTGGCTGCCGCTGCCGCTGCGGCGCATCTATGCCAGGGCATTCGGACGCGCCAGGGCCGAGAACGACAATCTGTTCTGGTCGCCGCCCGGTCTTGCCCGCCACCTCGGCGGCTGGCGTCCGGTATCGGGCTTCCTGCATTACGCCCGGCTCGACGACTACGTGGCGACCTACCCCTTTCACCTGCCCTATGTCGGCGGCGGCTATCAGCGGCAGGTCGGGCGGGCGAAGCTTGCCTACTACAAGCTTGCCGCCCGCCTCGGGCCGGCGTCGCGCTACGTGATGCCAAACCTCGCCATGGTCTGGCGCCGCGGCGGCTGACCGGCCCTACTCGCGGCGGACCGACGCCACTTCCGTCCGGCGCGGTCGATCCGCCGCGGCGACTTTGGCCTTGCGGCCCTGCGTTCGTCCGGCGGTCAGCACGCCCGCCGGCAGCAGGTTGTGCGGGATCGAGTTCATCAGCACCGTACTCGCCGAGATCGTCGTCGCCGGGCCGGGTCCGCCGGCGATCGAGGCCATCACCGCGACGGTGGCGTTGCGGCCGGCGGCGTTGACCGCCTTGGCGTTGTCGAGCGGCAGCTTGGAGAGCTTCAGCGATTGCGGCAACTCGAGGGCTGCGACCTGCGTCGGCGCCGTGAACGTGGGCATCAGCCTCGCGGTATCGACCATTGCGAGCTCGATGCTGTCGAAGTTGCCGATTGGACCCGGCACGGCGGCGTAGGTGCGGTGCTTCTTGTAGCGCGACTCGGCTTCGGTCGGCGCCGACAGCACCTGCACATGCAGCTGCGCGACGCCGGCGCGCTTGAAGCCCAGCTTCTCGGCGGTGGCGCGCGAGACGTCGAGCGTGCGCTTGCCGTGATAGGGGCCGGCGCTGTTGACGCGAACGACCGCCGCCGACCCCGACTTCGGGTTCCACAGCAGCAGCGTCGTGCCGTCCGGATAGATCGGGCTCGCCGCGTTGTCCGGCCGGTGCGGCCTGAATACCTCGCCCGACGAGGTCAGCGCGCAGGGGTTGAAGCGGTCGACCTTGCAATCGTCGTAGTAGGACGCCTGCACGATCGTCTTCGAGCCGACCAGCCGCTCGGTCTCGGCCAATGTCTTCACCCGATGGCAGATGCCGAAGTAGCAGTGGGTCTTGCCGGGGATCTTCGCCTCGGCGGCCTCGGACAGCGCGAACGAAAGGCCGATGCCCGAAATCGCCGCAAGACCAATGGCCGTCAGCGCGCGTCGAGCGCGCTGCCGCGTCACGTCAATTGTCATCTGGTTCCTCGTCTACCCGTGAACAAAAATGGCGGTTGCAGATGCAGCCGCCCCCTCGCCGCGGACAGAACCAGACTTCTCCTGACCCTGGTAACCCTTCTTGGCGATTTATGGTTAACGCCAGAGTGTGCGAAAATGTAGTCTTCGCGCGCCGGAACCGGGCGATCCCCTCAAAGCAGACCCAGCGCCGCGAGCCTGTCGCGCAGTCCGTCGGCGGCACTGTGCAGCATCGCCTCGTCGATCGAGCGCAGGACCAGCTGGGTGCACGGGCGATTGTCGCGGATCGTCGGGTAGCTGCCCATCGCGACGGTCGGGAACTGCTTTTGATGCTCCCCGAACATCTCGGCGATCGCGCCTTCCGGATAATTGAGGTCGATCGCGATCGTGTGCATCCGGCGGCCGGTCTTCAGCCGCGGCGTCACCGCGTCGAGCATCACCTGCATGATGTTGGGCACGCCCGCCATGGTGATGACGTTCTCGACCATGAAGCCGGGCGCGATCGAGATCGAGTTCTGGACGAGGTCGGCGCCGTCGGGGATGCGGGCCATCCGCAGACGGCCTGGGGTGAGCTCGAGGTTGCGCTTCTCGTAGTAGGGCTTGAGCAGGGCGAGCGCCCGCGGATCGACGTCGATCCCGCGCCCGAACGCCTTGGCGATGCAGTCGGCGGTGATGTCGTCGTGCGTCGGGCCGATGCCGCCGGTGGTGAACACATAGGTGTAGCGGGCGCGCAGCGCATTGACCGCCGCCACGATCTCCGCCTCCTCGTCCGGCACGATCCGCACTTCCTTGAGCTGGATGCCGATGTTGCTGCAGTGCTCGGCGATATAGCCGATATTCTTGTCCTTGGTCCGCCCGGACAGGATCTCGTCGCCGATCACCAGCACGGCGGCGGTGACGATGTCGGGGCTTGCGGTCTCGGCCATGTCTGTGCACTCGAAGGTTGCTGCGCTGTCGTAGGCGTGGAAGAAAGCCGGCAGGCTCTGTGTCCCGGCGCCCCTCTGTCGCACACCCGACGCAGGGAGGCTCCTGGAACAGAGCCAAATGCCAGGCTCTGGTGCGGAACGCTACAGTGCCGCTCCTTGGCGGCGATGACAATGTGGCGCCGTCGCGACGGCGTCGAAGCTAGCGTGATGATTCCGAAGTTCGCATTCGCCTCCCGGCAACACCGGTTTGCGAAGTTCGGAATTTAAATCACGCTAGGATCAATGGCTTGCTAGTGTCCTTGTCGTTCGCGAAGTTCGTACAGTGGTCGCCGCGAATGGTGACGAACTTCGCGAACGGGACACTAGAGGAACCCGAGGGCACGATGAAGTTCTCCTCCCCCCTGCTCCGCGGGCGGCTGATCAAGCGCTACAAGCGTTTCCTCGCCGATGTCGTTCTCGACAGCGGCGAGACCGTCACCACCACCTGCCCGAATACCGGCTCGATGATCGGCCTGCTCGAGCCCGGCGCGACCGTCTGGCTGTCGCTGAGCGACAGCGAGACGCGCAAGTACAAGCACACCTGGGAGCTGGTGGAGGCGCAGTTCGGCGAGCACCGCGAGCTGGTCGGCATCAACACCAATCATCCGAACAAGCTCGTCGCCGAGGCGATCGCGGCCGGCCGGATCAAGCAGCTCAAGGGCTATCGCGACCTGCGCCGGGAGGTGAAATACGGCCGCAACAGCCGCATCGACATCCTGCTCGAGGATCCCGCCAAGGGGCTATGCTATGTCGAGATCAAGAACGTGCACATGATGCGCCGTCTCGGCCGCGCCGAGTTCCCCGACAGCGTCACCGAGCGCGGCGCCAAGCACCTGGCCGAGATGACCGACATGGTGGCGGCCGGGCATCGGGCGGTGATGCTGTACCTGATCCAGATGGGCAGCCCGAAGACGTTCGAGCTCGCCCGCGACATCGACCCCGGCTACGGCGAGGCCTTCGACCGGGCGCGCGCGGCTGGCGTCGAGGCGATCGCCTATCGCTGCAGCATCAGCCCGGGGGAGATCGCGGTCGATCGCAGCGTCAAGCTGAAGCTGTGATCGCGACCGCCCGACAATGACGCAGCTTTGAACGTGAGTGATTGGACGGACTGGGCCGATAACCGCCATAACCCGACAGGTTCAGGTCGCAGCGAAGAACCTGCGACATGCTTCTTGGGAGACCAACCGATGATGTCCCGCCGTAACATCAGCAAGGCCGCCTTCGCCTCGTTCCTGGCCGGGCTCGCCGCCCCGCGCGCCGCGACAGCCGCCGGCCCCGCCATGACGTTCGAGGTCACCAAGACCCCGCAGGAGTGGAAGGCGGCCCTGACGGCGGAGCAGTATTATGTGCTGCGCGAGCACGGCACCGAGCGTGCCGGGTCGAGCCCGCTCGACAAGAACTATGCGGCCGGTACCTATCACTGCGCCGGCTGCGACCTGCCGCTCTATTCATCGCAGACCAAGTTCGACAGCGGCACCGGCTGGCCGAGCTTCTGGCAGGCGCTCGACAACGCGGTCGGCACCACGGTCGACAAGAGCTTCTTCATGGTCCGCACCGAAGTCCACTGCCGGCGTTGCGGCGGCCACCTCGGCCATATCTTTCCCGACGGCCCGAAGCCGACCGGCGATCGTCATTGCATCAATGGCGTCTCGCTGAAGTTCGTGCCGAAGGCGACGACCTGAGCTGGCCGCCATCAAAGCGCGAGAGGAGCAAGCCATGTGGCTGCACGGACTGCGAGTGACGATCCTGGCGCTGGCGATGCTGTTCGCACCCCATGCCAACTCCCAGAGCCAGCCACCGGCCGGAGGGCTCGCCGTCGCGACCTTCGCCGGCGGCTGCTTCTGGTGCATGGAAGGGCCATTCGAGAAGCTCGACGGGGTATTCTCGGTGTTTTCCGGCTACATGGGCGGCACCACCGCCAATCCGACCTACGAGCAGGTATCGCGAGGTGGCACCGGCCACGCCGAGGTGGTGCAGGTGACCTATGACCCGGCCCGGATCAACTACCAGAAGCTGCTCGATGTCTTCTGGGTCAACATCGATCCGGTCGACAAGGGCGGCCAGTTCTGCGACCGCGGCGACCAGTACCGCCCCGAGATCTTCGTGCACTCGGACGAGCAGCGCAAAGTCGCCGAGGCCAGCAAGGCAGCCCTCGATGCGAGCAAGAAGCTGCCCTGGCCGGTCGTGGTGCCGGTCACCGCCGCCGGCACCTTCACCAAGGCCGAAGAGTACCACCAGAAATTCCACATCAAGAACCCGGGCCATTACAAGCGCTACCGGGCCGGCTGCGGGCGCGACGCGCGGCTCGAGGCGCTATGGGGCAAGGCCGCGGCCCATGTGAACTGAGCGCTTCCTCCCGGGGCAGTCCCTCAAGCTTGCTTTGATCGTTGCCGGCGGCACCGCTGTCCGGCGACGACGCGCGTAGACACACCCCCCGCAGCCGTGCCAGCTTTGCGCCCAAACAGCGCTGCGGCGGAGCTCCGCCAAGCGGCGGCAATCGCAGGGAGCGAATCCATGTCCAAACCGATCAACGTGCTCATTTTCGGCGCCTCATACGGCTCGCTGCTGGCGACCAAGATGCTGCTCGCCGGGCACGCCGTGCACCTCGTATGCCTGCAGTCGGAAGCCGACCTCATAAACGCCGAGGGCACTCGCGTCCGCCTGCCGGTCAAGGGGCGCGACGGGCTGGTCGAGGTCGACAGCCGCAAGCTTCCGGGCAAGCTGTCGGCGTCGCCGCCCGATGCCGTCGATCCGGCGAAGTACGATCTCGTCGCGCTTGCGATGCAGGAGCCGCAGTATCGCGCCGACGGCGTGCGCCAGCTGCTCGACCGCGTGGCGCGCGCGAAAATCCCCTGCATGTCGATCATGAACATGCCGCCACTACCCTATCTGGCGCGCATCCCGGGGCTCGCGACCGAGCCGCTCAAGCCCTGCTTCACCGACGCCAGCGTCTGGGCCAACTTCGATCCGGCGTACATGACGCTGTGCAGCCCCGATCCCCAGGCGTTCCGGCCGCCCGAGGAGAAGTCGAACGTGCTGCAGGTGCGCTTGCCGACGAACTTCAAGGCGGCGCGGTTCGCCTCCGAGGCCCATACCGCGATCCTGCGCCGGCTGCAGGACGACATCGAGGCGGCGCGCTTCGATGCCGGCGGCGGCGCCAAGCTCGAGCTGCCGGTGAAGCTCAAGGTGCACGATTCGGTGTTCGTGCCGCTGGCCAAGTGGGCGATGCTGCTCGCCGGCAACTACCGCTGCGTGCAGAAGGACGGCATGCGGCCGATCAAGGACGCGGTGCACGGCAACCTCGCCGAGACCCGCCAGGTCTATGACTGGGTGGTCGACCTTTGCGTGTCGCTCGGCGCCGACCGGGGCGATATGGTGCCGTTCGAGAAATACGCCAACGCCGCGCTCTCGCTCGGCAGCCCCTCGTCCGCCGCCCGTGCGCTCGCCGCCGGCGCGCCCAATATCGAGCGCGTCGATCGGCTGGTGCAGCTGATCGCGGCGCAGAAGGGGCGGAAGTCGCCGGCGGTTGACGATACCGTCGCCATGGTCGAGCACTGGCTCGCCAAGAACCGCGCCAAGGCGGGCTGACTACTCTCCAGCCCCCGGCATGCCCTCGACGAAGCGGAAAGCGTCGCCCGCGGCCACGATGTGGCCGGTCGATGGCGAGGCGAAGTGGGCGGGGCAGAACAGTGTCGGGGTGCCGCAGCAGCGCTCGAGCAACTTGCGGCGGCTTTGCCCCGCGAGCTTGCTGTTGTAGTCGGCGAACATCACCGCCTCGGGGAAATGAGTCTGGATCGGCGAGTGAATCGCGTCGCCGGTGATGATCGCGTCGGCATCGCGCCGTCCGACCTCGACCGAGAAGTGATCCACGGTGTGGCCCGGCGTCGGCAGCAGGCGCACGACATCGCCGAGCTGATGGTCGCTCGCCACCAGCTCGGCGCGGTTCGCGGCGACGATCGGCAGCACCGAATCGGTGATCCAGGGAAAGCCGGCGGCGTCCGCTGCGTGCTTCTCGGTGTAGTGAGCAAGCTCGGTGCCGGAGAACAGGTATTTCGCATTGGGGAATGTCGGCACCCAGCGGCCGTTCTCGAGCCTGGTATTCCAGCCGACATGGTCGCCGTGCAGGTGGGTGCACATGACGTAGTCGATGTCGGCGACGGAGAACCCGGCGGCGGCGAGGTTGCGCTCATAGCGGTCGCTCGACATGCGATGCCAGAACGGCCGCTTCGGCCGCTCCTTGTGATTGCCGACGCAGGTGTCGACCAGGATGGTGTGGGTCGGCGTCTCGACGAGATAGCTCTGAATACAGAGCACCAGCTTGCCGCCGGTCAAGTACTTCGGCTCGAGCCAATGGCGATGCGGCGCCAGCATTTCTTCCGTCAGCGTCGGGAAGAACTCGGCGACACCGAACAACGGCGCTTCCTGCTCGATGATGCGATGGATCGTGACGTCGCCGAGGCGGATCGGTTGCGGCGCGGCTGTGGTCATGGTCGTCCTCCAAGGTTCCGCCGCCAGCCTAGAGGCTTTCAGGTCCAGATGGAATCGCGGAAGGTTCGAGGTCAACACAGGTGTCATCCTCGGCCTCGTGCCGAGGACCCATCGCGCAGCGTCAATGGTTGCAGCGGTTGGCGCGCGTCGAGCCGCCATGCCGGACCGCTGGTCAATCGCTCGCGGCACCATGGGTCCTCGGGCCAAGCCCGAGGATGACGGCTGTGGGGAGGTTGACCCTCTCCCCCGCCCCTTCGGGGGAGAGGGCAGAGGCCGGCGCCTTCGCCGGCCGAGGGTGAGGGGCGGCCGCTTGTTCGGTGCCAATGCCCACCTCTATGAGCCAAGCGCTTGGCGGCATTCGAGCAAATATGTGCGACCCTCTCCCCCCCCCCCCGCGCGCGAAATGCGCTTGGGGGAGAGGGAAAGGGATCGGCTCGCAGACGTGTGTGGTTCCGCCTGAACCGGAAGGACTCTAGCGGCCGCCACTGATATCGACGTGTGTGCCGGTGACGTAGGAGGCGGACGGCGACAGCAGCCACAGCACCGCCTCGCCGACCTCCTCGGCAGTGCCGACCCGGCCCTGCGGCACCAGCCCGACCAGCTTCTTCAACCGTTCCTTGTCGCCGGTGTCGTCGTGGATCTCGGTCTCGATCAGGCCCGGGCGCACCGCGTTGACCCTGATGCCGAGCGGCGCCACGTCGACCGACAGGCCTTTGGTGAACGTGTCGATCGCGCCCTTCGACGCGGCATAGGCGAGCATGCCGCCGGAGCCGCCGATGATCGAGGCGCGGCTGCTCATGTTGACAATCGCACCGCCGCTGCCGCCGGCCTTGGTCGACATCCGCTTCACCGCTTCGCCGGCGCACAGGAACTGGCTGGTGATGTTGATCCGCCAATGCTTCTCGAGCTCCTCGGCCGAAAGCCCGGTGATCGGGGCGTAGGCATGGACGACACCGGCATTGTTGAACAGCCCGGTGACGCGGCCGAGCCGCCGGTCGGTCTCGGCGAACAGGGTGCTCGCGCCCTCCGCGGTCGAGACGTCGGCCTTGATCGCGGCCGCCTTGCCGCCCGCGGCCTCGATCGCCTCGACCACCGCCGCCGCCCGCGCCGCGCTCGAATTGTAGTTGACCGCAACCGACCAGCCGCGCGCGCCCGCGAGCCTTGCCGTCGCCGCGCCGATGCCACGGCTCGCGCCGGTAATCACCAGAACCCCGCCCATCATAGTCCTCCATTGGCCGCCGCGGCGGCACTAACGCGGATCAGCGCCGAAGCAGAAGCCATCGCCATCGCCGCAACCGAGAAGGCTTTCCGCGCGGCGCATACGTCTATCCCACATCGCCGCTGTCGACGCGCGGCTGCACCGTCCGCGGCAGGGCGGACTTGGCGGCCGCCGGCGGCGGCGTCAGATCCTCGCGGAAGCGATTGGTGATCGGATAGCGGCGGTCGCGGCCGAAATTGCGCGCCGAGATCTTGACACCGGGCGCGGCCTGCCGGCGCTTGTACTCGGCGAGGTAGAGCAGCCGCTCGACCTTCTTCACCACGTCGGCCGGATGCCCGCGCGCGATGATCTGCGGCACCGGCATCTCGTCCTCGACCAGGCACTTGAGAATGTCGTCCAGCACCTCGTAGGCCGGCAGCGAATCCTGGTCTTTCTGGTTCTCGCGCAGCTCGGCGCTCGGCGCCTTGGTGATGATGTTCGGCGGGATGACGACGCCGCCGGGGCCCCTGCCTCCCTTCGGCACGTTGGCGTTGCGCCAGCGGCAGAGGCGATAGACCTCCATCTTGTAGAGGTCCTTGATCGGGTTGAAGCCGCCGTTCATGTCGCCGTAGAGCGTCGCGTAGCCGACCGACATCTCGCTCTTGTTGCCGGTGGTCAGCACCATGCCGCCGAACCGGTTCGAGATCGCCATCAGCGTCGTGCCGCGCACGCGGCTCTGGATGTTCTCCGCCGTGACGCCGGCCTGCCCGCCCTTGCCCTCGAACATCTGGGCCAGCGAGGCATTGATCTCGTCGACCGGTCCGCCGATCGCGACGACGTCGTAGGGTATGCCGAGCGCCTTGGCGCAGGCCGCCGCATCGACCAGGCTTTCCTTCGACGTATAGCGGTAGGGCATCATCACCGCGTGCACGTTGCCCGGTCCCAGCGCATCGGTGGCAAGCGCGGCGACGAGCGCGGAATTGACGCCGCCGGACAGGCCGAGGACGACGCCCGGAAAGCCGTTCTTGGCGACGTAGTCGCGCAAGCCCAGCATGCACGCCTGATAGGCCGCGGCGTCCGCTTCCTCGATCGTCGCCAGAAGGCCCTGCTCGCAGACCCAGCCGTCGGCGGTCTTGTGCCAGTTGGTGAGGACGACCGCCTCCTCCCAGGCCGGCAACTGCACGGCGAGGCTGCAGTCGCGGTTGAGCACGAATGAGGCGCCGTCGAACACCAACTCGTCCTGGCCGCCGATCTGGTTGAGATAGACGAGCGGCAGCCGCGTCTCGGTGACGCGGGCGACGGTCACGTTCATGCGCAGGTCGGGCTTCGGCCAGTCGAACGGCGAGCCGTTGGGCGAGATCAGGATCTCGGCGCCGCACTCCTCGAGGCACTCCGTCACCTCGGGCGTCCAGATGTCCTCGCAGATCGGCACGCCGATGCGCACGCCGCGGAAGTTGACCGGCCCCGGCAGCGGCCCGGCATCGAACACGCGCTTCTCGTCGAAGACGCCGTAGTTCGGCAGGTCGACCTTGAAGCGAACGGCCTCGATCCGGCCGCCGTCGATCAGCAAGGCGGCATTGTAGACCTTGCCGTCCTCGGGCCACACCGTGCCGACGAGCATGCCCGGCCCATCCGCCGGCAGCGTCGCCGCGAGGGTCTCGGCGGCTGCCCTGGCGGCAGCGACGAACGCCGGCTTCGTGACCAGATCCTCCGGCGGATAGCCGGTCAGGAACAACTCGGGAAGCGCCACGAGATCGGCCCCGAGGCGCGTCGCCTCGGCATGCGCGGCGCGAGCCTTGGCGATGTTTCCGGGCAGATCGCCGACCGTTGGATTGGCCTGGGCAAGTGCTATTCTGAGCTGCCTGGTGATGGGCTTGGGCTGGGTCATGACCGCGACACTACCGGCGCCGGTGGCCGCGATCAACGCAGCTTTCGGATGGCTGCCGGCACCGCAGCGCAGAGGCCGCTCCCGGCTCCGGGTTGCAGCAACACCGCGACCGCATCCTTCCCGGCAATCTGCGCCGACCCCGGTTGCATCGCGGCACAGGGTGGTTTACCCAACGAGCGCCTGCCTTGGCGGCACCTGAGCATTTGCGAAAGACACGGCATGACCAACGCTGCCTTCGATACGCTGCTGCTGCGCGACTACCTGCCGATCGTGATCTTCCTCGGCGTCGCCCTGGTGATCGGCGCGGCGCTGCTGGTGGCGCCGTTCCTGATCGCGGTGCGCAATCCCGATCCCGAGAAGGTGTCGGCCTACGAGTGCGGTTTCAATGCCTTCGACGACGCCCGCATGAAGTTCGACGTGCGCTTCTACCTGGTGTCGATCCTGTTCATCATCTTCGACCTCGAGGTCGCGTTCCTGTTCCCGTGGGCAGCCGCGTTCAAGGACGTCGGCGTGTTCGGGTTCTGGTCGATGATGGTGTTCCTCGGCGTGCTCACGGTCGGCTTCATCTACGAATGGCGAAAGGGAGCCCTCGAATGGGATTGATCGTCCCCCCGAAGCCCGTATTCGACAAGCTCGCCGAAGGCGCCGGCACTTCTGTGCGCCCGGACGACCCGTTCTTCACCGGCGTTTCGAACGAGCTTGCCGACAAGGGCTTTCTCGTCACCACGACCGATGATCTCATCAACTGGGCGCGGACCGGCTCGCTGATGTGGATGACGTTCGGCCTCGCCTGCTGCGCGGTCGAGATGATGCAGGCCTCGATGCCGCGCTACGACGTCGAGCGCTTCGGCTTCGCGCCGCGGGCGAGCCCGCGCCAGTCCGACGTGATGATCGTCGCCGGCACGCTGACCAACAAGATGGCGCCGGCGCTGCGCAAGGTCTACGACCAGATGCCGGAACCGCGCTACGTGATCTCGATGGGCTCCTGCGCCAACGGCGGCGGCTACTACCATTATTCCTACGCGGTGGTGCGCGGCTGCGACCGCATCGTACCGGTCGACATCTATGTGCCGGGCTGCCCGCCGACCGCCGAGGCGCTGGTGTACGGCATCCTGCTGCTGCAGAAGAAGATCAGGCGGACGGGGACGATTGAAAGGTGAGCGAGGCGAATTGCCAATGGCCAGTAGCCAATAGGATAGTCGAGTGTCTGGCGCCGAGCCGCAGATCAAATCCTTCAAGGACCTTGTGGTTTGGCAAGAGGCCGTTGCACTCGCAGTGCTGACCTATGACCTGGCCAAGACGCTGCCGAAAAGCGAGACCTATGGTTTGGTTTCCCAGATGCAAAGAGCGGCGGTTTCAATCGCTGCAAACATCGCCGAGGGCCATGGACGGGAGCAAACCGGCACCTTCATCCTGTTTCTCCGTACCGCCCAGGGCTCGCTGAAGGAACTCGAGACTCACCTGATCATCGCAGACAAGGTTGGGCTCGTGACGGGCTCGCAGAACACGCCTCTTCTCGACAAGTGTGACGCAATAGGCCGGATGCTGCGCTCGCTCATTCGCTCATTGGAAAACTGGCAGAAGCGCAACTCGTGACCACCCCTACTGGCAATTGGCTATTGGCTATTCGCCCATGAGAATATCCGACATCCCCTTCGGCACCACCGACTGGTCGCAGGTTGCCGAGACGCACCACCCCGGCACCACCGGCGCGGCCACCTGGCGGACGCGGGACTTCGGCGGCATTCGCGTTCGCATGGTCGACTATTCGCCCGGCTACCTCGCCGATCACTGGTGCAGCAAGGGTCACATCCTGCTCTGTCTCGACGGCGAGTTGACGACGGAGCTTGAGGACGGCCGCACTTTCGTGTTGAAGCCGGGCATGAGCTATCAGGTCGCCGACGGCGCCGAGGCGCATCGCTCGCGCACCGGACCTGCCGGCGCCAAACTGTTCATCGTCGATTGAGGACGCATCCGACCATGGCTGGAAACCTCGCAGACCTCGAGACCCGCGTGAAGACGGTGCTGGGAACCTCGCTCGTTTCAAGTCGCCTCGCCCACGGCGAGCTGACGGTCGTCGTCGCCCGCGAATCGATCATCGACGTGCTGACCAGGCTGCGCGACGACGACGGCTGCCAGTTCGAGATCCTGATCGACATCTGCGGCGTCGACTACCCGGAGCGCGCCAATCGCTTCGACGTGGTCTATCACCTGCTGTCGGCGCGCCTCAACCATCGCATCCGCGTGAAGCTCGAGACCAGCGAGAGCGACGCGGTGGCGAGCGCGATCCCGGTCTATCCCGCCGCCAACTGGTTCGAGCGCGAGGCCTACGACATGTACGGCATCCTGTTCTCCGGCCACCCCGATCTGCGCCGCCTGCTCACCGACTACGGCTTCCAGGGCCATCCGCTGCGCAAGGACTTTCCGCTGACCGGCCACGTCGAGGTGCGCTACGACGACGAGGCCAAGCGCGTCGTCTACGAGCCGGTGAAGCTCGTCCAGGATTTCCGCACCTTCGACTTCGAAAGCCCGTGGGAAGCGGCGAAGTACGTGCTGCCGGGGGATGAGAAGGCAGCGGCGCAGTGAAGCGCGCGCTGAGACCAGGGGCTAGCCCCTGGACCCTCTTGAGAAGGGTTTCCAACGGTGTCGCGCCTTTGACACCGGACGAGAGCAGAGCCCTCTGCGTTAGCGAGATACCCCAAGATGCGCGCACGTCGCAAAGTTCGAGCAGTTCTTCTGGCTATAGCGGGCCTCTGCAGCCTTTGCGCAGGGCCGGCATTCAGTTGTCGAGGTGGGCGCGATAGACTTCCGCCAGAGTTGACGGATGGAGCCTCCTTGCCCAAGGGACTACTTTTCGTCGAGGGCGAGTTGGTTGACGAAATTGATCTGGAGCCATCCAAGCCGAACTATGTTCGCACTGAGTCTCTGACCTCCCGCAAGGTCAGGAATCTCAGGGTCACGAAAGTCTTGCAAGGCGACGTGGCAGCAGGGGACATACTTCATGTTCTTAACGTCGATTGGTGCAAAAGGATAAAGCTGGGCCCCGAACCGCGAGCAACTCTACGTCCTCTACCCGCCGGGCGAGAACGAGTATCTTGTGTATCGAGAGAAGCTCGACAAAGTGAAACTGGACATCGCGACGGTCTGGTTTGCTCTGCCTCGAGAGACAATCCGTAGGGAAAGTTTCACAAAGGATTTGCAGTCCTATCTCAAGTCGGCTCCCGGTAGGCCGAGCACCCCATAAAACCGGCCCTCAGGCCCGGCGACCGCGTCCGAGGAATGGGGCACTCGGATCGCCATTTTGCCCAATCGCCATCGACGCGGCCCCGGCTCTCCGCGCTGTCGCGCTACGGCCGGGGAGGCAAGCTCATGGGGCGGTGGCACGCTGGCTCAAGGCCAAGGTCGCGGGCGTCGCGCCGATCGGCAAGGGCTGAGCGCGCGGGATGCGGCGGCCGGTCGCCGATACCCTCCCTCGGCTGCCTTCCCGGGCAAGCGCGCGGCACGCGCGAGACCCGGGATCGCGTCCAAGGAATGGGGCACTCGGATCGCCATATTGCCCAATCGCCATCGACGCGGCCCCGGCTCTCCGCGCTGTCGCGCTACGGCCGGGGAGGCAAGCTCATGGGGCGGTGGCGCATCAAGCCAGCCTCCATGGCGGGCGATCCGTCGCTTGGACCACTGGCAATCGATCTGATAACCCGCTACTGACGTTGCGACCATCACACGTTGGCAGGACCTTCCCCGTGGCCGAGACCGAGATCCGCAATTTCAACATCAACTTCGGCCCGCAGCATCCGGCGGCGCACGGGGTGCTGCGCCTCGTGCTGGAGCTCGACGGCGAGGTCGTCGAGCGGGTCGATCCGCACGTCGGCCTGCTGCATCGCGGCACCGAGAAGCTGATCGAGCACAAGACCTACCTGCAGGCGATCGGCTATTTCGACCGTCTCGACTACGTCGCGCCGATGAACCAGGAGCATGCCTTCTGCCTCGCCGCCGAGCGGCTGCTGGGGCTCGAGGTGCCGCGGCGCGCGCAACTGATCCGCGTGCTCTATTCCGAGATCGGGCGCATCCTGTCCCACCTGCTCAACGTCACCACGCAGGCGATGGACGTCGGCGCGCTGACCCCGCCGCTGTGGGGCTTCGAGGAACGCGAGAAGCTGATGGTGTTCTACGAGCGCGCCTCCGGCAGCCGCATGCACGCCAAGTACTTCCGCATCGGCGGCGTGCACCAGGACCTTCCCGAGCAGCTCATCCGCGACATCGCCGCCTGGATCGACCCGTTCCTCAAGGTGGTCGACGACCTCGACAAGCTCTTGACCGGCAACCGCATCTTCAAGCAGCGCAACGTCGACATCGGCGTGGTGTCGCTCGAGGACTGCTTCGCCTGGGGCTTCTCGGGCGTGATGGTGCGCGGCTCCGGCGCGGCCTGGGACCTGCGCAAGTCGCAGCCGTACGAGTGCTATGCCGAGATGGATTTCGACATTCCGATCGGCAAGAACGGCGACTGCTACGACCGCTACCTGATCCGCATGCAGGAGATGCGCGAGGCGGCGCGGATCATGCGCCAGTGCTGCGACAAGCTGCTCGCGCCCGAGGGCCAGGGCCCCGTCACCGCCGCCGACAAGAAGGTGGTGCCGCCGAAGAGAGCCGAGATGAAGCGCTCGATGGAGGCGCTGATCCACCACTTCAAGCTCTACACCGAGGGCTTCCATGTGCCCGAGGGCGAGGTCTATGCCTGCGTCGAGGCGCCGAAGGGCGAGTTCGGTGTCTACCTGGTCGCCGACGGCTCGAACAAGCCTTATCGCTGCAAGATCCGCGCTCCGGGCTTCCCGCATCTGGCCGCCATGGACTTCATCAACCGCGGCCACATGCTGGCCGACGTCAGCGCCATCCTGGGCTCGCTCGACATCGTGTTCGGGGAGATCGATCGCTGATGCCCGGATTGCCGAACTGCCCCAAGTGCAACTGCGAGCACACGTACGAGGACGGCGCGCTGCTGGTGTGCCCCGAGTGCGCGCACGAGTGGAGTGCCACCGCTACTGCCGCCGGCGGCGATGACGACGACGCGCCGAGCGTCATCAAGGATTCCGTCGGCAACGTGCTCGCCGACGGCGACAGCGTGACGGTGATCAAGGACCTGAAGGTCAAGGGCTCGTCGCTGGTGGTGAAGGCCGGCACCAAGGTGCGCAACATCCGCCTCGTCGACGGCGTCGCCGGCCACGACATCGACTGCAAGGTCGACGGCATCGGCCCGATGCAGCTGAAGTCCGAGTTCGTCCGCAAGGCGTGAAGCCGAGGCCGTGGGGCCACCCCACCGCTGTCATCCCGGGGCTTGTCCCCGGGACCCATCGCGCAACGATCTCGATCACCAACCCCGTGGCACCATGGGTCCCGGCAATGAATGCCGGGATGACACCGAATGTGTGGATCGTTCCCAGGCAGGTATCAACGGTCGCCCGGGTTTACGCCATCACCCATCGAGGGTGGCGGCAACTAAACCTTCCGGATCGGCGCAAAATTCCCGCAGCAGGCGAAAGTGATCCGTGTCGCGCAGCGCGATCGGCTCGATACCGTACCTCGACATGCCGACGAGCGCCGCCCCGGGATAGGCCATCAGGATTGGCGAATGCGTCGCCATGATCACCTGCGCGTTATTTGCCTGCTCGATGCGCCGCAATAGTTGCAGGAACGACAGCTGGCGCGCCGGCGATAGCGCCGAACTCCGGCTCATCGAACAGGTAGAGGCCATGGCTCTGGCAGCGTTCCTCGAAGAAACGCAGGAAGCCCTCGCCGTGCGAATGCGACAGATAGTCGGGCGCCGGGCCGCTGTCCTCAGCGGCCTCGTCGAGATACCGCGCCACGGTGAAGAAACTCTCGGCCCGGAAAAACCAACCGTTTGTGACCTTGGGCAGCCATGCCGCACGCAGTGCACCGGAGAGCGCATCGCCGTGCTCCTCGATCGAACGCGAATGATCGACCGGCCGATAACCCTTGCCGCCGCCCGCAATATCATAGCCCGCCATCGCCGCGATGCCCTCGATCAGCGTCGATTTGCCGACGCCATTTTCACCGACGATGATCGTGATCGGACTTTCGATGCGCCACTCGAAGCCATTGCGCAGAAACGGCAGGCAGAAGGGATAGGCGTCCCGGTCATCGACACGCGCCTCATCGAGCCAGAGTCGCTTCAGGTACGGTGGCGGGAGTGTCGTCGGACGGACTTTGCGGGCCATGGTTACACTCTTCCCCCGACCTACCTCGGTACCACCGGCGCTTCGGCCTTCGGGCGCTTCGGCTCGGGCGTGTCGGAGAAGCTGTTGAACACCAGGTCGGGCGAGGCGGTGTTGTGCTGCGACGGCGACAGGCGTCCGGCCCAGATGTCGGTCGCGGTGGCGCGGTCGAACTTCATGATGTTGTCCTCGCGCCAGCCTTTGGCCCCCTTCTCGCGCACCGCGATCCGCGCCACGTCGTTGTTGAACTCGGTGACATACATCGAGCGCATCATCGCGAACGGGCGGCCGTCGATCGGCTTGTCGAAGGCGACGTCGAGGGCGAGCCGGTTCTGGTCGGCCTTGACGATCTTCAAGGTCGCCGAGCCGCCGCGCTCGAAGGTGAGCGTGAAGGCGCGCGCCTTGGGGTCGAACACCACTTCCTTGAACTTGACGATCGGGCGCCCCTCTTCCTCGACCGGCCCGACCAGGAACGACGAGCCGTACGAGGTCGAGCGCATGCCGGCCGGCGTCATCGGCCGCGGCCGCCAGTAGCCGTCCTGCGGATAGAGCACGAGCACCTCCTCGGCGCCGTCGGGACGCAGCAGCCAGACCTGGATCAGGTGCAGGCCCTTCTCGACCCGGTCGCCGATGCGCACCGGCACCGTCGACGGCCGCCAGAAGGTCGGGAACGTGTAGCCCACGACCCACAGCTCGATCTCCTCGTAGAAGGTGGTGCGGCGCGGCGGCGTCGGCGCCTTGTGCGATGGGTCCGCGGACATGTCGCAGGCGGTCCAGTCCGCCTCGAAGCTGTCGCGGGCGAGCATCCCGGCGTAAACCGGGTGCGCGGCCTCGATGCGGAAGCTCCTGACCTTGTTGCTGGTGAAGGCGAGCGCGACGTTGTCCTTCTCGGCGCACAGCACCGGCTCGCTCCGGTTGACGACCTCGACGGCAAGGCCATCGAGGGAGGCGGCGCGGACGGGCGACGCAGCGACCATGACCAGGACAAGCAGAGACATCGCGAGACGCATCGAGACCGTTTCCATCGTGAAAGGGTTGCGGCATGGTCGGGTATCGCGTCTTACAGGCAGCACGGCGACAAGGCCACAGCGACAATCGGCGATCGACGGGAGGCGCACGGATGCAGGCTTCAAGCGGGGGCTGGCGGGACGACGACGCCGGGCAAGCTGCCGCAAGTGTGCGGCTGGCGTGTGGCCGACGGTTCAGCTATCGCGAATATGGCGAGCCTGGCGGCCGGCCTGTTTTCGCGCTGCATGGCACGCCGGGCTCGCACTGCAAATTCGACGGCGGGGCCGCCGCCGCCGCCCGCGAGCATGGCATCCGGTTGGTCGCGCCCGACCGCTGGTCCTATGGCCTGAGCGATGCCCCCGAGGCCCCCTCCCTCGCTGTCTTCGCTGCTGACATTGCGGAGATCGCCGACCAACTCGGCATCGGCCGCTTCGGCATCGTCGGCATTTCCGGCGGCGGACCCTATGCCGCGGCTGTCGCCGCCGGGCTTGGCCGGCGCCTGACCGCGGCGGCACTGGTGTCACCGGTCGGACCGATCGCCGGCGTCATGCCGCCGCCGCGCCTGGGCGCCTACCACCATCTGGCGTTCCGGGTCCTGCCGAAGCTGCCCGGCGTCGTGTCCGGCGCGTTCGCCCTGCTCGGCGCGATCGCACGTCGGGCGCCGCGCTTCGCCACCCGCATCGCCGCCGGCCGCGCACCGCATGCAGACCGGCTGATGGCCCGCGACGACGAGTTCGCGACCGCGCTTGGCCGGGCATTCGCCGCCGGCCTCGCGAACAACGCCAACGGACCGATGATCGACATGCGGATTTTCCATCGCCCGTGGGGAATGGACCTGGCCGCCGTCACCGCGCCGACGCGGGTGTGGATCGGCGATCAGGATCGCAACGTGCCGCTGGCGGCGGTCGAGACATTGATCGCGGCGCTGTCCGCCGGCACGCAGCCATTGACGGTCACGCGACTGCCCGGCCACGGCCATTTCTGGATCGCGCAGAACTTCACGCAGGTGCTTGAATGGCTGGCCGCCCAACCCGATTGATGCCGGGTCGGCAGTCCGGATGGCGTCAGGCCGGCGCGCGCCAGATCAGCGACGACATCCATTCCCTGATCGTGCTCTGGAACGATGCCGTCCGCGGCACTACGACCACCAGCGCCCGTTGCGGCGGCGCCGATGTCCATGCCGAAGCGACGGCCGGCCGATGCTCGGGAGCGGGAAGCGGCGTATCGTCGGGCCGGTCGTCTGGCGTTGCCATCGCGTACCCGGCGGCTCGCGCCACGTTCGCCAACCTGTCAGCGCCGCTCGACCAATTCTTAGCCATCGCCTGCACCTTCCAACGCTGCCGGTCCCCAAAACGCGACCGACTCTGCAGCGTTAACTCTACTCGGAGTTCGCTTAACGGTGCTTAAATGTCTCACGTCAACCATGTTTTGACAATATCCAGACCGCATTCGGCCGCAATATTTCTGTGCTGCAAGGCAGCAAGCGTCGTTTGCAGCGCGGTGAGGCGGGCAACGTACCGGGCACTGTACTTATCCACGCCAGCACAAGCTATGATATACTGCGCGTTGCGGATAGTATTCATAGATATAACGCTGGCTTTCCTATAATTATTCCGATTATACCGCAACAATACTGTTGACATCGCAACGCTGTTTTGGCATCAATACTGTACAACGCAAGATTTGTGCGCCGGCGCCCGACGCGCCCCAATCCTCCCGGAACATTCAATTGCCCATTCGCAAAGCCGGCCTGTTCGCGCCCTCGCGCGACTGGGACGCCCTCAAGCGCGCCTATGAAGCCCATACCGGCGATCTCGCCGACCTGGCCGTGGCGAACAACATCCAGCCGCGGACCCTGCGGGACTACGCCCGCAAATTCGGCTGGGTGCGGCCGGCGTCGGCCGGAGTGGCGACAGGCGCGGTTGCTCGACCGAAGCCTGCCGGTGCTCCGACCGGGGCTGCGCGCGACGCGCAGCCCGCGGAATCCTCGCGTACCGCGCTGGTCGCGCGGCTTCGCGGCACGATCATGTTCAAGTTGCAGCAACTGGAGGCGAGCATGGAGACCAGCGACGGCCTGTCGCCGGCCGATCACGAGCGGCAGTCGCGTGCCCTTGGCACGCTGGTGAGGAACCTGGAGGTGGTCGATGAGCTCGGTCGCTGCGACGGTAGCACCGGAGGCGGCAAGCCCGCCCCCGAGCTCGAGACCGCGAGCCACGACGAGGAGCAGCTCCGCCGCGAGCTTGCTGCACGAATTCAGCGCCTGCGCGAGCGCCTCGCCCGCTGACTTCGCCGCCGAGGTCGCCCGGCTTGTCGCCGACTGGCCGGGGCAGCGCCTGCACACGATGCTGGCCGACTGGCAGCTTTGGGCCAGGGACGACCAGCTGCCGCCGCCGGTCGAGGATGCCGGATGGCGCAGCTGGGTGATCCTCGGCGGGCGCGGCGCCGGCAAGACCCGGGCGGGCGCCGAATGGGTCCGCGCCATGGCGCTCGGCAAGCCTTATGCGACGACCAGCCCGGCGCGCCGCATCGCGCTCGTCGGCGAGACCCATCACGATGTCCGCAGCGTCATGGTCGAAGGCGTGTCGGGGATCATGTCGGTCCATCATGATGCCGATCGCGCCCGTGCTCGAGGCCTCGAACCATCAGCTGATCTGGCCGAACGGCGCGATCGCGCAGCTGTTCTCGGCCGACGATCCGGACTAGCCTGCGCGGCCCGCAGTTCGATGCCGCCTGGTGCGACGAGCTGGCGAAATGGCGCCGCGCGGAAGCGGCCTGGGACATGCTGCAGTTCGCGCTTGCGGCTCGGCGCAACAGCCGCGCCAGCTGGTGACGACGACGCCGCGCACCATTCCGCTGCTGAAGCAGCTCCTGGCCGATCCGGTGACGGTCGTCACGCCGCGCGCCGACAGTCGGCCAACGCCGAGAACCTCGCGCCGTCGTTCGTCGCCGAGATGCACGCGGCGCTATGGCGGGCACCGCGCTCGGCCGGCAGGAGCTCGACGGCGAGATCGTCGACGAGCGTCGCCGGCGCCCTGTGGCGGCGCGACTGGATCGACGAGCATGCGCGTCGCCGCGGCGCCGGAGCTCGTCCGCATCGTGGTCGCGCGTCGATCCGCCGGTGACGGCGACGCAAGCCTCGGATGCGTGCGGCATCGTCGTCGCCGGCGTCGGCGAGGACGGCCGCGGCTACGTGCTCGACGACCGCACGCGTGCAGGGCCGCGAGCCGCACGTATGGGCGCGCGCGGCGATCGCCGCCTATCACGATCATCGCGCCGACCGCATCGTCGCCGAGGTCGAACCAGGGCGGCGATCTCGTGGTCGTCGGTGCTGCGCCAGATCGACGGCACGGTGCCGGTCCGCAAGGTGCACGCGACGCGCGGCAAGTGGCTGCGCGCCGAGCCGGTGGCCGCCCTCTACGCCGAAGGGCCGCGTGGCGCACGTCGGCCGCTTCGACGGGCTCGAGGACCAGATGTGCGTCGTTCGGCGCCGACGGCTTGTCGCCGGCCGCAGCCCCGACCGGCTCGACGCGCTGGTGTGGGCGCTGACCGACTCTGATGCTCGATCGGCCCAGCGCGGCCGCAGATCCGCGTGCTCTGAACGCTATTCACGAGGTCAGAATGATGCAGACGGCAGGAAGCCGGCCCACGCGGCTCGGCGGCGAGGATGGCGCGCGCGCTCGACGGCCTCGTCGCGCGGATGCGTGGCGCGGCCGAGGCGAAGTCGAGCAGGGTCGCGCCGCTGATCGCGCTCGATGGCAACCGGCCAGCCGGTATGGGCGCCGCGCGACTACGCCGCCTTCGCCCGCGAAGGGCTGATGCAGAACCCGGTCGTCTTCCGCGCCGTGCGCATGATCGCGGAGGCCGCCGCCTCGGTGCCGCTCCTGCTCTACGACCGCGACACCGAGATCGAGGATCACTGGCTGCTCGACGTGCTGGCGACGCCCGCCCCCGGGCAGATCGGCGTCGACCTGCTCGAGGCCTGGTTCGGCTCCCTGCTCGTTTCCGGCAACGCCTATGTCGAGGCGGTGGCGACCGCCGACGGCTTCGCGAGCTGCACGTGCTGCGCCCCGACCGGATGAAGGTGATCCCCGGCGCCGACGGCTGGCGCGACGGCTACGAGTACACGGCGGGCGGCCAGACCGTGCGCATCGCCGGCGAGGTCGTGCCCGGCATCGCCGCGCATCCTGCACCTGCGCTTCTTCATCCGCTCAACGATCACTACGGCCTGTCGCCGATCGAGGCGGCGGCGACCGCGATCGACATCCACAACGACGGCGGCGCGCTGGAACAAGGCGCTGCTCGACAACTCGGCGAGACCCTCCGGCGCGCTCGTCTACGGCGCCGGCGAAGCGATGACGGCCGAGCCAATTCGAGCGCCTGAAGAGCGAGCTCGAGGACAGCTTCCAGGGCGCGCGCAACGCCGGCCGGCCGCTGCTGCTCGAAGGCGGGCTCGACTGGAAGTCGATGAGCTTCAGTCCCCGCGACATGGATTTCATCGCGCTGAAGCAGATGGCCGCGCGCGAGATCGCCCTCGCCCTCGGCGTGCCGCCGATGCTGCTCGGGTTGCCGGGCGACAATACGTATTCGAACTACCAGGAGGCGAACCGCACCTTCTGGCGGCAGACGGTGATCCCGCTCAGCGTCCGGGTGGCGAAGTCGCTCTCGGCCTGGCTCGGCCAGGGCCTCGAATTGCGCTGCGACCTCGACGCGCTCGACGCGCTTGCCCCCGAGCGCGAGGCGCTGTGGGCGCGGCTCGACGGCGCGAGCTTCCTCACCCAGGACGAGAAGCGCGCGGCGGCAGGGTACGGGCCGGCCGGGGCGGTTGTCGCGAAGTTCAACCCGTATCACGACCCCGCCGGCAGATTCACATCCGCGCCGGGCGGGGGTGGCAACGCGCCTGAAGCCATTCCGGTCGCCGGTCGCCCCCGCGGCGTCGGCCCGCCCAAGCCACCACCGCCTGGAGTACCTTCCAAACCGCCCGCGTCCAGAACCGATTTTGGTGCAACGCCGCGCGGACGTCCGTTCACCGAGCATGGTCGACGGCAAGCGACCGAGCGGGGCTTCACTGACGATCGGATCGATGTCATCGTCGAGAACAATGCAAAATCCCGCGTCGGCAAAGTGGATGCGTCAGGGGCAAAGACGTGGGAGTATTCGGATGCACCAGGAAACACCGTCGTCACCAACGAAGGTGGTGGCATCAGTGACCACGTACTCGCGCCAGCCAGGCGGCAAGTATGTCGAAAAGCCATAGGAGCTTCTATCAGCCATGGATCCCGATACTGCCGTAGGCGTGACAGCTGAGTTGCACCACCTTCTTCAAGAGGGGTGGACGACAGTTCGAGACATCGATCGAATTCGCGTGCTGCCTCCACCTGCAACAGCGAGTGAGCCCGGCTTTGGTGACCTCCTGCAAGATGAGGTCTGGCGCATCGCCCGCTTCATATCTTATGCCGATTTCGTCAGCATCGAGCGGATCGCCGATGGCGGCTATCGTGTCTATTCGAAGATCACGTCAGGCGGTGATTTCGAGGTCCGCTTCGAAGCGAAATGAGCGTGGCTGCCGGGCGACAATACGTATTCGAACTACAGGCAAGCGAACCGCACCTTCTGGCGGCAGACGGTGATCCCGCTCAGCGTCCGGGTGGCGAAATCGCTCTCAGCCTGGCTCGGCCAGGGCCTCGAATTGCGCTGCGACCTCGACGCGCTCGACGCCCTTGCCCCCGACCGCGAGGCGCTGTGGGCGAGGCTCGACGGCGCGAGTTTCCTCACCCAGGACGAGAAGCGCGCGGCGGCAGGGTACGGGTCGGCGGGGGCAGCCGCAAAACGTTCAGCCGACCTGATAGAAAAGTTTCGGCCGGATCAGCCTCGCGTACCTGCCGGCAGCGGGCGGGACAGCGGCAGGTGGATCGACGGTGGCGGTATTACCCAGGTTGCCGATCGGCCGGGGTATCCGATAAACATCCTGGAGGAAGACGCACGCGGCGGGCACACCTTTGCGCGACACGTCGGTAAATCAGAGGAGTACCTCAAGGCGAGGATTTTGGGCAGTCGGACCAATATAGCCAGGATATTCAGCATCGGCAGAATGCGTGCCGGATCATTTCCGCCGGTCGAAGCCGCCAACAAGCTGGTGAATTCGACAATTGCGGAAAATGGCACGGCGGTGGAGGCATTCAAGAATGGCAATCTGGCGTACGCCTTTCCCGTGCTCTTCGCCTACAAACAGTTCAGCTCCCCCACGGGGTACGAGGCCTATTCTCCCGATGGGAACACACCGCCAGTGATTCAACCGACTTACGGGGTAACCGTTCGGTTAGTTCGCGACTCCAACAATCCTAAAGGATACTACGTTCACTCTGCTTGGCCATACAATCAGGACTAGTTCACAACATGCAATCCCCAGCCGCTTTCAGGAAAGCCTGTCGAAATCTGGCTGAGGATATGAGCGACTTCGTGTCCTCCATGGACGATCTAGTCAGGTACAGCCTCCTCGGCATCGATGCGGCGGACGCTGCTGAGATCAGGCCGTTTCTGGACGACCTCCTGAGTGGACGCTATGACCACGATCAACTCATGGCCATCTGGCCGCAAATTCAATCCTACGTGCGCTTGTACGAAGGCCGCGACGTTGTGACCTTCCTGACCCGGATGCGGGAGTTTCTGGATGCGCCTGGACCACCTTATCTAGTGCCCAAAGATTGATCTCACCACGCACGGCGTGCCGCCGCTACTGCTCGGGCTGCCGGGCGACAATACGTATTCGAACTACAGGCAAGCGAACCGCACCTTCTGGCGGCAGACGGTGATCCCGCTCAGCGTCCGGGTGGCGAAGTCGCTCTCCGCCTGGCTCGGCCAGGGTCTCGAATTGCGCTGCGACCTCGACGCGCTCGACGCGCTTGCCCCCGACCGCGAGGCGCTGTGGGCGAGGCTCGACGGCGTCAACCTGAACAACTCGACTGACCGAACCACGTCGACCGAGACCTGATCAGCCGCCGCCATCCCCGGCGGCGCGCGATCGCAACTGCACTCCAACTCCAACGGGACAAGTCCGCATGCACGACGCGACCAAGGCCGCGGCGCTCGAACGCGCGCGCGAAGTGAAGCTCATGAGCGTGAGCCTCGACCACGTTTCGCTCGACGGCACCTTCGAAGGCTATGCCAGCCTCTTCAACCGCCGCGACATGAGCGGCGACGTGGTGCTGCCCGGCGCCTTCCGCGCGAGCCTGAAGACGCGCGGGGCGGCCGGCATCCGCATGCTGTTCCAGCACGACCCGGCGCAGCCGATCGGCATCTGGGAGCGGCTCCACGAGGATGCCCGCGGGCTCTATGCGCGCGGCCGCCTCACCACCGAGGTGACCCGGGCGCGCGAGGTCCTGGCGCTGATGCGCTCGGGCGCGATCGACGGCCTGTCGATCGGCTTTCGCACGGTCAAGAGCCGTCGCGATGGCCGCAGCGGCCGGTCGCTCAGCGAGATCGACCTGTGGGAGATCTCCGTCGTCACCTTCCCGATGCTGCCCGAGGCGCGCATCGCCCGCGTCAAGGCGCGCGCCTTCGCCGGCGGCGCGCCGACGGCACGCGAATTCGAACGCTGGCTCACGCAGGACGCTGGGTTCACGCGAACGGAGGCCCGCGCGGTGATGCGCGACGGGCTCACGGGGCTCCAGGCATTGCGCGACGCAAGCCAGGCCTCGGGCTGGCAGACGCGGCTCGTCGCCCAGATGGCGGCGGCCGCCGAGCTGCTGCGCCGACCCATCGACCACCGCAAACCCCACCAACGAGGAGCATCATGCTGAAAGACAACCCGCTGGAGCACAAGGCCAGCCCCGACATCAACGCGCAGTACGACGACCTGATGCGCGCCTTCGAGGCGTTCAAGGAGACGAACGACGAGCGCCTCAACGAGGTCGAGCGCAGGAGCGCCGCCGACGTCGTCACGACCGATCGCCTGCAGCGGATCGAGGACGCGATCGACGGCCACAAGCGCGCGCTCGATGAGCTCGTGCTCAAGGCCCAGCGCCCGCACCTTGCCGGCGCCGCCGGCCGCACGGGGCTCTCGCTGCAGCACAAGGCAGCCTTCGAGAGCTATATCCGCCAGGGCGAGAGCCGCTCGCTGCGCGGCCTCGAGGAGAAGGCGTTGTCGGTCGGCTCGGGCACGGATGGCGGCTATACCGTGCCGACCGAGATCGAGGCCGGGATCAATCGCGCAGTGCGCACGCTGTCGCCGATCCGCGGCATCGCTGGCGTCCGCCAGATCTCCGGCAACGTCTACAACAAGCCGTTCATGACCACCGGTCCAGCCACCGGCTGGGTCGGCGAGACGGCGGCGCGGCCGGAAACCGCGAGCCCGGCGCTCGCCAATCTCGCGTTCCAGACCATGGAGCTCTACGCCATGCCGTCGGCGACGCAGGCGCTGCTCGACGACAGCGCGGTCAACATCGACCAGTGGATCGCGGAAGAGGTCCGCATCGCCTTCGCCGACCAGGAGGGCACCGCCTTCGTCACTGGCGACGGCGTCAACAAGCCGAAGGGCTTCCTCGGCTACACCAAGGTGGCGAATGCGTCGTGGACCTGGGGCAACACCGGCTATCTGGCAACCGGCGTCGCCGGCGGCTTCCCGGCCTCGGCGCCGACCGACAAGCTGATCGACCTCACCTACGCGGTCAAGGCTGGCTATCGCGCCAACGGCGCCTTCGTGATGAACCGCGCGACCCAGGGCGCGATCCGCAAGTTCAAGGACAGCAACAACAACTACATCTGGCAGCCGCCGGTGAAGGCCGGCGAGATGCCGCTGCTGCTCGGCTATCCGGTGGCGGAATGCGAGGACATGCCGACCATCGGCACCGACACCTACTCGGCAGCCTTCGGTGATTTCGAGCGCGGCTACCTCGTCGTCGACCGGGTCGGCGTCCGCATCCTGCGCGATCCGTACTCGGCCAAGCCCTACGTGCTGTTCTACACGACGAAGCGGGTCGGCGGCGGCATCCAGGATTTCGACGCGATCAAGCTGCTGAAGTTCGGCTTGAGCTAGTCGAGCTCGCGCCGGCTGCTCGCCGCCACGCGGCAGTGGCCGGCTCCGCGGGGGTGGCGCCCGCGCCGGGCACCGTCGGTGCCCATGCAATACGGCCGTAGATGCGCTCCGCTTCCCCTCTCCCCAGCCACTTCGGGGGAGAGGGAAGAGGTCGACGCGCGAGCGGCGGCCGAGGGTGAACGGCGGCTGCTTGCCCGAATTCCCCCTGTGCACAGAACTCGTCGAGGCGGCGTCGGAGCAAGCGGCTGCCCCTCTCCCTGGTCCTCTCCCCCTGAAGAATGGGGAGAGGGAAATTCAATGAGGTCCCCATGTCACTCGTCATGACGGGCGCGCCGGCGCTCGAACCGGTCTCGCTCGCCGAGGCCAAGGCCCACCTGCGCGTTGACGGCACCGCGGAGGATACGTTCGTCTCGAGCCTGATCACCACCTCGCGCCTGCAGGTGGAGGCAATCCTCGGGCTGGCGCTGATCGAGCAGAGCTGGACCTGGCGCATCGACGCCTGGCCGGCGCGCGGCATCGAGCTCCCGCTGCGGCCGGTATTGGGCGTCACTCTCGTGCGAACGCAGAGCGCCGACCTCTCCCATGTGACGCTGCCGCCGTCGAGCTACATCCTCGACGGACAGGGAGCGCCGGCCCGGCTGGTGCCGTCGGGCACGGCGCTGCCCGCCCCCGGCGTCACAGCGCTCGGCATCGAGATCGAGTTCACCGCCGGCTTCGGCCCCGCTGCGACCGACGTGCCGGCGCCCCTGCGGCAGGCGATCCTGCTGCTGGTCGCCCACTGGTACGAGAACCGTGAGCCGGTCGTGGCCGGCATCGCGGCAACCCGCTTTCCCGATGCCGTGATCGGCCTCCTCGAGCCATATCGGATGCGCCGCCTATGACCGTTCCCGCCGCTGGCGCATTGCGCCGCCGCCTCACCCTGGAAGCGCCTGTTCGTGGCGCCGACGAGGGGGCCGCCGCCGCCACGACATGGTCGGCACTGGTCGACGTCTGGGCCGCTGTTACGCCGAAATCGGGACGGGAGATCGTCGACGCCGACGGCCAGGCCGCTCGCGTCACCCACCGGATCGCGATCCGATGGCGCAGCGATGTCAAGGCCGCGATGCGCTTCCGCGACGGCGCCACGCAATACGTCGTGCACGCCACGTTCGACGGCGATCCGCATCGGCGCCACCTCGTATGCCTTGTCGAGGAACTCGCGCCATGAGGCTTTCTGTCCGCATCCTGGGCCTCGGCAAAGGTAAGGCCGATGGCCGCGTCGCCCGCCTGGCCGGGGAGGCAGTCCGCATCGCCTCCCCGGCGCCTGTTGCACAACTTTCACCTGCCGCCACCGAACCGCCGAGGTAGCCATGCCATCGTCCAGCTGGGCGCTGCAGAAAGCGATCCATGCGCAACTGATCGCCGACGCCGGATTGACGGCACTGCTCGGCGGTCCGCGCATCTACGACGACGTGCCGCGCCAACCGGCCTTCCCCTACGTCACATACGGCGGCAGCACGGTGCGCGACTGGTCGACCGGCACCGACGACGGCGACGAGCACACGGTCACCCTGCACGTCTGGTGCCGAGGTGCGGGCCGCAAGCCGGCGCACGAGTTGCTGGGCGCGGTCGAGGCCGCGCTCGATCAGCAGGGTCTTGCGCTGCAAGACCATCGGCTGATCTCGCTGCGTCACGATTTCTCGGACGTTCGCCGCGAGCCCGACGGCGAGACCTGGCACGGCGTCCTGCGGCTGCGGGCAACGACAGAACCGCTCACCTGAACCCGACGATTTCAGAGAGTGACATCCATGGCTGCACAAAGAGGCAAAGACCTGCTGCTCAAGATCGACGACGGCGGCACCGGCTTCATCACCGTCGCCGGGCTGCGCACGCGCTCCCTCGCGTTCAACGCCGAGACCGTCGACATCACCAACCAGGACTCTAGCGGGCAATGGCGCGAGCTACTTGCCGGCGCCTCGGTGCGCACCGCCCGCGTCACCGGGTCGGGCATCTTCAAGGACGCCACCTCCGACGCCCAGATCCGCACGGCGTTCTTCAATGGCGCGATCAGGACCTGGCAGGTCGTGATCCCGGATTTCGGCACCATCGCGGGACCGTTCCAGATCAGCTCGCTGGAGTTCACCGGCAAGCACGACGGGGAGGTCGGCTTCGACCTCGCGCTCGAGAGCGCGGCCGAGCTCAGCTTCACCGCCATCTGACGAAGGAGGCGCGCATGGCCAACCGCCACCGTGGAGAGATCGAGGCACGCTTCGACGGCGTGCCGCACCGGCTGTGCCTCACCCTCGGCGCGCTCGCCGAGCTCGAGGCGGCATTCGGTGATGCCGATATGCTGGCGCTCGCCCAGCGCTTCGAGAGCGGCCGCCTGAAGGCGAGCGATGCCGCCCGCATCATCGGCGCCGGCCTGCGTGGCGGCGGCCACGACATCAGCGACGAGGCGGTCGGCATGCTGCGCACCGATGGCGGCGCGGCCGGATTCGTCGGCATCGTCGCGCGGCTGCTGCAAGCCACGTTCGGCGGCACCGAAGGCCCGCCCGCGGCCGCCGCCGGCGGCGGCGCTCCGGCCGAGCCGGCACCGCCCCCGGAGGTGGGCCGCGCCGCCCCTTTCCCTGGGACGAGGTGATGGCGGTCGGGCTCGGCATCCTGCGCCTACCACCGGCAACGCTCTGGTCGATGACGCCGCGCGAGTTCGCGGCGGCGGCGGGCTGGCTCGCGCCGACGGTGTCCCGCCCCTCGCGCCGCGACCTCGGCGTTCTCATGCAACGCTTCCCCGATGATGAGAGGACAGCCCCATGACCGACCCGGTCGAGACCTGGACCGTGGCGATCGACGCCGACACCACCGCCCTGCAGCAGGAGCTGGCCAATGCCACGAGGTATGGCCGGCAATTCAGCGCCTCTCTGACCACCGCCTTCACCGGCCTCGTGGTCAAGGGCCGCAGCCTCGGCGACACCATCGACACGCTGGCGCTGTCGCTGAGCCGGATCGCGCTCGGCGCGGCGTTCAAGCCGCTGGAGCAGGGACTGGGCCAAGGCGTTCTCGTCCCTGCTCTCCGGCGGCGGCCTGGCGTTCGCCAACGGCGGCGCCATCAAGGGCGGCCTGCCGGTCCCGTTCGCCTCCGGCGGCGTCATCGCGAGCCCGATCGCGTTTCCGCTCGGCGGCGGCCGGATCGGGATCGCCGGCGAACGCGGCGCCGAGGCGATCATGCCGCTGGCGCGCGGACCCGACGGGCGCCTCGGCGTCAAGGCCGAGGCAGCGGGCGGCGCCCGGCCGATCGTCTTCAACGTGACGACACCCGATGCCGACAGCTTCCGCCGCTCGGAATCGCAGATCGCGGCGATGCTGGCGCGCGCCGTCCAGCTCGGCCAGCGCAACCTGTGAGACAGGACAGGCACCATGGCTTTCCACGAAGTCCGCTTTCCCCTCGACATCTCGCGCGGCGCGGTCGGCGGCCCTGAACGGCGCACCGACGTCGTCGTGCTCGGCTCCGGCGCCGAAGAGCGCAACAGCCGCTGGGCCGACTCCCGCCGAAGCTACAATGCCGGCTACGGCGTGCATACGCTCGACGAGCTGCACGCGGTCATCGCCTTCTTCGAGGAGCGTCGCGGCCGCCTGCACGGCTTTCGCTGGCGCGACCCGGCCGACTGGAAATCCTGCGCGCCGGCGGCCACGCCGAACACCCTCGACCAGATCATCGGCACCGGCGACGGCAGTCAGGCGATCTTCCAGCTGGCGAAGACCTACGGCACCGCGCATGCGCCCTGGTCGCGCGACGATCAGCAAGCCGGTCGCCGGCACCGTGCTGATCGCCGTCGCCGGCGTCGCCAGAACGCCCGGCACGCCTTTCAACGTCGACACCGCCACCGGCCGTCGTGACCTTCCTCGCCGGCCACATCCCCGCCGCCGGAGCAGCGGTCACCGCCGGCTTCGAGTTCGACGTGCCCGTCCGCTTCGACACCGACAAGCTCGAGATCAACGTCCAGGGCTTCCGCCACGGCGCCATACCGCACATTCCCATCGTCGAGGTCAGGCTATGAAATTGCTCTCCGCGGAGTTGCAGGCCCATCTCGACAGCGGGGCCACGACCTTGTGCTGGTGCTGGCGGCTGACGCGCCGCGACGGCATCGTGCTCGGCTTCACCGATCACGACCGCGATCTGGTCTTCGACGGCACCACGTTCGAGGCCGCGGCCGGCTTCACCGCAACCGAGATCAAGGAAGCGGTCGGCCTCGGCGTCGACAACCTCGAGGTCGAGGGCGCGCTGCAGTCGGGCCGGCTCGACGAGGCGCAACTCGCCGCGGGCCTGTTCGACGACGCGCGGATCGAGATCTTCCGCGTCAACTGGAACGCAACGAGCCAGCGCGTGCTGATGCGCATCGGCTCGCTCGGCGAGGTCAGCGCAGCGGCATCAGCCTTCACCGCCGAGGTGCGCGGGCTTGCCCACTATCTCGGCCAGCCGAAGGGCCGGCTCTTTCAGTTCACGCTGCGACGCCGATCTCGGCGACGCGCGCTGCGGCGTGGCGATGGCCTCGCCGGCGTACCGTGGCGCTCGGCGCGGTCGACACCGAGCGCGGACCCCGCCTCATCGTCGCATCCGGGCTCGATGCCTACGGCAGCGGCTGGTTCACTCGCGGGCTGTTGACCTTCACCACCGGCGCCAATGCCGGACAATCGATCGAGGTGAAGCAGCACGTGGCGAGCACGGCGGCGGTCACGATCGAGCTGTGGCAGGCGCCTGCCGAGCCGATCGCCGTCGGCGACACCTTCACGGTCACCGCCGGCTGCGACAAGCATCTCGCCACCTGCCGCGATCGCTTCGGCAATGTCGTCAATTTCCGCGGTTTCCCGCACATGCCCGGCAACGACTTCGTCACCTCCTTCGCACGGCAGGGCTAGTCCCCATGAGCTACACTCGCGCCGATATCGTTGCCGAGGCTCGCGCCTGGATCGGCACGCCCTATCACCACCAGGCCAGCCTCGCCGGGGTCGGCGCCGACTGTCTCGGCCTCGTGCGCGGCGTGTGGCGTGGGCTCAACGGCCGCGACGCGGAGGCGCCGCCGCCCTACTCGCGCGACTGGGCGGAGGCTCTGGGCGAGGAAACGCTGCTCGCGGCGGCCGACCGCCATCTCGTGCGGAACGCAGCCGGCGGCATGCTGCCCGGCGACGTGCTGGTCTTCCGCTTCCGGCCTTCGAGCCCTGCCAAGCACGCCGGGATCCTCGCAACCGAGGCCACGTTCGTGCACGCCATCGAAGGCGGCCTCGCCTGCGAGGTGCCGCTCAGCCTGTGGTGGCGACGGCGCATCGCAGCCGTATTCGCGTTCCCAGGCGTGCTCCCGTAGAACTCCATCCGAGGACGTACAATGGCGACCCTCGCTCTTGCCGCGGCTGGTGCCGCGGCCGGCTCGGCCCTGCTGCCGGCCGGCCTTTCCATCCTCGGCGCGACGATCACCGGTGCCACGATCGGCGCGCAGGTCGGCGCGCTCGCCGGCTCCTTCGTCGATCAAGCGCTGTTCGCGGCCTCGGGGCGCACGCGCAGCGTCACCGGCCCGCGCCTGTCCGACCTGCGGGTCACGGCCTCGTCCGAAGGCGCGCCGATCCCGCGCCTCTACGGTCGCGCGCGGCTCGGCGGCCAGGTGATCTGGGCGACCGATTTCGAGGAGGAGGCGGTCACGACGGACGCAGCGGCGGCGGCAAGGGCGGCGCCACCGGCGCCGCATCCGTCAGGCAGACCGACTACCGCTACTTCGCCAATTTCGCCGTTGCCCTCGCCGACGGCGAGATCTCCGGCGTCGGCCGCGTCTGGGCGGACGGCGGCGAGCTCGATCTGTCGGGCATTTCCTATCGCATCCATACCGGCAGCGAGACGCAGGTTCCCGACAGCCTGATCGTCGCCGCGAAGGCGCGGCGATGCGCCGGCCTATCGCGGTGTCGCCTATATCGTGTTCGAGCGTCTGGCGCTTGCCGCCTTCGGCAACCGCCTGCCGCAGCTCTCGTTCGAGGTGCTTCCGCGGCGTCGACGACCTTCGCCAGCCTGGTCAAGCGGCGTCGTCCTGATCCCCGGCTCGGGCGAATTCGTCTACTGCCACCGCCGCCGTGACGCGCATCGGCTTCGCCGGCCAGCGCGTCGCGGAGAACGTGCACACCGCGCCGGAGCGGCCGACTGGCCGAGGTCTCCCTCGATCAGCTGCAGAGCCACTCTGCCCAACGTCGGCTCGGTCTCGCTGGTCGTCAGCTGGTTCGGCACCGACCTGCGCGCGGGCAATGCCAGATCGCGCCGAGGTCGAGATCGCGCAGAAGGACACCGCGCCGCTCGCCTGGTCAGTCGCCGGATTGACGCGGCGACGGCGACGACGGTCAGCCGGCACCAGGCGAACGGCCGCATATGGCGGCACGCCGTCGGATCAGACGATCGTCGATCGCCATCCGCAGACCTGCATGCGCGCGGGCTCGAGTGTCACGCTCACTCCCTTCGTCCTGATGGACGTCGCCGCCGACAACGCGCTGCCCGATCCGCTGGACGGCAGCGCCTGCCCAGCCGGCCTATCCCTGGCGCGGACGCATCACCTGCGATCCGGCGCCCGGCCGGCCTGGCACCCCCGACAAGACGGCGGCAGCCGGCAGCCAGCTCGCGGCCTTCGTCGGCACCGCCGCACCTGGCGACTTCGCCTCGTCGGGTGACACGGTCGTCTACTCCGGCCCGACGGAATGGTCCTACCGCCGCTTCATCCTGCACTACGCTTGGCTCGCCAAGGCGGCCGGCGACGTCGACGCCTTCGTGATCGGCAGCGAGCTGCGCGGCCTCACCACCGTCCGCTCCGGACCATCGAGCTATCCGTTCGTCGCCGCGCTGCGGCAGCTTGCCGCCGACGTCAAGCGCGATCCTCGGGCCAGCCGTCAAGGTCACCTATGCCGCCGACTGGTCGGAGTATTTCGGCCATCAACCGGCCGACGGCTCCGGCGACGTCCACTTCCACCTCGATCCGCTGTGGGCCTCGGCCGACATCGACGCCATCGGCATCGACGTCTACTGGCCGCTCGCCGATTGGCGCGACGGGCCGGATCACCTCGATCGCGTGGCCGGAGCGCGTTCGATCTACGATCTCGCCTATCTGAAATCCAACATCGCCGCCGGCGAAGGCTATGACTGGTACTACGCCAGCGATGCCGACCGCGTCGCCCAGGTCCGCACGCCCATCACCGACGGCCTCGGCAAGCCGTGGATATTCCGCTTCAAGGACCTCAGATCGTGGTGGCTCAACTCCGCATTACGATCGGCCCGGCGGCGTCGAGAGTGCCGTGCCCACCGTCTGGGTGCCGCAATCGAAACCAGTCTGGTTCATGGAGACGGGCTGCGGCGCCGTCGACAAGGCAGCCAACCAGCCGAACGTCTTCGTCGATCCGAAGAGCGCGGAATCGGCGCTGCCCTACCATTCCTCGGGCCGCCGCGACGACCTGATGCAGCGGCGCTATCTGCAGGCCATGCTCGAGGCGTATGACGCGTCGAGCGGTAGTGCCGTCGCCGGCCTCAATCCAATCTCGGCGGTGTACGGCGGAGCGATGGTCGCCGCCGAGCGCACCCACGTCTATGCCTGGGACTTGCGCCCCTATCCGGCATTTCCGGCCGACGTCGACACCTGGGGCGACGGTGGCAGCTGGCGGCTCGGCCACTGGCTCAATGGCAGGATTGCGTCGATCTCCTTGTCTCAGCTCGTCGAGCGCATGGCGGCCGATTTCGGCAGCTCCGAGATCGATGCCGCGGCACTCGAGGGAATCGTACCCGGCTATGTCGTCGACCGCATCATGTCGCTGCGCGATGCGATGCAGCCGCTGGAGCTGGCATATTTCTTCGACAGCGTCGAGACCGGCGGCCTGATCAGGCTGCGCCACCGCGGCGCCGAGGCCGTGGTCGCGAGCATCACCGAGGACCTCGCCGTCGAGACAAGCCCGGGCGCGGCGACGTTCGCCCTGGTCCGCGGCCAGGAGACGGATCTGCCCGCGTCCGCCAAATTGACCTTCATCTCGGGCGATGGCGACTACCGTCAGGCCGTGGCCGAGGCGCGCCGGCTGACCGGCGCCAGCGGCCGCGTCGCGCAAGCCGACCTGCCGATCGTCCTCGATCCCGATGCCGCCGGCGAGCTCGCCGAGAGCTGGCTGTTCGAGGCCTGGGCATCGCGCGAGCGCGCGAGCTTCGTGCTGCCGCCAAGCCGCCTTGCCGTCGAGCCGGGCGATGCCCTCCTGCTCGATGTCGGCGGCCGCCGGCGCATGGTGCGCGTCACCGAGGTCGCCGACCACGGCGCGCGGGCGATCGATGCCATGACGCTCGACCCACAGGTCTATGCCCGGGCCGCGCAGACGCAACGAACGATCGCGCTGCCGCCACCGATCGCCAGCGGCCAGCCCGAGGTGCGCTTTCTCGACCTGCCGCTGCTCACCGGAGACGAGCCGGCGACGTCCGGATACATCGCGGCGGCGCAGCAGCCCTGGCCGGGCCCGCTCGCCATCTACCGGTCGCCGGAAGCGGCGGGCTTCGAGCTGCAGGACTTCGTCAATGCCGCAAGCCCGATCGGCGTCACCCTCGATCCGCTGCCGGCCGGCCCCGAGGGCAGAATGGATCTTGCGACGAAGCTGCGCGTGGCGCTTGGCCCCGACGCCACCCTTGCCTCGGTCACGCGGCTCAAGCTGCTGTCGGGGGCCAACATCGCCGCCGTGCAGAACGCGGCCGGCGATTGGGAGGTGCTGCAGTTCGAGACCGCCATCCTGGTCGCGCCGGGCACATATGAGCTGTCGGGCCTGCTGCGAGGACAGGCCGGCACCGAGACAGCGATGTCTGCACCTGCGCTCTCCGCAGGCGCGACGTTCGTGCTGATCAGCCCGGCGCTCAAGCGCCTCGACCTGGTAGCGGCCGACGTCGGCCTGCCGTTCACCTGGCGGATCGGTCCGGCAGCCCGCGATCTTGGCTCCGAAACCTTTCTGGAAGCGCGCCACGCCTTCAGCGGCATCGGCGCCCGGCCGCTCAGCCCGGTGCACGTACGCGGCCGGCGCTCGGCCGGCGACCTCGCCATCAGCTGGATGCGCCGCACGCGCAGCGGCGGTGACAGCTGGACCGCCAGCGAGGTGCCGCTGTCCGAGGAGTACGAGGCATACGAGGTCGACATCGTCGACGGCGCAACCGTCAAGCGCACCATCGCCGTCTCGGAACCGGCTGCCACCTACACGGCGGCACAGCAGATCGCCGACTTCGGCGCAATCCAGGCGAGCATCGCGGTCCGCATCTGCCAGATGAGCGCGGTGTGGGGTCGTGGCGCGATGCGCGCCGCCAGCATCTGACGCATCACAACCCGCAGGAGCGACACCATGGCTCAACCGGCCTGGATGGACAGCGCATGGCCGGAGATCGGCCAGCGCGAGATCGATGGGGCGAACGACAATCCCCGTATTCTGAAGTTCTATCGCGAGGTAGGCCATCCCGACGTCGCCCACGACGAGGTCGCCTGGTGCGCGGCGTTCGTCGGCGCCTGTCTCGAGCGGGGCGGCATCGCGAGCACTCGATCGCTGATGGCGCGCTCCTACCTGGGCTGGGGCCGCGCGCTCGCCAAGGGCCAGCCCGGCGCGATCGCGGTCTTCTCGCGCGGCGACGACCCTGCAGCTGGCCATGTCGCCTTCTATCTCGACGCCGATGCCGCCCGCGTCTTCGTGCTCGGCGGCAATCAGGGCGACGCGGTGAGCGTCACCGCCATCGGCCGCGACCGGCTTCTCGGGCTGCGGTGGCCGACCGAGGTCCCGATGCCGGGTGCCGCACCGGAACCGGCCCGACCGCCAGAGGACGAAACCGCGCCGGCTGCATCAATGTTCGATGTCGCCCTGGCGCACGTTCTGGAGATGGAGGGTGGATGGACCGAGGATCCATATGATCCGGGCGGACCGACCAATCTCGGCATCACGCTCGCGACGCTTGCCGCGCATCGCGGCGTGGTCCTCGACGCGAGCACGTTCGCCGGCCTGCGCGAACAGTTGCGCGCGATAACCGGCGACGAGGCTCGCGCCATCTACCTCGCACGCTACTGGCAGCCGAGCCGTGCCGACGCGCTGTCGGCCGGCGTGGGCCTGATGCATTTCGACGCCGCGGTCAACCATGGCGTCGGCGCCGCCGCCAGGATGCTGCAGGAAGCCGCCGGCGCGACCGTCGACGGCGAGATCGGGCCCGCGACAATTGCCGCCTGCGCCAACTCTTCCGCCGACACGATCCTGCAGCGCTACGCCGCGGCGCGGCGCGCGCGATACCGCGCACTCAGCCATTTCTGGAGGTTCGGGCGGGGCTGGCTCGCACGCGTCGACATCACGCTGCGGAAAGCCTCGACCCTGACGACGACGCCAACAAAAGGAGCCAACAGCATGACCAATACGCAACAGCCGACTGCCGAGCCGGCCACCCAGTCGCCGGCCGCGACCCCGCGAACCGACAAGTGGTGGGGCGAGTCGATGACCATGTGGGGAGCGATCGTCACCGCCGCCGCGACCGTCGTGCCCGCGCTCGGTCCGGTGATCGGCCTCGACGTCACAGGCGAGATGGTCCGCCAGCTCGGCGCGCAGAGCGTCCAGGTCGTCCAGGCAGTCGGCGGGCTCGCCGGAACCCTGCTGACGATCTACGGCCGCTTCCGCGCAACCACCCGCCTCGGACTGCGGTCGCTCACCGTGCGCGTCTAGCGGGATGCAGGCAATTCGGCGCAGCGTTCATCTGGCGTTCAGGTGGCGCGCAATAGTGCACCAGCTTCTACGACTGGATGTTGAGATGCTGCGCTTAGTTGCAATAGCCTTGCTCGCCACGGCGGCCCCCGGCCTGCCGGGAGCCGCCGAGGGCCCCAAGTGCTTTGCCACCTGGACCGAGGCCGCGCCGGTGGTGCGCAAGGAGGCCCTGGTCGCCATCGAGCAGGTGAGCACGCTGGCGCAGCAGTCGCTGCCGGGCGCACAGGTGATCAGGACGACGTTGTGCGAGGATTCCGGGCGCTTCATCTATCGTCTGCTGGTGCGCGAACCCCAGGGGCAATTGCGCACGGTAAACGTCGATGCGCGCAAGCCGTTCGAAAACTGACCCCGTCGATCGCGCTCAGGTGCCGCAGAAGGTCTGGCGAACGACCTGGTCAGGCCGCGGCGGCAGGGCGTAGCGGCTCGCCTCCGGCTGATCCTGGTACGGGGTTGCCAGCACCCGCACGAGCCTTTCAAACGGCTCGAAGTCGGCGCTGGCGACCGCGGCCTGGATCACCTCCTCGACCAGGTGATTTCGCGGAATGAACGCCGGATTGACTGCCCGCATGCCGGCGCTGCGCAATTCGGCGCTGCCGCCCTCCGCCGCCAACCGCTCGCGCCAGCGCACGGCCCAGCCATCGAATGCGCTGCCATCGGCAAATTGCCGGCGCACCAGCTCATCGTGCGAAGGGCCGAGCGCCGCCTCGCCCAGATGGCGAAAGGTCAGCGTGAAGTCGGCGTGCTCCGCCGCCATCAGCTCGAGCAGGCTTTGGCCGAGCTCGAGGTCGTCGGGCCTGGTCTCGCGCAGCCCAAGCTTGCGCCTCATGCCGGCGGTATAGGCATCCTTGAACAACCCGGAGAAGCGCGCGATCGCTTCCTGCGCCTGCCCGACGGCAGCGTCCTCGTCGCTATCGAGCAGCGGCAGCAGCGCCTCGGCCAGCCGGGCGAGGTTCCATTGCGCGATGCGCGGCTGGTTGGCGTAGGCATAGCGCCCGCCGCGATCGATCGAGCTGTAGACCGCTCCCGGATTGAACTCGTCCATGAAGGCGCACGGGCCGAAATCGATCGTCTCGCCCGCGATCGACATGTTGTCCGTGTTCATGACACCGTGGATGAAACCGACCAGCAGCCAGTCGGCGACCAGGCGCGCCTGCCGGGCGATGACGGCTTCGAGCAGCTGCCGGTATCGGTCCGGCGCTTCGCCGATCTCGGGATCGTGCCGTGCAATGACGTGATCGGCGAGCTCGCGAATGGCATCCGTGTCGCCCCTGGCGGCAAAATACTGGAACGTCCCGATGCGGATGTGGCTGGCGGCGATCCGGGTCAGCACGGCGCCCGGCAGCGGCACGTCACGCCACACCTCCTCGCCGGTCAGGACCGCGGCAAGAGCCCGCGTGGTCGGAATGCCGAGCGCCGCGAAGGCCTCGCTGACGATATACTCGCGCAACACCGGGCCGATCGCGGCGCGGCCGTCGCCGTTACGGGAGAACGGTGTCGGGCCGGACCCTTTGAGCTGGATGTCGCGGCGAACGCCGTTGCGATCGATCACTTCGCCGAGCAGTATCGCGCGTCCGTCGCCCAGTTGCGGAACGAAATTGCCGAACTGGTGACCGGCATAGGCGGCTGCCAGCGGCTCGGCACCGGCGGGCACGCGCGAGCCGGCGAGCACCGAGACGCCCTCGGGCGACTTCAATTGTGCGGCATCGAGACCCAGCTCCCACGCCAAAGCCTCGTTGAGCATGACCAGCCGCGGCGCGGCCACCACCGTCGGCGCCAGGCGCGCATAGAAGCGTTCCGGCAGCCGCGCATAACTATTGTCGAAGGGGAAGCCGACTTCCGCTGTCGTCGACGCCGCCAGTTGCATCTCACCGTCTCGCTGTTGCCGGCCACCTGCCGTCGACATGGTGGGCCAAAACCCGTCTGCCGCAAGTCGAAACCTTGCCCTTGGCTGCGAACGGCGCAGGACACAGACGTGACTAACGTGGTGCCGCCGGCGTCCGCAGGCAAGCCCGCGCGGCCCTCACGCCTTCAGGTCCATCGCAGAGCGCAGCCCATCCGTCAGCATGTTGAAGGCGATCGACGTGATGAAGATCATTACGCCCGGCAAGGCGCACAGCAGCGGCTGCGTGTAGATCGCCGTGCGCAGCGTGTTGAGCATCAGCCCCCATTCCGGCTCCGGCGGCTTGACGCCGAGGCCGAGAAAGGACAGCCCCGACGCCAGGATCATCGACACCGCGATCAAGCTCATCGCGTAGACGAAAATCGGCCCCAGCACATTGCCCAGCACATGGTGGCGGATGATGGCCAGCGCGCCGGCGCCGCTCGCCCTCGCCGCCTCGATGAAGTCGCGCGAGCGCAGGCCGGTGGTCACGCTCTCCGCCACGCGTGCGATCGGCGGGATGAACACGATCGTCAACGAGATCAGCCCGTTGGCAATGCCGGCGCCCAATGCGCCCGACAAGGCGATGGCGAGCAAGACCGACGGAAAGGCAAAGAACACGTCGATCGTGCGCATCAGCAGGGTATTGACGAGGCCGCCCGCGTAGCCGGCGATGATACCGATCGCGCCGCCGATCAGCAGCGCCAGGAAGACCGGCGTGACGCCCATGAACAGCGACAGCCGCGCGCCCATGATCAGGCGCGAGAGCATGTCGCGGCCGAGCTCGTCCGTCCCGAGCATGAAACCGGGCGTGCCGACCGGCTTCAGCCGGCGCAGCGTCATCCCCTTGTTCGGATCATCCGGCACGATCCACGGTGCCAGGATTGCCATAACGATCAGTGCCAGCACGATGCACAAAGCCGCCACCGCCACCGGGTCGCGGCGAAATCGCGATGCCACCGTCCGCCAATAGCCCGGCGAACGCACGACCGGCTCGATCGCCACGGCGTGGTGGACGGTCACCGCCATCAGTGCCGCTCCACGCGCGGATCGAGCGCGGTCTGCAGCACGTCGACGGCGAGGTTGAGCCCGACGAAGAACAACGCCAGAACCAGGATGGTGCCCTGCAGCAGCGGCAGATCGCGCTGGAATATCGCCGAGTTGAGCAGGAAGCCGGTGCCCGGCCACGAGAACACGGTCTCGATCAGGATCGAGCCGCCGAGCAGGTAGCCGAGCTGAATCCCCATCACCGCGAGCGCCGTCGGCGCGACGTTCTTCACCACGTGTCGGAAGACGCCGAGACCGGTCATGCCCTTCGCCCGCAGGCCGACGATGAACTCCTGCGACATGATCTCGGCGACGAGCGCGCGCACCGTGCGTGCGATGATGCCCATCGGGATGACGCTCATGGTGATTGCCGGCAGCACCATGTGGCGAATGTGCAGCCAGTCCCACGCCCATTCACGCGGAGCCGCCGGGTCCGGCGCCGGTCGGCGGCAGCAGGCCATAGGTCGCGGAGAAGATGATCACCAGCACCATGCCGAGCCAGTAGTGCGGTACCGAGACGCCGATCACCGAGATCGCCGAGGCAACCTTGTCGATCCAGGTGTCGCGATACGTCCCGGCGATGAAGCCGAACAGTGAACCGAGCACAAAGCCGATGACGGTCGCCACGCTCGCCAGCATGAAGGTGTTGCCGACCGCCCTTGCAACCTCGGTTGCCACCGGTCGGCTGGTCGCCACGGAGGTGCCGAGATCGCCGTGCAGTGCGCGCCAAAGCCAACGCCCGAACTGCTCGACGTAGGACCGGTCAAAGCCGTACAGGCGCATCAGCTGCTGCTTCAGCTCGTTGCTGGCGTCGGGCGGCAGAACCGAATCGAGCGGTGATCCCGGCGCGATATGCACCAGGATGAAACAGACCAAGGCGACGCCAAGCACGATCGGGATCGTATAGATCAACCTCTTGGCGAGGTAGAGCAGCATTTACGGTTGGCTCGCGAGGTCGGTGATGATCGAGCCGCTGCCCAGCCGGGGCCGGGCAGCGGCGGCGCCCTCATTCCATGCTCATCGTCGCGATGTCGATGAACCAGCTCCTGGGCTGCACCACGCCCTTGACCTTCGGGCTCATCGCACGCGGACCAACGTCATGCGCGACCCACAGGAACGGTGCCTCCTCGACGATGCGGGCATGCAGCTTGGCCAGGGCGGCGTCGCGGGCCGTGCCATCGAACGAGGTGCGGGCGTCGGCGATCAGCTGGTCGAACTCAGGACTGGCGAAATAGCCCCAGTTGTTGGACACCGGCGGCAGCGTCTTCGACGAGGTGAAGCGGACCATGGCGAAGAACGGGTCCATGGCGGCGAACGTGACGTTGGTCGCGTTGGCGCCGCGCGAGGACGGATCCTTGCTGCCGGCCCGCCAGTTGTTGAACAGTGCGTTCCATTCGATGACATCGAGCTCGACGTCGAAGTAGCACTCCTTCAGCGCCTGCTGCAGGTACTCGTTCATCGGGATCGGCTGCATCTGGCCCGAGCCGGACGCGGAAGTGATCGTCTTCACCTTGAGCCTCTTCGAGGCGCTGAAGCCCGCTTCGGCCATCAGCCTCCTGGCTGCCGCGAGATCATACTTGATCTCGAACTTCGGATTGCCCCACCACGGATGCCCCGGCGGCACTGTCCCCTTCGGCACCTCCATCAGGCCGCCGAGGGCGGTCTTCAGCTCGTCGCGATTGACGCACAGGTTGGCGGCATGGCGCACGCGCTTGTCGAGCCAGGGCGAGCCCTCGGCAAACGAGAACTGCCAGGGCCAGACGTGCGGCTGCGCGTTCTGGTAGATCACGAAGCCCTTCGACTTGATCTGCGGCACCGCGTCGGGCGCCGGCGCCTCGATCCAGTCGACCTGCCCCGACAGCAATGCCGCCGTGCGGGCATTCGCCTCCGGCAGCGGCAACAGCACCAGGCGATCGATTTTCGGCTTGCGCTTGACGTCCCAGTAGTCGGCATTCTTGACGTATTCGGCGCGCTCACGGGCGGCGAATTTCGCCATCTTGAACGGACCGGAGCCCGAGGCATCGGCCGCGAACGCCGCCCACGCCTGCTTCGCCCGCTCGGCCGGATCCGCGACCGAGCCCAGCGCATCGAATTTCTTTTGCCAATGGACCGGCGACGCAATGAACAGATTGGTCAGATTGATCGGCAGGAAGCTGTCGGGCTCCTTGGTGACCAGCTCAACCGTCAGGTCGTCGATCTTGCGTGCCGACACCAGCGTCGGCATGCGGCTCACCGTCACCCCGATCTGGTCAGGCGCGAAGTGCGGCGCATCCTTCTTCAGGACCTTCTCGACGTTCCACACGATCGCATCGGCAGTCAGCGGCGAGCCGTCATGGAACTTCACCCCGGAACGAAGCTTGAAGGTCCACTTGGTCTTGTCGCTGGCATCGACGGACCACTCGGTGGCAAGCCCCGGAATGATGACGCTCGCCTTGTCGGCCGACGAGAGATCCCAATGCGTCAGGGCATCGAACAGCGGGATACCGGTGAACCGGTTGCCTTCGAAGCCCTGATCGGGTTGCCCGTTGGTCTTTGGAATGTCGGCGGCCGTCATGCCGATGCGCAGCACCTTTTCCTGAGCCGCGGCGATCGTGGCGAACAGCCCGAACGAAGCGCACGCGGCAAGCGCCGCACTCAATGCAAGAGACCTCGACAGCGTCATGCGATCAGCCTTCCCATGGTTCGGTCGATTGCCGGGCGCGCTGGCGATGCGTGCGCCGGCATGCTCCGGTCTCGAAGGAAGCATTTTCTTCTGATCTGCACAAGCACGCGACCGAGCCCAACAATCAGGCTCGCCGCTTAGAATTTCGGCTGCGTCAGGGCACGGCCTGACGCAATTTATTCGGCTGCGATCTTGACGCTGGCCGACTGCGGATCGCGCAAGTGCTGGAGCAGCGCGGCTTCCCGCTTCTTGGCGATTTCACAGCTCGCGAGCTTCACATGTCCGAAGCCCTTGATGTCCTCGGGCAATGCAGCCAGCGCGACCGCGATCGAATGGGTCCGCGGCGACAACCGCTGCGCCACCTCGTCGAGCACGCGCTCGTAGTCCGCGATGAGCTGCCGCTCCAGCCGGCGTTCCGCCGAATAGCCGAATACGTCGAGGGCGCCGCCCCGGTACCGCTTGCCCTTTGCAAGCAGGCGTAGCACCGGCATCATCCACTGGCCGAGGCGGATCTTGCGCGGATGACCGGTGACCTTGTCCTTGCGCAGCCAGCCGAGCAACGGCGGCGCCATGTGGAACTCGAACGACTTGATGCCGTTGAACTGCTCCGCCAGCTGCTTCTCGAACGTGCCGTCGGTGAACAGTCGAGCGACCTCGTACTCGTCCTTGATCGCGAGCAGCTTGTGGAAGCCGCGCGCCGCCGCGGCGGCAAGCTCCGAGCGGCCAGGCGTCTTCTCCTTCTCGATGCCGGCGATCCAGGCGATCTTGGAGCGATAGCGCGCGGCGAGCGCCTCATCCTGGTAGGCGGCGAGCTGTTTGGCCCTGAACTCGACCATGCTGTCGAGGTCGCCCGCTTCCGGCTTGGCGACCGCCGCCGGCGTGATCAGCCGCTCCACCGCGGCAATATCGTGGGCGGCGAGGCGACCGAAGCGGAAGGCCTGGCGGTTCATGTCGACCGCCGCCCCGTTGAGCGCGATCGCCTGCTCGATCGCCGCCGATCCGATCGGCACGTGGCCCTTCTGGTACGCGAAGCCGAGCAGGAACATGTTGGAGGCAATCGAGTCGCCGAACAGCTTCACGGCGGCCTCGTGCGCATCGATCATCGCCAGCGCCCCGCGGCCGACCCGATCGGTGATCGCCGCCCGCAGCGCCTGGCCGGGAACCGTCAGCTTGGCGTTGCGCGCGAAATCTCCGGTGGTCATCTCGTAGGTCGAGACGACGACGGCGGTGTGATCAGGCCGCATGGTCTCGAGGATCTTGTTCGACGCCGTCACCACGAGATCGCCGCCGATGATCAGATCGGCATTGGCGACGCCGACCCGGATCGCATGGATCTCATCCGCGCTGCGGGCGACGCGCATGTGACACGCCACCGCGCCGCCCTTCTGCGCGAGCCCCGTCATGTCGATCGCGCCAAAACCCTTGCCTTCGATATGCGCGGCCTGGCCGAGCACCGCCGAGATCGTGACAACGCCGGTGCCGCCGACGCCAGTCACGATCATCGAGTAGGGGCCCTGCAGCTGCGGCAGCCCGGGCTCGGGCAACGAGCCGAGCATCGTCGCGATGCCGCCATCGAGCACCGCCCCCTTGCCCTGCTTCACCTTCGCGCCGTGCACCGTGACGAAGCTCGGGCAGAAGCCTTCGATGCAGGAGAAATCCTTGTTGCAGGCGGACTGATCGATGGCGCGCTTGCGGCCAAGCTCGGTCTCCAGCGGCACCACCGCGACGCAGTTCGACTTCTTGCCGCAATCACCGCAGCCTTCGCAGACCGCCGGATTGATGAACACGCGCTTGTCGGGATCGGGGAACTCGCCCTTCTTGCGGCGCCGACGCTTCTCCGCCGCGCAGGTCTGGTCGTAGATGAGTGCGGTGACGCCATCGATGGACGCCAGCTCGAGTTGCACGGCCTGCAGGTCGCGGCGGTGGTGAACCGCGATGTCCTTGGGGAATCCGGCGTCGGCTGGGTATTTACCCGGCTCGTCGGTGACGATCGCGATCTTCTTGATGCCCTCGGCCGCCAGCTGGCTCGCGATCATCGGCACCGAGATGTGGCCGTCGAGCGATTGTCCGCCGGTCATCGCGACCGCATCGTTGTAGAGAATCTTGAACGTGATGCTGGTGCCGGCGGCGACCGCGGCGCGAACCGCCAGCGAGCCCGAATGGATGTACGTGCCGTCGCCCAGGTTCTGGAAGACGTGCCTGCGCTTGGAGAACGGGGCTTCGCCGATCCAGTTCGTGCCCTCGCCGCCCATCTGGGTGAAGCCTTCGGTCGCGCGGTCCATCCATTGCGCCATGTAGTGACAGCCGATGCCGGCATAGGCGCGCGTGCCTTCCGGCACGACCGTGGACGAGTTGTGCGGACAGCCGGCACAAAAATATGGGACCCGCGTGAACGCCTCGGGTGCCAGGCCGGTATTGCCCTCGAGCCGCTTCAGGTCCGCCAGCCTCGACTTCACGCCTTCGCCGGCGCCGTACTTCACCAGTCGCTCGCCGATGGCAATCGCGATCTCGGTCGGATCGAGCGCGCCGTTGGCATGGAACAGCCACTGCTCGTTCTCATCCTTCTTGCCGATCACCGCCGGTGCGCCGGGGCGGCCATAGAGCTGCTCCTTGACCTGCGTCTCGATCAGCGACCGCTTCTCCTCGACCACGACGATCAGATCGAGGCCGTCGGCGAACTTGCGTACGCCTCGCGGCTCGAGCGGCCACGTCATCCCGGCCTTGTAGAGGCGCAGCCCGAGCTTGTTCGCCTCGACCTCGTCAATGCCGAGCTGGTCGAGCGCCTGGCGAACGTCGAGATAGCTCTTGCCGCAGGTAATGATGCCGATCTTTGCCGCCTGGCCGCCGCTCAGCACCTGGCGGTCGATCTTGTTGGCGCGCGCGAAGGCAAGGATCGCGGCGCGCTTGTAGTCGTGGAGGCGTGCTTCCTTCTCCAGCGCGGTATCGCCGAGACGAATGTTGAGCCCACCCGGCGGCATGGTGAAATCGTCGGGGATCGCGATCGTCACCCGATCGGTCGAGCCGTCGACGGTCGCGGTCGATTCGATGTTGTCCTTGACGCACTTGAGGCCGACCCACACGCCGGCAAATCGCGAAAGCGCAAACCCGATCAGCCCGTAGTCCAGGATCTCCTGCACGCCGGCCGGGTTCAGCACCGGGATCATGGCGTCGACGAACGCGAACTCGGACTGGTGCGCCGAGGTCGAGCTCTCGCAGGTGTGGTCGTCCCCCATCAATGCAATGACGCCGCCGTGCTTCGACGACCCGGCATGGTTGGCATGACGGAACACGTCGCCCGACCGGTCGACGCCCGGTCCCTTGCCGTACCAGATCGCAAAGACGCCGTCGTACTTGCCTTCGCCGCGCAGCTCGGCCTGCTGCGTGCCCCAGATCGCGGTCGCGGCGAGGTCCTCGTTGAGGCCGGAGTGAAACTTGATGTGATGTTTCTCGATCAGTCCCCGGGCTCGCTGGAACGCGCCCTCGAGACCGGCAATCGGGGAGCCGCGATAGCCGGAGATGTAGCCTGCGGTATTGAGCCCGGCGACCTCGTCCCGCTTCCTCTGCATCAGCGCCAGGCGAACGATCGCCTGCGTGCCGGTCAAAATCTGCCGTTTCTCGTCGAGATCGAACTTGTCGCTGAGGCTGACACCGCTCTTCGCCATGGCCTTACCTCGAATGCTTCGTCCCGTTGGTTGGAGTGAAACATAGTTCGGTTGCGACGTTCTGGCAAGTTAGGTCAGCAATGTTGACCTATTAGTCTCTTCCGAGGCAGGCCGGTGCGGTCATCCAGGCATTCGCCACAAGCGTTCGCGACGGGAGGGCAACGGCCTCATCACAATGAGCACTTGGTCGGCGAGGCTTTCGATCAAAGCACCGCAAGGCGGCCATACTTTTCGGCGAGCAGGTAGTAGAACACCACCCGGCTCTTGCTGTTGTCGTCCTTCATCTTGCTGCAGATGCTCTGAATTGCGGCGTCCAGCTCGCCGTCGGGGTTGGCGAGACCGAGCTTCTTCTTGAGCCAGCTCTCGCGGACACGGTCCAGCTCCAGCTTGGACGAGCACGCGACGAGCGCGGTATCGGTCCCCTTGAGGGCGATGCCCAGGTGCTTGATGATCGCCGCAACGGCCATGTCGTTCGGCGCCGGCACGTATTTCTTTAAATCGGCGTGATGATCGATCATTGGGCAACTCCTCCGAGCCGGCGCGCAGCCGCGCGCGGATGCAGCGGCAGATTATCCGTTCCAACGCACTTTACGAGCCAAATTGTATCCGAGCCATCCTGCGCGCCGCCGCGTGGCTAGCCACTTCTGGCGCGATTCGGGTATCGCTAGCCGCGCCGTCACAGCAAACCGACGGCCGGCGTCTGCCGGACCTTGCCAATCCACAGGCGTCCGTGCGACCCCCTCGCCAGGATGAAGAACGAAGAATCAGCGGGCGACCCTACCCGTCGCGCCATAGTTCGGACCTCTTTCATGTCATCTACACGCGATCTCTTTGGAAATATGGCCGCAGACATGACCGACAGAAGCGCGCGAGCGCGCAAGCCAGCCGACGCCTCCGATGCCTACACGGCCGCCGATATCGAGGTTCTCGAAGGGCTGGAGCCGGTGCGTCGCCGACCCGGCATGTACATCGGCGGCACCGACGAGAAGGCGCTGCACCACCTGTTCGCCGAGGTGATCGACAATTCGATGGACGAGGCTGTCGCCGGCCACGCCACGTGGATCGAGGTGCGCTACGAAGCCGACGGCTACCTGTCGGTGACCGACAACGGCCGCGGCATCCCGGTCGATCCGCACCCCAAGTTCAAGAACCAGTCGGCGCTCGAAGTGATCATGACGACGCTGCACTCGGGCGGAAAGTTCGACGGCAAGGCCTACCAAACCTCCGGCGGCCTGCACGGCGTCGGCGTCTCCGTGGTCAACGCCCTGTCGGAGACCTGCGAGGTCGAGGTCGCGCGCGGCCAGCAGCTCTACCGCATGGTGTTCAACCGCGGCGTCCCGGCCGGCAAGCTGCAAAAGCTCGGCCAGACGATGAACCGGCGCGGCACCAAGGTGCGCTTCCGGCCCGACGAGAAGATCTTCGGCAAGGGCTGCGCCTTCAAGCCGGCGCGTCTGCTCGCGATGGCGCGCTCGAAGGCCTATCTGTTCGGCGGCGTCGAGATCCGCTGGTTCTGCGCACCGGAACTGATCAAGGACGAGACGCCGGCCGAGGCGGTTTTCCACTTTCCCGGCGGCCTCAAGGACTACCTCACCAGCACCATCGAAGGGCAGACTCTGGTCGCCAAGGATCTCTTCGCCGGCCGCATCACCAGGGACGCCGGCCACGGCAACGTCGAGTGGGCGGTCGCCTGGACGGCGAGCGAGGACGGCTTCTCGCGATCATACTGCAATACCGTGCCGACGCCCGATGGCGGCACCCACGAAGGCGGCCTGCGCTCGGCACTGTCGAAGGGGCTGCGCAACTATGGTGAGCTCGTCAACAACAAGAAGGCGGCGCAGATCACCGCCGAGGACGTGATGGGCACCGCGGCGTCGATGCTGTCGGTGTTCATCCGCGAGCCGGAGTTCCAGGGCCAGACCAAGGATCGCCTCGCGACCCAGGAGGCCGGACGCATCGTCGAGACGGCGGTGCGCGATGCCTTCGACCACTGGCTGACGGCCTCGCCGCAACAGGCGAGCAAGCTGCTCGAATGGGTGATCGAGCAGGCCGAGGACCGTCTCAAGCGCAAGCGCGAGAAGGAAATCGGCCGCCAGACCGCGACCCGCCGCCTACGGCTGCCGGGCAAGCTCGTCGACTGCTCGATCCAGTCGGCGGAAGGCACCGAGATCTTCATCGTCGAGGGCGATAGCGCCGGCGGCTCGGCCAAGCAGGCGCGCAACCCGAAGACGCAGGCCGTGCTGCCCTTGCGCGGCAAGATCCTCAACGTTGCCAACGCGACGAGCATCAAGCTCAGCCAGAACCAGATGCTGGGCGACCTGATCCAGTCGCTGGGCGCCGGCACCGGCGCGAAATACCGCGAGGAGGATCTGCGCTACGAGCGCGTGATCATCATGACCGACGCCGACGTCGACGGCGCCCATATCGCCTCGCTCCTCATCACGTTCTTCTACCAGGAGATGACGGAGCTGATCGAGAACGGCCACCTCTACCTGGCGGTGCCGCCGCTGTTCAAGCTGACCCAGGGCAACAGAAGCGTCTATGCCCGCGACGCCGAAGAGCGGGAGCGTCTCGTCAAGACAATCTTCAAGCCGAACCAGAAGATCGAGGTCGGCCGGTTCAAGGGCCTCGGCGAGATGAACCCCGGGCAGCTCAAGGAGACGACAATGGACCCGTCGCGCCGCCTGCTGCTCAAGGTTGCGCTCGGCGACGGCGACCGTTCGGAGATCGCCGAAGCGGTCAACGCGCTGATGGGCTCGAAGCCGGAGCTGCGCTTCAAGTTCATCCAGGAGCGCGCCGCCTTCGCGAAGGATCTGGATATTTGAGGGCTTGATTTGCGGGTATCGATGGCGTCGCGCGTACTATCGGCAATCGCGGTCTCGGTCGGTGGTGCGATGACACTCCTGGGCGCCCTGGCGCCTTTCGTGCCGCAACTCGAACTGTTGAATCATTTCCGCGCGCTCACGCTCCTGGGCTGCATTTCGGCGTTGTGCCTGGCGGTTGTCGTGCGACATCGAGCAGCGGCCGTGGCGCTCGCTGCCCTAGTGGCCGTCAACGGCAGCGTCATCGCGGCGGCGACGGGGTACGCGGTGAGATCCATCGAGACCGATAGTCGGCACCAACTGAAGCTCGTAACCTTCAATGTCCTGTCGGCAAACGCCCATCTCGCGGACGCCGCGCGATGGATCATCTCCCAAAACCCCGACATCGTCGTGCTGCAGGAAATGACCGACCGGTCGAAGCCTCAGCTGGTCCCCCTGCTCGCATCCCATTTCCCGCACCTCTTCGATTGCCGGTGCAATGACATCGTGATTGCGTCCAAACGGCCGTGGATAGGCTCCGGCGGCCACGCGCGCACGGCGAGCACACCCTCGTGGTCGTGGATCGACCTCAAGGGCGATCACGGCACCGCGATGCGAATTGTCAGCTTGCGTCCCTACTACCCGTATCGCCCCAGCGAGCAAGCAAGGCAGTACGAATGGATCGAGCGGGAGCTGTCGCAAGTTCCCCGCCCGCTCGTCGTCATCGGCGATTTCAATTTGACGCCATGGTCCTGGAAGCTGCTGCGACTGAGCCACCGGCTGAAGCTCGTTCGCCACGGCACTTGGAAACGCAGCTGGCCGGCGCAGGACAACTACCTCAACATCCCCGCATTCCTGATTGACAACGTACTGACCTCGCCGGACATTCGGTCCGTCGCATTCGACACGGGACCTTGGCTCGGGTCCGACCACTTGCCGGTTGTAGCGACAGTCGAAATCCCATGATGCCCGCTCCTGCACGCCCCAGCTCGTATTCCCGCCCCACCATCCTGCTCACCGGCTTCGGGCCTTTTCCGAATGTGCCGGTCAATGCATCATGGGCACTGGTGGAGCGGCTTGCGCCGGCGGCGCGGCGCGCGTTTCCCGGCTACCGCATCGTCGCCGAGATGCTGTCGACGGAGTGGCACGGCGGCACGCGGCGACTGGTCGAGCTGTTCGAGGCGACCGGCCCCGAGGTCGCCCTGCATTTCGGCGTATCGCGCAAGGCCTCGGGCTTCGTCATCGAGACACGCGGCTACAACGAGCATAGCGCGGTCGCCGACGCCTGCGGCGTGACGCCGGAAGCCGGCAATCGCCTCGTGCTCGACGGTCCGGCGACGCTTGTGGCGCAACTGCCGGCGAGCCTGATCGCCCACCGCTTGCGACTGCGCGGACTACCTGTCGAGATCTCACGCGACGCCGGCCGCTACCTGTGCAATGCCGCGCTCTACCACTCGCTCGACGCGGCAAGACGCCGGACGGAAGCGAGCTGCGCCGGCTTCATCCATCTGCCGCTCGTCCTCGACGAGCGCCAGCATACGCGTGGCTCGCGCCTCACCATGCCGCGCGCGGTCGAGGGCGGACTTACCATCATCGGCGCCTGCATCGGCACGACACCGGTCGCAGCCGGGGCGAAACCCGCCTACATGCGACGGCCTTCCTCGGCCTTGTTGCGGTACTGAAGCGCGATCAATGTCGCTTTCATCGGCCGCAGCATCCCGAGCGCCAGCGCAAAGGTCACCGGCGCCCAGATCGCGTGCACCCACCACGGCGGCCCGAGCTTGAACTCGAGGATGAGCGCCGCGCCGAGCATCAGGAAGCCCAGCAGCATGATCGCGAACACGGCGGGTCCGTCACCGCTGTCGGCGAAGGTGTAGTCGAGCTTGCAGGCCGGGCAGCCGCCGGCAAGGTCCAGCGACCAGGGGCTCGCGAACAACGGCGACTTGCCGCACCGCGGGCACCGGCATTTGAGGCCGGCCGCGAACGGCGATGTGACTGGAGCGCTCATGACACCCTCATATATGCCTTGCGGCCGGTCCGCTGGATGCGAACCGGCCGCCGCGCCATCATATCCGAGACGGCCCGTCGCATCCGGCCGGCTCCGCGCAAGCGGAGCCGGATGCGACGAGCAATTCAGTGCGCCACCGGCGCGTAGTGTCCAGCACCCCACACGTAGATGCAGGCGAACAGGAACAGCCACACCACGTCGACGAAATGCCAGTACCATGCGGCCGCCTCGAAGCCGAAATGTTGCTTCGGCGAGAAATGTCCCTTGAGCGCACGCATCAGGCACACGAACAGGAAGATGGTGCCGATGACCACGTGCGCGCCATGGAAGCCGGTCGCCATGAAGAACGTCGAGCCGTAGATGTGGCCGGCGAAGTTGAAGGCGGCATGACCGTACTCGTAGACCTGGCACGTCGTGAACAGAACGCCGAGAATGACCGTCAGGATCAGGCCCCAGACCAGGCCCTTGCGGTCGTTGTTGAGAAGCGCGTGGTGCGCCCAGGTCACCGTCGTGCCCGACAGCAGCAGAATGAGCGTGTTGACGAACGGCAAGCCCCACGGATCGAACGTTGACTTGAAGCCTTCGGACGGCTTCGGCGGCCAGACGCCGCCGGTCACGGCATTGCGCTCGACCATGCCGACCACCTGCGTCGAGTTATCGAGCGTCCAGACGCCGGCGGGGAACAGCGACACGTCGAAATACGCCCAGAACCAGGCAACGAAGAACATCACCTCGGAGGCGATGAACATGATCATGCCGTAGCGCAGGTGCAGGGCGACGACAGGAGTATGATCGCCCTTGTGCGCCTCGTGCACGATGTCGCGCCACCACATGTATGCGACCGCGGTGATGCACGCGAAGCCGGTGAGAAACAAGGTCGGGCCCTTGAGCCCGAACAGGCCATCGCCGCCGCCCAGCGAGCGCATGAGGACGATGGCGCCGATCGCCATTGCGAAGGCCGCCAACGAAGCCAGGATCGGCCACGGGCTCGGGTCGACAAGATGGTAGTCGTGGTGCTTAGCGTGGCTATCGGCCATGGTCTTCTCCGTCCTCCGTAATCTTCTCGCGACCGCCGTGGGCAAAGCCTCGCCAGCGGTCACATCAACGCTTCCGAGCCTTCCGTCACGATCCCTTGCCGGGCCCCGCCGTTCCGTCTCCTGCCGCACTCACGCGCGGCTTCTCGACGCGAAAGAACGTGTAGGACAGCGTGATCAGTCCGATGTGGCTCGCATCCTTGTCTTCGACCATGTCCGGCGACACGAAGAAGCTCACCGCCATATCCATGGTCTGTCCCGGCTCCAGGCGCTGCTCGCTGAAACAGAAGCATTGCAGCTTGTTGAAGTAGGCCCCGGTCTGATCCGGCGAGACGTTGAAGCTCGACGTGCCGACCAGGGTCTGGCCGGATATGTTGGTTGCGCGGTAGTAGGCGACCGCGGTCTCGCCGAACCGCACGGTCTTGCGCTGCTCGACCGGCACCACCGTCCAGGCAAGGCCGGGGCTGACCGTTGCGTCGAAGCGGACCTCGACCGTTCTGTCGAGCACCAGATCGGACGGCCGCGCGGCCGTCTGCGGTGTTCCGGAATAGCCGGTGACCTGGCAGAACATCCGGTACAGCGGCACCGATGCAAACGCGAGCAACAGCATGGCGACCGCGCCGGACGCTGCCCAGGCGCCGACGCGACGGTGGCGGCGCAACAGCGCGTCACCGGCTGCCTGCCCGACCGAAACTGGCTGCTGTGGGTTCGTTTCCACCATCACATCGGCCGATTGAGTGCGTTGCCGCCGAGGCGAACGATGGTCGCCGCATAGAACAAGGCCGTCAGGCCGAGCAGCGTCAACGCGATCGCGATCGATCGCAGCCGCCTCTGGCGCAGCCACTCGGCATCCGGCTTCTGTCCATCTTCGCCGTCCAATGCGCGCTCCACTTGCGATTCAACCACCCGACACAATGCGAACCGTGTGCTCGATCAACAGCACCACGAACAATGCGAACAGGTACAGGATGGAAAAGGCGAACAATTTGCGAGCCGCGCCATCCGCCTCGCGCCCCTCGCGGGTCCGGTACACGGCGAATGCGCGCCAGACGAACAGCGCTCCCAGCACCCCCGCCGTCGCCAAGTAGGTCAGCTTCCCCAAGCCGACGAAATAGGGCACCAGCCCGAGCGGCGCCAGCAGCAGCGAATAGGCGAGGATCTGCCGGCGCGTGGCGTCGGCGCCGGCAACGACCGGCAGCATCGGCACGCCCGCCCGCTCGTAGTCGCGGCAGCGATACAGCGCAAGCGCCCAGAAGTGCGGCGGCGTCCACATGAAGATGATCAGGAACAGGACGATGCTCTCGATGCTGACGCCGCCCGTGACGGCTGCCCAGCCGACCATCGGCGGGAACGCGCCGGCGGCACCGCCGATCACGATGTTCTGCGGCGTCCGCCGCTTCAGCCAAATGGTGTAGATGACGACGTAGAAGGCGATGGTGAAGGCGAGCAGGGCGCCAGCGAAATAGTTCACCAGCGTCGCGAGGGTGAAAACCGAGAACACCGCCAGGATGCTGCCGAACACCAGCGCCTCGCCAGCGGCGATGCGGCCGCGAGGGATCGGTCGCGCCGCGGTCCGCGCCATTTTCGCGTCGATGTCGGCGTCGTACCACATGTTGAGTGCGCCCGACGCGCCCGCGCCGACCGCAATCGCCAGCAGCGCAATGGTGCCCAGCACCGGATGGATGTGACCAGGCGCGGCGACAATCCCGACCAGCGCCGTCAACACCACGAGCGACATCACGCGCGGCTTCATCAGCGAGATGAAATCTCCCACTGTGCCTTGCGATAAGCCGGCCGCGGTCCCGACGGACTCCGGAAATTGGATTGACTCGCTCACCTCGTCCACCTTGCCAGTCTGTCTGCGCCGGCGCCCGGCGAAGCAGGATGCGAAACCGGGCCCGCAACCGGCCCGGCTCCGTTCTCGTCAGTGATGATCGCCGCCCTTGATCCGCGGCAGCGTCTCGAAGCAGTGGTATGGCGGCGGCGACGGCAGCGTCCACTCGAGCGTCGTTGCGCCCTCGCCCCACGGATTGGCGGCAGCCTTCTGCTTGCGCATCATCGCCAGCACCAGGCCGACGAAGAACACCACCGTGCCGAGCGTCGTGATGTAGCCGCCGATCGAGGAAATCTTGTTCCAGCCGGCATAGGCATCCGGATAGTCGGCGTAGTGCCGCGGCATGCCGGCCAGCCCCAGGAAGTGCTGCGGGAAGAACAGCACGTTGGCGCCGATGAAAGTCAGCCAGAAGTGCAGCTTGCCGATGAACTCGGAATACATGTATCCGCTCATCTTCGGGAACCAGTAGTACCAGCCGGCGAAGATCGCGAACACGGCGCCGAGCGACAGCACGTAGTGGAAGTGCGCCACCACGTAATAGGTGTTGTGCAGCGCGCGATCAACGCCGGCATTTGCCAGCATCACGCCGGTGACGCCGCCGACGGTGAACAGGAACACGAAGCCGAGCGCCCAGACCATCGGCACCCGGTAGGTGATCGAGCCGCCCCACATGGTCGCGATCCAGGAGAAGATCTTCACGCCAGTCGGCACCGCGATCACCATCGTCGCGAACACGAAGTAGGCCTGCGTGTTGACGCCGATGCCGGCCGTGTACATGTGGTGCGCCCAGACGATGAAACCGACGAAGCCGATCGCCACCATCGCGTAAGCCATGCCGAGGTAGCCGAAAATCGGCTTCCTCGAGAACGTCGAGATGATGTGGCTGATCATGCCGAAGCCGGGCAGGATCAGAATGTACACTTCGGGATGACCGAAGAACCAGAACAGGTGCTGATAGAGCAACGGATCGCCGCCGCCCTTGGCATCGAAGAACGTGGTGCCGAAATTGCGATCGGTCAGCAGCATGGTGATGGCGCCGGCCAGAACCGGCAGCGACAGCAGCAGCAGGAACGCCGTCACCAGCACCGACCACACGAACAGCGGCATGCGGTGCAGCGTCATGCCGGGCGCCCGCATGTTGAAGATCGTGGTGATGAAGTTGATCGCACCGAGGATCGACGAGGCGCCAGCGAGATGCAGCGAGAGGATGCCGAAATCAACCGCCGGGCCGGGATGGCCGGCCTTGCTCGACAGCGGCGCGAGAACGATCCAGCCGGTGCCGGCGCCGTTGGCGCCTGGCGGCCCCTCGACGAACAGCGATATCAGCAGCAGGCTGAGGGACACCGGCAGCAGCCAGAACGAGATGTTGTTCATCCGCGGAAACGCCATGTCCGGCGCGCCGATCATCAGCGGCACGAACCAGTTGCCGAAACCGCCGATCATCGCCGGCATGACCATGAAGAACACCATGATCAGGCCGTGGCCGGTCACGAACACGTTGAACATGTGCAAATTGGAGAACCACTGCAGGCCAGGCTCCTGCAGCTCCAGACGCATCGCGACCGACAGCAGGCTGCCGACGATGCCGGAGAGCATCGCAAAGATCAGGTACATCGTGCCGATGTCTTTGTGGTTGGTCGAAAACAACCACCGCTTCACAAAGCTCGTCGGAGCTCCGTTCTCGTCATAGCCCGCGTGCGCTGCGCTCGCCATTTGAAGTGCCTTTTGTTTGAAACTTGTCTCGCATCAGAACCGCGTCGGCCGCCGCCTGTCACCGAGGCGCAGCCTCGGCAAACTTCGCCCGGTCCGCATTCTCCGTCGCGGCGGTCAGGATGCCGCGCGCCTTCTTCCAATCCTTGGCCTTGGCCGCCGCCAGCCAATCGTTGAACGCAGCCTCCGACACCACCCGAATGGCGATCGGCATGCCCGAATGGGCCTTGCCGCATAGCACCGAGCACTGGCCGTAGTAGACGCCGACCTGGGTCGGACGGAACCACGTCGTGGTGATGCGCCCCGGAACGGCCTGGATCTTCGAGCCGAACGACGGGATCGTCCACGAGTGAATCACGTCATTCGAAGTCACCAGCAGGTGGACGACCTTGTTCACCGGCACCGCGATCTCGTTGTCGACCGAGAGCTGCCTGACCTGCTTGGTCTTGCCCCAGAGCGGCAGCGATGCCTCGTGCACCTGCTTGTTCCGCTCGATGCCGTCGAGCTTGCCGAAACGCTTCTCGAACTCGGCCTTGCCGATCTCCGCCGTGACGATGTCATCGTCGGTCACCATGTTGGAGGTGACCTTGATGCCGCCATTATCAAGGTATTCGTGCTCCCAGAACCACGCGTTGCCGTAGGCTTTGATGGTGAGATCGGGCTTCGGGTAGGAATACTGCAGGTACAGCAACCGGAACGACGGCACCGCGATCACCAGCAGGATCAGGATCGGCGCCACCGTCCACACCACCTCAAGTAGCGTGTTGTGCGTATTCTTCGATGGATTGGGATTGTTCTTGGCGCTGAAGCGCCACATCACGTAGCCGAGGAGGATGGCGACGAAGATCGCGATCGCGACGATGATGGTCGAGACCAGATTGTGGAATTTGCCGATCTCGACCGCAACTTCCGTGACCGGGTTCTGCAGTCCGATCTGTCCTGGCGAAGGTTGCCCGGTGCCCGCCATCGCGGCGGCCGACATCAGAGCCAAAGAAAACGCGCAAAAAGTTGCGCGCATTGCACTTTTTCCGAGCATCCAACCACTCCAGTAGCGATCTTCCCGCGTGGCGGTAAGAACGCAGCCCCCGATTTCAAGGCAAACTTCCGCCGGTCGCAGAGAACACAACGGCGTCGTTTGACTCAAGTCAACATCCTGCGGCATTTCCACGCGTGGACGCGCTTTAACATCAGGCATGCTGCTTGTCGCGTCCCATTGGCGGCCCGCGCGGTCCCATTTCAGCCTGAATCGTCACCGAAAGGGGCGCCGGTCGATGCTATCTTCCAGCAGGGCTGCTCGATTCGCACTGGAGAATGCGCGTGAGGCTAGAAGCCACTCGTTTCCGCTGGCGGCATGTGCTTCGGGCGCTCGCGGGCGCCATCTCGCTGCTCGCCTCGGCGGGGATGGCGGCGGCACAGAACCAGGCCAATTCAGTCGCCCCCGACGGCACGGTCAAGGCCCAGCACGGCGACTGGCAGGTAGTTTGCAAGCCGCCGGCGGCCGGCTCGAAGCTCGAGACTTGCGCGCTCGTGCAGAGCGTCACCGCCGAGGACCGCAACAACGTCGGACTGACCGTCTATTTCCAGAAGTTCTCGACCGGCGAGCGGGTGCTGCGCGTGTTCGCGCCCCTTGGCGTGCTGCTGCCGCCCGGACTGGGCCTCAAGATCGACGACAAGGACGTCGGCCACGCGCCGTTCCTGCGCTGCCACAACTTCGCCTGCTACGCCCAGGTGGTGGCCGAGGACAAGCTCGTCGAGCAATTGAAGACCGGCAAGAACGCGATCTTCATCATCTTCCAGACCCAGGAAGCCGGTATCGGCATACCGATCTCGCTCACCGGCTTCGCCCAGGCGCTGGCGACGCTGAAGTAGGCTGGGTCAGGACGCCATCGTGCGTCCGTAATTCAACATTCCACGGACGCGGCAAGCGTTGGGTTCCGCGCAAAGTGGCGCCAAACCAATCTACTGGATCAAGCCGCCTTCTTCGCCGCCGGCACCAGCGCGGCAATGCGGGTGACCAGATCGCGCACCCCCTTGAGCCGCGCCTCGGGCAGATCCCAGTCGGCCTTGAACACCAGTTTGTGGTCGGTCTGCAGCTTCACCGCGCCGCTCGACCTCTGCATGAAGGCAACGAGGCCTTCCGGGTTGGCAAACCGGTTATTCCGGAACTGTAGCACACAGCCCTTGGTGCCGGCGTCGATCTGCTGGATCCCCGCCTGACGGCACAGCCCCTTGATCTCCATGACATCGAGCAGCGCGTCGACCTCGGCCGGCCGCGGCCCGAAGCGATCGATCAACTCGGCGCCGAAGTCGTCGATCTCGGCGCGCGTCGCCAGGTGCGACAGGCGGCGGTAGAGCCCGAGCCGCAGCGGCAGGTCGCCGACGTAGGTCTCCGGGATGAGCACCGCCAGTCCGAGTGAGATCTGCGGGCTCCACTGATCCTGCGGGCCGCCGAGATCACCGCCCTTGAGCTGGGTGATCGCCTCCTCCAGCATCGACTGGTAGAGCTCGAATCCGACCTCGCGGATGTGGCCGGACTGCTCCTCGCCGAGCAGATTGCCGCCGCCGCGAATATCGAGGTCGTGCGAGGCGAGCGAGAAGCCGGCCCCCAGCGTATCGAGCGATTGCAGCACCTTGAGCCGCTTCTCGGCCATCTCCGTCAGCGCCTTGCCGACCGGCGTGGTGAAGTACGCATAGGCGCGCGTCTTCGAGCGCCCGACGCGGCCGCGCAGCTGGTAGAGCTGGGCAAGGCCGAACATGTCGGCTCGATGCACGATCATGGTGTTGGCATTCGGCACGTCGAGGCCCGATTCGACGATCGCCGTCGACAGCAGGACATCGTACTGGCCCTCGTAGAAGGCGGTCATGATGTCCTCGGTCTCGGTCGGGCTGAGCTGGCCGTGCGCGCGGGCAACCCGCAGCTCCGGCACTGCCTCGGCCAGGAACTCGGCGATCTCGTCGAGGTCGGCGATGCGCGGGGCGACATAGAATGTCTGGCCGCCGCGGTAGCGCTCGCGCCGAAGCGCCTCGCGGATGATCACCGGATCGAATGGCGAGATGTAGGTGCGCACCGCCAGCCGGTCGACCGGCGGCGTGGTGATCAGCGACAGCTCGCGCACGCCTGTCAACGCCAGCTGCAAGGTGCGCGGTATCGGCGTCGCCGACAGGGTGAGGACGTGCACGTCCTCCTTGAGCTGCTTCAACCGCTCCTTGTGCTGCACGCCGAAGTGCTGCTCCTCGTCGATGATCAACAGGCCGAGGCGAGCGAACTCGATCGTCTTCGACAGCAGCGCGTGCGTGCCGACGACGATGTCGACGGTGCCGGCTGCGAGCCCGGCCTTGACCTCCGCCAGCTCCTTCGCGCCGACGAGCCGCGAGGCCTGCATCACCTTGATCGGCAGGCCGTGGAAGCGATCCTGGAAGGTCTTGAAGTGCTGGCGGGCCAGCAGCGTCGTCGGCACTACCACGGCGACCTGGACACCGGCCATCGCCGCGACGAACGCCGCCCTCAGCGCGATCTCGGTCTTGCCGAAGCCGACATCGCCGCACACCAGGCGGTCCATCGGACGGCCGATACCCAGGTCGTCGATCACGGCGTCGATGCTCGCCTGCTGATCCTCCGTCTCCTCGTATGGGAAGCGGGCGACGAACTCCTCGAACGCACCAGCCGGCGGCGTCAGCGCCGGCGCCTCCTTCAGCTGCCGCAGCGCCGCGACCTTGATCAGCTCGGATGCGATCTCGCGCAGCCGCTTCTGCATGCGCGCCTTGCGCGATTGCCAGGCCGCGCCGCCCAGGCGATCGAGCTGCGCGCCTTCGCTGTCGGCGCCGTAGCGCGACAGCAACTCGATGTTCTCGACCGGCAGGTAAAGCTTGTCGCCGCCGGCATAGACGAGCTCGAGACAATCGTGCGGCGAGCCGAGCGCCGTGATCGTCTTCAGACCCTCGAACCGGCCGATGCCGTGGTCGGTGTGCACGACGAGGTCGCCCGGCCCGAGGCTCGTCGCCTCGGTGATGACGTCGGCCGCCTTGCGCGGCTTGCGCCGTGGCCGCACCAGCCGGTCGCCGAGAATGTCCTGCTCGCCGATCACCGCCATCTCGGGCGTTTCGAAGCCGTGCTCGAGCCCCAGCACGCACATCGCCGGCAGGTGCCCCGGCAGGCCCAGCGCATCGGCGTAGGTCTCGGCCTTGCGCACGTCCTTGTAGCCATGATCGGCAAGCAGCGCCGTCAGCCGCTCGCGCGAGCCCGGTGTCCAGGCAGCGATCATCACCCGCTTCCTGGCGCCGATCAGCGCTCGCACATGCGCGATCACCGCACCGAACAGATCACCGCCATCCGCCGTTCGCTCGGCGGCGAAGTTGTGGGCGGCGCGGCCGCGATAGCTGCGCACGTTCGCCGCGTCCGGCTGCTCGAAGGCAGAGAAGCGGCGCACGTTCATCGCCTCTAGCGCGCCCTTCCACTCACCGCCGTCGAGGAACATGCGCGCGGGCGGCACCGGCTTGTACGGCGCCGCGCCGAACTTCGACTGCTCGAGACCCTCGGTCCGCGCCTCGTAATGCTCTTTGATCTGGTCGAAGCGGCGGCGCACCTGCTCATCGGCGCCCTGGTCGAACGACACCTCCGAGCCGGCAACGTAGTCGAACAGCGTCTCGAGCTTGTCGTGGAACAGCGGCAGCCAGTGCTCGACGCCCGGATAGCGCTGCCCGGCGCTCACCGCCTGGTAGAGCGGGTCGTCGGCGGTATTGCCGCCGAACAACTCGACATAGCGGGTGCGAAACAGCCGTTCCGCCTCGGCGCCAAAGGCGACCTCGCTGATCGGCATCAGCACCAGCTTCTGCACGACCTTCGAGGTGCGCTGCGTCTCGGCGTCGAACGATTTGATCAACTCGAGCGTATCGCCGAAGAAGTCGAGCCGCACCGGGCTCAGCCGGCCCGGCGGATAGAGGTCGACGATGCCACCGCGGATGGCGAACTCGCCAGGCTCCATGACCTGGCCGGTGCGAACGAAGCCGGCCGCCGCGAGCCGCTGCACCAGCCGGTTGAGATCGATCCGCTGGCCCGCTGCCATCGGCCGCAGCGACTGGCGAATGAACGAGCGCGGCGGCAGCTTCTGCAGGATCGCGTTGACCGTGGTCAGCACGATCGTCGGCTCCTTGCGCCCGCCCATCACGAGCTTCGCCAGCGAGGTGATCCGCCGGGCGGTGATCTCGGCGTTGGGGCCGATGCGATCGTATGGCACCGTGTCCCACGCCGGCACCGAGATCACGCGCTGATTGGGCGCGAAGAACGCCAGCGCATGCTCGAGCGCGTCGAGGCGACGGTCGTCGCGCGCGACGTGCAGGATGATACCGGGCGCGGCCTCGCTGCCCGACTCGCGGGCGAGTTGCGCCAGCACCAGGGCGTCGAGGCCCTCAGGCACTCCGGACAGCGTCAGTTCGTTCGGCGGCAGGGCGACATCGTTCATTGGTTCGACAACGTGCTCAGGCGACCGGCTGGTCGAGCTTGTGGAAGGCACGCAGGGCACCGATCAACGGCGCGAGCTCGCTGCTGCCGAGTTGTGACGGCTCGAGAATCCAGGTCTGCAGATCGGGATCCGGCAACGCCAGCAGCCGCTCGAACAGCTCGAGGTCCTGATCGGTCATGGCAGCGATCTTGGCGTCGCTGAATTTTCCGAGCAGCCAATCCATTTCCTTGGTGCCACGGTGGTTGGCACGAAAGATGGCGCGGCGGCGGCGGACATCGAGTTCTGCTGACATCGGATCGAAGTTCCTGGATCAAAACGCAGTTGTCCCGGACGGCCCTTCGAGGACCCCGGTTCAGCCACCGCTCGGTTGCGACGGAAACGTGATATAGCCCCGATGCGCGCGACCGCAAAGGGCTCGATCGGGATTGGCGGTCCGAGCGAGGGCTGATTCCGGCCATGCACCGGGCAAAATCCGGCGCGCCGACCTTGTGGCACCATGGGTCGCGGCAATAAATGCCGGGATGGACGCCATTGTGCGGTGACCAATCGGGCACAATTGAATAGCCTCGCGTTCCGATCGTCTCGGCCTGGTCGTCACTGCCGACGCCGGCGCCGAACGCGAATGATCCACTTCGCTTCCGTCATGGCCGCCGGCGCGACCATGCCGACAACAGCGGCGGTTATCGAGCGGGTTCCACCAGTCGCATGCGGCCACAGCTGCTCACACCATTGTTCGCCTCGGCGCAATCGCTCGCCGGCATCGGGCCGCGCCTGCTCGCCCTGCTCAAGAAAGCGCTACGGCTGCCACCGGGCGTCTCGGAGCCGCGCGTCATCGACCTCGTCTGGCATACCCCGACCGGCGTGATCGACCGTCGCGCGCAGCCAACCGTTGCCGGCGCGATCCCCGGCACTATCGCCACCCTGGAGCTGCGCATCCTCAAGCATCGGCCGCCGCCGCGCGGCAACAACAAGGCGCCATACCGGATCGCGACCGAGGACGATACCGGCCGCCTCGACCTGGTGTTCTTCCGTGCCGAGCGCAAATTCATCGAGCGGCAGTTGCCAGAGGGCAGCATCCGGTTCGTCTCGGGCCGGGTCGAGGTCTATGGCGACAAGTTGCAGATGACCCATCCCGACTACATCGTCGCCCCGGAGCATCGCGACGACTTGCCGCTGCTGGAGCCGGTCTACGGACTGACCGCCGGCCTTTCCGGCAAGGTGCTGCTGAAGGCGATCCGGCAGGCGGTCGACCGCGTGCCGCCAATGCCCGAGTGGCAGGATCCGGCATGGCTCGCGCTCCGCCGCTGGCCGTCCGTCCGCGAGGCCGTGCTGACGCTCCACCGGCCGGCCGATGCCGCCGACATTTCCCCGGCCTCGCCGCCCTGGCAGCGGCTCGCCTACGACGAGCTGCTTGCCGGGCAGCTCGCCCTCGGCCTGGTGCGGCAGAGCTACAAGGCGCAGCGCGGCCGCCCGGTCACCGGCGACGGGCGCCACCGGGCACGCATCATCGCAGCGCTGCCGTTTGCGCTGACCGGCTCGCAGCGCACCGCACTCGCCGAGATCGAGCGCGACATGTCGGCGCCCAATCGGATGCTGCGGCTGCTGCAGGGCGACGTCGGCTCGGGCAAGACGGTGGTCGCGCTGATGGCGATGGCGATCGCGGTCGAGGCGGGGGCGCAGGCGGCGATGATGGCGCCGACCGAGGTCCTGGCCCGGCAGCATCTCGAGACGATCGCGCCGCTGGCGGATGCCGCCGGGCTGCGGCTCGGCCTGCTCACCGGCCGCGAGAAAGGCCGCGCGCGCAAGGAGGTGCTCGACCGTCTCGCCACCGGCGAGATCGATATCCTGATCGGCACGCACGCGCTGTTCCAGGACGATGTAGTGTTCCGCGACCTCGCCTTCGCCGTGATCGACGAGCAGCACCGCTTCGGCGTGCACCAGCGCCTCGCCCTGCAGACCAAGGGCGGCGACGGCGGCGCCAACGTCCTGGTGATGACCGCGACCCCGATCCCGCGCACGCTGCTGATGACCCACTACGGCGATCTCGACGTCTCGCGCCTGACTGAAAAGCCGGCGGGCCGCAAGCCGGTACAGACCACGCTCGTCTCGCTCGATCGGCTCGAGGAGGTGACCGACGGCCTGCGCCGCGCGGTATCCGAGGGCGCGCAGATCTACTGGGTGTGCCCGCTGATCGAGAGCTCGGACGTCTCCGAGCTCGCCGCCGCCGAAGAGCGCGCCGCCCACCTCGGACAGATCTTCGGCAGCGCGGTCGGTCTGCTGCATGGCGCCATGTCGGGCACCGCCAAGGACGAGGTGATGGCGGCCTTCACCGCCAACCGGCTCAAGATCCTGGTCTCGACCACCGTCATCGAGGTCGGCGTCAACGTGCCGAATGCCTCGATCATGGTGATCGAGCACGCCGAGAGGTTTGGTCTCGCGCAATTGCACCAGCTGCGCGGTCGGGTCGGACGCGGCAACCGGCAGTCGTTCTGCGTGCTGCTCTACAAGGCACCGCTCGGCGAGACGGCGGAGGCCCGCCTCAAGATGATGCGCGACACCGAGGACGGCTTCCTGATCGCCGAAAAGGATCTCGAGCTGCGCGGCGGCGGCGAGGTCATGGGCGCGCGCCAATCGGGGCTGCCGGAGTTCCGCGTCGCCGATGTCCCGGGCTATGCCGACCTGCTGGCGACCGCCCGCGACGACGCCGCCCTGATCCTGTCGCGCGACGCCAAGCTCCTGAGCCCCAGGGGCGAGGCGCTGCGCACGCTGCTCTATCTGTTCGAGTGCGACGAGGCGATCAGGCTGTTCAGGGCCGCTTGATCCCGTCGCAACGCTTCGCTGCAGCCGGCCGGCTCGGTGAAACGCAGGCGGATGCGGCCCTCAGGAAGCAGCTTTGATCGTCGGAATATTTCCCCTGGCCCTGGCTTTGGCGGCGACGGCCGCCATTTCGGCGAGCTTGCGCTGCGGGTCGGGCGTCACCATGCCGGCCGAAATGACGATCTTGGCGGCGTCCTCGACCGTCATGTTGAGGAACGTCACGTCCTTGCGCGGCACGAAACAGACGAAGCCGGTCGGGGGCACAATGCCGGTCGCCATGAACACGGTCACCAGATCGTCGGCGCCGCCAGGCTTGACCGACGCGATCTCGCCAGTCGTCTCGCCGGTGACAAAGACGATCGACCAGATGCCCTTGGACGGAAACTCGATCAGGCCGACCTTCTGGAAATTGGCGGTGGGACCGGCCGCGGTGATGACGCTCTCGAAGATCTGCTGGATCGCGCGATAGACGTTTCTGACCACCGGCATCCGGCCGAGAAACAGATCGCCGTAGCTGATAAGGGTACGGCCCAGCAGGTTGGCGGCGAGCGCGCCGATCATCATCAGCGCGACGATCGCGAACAGCAACCCGAAGCCCGGCACCGAGAACGGCAGATAGGTGTCGGGATTGTAGGCCCTGGGAACGAAAGGCTTCACCCACGCGTCGACGACGTTGACGAACCAGCTCGCCGCATAGAGCGTGATCGTCACCGGTCCGACGACCAGCAGGCCAGTCAGGAAATAGTTCCTGAGCCGGGAGCCCAGATGCATGCTCTGGTCACCGGGTGCGGGCTCGCTGAGCTGCGCCAGGACCGACTTCCTGCCGCCGTCGCTGTTGAGCTGTGAAGCCACTTTCGGTGGTGGCGCGCTGTGCTTCATACCTTCGTCCCGAATACCGCCGGGCGCCAATCTATCGGGCCGAAGCGGTTCGGAAAAGCCCATACTTTCGCAGCGTTACTGACGCCGCGCTGCTGGCCCGGCGCTATTGGGCGAGCGGCAGGCAGTCGTGGCCGGCGCTCAGCAGCTTGGGGCACAACTCCTTCCATTCGGCGGGATCGGCAAAAGGCCCGAAGCTCACCCGGTGCAGCGTTCCGAACCCGCCGGCCTGGACCGCGACGATCGATACCTCGCGCCCGGCGAGCTCGGCCGAAAGCTGCTGCTTCAGCCTGGCGGCCGCGGATTCCGCCTCGGCGGCCGACTTGTGCTGGCCGACCTGCAGCATGTAGCGGCCGTGGCCGCTGGCAGTCGGCGCCGCAGCGGTCGAGATGGCGGCGGTCCTGGTCGCCGCTGGAGCAGCTGAAGGCTGCTGCCACGGCAATAGCTCTTCCTTCGGTTGCGCCGCAGCCGCTTTCTTCGTCGCTTTCGCGGCGGCCGACGGCTTCACCTCGACGCCAGCACTCCAGGTCGAGGCTGAGACTTCGGTGCGCGCCGGAGCCGGTGTCGCCGACGCTGGAGCTGTCTGCGCGCTCGAACTCGCCGAAGCACCGCCGAACAGATTGCCGAAGAAGCCGGCGAGTCCGCTCGACGGCGACGCGGTCGCGCTTTCGGTCGACGGCGCCAGGCTCGCGGTTGGCTTGCTGCCCTGTATGCTGCCCGTGCTTGCCGGCCCGGTCGAGCCGCTCGCGACTTCGGTGCTGGTCTGCGCTGTTGCCGGCTTGGACGCCGCGGCAGCCTTCGAGCCCTGAGCGTCCTCTTGATCGGGCAGGCCGGCATCGCGATAGGCGGCGATCCGGTTTTGCAAGGCGTCGGCACGCTCGGTTTCGTTGAGGCCGTTCTTGAGCCATAGCGCCTGGGTGAGATCGCTGATTGCGAGCGCCGGCTTGTTCACTTTGCGATACGCCAACCCGCGGTGATATTGCGCCCGCGCCATCAACGCCGACGGCAGGCTGCCACCGGTCAGGGCGGTGGTGAATTGCTGGACCGCCTGCTCGGCCTTGCCCGCCTGCAACGATGCGATGCCGGCGTCGATCTGCTGCTGCGCGACAGCAGGATCCTTCTTTTCTTCGGTCGGCTTCTTGGCCGCCACCTTGGATTTCGGCTTTGCCTTTTTTGGCGCCGCGGCTGCCGCCGGCTCACTGGAAGGGGCCTGGGTCTGAGCCAGGGCGCTGCTGTCGACGATGGCGTGAGCGAGGGTGATGGCCGCAGCGATCGCCGTGGTCCAATGCAAGGCAATGCGCACACGTTCTGCGCATTTGTTCCACAACCCCATGGACGTGTCCCCCTCGGACCCGTTGATACGCCGCACCTCCTCGACTGACCGCAACGCTACGTGAAACAGTGGATTGAGGCAAATCGACGACTGCAGAACGCGGGTTCAGCCCCTTGTTTCGACCCACTATTCCACAGTCACCGATTTTGCAAGATTGCGCGGCTGATCGACGTCCGTGCCCATGAATACGGCAGTATGATAGGCCATCAATTGCACCGGCACCGAGTATATCAACGGATTGGTAAACGCGTGCGCTTTCGGCATTTGGATGTGGGCATGGACCGGGCAACCGGTCGCCCCTGAATTCGGCATCGGTCACCACAATGATCTGGCCGCCGCGTGCCGCTACCTCCTGCATGTTGGACACGGTCTTCTCGAACAAGTCGTCGCGCGGGGCGATGACGATCACCGGCACGTTCTCGTCGATCAGCGCGATCGGACCGTGCTTCAGCTCGCCCGCGGCATAACCCTCGGCGTGGATATAGGAGATCTCCTTGAGCTTCAGCGCCCCCTCGAGTGCCAGGGGGAAGCTCGAGCCGCGCCCGAGATAGAGCACGTCCTTGGCCTTGCTCAGGTAATGCGCGAGCTGCTCGAACACCGCCTCCTGTCGCAGCAGGCCGGTGATGTGGCGCGGCACCTCCATCAGTGCCGCGACGAGCTCCTGCTCCTGCGCTTCCGAGATCTTCCCGCGGGCGCGGCCGAGCGCGATTGCGAAGCAGGCGAGCACCGACAGCTGGCAGGTGAAGGCCTTGGTCGAGGCCACGCCGATCTCCGGTCCTGCCAGCGTCGGCAGCACGGCGTCGGACTCGCGCGCAATGGTCGACGTGCGGACGTTGACGACCGAGGCGATCCTCTGCCCGGCGGCCTTGCAGTAGCGCAGCGTGGCAAGCGTGTCGGCGGTTTCTCCCGACTGCGACACGAACAGCGACAGGCCGCCGTCCGGCAGCGGCGCCTCGCGATAGCGCAGCTCCGAGGCGACGTCGATCTCGACCGGCAGGCGGGCGAAGCGCTCGATCCAGTACTTGGCGACCAGGCCGGCATAATAGGCGGTGCCACAGGCCGAGATCGTCACCCGTGTGATGCCCGCGAGGTCGAGGCCGATATCGGGGAAGGCAACCTTGCCCGCGGCCATGTCGATGTAGTGGGCGAGGGTGTGGCCGATTACCTCCGGCTGCTCGTGGATCTCCTTGGCCATGAAGTGGCGATGGTTGCCCTTGTCGACCAGCATCGAGCCCGCCGCCGAGCGGATCACCTGCCGCTCGACCCGCGCGCCGCCGACATTGCGCACCTCGACGCCGTCACGGGTGATGATCGCCCAGTCGCCGTCCTCGAGGTAGGTCACGCGGTCGGTGAAGGGCGCCAGCGCGATCGCATCCGAGCCGAGGTACATCTCGCCGTCGCCGTGCCCGACCGCCAGCGGTGGGCCGTTGCGGGCGCCGATCATCAGGTTGTCATTGCCGGCGAAGATGATGCCGAGCGCGAACGCGCCGTGCAACCGCGGCAACATCGCCGCCACCGCGTCGACCGGCTTCACGCCGCGGCCGAGCTCGCGCGTCAGCAGATGCACGACGGTCTCGGTGTCGGTCTCGGTCTCGAACTTGTAGCCGTCGGCGATCAGCTCGTCCTTCAGCTCGCGGAAGTTCTCGATGATCCCATTGTGGACCACCGATACCTTGGCGCTCATGTGCGGATGGGCATTGCGCTCGACCGGCTTGCCGTGCGTCGCCCAGCGCGTATGGCCGAGTCCGGTCAAGCCCCGCAGCGGCTGGTTGTGCAGGCGCGCCTCGAGGTTGCGCAGCTTGCCCTCGGCCCGCCGCCGCTCGAGGTGGCCGTTCTCGATGGTCGCGATGCCGGCCGAATCATAACCCCGGTACTCGAGCCGGCGCAGCGCCTCGACGATGTCACCGGCGACCGGCTTCTTGCCCAGAATTCCAACGATGCCACACATGCTTTGAACCTCTGTCGCAGATGCGCCGCCAAGACCATAGGTGTGCGGCAGTGATATGCTCAATTCACTCTTTGTTGCCGATGACGACTCCGCCTTCGCGAAAGCCCGCCGCCGCCGGCGATTTCGGTCAGGCGTTCCTGGCCGCCTTGCGCTTCGCCATCAGAATACGGAATTTCTGCGCCCAGCCTTCCCGTGTTTCCTGGGCGCTGCGCTCGATCGCCAGTGCGTTCGCCGGCACGTCCTTCGTGATCACGCTGCCCGAGCCGACGTACGAGCCGGCGCCGATCCGCACCGGTGCCACCAGCGAGGTGTTGGAGCCGACGAAGGCGCCGTCCTCGACCACCGTCCTCGACTTGTTGAAGCCGTCGTAGTTGCAGAAGATCGTGCCGGCGCCGATGTTCGCCTTGGCGCCGACCGCGCCGTCGCCCAGGTAGGCGAGATGATTGGCCTTGGCGCCGGCCGCCATCGCGACATTCTTCACCTCGACGAAATTACCGATATGGACGTCGGCACCGAGGTCGGCCCCCGGTCGCAGTCGCGCGAACGGGCCGATGCGGCTGCCGCTGCCCACGTGCGCGCCTTCGAGGTGGCAATTGGCCTTGATCTCGACGCCATCCTCGACCGCGACATTCGGCCCGAAGAACACGTTGGGCTCGATCACGACGTCGCGCCCGATGCGGGTATCGTGGCTGAACCATACCGTTTCCGGCGCGATCAGCGTCGCGCCCTCGGCCATCACCCTGGCCCGCATCCGGCGCTGGAACACGGCCTCGGCCGCTGCCAGCTGATCGCGCGCGTTGACGCCCAGCACCTCGTCCTCCCGGCAAACCACGACGCTTGCCGCCAGCCCGCGCGCGCGGGCGATCTCGACGGCATCGGTCAGGTAGTACTCGCCTTTGGCATTCGCGTTGCCGATGGCGTCGAGAATGCCGAGCAGATCCGGGCAGCGGAATGCGAGCACGCCCGAGTTGCACAGGCGCACTTCGAGCTCGGCCGCGGTGGCGTCCTTGTGCTCGCGGATTGCCAGCAGCGCGCCGTCCGGCGAGGTGATCAGCCGGCCGTAACCGGTCGGGTCTGCCGCCTCGAAGCCCAGAACGGCGACCGCGGCGCCGCCGTCGAGAGCCTCGCGCAGCCGTGCAATCGTCTCGTTCTGGATGAGCGGCGTATCAGCATAGAGCACGATGACGTCGCCGGGATCACCGCTGATCGCAGCCCGCGCCGCCAGCACCGCGTCGGCGGTCCCGCGCTGCTCGTGCTGCGTGAAGATGGCGGCCGCCGGCGCCAGCCGCAATGTCTCCTTGGCGACGGCATCCATCCCCGGCCCGATGACGACCGACAGCCGGTCGCACCTGCTCGCCGCGGCGAGCCCGATCACATGCCCGAGCATCGACAGGCCGGCAACGCGGTGCAGCACCTTCGGCACCGCCGACTTCATCCGCGTACCTTTGCCGGCTGCGAGCACGATGGCTTGAAACTGCGGTCTCGGCATCAGCTTGCCTCGCTCCGATTTCGTACGGCGCGCCTGGCGCCGGTTGGATTCGACTTCTCTATCGGCAAGTTCCGTGCCGAGACATCGACGCGGCGAGCTCTGCTCGCTCCAGGCACATCCCTCACAACTCGTGCGATGCCCACGCCCGCTTGTAGCAACCCATTCGACACTGTCCACAGACTCGTAATGCCCCGGTCCGCGCGAGCGTTGACCCCGTCACGGCGTCGCAGCCACGATTTTGTCGACCGTTCAGTGATTCGCAATCGGACGAACCCATGACCATGGCCACCTCGATACCCAAGCCCCGGCCTGCCGCCAAATTCGCCAAGATCTACGCGGGCGCATGGATGCTGCTCGCGGCGTTCGCCTTGGCCTACATGGTGACACTGGCCATTCAGCCAAGCGTGCTGGGCGAATGGACGCCCGGACGAACCGAACCTGCCGTCAGCGGCGAGAACCAGGCGATTGCCCGGTTCGCAACCGATCTGACCGGTCTGAAGCAAACCGTCGGCGACATCCAGCGCGACGTCACCGTGCTGCGGACGACCATCCAGGCCAGTGCCGCACGCGAGAAGGATCTCCTCGATCGAATCGCCACGATCGAGGAGCACGCCAAGGCGCCGGTCGCCACCGAGGCAGCGGCTCCCGCCGCGCCGCCGGCGGCGCCCAAGACCGCGGCGCAGCGCCAGGCGGAGGCGCGCGCCAAGAGGGCGGCTGAAAAGACATCTGCCGCGGCGCAAGCCGCCACGCAGGCAACCGCGCAAGCAGCCGATCCCGGCGCGGTGCCGGCGGCGGCTGGCCCGACCAGCGTCACCGTGCTCAACTCGCCGGCGCCGGTCGCCGCCCCGCAGGCGCCGGCGGCCAGTCCCGCAGCGAGCCCCGTGACCAGTCCGCTTGCGACCGGCAGCATCGCGCCCCCGGCACATGGCGTGCCGGCGCCGCCGCCACCGGCGGCAGTGGCCACGGCCCCGGTTCCAGCCTTCGGTCCCGGCGCAATAAAGGTGTCGAAGTCGGCCCAGCCGGCGGCGGTCGAGCTGTCGAGTGGTCCGTCACTCGACGCGCTGCGGTTGAACTGGAGCCTGCTGGCGGACCAGAACGGCGCGGCACTGAAGAACCTCGAGCCGCGGTACACCAACGCCGGCGAGGGCCAGCCCTATCAGCTGGTCGCCGGCCCGATCGACACACCGGAAGAGGCCGCGCGAGTCTGCGCCCAGCTCAAGGCCAAGCGGGTGGCATGCCGTGTCACCGGCTTCGGCGGCAACGCGCTGTGAAGCGATGCCTTCATCGCCGCGCGTTTGCGCGCCGGCGCGTGAGAGAGAAAATCGGGACAGGGCACAACCGCTGCTTGCATGACAACAGAAAGGGCCGGTCGCGACTGCGGCCGGCCTTTGGCTCGTCGGCGCTCAGGGAAGACGTCTAGTCGATCTGGTCCTGCGAGGCGTTGAACGTGTCACAGGACTGCATGTTGCCGGTCTTGAAGCCCTGGCTGAACCAGCGCACGCGCGCAGCCGACGAGCCATGGGTGAAGGCATCTTTCATCACCCGGCCGGATCCCATATTGCGCTGGATCATGTCGTCGCCGATCTGGGACGCGGCGTTGAGACCTTCTTCGATATCACCCTGCTGCAGACGGCTGTTGAGTTGATCGTTGAGCTTCGCCCAGACGCCGGCGAGGCAGTCGGCCTGCAACTCCATCCGCACCTGGATGCGGTTCGCAGTTCGCTGATCGACCCGTTCCTTCATCTGCTGGACGCGGTCGGCGATGCCGAGCAGGGTCTGCACATGGTGACCGACCTCGTGCGCGACGACATAGGCCTGGGCGAAGTCGCCTGGCGCATTGAACCGCCGCTTGAGCTCCTCGTAGAACGCCAGGTCGATGTACACCTTGCGATCGAGCGGGCAATAGAACGGCCCCATCGCGGTCTGGCCGGTGCCGCAGGCGGTCGGCGTCGCCCGGTCGAAAATCACCAGCTTCGGTTCCTGATAGGTCTTGCCGAAGCTCTTGAACACCCGGCTCCACACATCCTCGGTGTCGGCCAGCACGCGCGCGACGAACTTCTTCATCTCGTCGGTGTCCGCGGTCGCGCGGCGCTGTCCGCTCGGCAGCCCCGGAATCTCGAACGGATTGCGCTGCGAGGTCGGCCGCGCGCCCGGATCGACGCGGGGCATCTGCGGCACCTGCGACATGTCCGGCCCGCCGCCGCGCAGAAGATCCAGCGGATTGAAGCCGAACAGCAGCATCAGCGCTCCGATGATCAGCATGGTCGTCAGGCTGAACCCGCCGCGCGCTCCGCCGCCCATCGGAATCGGGATCTGCAGCCCGCCACCGCTGCCACCGAACATTCCGCCGCCCTGTCCGCGACGGTCCTCGACGTTGCTGCTTTCGCGGTCCTGGTCATCGTATCGCATTGGACTGTCCCAGAAAAATCTGAAGCTGATCCGTCAACGCGGCTATTGTGCACTTCGCGCCGGACGGCACAAGCGTCGACCCCGGCCAGTGTGATGATCGAGAAGTGCGTTTCATTGTCGTTGCAAGGATCTCTGACGCACTTCTCGATCTGAATCACACTAGAAATCCTATGCTTGGCTAGTGTCGTTCAGATCGCGAATTTCGCGGCCGAGCGCTCGTATGAATGAAGCGAACTTCGCGATCACGACACTAGTCTCCTTCGCCGGCGACGGCCGCAGTGACCCGCTTTTTGGCCGAATGCCCGATTCTCTTGACCTCGGCAGCGCCGCGGCCCTTCACTTCCCGCCGCAGCAGCGATCGTACGGCGCGGGAGGCGACCACGGTGCCTTCGTTGGCGTAGGCCTCGTGATTGGCCTCGATCTCGTTGAGCTCGTATCGGTAGTTCACCATCAAGCCGTGGGCCTCGGTCAACCCCTTGAGCGACGCATCACCCAGCCAGTTGATGCGCTCGAGCCTGGCGCCGTTGCCGAGATGAAACCGGGCGACGGGATCGATCGGTCGTCCGCTCGCGGTCTTCGCCACCAGGAAATACTGCGCGGCAAGCGCCATCAGGCACGGTTGCAGGACCTTGACCGCGTCCGCATCCTCGAACCATTCGGGATCGCTGAGCGCTGCCAGCGCCGTGCGGTCGGCCGCGGTGACGATCCCGCTCGTGCCGTCCGCGCGCACGCGGTCGAGCCAATGGGCAAAGTGCGGCACTGGCGAAAGCGTGACGAAGGTCTTGAGCGCGGGATGCTCCTTGGCCAGTTCCTCGGCCACCTGCTTGATCAGGAAGTTGCCGAACGAGATCCCCTTCAATCCCTCCTGGCAGTTGGAGATCGAGTAGAACACCGCCGTCGATGGCGCCGGCGGGGCGGCGCTCGTCTTGCGCTCTTCCCGCAACACCTCGGCAATTCCCGGCGGCGGCGCCCCCATCAGCGCCACTTCGACGAAGATGAGCGGCTCGTCGATCAGCGAGGGATGAAAAAAGGCGAAGCAGCGCCGGTCAGCCGGATCGAGGCGGCGCCGCAGGTCGTCCCAGCCCTGGATCTCGTGCACGGCCTCGTAGGCGATAATCTTCTCCAGGATCGCAGCCGGCGTATGCCAGTCGATCCGGCGCAGCACGAGAAAGCCGCGGTTGAACCAGGAATGGAACAGGTGCTTGAGGTCGCTGTCGACCTGCGCCAGCGCGGCATTCAGCGCCGGATCGGCCTTGGGCTGGCGCAGCAGGTCACGGCGCATCGCCACGATCTCGGCGGTCGCGCCGGGCGCGAGGTTGAGCCGCCGGAAGAACTCCTGGCGCGGACTTTCGACCGCTAACTGCAATTGCGCGAGGGAAGCATCCGACGGCGACCTCGCGTAAGCCTCGGCCGCCGCCTTGGCATGTTCCCGGTCCGGCTGCATGGCTTCGGCGAGGTAGCGGAAGAAGGCGCGCTTGCCGTCATTGTCGGTCGACCGGTAGCGGCTCAGGAGCTCGCGCGCGAGCACCACGCCCGAGGCCTCGCCCCGATTCGATACCAGCCCGGCCGCGAGGCGCTCGACGCTCTCGTCGGCAACATCGCCGCGCAGCGGCCACGGCAGCAACTGGCGGCCCTGCTCGGCCACCGTGTTCATCAGCTCCTGCAGGAAGGCGACGTTGATCATGCGCTACCGGCCCCCTAACATCGATAATCACATCAGATGGGGCGGCGGCGACGCCGGATCAATCTTGCCGCCGGACGACGACCATGCCGTCTCCGGCGATAGCGCCCATGCCCCTACCAGCCCTTGAACGGCGTCTCCGGCACCGGCGTCAGCGGCGCTTTTCTTGCCGCGTACGCCTTCAGGTTGTCGACCACCAGCTGGCCCATCTGATCACGTGTGTGAACCGAGGCCGATCCGACGTGCGGCAGCAGCACCGTGTTCGGCAGCGTCATCAAGGCCGGATTGATATTCGGCTCGTTGTAGAACACGTCAAGGCCGGCGCCGAAGATCGTGCCCTTGCGCAGCGCCTCGATCAGCGCCGCCTCGTCGACCACCGAGCCGCGCGCGACGTTGATGACGATGCCGCGCGGACCGAGGGCTTCGAGCACCGCCTTGCTGATCAGGTCCTTGGTCTGCGGACCGCCCGGCGTAATCACCATCAAGGTGTCGACGTCGCGGGCCATCGCCACGATGTCGTCATAGAAGGGATAGGCGACATCGGCCTGCTTGCGCCGGCCGAAATAGGTGATCGGCATGCCAAACGCCGCCGCCCGCTTGGCAATCGCCTTGCCGATGCGGCCATAGCCGACCATGCCGAGCGTGCGGTCCCGCAGCGACTGCGGGGTCAGGCGATAGTCGCCATTCGCCGCCCATTTGCCAGCCCGCAGATACTGCTCCGCCTGGCCGAGCTCCCGCACCGTCATCAGCAGCAGGCCGAGCGCCGTGTCGGCAACCTCTTCGGTCAGCACGTCGGGCGTGTTCGAGATGACGACGCCGCGGGCGGCGGCGGCGGCGACGTCGATCGAATCGTAGCCGACGCCGAAGTTGCTGATCACCTTGAGCCCCGGCAGGCGGCCGATCAGCGCCGCGTCGGTCTTCACGCCGGTATGGCCGCCGGTGCAAATGGCCTCGATGCGGTCGGCGCAGCTTGCCACCACGTCGTCGCGATCGGCGGGCGTGGGGATCTTGTGCACCTCGAAGTCCGCGACGAGCTGCCTCTCGATCATGGGCATCATGGGGCCGGTCTGCAGCAAGGCTGGCTTCGACATTTCAGCGGGTCTCCAGGGACGACATGTGATGACAGTCGATGTTGGTAACATCGCGGTTTGCCGGTCATCAACGTATACGCGACAGCCATTATTGCAAATCTGCTCAAATCACGGGACAAGCCCGGCATGCGATCGGCTGACTATGACGTCGCGATCATCGGCGGCGGCCACAATGGATTGACCTGCGCGGCCTATCTGGCGGGCGCCGGGCTGCGCGTCGTCGTCATCGAGAAGAATGCGATCGTCGGCGGCGCCGCAGATCACCGAGGAGTTCCATCCCGGATTCCGCAACTCGGTCGCCTCGTACACGGTGAGCCTGCTCAATCCCAAGGTGATCCGCGACCTCGAATTGGCGCGGCACGGCTTGCGCATCGTCGAGCGGCCGGTGGCGAACTTCTGGCCGATCGACGACGCCAACGGCCTCGTCATGCCCTACGGCCTGGCCAGCCGGCAAGCCGCGATCGCCGCGTTCTCGAAGCAAGATGCCGAGCGGCTGCCGCAGTATGACGCCGCCCTGGAACGCGCCGCCGCAATCCTGCGCGACCTGGTGCTGCGTACGCCGCCCAACGCCGGCGGCGGCCTGATCGAGGTCATCCGCAACGCCGGGCTCGGCCACCGGCTGCTGGGGCTGCCGCTCGACGATCAGCGCCTGCTGGTCGACCTGTTCACCAAGAGTGCCGCCGACTACCTCGACCAGTGGTTCGAGAGCACGCACGTCAAGGCCGCCTTCGCTTTCGACGGTATCGTCGGCGCCTACGCCTCGCCGCAGACGCCGGGAACGGCCTACGTCCTGCTCCACCACTGCTTCGGCGAGGTCAACGGCAAGAGCGGTGTGTGGGGCCACGCGATCGGCGGCATGGGCGCGATCACGCAGGCGATGGCGGCATCGGCAAGAGCGCGAGGCGCCGAGATTCGCACCGATGCGATGGTCGCCATGCTGCGGACGACGGCAGACCGCGCCACCGGCGTCGTGCTGGCATCGGGCGAGGAGATCCGAGCCCGCGCGGTGGCCTCCAATATCTCGCCGAAGCTGCTGTTCCGCGCCTACGTGGGAGAGGACGCCGTTGCCCCGGAGCTGCGCGCGCGGTTCACCAACATCAAGACCGGCTCCGGTACCTTCCGGATGAACGTCGCCTTGTCGGAATTGCCGGACTTCACCTGTCGGCCGGGCAAGGTGCAGGCCGACCATCATGGTTCCGGCATCGTCATCGGCCCGTCGATGGAATATCTCGACCAGGCCTATCTCGACGCTCGTATTCACGGCTGGTCGAAGCGGCCGGTGGTCGAGATGCTGATCCCCTCGACGCTCGACAATTCACTGGCGCCGAAGGGCAAGCACGTCGCGAGCCTGTTCGTGCAGCACGTGGCGCCGCGACTGCCCGACGGCCGAAGCTGGAGCAACCCCGCCGAGCGCGACGCCTTCGCCGATGTCGTCATCGACACGGTCAATCAGCACGCGCCGAACTTCCGCGACAGCGTCCTTGCCCGCCAGGCACTGTCGCCGCTCGATCTCGAGGAGCGCTTCGGCCTCGTCGACGGCGACATCTTCCACGGCCAGTTGTCGCTCGACCAGCTGTTCTCGACCCGGCCAGTGCTCGGGCACGCCAACTACCGCCTGCCGGTGAAGGGTCTCTACCTGTGCGGCTCCGGCGCCCATCCCGGCGGCGGCGTCACGGGAGCGCCGGGACACAACTGCGCGCGGGAGATCATCCGGGACTTGAAGGGGTGGTGGTGAGCGCGGCGCACCAAATTTTGGCCAGTCACCGTTTCAACAGGTACGCAAGAAAACTTGCGTATCCTCTTGCATCGTCAATTGCGCGGTGAGTGTGCGCATGTTGCCCAAGCCAGTGCGGATCATACTTGTCGACGCCGCACATCCGAAGTGGCCTGCGCAATTTCGCCGCTGCGTACGACATCAGACAGAACTGGTGCCGTTCGAAACAATCGATTGCGTCGCCATGGCCCTTCGATCAAACGCTCGGAAGTGAAACGCTGTAGATAGTAGTCGATCCAGGGACCGTCCAAGCCAAGGGGATGTGCAACGAAGATTGCGACGCCAGGTTGACCCTTATCCAGTGCACGAATTGCGGCATGACGAGAGCCGCCGGCCGAGGGTCGCAAGTGGCCGCTTGAAATGCGGCTGGCTGCGTCTGCCAAAACGCCGTCGTCTCATCGTCTGTGGTGGCGTTATCGAGCGGATGGAGCGTTGCTTCAAACTCGCCAAGAACCGCCCCATCTGAGGTCGTTGCCACGCTCCCAAATGACAGCATCGAATTTCGGCCGGGAATGGGGCCGTCAAACTCGATGTCCGTCACGATATAGATTGGGTCCATGATACTGGCCTTCTTCAAGGGGTGTCGAGGACAGCACGCCGCTTTCACTGTGGCATACCACTCCCGCGCCCTCACCTCCCCACAGCTGTCATTCCCGCGAAGGCGGGAACCCAGCCAAGCCTCCGGTGACTCCGATGTCGACCAAGGTGATTGGTGCCCGCATCTTCCGACCTGCGCAATCGCTGCCCGAGCCTTACGCCACCGACCGCGCATACACGTCGCCGGAGTTGGCCGCGTGCGGCAACGCATCGATGAAGTGCTGCATCTCGGCTGCGTCGACCCAGCGCCCGAGCTCGAGCTTCTGGCTCTCGCCCAGCGCCAGATCGAACGTGTAGCGGCCGATCCTGCCAATGCGGTCGAGGCAGGCAAAGGCGACCTCGCGCTGGATGGTGGTGAACTCGAACGACAAGCCTGCAAGCGGCTGCGACAGCCCGGCCAGAACGTCGGCCTCGAAGCCTTCGACGTCGATCTTCGCGAATGCCGGTAATCCGTGTACGGCAATCAGCGCATCGAGCGTCGTCACCGGCACCTCGATGACGCGGTCCCATTTCTGGCCCTCCCAGCCGCCGGCGCCGTCCGCCGCCTTGACGAACTCCGTCGACGCGGTGGTCACCGTCGGGTTGGCCGAGTTGATGTGCAGCGTCAGCTTGCCCGGCTTCGGCCCGCAGGCGCTCTCGACCAGCGTCACGTCGGCATCGCCGCTATAGAGCTCACGGATCACCCGGGCGCAGTCGGGTTGCGGCTCCAGCGCCACCACCCTGGCGCCGCAGCGCCGGAACGAGCCGATCCGGTCGCCGACGTGACTGCCGATATCGAAGGCGAGGTCGCCGGACTTCACGAACTGGGCATAGAGCCGGTCCATCGCCGCGTCGCGCGCCGCATCGCCGTAGTAGACGTCGAGGGAGCGATGCAGGCTGCTCAAGCTGGTGTCGGCGCGCAGTGCCGCGATCCTGGTTGTCATTCCACCCATGCCGGTCATTCTCCGAATACCACCACATGCATGATCCGCCCCGGCAGCAGCGTGAACAAGCCTGCCACCACGAGCGCGCCGACGAACATCGCAATCATGCCCTTGCGATGGCGGGCGACGTCGCCGCGGCGCACGGCGAGGATCAGCATCGGCAGCGTCGCCAGCACCTGGATCGACAGCAGGTGGATCAGGCTGAAGCCGCGCCACTGGTCGATTTCGTGTATGCGAAAAGAGCTTGCCGCGACGATAACCATGACCGTGGCCCAGGCATAGCCGATCGCCCGGTGCAGCGTCCCGCCCTTCGGCCGGGCGAGTTGCACGAGGCCCAGGCCGAATGCCGCGAGCGCCGCAAACGCGTGGATCTGTATCCAGATCGATGCGGCGAGGAGCGGCTGCAGGGTCATCGTGCTAGGTTCTTGCCCAAAGGCGGCCACGCTCGGGGATGAGCCAGAATCCGCGAGATCGCAGCATCAAGATCAGCCACCAGTCGTTGCGCGAGTTCAGAAGACCTATCATCATAGTAGACGACCGCATCAGCAAGCTCCTGCTGTGCTGCCGGTTCATATCGAACGTTCATGGCCGGCGGATCAAACCGCGCAATTTCTGCATCATTTCATCATGGCCAATTGACGTTGTCTCGCCCCGCCGTGCCGTCTCCATTCGCCGCTCGACTTCCTCGAGCCAAGCCGCCTCGATCTCCTCCCGCGTGCCTTCATCGGCGTCGTCGGCGGAGAGTTCGATGCGCAGCTGGTCGAGCAGATCGAGCCGCTCCTCATGCGTTAGCTTGCGGGCTTCCTCGATGATGGCGGTGACGCGTTTGCTCATGTTTGAATTCTATCACATCCTGACCCGACCGGGTAGCTCGCCTCTCACCTCCCCCAGCACCGCCCGCACCTCCTTCGGCGTGTCGAAGTCTTCCGGGATTCCGTTGAGGCCGGCCCGCTGGAACAGCTCGCCCATCGCCGGCATGGCGGTGACCACCGCGAACGGCACCGCCAGCAGATAGCCCGCGGTCAGCGGCAGGCTCCACCAGAAGGCGGTCGGCGAAACGGCGATGAGGCTGCCGCACACGACCACGCCGAACAGCAGCTGCGGCCACAGATCGCGGATCGCGGTCGACCACGAAATCCCGTAGGCGTCGCGGCTCTGGCCGCCCCAGGTCACCGACTTGCCGAAGGCGAGGCCGATCATGAAGATCGTGGTGCGGATGGTCGACACCGCGCCCTGCAGGAACGAGAACACGATCTCGAGCACTGCGCTCGCTGCAAACCGCAGCGGCCCGCCGTAGCGCGCCATGCCGCCCCTGGTCAGGACCGCGTCGGCGAGGCCGGCGATCTTCGGCGACAGGTACATCAGGAAGAATGCGACATAGAGGAAGGCTGCCAGGTCGCCAGGGAAACCGGCGATCGCTTGCGCCTGCCATGCCGCCACCGGCGACAGGGCGATCATCAGCGTCCATGCCGGGATGCCGAGGAACATCAGGATCGCCCAGACCAGCTGGAAGCGGCTCATCGGGTACAGGCCCGGCAGGTCGAGCAGCTTCACGTACTGCATGTTGCCCTGGCACCAGCGCACGTCGCGCTTGGCGAAATCCAGCATCGTCGGCGGGTTCTCCTCCCAGCTGCCGTCCTCGACCGGCAGCACGCGGACCTCGTAGCCGGCGCGGCGCATCAACGTCGCCTCGACCTGGTCGTGGCTGAGCACGTGGCCGCCGAGCGGCGGATTGCCGGGCAGCACCGGCAGATCGCACTGCTCGACGAACGGCTTGATCCTGACCAGCGCGTTGTGGCCCCAGAACGGCCCGCACTCGCCGACCCACCACGACTGACCCATCGTGTAGGTGCGCATGCCGTGCCGCATGCCGAACTGGAAGATGCGGGCGAACATGCTCGACGACGGCATGCCGACGACCAGGCTCTGCAGGATGCCGAGGCGCGGATGCGCCTGCATCATGCGGGCGAGGCGCACGATCGCTGCGCCCGACATCAGGCTGTCGGCGTCGAGCGGCAGCATCAGCTCGTAGCCGCGGCCCCACCGCTCGCAGAAGTCGCGGACGTTGCCGGCCTTGTAGCCGGTGTTGACGGCGCGGCGGCGATAGACGACACGGCCCGCCTCGCCGACCTCGGCGGTCCACGCCTTGGCGGCTGCGTCCTCGGCGGCGGCGACCGCGGGATCATTGGTGTCGCTCAGGATGAAATAGTCGAACTGGCGGCCTTCGCCGGTCGCGTCGACGCTCGCCTTGACCGTGCGCAGGCGCAGGAAGGCTCGCGCCGGATCCTCGTTGCGCAGCGTCATCAGGATCGCGGTCTTGATCGACAGAGGCGTCGGCCGGTCGCCGGCCGCCGCGAACGGGGCGACCGCGCCCATCGGGTCTCGGGCGATGTGCAGGAGCCAGAAGCCGATCACCGAGTTCCAGAAGCCGAGCACCGTCCACGGGCTGCCGACCGCGAATGCGACGAGCAGGACGTAGTCGACCAGGGTCCAGCCGCCCGCGCCCAGCACGCGCGCCACGCCCCACATCAGCAGGCCCCAGGTCACGACGTTGAGCAAGGCGACCAGCAGCCGCCGGCGGCGCAGCTCGTCCATGGACTGGATGCCGGTGGGCGTAGTAAGGACGTTGGCATCGCGGCCCACGCGTACCGGGGCTGACACGCCCTGACCTTCGGTCATCGCAACTTTTCCTCGTATGGAACTTTCAGATGGTACGCTCACCCGACGCTCTCGGCGCCCGCGCGCTCTGGTACACCGCTCCGGGCGAGGCCGAGCTGCGCGACGAGATACTGCGAAATCCGGCGGAGGACGAGGTGCTTGTCGCGACCTCGTACAGCGGCGTCAGCAGGGGCACCGAGCGGCTCGTCATGGCTGGCAAGGTTGGTCGGTCGGAGTGGGATCGCATGCGCGCGCCGATGCAGGCGGGCGACTTTCCTTTTCCGGTCAAATATGGCTATTGCGCGACTGGGATCGTGGAGGCCGGCGATAAACAGTTGATCGGCCGGCCCGTATTCGTGTTGCATCCACACCAAGACCGCTTCATCGCGCCGTCGTCGATGGCGACGCCTGTCCCGGACGGCGTGCCGCTGCGCCGCGCGACGCTCGCCGCCAACATGGAGACGGCGCTCAACGCGCTGTGGGATGCCGGCGCCGCCCCGGCCGATCATATCGTCGTCGTCGGCGGCGGCATCGTCGGCCTGCTGGTCGGCTACCTGGCGGCGCGGCTGCCTGGTGCCGAGGTAACGCTGGTCGATGTCGCCGAGGAGCGGCGTGGCCTGGCCGAGAGCCTGGGGATGCGGTTCGTCTGTCCCTCCTCCGCGCCTTCCGGCCGGCTCCCCGCAGGGGAGTCGGAAGGCGCCACAAAGTATGACGCCGACGTGGTGTTCCACACCTCGGCGTCGGCACCCGGGCTCGCGACCGCCATCGGCGCCGCCGGCATGGAGGCGACCGTCGTCGAATTGTCCTGGTATGGCGCGGGCACGGTGGCAGCGCCCCTCGGCGACGCGTTCCACAGCCGCCGGCTGAAGCTGATCTCGTCGCAGGTCGGCCAGGTCTCGGCCGGCCGCCGCATTCGCTGGAGCTATCGCCGCCGGCTGACCGCCGCGCTCGAATTGCTGAAGGACGACCGGCTCGATGCCCTGATCACCGAGGAGATCGCCTTCGAGGAGGCGCCGGCAAAGCTGCCCGCGATGCTGGCGCCAGGCGCGAAGGGGCTGGCGCCGGTGATCGCTTATCGGTGATCGAGCGTGAGCCAGCCGCTGCCAACCTCGGGCGCAGATGATCGCGGTGGCGGAAGAACGCGAACACGCCTCACGCCGGTGCCGACCCGCTTGATCCCGGATCAAGTCCGGGACAGGCTTATCGCGCAGGTACTTGGTCCATTTGCCGGGCCGCACACAACTTCAGGCAGTGTGCGCAGCAAAAATGCTCGATCTCGGCTCGGGGCCGAGATAGCGGGTGGTGAGCGTGCTGCCGCCGCTGCCCGGTACGGTCTTCATGACGCGGGCGTGGTCGGCAGAATAGGCGTACTTGTAGACCAGCGCGCCGACGGCCAACTGCGCGAGCTTGTTCTCCGCCGACCAGCCGACGGTGTAGCTGCGCCCCGCGCGCCGCAGCGGCCTGCTGCAACCCACTCGTTCGCGCGATCGCCGTCTGTCCGGAGCTCTCTTTCGCGCTGACCTGGGGGGCCTTGAGCGGGTGGCCCATTTAAGGTAGAGTGAAGTACGGTTCGATCAAATCGTGGGTCGGAATATTGGATAGCGCGGACGATGCCAGCGCTGCTGCTACCACCTGGTGTCTTGGGGCAATGCACGGCAGCCAACTCAACAAGTGGTCAATATGGATTCAGAACTCCCATAGCGGTCAATCCTTGGGCGATAAACTCAAAAACTTTGTTGCGGCGACCAATCGTCGGCTACGGCAAACGCGTCAAACAAGCCGTCCTAACGGATTGCGGCTGAGACGACTAAGGTACGCGCTAGTAGATCACATCACGTCAAAATTTCACATGCATATTTTGCTATGGAGCGCTTTTATAAGATTTTTCACCCTGCTGTATTTGATGGCGTACTCTTCTTTGTGCCTTCTCGCTATTAATGCGGAAGCTCAATCGACAGAAACGCCCGGTGTTATTTGCCCATTTTCCCCATTGGACATCATTACGCTTACCGATCCCCAAATCGCTGTCGAACTGCAGCACACTCCCGAGGTCTTCAGGAGGGCACCGAGAGGCTATCGTGGACTAATAGAGGCAGTCGCGCAGGATGCTATCTTGCCAACTTCGCACTCCAGTCAGGATTGGCCAGCCATCGGGGACCGACCCGCTCCGCTACGTTGTTGAGATTCGACTTAGGCAAAGCAGCAATCACGAAATTAATGCAAGAGACCCTTCTAATGAGTTCGAGGCATCCATTAGCTCCCCAGCGTCGCGGCTGCCCGCGCACTATGTAGTTGAATGGTTTGGCTCAGCTTGTTTCTTGTCGAAATACGCTTCAACATATTGGCAGTTTCAATTTCGGAATCCGCAGCTTGAGGCGGTGAATGCGATCACTCACAACAATCTCTTGCTCATTGCGCAAAATGGCCGCTTTCCTGGATTGGATTGCGGGAGCGCGATCGGCGAAGCGCTGCCGCCGCGAATGCTGTTGAGCAACATCGGAGGCCGGAGTGGCACTGACCAGCCCCCATCGAGTGGTCCAGATGGAATGTTAGTTTAGAGTTGGTCTTGGCGCCAGACCGAGCGTGGCCGTCGGAGCTGGCCGGGGTTGCGCAGACGGCCACGCGGCGAGGCCGGGCACGAACACTTCCGGTGCCGGTGGCCGATATCCTAGCGAGGCATGCGGGCGCACGGCATTGTAATGGCGCCGCCAGCTCTCGATGATGATCTGGGCCTCTTTCAACGAGTAGAAGATCTCGCCGTTGAGTAGTTCGTCCCGCAGTCGAGCGTTGAAACTCTCGACGAAGCCGTTCTCCCACGGACTGCCGGGCGCGATGTAGGCGGTCTTGGCACCGACCGCGCCGATCCACTCCTGCAGCGCCTTGGCGATGAACTCCGGCCCGTTGTCCGATCGAATGTGCCCGGGCACGCCGCGCAGAATGAACAGATCCGACAGCACGTCGATGACGTCGATCGCCTTCAATCGCCGTGACACGCGTATCGCAATGCATTCGTGCGTAAACTCATCGATCACGTTGAGCATGCGGTATTTCCTTCCGTCGTGCGTGCGATCCTCGACGAAGTCGTAGGACCACACGTGATTGCGATGCTCGGGCCGCAGCCGGACGCAAGAGCCGTTCGCCAGCCACAGCCGACCGCGCTTGGGTTGTTTGGCGGGAACTTTCAGCCCCTCTCGTCTCCAGATCCGCTCGACGCGTTTGTCGTTGACGACCCAGCCGGCCGTTGCTCGCAGCAGCTCCGCGATCTTGCGGTAGCCGTAGCGGCCATACTGCCTCGCCAGTTCGACGATGTCGGCGGTCAGCCGCTCCTCGTCGTCACGCCCCTGGGGCGTCTTGCGCTGCGTCGAGCGGTGCTGTCCGAGTGCCGCGCAGGCACGACGCTCGGACACATGGAGTTCGCGCCGCACGTGCTCGATAACGGCACGCCGGCGCGCGGGGCTTAGTAGTTTCCCTTGGCAGCCTCGGTCAGGATCAGCTTGTCCAGCGTTAGATCAGAGACCGCCCGACGCAGGCGCGCATTCTCCTGCTCCAGCTCCTTCAGTCGTTTGACCTGATCGGTTTTTAGTCCGCCGTATTCCTGCTTCCAACGGGAATACGTCACATAGGTCACGCCGATCGCCCGGATCGCGTCGGTCACCGTTTTGCCTTGCGCCACCAGAACGTCGACCTGGCGAAGCTTCGTGACAATCTCTTCAGGCTTGTGTCGCTTGCTCGGCATGTGCTGTCCTCCTCGGAAAATATATGCATCGAGTCGGACCACTTCAGTGGGGGAGGGTCAGCACAAGACAACCGTTTCACAGCGTTTGCGAGGCACTTGCGGACGGAGTGATATATGATTTTTCGGCGCGATATAATCAAGCGATATATCCATTCTTGCAACTTGATGTAAAGACTCAATGTAGCTTGAGGCGCTCACGTTAACTGGAACAATCACCCATCATCCCAAAATCGCCTTCAAATCTGGCGCCTCCCCGTATCGGCAACTATCCCCGTTAACCTGACAGGAGAACCAATATGTTGTGCACATCACTCCGTTACTCGTTATGCCTGTTTTTGATTACACTTGTCGCCTTACTTGGCTCGCCCTTAGTACTGGAAGGGAACGTATATCGCCCCGACATTGCATTAAGCGCGGCAACTAGAGTATTTATCTTTATCCCTCTAATTCTTGTGGCTTTTTACAGCGTGTGGAGCATTCTGCGGTACGGAGCGGCGCTGACGGCCCTTATTGTCGGCTGTATTGCCGTGCTTTTCAGCCTCTTTGCAATTTTAGGAGTATTCTTGAAGCTTGGAGTTCAGCCCAATCTGAACGCTTATCTCCTGCTCTTTTTCAAACCAGGAATTGCAATAACCGCTAGCTCGTTGGCCACCCGATTGTTGTGCAAGGAGGCCGCGCATTCGAACTGGCGTTACTAAGTTATCGACTTCCATCATTAGTGATTTGCCAGAGTCGCTTGCGTTTGCGAGTTAACGGGGACAATCACCGATCATACCAAAATCGCCGTCAAATCTGGCACTTCTCCAATTTGGCAACTATCCCCGTTATTCCGCCCGCCTTACACCTCCACCACATTCCAGCCCCGTGCCCCGTCGCCCAGCGCCTCGAAACCGTCTTTCGTCACCAGCACGGTGTCCTCGAGCTTGATGAAGCCGCGCTTGGGGTGACGCATGGTGGTTTCCAGCGACAGCACCATGCCGGATTCGAGCGGCCGGTCGGCGTCATAGCCGGGATAGGGCGTCGGGCCCATGTGGCGCAGGCGCGGCGCCTCGTGGGTGACGAGGCCCATGCCGTGCGCCATGAAGTCCGAATAGGCCTTGTGCGGCGACGACTTCACCATCTCCTCGCCGGTCGAAAGCACGTCGCCGCCGCGCCGGCCGGGCGTGCACAACTTCCGCGTCGCCTGCTGCACCGCCTCGATCCAGGCCAGGTGATCCTCGAGCTCGCTATCCGGCTCGGCGCCGATCAGCGCCATACGGCACAGATCGCCGATATAGCCCTGGAAGTTGCCGCCGCTATCGATCGACACGATGTCGCCGTTGGCCAGGACCTGGCCGGAAGGCGCGCGGTTGAGGCTCGAGCCGGCGGTGATCAGGCAATAGTCGAACACCAGGCCGCGGTTCACTTCCGCCCGGCGCAGCGTCTCGGTGATCTCGGCCTTGGTGCGGCCGGGCTTGCATGCCGCGAACGCCTCCTGCATCGCCTCGACGACGCGCTCGGAGGCGACGCGCAAGTTGGCGATCTCTTGCGGCGTCTTGCGGGCACGCAACCGCTCCAATGGCAGGAAGGCATCGCCGATCGCGATGTTGCCGAGCCCTTCCCGCAATGTCGCATCGCCGGAGGCCGGCAGGAAATCCGCCTCGATCCCGACCCGGCGCACGCCGCCCAGCTTCTTGATGTGGTCGGCGGCGCGCTGCATCGTCATGGTCGGCGTCAGTGACGACACGTCGACCTGTGGTGTCCAGAACTTGCCGAGCTCCTGCTCGAACGCCTCGATCCGGTTGCCGATGTAGAGTGCGTGCTCCGGCTTGCCCTTCTGGTAGACGACGGCGTTCTGGTAACGGCTGACGCCGATCGCATCCATGGTGTCGAAGAAGAAGAAGCGATAGCCGCCCAGCAGGTACTGCACATTGTGCTTCGAGGTCGCGATCAGCACGTCGAGGCCGGCGGCATCCATCAGCCGGTCGAGTTGGCCGGCATCGAACGGGACCGGCTTGCGCGGAGGAGTGGCGTGTTCGGCGGGCATCGGGTGTTTCTCCATGACGGCTAGAAACGACCAGCTTGGCGTGTCCTGCCACTCTAGCCGAGACCGGCGGTTTCGCGAGCCGCAATTTATTCGCCACGGCTCGCGGGCAGCACCCTGCCGCCATCGGCGCGATCCTTGCCGGTGGCCCGTGCGCCTTCGCGGCGGGCATGGAATACCGACGGGTGCAGCCGTTCGTCACGCAATCGCCGCAAAATGGGTGCCTTGCACGGCGGTTTTCAGCAGCTTGACCATTACGGTTATTGCTGGAACACCACTTCCGATAGCCGATCCCTCGAGGAGCCTCCATGTACGCCGTCGAAGTTCGCGATCGCATCATGATCGCGCATTCCCTGCCCGATCCGTTCTTCGGACCGGCACAGCACATGCACGGGGCGACGTTCGTCGTCGACGTCGCCTTCTTCCGCGAGAAGCTGACCAAGCAGAACGTGGTGGTCGACATCGGCGCGGCGCTGACCGTGCTCAACGGCACCTTGAAGCCGCTCGCCTACCAGAACCTCGACATGATCCCGGAGTTCAAGGGCAAGCTCACCACCACCGAGTTCCTGTGCAAGCACGTGTTCGACGCGATGGCGAAGGCCGCCCGCGAAGGCGCGCTCGGCGACGACGGCCGGGGCCTCGCGAAGATCCGCGTCACCCTGCACGAGACCGACCTTGCGCGCGCCATGTTCGAAGGCCCGGTCAACTGATGAACCCGGCGGTCGCGCCATGATCCACGCCGGCTTCGCCATTCCGGGCGACATCGACCTGCCGACCGGCGGCTACGCCTACGACCGCCGAGTGCTCGTGTTGCTGCCGCAGTTTGGCGTCGAGATCGAGCACATGGTGCTGCCGCGCGCCTTTCCGAAGCCGAGCGGGCTCGACCTGTGCGCCACCGCGCAGGCCCTCGCCGCTGCTCCCGCTGGCACGGTGCTGCTGATCGACGGCCTCGCCTATGGCGCGTTCTCGGCGGCGACGCTGGCGTCGATCCCGCACCGGATCGTCGCGCTGGTGCATCACCCGCTGGCGTTCGAGGCCGGCATCGGGCCGGAGCGCGCCGAAGCGCTGCTGAAGAGCGAGACGGCGGCGCTGGCGCGGGCGAACCATGTCATCGTCACCAGCGCCATGACCAAGGTGATCGTCGAGGCGAGCCTCGCCGTGCCGCCGGACAAGATCACGATCGCCGAGCCCGGCACCGATCCGGCGCCAAGGTCGACGGGGACGGGCGCGCCGCTGCAGATGCTGGCGGTCGGCTCGATCGTGCCGCGCAAGGGCTACACCGTGCTGGTCGAAGCATTGCGGTCGCTCGCCGCCGCGGACTGGCGGCTCACCATCGCTGGCGCAACGCGCGACGCGGCGGAGCTCGACCATGTCAACGCGGCGATCGCGGCGGCCGGGCTGCAGAATCGCATCGAGCTTGCCGGCGCAGTCGACGGCGACACCCTCGCGCGCCTGTACGCGGCGGCCGACCTGTTCGTCATGCCTTCGCTGTTCGAGGGCTACGGCATGGTGCTGGCGGAGGCCATGGCGCGCGGATTGCCGATCGTCTGCACCACCGGCGGCGCCGCCGCCGAGACGGTGCCGGACAGCGCCGGCCTCAAGGTGCCGCCGGGCGACGCCGCCGCGCTTGCGACCGCGCTCGGCCGGGCGATCAGCGACGACGCGTTGCGCAGCCGGCTCGCCGACGCCTCGTGGTCCGCCGGGCAGAAGCTGCCGCGCTGGAGCGATACCGCCCGCATCATCGCCGATGTCATCAAGGAAGTGGCTCGATGAGCTTTTCGCCCGAGTGGCTCGCGCTGCGCGAGCCGGCCGATCATGCCTCCGTCAACGCCCGGGTGCGCGGCAAGCTGCGGCAGCGGTTCGCTGGCCGCGATCTGGTCCGCGTGGTCGATCTCGGCTGCGGCGCCGGCTCGAATTTGCGCGGCACCTGGGACGCCCTGGGCGCCGGCCAGAGCTGGACCCTCGTCGACTACGATCCGAAGCTGCTGGCCGCAGCGAAGTCTCGGCTCGCGGCGTTCGGCAATGACGTCGCGATAGCGGCGAACGGACTGCGGCTGACGCTGACCGGCGCCGCGATCGATGTCGCCTTCCGGGAGGTCGACCTGTCGCGCGACGACCTCAGCCCCATCGTCGGCGGCGCCGACCTCGTCACCGCCGCGGCGCTGTTCGATCTCGCATCGCAAAATCTCGTCGACCGTCTCGCCGACGCCGTCACCGCCGGCCGCCAGACCTTCTTCACGGTGCTGACCTACGACGGCATCGCGGCCTGGCTGCCGGAGCACCCGGCCGATGCCGCCATGCGCGAGGCGTTCAACGCGCACCAGCGCGGCGACAAGGGCTTCGGACCAGCCCTGGGCCCAACGGCGACGGACGCTCTCGAGGCAGCCTTCAGCTCTCGCGGCTATCAAGTTGCACGCGGCAAGAGCCCGTGGGTGCTCGACCGCCGCCACCTGCAGCTGCGCCGCGAGCTCGACCAGGGTTTTGCCGGCGCGGTCGCAGAGACCGGGAAAGTCGACGGCCTGTCGATCGACAGTTGGCTTGCCGGGCGGCTCGGCAACGACGATGCCGTCACCATCATCGGCCACGAGGACCTGCTGGCCTTTCCCGCTTGAGCCCGAGGCCTTTGGAACCACTCTTAGAAGAATTCTAACATACTGATTTAGAACGATTATTTATTGACTTGCGACACCGGCGCCAGCTATGAGCGAAGGCCATCAACGACGTTCGGTACCTTGCCATGACCAAGCCCCGCGGCGCCAACGCTGCCGCCTCGATCGCGAGCGCCTGTCTCACCTGCCCGCGTCCCTGCCTGCTCGGGCCGGCCCGCCTGGTCGGTGTCGGCTTCCGCTGCTGGCTCGCCGGCTATCAGACCGGCGACATCGCCTGCTGGGAGGTTGCCTGGAACTCGTTCGCAGGCGCGCTCGGCCCGGCCCGCGCCAAGCGCGCCGTCACCGATCTGTCCTGCTGGGTGCGGGCCATCAACAGTGCCGCGCAGCGGCCGATCGAGGTCTTCCCGGCCGGCTGCGCAACGTTCTGCCGTGACGAGTGCATGGCAGTATCGATGGTGGCGGCGGGGCAGAACAGCGTCTGCCCGGCGATGCGCGCGTGCGCCTATGCCCTGCTCGAAACCTCCGACGTCGAGCAGGTCGTCGACAGCGCCCGGGCATTCGGCGACGCGTTGCGCGACGTCGACCTGGTGCTGCCGCCCGATGCGATCCTCAATGCCGCCGCCAGCAGCGTGCCGGTCACGATCGCCGCCAACTGAACGAATTGCGGACTAGTGGGCGACGGCGCTGCCGCCGAGCTCCTCGGCCAGCGTGGCCTTGCTCGCGACATCGCTCTGCGCCCGGGTCCGCCGCTCCTCGTTGCGACGAATGATCTCGAAGGCGATCGCGCCGACCAATGAAACGGCGATGATGACGACCGCGAGCGCGCTGAGCGCCGGCGTCGTGCCCTGCCGCATGCGCCCGGCGAGCACCGTCGTCAGCGTCTTGTCGGCGAGGATCGCGAAGGTCGTCGTGTTGTAGTTCTCGAACGACGACAGGAAGGCGATCACGGCGGCCGAGATCACGGCGGGCTTCAGGAACGGCAGCAGGATGTGCCAGAACACCTGCGGGCAGCTCGCGCCGAGATCGAGCGCCGCCTCCTCCTGCGCTGCGGTCGAAGCGCTGCAGGCGCGCCATGATGATCAGCAGGCAATAGGCGGCAATGAAGCTCGACTGGCCGAGGATCGACAGGAACGATGCCGTTGTAGAACGACCCTTGCGTGCCGGTCCAGTCCGGCCATGTCCTTCCAGAAGATCACGGTCGAGATGCCGATGATGACGCCGGGCGTCAGCACCGGCGAGACGATCACCAGGTAGTAGAGCGCGCGCGCGCGGTGCGTAGATCTGGTGTCATCACGAGCGCGCGGCAAGCCCGAGCGGCACCGACACGGCGACCACCACCGACGCCGATGATGAAGCGAGTTCCACAGGCCTTCCATCATCGCCGCGGTCGGTTCGCACAGCTTGACGAACCAGTTGAGCGTGAAAGTCGCTCGAACGGGATAGGCCTGCGGATAGTTGCGGCGTGTTGAAGGCCGTGACGCTCATCACCACCAGCGGCCCGAACAGATAGCCGAAGAACAGCAGCGATATAGAAGCCGATCATCACGCGTCATGACGAGTCCGACGACGTCATCGCGTCGATCTCCCCGAGGCTGACCTTGAACAGCCGCAGCATCAGCAGCACGAAGGCGATGCAGGTCAGCAGCAGGATGAAGGCGTAGGCCGCATCCCGCGGCCAGTTGAAGGCCTGGAAGAAGAAGTCATAGACGATCGGCGTGAACCACAGGGTGTTCGGCCCGCCGAGGAACAGCGGCGCCGCCAGCGCGCCGGCCGACAGCATGAACACCATGGTGCAGCCCGAGGCGATGCCCGGCTTGGCGTAGGGCATGACGACGTCCAGGTGGATGCGCCACCACGGCGCGCCGAGATCGCGCGCCGCCTCGATCTGGTTCTTGTCGAGGCTCTCGATCGCATTGTAGAGCGGGAAGATCATGATCAGCAGATAGGCGTAGGACAGACCGACATAGAGCGCCGATGTCGTTGCCGAGGAAATCGATCGGCTACGGACAGGATGCCGAGGCCGATCAGCACCGTGTTGATGAGGCCGCCGGTGCCGAACAGGAGCCGCAGCGCGAAGGCGCGCAGGATCTCGTTCACCCAGTAGGGAACGATCAGCAGCAGCATCAGCAGCCGCACCTTCTGGCCGTCGCCGACCTGCGCCATGTAATAGGCCAGCGGATAGCAGATGGCGAAGTTGAGGATCGTGACGAAGATGCTCATCACGATGGTGAGCCAGAAGGCGCTGAGATGCGTGGTGTTCCAGCTCGATGTCGACGTCGGCGAGCCGAACAGGAAATAGCGATAGTTGCTCGAGCGTGTAGACATCGCGCGGGCCGCCGCGCTTCAGCGGCGGCAGCTTCGGATGGAACGATCGTCCGACCATGTAGAGATAGGGCAGCACGATCAGGAACAGCATCCAGAATGCCGACCGCCGAGAATGAGATAGAGCGAGACCGGCCGTGCCGTTGCGCTCGAAGAAGCTCGTGCGGTCGGATCGCGCCGCCGAACTGGCGGCGCTCGAAGCAGGCCATCGCCCAGAACGCGGCGATGACCACGACCGGCATGAGAAAATCAGAAGAAAGCTCACGGTTTCACTGGCCATGCTGTCCGTCCGGCAGCACGACCGCGTCCTCGGCGTCGTAGGCGAGCGTCGACCGTCGCGCCCTGGCCGCGGAATCGCGCGGCGTCCTGGCGCCCGACAGTCAGCACGGTGATCGGCTTGCTGCCCGGCGCCCTTGAGGAACAGCTGGCTGGCATTGCCTTCGAAGGCGACGTCGACCACGGTTGCGCGCAAGGCTGGCTCGGCAGTGCCGTTGGCCGAGCGCGCAGCGACTCCGGCCGCACGAACAGTATGGCCTTGTCGCCGGCTTCCCAGCTGCCGGCGATCTGGCTCGGCCGCGCAAGGCGCCCGACGGCGGTGTCGACGACGCCAGTGGCCGCCGTCGGTCGCAGATCACCGTGCCGGCGAAGCGATTGTTCTCGCCGACGAAGGAGGCGACGAAGGCCGTCGCCGGGCTGGTCGTAGATCGTCTTGCCGTCGCCGACCTGCTCGATCACGCCGGCGTTCATCACCGCGATGCGGTCCGACATGGTCAGCGCCTCGCCCTGATCGTGGGTGATGTAGATGAAGGTGATGCCGACCCGCTGCTGGATCGCGCGCAGCTCGTTGCGCATGTGCTGGCGCAGCTTGAGGTCGAGCGCCGACAGCGGCTCGTCGAGCAGCAGCACCTGCGGCTCGACCGCGAGCGCGCGGGCGATCGCCACGCGCTGCTTCTGGCCGCCGGACAGTTCGCTGACCAGCTTGTGGCCCTGGTCCGGCAAGGCGATCAGTCGACAGCAGCTCGTCCGCCTCTTCGATCGCGCTCGGCGCGCGCCGACGCCGCGCACGCGCAGGCCGTAGGTGATGTTCTCGGCCACCGTCATCAGCGGGAACAGCGCCAGGTTCTGGAAGATCAGCGCGGTCGGGCGCTTGTTGGGGCCGATGCCGGCCATGTCCTGGCCGCCGATGCGGACCTCGCCGTCGGACGGATCGAGAAAGCCGGAGATCGGCGCGCAGGATCGTGGTCTTGCCGCAGCCGGACGGGCCGAGGAAGCGAGAAGAACTCGCCGCCGTTGATCTTCAGCGCTGGCGTCCTTCGACCGCAGTGAAATCGCCGAAACGGATGGTCACGTTATCGAGTTCGACGTCGGCGCTCATGCGCGCCTCGCCGCCCTGGTGAGCCTCGCTGCTCTCGATGTTTCATCGAAGGGCCTGCATCTCGTGAGGCGGCCGCCCGGCGAACCGGGCAGCCGCGGACTGCGTATACGGACAGCTGTTCGAGTCTTGGTTAGGCAGACTTGAACTTGTCGGCGTACTGGGTGCGCAGATCGGCGAACCAGGTCGGCTCGGCCGGCCGCGGTGCCACAGCGTTCTGCAGCGCGTCGCCCGGATAGGCCTCCTGGAAGTTCTTCTTGCGCCTGCTCCGACAGCAGCGCGTCGGCGCCCGTGACGACCGGGTTGTAGCCCGAGCCTTCGGCCACCGCCGCCGAGGCTTCCGGCGTCTGCAGGTACTTCAGGAACTCGTAGACCTGCTCGCACGTTCTTGGCCGCCTTGGTCATCGCGACAGCCGTCGATCCAGGCGATCGCGCCTTCCTTCGGCGCCATGTAGCTGACCGGCTTGCCGTCCTTCTTCAGGCTGAGCGCCGGGCCGTCCCAGGTCTGGCCGATCACCACGTCGTTCTCCATGCAGGCCCGACTTGGTGTTGTCGGCCGAATCCCAGAACTGCTTGATCCACGGCTTGTGCTCGATCGCGATCGGCGAGGATCTGGTCGTAGATCTTCTTGAAGGTCTCTTCGTCCTTGAAGGCGTCGAGCATGCGGTTCGACGGCAGCTTGCCGGTGCCATCCATCCACAGGCCGATGCCGAGCAGCAGCGAATGCGGCCGGCCCTGCACCTTGCCCTTGTACTCGTCGTTCCACAGCGTGCCGTAGGACAGCGTGGCGGGATCGACCTTGGTCTGGTCGGTGCGCCAGGAAATCGCCTCGGTGCCCCAGCAATGCGGCACGTGATAGAGCTGCCGTCCCAGGTCCAGACTGCTGCGTCGAGCCTTCCAGCATCGACGGAATGAGGTTGCCGGCGTTCGCAGCTTGTTCGTGTCGAACGGCGCCAGCACGCCGAGGTCCTTGAACTGCGGCGCGCGGTCGTGCGTCGGCTGGCAGAGGTCGAAGCCTTCGCCGCCGGTCGCCTGCAGCTTGTTGATCTGCTCCTCGTTCTGCGAGAACGGCGTCGGGTTCACCTTGATGCCGGTCGCCTTCTCGAAATTCGGGATCACCGGATCGGGCAATTCGTCGTCCCAGTTGAGGATGCTGAGCGATCCCGAGGACGACTGAGCGTCGGCGACGACCCATGGCCCCATGGCCGCAAGCGAACCGGCGGCGCCGGCGGTTTTCAGGAACGTGCGGCGGGAGAACCGGCGCACGGATTGCATCGTCTGTTGAGCCGATGTCAGCTTTTTCTTCACTGAGAGCACTCCCTTGGCTACTGCACGTCGAAGCGCTCAGCTCGCCAAGCTCGCAAACCGCGAACTTGCGCCAAAGCGCCGCGAACCCTCCACTACCGCTTCAAGGCGGCCGGTGTACGACGGCGCCGCCGGCCTGAAGCGCCCAACCAGCGAGAAGACCGGTCGTCTCGGATGCCGAGACGCGCCGTACCGCCGATTGCAGCTGTTGAAATACTAGGCCGACGTTCGAACGGACCGCAAGTCGTGGTTTTGGGCACTTTGCAAGGTTGCAAGGCAACCGTTCCGGCGGTTGCGATGCGGCGTCCGGCAGCCACTGCCGAGACCGCCGGCTTCCGATCAAGGTCCGCGGTCGTCCATCTGGAGATCGTCCTCCTCGTGCTCCGGCCGGCGTCCGTCGCCGCCGGCAAGGTCGACCGGCGCCGCGAATGCACTCAGCCGCGAACCGGCGGCGAGCGCCGCCTTGCGCATCAACGGCCGGCGCACGTCGCGGCTCGGTGCCCACGGCCGATCGCCGCGAGCCGAGGCGACGGATTTCACGCGCACCTGCCCGTCGTCGATGAATACCACTATGGTACCCTCCGCCCGCGAGCGGAAGAAATCGATCACCAGGCCGCCGGTGCCGCTGCAGCCGGGCGGCCGCGGGAACGTCAACACGAGAATATTGGCCCTGGCGCAATCGTCGGCCAGCGCCGCAGGATGGGTGGCAACGGCGACCAGCTGGCCCTTGACGGTGACGGTGCAGCCGGCGCCGTCGCAGCGGAAGGCGTCAGCCGCCGAAACCTGCCGCGGAGTGCGCGCGTCGGCCTCGTGCTCGAGCCAGCGCGTCAACTCGAACTTGGCCCCCTTGGCCGGCGTGGCGGACAGCTGGTCCTGCGGCGTGCGCACCGCCACCAGCGCACCGTCGCGACCGACCAGGATATCGGGCTTGTCGCGCATCGGCGCGAAACCGAGCCCCGCCGCCACCAGCGCGAGCCCGGCGAGCCGCAATCGGGTCCGGAACAGGCACAGCCATAGCCCGCCGACCGCCATCAGCCCGAACGCCAGGGTCGGGATCGCCGCGATCCGCCCGACCGCGCCGGGCAACCGCGCCACCGTGTAGGCGATCCACGTCATCAGATCGATGCCGTGCCCCATCAACCACAACGGCACCGCCTCGAGGCCGAACGGCATCGCGATCAACGTGGCGAGCGCCGCCGGCATGACGAGAATGTTGCAGACCGGGATTGCGATCAGGTTGGCCAGCACCGCGTATTGCTGGCTCTTGTGGAAGTAGTAGGCGGCGAACGGGGCGACGGCGGCGCTGGCGATCAACGTCGTCAAGATGATGCCGCCGAAGAACAGCAGGCCGGTCACCAGGGCGTGGCGCGGCTCGGCCGGCCCGTTGGTCGCCTCGCGCTCGCGCAGCCATTCGTAGACCGCCACCAGCGCGACGACTGCCGCATAGGACATCTGGAAGCCGACGTCGAACAGGTTCTCCGGGAACACCACCAGGATCGCCAGCGCCGACAGCGCGACGTTGCGCAGGCTCAATGCCGGCCGGTCCATCAGCACCGCGAAGAACATCATCGAGATCGTGATCCAGGACCTGACCGTCGCCGGCGAGGCACCGGAGATCAGCAGGTAGCCCAGCGCGGCGATCGTCGCAGCGAGCGCCGCGATCTTCTTGATCGGCAGCCGCAGTGCGATCCACGGCACCAGCGCCAGCAGCACCCGCGCCACCCAGAACACGGCCCCCGCCATGATCACCATGTGCAGGCCCGAGATCGACAGGATGTGAAACAATCCGCTGTCGCGGTAGGCGTCGTTGGTCGCCTGGCTGATGCCGCCGCGCTCGCCGGTGATCAGGCCGTTGGCGATCTGGCCGGGCTCGCCTGCAAGGCCCGCGGTGATGCGCTGTCCGATCGCGAGCCGCACCCGCTCCACGCCGGCCCAGAAGCGCAGGCTGAACGGCGGCTCGCCGAGGTCGGGATCGAGCGTCGGCCGAGCCATGCTGTAGCCGATCCCGCCGAGCCGCATGAACCAGGCCGCGCGGGCGAAATCGTAATCGCCGGGCAACGCCGGGATGCCGGGCGCGGCCAGCGTCGCCTTGAGCCGCAATCCGTCGCCGGGCTTCAGGCCCGGCAGGGCGGTCATGGTGCGGACCCGGATCCGGTACGGCATGCGCTCCGGGGCGAGCCCGGCGAACGATACGAGCCGCAGCGTGATGCGCTGACCGCGGCTGGCGCGGGGCTCGACCAGCTCGACGAAGCCGCGGACGTCGGCCGACCAATACTGGCGCTCGAGCACCGGCGCGCGAACGAAATCGGTCCTGATCTTGGCTAGCGCGAACCCGGTGGCGGCCGCCAGCAGCGCGCCGCCGACCATCACCGCCGGGCTGCCGCGGCGCCACAACAGCGACAGCACCAGCGCCACCGGCAGGGGGGCGATCGCCAGCAGCAGCGGCGGCTCGGCGGCAAGCTGGAAATAGGCCGCTATCCCGGCGCCGAGAAACACCGGCACCCACAGGAACCAGCGCTCCTGCTCGGCTTCGAACGCCGCGAGCAGCGCCGCCGGGCGAAGGCGCGCCATAACGGTGCGCGAGCCGAAGCGCCGGGCCGGCGCGTCGTCCGCAAATCCTGCCCCCGCCTCGCTCATCTTCAGCGCTCTTACCCCGTCCCGCCGCCCATGCTACACGGCGCACCGATATCGCCAATGACAAAAAGCAGCGACGCACTATGAACAGCACGACCGCACACGGCAAAGCCGTCGTCACCCGCTTTGCCCCCTCGCCCACCGGCTACCTACATATCGGCGGCGCGCGCACGGCCCTGTTCAACTGGCTGTACGCGCGGCACACCGGCGGCAAGTTCCTGCTGCGCATCGAGGACACCGACCGCACCCGTCACACGCCGGAGGCAGTCGACGCCATCCTCGACGGCTTGAAGTGGCTGGGCCTCGACTGGGACGGCGAGCCGCTGTCGCAGTTCAGCCGGGCCGCCCGCCACGCCGAGGTCGCCCACCAGCTGCTGGCGGCCGGCAAGGCCTACCGCTGCCACCTGACCCAGGACGAGCTTGCCGCGATGCGCGAGAAGGCCGAGGCCGAGAAGCGCCCCTTCACCGTCATGAGCCCCTGGCGCGACCGCGATCCGGCCGATGCCCCCCCGCAGGGCTCCGCCGGCGTCATCCGCTTCAAGGCGCCGCGCGACGGCGAGACGGTGGTCGACGACATCGTGCAGGGCCGCGTCGTGTTCCAGAACCGGGAGCTCGACGACCTCGTCATCCTGCGGTCGGACGGCACGCCGATCTACAATCTCGCCGTGGTGGTCGACGACCACGACATGGGCGTCACGCACGTGGTGCGCGGCGTCGACCACCTGACCAACGCCGCCCGCCAGACCCAGATCTATCAGGCGATGGGCTGGGACATCCCGGTGTTCGGACACGTGCCGCTGATCCACGGCGCCGACGGCGCCAAGCTGTCGAAGCGCCACGGCGCGCTCGGCATCGAGGCGTATCGCGCCATGGGCTACCTGCCGGCCGCCTTGAAAAACTACCTGGTGCGGCTCGGCTGGAGCCACGGCGACGACGAGATCTTCCCGCTCGACAAGATGATCGAGTGGTTCGACCTCACCTCGCTCGGCCGGTCGGCGGCGCGGATGGACTTCAAGAAGCTCGCCGACACCAACGCGCAATACATCCGCGAGACGCCGGACCGGGACCTGCTCGCCGCGATCGAGGCGGTGCTGCCGGAGCTCGGCTCGACGGTCGCGCCGGCAAGGCTCGACGACACCCAGCGCCGGCAGCTGCTGGCGCTGATGCCGGACCTGAAGCCCCGTGCGCAGACGCTGCGCGAGGTGGTGGATGGCGCGGCCAGCATCTTCGTCAAGCGCCCGCTGACGCTCGATGACAAGGCGACGAAGCTCCTCGACGCCGAGGCGAAGGGGCATCTCGCGGCGCTGATCGAGCGTTTCGCGGCGCTCAACTCGTGGGATGCGAAGGCACTCGAGGATATCGTGCGCGCCTATGCCGAGGCCGGCGGCCACAAGCTCGGCAAGATCGCCCAACCGCTGCGCGCGGCGCTCACCGGCACCTCGGTATCGCCGCCGGTGTTCAACGTGATGGCGGTGCTGGGGCGCGACGAGACGCTGGCGCGGCTCGCCGATCAGGCGGGCTGACGGGACCGGCGCAGCGAACCGAGCAGCGTCGCCGGCAACGACGCGATCGCCGCCGCCGGCATGAAGACAAGGGCGTAGATCAGCAGCCGCACAGCCCGAGCCGCCTGCAGGCCGATCGCGCCTGGATAGTCGGCCGCCGTCTCCGGCGGCCAGACGCGCGCCCACCACCGCCGCGAGGCCGGCGCGCCGATCGCGCCCGCCACCAGCAATCCGAGATAGCCCCATGTCGCCCACGCCGGCAGCCAACGGATGAGGCGACGGTCGAGCTCGCGCTGCCGCTGGGCGCTGACGAGATGCATATGGATCGCGGCCGGCTCGATGCGCCCGGTGACGCTGCCGGCAAGATCGGAGGCGGCGCGTGACAGCGCGCCGCCAATGCCGCCGATCGCGCCGGAGGATGCCGGCGCGCCCGGCACCGCCACCAGGACGGTGCGCCGGTCGTCGAGCCCGGCCAAGCGCACGTCGAGCGGCCGCGCGTCGCTCGCCAGCGTCGAGAGCAGGCCATCGAGGCCGGAATCGGGATGCAGCCCCTCGGCGCCCTGCACTTCGGCCTTGAGCCAGAGCCAGTTCCGGCTGCCTGGCTGCCGGCCCGCCGGCGCATCGAGGATGATCAGATTGACGTCATGATCGGCGGCTGCCGATGTCAGATCGGCGACGATCAGGCTGCGATCGGCAGCGCCGGGCACCTGGAAATGCAGGAACTTGCCTTCGAGGCGTCCCGTCACCACCACCGTCTGGCCGCGCAGGCCGGCGATCGCATCGACCAGCCTTACGGGATCGATCCGCTCGATCAGATCGCCCTTGGCTTTGGCGTCGATCGCCAGCCGGCGACCTAGCGTTGCCGGCGCGCCCGGCTCGAGCGTGACCACCCGGATGCCACCTCGCGCCAGGGACTTGTCGAGCTGCAGCAATACCTCGTCGAAGCCGGCGCGCTCGCCGACCTCGACGCGCAGCCTGGGACCAATCTGCACCTGGCGCACCTTGGCGCCGCCAGCGGTCATCGGGTAGAGGCCGGTCGCGGTCGACAGCCGCACGCCGGTATCGCGCGGCAGCATCGACAAGGCGTCGCCCGGTCCGAAGACGCTCGCCTCGGTGACGACCAGGATCAGCCGCCCCCCCGCCTCCTTTGCCTCCGGCGCCAGCACGCCCGGCATTCGCGCCATCTCTTCCTTGGTCGCGGCGGTGAACCGCTCGCCCTTGCCGTTGACGAACGTCCAGTGGCCTTCCGGCGACGCGTCGGCCGCCAGCACCGCAGTGCCGGCCGGCACCACCAGCCGCCGGGCCTGCTCGGCCGCCAGCTCGAGGCCGCTGTCGGCGGCGGCGGCGGTGGAACCGATCGCGAACATCGCATAGAGCATGCAGAAGGCAGCGAGCCGTGTCCGGCGAAGTCTTTCGGTGATGCCACGACGCATGCCAGAATGCCTCAACTGCCCCGTCACCCCCGTGCGCCGGGACCGTTATCACCGAATGACAGCCGCAAGAAGCCCTCGGGAGCGAAGCAAGCGTGTCGAGCCGCACTGTCCACAAGCCCCCATCGCCAGGTCTCGTTGCCCAGTTCGCCGAAATCGTGGGCCCGGCCCATGCGCTGACCGACCCCGACGCCCAGCTGCCGTATCTGCGCGAGTGGCGCGACACGTACTTCGGCCGCGCCGCGGCGGTGCTGCGCCCCGGCTCTACCGAGGAGGTGTCGCGGATCCTGGCGCTCGCCAACGAGCATCGCATCGCCGTCGTGCCGCAGGCCGGCAACACCGGCCTGGTCGGCGGCCAGGTCCCGTTCGAGCATGGGCACGAGATCGTCGTCTCCGTTGCCCGCCTCGACCGGATCCGCAGCCTCGACGCGGCCGGCAACAGCATGGTCGCCGAAGCCGGCGTGACGCTGGCCGACGCCCAGGCCGCCGCCGCCGATGCCGGCCGCCTGTTCCCGCTGAGCCTGCCGTCGGAAGGCTCGTGCCGCATCGGCGGCAACCTGTCGACCAACGCCGGCGGCGTCGGCGTGCTCGCCTACGGCAACGCCCGCGCGCTGACCCTCGGCATCGAGGCGGTGCTGCCGGATGGCCGCATCATCCACGGCCTCAAGGCGCTGAAGAAGGACAATACCGGCTACGACCTGAAGGACCTGCTGATCGGCGCCGAGGGCACGCTCGGCATCATCACCGCCGCGGTGCTGAAGCTGTTCCCGCGCCCGGCGGAGCGGGCAACCGCATTCGTGTCGCTCGCGCGGATCGAGGATGCGCTGGCCCTGCTGCAGCTCGCCGATGGCGCCTGCGGCCGCGACCTGACCGCATTCGAATTCATGCCGCGCATCGCGCTCGAGTTCGTGACCCGCAATATTCCGGGCGCCCGCGATCCGTTCGCGGCCAGCCATCCGTGGTACGTGCTGCTGGAGATCTCCGCCGCCAGGGCCGACGGCGGCGCCGTCCGCGAGATGGAGGCGGTCCTCAACTCGGCCTCGGAGCAAGGCATCATCCTCGATGCCGTCATCGCCGCCTCGGTCGGACAGGCCAAGGACCTGTGGCGGCTGCGCGAGGGCATCTCGGAGGCGCAGAAGCCGGAGGGCGGCAACATCAAGCACGACGTCTCGGTGCCGGTGGCGCGCATTGCCGAGTTCGTCGCCCTGGCGAACGCGGCGATGGAGAAGCTCTGCCCGGGCTGCCGGCCGCTGGCGCTCGGCCATCTCGGCGACGGCAACGTGCACTACAACATCGCCCAGCCGATCGGCATGGACCGGCAGCGCTTCCTTGCATTGCGCGACGCAGTCGGCAACGCCGTGCACGACATCGTCGCCGGGCTCGACGGCTCGATCTCGGCCGAGCACGGCATCGGCCGGCTCAAGCGCTCGAGCCTCGTGCGCTACAAGAGCGCGGTCGAGATCGAGCTGATGCGCGGCATCAAGGACCTGTTCGATCCGAATGGCATCATGAACCCGGGCAAGGTGTTGTGAGACACGCTGCCAGAGCAACCGCACGGAGCCTCCCATGACACGATCCCCGCAATCGCCGACCCCCGCCGACGCCGCCGCGCGGCGCGCGAAGAGGCCGATCGTCACCTACGAGGTCGAGCACCTGCCGCCGTTCGACGCGGCGTTCTACGCACGCGCCCGCACCGGCATGACGAAGGTGTCGGAGCTGCTGGTGCCGCCGCGCGACGCGCGCGCGTTCCGCGTCCCGGCGGGCCACCTGTTCCGCATCGTCGGCGTCGAGGGACCGCAGGTCGGCGATCTCAACCTGTGGAACGCCGCCGACCTCTCCGAGCGCTTCTTCAGCGGCAAGACCCGCGCCCTGCACGCCACCCACGTCACCACCGGGCATCGGCTGTGGAGCAATCTGCCGAACCTGCGCCCGATGGCGACGATCACGCACGACACGCTCGACTGGTATGGCTTCGACGACGACGGCGGCGGCATTCACGACGTCATCGGCACGCGCTGCGATCCCTATACCAACGTGATGCTCAAGGGCACGGAATACCATCACTGCTGCCACTCGAACCTGACGCGCGCGCTCGCCGAAGGGGCGGGGCTGACGCTGGCCGAGGCCGAGCCGCACGTCCACGACGTGCTCAACGTGTTCATGTGCACCGGCTTCACCCGCGACACGCACCAGTACTTCATGAAGGCGAGCCCGGTGCGGCCCGGCGACTTCATCGAGCTGTTCGCCGAGATCGATCTGCTCGGCGCCCTGTCGGCCTGCCCGGGCGGCGACTGCGGCGCCACGCATTCGGACGACGCCGCCAGGTGCTATCCGCTGAAGGTCGAGATCTACCGGCCCGCCGAGGGTGCGCTCGCCGGCTGGCAGTCGCCGCCGCGCAATCCGTACAGCCGCAGCCACGGCGCAGCCAAAGGCTGACGCCGGCCGCGCCACCGGACGGCTGGCCTGTCATCGCCGCCCGGCATGCTCGAGGACGATCCTGGCCGCCGCCTCGCTGGGCGTGCCGGACGGCAGCCGCATCCGGCCCGGCATCCGCGCCAGCGTCGCGAGCTGCGCGGCGCGCGCCGGAGTGTCGGTGAGCAGCGGCGCCAGCGCGCCGGCGAGCGTATCGCCGTTGCATGCCTCCTGGATGTACTCGGGGAACGCGTTCTCCTCGGCGACCAGGTTCGCCAGCACGATCGAGTGCACCTTGACCAGATGGCGAAGCTGCACGGCGATCGCATCGACCTTGTAGGCGACGATCATCGGCACGCCGGTGATGCCGAGCTCCAGCGTCACGGTGCCCGAAGCGGCGAGCGCCGCGCGCGCCAGCTTGAAGGCGCGGAACTTGTCCGCTTCGCCGTCGAGCAGGGTCGGCGTCACCGCCCAGTCGCCGGCCGCGGCGGCGATGCGATCCCTGACATGCGGCATCGCCGGGATCACCACCCGTGGCGCATGCCCCATCGCCTTCAGCTTCGCCACCGCGTCGCCGAACGGCTGCATCAGCCGCGACACCTCCGACACGCGGCTGCCGGGCAGGACCACCAGCAGCGGCTCGCTCGCGCCGAGGCCCAGCCGCTCCGCCAGCGGTCGGGTATCGAGCGCGGAGATCCAGTCGAGCTTCTCGATCATCGGGTGCCCGGTATACGTGCACTCGGGCCCGCCGAGCTGGCGGTGCACCGCCGGCTCGAACGGCAGCAACGCCATGACGTGATCGACATAGCGGCGCATCCGCTTCGCTCGACCCGGCCGCCACGCCCAGACGCTCGGGCTCACATAGTCGACGATCGGAATTGCGGCATTGCGCTTGCGGATGCGCCTGGCGATCGGATGGGTGAATTCCGGCGCGTCGATGATCACCACCGCGTCGGGCTCGAAGGCGAGCGCGGCGTCGACGGTGCGATAGACGCGTTGCACGATGCGCGGCAGCCGCTGCAGGATCGACAGCGGGCCCATGACGGCAACGTCCGCCATCGGATAGAGCGGCACCAGCCCATGCGCCGCCATGCCCTCCGCCCCGATGCCGGCATAGACGATCCCGCCCGGCCGCATCGCATTGAGCGCGGCCATCAGCTTGGCACCGATGGCATCGCCCGAATGCTCGCCGGCGACCAGGAACAGTCTGAGCGGCCGTCTCTCGGCTTCACGGCTCATCGTGCGTGCCCCCCGCCCATGGTCCCTGGGTCGCGACCACGGCCAGGTTACGCTCCTCGCCGATGCGACCGGCCCGATCGACGATGTCCGCGGCAAGCCCCGGCGGCAGCGCGACGCCGGCAAGGCCGCTGTCGGCAACCGCCGCCATGATCGCCTCGAGCCCGGCGTCCTCGATCATCGACGGCCCGACCGCCAGCGCTCCTCGTCGCCGCGACCGCGAGGTCGCCCCCCACTGCCGCAGCTCCCGCACGCGGCTCATCGTCGCCGCCAGCCCCTCGCCGGTGTCGACCGCGATCACGTGCCGGCGCACCACCACGACCCCACCCGAGTCGCCGAATGCCTGCACCGCGGCCAGCACCCAGGCGCCTCGCGCCATGTCGCGGCGCACGCGCTTGTCTGGACGCAGGCGGTTGAGCGGTGCCAGCGACAGGACCGACCGCACCGGCTTCGCCACGGTCCGATCCTCGATGCCGGTGACGAACAGGCCGGCCAGGTCCGCCCGCTCGATCAGTCCGGCCCGGTCGACGACCAGCACGCGGCCGGCGCCGACGGCGATGCCCGCGAGGCCGGCCTTTGCCGCCAACTCGACGGTGCGCGGCCCGATCACCGGCATGTCGATGCGCAGCTCCTGCCCGGGTTTCGGGCCCTTGATCAGCACACCGCCCGCCGCCCGGCGATCGCCCGCCTCGACCAGCCGGGTGAGCATGCGGTCGGTGCCTTCCGCCGCCTCGACCGCCAGCACGCGGCCGTCGCGCATGACGACCCCTTGTCCGACATCGGCCATGCCCAGGGCGCCGATCAGCGCAAACCCGCCGGTCGCATCCCTGGTGTAGGCCGGCGCCGGCGCGATCCGGCCGACCGCACCGGCGGCAACGACCAGCTCCGGCGCCACGTCGGCGACGCCGCGCACCGTGAAGCCTTGTGCCTCGAAGAACCGCACCACCCGGCGCAGCACGTGGTCATCGCCGCCGCCGAACAGCCTGAGAATCGTCGGGATCGCCCTGATCAGCCCGAGATCGGGGCGGACGCGTCGCGGATCGGGCCGGGTGACGCCGCCGACGAAGATCATGTCCTGGCAACCGGCGGCGCGGAAGCTGCTGGTCATCCGGCCGATGCCGCCCCAGTTCACCCAGGTGTGCGCAAACCGCTCGATGCCGCGCCCGGCCTCGCCCTCGATGCCGACGATGTGAACGCCGCGCCCCCTGGCGAGCGTCAGCTCGGCGATCTGCTCGGGCAGCACGCCACCGCCGGCCAGTATGCCAAGCGGTCCCGGCTGGCCAAGCCTCGGCGCACCGTCAGCCGTCATGCCCGTCGCGCGGTGTGCACACGGAGCGCTTGCCCCCGGCCCTGATGAAGGCGACGATCTCCTGGACGATCTGATGGTCCGCGAATTCGGTCGCCACGTCCTCGACCCGCTCGAGCAGCGTGCCTTCGTCGGCGAACATCAACCGGTAGGCACGCCGCAGGTTGTGGATGTCGGTGCGCGAGAAGCCGCGGCGCTGCAGGCCGATGATGTTGAGCCCCGACAGGTAGGCGCGATTGCCGAGCGCCATGCCGTAGGGAATGAGGTCGTTCTCGAGCCCCGACATCCCGCCGAGGAACGAGTGCGCGCCGACGCGGGCGAACTGGATCACCGCCGCGCCGCCGCCGATGATCGCATAGTCGCCGACGCTGCAATGGCCGGCGAGCATCACGTTGTTGGAGAAGATGACGTTGTTGCCGACGCGGCAATCATGGCCGACGTGGCTGTTCGCAAGGAACGCGCAGCCGTCGCCCACCGTCGTCACCGAGCCGCCGCCGGCGGTGCCGGGGTTCATCGTGACGCCCTCGCGAATGGTGCAGTTGGCGCCGATCGAGAGCGTCGCCGGCTCGCCCTTGTACTTCAGGTCCTGTGGCTGGTGCCCGATCGAGGCAAATGGAAAAATCCGCGTGCCGGCGCCGATCGTGGTGTCGCCGGCAACCACGACATGGCTGATCAGCTCGCAGCCGTCGCCGATCGTGGCCTGCGGCCCGACCAGGCAGAACGGTCCGATTCTGACATTGGCGCCGAGCCGGGCACCGTCCTCGACGATCGCGCTCGGATGGATCGTGCGGTCAGCGGCTCTGGTTTGCTTGGGCATCTGGGTCCACGATCATGGCGCTGATCTCGGCTTCCGCGACGACCGCGCCGTTGACCTTGGCCTCTCCGAAAAAGCGCCAGGCGCGGCCTCGGCTGCGGATCTTGCGCACATGATAGTGCAGTTGATCACCGGGAAATACCGGTTTGCGGAACTTGGCGTTGTCGATCCCCATGAAATACACGATCTGCGGCTTGTATTCGGCGCCGAGACTGTGGACGCACAATGCGCCCGCGGTCTGCGCCAGGCCTTCGATGATGAGCACGCCGGGCATCACCGGGAATTGCGGGAAATGTCCCTGGAAGAACGGCTCGTTGATGGTGACGTTCTTCACGCCCACCGCCGTCACGTCGCGATCCATGTCGTACATGCGATCGACGAGCAGGAACGGATAGCGATGCGGGAGAAGCTTCATCAGCCGATTGATGTCGGCGGTGGCGAGCCCCGGAGCGGATCCTGCTTCGTTCATTGCTTTGCTCATCATCTGTCCATCACGCGCCGCAATCACTCGTCAGAGCCGGGATCGGAGGCCGCGCTCGCCGCCAGCCGCCTCACGGCCAACTGCTCCTTCATCCATTGGCGCAATGGCCGCGCCGGCGTCCCTATCACGCGGGCACCGGCCGGAAGGTCGTCCTTGGCGTGACTGCCGCCGGCGATCTGTGCGCCCAATCCGACCTTGATATGCCCGGCCACACCGGCCTGGCCACCCATCACCACGAAGTCCGCAAGCTCGGACGAGCCCGCGATACCGCACTGTCCGACGATCACGCAATGCCGTCCAATGATCACGTTGTGCCCGATCTGTACCAAATTATCAATTTTCGTGCCTTCCCCGATGATCGTATCCTTAAGGGCGCCGCGATCGATCGTGCTGTTGGCGCCGATCTCGACGTCGTCCTGGATGATCACGCGGCCGATTTGCGGCACCTTGAGGTGGCCGCGCGCGCCCATCGCAAAGCCGAAGCCGTCCTGGCCGATCCGCACTCCGGCGTGCAGCACGACGCGGTCGCCGACCAGCGCGTGCGAGACCGTCACGCTCGGCCCGATGAAGCAGTCGCGCCCGATCGTGCAGCGAAAGCCGACCACCGCGCCGGCAGCGACGATGGTGCCACGGCCGATCACCGCCTCGGCGGCGACCACGGCGCCGGGCTGGACCTCGGCGCCATCCTCGATCGTCGCGGTCGGGTCGACGGCCTGGCGCGCGCCGGCGGCGGAAATCCGGGGCCGCATCGCCAGCGGGTAGAACTGCGCCAGTGCCAGCGCGAAGCTGCGATAGGGCGACTTTGCCAGCAACACCGCCGTCGCCGGCGGCAATCGATCGGCGAATGCCTGCTGGACGAGGCATGCCCCGGCCTTGGTCCCGGCCAGCTGCGGCAAGTACTTCTTGTTGTCGAGGAACGTCAGGTGCTCGGGCCCTGCCTCGCCCAGCGGTCTGATGTCGCTCACCTCGCGCTGGCCGTCGACGCCAGGCGCCAGCGTGGCTTCCGCGGCCCGCGCCAACGCTTCCAGCGTGAACGGACCTGCGCGGTCAAAAAATCCGGGATGCTCCATGTCGTCCGCCTGAGCTGGTCGCAATACCCAGCCGACATATCAGCCCGCTGGCAATCCTTCAAACCAAACGAAAAGGGCGAGATCGCTCCCGCCCTTTTTCAACACCGGATATTTGCGTCAAGATGTCAGAACTTCGTCGACGCGCCGAAACGGATCATCTGGGTCTTGTCGAAGTCGTCCTTGGTCAGGGCGTAAGCATAGTCGAGACGCAGCGGACCGAGCGGCGAGTTCCACAGGAGGCCGGCACCGACCGACGAGCGGATCACGCTCGAATCCACCAGGCAAACGTTCGGGCGCTGCCCAGCCGCGACCGGGACGCCGCACGATCCGCTGAGCGACTTGGCAAGGTCGCTGGCTCCGAACAGCGAGCCCGCATCGGCGAACACCGCGCCCGACATGCCGAGCTCATCGGGAATGAACGGCAGCGGGAAGCGCACCTCGGCCGTGGTGGACCAGAACGTCTTGCCGCCAAGAGCGTCGCCGGTCGCGATATCACGAGGGCCGATGCCAGACTTGTCGAAGCCACGGATCGTCTCGCCGCCCTTGTAGTACAAGTCGAGCAGCCGCACGTCCTGACCACCCCAACCCTCGATCTGACCACCGACGACGCGGCCGACGAACGTGATCTTCTCGGTGATCGGGTAATAGCCACGGCCTTCGCCCTGCAGCCTGACGTACTGAACGTCGCCGCCGACGCCGGCAAAGTCGGCGCCCAGCTGCATGTAGACGCCGCGATTGGGGTTCTTCGGATGGTTGCGCGTATCGTAGGTGATCGCGCTGCCGACAGCGGACGTCAACGCTGCACCCTGAGCCTGGATGACGGCCCGCGAGGCGGTCGTCGTATCGACCTCGTAGATGTCGTCGTACGACAGCGTGTAGTTGGTGTTCAGCCAGATGTTCTCGGACAGCGGGAAGCCAAGCCGAAGGCTGCCACCCTCTTTCCGGCTCTTGTAGGACGAGGTGCTGAGAGCGTTGATATCCTTGTAGAACAGGTCGAAGCCGGCAGCCAGGTTGCGATCGAGGAAGCGCGGCTCCGTGAAGCTCAAATCGACCTGGAAGCGGTTCAGCGATCCCGACAGCTTCAAGCGCAGGAACTGGCCGTTGCCCAGCAGGTTGCGCTCGGTGACGCTGACGTCGCCGATCACGCCTTCATTGGTCGAGTAACCCGCTCCGAACGAGAGCTCGCCCGTCGGCTGTTCCACCAGCTCGACATCGAGCACCACGCGATCCGGCGCACCGCCTTGACGGCGCTTGACGTCGACCGCCTTGAAGAAGCCCAGCGACTGCAGGCGCTTCTTTGCGGCCTCGACCATCAGCGGATTGTACGCGTCGCCTTCGACCAGGCGGAACTCGCGGCGAATCACGTGATCCTTGGTGCGCAGGTTGCCGATGACGTTGATGCGCTCGATATAGACCCGCTGGCCTTCGTCGATGGTGTAGGTCAGGCTGATCACCCGGCCGGCCTCGTTGCGATCGGCCCGGGGACGGACACGTGCAAACGGATAGCCCTGCTCGGACACCTGCAGCGTCAGCTTCTCGACCGTCTTTTCGATCGAACTCGCGTTGTAGACCTGTCCCGGCGTCGTCAGCAGATAGCCGCGAAAATCGTCGGGCCGAATTCGAAGCCAGCGCGCTCTCGATCCGCACGTCTCCGAACGTGTAGAGGTCACCCTCGTCGATCGTGTACGTGATGTAGAAGCCGGAACCGACGCGGTCGATCTCGGCATTGCCGGCGACCACGCGCACATCGGCGTAGCCGTTCTTCAAATAATATTGCCGCAACAGCTCCTTGTCGAGATTGACCCGGTCGGGGTCATAGACATTGGTGCCCTTGAGGAAGTCGAACCAGCCCGACTGGGTCGTCGAAATGATGTCGCGCAGCTGCGAGTCGGAGAACGCGCGGTTACCGACGAACGTGATCTTTTGGACCTTGGTGGCCCCGCCCTCGTTGATCTCGAACACGAGATTGACGCGGTTCTGATCGAGCTCGATGAGCTTCGGCTCCACCGACGCAGCAAAGCGACCCTGCCGGCGATAGACATCAAGGATGCGCTGCGCGTCGGCGAGCGCGCGGGCACGGGTATAGATCGAGCGCGCCTTCAGCTGGACCTCGTTCTGCAACGTCGCGGTATCAACCTCGCTGTTGCCCTCGAACGCGACCTGACCGATGACCGGATTCTCGACGACGGTGATGACAACACCCGCGCCGTCGCGGTCGATGCGCACATCGGCGAACAGGCCGGTCTGGAAGAGCGCTTTCAGCGAGCGGTCGACCTTGCCGGCGTCATAGGCGTCGCCGACCGAGAATTGCAGATACGATCGCACCGTTTCCGGCTCGACGCGCCGATTGCCGACGACGCGGATGTCGCGAATCGCTCCCTGCGCCGAGGCGACGCTGGTAAGCAACGAAAGCCCACTCGCGCGCTCTACCGCCATTATTGCCGGCGTGATCGCAATAAGCACCGCGATCAAGCGCAGCAGCGGCAAAGCCGTTGACTTGAATTGAGGCATACCTGCGTCTGCCCTTCGATTTTTCCCGAGTCCCCCAGTGCCTCGGCTATCCCTGTCGGTACCAGGGAACACCGGATCACGATCAAGTGCCACATTCCGGCACACTGCCCCGTTGCAGCCTCGCCGAAAGCACCTCATCGCTAACGCACGTTTAACGATTCAGCAACTCGATTGGAAGTGGCAAGAATGCTTCACAAGCTTCGATTCGGCGGGCTGTTCGCGGCGCTCATCGACAGAAAAAGTCAGCCCGTGAACGGCAGCCAACCGAGCAGGATGAAGCGATCGTTCCAAAATGCAAACAGCATCAGTGCCATGATCAGCCCGAAGCCGACCCGGAACGCCATTTCCTGGGTCTCCTCGTTGAGCGGTTTGCCGCGCAGCGCCTCGATCGCGTAGAAGGTCAGGTGGCCGCCATCAAGTATCGGCACCGGAAACAGATTGACCATACCAAGACTGACCGAGATGAAGGCGACGAAATACACCAATTGATCCAAGCCCATCTTGGCAATCTTGCCAGACGCATTGGCAATTCGAACCGGGCCGCCAAGTTGATCCGCGCTCTGGCGCCCCATGATTACATTGCCGAGATAGGCAAATGTCGATCTGACAATGCCATAGCTCTTCTCGACACCCATCCCCACTGCGTCGATCGGCCCGTATCTCTTGTGCTTCCAGTCCTGCGGCTTGGCCGAGAGCTGCACGCCGATCTTGCCCATCTTGGCCTTGCCGCCGAGCCCGTCCGAGACTTCCGACAGTTCCGGCACGGCCTTGATCTCGACCATCTCGCCAGCACGATTGACGGTAAAGGTCATCTGCGACCCTACGTTGTCATTCACCTTTTGCTGCAACTCGTGAAAAGCATCGATCGGTTTGCCATTGATCGCGACGATCAGGTCGCCGGGCTTGAAGCCGACCCGCTCGGCAACGCCGCCCGGCACCAGGGCATCGACTCGCGGCGCGGTGCTGACGGCGCCGACGGTCATGAACAGGACGGCGAAGATCGCGATTGCCAGCAGGAAATTGGCGATCGGTCCGGCCGCCACCACGGCGGCCTTCTGCCACAAGGGCTTGGCATGGAACGAGCCCGCCCGCTCTTCCGGCGTCATGTTCTGCAGCCGTTCGCGCATCGGCATGCTGGCGCCATTCTCATCGTCCATGAACTTGACGTAGCCGCCGAGCGGAATCCACGCGAAGCGCCAGCGCGTGCCGTGCTTGTCGTCGAAGCCGTAGATCTCCGGGCCGAAGCCAAGCGAGAATGCCGAGACCTTCACGCTGCACCAGCGCGCCACCAGGAAGTGTCCCATTTCGTGCACGAACACGACGATGGACAGGACGAACAGGAATGCGGCAAGTCCGAACAGCAAGCCGCCAACACCGCCTGCCAGTGCGTTGATAAAGCTCATCTATTCATTCCATTCGATTGCTGGGCCAATGCGGCCGCGGGTTCCAAGTCGACTCAGTGGCGCGCGTCGATGAAGTCTCGCGCCAGCCTGCGTCCATCAGCATCTAGACTAAGTATATCATCGATAGACCCGGTATTGCATGAACGATGCCGAAGCTCCGCCGCTTCCAAGCAGCGCTCGACCGTGCCGGCAATGTCGAGGAAGCCGATCCGCCGCTGCAGGAAGGCTTCGACCGCGATCTCGTTCGCGGCGTTGAGCACTGCCGTTGCCTTGCCGCCCTTGGCGAGCGCTGCCTCCGCCAGCGCCAGCGCGCGAAACCGCGTCCGATCGGGCGCCTCGAAATTCAACGTCGACAGTTTGACGAGATCGAGGCGCGGCGTTGGCGTCGCCATCCGATCCGGCCAGGCGAGCGCATAGGCGATCGGGGTGCGCATGTCGGGACTGGCGAGTTGCGCCATCACCGAGCCGTCGCGGTATTCGACCAAGGCATGCACGATCGACTGCGGGTGGATCAGCACGTCGAGCTGGCCGGCGGTGACCGGAAAGAGGTGGAACGCCTCGATCAGCTCCAACCCCTTGTTCATCATGGTCGCGGAATCGATCGTGATCTTGCGGCCCATGCTCCAGTTGGGATGCTTGAGCGCCTGCTCCGGCGTTGCCGCCGCCAGCTGCTTCAGGTCCCAGGTGCGGAATGGACCGCCGGAAGCAGTCAGCAGGATCCGCTCGATCGTCTCCGGCCGTGCGCCCGCAAGCGCCTGCAGCACCGCCGAATGCTCGCTGTCGACCGGCAGCAGCTCGGCGCCGCTTGCCGCGACGGCGGCCATGAACAGCTCGCCGGCCGCCACCAGGCATTCCTTGTTGGCCAGCGCCACCCGCCGGCCCTGTGCGACGCCGGCCAAGGCCGGCCTGAGCCCGGCGGCCCCGGTCATCGCCGCCACGATACAGTCGGCCGGCAGGGTCGCCGCCGCCTCCAGGGCGGCGGGGCCGGCGGCCACCTCGATGCCGGAGCCGCTCAGCAGCTCCTTGAGCTGGCGATAGCCGGCCGGATCGCCGATCACCGCATGCCGCGCCCGCGCCGCCCGCGCCGCGTCGGCCAGCCGCTGGACGCTGGTCTGCGCGGTCAACGCCACGACCTCGAAGGCTTCGGGAGCGTGCGCGATCAGATCGAGCGTGGAGGTGCCGACCGAACCAGTCGCACCCAGCACTGTGACCCGCTGAACTGCCATCAGAACCCCAACAGGAGCGCACGAGCCGGCGCGTAGATGTTCTGAACCAGGCCGATCACCGCGGCGACGACGGCGGCGACTACCAGTCCGTCCATCCGATCCATGAACCCGCCGTGCCCCGGCATGAGACTGCTCGCATCCTTGACGCCGAAGCCGCGCTTCAGCGCCGACTCGGCGAGATCGCCGCCCTGAGCGACGAGGCCGAGCGTCAATCCGATCACCGACAGCCGGCTGGCGGATGCGCCGGCAAGCGCAGCTCCGAACACCGCCCCGACCATCGCGGCGCCGGCGACACCACCGACGAGCCCCGACCAGGTCTTGTTCGGCGACACCCGCGGCCACAACTTCGGTCCACCGATCGCGCGACCGGCAAAATAGGCGACCGTGTCGGTCGCGATCACCGCCAGGATGACGAACAGCACCGCCAGCAGGCCATAGGGCTCGTAGCCGCCGCGCAAGCTGATCAGTGAGACCGCCGGCAGGCCGACGTACAGCACGCCGATTGCCGAAAGCCGCGCCTTCTCGCCGAAGCGCAGCACCGACACCACCAGCGTGCCGGCGATCAGCGCGATCAGCGCGAGCGCCGCATAGCCGAGCGCCGCCAGCACCACCGCCGTCGCCACCGTCAGGCCGTGCACGATGAGGATCGCGTCGACGTCCTCCACGTGGCGCACGACGTGCCCCCACTCCCAGCACATCAGTAGCGTGATGACCAGGATCAGCGCCGCGAACGGCAACACGCCGGCATAGAGCGTGCCGGCCGCCACGGCGCCCAGCAGCGCCGCCGACAGCAGGCGGGCGCCGAGGTCCTTAAGCCTGCTGGCGGTTGCAAGCTTCTGGGCATTCGCCGGTGCCGTGTCGCCGCGATCGTTTGGGTCAGCTTGCATGGCTTCGCTGCCTTACGCCGTCGAGCGCTTCGAGAGCCCGCCATAGCGGCGATCGCGCGAGCGGTACTGGTCGATCGCCTGTTGCAGCAGCTCGCGCCCGAACTCGGGCCAGTAGCTGTCGAGGAACACGAACTCGGTATATGCGGCCTGCCACAGCAGGAAATTCGACAGCCGCAGCTCGCCGCTGGTGCGGATCAGCAGATCGGGATCCGGAATGCCGCTGGTCTCGAGACCGCCGGCAAACAGCTCCTCGGTGATCGCTTCGGGCCGCAACTCGCCGGCGGCAACCTTGTCGGCAAGGACGCGCGCCGCCTTGGTGATCTCGGCGCGGGCGCCGTAGTTGAAGGCGACGACGAGGTTCAACGCGGTGTTGCGCGCGGTCAGCCGTTCCGCCTCCTCGATCATTGCCAGCATCTCGGGCTCGAGATTGCCGCGCTCGCCGATCACCCGGATGGCGACGCCGTTGCGGTCGAGCTCCGCCAGGTCGCGGCGAATGAAGCGCTTGATCAGCCCCATCAGATCGTCGATCTCGTCGGCCGGCCGCGACCAGTTCTCCGACGAGAAGCTGTAGATGGTCAGGAACTCGATGCCGAGCTCCATGGCGGCGCGCACCGTGCGCCGCACCGCTTCGACCCCCTTGCTGTGGCCGACCGCGCGCGGCAGCCCGCGCTGCTTGGCCCAGCGGCCGTTGCCATCCATGATGATCGCGACATGCCGCGGAGCTGCAAGCGCATCGCGGCGGTTCGGATCGGGCTGCTCCCGGCGCGAGGAGCTTGCCTGCACGGTCTCTGGTTCGGTGTCTGCCAAGGGCGGCGAAGCTTTCCGGTTCGACTGTCGCGACGCGCGATCAGACCTTGTTGATCTCAGCTTCCTTGGCGGCGAGCGTAGTATCGATCTCCTTGATCACCCGGTCGGTCAGCTCCTGCACCTTATCCGAGTTCTTGCGAATCTCGTCCTCGCTGATGTGGCCGTCCTTCTGCAGCTTCTTCAGCAGCTCCATGCCGTCGCGCCGCACGTTGCGCACGGCGACCTTGCCGTGCTCCTCGGCATACTTGCGGGCGAGCTTCACGAGCTCGGCGCGACGGTCGGCGGTCAGCGACGGCACCGGCAGGCGGATGATCGTGCCGTCGATGATCGGATTGAGTCCGAGGTTGGCCTCGCGGATCGCCTTGTCGACAGCAGGAACCGTCGCCTTGTCCCAGACCTGCACCGTTATCATCCGCGCTTCCGGCGTCGATACCGTGCCGACCTGGTTGATCGGCATGCGCTGGCCGTACACGTTGACCATCACCGGATCGAGCAGATTGGCGCTGGCGCGCCCGGTGCGCAGGCCCTGCAGCTCGCGCTTCAGCGCGTCGATACCGGTGCGCATCCGCCGCTCCAGCTCCTTGATGTCGAATTTCGCCGCTGCCGCCATGGTCCGTGTCCTCAACACCCCCGCCCGCCCCGCGAGGCGGAGCGAAGGCAACCTTCAACCGCCGTTGGTCACCAGAGTTGCACGCGCCTGCCCGCGCAGCACTTTCAACAGGTTTCCCGGCTCCTCGATCGAAAATACAATTACCGGAAGTTGATTGTCGCGGGCAAGCGCGATCGCGGCGCCATCCATCACCTTCAAATCCCGAGCGAGCACCTCGGCATAGGTCAGCCGGTCGTAGCGCACCGCCGTCGGATCCTTTTTCGGGTCGGCCGAGTAGACGCCGTCGACCTGCGTCGCCTTGGCCACCGCGTCGCAACCCATCTCGACCGCGCGGAGCGCGGCGGTGGTATCGGTGGTGAAGAACGGATTGCCGGTGCCGGCGGCAAAGATCACCACCCGGCCCTCCTTGAGGTGATGCAGCGCCTTCGGCCGCACGTAGCTTTCGCAGACCGTCGGCATCGGGATCGCCGACAGCACCCGGGCCGGCGTGCCAAGCTGCTCCAGCGCGTTCTGGAAGGCGAGCGCGTTCATCACGGTTGCCAGCATGCCCATGTAGTCGGCGGTCGCCCGGTCCATGCCCTTGGCGGCGCCGGCAAGCCCTCGGAAGATGTTGCCGCCGCCGACCACCACGCTGATCGTGCAGCCTGCCCGGTTCGCCTCGGCGACGTCGGCGGCCAGCCGCATGGCGACGCTCATGTCGAAGCCGTACTGGCCGTTGCCCATCAGCGCCTCGCCGGAAAGCTTGAGCAGCAGCCGCTTGTAGATGAGTTCGCCCGATCCGGTCATCACCGCCTCCCGCAATTGCCGCCGCGCTCTCATAGCAATCGCTGGCAGGTGTGGGAAATGGTCCGCCGCGACCGGTCTCGTCCCTAGCGCGATTCCGTCCACCGGCATGAACGACGGCTGAGAGAGCACCTTCCGGACGGTCCGGCAAGCAATACCTCGTAGCCGCTGATCCGCAGCCTGGGCGAGGCGCTTGCCCTTATCGGGTATCGTCGGGATCGCACTGCGGCCATCGCTTGCGTCGGCGCGCCGATCGACCAAGCCCACGCTCCAGGCGGTCCAAGATGTTTGATACCGCTGCATCGTCGATGTGCATGACCGCTGCGATCTGACCGACAGGGGCGCCAGGCGTCCGGCAAAGCCCAAGGACGTAGAGGCGTTGCTAGTTGATGCAGAGGACGGACGTGCCCGCTCACAGCGAGCCTTGTGACTTCTTCGCGAGGATATTTGATCAAATTTTGGATAAGCACTACTTCCAATTTCGAAACACTTTTGCCTTTATGAGTCACATTTTTGCCACGAATCAGAAACGCCGAGACACGCCTTAGCCATTTGAAATAACACACTAATTGTCGACTTACGGACATTGTTTGATTCGGACACATGGTGTGGAAGTTCGCCGCCCATCCGATTGCTGCCTGGGCGAGTACCCGATTAAGTGCATCAGCATCACGTAGGGGTACGCGAAACGGAGGGTGCGTAATGAAAGTCGGGAGTAAGCTGAGTGCAGGCTTGGCCGCCGTGGCGGCTCTGGCCCTTTCGACATCTGCCTTCGCCGGCGGGTCGGTTCAGCCAACCGGGTCCTACAACTGGAGCGGCCTCTACATCGGCGGCAGTCTCGGCGGCATGTGGGGCAATATCGAGCATGATCACTACGCCGAGACGGTAGCTCCCGGAAGGTTCGTCCTGAACCCCGTATTCAGCTCGGCTGTCATTGGGGGGCACGTCGGGTATCAGTACCAGTTCGGCAACTTCGTGCTTGGCGTCGAGGCTGGACTAAGTGGGCCAGTGGGAGATCACGATGCCAACCAGGTGTGCCCGCCGCCGATTCAACCCAATTCCACGTGTAATCACCGCTTGAACACGCTTTTCACGGTTGGACCGCGACTGGGCTGGGCGTCCAATAACTGGCTGTTCTTCGTCACCGGCGGTTACGCCAGGGGCGATCTCGAGAGTTTCTACACCTTCACCTCCTCCGGCGGACCGCGGTTCCCCGGCTTCGAGGGCGGCTCGAAGAACGATGGCTGGTTCGCAGGCGGCGGTGTCGAGTGGGCGGTTGCGCCAAGTGTTATCCTCGGCCTCGAGTATCAGCACTATGAACTCGAGTCGAAGCGCGCGACGACGCAGCTCGCGGCCAATGACGTCGACAACATCGCGCTTGCCGGGGACGGCGACATCGTCCGTGTCCGCCTGAGCTTCAAGCTCGGACGCGAGGAGCGGGTGATCGAACCGCTGAAGTGAAGCCCTTCGTTCAATCTGAAAATGCCTCAGAGCCGCCTGCATCGCTGCAAGCGGCTCTGATTTGTCTTGGGCCCAGGTCTCTTTCCGACCGCTCCGATCAAGCCGCGCCGCCGGCCTTCTTGACCTCGTCGGCGAAATCCTCGGTCTTCTTTTCGATGCCCTCGCCCAGCGCATAGCGGATGTAGGCCGAGATCGTCACCGGCTCGCCAGCCGTCTTGGCCGCTTCCTTCAGCACCTGGGCGACCGACTTCGTCTCGTCGAGCACGAAAGCCTGCTCCAGGAGGCAGTTCTCCTTGGCGTAGGTCTTGAGCCCGCTCTCGGCGATCTTGGCCAGAACGTGCTCCGGCTTGCTCTTGTTCTTCTCGAGCAGGATGGCCTTTTCGCGCGCCAGAATGTCGGCCGGCACGCCCGAGAGGTCGAGTGCCACCGGGTTGCGGGCGGCGACGTGCATGGCGATCTGGCGGCCGAGGGCGAACAGCGTCGGCTCGTCGCCCTTGCTCTCGAGCCCGATCAGCACGCCGATCTTGCCGAGGCCGTCGGCCACCTTGTTGTGCACGTAGTCGGCGACGACGCCTTCCTTGACGGCGACCGTCGCGGTGCGGCGCACGTTCATGTTCTCGCCGATGGTGGCGATCATCTCCTTCACCACCGCGTCGACCGTCGCGCTCTTGCCCGGATAGGCGGAGGCGAGCAGCTTCGCGACGTCGCCGCCGGCGGTGGACGACACCTGGGTGATCGCCGATACCATCTCCTGGAACTGCACGTTGCGCGCGACGAAGTCGGTCTCGGAGTTGACCTCGGTGACCGCGCCCTTGCGGCCGCTGGCGACGATGCCGACGAGGCCCTCGGCGGCGATCCGGTCCGACTTCTTGGCGGCCTTCGACAGGCCCTTCTTGCGCAGCCAGTCGATCGCCGCTTCCATGTCGCCCTTGGTCTCGGCCAGCGCCTGCTTGCAGTCCATCATGCCGACGCCGGTCTTCTCGCGAAGCTCTTTGACGAGGGCAGCAGATACGTTTGACATGTGTTCCTCTCTGGCAATGTGCCCATGGGGCCAACGAACGGCGGCCCTGAATGAGTGCGGACGCAATCCCTGTCGACCAGAGTTGCGTCCGCAGTTGACGGCTATGTGGGGGCGCGATCCGGCGCCCGCAAATCAGACAGCGGCGGCCGCGACGAGCTTCTTGGCCTGGCCGACCCAGTCGTCCTTCGCGATCTGGCCCTTGAGCCGCAACTGCTTGTCGAGCAGCCCGAGCGCATCCGCGTCGCTGTCGGCGATCTGCCAGAAGTGGAACACGCCGGCGTCGTTGAGGCGCTGCTCGATCTTCTCGGTGACGCCGGTGATCCGCTTCAGGTCGTCGGCTTCGCCGCGGGCGGCCTCGATGCCCTTGAACACGGCCTTGGCCGCGGGCAGTGCCTCCACGGTCGGGTTCTCCGACGCGCCGAGGTCGACGCCGGCGCTGGCCTGGCTGCGCTGGATGCCGTCGATAGCGGCGCGGGCGATGAGATCGCAATAGAGCGTGATAGCACGACCGGCGTCATCGTTGCCGGGGATCGGGAAGTCGATGCCATCTGGATTGCAGTTGGTGTCGACCACGGCGACGATCGGGATGCCGAGCTTGCGGGCCTCCGCGATCGCGATCTGCTCCTTGTTGGTATCGATCACGAACAGCAGGTCGGGCGTGCCGCCCATCTCCTTGATGCCGCCCAGCGCCTGGTTGAGCTTGTCGCGCTCGCGGGTGACGTTTAGCACCTCCTTCTTGGTGCGGCCCTGCGGGTCGGCGAGAATGTCGTCGAGCTGGCGCAGGCGGCGGATCGAGGCCGAGATCGTCTTCCAGTTGGTCAGCGTACCGCCGAGCCAGCGATGGTTGATGTAGTACTGCGCCGAGCGCTTGGCCGCTTCCGCGATCGACTCGGAGGCCTGGCGCTTGGTGCCGACGTAGAGCACGCGGCCGCCGGCGGCGACGGTGTCGGCGATCTTGACCAGCGCCTGATGCAGTAGCGGCGTGGTCTGGGTGAGGTCGATGATATGGATATTGTTGCGGGCGCCGTAGATGAACGACGCCATCTTCGGGTTCCAACGATGGGACTGATGCCCGAAGTGCACGCCGGCTTCCAACAGCTGACGCATATTAAAGGCGGGTAACGCCATGGAATTCTTATCCTTTTCCGGTTGAACCGCCGCGGATCGGAACAGGCAGCCACGAATGGTCGAGGCCGCCCACCGGAGCGTCGAATGCGGCATTGTCGGCCGCGCAACGCATATGATCCGCGTGTGGAGTGCGCGCCTGATACATGGGCCGGGCCGATTTGGCAAGGAATATGGCGGGCAACAGCGGCAATCGACTCGCACATCCGCCGATTTGGCGCCATGGTGCCTGGACCCAATGTGAGCCAGACCGTACGTGCCCCCTGCCACCGCGCGAACACTTACCGTCGCGATCGAGCGATTTGCCATCGCCGGCACGTTCACGATCGCGCGCGGCTCCAAGACGGAGGCCGTGGTCGTGACAGCGACGATCAGCAGCGGTCGCCACGTCGGCCGCGGCGAGTGCGTGCCCTATGCTCGCTACGGCGAGACGGTCGACGGCGTGGCGGCTGACATCGCCGCGCAGGCGGTTGCGATCGCGGGCGGCATGACCCGGGCCGAGTTGCAGCGCCAAATGCCAGCTGGAGCGGCGCGCAACGCCATCGACTGCGCGCTGTGGGATCTCGAGTCGAAACTCACCGGGCGGCGAGCCAGCGAGATCGCGGCGATGCCGATGCCCAAGCCGTGCATCACCGCCTATACCATCAGCCTCGGTACTCCCGATGCGATGGCGACCGCCGCGGCAGCCGCCGCCGGCCGGCCGTTGCTCAAGGTCAAACTCGGCGGCGCAGGCGACACGGAGCGGATCGCGGCGGTCCGGCGGGCCGCGCCCGGCGCCCGCCTGATCGTCGATGCCAACGAGGCCTGGACCGCCGATCTGCTCGCACCCAATCTGCTGGCGTGCGAGGCGGCCGGCGTCGAGGTCGTCGAGCAGCCGCTGCCTGCCGGCGCCGACGAGGCGCTGTCGACGCGGCCGCGCCGCGTGCCGATCTGCGCCGACGAAAGCGTGCACGACAGCAAGACTGTCGATCGCCTCGCCGGCCGCTACGATGCGATCAACATCAAGCTCGACAAGACCGGCGGCCTCACCGAGGCGCTGGTGCTGGCGAGCCGGGCGCGCACGCTCGGCCTCGAGATCATGGTCGGCTGCATGGTCGGCACCTCGCTCGCCATGGCACCGGCGATGCTGCTGACGCCGGCGGCCACCTGGGTCGATCTCGACGGCCCGCTGCTGCTGCAGTCCGACCGTGCCGGCGGCCTGCGATACGACGGCAGCGTCGTCCACCCCGCCGAACCCGCCTTCTGGGGCTGAGGCCGCCGACAATACCGCACTGCCGAGTTTCGCGGCTTCGAGCCCCCGCCTCGATCATGGTGTGGCCGCTCGACGGCGCGCAAAGCCGCCCGCGGCCGCCTTGCCACCGGCCGGAAACCTTTCTATAGGGAGCGGCGCCGGTCCCTTCGTCTATCGGTTAGGACACCAGATTTTCAATCTGGGAAGACGGGTTCAACTCCCGTAGGGACCGCCACGGTCGATCGCTCAATGAACATGCCGCATTTCATTGCGCCGACACCCGGTGTGCAAAACCGTGCGTCCTGAATTCTGCGCCCGACCTGAGAGGCAGCGGCGCTCGTACACAAACGATCGCGGCCGGGCCGGCGTTTGCATCGGCGCCAATTGCAATTCGTTGCATTGCGACCGGTGAGAGGAAAGCGGGCACGACGGAACCTCGCCGAGCCTTGGCGGCGCGGGAGTTTGCACCTACGATTGCATAACGCATGGGCGAGCAACCGACAGGATGGCAAACATGGCGGACGGCCGAACCATTCACGGTGTGACCCACTCCGCGCCCACGTTCACGGTTCCTGCCGGCGCCACCGATTGCCACGTTCACGTGTTCGGCCCGGACAGCCGCTATCCGTTCTCCGCCTGCCGTGTCTACACCCCAGGCGACGCGTCGGTCGAAAGCCTCGAGGCGCATCAGCGCGCGCTCGGGCTGTCCCGCGTCGTCGTCGTCCAGCCAAGCCCCTACGGCACCGACAACGCCTGCTCGGTCGATGCGATCGCCCGGCTCGGCGAGCGGGCGCGCGGTGTCGCGGTGATCGATCCCGATCGCATCGCCGATGCCGACCTCGCCGCCCTGCACGCGGGCGGCATGCGCGGCGCCCGCGCCAATCTTGCGACCGCCGGGGTGATCGACCCCGGCACCGCGTGGAGATCGTTGTGCGCGCTTGCGAGGCGGGTCGCGCCGCTCGGCTGGCACGTCCAGACCTACACCAACATCAGCGTGATCGATGCGCTGCGAAACGAGTTGCCGCACCTGCCGGCGACCCTGGTTTTCGATCATTTCGGCGGCGCCAGGGCGGCGCTCGGTCCCGGCCAGCCGGGCTTCGACACGCTGTGCCGGCTGGTCGGCGAGGGCAAGGCCTACGTGAAGCTGTCAGGCGCCTACCGCATCTCGAGCGCCACCGATTGCACCGATGTCGCGCCGCTGGCGCGGGCACTGATCGCGGCCAACCCCGAGCGGATGCTGTGGGGGTCCGATTGGCCGCATCCGGGCGGCGCGCTGCGCACCGGCAGCCGGCGCGACGAGATCGAGCCGTTCCACGCGATCGACGACGGCGCGGCGCTCAACCGGCTGGCCGGCTGGACCGGCGGCAGCGCCAGGCTGCTGCAATCGATCCTGGTCGACAATCCTGCCCGGCTCTACGGCTACTAACGCTCCCGTCGCACATCTGTGCTAATGATCGGCGCAAGAAGCGAGCAGGATCGGACGCATGAGTGAGGACGGGGCCAGGCCGGCGCCGAGCAGGGCGCGGCTCACCGCGATAAACCTGGATGAGAGCAGCATCGCGCGCGCCAGCGCAAGCATCGACCACGAGCGCGAGGTTGCGATCTTCGACATCCTCGACGGCAACAGCTTCGAGGTGGTGGGCCGCGACGACGGACCCTACAAGCTCGGGCTCGCGATCACCGACGACCGGCTGGTGCTCACGATCGGCACCGAGACCCAGGACGCCGTCGTCACCCACGTGCTGTCGCTGACGCCGCTGCGCCGGATCATGAAGGACTACTTCATCGTCTGCGACAGCTATCACCAGGCGATACGCTCGCAGCCGCCGTCACGGATCCAGGCGATCGACATGGGCCGGCGCGCGCTGCACGACGAGGGCAGCCGCCTGCTGATCCAGCGGCTCGACGGCAAGATCGCGGTCGACCACGACACCGCGCGACGCCTTTTCACCCTGATCTGCGCACTGCACTGGCGAGGCTAGGACGGACGTGGCAGGCGAACCGGGAGGCGCCAACGAGCTGCCGGCCGCAGTGCTTTTCGCCTGCACGATGAATGCCGTGCGCTCGCCGATGGCGGCGGCCATCCTCACCCACCTCGCCAATCGCCGGATCTACTGCGCCTCGGCCGGCGTCAGGGCCGGCGAGCAGGACCAGTTCGTGGTGGCGGTGATGGACGAGCTCGGCATCGACGTGTCGCGCCACCGGCCGCAGACGCTTGCCGACCTCAACGATACGTCGTTCGACCTCATCGTCACCCTGTCGCCGGAAGCCCATCACCAGGCGCTCGAGCTGACCCGCACCATGGCCGTCGACGTCGAGTACTGGCCGACGTTCGACGCATCCTTGATGGTCGGCACCGGTAGTCGCGAGCAGGTGCTTGATTCCTACCGCCAGGTCCGCGATCAGTTGTTCATGAAGATCAAGCAGCGGTTCGGCCTCGCCGGCGGACCGACCGTCTGACCGCCGCCATCGGCTCGCCCGCCTGGAGAATTCGAGATGCCCTTCCCCGCCCCGATCCGCGGCTTCTCCGCCGCCGAGTTCGAATCCCGGACCGTCCGCGCGCAGGCGCTGATGGACGCCGCCGGTCTCGATGCGCTGCTGGTTTCGAACCCGCACAACGTGCGCTATTTCTCCGGCCTCGACATGCAGTTCTGGGAAAGCCCGACGCGGCCCTGGTTCATCGTCGTGCCGCGCACGGGCGCGCCGATCGCGGTGATGCCGGAGATCGGCGCGCCGGCGATCGCGCGGACCTGGATCAGAGACCTGCGGACCTGGCCGGCGCCGCAGCCGCACGACGACGGCGTCAGCCTGCTCGCCTCGGTGCTGTCGAGCCTGCCCCGGCGACATGGCCGCGTCGGCGCCGAGCTCGGCCGCGAGATGGCGCTGCGCATGCCGGTGATCGAGTTCCTGGCGCTGCGCGAGCGGGCGGCGCCGGTCGAGATCGTCGACGGCGCGCCGACGCTGTGGCAGATCCGCATGGTCAAGAGCGAGGCCGAGATCGCTCACCTGGCGCACATCTGCGACCTCGCCAGCGCGACCTACGAGGCGCTGCCGTCGTTCGTGCATATCGGCGACAGCGAGCGCGAGATCGCCCGCAAGGTGCGCATCGACCATGCCGAGCGCGGCGCCGACAGCACGCCGTTCCTGCCGGTCATCTCCGGGCCCGACGGCATCGCGCAGATCATCGTCGGCCCGACCGACCGCCGCATCGCCGACGGCGACCTCCTGTTCCTCGATACCGGCGCCACCTTCGATGGATACTTCTGCGACTTCGACCGCAACTACGCGGTCGGCCGCGTCTCGGACGCCGCGCGCAAGGCGCACGACGCGGTGTGGCGCGCCACCGAGGCCGGCATCGCCGCGGCGGTGCCGGGAGCGACCACCGACCAGGTGTTCGAGGCGATGGCGCGCGTCCTGCAGGACGCCGGCTCGATCGGCAACAACGTCGGGCGGCTTGGCCACGGGCTCGGCATGCAGCTGACCGAGCCGCCGTCGAACCGCGCCGGCGACGGCACCGTGATCGTCCCGGGCATGGTCCTGACGATCGAGCCCGGCATGGAATTCGCGCCGGGCAAGATGATCGTGCACGAGGAGAATATCGCCATCACCGCCAGCGGCCCCGCGCTCCTCACTCGCCGGGCGCCGCGCGAGCTGCCGAACATCCGCTGATGATCCGCGTCACCGAGCTCAAGCTGCCGCTCGATCATCCGCCCGACGGCGCTGGAAGCGGCACTCCTGGCGCGGCTCAAGATCGGCCGCGACCAGCTCGTCGGCTTCGAGGTGTTCCGTCGCGGCTCGGACGCACGCAAGCGTAGTGCCATCGCGCTCGTCTACACCCTCGACGTCGAGGTGCGCGACGAGGCAGCCGTGCTCGCCCGCTTCCCTGGCGACCACAATGTCGGGCCGGCGCCGGACACCACCTACCGGCCGGCGGCCCTTGCCCGCGGCGACGAGCCGCTGCGGCCGGTGGTGATCGGCGCCGGCCCGTGCGGGCTGATGGCGGCGCTGATCCTCGCCGAGGCCGGCTTCCGGCCGATCATCATCGAGCGCGGCCCGATGGTGCGCCAGCGCACCAAGGAGACCTGGGGCCTGTGGCGGCGCGGCATCCTCAATCCCGAGGCCAACGTGCAGTTCGGCGAGGGCGGCGCCGGCACGTTCTCGGACGGCAAGCTCTACAGCCAGATCAAGGACCCGCGGTTCCATGGCCGCAAGCTGCTGACCGAGTTCGTCGCCGCCGGCGCGCCGGAGGACATCCTGTGGCAGGCCAAGCCGCATATCGGCACGTTCCGCCTGGTCACGATGGTCGAGAGCATGCGCGCCAAGATCGAGGCGCTCGGCGGCAGCTACCGGTTCGATACCCGCCTCGAGCGGCTCGAGCTCGAGCGCGGCGCCGACGGCCGGCAGCGCGTCGCCGGATTGACCTTGAGCACCGGCGAGACGATCGCCGCCTCCCACGTCGTGCTCGCCGTCGGCCACAGCGCGCGCGATACCTTCGCGATGCTGCACCGCGCCGGCGTCGCGATGGAAGCCAAGCCGTTCTCGATCGGCTTCCGCATCGAGCATCCGCAGTCGATCATCGACCGCGCCCGCTTCGGGCCATCGGCCGGCCACAAGCTGCTCGGCGCCGCCGACTACAAGCTCGTCCACCACTGCGCGAACGGCCGCGGCGTCTACTCGTTCTGCATGTGCCCCGGCGGTACGGTTGTAGCGGCGACCTCCGAGGCCGGCCGCGTCGTCACCAACGGCATGAGCCAGTACTCGCGCGCCGAGCGCAATGCCAACGCCGGCATCGTCGTCGGCATCACGCCGGCCGACTATCCCGGCGACGTGCTGGCCGGCATCGACTTCCAGCGGCAATGGGAGGCGGCAGCGTTCGCCGCCGGCGGTGGCGGCTATGCCGCGCCGGCGCAGCGGGTCGCCGACTTCCTTGCCGGAATTCCATCGCACGCGCTCGGCTCGGTCATCCCGTCGTACAAGCCCGGCGTCACGCCGACCGACCTCGCGGCCTGCCTGCCCGACTACGCGATCGCCGCGATCCGCGAGGCGTTGCCTGCTTTCGACCGCCAGATCAAGGGCTTCGCCATGGCGGACGCAGTGCTGACCGGTGTCGAGACCCGCACCTCGGCGCCAATCCGCCTGCCGCGCGACGAGACCTGGCAGAGCGTCGGCACCCTTGGCCTCTATCCGGCCGGCGAGGGCGCGGGCTATGCCGGCGGCATCATGTCGGCCGGTATCGACGGCATCAGGGTTGCAGAGGCGGTCGCCCTCAGCCTAACCAACGGTGGTCCGCCGCCGATCTACCGCGGCACCGGCGCAACGGCGATTGCTTATGGCTGAGCCTCGCCTATATTTTCATACTCGCTTGCACGTTGAATTGAACGATAAAACTCGCGCCGACGCTCCAATTTGAGGATCGTGCCCCCTTGTCGGATGCGGACGGCGCGGCCATAACTCCGCCAATCACGCTTCGAAATATCCGAACTTAGGAACCAGGGCCGTACCGCCCGTTAAATTGGCCCGAATGCAAGGGCAGGGGAGAGAACCATGTCGACCCGGCAGGACGGCGGCCAAAGCCCTATCGTCAGCTCGCGCGACGACCTCGTCGGCTGGATCGCCGCCGGCGCAAAGCCTGCGTCGAAGTCGCTGATCGGCACCGAGCATGAGAAATTTCCGTTCTATCGCAAGGACCTGTCGCCGGTGCCCTACGCCGGACCGAGCGGCATCCGGGCGCTGATGGAGGGCCTGATCGAGCGCTTCGGCTGGCAGCCGATCACCGAGGGCCCGCATATCATCGCGCTGAAGCGGCCGGACGGCGAGGGCGGCGAGACGATTTCGCTCGAGCCGGGCGGCCAGTTCGAGTTGTCGGGCGCGGCAGTGTCGACGCTGCACGAGGTCGCGGCCGAGACGGCGCTGCATCTCGATCAGGTGAAGGCGGTCGGCGACACGCTCGGGCTCGGCTTCCTCGGCGCCGGCTTCTCGCCCAATTGGACGCTCGCGGCCACGCCGCGGATGCCGAAGCAGCGCTACGGCGTGATGACGCGCTACATGCCGACCGTCGGCAAGCACGGCCTCGACATGATGTACCGGACCTCGACCATCCAGGTGAACCTCGACTTCGAGGACGAGGCCGACATGGTCAAGAAATTCCGCGTCTCGCTCGCGCTGCAGCCGATCGCCACCGCGCTATTCGCCTCCTCGCCGTTCAAGGAGGGCAAGCCCAACGGCTTCAAGACGCTGCGCTCCGAGGTCTGGCGCGACACCGACCGCAATCGCACCGGCATCCTGCCGTTCGTGTTCGAGAGCGGCATGAGCTACGACCGCTATGTCGAGTATGCGCTCGGCGTGCCGATGTACTTCGTCTATCGCGACGGCCGCTACATCGACGTCGCCGGCGCCTCGTTCCGCGATTTCCTGCAGGGCAGGCTGAAGCAGCTTCCCGGCGAGCGGCCGACCGTCGACGACTGGTCGGACCACCTCACCACGCTGTTCCCCGAGGTCCGCATGAAGCGGTTCCTCGAGATGCGCGGCGCCGACAGCGGCGACCAGGCCAAGATCACCGCGCTGCCGGCGCTGTGGGTCGGCCTGCTCTATGATCGCACCTCGCTCGACGCCGCCTGGGACATGGTCAAGGGCTGGTCGGCCGACGAGCGCCAGGGCCTGCGCGACGAGGTGCCGAAGCTCGCGCTCGACGGCCGCTTCCGCCGCATGCGCGTGCTCGACCTCGCGCGCGAGGTGCTCGACATCGCGCGGCACGGGCTCGCCTCGCGCCGGAAGCCCGACGGCAAGGGCCAGGACGAGACCATCCATCTCGACTGCCTCACCGAGATCGCCGCCTCCGGCCGCACCACCGCCGACGAGATGCTGGCGCGCTTCAACGGCAAGTGGCAGGGCAAGACCGACCCGGTGTTCACCGAATTCGCCTATTGAGCGCGTTTCCGACGCAGGTCGAGCCGCCCCGCGGAGCGACATCGGGATGATCT
>CAVVRF010000031.1:0-47422 GCA_963750535.1 uncultured Alphaproteobacteria bacterium | reverse complement strand
TTGACATGGTAGGGGTCACAGGTTCGATCCCTGTCGCGCCCACCATTTTTCTGTTCAGCCTGTGGCACGCGCCGTCAACGCGAGCCGAAAGTCGAGACGAGCGTGCCATGAAAGTGAAGAATTCGATCAAGTCGCTGCGCGGTCGCCACCGCGATTGTCAGGTCGTGCGTCGCCGCGGCCGGCTTTACGTCATCAACAAGACGCAGCGCCGCTTCAAGGCCCGCCAGGGCTGACCGCCCGGGCGTGGCGGACCGGCCTGCGCTGCTGGCTTTGACGTGGCCGGCAGGATTTCGTAGCCTGACACCATGTGCCAGCAAGCGTTGAAACATCGATCGACCATCGCGCGCTACGCCGTCGCGGTGGTTTTTGTCGTTGGGTCGTTGGTGACGGCGGCGTTCGCCCAGTCGCCGCCTGGATCCGACGTTCCCCGTCTGAAACCACCGGGCGCGAACCCGCACGGCATGGCGCCGGGTCAGAAGAAGAGCGGTCCCGACGCTGGCCAGGCCGCACCCGATGCGAGCGAGCCCGGCCGCAAGCGGCCCCAGCTCGGCCGTATCATCCCCGATGCTCCGGGCGAGCGCGCCAAGCTGCTCGACGACCTCTATGCTCACCTGGCAACCGCGCCGGATGAAGAGACCGCCAAGCCGTTCAGCGAGACCATCGAGCGGATCTGGCTGACGTCCGGCAGCGACACGGTCTCGGCACTGATGGAACGGGCGATGCAGGCGGTCGGCCAGCAGCGCAACGACCTCGCGCTGCAATTGCTCAGCTCCGTCGTCGATCTGGCGCCGGATTTCACCGAGGGCTGGAACCGTCGCGCCTACGTATTCTACACCGAGGGGGACTACGAGCGCGCCCTTGGCGACCTGCGCCGCGTACTGGCGCTCGATCCCAACCATTACAAGGCGCTCGACGGGCTCGGCCAGATCATGCGGCAGCTGGACCGCAAGCCGCTCGCGCTCAAGGCCTACGAGAAGCTGCTTGCCGTCAATCCATTCTGGCCGAACATCCAGGCGACCGTCGACGAATTGCGGCGTGAGGTCGATGGCCGGGGCATCTGAAACCGGCACCGGCTAGCGCTAGCAGGTCAGCGCTCGGCCGAGATTTCGGGTAGAACTCGCCGGTCCATGCGGGCCATTCGAACGACTGGGTGCCGGTCGCGCGGTCGAGCACATAGCGCGCCACGATACGTGTATCGCTGATGTCTATGGCCCGGGCCTGGCCGGCACGGGCGCGCTCCCGCCAGGCGTTGCCCGAAAGGAGCGTTTCGGCCTGGGCAGCGAGATCGTCGGCATCCTCGTAGATCAGCAGCGAATCGCGGCCGTAGAGGCTCGCCATGTCGCCGAGCGCCGGCTGGGCAACGAGGCAACCGGCGCCGATGTATTGCGCCAAGCGATCCGACGCATACCACTTCCAGTCGGAGTCGAAGCCGGCGGCAATCGCGATCCGGGTCAGACCGAGCGCGCGGGTGTAGGCGGCGCCAGCCATCGGCATTGCCTTGCCGGTCTGCAGGAACAGCCCGAAGCGCCGGTGGGCAAGCTGCCGTTGCAACTCGTGCAGCAGCCCCTCGCGCCCCTTCGGTTTGCCGGCGAAAAAGAAATCGTACTCGTGCTTCGGCGCCGCATACGAGCAGGCGCGCTCGACCGACAAGTCGATGGGGTTCGGCATGAAGGCGACGGTGCCGGCATCGGCATAGCGTGCCAGCCGGTTGCCGGCGGTGGTCGCGAACGCGATGTCGCTGATCCCTGCCGAATGCCGGAACCGCTCGCCGAGCACGTCGTCGGTCAGCGGGTCGAGGTAGACCGAGACGATTTTCGCGGCGGGGTGCCGCTGACGGATGGTGGCGATCGTCGCATCGGTGATGATGGTCGCGTGCATCAGGCAGATGACGTCGGGCTCGATCAGCCCGACGAGCTGTAGAAGCTTGGCATTCGCCACCCGATGGCCGAGCGGACGGATGCGCAGCGGCGCGCCATAGTCGGCGACGTCGCGGTCCGAGAACCAGACCACGTGGCTTCCCGCGCGGATGAAGCCGTTGCGCAGTTTGTGCAGAGTGGCGTGGAAGAATGCGCCGAAATACTTGTTTCGCTCGGAGAATCCGACCAGCAGCACCCGCGGCATCGAGGAACGCAAGGATCACGTCCCTTCCGCTGCCGGCGCGCCTTTTTCGTCGAGGAAGGCGACCCGCAGCATGTTGGTCGCGCCGGGCGAGCCCAGTGGAACGCCAGCCGTAATGAGGATGCCGTCGCGCGGCTTGGCGAACTCCTCCTCCATGGCGATGCGGCACGCCTTGCGGACCATGTCCGCGAGATTTTCCGGATCGCCGGTCAGCACCGAGTGGGTGCCCCAGACCAGCGACAGCCGGCGGCCGGTGGAGAGCACGGGCGTCAGGCCGATGACGGGCAGGTTCGGACGCTCGCGGGCGACGCGCAGCGCGGTCGAGCCGGTCGCCGTGTAGCAGATGATCGCCGACAGCTTCACCGTGTCGGCGATGGCGTGCGCGGCGGTGGCTATGGCGTCGGCGGGGGTGGGCTGCGGCTGGGTTTGCGTCGCATGCACCAGGGCGTCATAGCTCGGGTCCTTCTCGACCTCGATGGCGATGCAATTCATCATCTCGATCGCCTCGACCGGGAATTGCCCGACCGAGCTCTCGGCCGACAGCATGATGGCATCGGCGCCGTCGAACACGGCGGTAGCGACGTCGGACACCTCGGCGCGGGTCGGCACCGGCGATGAAATCATGCTCTCCAGCATCTGCGTCGCGACGACTACCGGCTTGCCGGCGGCCCGCGCCTTGCGGGTGATCTGCTTCTGCAGGCCCGGCACGCGCTCGACCGGCAGCTCGACGCCGAGGTCGCCGCGCGCCACCATCAGGCCGTCGACGGCCGCGACGATGTTGTCGAGATCATGGATCGCGGCGGGCTTCTCGATCTTGGCCATGATCGCCGCGCCCTGGCCGATCAGCTGACGGGCGAGATGGATGTCCTCGCCCCGCTGCACGAACGACAGCGCGATCCAGTCGACGCCGAGCCGCAGGGCATAGTCGAGGTCGGCGCGATCCTTCTCGGTGATCGGCGAGATCGGCAGCAGCGTGTCGGGCATCGCAATGCCCTTGCGGCTCGCCAGGGCGCCGCCGACGATCACCTCGGCGGTGATTCTCGACGCCGACTTCTCCACCACGCGCATGCGCAGCTTGCCGTCGTCGAGCAGCAGGGTGTGACCGGGCTCGATTGCCTGGAAGATCTGCGGGTGCGGCAGGAAGATGCGCTCCGTTCCGCCGGGCGCCTCGTCGCGATCGAAATGGAACTTCGCCCCCTCGGCGACCAGCGCGCGTCCCGCCGCCATCTCGCCGACCCGGAACTTCGGTCCCTGCAGGTCGCACAGGATGCCGATCGGCCGCTTGAACTTCACTTCGGCGTTGCGCACGGTGGCGTGCAGCTTGCGGGCGACGTCGTGCGAGGCATGGCTCATGTTGATGCGGAAGACGTCGACGCCGGCCTCGAACAGCCGCTCGAGCATCTCCGGCTCCGACGAGGCGGGGCCGAGCGTTGCTACGATCTTCACCCGCCTGTTGCGCCTCATTTCGTCTTTGCTCCGCTGTCGTTCGGATCGGTGAGGCGGACGGTCCAGTCCTTGGCTTCGCCGGTGTCCACCTCGAAGAAGCCTGCGCGCTTATAACCGCGTTTCGGGCAATCTTTAACATCCCTTATCAGAAATGATCGGTCGGAGGTGCACATCATGTTGGTGCCGCCCCATTCGCCTGAGCGATCATAGTCGACCGCATGCACATAGATGAACCGGCTCGGCATCGTCTTGAGCAGCGTCTCGCAGGTCTGCGCGGGGATGTTCCACCAGCCCTCGGTCGCCCAACCCTTCTGGTCCTGGTAGCCGATCGCCACGCCGAGCCGGCTCGAGGTGGCATTGCACAGCTTGAGGTCGGCGCGGGCCGCGGAGGCGGTCGCAAGCAGGGCGACGGCTGCGGTGGTCCGAAGCACCGTTGAAGATCGCAGACGCATGGCCGGTTTCAGGTTGTTTCGGTTCTTGCTGATTGTCTGGGGAAGGCGGGGCGGTCAATCGACCAGGACAAGACGAAAATCATTGACGTTGGTTTGCGTTGGGCCCTCCTCGACCAGATCGCCGATCGCCCCGAAGAATCCCGTCGAAATCGTTGTTGGCGAGGAACGTGGCCGCATTGAGGTTCAGGCCGGCCGCGCGCTCCAAACTGTCGGGGAAAACGAAGGCGCCGGCGGGGTCGGTGGCCTTGCCGCCGCCGCCGTCGATGCCGTCGGTATCGGCGGCGATCGCCGAGATGCCGGCGGCGCCGTCGAGACCGATGGCGAGGCCGAGCGCGTACTCCTGATTGGGCCCGCCGGCGCCATTGCCGGTGACGGTGACGGTGAACTCGCCGCCCGACAGGATCGCGACGCGCCGTCCCTCGGCCTTGGCGGCCAGCGCCAATGCGGCGTGGGCGCGGCCGGCGTCGCGCGCCTCGCCTTCGAGCGCGTCGCCGAGGTACTCGATCTCGTAGCCCAGGTTGCGCGCTTCGTTCGCCGCAACCGCGAGCGACGTCTTCGGCGCGGCGACGATGCGATAGTCGGAATTGGCGAGCGCCGGGGCGCCGGGTTTCACCGTCTCGTTCGCCGGATCAGCGAGGGCTGCCGCGATATCCGGCGCCGGCTCGATGCGGTAGCGCGCGAGAATGGATCGCGCGTCGGCGAGCGTGGTCGGATCGGCGACCGTCGGACCGGAGCCGATGCTCGTCGGCTCGTCGCCGGGCACGTCCGATATCGCCAGCGTCAGCAAGTGCGCCGGGTATGCCGCCGCAGCGAGCTTGCCGCCCTTGATCCGCGACAGGTGCTTGCGCACGACGTTCATTTCGCCGATCGGCGCGCCGGCACGCAGCAGCTGCCGGGTCAGCGCCTGTTTCGCCTCGAACCCGACGCCGTCGACCGGCTGGCACCACAAGGCAGAGGCGCCACCGGAAAGCAGCACCAGCACCAGGTCGTCCGGGCCGGCGGATTTGGCGGCGGCGATCGCCCGTGCCGCGCCTTCGACGCTGCTCTGATCGGGCACCGGGTGCGCCGCCTCGATGATCTCGAGATGCCGGGTCGGCAGTTTGAACCCGTGCCGGGTGGTGACGAAGCCGGCGACCCGGCCGAGGCTGCCGGCGTCGCCATAGTGCTGCTCGGTCACCTCCGCCATGGCAGCATCGGCCTTGCCGGCGCCGATCACGATGATCCGGCCGTTCTGCGGCACCGGCGGCAGGTGCGGCGGCAGGCACGCGCGCGGATGAGCAATGGCTACCGCCGCGCGATAGAGCCGTTGCAGCGTTGCCTTCATGTCGGCATTGCTCGTCATCCGCCCACCCGCAGGATTGTGCCGATCCTCGCATCGCCTTCTGCTGGACAGTGCCACCCATCGTCAAGGTAGCCAACGGCGCATCACCACCTTAGTGTGCCAGTTTTGTTGCAATAGCCAACGCGCGACGAACCATCTCCATGCCCTCCGACCGGAACGCCAGAAACCAGATCGCGGCTCAGAAGACCGACTGCTACACGGTGATCGCCGGTGCGGCGGATGCAGGTCTCGTCCTGGTTTGCGACCATGCCGGCAATGCGTTCCCGTCCGGCTATGGCACGCTCGGCCTGCCGGAGGCGCAGTTGAAGCGGCATATCGCCTACGACATCGGCGCCGAGGCGATCACACGGCATCTGGCGGCGAGCCTCGGCGCGCCGGCGGTGATGACGCACTACTCACGGTTGCTGATCGACCCCAATCGCGGTGCCGACGATCCGACCCTGATCATGCGGCTGTCCGATGGCGCGATCGTGCCCGGAAACCGAGTCGTCGCACCGGCCGAGCGCAAGAAGCGGATCGAGCTCTATTACCGGCCCTATCACGATGCCATCAGCCGCGTGCTCGACGATTGCATCGCCACCGGCATCATGCCCGCCATTCTCTCGATCCACAGCTTCACCGAGAGCTGGAAGACGCTGCCGAGGCCGTGGCACGTCGGCATTCTCTGGGACACCGATCCGCGTATGGCGAAGCCGCTGCTCGATGCTCTTTATGCCGAGGGTGACCTGATCGTCGGCGACAACGAGCCGTACCATGGTGGCCTCGAGGGCGACACCATGTGGCAGCACGGCACCTCGCGCGGCCTCGCTCACGCTCTCGTCGAGGTCCGGCAGGACCTGATCCGTGATGCGGCCGGACAGGCGGCGTGGGGCGACCGCCTCGCCCGCATGATGCGGCAATTGCTGTCGCGGCCGGATCTGCAACTGGCATTTCGTGCGCCGCGATCCCATGTCTCGAGCGCCTAGTGTGATGATTCCGAAGTTCGCATTCACCTCTCGGCAACACCGAGTTGCGAACTTCGGAATTGAATCACACTAGGATCAATGGCTTGCTAGTGTCCTTATCGTTCGCGAAGTTCGTACAGTGGTCGCCGCGAATGGTGACGAGCTTCGCGAACGGGACACTAGTCACGAGGAGCGATGACGATGTCTGCTGACGATGCCCAATCCCGCCTCGAATACGAGGCCGCCGCGTTCCGCCGTCTGGTCGAGCACCTGCGCGCTCGTTCCGACGTCCAGAATATCGACCTGATGAACCTCGCGGGCTTCTGCCGCAACTGTCTGGCCAACTGGTATCAGGAGGCCGCCAACTCGGCCGGTGATCCGCTTACGAAGGATGCCGCCCGCGAGCTGGTCTATGGCATGCCGTACAAGGAGTGGCAGGCAAGAAATCAGAAAGAGGCCACGCCCGAGCAGAAGGAAGCGTTCAAGAAATCCCATCCCCACAGCCACTGAGCCGCAGTATTGCCTGAGCTTTGCTTCGCGTCGGGACCAACACACTCGGAAGTCACGATTTCCGGAGATCGGCCGTTGCCCTTGACAGAGCGATAAATAGGTCCAGTATATCTTTGTGACGCTCGTCGTCTCGCGCCGCACATCAATCGATGGGATGGCAATCGAGCCTTTCACAGCCGGTGTGCGCAGCAGCAAGACAGATGGCCGTCGCCCGGCGAAACAGTGAATGGAGGGAGCATGACGCCACCTCAGCATCACACCCGCTCGAGCCGAAGGGCGAGGGCACGGCTTGGTAGCGCGCAATCATATTGATCAAGCCAAGTCGCACGCACCCACAATCTGTCGAATTTGAACGAGGCTTGTCCTCGTATATGAGCCCGGTATAGCTGGGCAGAGATCGGAAGTGATTGCGAGCCCCGTTTCATGCCTTGCATGACGGGGCTTCGTTCGTTTTGCAGCGCTGCTGCTTCCGGAGTTCGCCTTCAGGCTCGGGCGCTGCGGATCTCAAGCCCGATTGCCGTATCGCTTGTCGATGTAATCCTCGACGATCTTCTGGAACTCGGCTGCGATATTTGGCCCGCGCAGCGTCATCGCCTTCTCGCCATCGATGAAGACCGGCGCCGCCGGGCTTTCACCCGTTCCCGGCAGCGAGATGCCGATGTCAGCGTGCTTGCTCTCGCCTGGCCCGTTCACGATGCAGCCCATCACCGCGAGGTTGAGCGTCTCGACGCCGGGATACCGCTGCCGCCACGCCGGCATGCTCTCGCGAATGTGATCCTGGATCTGCTTGGCGAGTTCCTGGAACACGGTCGATGTCGTGCGGCCGCAGCCCGGGCAGGCGGCGACGATCGGCACGAACGAGCGCAGCCCCATGGTCTGCAGCAGCTCCTGCGCCACGATCACTTCTTTCGTGCGGTCGCCGTTCGGTTCCGGCGTCAGCGAAACGCGGATGGTGTCGCCGATGCCGGCCTGCAGCACGATGCCCATCGCCGCCGATGACGCGACGATGCCCTTCGAGCCCATGCCGGCTTCGGTGAGCCCCAGGTGCAGCGCATACGAGCAGCGGTCGGCCAGCATGGTGTAGACGCTGATCAGGTCCTGCACCGCCGATACCTTTGCCGATATGATGATCCGGTCGGCGCCCATGCCCAGCTCCTCGGCGCGGGCGGCCGACAAGAGCCCGGACTGCACGATCGCCTCGTGCATCACCGCGCGTGCCTCCGCCGGCTGCGCGAGCTTCGAGTTCTGGTCCATCAGATGGGTCAGCAATTCCTGGTCGAGCGAGCCCCAGTTGACGCCGATCCGCACCGGCTTGCCGCGCTTCAGCGCGATTTCGATGATGTCCGAGAACTGCTTGTCGCGCTTGGCCTTGAAGCCGACATTGCCCGGGTTGATGCGGTACTTGGCAAGCGCCTCGGCGCAGGCCGGATTGTCGGTCAAGAGCTTGTGGCCGATGTAGTGGAAATCGCCGACGATCGGCACCGTGATGCCGCGCTTGGCGAGCCGGTCGCGGATATGCGGGACCGCCTTTGCGGCCTCGTCGCGGTCGACCGTCACCCGCACCAGCTCGGAGCCCGCCCGCGCCAGCGCGGCCACCTGCGCCACCGTCCTGTCGATATCGGCGGTATCGGTATTGGTCATCGACTGCACCACGATCGGTGCGCCGCCGCCGACGACAACTCCACCGACGTCGACGGCAACGGTTCGGCGGCGTGGCATGCGCAGATCAGTCATGGCTCGTGTATCCTGTCGCGAGGCCTGGCCGCCTCTTATCACGAAATCCGGCGCCGGCCACCGGCAAGCGCCAGGGCGCCGAGGGCGGCGACAGCGAGAACCAGCACGATCGCCGGACCGCCCGGCACGTCGAGGCTGAGCGACAGCATCAGGCCGAGTACGACGCCGATCACCGCCGTGCCGGCGGCGAGCAAGGCCATCTGCTCAGGCGTTCTGGCGAAGACACGGGCGGCGGCGGCCGGCATGATCAGGAACGCCACGATCAGCAGGATGCCGATCACCTTCATGGCGACCGCGACCGTGACCGCCAGCAGGACGATGAAGATCGCCCGGGTGCGGTCGCGCGCGCACGCCCTCGGCGGCGGCGAGCTCCTCGTGCACCGCGAGCGCCAGCAGCGGCTGCCAGATCCACCACAGGGTGGCAAGCACCACGCTGCCGCCGACAAAGACCCACCACAGGTCGTCGCCGGTGACGGACAGGATGTCGCCGAACAGGTAGCCGACGAGATCGACGCTCGGCCCCTTGACCAGCGCGGTCGCGACGACGCCGAGCGCCAGCGCCGCATGCGCGACGATGCCCAGGATCGAATTCGAGCGGCAGCAGCTTCTGCCGCCCGAGCAGGATCAATAGCCCGGCAGTCAGGATCGCGACCGCCAGCACCGCCAGCGTCAGGTCGAGCTTCAGCAGCATGCCGAGCGCGATGCCGATCAATCCCGCCTGGGCGATTGTCTCGCCGAAGTAGGCCATGCGGTTCCAGACCACGAAGCAGCCGAGCGGCGCGGCGACCACGGCGAGGCCGAGGCCGGCGGCCAGTGCGCGGATCATAAAGGGTTCCATCGCTCAGGCCGCCGTCGACCGGTTCGAGCCCGCCGGCGCCGCGGCCGGCGCCGCGGGATGGGTCGCCCCGGTCAGGTCGTGGGTGTGATCATGATGGTGGCTGTAGACCCCGAGCGCTCGCGCCGTCTCGGGGCCGAACAGGCGTACGTACTCGGGCGAACGAGCAACCTTCTCGGGCACGCCGGAGCAGCACACGTGCCGGTTGATACAGACGACGCGGTCACTCTGGGCCATGACGATGTGCAGGTCGTGGCTGACCAGAAGTACGCCGAGACCGCGCTCCTGACGCAGCCGGCCGATCAAGGTGTAGAGCTCGGCCTCGCCGGCATAGTCGACGCCTCGGACCGGTTCATCGAGAACGAGCAACTCCGGTTGCCTGAGCAGGGCGCGGGCGAGCACCACCCGCTGCAGCTCGCCGCCGGAAAGCGCGGTAAGCTGGCTGCGGCGCACCCGCAGCGCGCCGACCTCGTCCAGCACCTCGGCGATCGTTGCGCCGCCCGGTCCGTGATCGGGTCCGAGAAAGCGCTCGACCGTCATCGGGATCGAGGGGGCGAGATCAAATCGCTGCGGAGCGTAGCCGATCCGCAGGCCGTCGCGACGCCACACGGTTCCCCGGTCGGGGCGAACGAGCCCGAGCAGGATGCGCACGAGCGACGTCTTGCCGGCACCGTTGGGTCCGATCAGCGTGACGATTTCCCGTGGCGCGATGTCGATGTCGATGCCATCGAGGATGGTGCGGCCGTCGCGTATCATCGACACGCCCCGCGCCGCGATCAGCGTATCGGCGCCGATCGGCTGCGCCGTGACGTGATGATGATGGTGGCTGCCATGCCCGTGGTCATGGCCCGCGCAGGCGTGCTGGTCTTGCAGTTGGGTCAATGGGCCGAGCCCTCCGCGCTTCCCGCCGCGTCCCGCTCCGCCGATTGCTGGCAATTGCGGCACTGCCCGGTCACTTCCACGACTTGGCGCCGAGGCTTGAACTGTGCGGCCTCGGCGGCGCTTGCCAGCGCCTTGAAAATCGGCTCGCCGTCGACTTCCGCGACGAGGCCGCAGGCCTCGCAGGCGAGGATCACCTGGAAGCTCGGCTCGCCGTGGCTCGCATGGCAGGCAAAGAAGGCGTTGCGGCTCTCGAGGCGATGCACGACCCCTGCCTCCAGCAGCGAGTTGATCGCACGATAGACCGATATCGGCGCCAGCCGGTCCCCCTTTCGGGCCAGCCGATCGAGAATGTCATAAGCGCCGACGGCCTGGTGCGATCCGGCGATTTCCTCGAGCACCAGCCGCCGCAATCGCGTCAGCTTCAGGCCCTTCGCCTGGAAGGCGTGCTCGGCCCGTGCGACCGCCGTGTCGAGGCAGCGGCCATGGTTGTGCTCGGGTGCCGGGAACAGGGCGTTCGTCCGGATGCTGGTCATGCGGCAATCGAGGTCCATGCGGCTTAGAACGACAAATCCTATCACAACGACGATCAGAGTGAAATGATATCACATTTCGGCGACACGATCCGTTTTTAGCCAATATTGCGTGGTCAAAGGCGTCAGTATGAGTACGCCAGTCGCAGTCGTAGTGTCCGCGCGTCGCACGGCCCTTGGCCGGGTCGGAGGGCTGCACCGCCTTCGCCGTGTCGAAGAGCTTGCCGAGCCCGCACTGAGGGCGGCGCTGGCGGATGCGCAATGCGAGGCGAAGGACATCGCCGGCCTGCTGGTCGGCAACACCGGCACCGGTGGCAATGCCGCGCGGGCAATCGCCCTCGCCGTCGGGCTGTCCGAGACGGCGTATGCGGTAACCCTGGATAGCCAATGCGCTTCGGGGCTGGATGCCATTCTCGACGCGATCCGGCGGGTGTCCGCGGGAGAGTCGGAGATGCTGGTGGCCGGCGGCGCCGAAAGCCTTTCGACCGCGCCGTGGCGCATCGCGCGGCCGAAGAACCCCTACCAGACACCGCATTTTACCGGCTACCGGGCACCCGGAATGGAGCAGGGCGGCGGCCAGGCCGAGGCATTCGAGGCCGACGAGGCTCTGGCGCGCAAGCTCGGTATCAGCCGGCAGGCGCAGGACGGGTTCGTCGTCCAGTCGCAACTCGTCGCCGAGCAGGCACGGGAGCGTCGCCAGTTCATCGGCGAGATCGCTGGCGCGCGAGCGACACCGGAGGAGATGCGCGACCAGACCGGGGCGCAGCTGGAGCTCGAGGATCTGAAGGAACTACCGCCGTATCATGCGCCTGAAGGCACGGTCACCGCCGGCAACAGCAGTACGCTGGCCGACGGCGCGGCATTCGCCGTCGTCGTGTCCGGCAGCGTGTGGGCGGCGCTGGGGCGTCCGAAAGGCTTGGCGCTGGTGCGCAGCCTGGCGTGCGGTGTCGCGCCTGCCAACGCCGCCGGCGCCGGGATCTTCGCCCTCGATGCATTGCTGCAGCGTGGCGTCGACAAGGCTGCGCGGGATGTGGCGTCTTTGGCCGCGATCGAGACCTGCGAAGCATCCGCCGCCGAGGCGCTGGCCATGATCCGCGGGCTGCGGCTCTCCGACGGCGTCCTGAACGCCGGCGGCGGAGCGCTCGTCCGCGGCCTGCCGCTGGGAGCCGCCGGTGCGGTCGGCTTTACCCGCCTGTACACGCGGCTGGTGCGGCAGCCGGGCGGGATCGGGCGACTGGGGGCCGTCACCCAGCGTGCAACCGGCGGTATCGGCGTCGCCGCCATCTTCGAAGCCGTCGGCTGAGCCCGAAAGGTTAACGGACTTTAATTCGACATCGCCGGCGGCGATATTTTATTTCAACGTGGAAGATGAACACCAGCTCATCCGGGGCCCTTAGAGTTGCCTAATTCGGGGCCCAATGTTGCCCGTGTGCTCACAGGAAGCATATTGCTGGCACATCGACTCGTACGCCGGGCGGAGGGGATTGCGGTATGGACGTGAAAGCAGCAATCGACGGTGGCTTTTCGCTATTCGCCGATCTCGCCCGCCTGCTGCCGAGTGTCAACGGCGCGCTTGCATTCGGCATGGCCTGCATCGTCGCGGCATACTTCCTGGCGCGCAGCTCGATCGGCAAGCGTGCTCGCAGCGGTCTCGAGGAGACCATGTTCTCCAACTGGCGGCTCGCCCTGCTCGGCGCCACCGGCGTGATCCTGTCGTTGGCCTCCGGTTACACGACCTGGGACGGCATGAGGAACTTCACCGGCGAGGCCGTGCTGTCGGGCATGGTCACGTTCGGTATCCAGGGCGTGATGCTGATCGTCGCATGGCTGATCGGCGAGAGCTTCGCCACCGGCATGAATTAGGTCGCCCCCGACGGCAGCAGAGTGCGGCCGGTCGACGGCAAGATCGGGATGTTGCTCGGGCTGTTGCTTGTCGCGCTCTCGTTCTACGCGCTCGCCCGTTCCTATGGCGGCCTCACCGCCGGCCTTCAGATCGAGGACGCGACGAGGTTCTCCAATCTCGCGATCTACTTCGCGTTCGGGCTGCTGCTGATCGCGATCCTGTTCTTCCGGCGCGATTCCGACCTTGCGATGCCGTACGTGCAGAGCACGCGGGTGGTGATCAAGAGCGCGGTGCTGTGGGTGATGTTCCTCGCCTGCATGGCAACCTCGGTGTTCTTCTCGTTCGACAGCCTGTTCTCGGCGATCTTTCCGCAGGCCGAACGCAAGCGCGCTGCCGAGATCCGCAGCGTCAACCAGGTCGCGGCCGTGGTGTCCGACATCGGCGAGCTGACCGAGAAGCGGCGCATCGAGCAGGCGCAGGCATTGTTCACGCTGCCGGCGTGGGGCGCCTACGAGGCCGAGCTCGACAAGGCGGCCCGGCTTGCCTCCGAGGCCCCCGAGAAGATCCGCGAGCAGATGACGCGCGAGCTCGAGGCGCACAAGAGCCGCCTGGCCAAGCTCGAGGAGCAGAAGGCCTCGGCGCAGAGCAACCAGGCCGGCCTCGTCTCCCGCAAGCAGCTGTTGACCGACAACGTCTCGCGCCTCGAATCCGAGCGGCCGGAGGCGGCGCAGAAGGTCGCCGAGCAGAAGACCGTCGTGTCGGACGCCGAGAAGCGTCTCGACGAGGCAAGGGCCAAGGTGATGGCCGAGGAGAAGGGCGTCGAGGGCTCCGGCAAGGTCGGGCGCGGCCAGTTCTACCGCGCCGCCAAGGGCGACGAGGAGAAGATCCAGAGCGAGCTGCAGGTCGCCCGCGAGCGACTGAAGGGCCACGAGACACGGCTCAATACGATTTCCCGCGGCATCTCGACCGCCAAGGCCGAGCTGGCCCAGATCGACGGCAGCCTCGCCAACCTCAAGGGCGAGGCGGACACTGCCGCGCAGATGATCGCGGTGGCACAGTCGGGTGCCAGGAGCGATGGCCCGGAGAAGCTCGATCCGGGTGCGCTCGCCTCGGCGCTCGAACGCGATCGCCAGCAGTTCCGGCAGAAGCCGGAACAGAAGACGCTGGCGTCGCTCCAGAACGACTGCCTCGCCATGCAGGCGGTGAGCCTCAAGGTCGCTTCCCTGCATGGTGCCGCCTCGGCCATCGACTGCGATCCGAAGCAGGCGAGCGAGGCTGCCGCGCGCGTGTTCGCGTTGAATGCGGGCGTGGAGAATTTCGCAGCTGCCTGTGCCGGCGGCGACAGGCTCGCCGACAAGAAGACCACCGACGACCTGCTCGGGTTCGGCCGCAAGTGCCTGCAGGATTCCGGCCTGCCTTCGAAGGATACCGCCGAGGTCGCTTCGCGGCTTTCGGCCATCGACCTGTCGCGCGACGACAAGGCGCACCGGTTCGTGGTGACACTGAATGCGTTCCAGGACGGCAATCGGCTGGCCTATCTGGCGCTCGCCATCGCCGTCGCGATCGACAGCCTGGTATTCATGTCCGGCCTGTTCGGCGCCAACGCCGTGCGCTCGCCGCTGTCCGACGTCCCGAGCCTCAAGGCGCGCTCGGCGAGCCAGCTCGAAGGCATCATCGAGAATGCGCTGCTGCCGGACACCTACGAGTCCGCCCGCGCGACGCTCAATGCCATGCGGCCGATCACGCCGCACGATGGCTTCACCAAGGAGGTGTGGGTGCCGAACGACGGATCGGTCAACACCCATGTGATGGGCGTCCTCAATGCCGGTGCCGCGATCGGCGCGGTCAAGCGCGATCCGGCTCGTCCCGACCATTATCTGATCCGCGGCGAGCTGTTCGAGTTCCTCTCGGTCGTCGCCAAGAAGGCGTTCGAGAGCGACAAGGAGAAGGGCCGTCTCGCCGAGCTCGAGCGGGCCGTCGGCGTCGCCCTGTTGCGCGATGTGCCGACCAACGTCCAGATCGTACAGGACGCATTGCACCCGATGAACGAGGATCGCGGCTTCTCGGCCGAGGTGCGGCTCAAGGAGGCGCATCCGCAAGAGCAGCCGATCATCCGCAAGGTGCTGAATGCCGGCGCGGCGTACGGCGTCGTGCAGCGCGTCGGCAACGATCCGACCCACTTCTACATCCACCGCGACATGGTGCGGACGCTGTCGAACATCCAGGCTCGGCTGATGATGTCCGGCGCCTACCATCAGCCGCGCGTCGCCGGCCCGGCCTACGAGCAGGCTCGCCACGGCGGCCGGATGCAGGACTATCACGCGCCGATCTCGGCCGAGCCGGCGCCGGCACAGATCGCGGCGCCGAAGCCGCGCGTGCTCAGCGACGACGAGGTCCGGCAGCAGTATATCGACAACCTGCTGCTTGCGATCGGCCTGCGGCCGGAGACCTACGCCATCATTGCCGGCCCGGCGGTCGGCGCCGCGCTCGCAGCGGTCAGCGCCTTCGCCCATGTGCGAAGCCGAAATAGAATGCTGGCTGAGCATATAGAGAGCGCCGAAGCGGATGCGCGCGACGCCTTCCAGGAAGCTTACAACGAACTCTACGTTGGGATTCGCGATGAAGATGAATTCCGACGTTCACTACTGAATGAGGTGCGAAGCGAGCTCGAGCATAGGTGGTCGGTTCTCATGCTGATGCCGGAAGGCAAGTACGAGAGCGTTATCGACGACCTTTTGTCGCGCATCGAACCTCCAGCCGGCAAAGGTCAACTCCGTCCGACCGAGCAAGAGCTCTATCGCCTGATCAAGACGTTGAAATCCCAGCTCGCCAACTCGCCGCGCAACTCCGCCGAGGACTGGCATCGGCTCGAGCGAATCTTCCATATCGACGCCGGCGATCCCGACAATCTCGTCGTCCTCGCGCAGAAGTCGCAAATGGGCGGGCAGCGGTAGCAGCGGCGGCCTCACGCGAGCCGCCCGGAGCAGTCGCCCGCTCGCGCGATTGCTCGGGCATGCTTGCCGGAGGGGACCGGACCGCCGCATCGTACTGGTCATGGAACTGACGTCTTTTCTGCATTTCATACAGTGCCATTTGGAGAGGGTTGTACGATGTCGACGCAGGCCGAAGCCGCCTCCGTTGCCGCTAGCGGCAATAACAAGGTGATCGAGCTCCTGGCCAGGCCGCCGAACGTCGTGAAGGTCAATCTCGACGTCGCCTATTTCGACCCGAAGCCCGCGCCGGCACCCGATCCGGCGGCCCCGGAGCTCCGCCATTCGAGGCCGATGCTGTCGGAGCGCTATGTCTGGCTGCCGGAAGGCGCGACGACACCGCGTATTCCGCTACAGTTCTGCGAGTTCCTCGCCTACAAGACCGCTCTTGCCTACGAGCCCGAGCCGCGGATCAGCGATTATCTGGCAAAGTGCTGCGAAGGGATCAGCAATTTCGCCTTCTTCGATTCAGGCAGCACGAAGGGGGGCGCCGACTCGCAGGCCTACGGCTTCGTGTTCGAGAACAAGGCGTTCGTCGTATTCCGCGGGACCGAAAACGACAACGACTGGGCGATCAACCGCAGCGACGCCATGACTGACAAGCTCGGCGACCGCACCGACAAGCGCGTCCGGAAGCTCGAGCGGCGCTACGGCGACCTGCTGCGCGGCCTCGGCGATCCGAAGCCCGGACGCCACGTCGGCTTTGCCATCGCCTGGGCGTCGATCAGGGACGATGTCGAGAAGTGGCTCGACAGCCTCGCCGTCGACGGCCGCTCCTATCCAATCGTCCTGTCGGGCCACTCGCTCGGCGGTGCGCTCGCGCTGGTGGCAGGCTTCGACCTGGCCCGCAAGCGGTCGCCGGAAAGCGTGCTCGCGGTGGTCACCTTCGGCGCACCGCTGGTCGGCAATGACGAGTTCGCCGCGACCTATCAGACGCTGCTCGGCGATCGCACCGTGCGCCTGGAATCGAGCGGCGATATCGTGCCGGTCATCATGCGGCGCTGGTATTACCGCCGGCTGTATTTCCTGCGGCAGTGGCTCGAGGCCGGTCTGCGGCCGAAGCAGGACGCCGCCAAGTTCGCGTCCGTGGGCCAGGCCTGGTCCTTCTCCGAGGAACCGCCGCTCAGCAGCGCAGATCTGAACAACGCCCTGCAACAGATCCGCACGGCAATGGACAAGGCGGCGAAGGATCTGGAAAATATCAAGAAGAACGCTGATGAAAAGCCCGCAACTGGCAAGGGCGGGGTCGGCGGCCAGGACAAGCCCGCCGCCAAGCCCTCCAGCACGAGCAAGCCCAGCGGCGAGCCGGCGCCGACGACCGACGGCAAGGGCGAGCAATCGACGGTGATCTTCTGGGTGCTTGGTGGCGTCGTCGTCGTCACGATCGCGCTGGTGGCCTGGCTGTTCGTGCGCCGCAAGCTGTTTTCCCACGACATCCAGCAGCGCTATGCGCTATATCTCAGCACCCTTTCCTACCAGCAGTTGCGCCGCAAGCATAACGGTGACCTGACACTCGCCAACAGCGAGCTCGACCGTCACCTATTGTTCGTCAGGGGCGACGCCGCGCTGGGAGAGAAGCTTACCGGCAAGCCCTATTACGAGGTGGTCCGCGCGCTGCCGCTGAGGCTCGAGCTGAAAGACGACGAGGCATTCGTGCGCTTTCTGGGTGACAAGAAGACGTTCGTTTGACAAGCGCGAAGATATCCGCGCCGGCGCGGTCGCGCTGGCGCCGCAAGGCCGTTGCCGAAAATACGGCACAGAGTTGCGCTCAACTGATCATCTGAACTGGATTGTTTGGAGGCTGAGCGAGACGCGAGGGCAACATGCGATACCTTCTTACTCTGCTGGCGCTTCTGGTAGGCGTCGCGAGGGCAATCGCAGCTGATCAGGACGACTGCCGGATCGTCGACGAACGCCGCGGTGCCGACACTGGCAAGATCGTCGAGGCCTGCACGCGATTGATCGACCGGGCTGCCGGCAACAAGGACGAGATCGCGCTCGCCCATCAGGCCCGCGGCAACGCTTTGCACGCGATGCGGCGATATGGCGACGCGGTCGCCGACTATGGCCGAGCCCTGGTCCTGCGGCCGGGGCAGGCGACGCTGTTCTACGATCGCGGCAATGCCTTGAAGGAGCAGGGTGATGCAAACGCGGCGATCGAGGATTTCTCGCGCGCGCTGAAGCTCAATCCAAATTTCGGCCTCGCCTACTTCGGCCGGGCCGAGGCGCTGGCCAATCGCGGCGAGCGCGATGCCGCCGTCCACGACTACGAGAAGGTGATCTCGCTGCCTGCCGCTACGCGGCGCGAGCAGCGCGCGGTCGAGGTGTCGCTGCAGAAGCTGACGCAGCTCGGCGTGCTGTCGCTCGGCAAGCGGATCGCGCTGGTGATCGGCAACGGTGCCTACAAGGGGCACGCGCCGCTCGCCAATCCGACCAACGACGGCAAGGCCGTCGCCGCCAAGCTGAAGCAGCTCGGCTTCCAGGAGGTCGTCGAGCACTACGATGTCGATCTGCAGACGATGAGCGCGGCGATCAAGGAGTTCGGCGACCGGGCCGAAACGGCGGACTGGGCGCTGATTTATTATGCCGGGCACGGGCTCGAGGTCGCGGGCATCAACTACCTGCTGCCGACCGACGCCCAGCTGGCACGCGAGTCGCACGTGCAGGACGAGGCGATCTCGCTCGATCGCGTGCTCGACAAGGTGCGCGGCGCGCGCAAGCTGCGACTGGTGATCCTCGATGCCTGCCGCAACAATCCATTCGTTCCGCGCATGGTGCGGTCGGGCGGCGCGACGCGGTCGTCCGGCGGCGGGCTGGCCGATGTCGAGCCCGGCGGTGGCGTTCTCGTCGTGTACTCGGCCAAGCACGGCTCGCTGGCGCTCGACGGCGCCGGCGCGAACAGCCCGTTCGCCGAGACCTTCCTGAAAACCATCGACGAGCCCGGCCTCGACCTCGTGACGATGGTCGGCAAGGTCCGCCAGGGCGTGCTCGGCGCGACACAGAACCAGCAGGAGCCGTGGATGTACGGCGCGCCAAGCCCGGAACGGCACTTCTTCAAGCTGAATTGAACGGGCGATTCACGCCTTGCCGACGCCGCCGCCGGTCGGCGTCTCGATGATGATCGCCTCGCCGGCCTCGAGCACGGTCTGGTCGCAGCCCTGCAATTCCTCCTCGACGCCTGTCAGCCGGCGCACCGCGTTGCGGCCGCACTGGCCGGGTCCGCCGCCATCGAGGCCGTAGGGGCGCACCTTGCGGTAGCCGGACAGGATCGCGCAGTCCATGCGCTCGAGGAAACGGATCCGGCGGTAGGTGCCGTCGCCAGCGCACCACTTGCCCTTGCCGCCGGAGCCGCGGCGGATGCCGAAGGTCTCGAGCAGCACCGGGTAGCGCAGCTCCAGTATCTCCGGGTCGGTGAGCCGCGTGTTGGTCATGTGCACGTGCACGCCGGAGGTGCCGTTGAAGCCGCGGCCATTGCGGAAGTAGCCGGCCGGCGAGCCCGAGCAGATCGTCTCGTAGTACTGCACCCGGTCGTTGCCGAAGGTGAGATTGTTCATGGTGCCCTGGCTCGGCCCCATCGCGCCGCAGGGCGCCGAGCAGGCAGTTGGTGACGATCTGGCTGGTCTCGACGTTGCCGGCGACGACGGCCGCCGGATAGACCGGAGCCAGCAGCGAGCCCTGCGGGATCTCGAGCGTGATCGGCTTCATGCAGCCGGCATTCATCGGGATCGGCTCCTCGCACATGATGCGGAAGACGTAGAGCGTGGCGGCGCGGGTGACCGGGGCGGGCGCGTTGAAGTTGTTGCCGGGCGACGGCGACGTGCCGGTGAAGTCGACCACCGCCGAGCGGTTCTGCTGATCGACCGTGATCGTCACCTCGACGTGCGTGCCCTGATCCATCTCGACGCGGAAATGGCCGTCCTTCAGCCGTGACAGCAGGCGGCGCACGCTCTCCTCGGCGTTGTCCTGCACGTGGCCCATGTAGGCCTTGACGACGTCGAGGCCGAAGTGGCGGACCATCTTGTCGAGCTCGGTCATGCCCTTGGCGTTGGCGGCGACGTGCGCCTTGAGGTCGGCGATGTTCTTGTCGGGCCGGCGCGCGGGATACTTGGCGCCAGACAGCAGCGCATGCGTCTCGGCTTCCAGGAAGCGTCCGCGGTCGACCAGCTTGAAGTTGTCGATGTAGACGCCTTCCTCGTCGATGTGGGTCGCCTTCGGCGTCATCGAGCCGGGCGTCAGGCCGCCGATGTCCTCGTGGTGGCCGCGGCTCGCCACGTAGAACAAGATCTCGGAGCTGGCAGGGGCGAAGACCGGCGTTATGACGGTGATGTCGGGCAGATGCGTGCCGCCGTTGTAGGGCGCATTCAGCATGTAGACGTCGCCGGGCTGCATCCTGCCCCGGTTCATCGCGATGATGGTCTCGACCGACCTGTCCATCGAGCCAAGGTGCACCGGCATGTGCGGCGCGTTGGCCACGAGCGCGCCGGTCGCGTCGAATACGGCGCAGGAGAAATCGAGCCGTTCCTTGATGTTGACCGACTGGGCGGTGTTGCGCAGCGCCTCGCCCATCTGCTCGGCGATCGACATGAACAGGTTGTTGAACACCTCGAGCAGCATCGGGTCGGCCTTCGCCGCGAGCCGCTCCTTGGCGCGGGCGACGACGCGCCGCATCACCAGGTGGTTCTTGCGCGTGACCTCGAGGTTCCAGCCGGGCTCGACCGAAACTGTCTGGTGCGGTTCGATGACGAGTGCGGGTCCGGTGATCTTGTGGCCGGGCAGAAGTGCATCGCGGAAATAGACCGGCGCATCGTGCCACGCGTTGCCGGAGAAGAAGCGGGTGCTGGTCCGGGCCGTCGGCGCGCCGTCGCCGGTGATCGGCAGGTCGGGCTCGAACGCGCTGGCTCCGCCGCCCTGCGCCTCGACCTCGAGAGTGGCGGCGAACACGCGCTTTTCCGGCGACACGAAGCCGTAGCGGCGCAGATGGATCGGCCTCGAATGCCTTGCGCATCGCATCGATGCCATCGAGGGCAACCGGCAGCGCGTTGTCGGTGCCGTCGTAGCGGACGTGGACGCGGGTGGTGGTGGTGATCTCGGACGTCGCCACCCCCTGGCCGGCGACCTGCCCCACGGCAGCTTCCATCAAGTTGCCGGAAAGCGTGCCGATGCGAGCGAGCGTGGCCTCGTCGAGCGGTGATTCGATACTCTCCTCGCGGCTCGCCCGGATGTTGGCTAGGCCCATGCCGTAGGCCGACAGCAGGCCCGACAGCGGATGCAGCAGCACCGTTTCCATGCCGAGCGTGTCGGCGATCAGGCAGGCATGCTGGCCGCCGGCCGAGCCGAAGCACTGCAGTGCGTACTCGGTGACGTCATAGCCCTGCTGCACCGAGATCTTCTTGATCGCGTTGGCCATGTTCTCGACCGCGATGCGGATGAAGCCGTCGGCGATCTGCTCCGGGCTGCGCGCCTCGCCGGTGTCGGCCGCGATCCTGGCCGCCATCTCCGCGAAGGCCGCGTGCACCGCCGCGTCGTCGAGCGGCTGGTCGCGGCCGGGTCCGAAGATCTTCGGGAAGAACGCCGCCTGCAGCTTGCCGACCATCACGTTGGCGTCGGCGACTGTGAGCGGCCCGCCGCGGCGGTAGCATTTCGGGCCGGGGTTGGAGCCGGCGCTTTCCGGTCCGGCGCGGAACCGGCTGCCGTCGTAGACCAGGATCGAGCCGCCGCCGGCGGCGACGGTGTGGATCCGCATCATCGGCACCCGCATGCGCACGCCCGCCACCTCGGTCTCGAACGAGCGCTCGTAGTCGCCGGCGAAGTGCGACACGTCGGTCGAGGTGCCGCCCATGTCGAAGCCGATCACCTTCTCGAAGCCGGCGAGCCTGGCGGTCTCGGCCATGCCGACGATGCCGCCGGCCGGGCCCGACAGTATGGCGTCGCGGCCGAGGAACAGCTCGGCCGAGGTGAGGCCACCCGACGACGCCATGAACATGACTTTTGGAGTTGCGCCCGGCGACTCCCCTCCGTGGAGCCGGCCGCCGGGCGCGGGGCCAGACAACGCTCCTGCGACCTTGTCGACGTAGCGGCGCAGGATCGGCGACAGGTAGGCGTCGGCGATGGTGGTGTCGCCGCGGCCGACGATCTTGATCAGCGGCGAGACCTGGTGGCTGGCGGCCACATACTCGAAGCCGACGCCGGCTGCGATCGCCGCGGCGGCCTTCTCGTGCTCGGGGTAGGCATAGGCGTGCATGAACGCGAAGGCGACGGATTTGATGCCGTCGGCATGGGCCGATTGCAGATCGGCGGTCAGGCGGTCGCGGTCGAGATCGGTCTCGACCGTGCCGTCCGCCCGCACCCGCTCCGTGGCCTCGATCACGCGCGTGTACAGCATCTCCGGCTTGATGATCTGCTTGGCGAAGATGTCGGGCCGCGCCTGGTAGCCGATCTCGATCTGGTCCTTTAGCCCCTGGGTGATGACGAGCAGCGTCTTCTCGCCCTTGCGCTCGAGCAGGGCATTGGTGGCGACGGTGGTGCCCATCTTTACCGCCTCGATGCGGGCGGACGGTATCGGCGCGTCGGTGGCGACGCCGAGGAATTGGCGGATGCCTTCGAGCGCCGCGTCCTCATAGACGCCGGGGTTCTCCGACAGCACCTTGCGGGCGAGGATTTCTCCGGTCGGGCGTGCGCGCCACCACGTCGGTGAAGGTGCCGCCGCGATCGATCCAGAAGTTCCATTTACCGGCATCGGTCTCGATCGTCGGGGAAGCCATGGCTCGATCCTCGTGCTGGCGACAAAGGCAACATCGCGCCCAGAAATCGCGCAACGCACAAAAAACGTCAATAATATATTGACAAATTATTTTTGACCACACACGCTGCGGAAGTCAAAGATCTTTCGGCGGACACATGAGCGGCGAGCGAACGAAACGACTGGCGCGACCGCGGCCAAAGGCCGACAGCCCCGGGTCTGTCGCCGACGCGATTGGCGACGTCGGCCCGATCGTCTCGTCCGCGCATCTCGCCGCCGGCGTGCTGCCGGGGCTGTCCGAGGTCGAGTTCGGTCTTTCGCTCGCGGTGCACGCCTTTCATCGCTGGATGGTACGCTGCATGGCGGCCGCTGGCGTGCCTGATCTTTCACCACTCGACGTCCTGGTATTGCACAGCGTGCGCCACCGGCAGCGGCCGAAAAAGCTCGCCGACCTGTGCCTCGTGCTCGGTATCGAGGACACCCACGTCATTACCTACGCGGTGAAGAAGCTCGAGGCTGCCGGCCTGGTGATCTCGACCAGGTCAGGCAAGGAGAAGCTGGTCGCCGCTACCGAGGCCGGAACGGAGGCTTGCGACCGCTACCACGCGATTCGCGAGCGGCTCCTGGCGCGGCCGGTCAAGGCGGCCGGCCTGCCGCCGCAACTGCTGTCGGAGATGGGGTCGCTGCTGCGGGCCCTGTCCGGGCATTACGATCAGGCGGCAAGGGCGGCGGCAAGTCTTTGAGGGGACCGATGGTCGTACTGGCACGAAGGGAGTTTGCAATGGTGGCGCGAGTGGCGGCCGGGATCCTCGGTCTGATGCTGATGTTGAAGCCGGCAATCGCCCAGACCACCTGGGAGATGCCGACCCCCTATCCGCCGAGCAACTTCCAGACCCGCAATGTCGCGAGCTTCATCGCCGACGTCGAGGCGGCGACCAACGGGACGCTGAAGATCAACCTCCGCCCCGGCGGATCGATGTTCAAGCATCCGGAGATCAAGCGCGCCGTCAGCGAGGGCCGCGCGGCGATCGGCGAGGTGCTGGCCTCGGTGCATTCCGACCAGAGCCCGTTCTACGCCGTCGACAGCGTGCCGTTCCTCGCAACCTCCTACGAGCAGGCCCGCAGGCTCTATGCCGCGCATCGGCCGCTGCTGGAAAAGCGCCTCGCCGAGGACGGACTGGTGCTTCTCTATTCGGTACCGTGGCCGCCGCAGGGCCTCTACGCGAAAAAGGAGATCACCTCGCTCGACGCGCTCAAAGGACTGAAGTTCCGCACCTACAATCCCGGCACCAAGCGCATCGCGGAGCTGGCGGGTGCCTCGCCGGTGCAGATCGAGGTGCCTGATCTCAAGGCGGCGTTCTCCGAGGGGCGGGTCGATGTCACCATCACTTCCGGCGCGACCGGCGTCGAGGCGCGCTTCTGGGAGTTCGTGACCCATTACCATGATCTCCAGGCCTGGATCCCGCGCAACATCGTTTTCGTGAGCAAGGCGGCGATGGACAAGCTCGCTCCGGCGGAGCGCGAGGCGCTGCTGGCGGCGGCGCGCAAGGCCGAGGAGCGCGGCTGGGCGGCGTCGGTGAAGGAGACCGAGGAGCGGATTGCGGCGCTGAAAGCGAGCGGCATGATCGTGCTTGCGCCCTCGCCGGCGTTGCGCGAAGGGCTGCAGGCGATCGGCAAGGCGATGACCACCGACTGGGAGTTGGCAGCGGGCGCCGACGGCAAGCGTCTGCTCGAGAGCTATCGCAAGTAAGATCAAACTCTGGCACCGGGGAGGCACGATGAGACGGCTGCTCGACGCACTCTACCTGGCGGCAGGCTATGCCGCCGCGGTGTTCCTGATTCTGATCTTCATCCTTATGATGATCATGTCGGTCGGGCGCGAGTTCGGCCTCAACATTCCCGCCGGCGACGAGTTCGCGGCCTGGTCGATGGCCGCGATGAGCTTTCTCGGCCTGGCGCACACGTTCAAGTCCGGCGAGATGATCCGCGTAGGCCTGCTCATCGACCGGATCAGCGGCCGGCCGCGGCAGGTGATCGAGATCATCGCGCTGCTGATCGGGCTTGCCTTTGTCGGCTACTTCGCCTGGTACGCCAGTGCCTTCACCTACTATTCCTGGCTGACCAACGATCGGGCCCAGGGCGTCGTTCCGATGCCGATGTGGATCCCGCAGCTCGGCTACTCCGGCGGGCTGGTCTTGTTGACGATCGCGTTCGTGGACGAGCTTGTCCACGTGCTCGCGGGCAACAAGCCGCGCTACGAGAAAGACCCGCCCAAGACCGCCGAGGAGGCAATTGAACGCGCCGCCTCGAGCGCGGTCTGAGGAGAAGCGCCATGTATACGGGGCTCCAGCTTCTCGAGATCGCGGCGCTGCTGTTCGCCGTACTGGCGGGTCTGCTCGCCGGCGGCGTCTGGATCGCGATCAGCTTGATGGCTGTCGGCTGGCTCGGCATGCTGTTCGTCGGTGGCATTCCAGCCGGATCGGTGCTGGCGACGACGATCTGGGGTAACAGCGCATCCTGGGAGCTGGCGGCACTGCCGCTGTTCATCTGGATGGGCGAGATCCTGTTCCGCACCAAACTGTCGGAAGAGATGTTTCGCGGCCTCGCGCCGTGGCTCGGGCGTATTCCGGGCCGCCTGCTGCATGTCAACGTGCTCGCATCGGGGCTGTTCGGATCGGTGTCGGGCTCATCGGCCGCGACGACGGCAACGGTCGCCAAGATCGCCCTGCCCGAGCTCAAGAAGCGCGGCTATGACGAGATGCTGTCGCTCGGCTCGCTCGCCGGCGCCGGAACGCTCGGCATCCTGATCCCGCCCTCGATCACGATGGTGGTCTACGCCGTGGCGGCCAATGTTTCGATCATCCAGCTGTTCCTGGCGGGCTTCATTCCCGGCTTCCTGGTGATGGCGCTCTACTCGGGCTACATCGCCGTATGGGCGCTGCTCAATCCCGCCAAGATGCCGCCGCCGGAACCGTCGATGACGTTTAGGAAAAAGATCAGCGAGTTGGCCAATCTGATCCCGCTCATGCTGCTCATTTCGTTGGTATTCGTGGCGCTGTTGGTTGGCTGGGCGACCGCCACCGAGTGTGCCGCGTGGGGTGTGCTCGGGTCGCTGGCGCTCGCGTGGTGGGGCGGCGCGCTCGACCGTCATTCGTTCTGGGAAAGCGTCATGGGCACGACGCGGGTCACCTGCATGATCATGCTGATCCTCGCCGGTGCGTCATTCATGAAGCAGTCGATGGGCTACACCGGCATTCCGGTGGCGCTCGCCGCCTGGGTCGACGGGCTGCATCTCGGCCCTTACGCGCTGATCGCCGCCTTGACGGTGATGTACATCGTGCTGGGTACCGCGCTCGATGGCATCTCGATGATCGTGCTGACCACGTCGGTGGTGCTGCCGATGATCGAGAAGGCGGGCTTCGACCTCGTCTGGTTCGGCATCTTCGTGGTCCTGATCGTCGAGATGGCGGAGGTTTCACCGCCGGTCGGGTTCAATCTGTTCGTGCTGCAGACGATGAGCGGCAAGGACAGCAATACGGTGGCGCTGGCATCGCTGCCGTTCTTCTTCCTGCTCGTCGTCGCGGTCGCTATCATCACCATGCTGCCGGGGCTGGTGATGTGGCTGCCGAAGCTGGTGTTTCCCGGATAGCGGCACGACAAATGCGCCACTGCACATTGCAACATAGGAGATCAGATCGCATGAAGGTTACGCGTAGAACGACCCTCGGACTTGCGGCGGCCGTGGCCCTGTTGGCCGGACCTGCCGTCGCCCAGACTAAGTGGAACCTGCCGGCAGCTTACGCCAATTCGAACTACCACACCGAGAACCTCATCCAGTTCGCCAAGGACGTCGAGGCCGCGACCGGCGGCAAGCTCGCGATCCAGGTGCATGGCAATGCCTCGCTGTTCAAGGCGCCGGAAATCAAGCGCGCGGTGGCAACCGGCCAGGCGCAGATCGGCGAGGTGCTGATCTCGCTCCACGAGAACGAGGATCCGGTGTTCGGCATCGACGTGGTGCCATTCCTGGCGACCAGTTTTGCCGATGCGAAGAAGCTCGACGCGGCGGCGCGGCCGACCATCGAGAAGAAGCTCGCGGCGCAAGGCCTCATGGTGCTCATGGTGGTGCCTTGGGGCCCGCAAGGCATCTACGCCAAGAAGGACCTGAACACGGTCGACGACATGAAGGGCCTCAAGTTCCGCTCCTATAACGTCGGCACGACGCGCATCGCCGAGCTGGCCGGCGCCCAGGCCGTAACCATCCAGGCGGCCGAGCTGCCGCAGGCGCTCGCGACCGGCGTGGTCAATTCGTTCATTTCGTCGGGTTCGACAGGCTACGACAGCAAGGTCTGGGAGAGCCTGACCCACTGGTACGATGCGAAGGCGTGGATTCCGAAGAACGTCACCTTCGTCAACAAGGCCGCGTTCGACGCGCTGCCGAAGGACCAGCAGGAAGCACTGCTAAAGGTCGCCAAGGCCGCCGAAGCGCGCGGCTGGAAGATCGCCGAGGAGAAGGCCGGCTGGTACGTCACCGAGCTCAAGGCGAAGGGCATGAAGGTGGTGCCGCCGTCGCCCGAGCTCTCGGCTGGCTTGAAGAAGTTCGGCGAGGACCTCACCGCCGGCTGGCTCAAGAAGGCCGGCGCCGATGGCCAGGCCGTGGTCGACGCCTACAAGAAGATGTAGCCATTGCCTGAGAAGCAGGCCGAATTTCGGGCGAAGTGGTCGTTGGCTGCTTCGCCCGGATTGCCTTCGGCATCGGCAGGTCAGTTGACCCGGGTCCAGGTCGTCGTCTTGCACAGGATGACGGCCTTGCAGCCCGACAGATCCATGGCGGTCTGGGATTTGACCACCAGCGTCCCCGAATAGGTGCCGCCGTCGGCGCGGTTATAGAGCTCGCCCTTCCATTCGTTGGTGCCGGTCTTGCGGGCGCCGGACATGATCACGAGCCCGATGATCGGCCGCGAGCGCTTGGCGGTGTCGGGGTTCTTGTCGTCGGTCTTCTGGTCGTCGATGACCTTCACGATCTTCGCGCAAAGCCCGTCGCCGCATTTGTAGACTTCGACGTGGCTGCCGTTCTCCGGGTGCCGCCAGACGCCGAATGCGCCGTCGGCGCTCTGGGCCTTGGCGACGCTCGCCGCCATGCCGATCAACAATGCGGCCGCTGCCCCGTAGACGAGGGTCCTCATTGACGTTGCTCCCGTAGCCGTTGTTATGCCGGATCGCCGTTGCTGCGATCCCCGACTTGGCTGCAGAGTAGCATGCGCATTGGGTGGCGAAAGTGTCCTCAGGCTGAAGGATCGATGAACGCCACCATTGTGGCGGACGCGACACGCGTGACCGCTGGCCAACGTACCGCGACCCAGACGCGCAACCCGCTTCTCAAGAAGGGTCGATTGGCGGTATGGAGGCCCATGCCGTGGGAACTGACCTCCAGGAATGACGCCGCCGAGCCGGCCGGCGCCGCCGATGCCGAGCTGACATTCGTCGCCCGGCTGTGGCGTGCGTTCGGACTCGACCGGTTGTTGCACGGCGCGCCGCGGCAGAACTCGGTGGCGTTCACCATCGCTCTGGTCGTCGCTGTCGGCCAAGCTCGCCAAATCAGACGGCGTCGCATTGCGAATCGAGGCCGAGGCCTTCGAGCGCCTTCACGAAATCGTGCCCGACGAGCGTGACAACATTCGCCGGATCTTCGATCTGGCGGCGAAGGATGTGACCGGTTTCGATGCCTATGCGGGCGAGGTGGCGCGATTGCTGCGGCAGGACCGCGAGCTTCTGCACGACGTGCTCGAAGGTCTGTTCCATATCGCCGTTGCCGACAACATTCTCCATCCGGAGGAAGAGCGCCACCTGCAGCGCGCCGCCGAGGCGTTCGGGATCTCACGCCAGGAGTATCGCGCCGTGCGCGGGTTGTTCGTCCACGATCCGGATGATCCCTATACCCTGCTCGGTCTGCCTCGAGACGTCGACGACGCAACGCTCAAGGCGCAGTTCAAGCACCTGGTCCGCGAGCACCACCCCGACCTCCTGCTTGCCCGCGGCGCGCCGGCGGAGTTCGTGAAGCTCGCGACCTCGAAGCTCGCCGCGATCAACGAGGCCTACGAGCGCATCCGCCGGGAGCGTCGCCAGTGACGAAGCCACTTTCGCGACTGGCCGAGCCCGACAGCGCGCTCGTCGGCCACGTGCACGCTTCGCCGAATATCGGCGAGCGCCGTGGCGGGCTGGCGCCGACGATCCTGCTGCTGCACTACACCGGCATGCCGAGCGCCGCCAAGGCAATCGACTGGCTGGCGCGGCCCGAAAGCAAGGTGTCCTGTCACTATGTGATCGATGAAGCCGGCCGCATCACCCAGATGGTGGCCGAGCGCATGCGCGCCTGGCACGCCGGGGTCGCCTATTGGGCCGGCGAAAGCGATATCAACTCGGCGTCGATCGGCATCGAGATCCAGAACCCAGGGCACCAGGACGGCTATCATGCCTTTCCCCGGGCCCAGATGCGGGCGGTGCGCGACCTGGCTAGCGATATCACGGCGCGGCACCGGATCGCGCCCGAACGGGTGCTTGCCCATTCCGACGTGGCCCCGCTGCGCAAGATCGATCCTGGCGAAAGGTTCGACTGGCGTTGGCTGGCCCACGCCGGGGTCGGGCATTGGGTGGCGCCCGTTCCGTTGCGCGCGGCCGACGATCGTCCGTCCGATCCCGGCATGCTGGCGGCGGTGAGCTCCATGCTGACGGCATACGGCTACGGCGTCGATGTCGATGGTGTCAGCGGTCCCGATCTGGCATCAGTGGTGCGTGCCTTCCAACGGCACTTCCGCCCGCGCCGCGTCGACGGCAAGGTCGATGCCTCGACCCTGCTCACGCTGGAGCGCCTGCTCGATGCACTCGCCAAGGGTGCGGTGCTGCACTGAAGGCTTCACAAGCGATGCAAAAGACGATCGATGCTGCTCCGGGGCGGGCGCGCCAGCCGCGACAACGACCGATCGATCTGCTGGCCGTGGTCGCGCTGGTCGGCTGCTGCGCCGCCTGGGGTCTGAACCAGGTGGCAATGAAGGTGGCCAACGATGGCATCACTCCGCTGTTTCAGGCCGGCGTGCGCAGTGTCATCGCCGCCGCACTGGTGTGGGCCTGGACCCGATGGCGCGGCATGTCCCTATTCGAACGGGATGGTACGCTGTGGCCCGGCATCGTGTCCGGGCTGCTGTTCGCGCTCAATTTCATGTTCATCGGACCGGGCCTCTCGCTGACCGAGGCGTCGCGCGGCGTGCTGTTTCTCTATACCGCGCCCTTTTTCGTCGCGATCGGCGCCCACTTTCTGTTGCCTGGCGATCGGCTGAGCATCCTGAAGGTCGTCGGCCTACTGGCGGCTTTCGGCGGCTTGATGGTATCGCTCGGCGACCGGATGGGCGATGGCGGCACGGCAGCGAGCCTGCGCGGCGACATGTTCTGCCTGGCGGCGGGATTCTTCTGGGCGGCGACCACGCTGGTGGTGCGGGCAACGTCGCTGCGGTCGATCGCGCCTGAAAAGAACCTGTTCTACGAGCTCGTGGTGTCGGTGCCGGTGCTGTTCATCGCATCGTGGTACATCGGCGAGGCTGGGATCGTGAGTCTGGCGCCGGTCGTGGTCTGGTCGTTCCTCTACTCGACGATCGTGGTCGTCTTCATCAGTTATGCCGTTTGGTTCTGGCTGCTCCAGACCTATCCGGCCAGCCAGGTCTCGGTATTCACGTTTCTCGGCCCGATATTCGCCGTGATCGCCGGCTTCCTGCTGCTCAGCGAGCCGGTGACCTGGCGTCTGGCCCTCGCGCTCGCGCTGGTCGCGTTCGGGATCTACCTCGTCAATCGCCCGCCAGTGCGACGCGTCACTTGAAATTCCGGTCAGTGGCAGCGTTTAGACATCAATGCTAGAAGTACTCGTTCCAGCTTCAGCGAGATCGCCGATCATGAACCAAAGCAAGCAATTGGCCGCCGAGGCCGACGCCATCCTGGCGCAACACGGCCACGAGGGGCACGTTCATGGCCCCCACTGTAATCACGATCACCACCACCACCACCACTGCGGCCGAGACGTTCGTGCGCGCGAGCCCGAAGATCGGCCGCAATGACCCGTGCCCGTGCGGGTCGGGCAAGAAGTACAAGAAGTGCTGCCTCGCCTGATATTCCGGGGAGCGGAGCCACGCTCGACCATCAGTCGGCGCACTTCGGGCAATCGCGGGTGGCCGCGGGGCCGATGCGCAGCTCGTGATTTGCAGAAGGTGATCCATGGCCAACGTCGAGATCCATCAGTTTCCCTGCCTCAGCGACAATTTCGGCGTGCTGGTACGTGACGGCGCGACCGGCAAGGTGGCGGCGATCGACGCGCCAAATGCATCCGAGGTCGAGGCGGCACTGGCCGCCAAGGGCTGGAAGCTCGACTATATTCTGACGACGCATCATCACGCCGATCATACCGACGGCAACCTGGCCCTCAAGGAGCGCCACCGCTGCACCATCATCGGGCCGCGGGCGGAAGCGGCAAAAATTCCTGGGATCGACCGCCAGGTCGGCGAGGGCGATACCTTCAAGCTCGGCGACATCGAGGTGCGCGTGCTCGACACGCCCGGCCACACGCTGGGCCATATCTCCTACTGGCTGCCCGAGATTGGCGTCGCCTTCGTCGGCGACACGATGTTCGCGCTCGGCTGCGGACGCGTCGTGGAGGGGACGATGGAGATGATGTGGAACTCGCTTGCGAAGCTGATGCGGCTGCCGCCTGCGACCGCCATCTACGTCGGGCACGAGTATACGCTCGCCAATGCCAAGTTCGCTCTGACGATCGAGCCTGAGAACGAGGCGCTGCAGCAGCGGGCGCGCGACGTCAAGGCACTGCGGGCCGCCGGCAAGCCGACGCTGCCCACCCGGCTCGACGTCGAGATCGCCACCAACCCGTTCCTGCGCGTGACTAGCCCGGCGGTCATCAATCGGCTCGGCATGCCCGGAGCCAAGGATTGGCAGATCTTCGGCGAAATTCGCGAGCGCAAGAACCGCTCGTAGTCCGCCGTGCAGGAATTGACCGCCGACCAGATCGTGGAATTGCTGCGCCTGGAGCCGCACCCCGAAGGCGGCTTCTATCGCGAGACCTTTCGCGACGCCTCTGCCGGCGGCGAGCGCGGCCACTCGACGGCGATCTATTTCCTGCTGCGCGCCGGCGAGATGTCGCGCTGGCACCGCGTCGATGCGGCCGAGGTCTGGCATTGGTACGCTGGCGCTCCGCTGCAGCTCGCGATCGCCAGTGGCGGCTCGCCGGCGCGACACTGCATTCTGGGAGCCGATCTTGCCGCCGGCGAGCGGCCGCAGCTGGTCGTCCCGGCGCACTGCTGGCAGCAGGCACGCAGCCTCGGCGCGTGGACGCTCGTCGGCTGCACGGTTGCGCCGGGCTTCACCTTCGCCGGATTCGAGATGGCGCCGGCGGAATTCGCGCCTGAAAGACCGCTCTCTGATCATTGATCAGAAACGTGGCGCGGGCGCGGGCGGATCGTGGCAGAGGCCTGCTTATCCACCATATTCGAGGTTCAGTGTCGCGGCATAACCAATTGAAATAAATGAAGTTAATTTGGTTTTCTGAATCCGCGTCCTGGGTGCGCTTGCGGTGCTTCCGCGACTCATGAAGGTTCGCTGACAGCAGTTCCAGCGATTCGCCAGCGGGAGTTCCACACTATGAAGCGCCAGTCCTCCGGACCCATCTTGAGCGCTGTGTTTGTCGACTACGACAATATCTATCTGTCCTTGAAGCGAAAGAGCGAAGAAGCCGCCAAGCGTTTCGCCAAGGACGCGCTGTCGTGGATCAAGGAGATCGAGACCGGTCGCCTGATCACGCCGACCAACGGCTACGGTGGCGAGATCGAACGGCGCATCGTGATGAACCGCTGCTACGGCAATCCTGTGCCGCGCCGGAATTCCGCCGACAACTCGACCGACATGAACTCGTTCCCGTTCGTGCGCCACCATTTCCTGCGCGCCGGGTTCGAGATCGTCGACTGCCCGCCGCTGACGGCGCAACTCAAGAATTCGTCGGACATCCGCATGGTCATGGATGTTCGCGATTTTCTCACTCACGAAACTCACTTCGACGAGTTCGTGATTCTGTCGGGCGACGCCGATTTCACTCCGGTTCTACATCGCCTGCGCGCCCACGCCCGCCGCACCGTGATCTTCGCCAACGATTATACGGCGGCGCCGTACACCGCGATCAGCGACGGCGAGATTCGCGAGAGCGCGCTGATCGGCCTGTTGCTGGAGGGACGGCTGCCGGGCCAGAAGGAAGGCGAGCAGCCAGCAGTCATTACCGCCAGCGCCCAGAACGAGACGATCGCGCAGGAGATAATTGCCGAGGTGATCGGCTCGGTTCGCACCTCGCCGGTGCCACTGCCGCTCGAGGCGCTCGCCGATCGGGCGATGCGCGCGCTCGGTCACGACAAGACGATCGCGACCAACTGGGCCGGTGCCGGCAGCTTCCGCGAGCTGCTGCTGAAGGGGCTGCCCGAGGACATCAAGCTGACCGACCAGCCACCATATCTGGCCTTCGAGGTTCGCCGCACACTGCCGGTCGAGGCGCCGGCGATGGCACCGAAGCAGATCGCCCGCAGCGAGCCGCCGCGCCAGGAGTACCGGCCTGATCCGCGCCTCGACATCCGTGATGAGCGCATCGAACGGCCGGGCTTTACGGCCGCCGCAGCCTACGCGGAGCCGCAACCGGCGCCACGGCAGCAGCAGCCGGTCTCACGGGCAGTCACACCACCGATCCACCAGCATGAAACGGTGCAGGCGTCGGTAGCCGCGCCGACGCGACGTCCGGTGATCGAGCCGCGCCTGCAGGCCGCGGTGGCACAACCGCAGGCCGCGGCCACGCGGGCGCCCGTCGCAGCCCCGGCGGCCGCGCCGGTGCCAGCGCCGCGAGGTGCCGAGCAGGCATCCGCGCTGCAGCAGTCGATTGCCCGCATCCACGATGCCAGCCAGGCTCCGCCGCTATCGCCGCCGGAGTATCGCGTGCTGTTCGACGCCATGGCGCACGAGATTGGCGAGCATGGCCTGCTCGGAGTGCAGACCTTGTCCAATGTCATCGCGCGGGCCCAGGAAGCCGGCGTCGACGTGCGGCGCGACGATGTCCGCTTTGTGCTCGAAGTCGTCAGCGAGCAGGATCCGTGGTTCGAGCAGGGCGCTTCCGCAAGCCTGTTCGCAAGCCGCTTCCGGAACTACGTCGCCGGGCGTTGCCGCGACCAGGGGCTCAACTTGTCGGCCGAGGAGATCGATCTCATCGATGCCTGGTTCACCGGCGCCGACAGCTCAGGCCAGGCAGCAGTGAAGCAGCAGCGCGTCGCCGCGCCGGCGCCTGCCCCGGCTCCGCGCCAGCCGGCGCAGCCAGCGCATCAGCAGGATCGCTGGTGGACCAACGAGGAGGCGCGTCAGCAAGGCTCGAGCGCGCCAAGCTCGCTTGGCCGCGCGCCGGCGCCGCAGCAGGACAACGAGTATCCGCCTCAGGAGGGCGACTTCGGAGCGACGGATGAGTTTCCGCGGATCGTGAAGAACCGGCTACGCGGCTAGTCTCGCCGCGGCTGTCCCGGCAGCGGTCTGGACTGCGAGCCGCACCGGAGGCGCTGCCTCCGGTGCGGCTCTTTGCTTGTTGCGCCAATCGCCGCCCATGGCCCTCGCTCCAACTCGAAGCGGCTCGGCATGGTATTGACGCGGGCGAGCCGACGGGCACAGTGGCGCGAGGAGAAACGCGGGCAAGGCGACCGGCGCTCGAGCTGAACCGGCTGCTTGCCACCAGGCGATGGGCGGACCCGTGCAAGGCAAGTCCGAAATCCGGCTGACCGCAGCGCAGGCGCTGGTGCGCTTTCTGACGGTGCAGTCGACCGAGATCGACGGCCGCGAGCTGCCGTTGTTCGCCGGCGTGTGGGCGATCTTCGGCCATGGCAACGTGGCCGGGCTCGGCGAAGCGCTGTACGGCGCCCGCGATCGGCTGCCGACCTATCGTGCGCACAACGAGCAGGCGATGGCGCATGCGGCTATCGCCTTCGCCAAGGCGTCGAAGCGGCGGCGAATGATGGCCTGCACCACCTCGATCGGGCCGGGCGCGACCAACATGGTGACGGCGGCGGCGGTAGCCCATGTCAATCGGCTGCCGGTGCTGCTGCTGCCCGGCGACGTGTTCGCCAGCCGCCGGCCCGACCCGGTGCTGCAGCAGATCGAGGATTTCGGCGACGGCACGGTTAGCGCCAACGACTGCTTCCGTCCGGTATCGCGCTACTTCGACCGCATCACGCGGCCCGAGCAGCTGCTGACCGCACTGCCGCGTGCGATGCAGGTACTGACTGATCCGGCCGACTGCGGTCCGGTCACGCTGGCGTTCTGCCAGGACGTGCAGGCCGAGGCCTGTCGACTATCCCGACGAGGTTCTTCGAGCCGCGGCAATGGGTCCCGCGCCGGCCGCGACCGGATGCGCGGGAGCTGGCGCGGGCAGTGACGCTGCTGCAAGGCGCCAGCAAGCCGCTGATCGTCGCCGGCGGCGGCGTCCATTACGCCGGCGCACTGGCAGAGCTTGCGGTCTTCGCCTCCCGCCACGGCATCCCGGTCGCCGAGACGCAGGCCGGCAAGTCGGCGCTCTGCCGACGATCATCCGATGAGCCTCGGCGCCATCGGCGTCACCGGCACGACGGCGGCCAACTCGTTGGCCGCCGAGGCGGACGTGATCCTGGCCATCGGCACCCGGCTGCAGGATTTCACCACCGGATCGCGAACGCTGTTCGAGAACCCGCGGGTGCAGATCATCGGCCTCAACGTGCAGGCGTTCGATGCCGGCAAGCACGGCGGCATCCCGCTGGTCGCCGATGCAAGCGCCGGGCTCGAAGGGCTGAGTACCGGGCTCGGTGGCTGGCGAGCGCCGGGGTCGTGGGGACGGGCGATTGCGCAGGCGAAGGCGGCCTGGCAGGCCAACGCGACAGGCGCGCTGTCGCCATCGACGGCGGCCTTGCCATCCGACGCGCAGGTGATCGGCGCCGTGCACCGGGCCAGCGACAGCAACGCCATTGTCGTATGTGCCGCCGGCGGTCTGCCGGGCGAGCTGCACAAGTTGTGGCGCTGCAAAAGCGCCGGGCACGTATCACCTCGAGTACGGCTACTCCTGCATGGGCTACGAGATCGCCGGCGGCCTCGGCGTGAAGATGGCGCTGCCCGATCGCGAAGTGATCGTCATGGTCGGCGACGGCAGCTACCTGATGATGAACTCGGAGATCGCGACCTCGGTGATGCTCGGGCTGAAGCTGACGATCGTGCTGCTCGACAACCGCGGCTTCGGCTGCATCAATCGCCTGCAGCAGGCGACCGGCGGCGTGCCGTTCAACAATCTGCTGGCCGACACCGTGCATGAGACTTTGCCGGCGATCGACTTCGTCCGGCACGCCGAGAGCCTGGGTGCGACGGCATTCAAGGCCGCGTCGATCGGCGAGTTGGAGGCGCGGCTGCAAGAGGCCCGATCGACCAGTCGCACCACCGTCATCGTGATCGATACCGACCCGATCCGTGCCACCGGCGATGGCGGCCACTGGTGGGATGTGGCGGTGCCCGAGGCGAGCGAGCGCGGCAGCGTGCTTGCCGCGCATGCGGCCTACATCGAGGCCAGGAACAAGCAGAAGCTGGGATAAGCAACATGGCTGTCAGGATTGGCACCAACCCGATCGGCTGGTCGAACGACGACCTGCGCTCGCTCGGCGGCGACACGCCGCTGGAGACCTGTCTCGACGAAGCCGCGCGCGCCGGTTTCACCGGCATCGAGCTTGGTCACAAGTTCCCGCGTGAGCCGCAAGCCCTGAAGGAAGTGCTGCAACGCCACGGGCTCGACCTGGTGTCAGGCTGGTATTCGATGGCCCTGCTGCAGCGCGACGCCGATGCCGAGTGGGCGGCGATCGAGGATCACAAGCGACTGCTGCAGGCGCTCGGTGCCCAGGTGCTGATCGTCGCCGAGACCTCGAATGCCATTCACGGCGACCGCCGCATTCCCCTGTCCCGGCGGCCGCGCCTTGGCGAGCAGGAGTGGCCGGTATTCACGAGGCGGCTGGCGAATCTCGCCCAGCGGCTGCGCGACGAAGGCATGCAGCTCGTCTATCATCACCACATGGGCACCGTAATCGAGACCGGCGAGGAGGTGCACCGCTTGATGGAATCGACGCCGGAGCCGGTCCACCTGCTGCTCGACACCGGGCACCTGACGTTCGCCGGCGCCGATCCGGCCGAATTCGCCAGCATCTATCGCGACCGCATCAGCCATGTGCATGCCAAGGACGTTCGACTGGCGGTGATGGGTGAGGCGAGATCGAAGGACAAGAGCTTCCTCGATGCGGTGGTCGACGGGGTCTATACCGTGCCCGGCGACGGCATGGTCGACTACGATTCCGTTTTCTCGTGCCTCGAAGGCTATGACGGCTGGGTGGTCGTGGAGGCGGAGCAGGACCCTGCCAAGGCCAATCCTTTCGCCTATGCAAAGCTCGGCTATGAAAATCTGACGCGCTTTCTCCGCGGCGCCCATCTTATTTGAGTTCGGGGGCAACCAAGGGACAAACATAATGACCGAAGCCGAGATCGAGCTGCGCTATCTCGTGGCGCTGGGGTTGGCGCAGGAAGCCGGTGCACTCGCCCTGAGCTACGTCGGCGATCGTCAGCGCATGGCGACACGCATGAAGGGCACCCAGGACTTTCTTACCGAGGCCGATGGCGCGGTGGAGACGATGCTGCGGTCGCGCATCGCCCGCATCTTCCCGAACGATGGTTTCGTCGGCGAGGAAGGTGGCGGCGAGAATGCCGAAAACTTGTGGATCGTCGATCCGATCGACGGCACCGCGAATTTTGCCCGCGGCGACCTGCAATGGTGCATCTCGATCGGCTTCGCACACAAGCTGAAGCCGCTGGCCGGGGTCATCCACGCGCCGGTTCTCGGCGAAACGTTTGCGGCCCGCAGGGGTGGCGGCGCGACGCTCAATGGCAGGCCGATCCGCGTCAGCGACGCCTCGGATCTGGGCTCGGCATCGATGGAGATCGGCTGGTCGGCGCGCCGGCCGTTCGCCGAATACGTCGATCTCGTCGCGAAGGTCGGTGCGATGGGGGCATCGGCGAAGCGCAGCGCGTCGGGCGCGCTCGGTCTTTGCTGGGTCGCGGCCGGACGGACCGATGCCTACCTCGAGCTGCACATCAACAGCTGGGACGTGGCGGCCGGCATCGTCATCGTCGAGGAGGCCGGCGGGGTCGTCAGCGACTTCTTTGCCGACGACGGATTGCGCCAGGGCAACGCGATCCTCGCCGCCACGCCTCGCTTCGAGGCACCACTGCGCCACGCCATGGGACTGCCGAAGGCGGCTTCCTGAGCCGTGGTCGCGGACTGGCATTGACGGTGGCGCCAGCCGCCTGCCACAGTGTCACAAAAGTGTCATAGACAAATCTCGGGAGGTCGCCGGATGCTGTTCTTCTCACGGCAGTGCGGGCAGGCGCTGTTTGCAACGTGCGCGACAGTCGCGGCTCTCGCGGCGACACCATCGCCGGCGAGTGCACAGGGCAACCTTACGCTCTACTGCAGTGTGCAGGAGGAGTGGTGCCGGGCGATGACCACGGCATTCGAGAAGGAGACCGGAATCAAGGTTGCGATGACCCGCAAGAGCTCCGGCGAGTTCTACGCGCAGATCAAGGCCGAGGCCGCCAACCCCCGTGGCGACATCTGGTGGGGCGGCACCGGCGACCCGCACCTGCAGGCGGCCGAGGAGGGGCTGACGCAGGAGAATGCGCCGGCGAAACCGGGCGACCTCAACGAGTGGGCGCTGAGCGTCTGGAAGAGCAGCAAGAACCGGACGATCGGTGTGTATTCGGGCGCCCTGGGCTTCGGCTACAACGCCAAGACGATCGCGTCCCGCAAGCTGCCCGAGCCGAAGTGCTGGGCCGATCTCTTGAAGCCGGAATTCAAGGACGAGGTGCAGGTCGCCGATCCGAATTCGTCCGGTACGTCCTATACGCTGCTTGCGACGGTGGTGCAGCTGATGGGCGAGGACAAGGGCTTCGCCTACATGAAATCGCTGCACAAGAACATCAACCAGTATACCAAGTCCGGCGCCGCGCCGGCGAAGGCGGTGAGCCTCGGCGAGTCGGCGGTCGGCATCACCTTCATGCACGACATGGTGGCGGTGGCGAACGACAATCCGGACGTCAAGGTGGTCGCGCCTTGCGAAGGCACCGGTTATGAAATCGGCTCGATGTCGATCATCAAGGGTGCGAAGAATCTCGACAACGCCAAGAAGTTCTACGATTGGGCGTTGACGCCGCCGCCGCAGGCGCTCGGGGCACAGAACAAGCAGCTGCAGATCCCGTCCAACAAGTCGACGCCGCTGCCGCCGAACTCGCCGAAGTTGGCCGACATCAAGCTCATCCAATACGATTTCACCAAGTACGGCTCGTCTGCCGAGCGCAAGCGGCTGCTGTCGAAGTGGGACGCCGAGGTCAAGAGCCTGCCGAAATAGGCGGGCGGCCGATAGGCCAGGGGGAGGCGGCGTCGATGCCGCGCATGATCTTGTTCTGGGTACTGGTCGGTGGCGCCGGCGTCGCGGTGCTGCCCTGGTACGCGCTAGCCGATGGTCTGTTCGCGGCGGACTGGCTGCGCGACTACCCGAGCGAGGCGACCGGTCCGGCCATCCATCAGATCCTGGCAACCGGACGGATTTGGCTGCTGCTGCCGATCCTGCCGTTGATGGCGGCGATCGGGCTGCTGGCGGCACGGTGGCCGGTTGCGCGTATCGCCCGGCCCTTGATGCTGGTCAGCATCGCCGGCATCGCATTGATGCTGCTGCAAGGTTTCGCGATCGTGCACAACGGGCCCGCGCCGGGGTTGATCGGCACGCTGGCGCCGTCCGGTGCGAAGCAGCCCGGCATGGGCTATGGTGCGCTGGCGCTCGGCACTGCCTACCTGATGCTGCTGTCATGTGCGCTCGCGGCGCAAGGCTACTGCCGTGGCGACCTGTTCGTGGTCGGCTCGATCGCCTTGGTGATCGCGCTGATTGCGCTGTTCGTATTCTTTCCAGTGCTGACCATCCTGTCGAGCGCGCTGCAGGACAATCAGGGCCAGTGGGCGCCCCGGGAGTTCGTCGAAAAGCTGTTCGACCGCTCGATCTGGGGGCTAGGCTGTCTCGCCGGCGGCGTCAGCTGCGGCGTCGCCTGGAACACCGTGTTCCTGGGGCTGGCGGTCGGGCTGGGCACGACCCTGCTCGGCATGGCGTTCGCGCTGGTGGCGGTTCGGACCGATTTCCGCGCCAAGGGGTTGCTGCGGATTCTGACGGTCCTGCCGATCATTACTCCGCCTTTCGTGATCGGGCTCGCGCTGATCCTGCTGTTCGGGCGCGCGGGCGCGGTGACGGTGCTGTTGTCGGATCTTTTCGGCGTACCGCGCACGCGCTGGATCTACGGCTTCAACGGCGTGTTCCTGGCCCAGATGCTGGCATTCACGCCGATCGCCTTTCTGGTTCTGATCGGCGTCGTGCAGGGCATCGCGCCGTCGCTCGAGGAAGCGTCCCAGACGCTCAGGGCTTCGCGCTGGACCACGTTTCGCACCATCACGTTGCCATTGATGCGGCCAGGAATCGCCAATGCCTTCCTGCTGGGCTTCGTCGAGAGCCTCGCCGATTTCGGCAATCCACTGGTGCTCGGCGGCAATTACGAGGTGCTGTCGACCAAGATCTTCTTCGCCGTCGTGGGCGCGGCCAACGACCAGGCCAAGGCCGCGGTGCTGGCGATCGTGCTGCTGAGCTTCACGCTCGCCGCCTTCTGGGCACAGCAAGGCTGGCTCGGCAAGAAGTCGTACACCACCGTGACCGGCAAGGGCGATGCCGGCCTGGCGGTGCCGCTGCCGCGCCGCGTCGAGGGACTGTGCTACGCGATGACCGTTCCCTGGGCGCTGATGACGGTCGGCATCTATGTCACGATCATCTTCGCGAGTTTCGTCAAGGCGGTCGGCCGGGATCACACACCGACGCTGGAGCACTACCGCACCGGCTTCGCGTTCGAATGGGGCGAGCGCGGCCTGCATTTCACAGGCTCGGCCTGGAACAGCTTCTGGACCACGCTCGAGATCTCCGCCATCGCCGCGCCGCTGACCGCCGCGATCGGCTTGCTCACCGGCTATCTCTTGACGCGCCAGAATTTCGCCGGTCGCCGCGCGTTCGAGTTCGGCACGATGCTGAGTTTCGCGATCCCCGGCACCGTGATCGGCGTCAGCTATATCCTCGCCTTCAACACGCCGCCGATCGAGCTTGCCGGCACCGGCATCATCCTCGTGATCTGTTTCATCTTCCGCAATATGGCGGTCGGCGTGCGGTCCGGCATCGCCACGCTGTCGCAGATCGACAAGAGCCTCGACGAGGCGTCGCTCACGCTGGGCGCCCGTTCCGGCACGACCGTCCGCCTGGTGATCGCGCCGCTGTTGAAGCCGGCGATGGTGGCGGCGATGGTGTACAGCTTTGTGCGCGCCATGACGGCGGTGAGTGCGATCATCTTCCTGGTGACGGCGCAGTACAACATGGCGACCGCCTACATCGTCGGCCGGGTCGAGGCCGGCGAGTTCGGTCTCGCCATCGCCTACTCGACAGTGCTGATCGTCGTCATGCTGCTGGCGATCCTGTTGATCCAGATGCTGATCGGCGAGCGCAAGCTCGGCCGTCGAGGCGTACCGGCACCAACCCCGATTCCAGCCGGAGCGTGAATATGGGACCGTCATGCCAAGGCCGTGCCACAGCCGGTCCTGGGCGAAGGTAGGCATGGATGTCGAACAACCAAGCGGCGTCTGTCGAATTCCGCAACGTCACCAAGCGCTACGGCAAGGTAACGGCGGTCGACAACGTCTCCTTCACGATCGCCCCTGGCACGCTCACGACACTGCTCGGCCCGTCGGGCTGCGGCAAGACCACCACGCTGCGCATGATCGCCGGGCTCGAGCTCGCGAGCGAAGGGCGGATCTCGATCGGCGCCAGGGACGTGACACTGCTGTCGGCGGCCGAGCGTGACGTCAGCATGGTGTTCCAGTCCTACGCGTTGTTTCCTCACATGACGGTGCTGGAGAATGTGGCCTATGGGCCGACCGTCAGCGGTATCAGGAAGGCCGAGGCTCGCGAGATGGCGCTGGCAAAGCTTCGGATCGTCGGTCTCGAGGGCCTCGATGGGCGGCTGCCGTCCGAGCTGTCGGGCGGTCAGCAGCAGCGCGTCGCGGTCGCTCGCGCGCTGGTGCTCGAGCCGCAGGTACTGCTGTTCGACGAGCCGCTTTCGAACCTCGACGCCAAGCTGCGCCGCCGCGTCCGTGACGATATCCGCGAGCTGCAGCAGCGGCTCAATCTGACGGTCGCCTATGTCACGCACGACCAGGGCGAAGCGCTGGCGGTTTCCGACGACATCATCGTCATGACCAACGCCCGCATCGCCCAGTCGGGCAGTCCGCGCGATCTCTACGAGGCGCCGGCCAGCGCATTCGTCGCCGATTTCATTGGCGATGCGAACCTGATCGACGTCGAGGTCAGGCCGATCGACGAGACGCGCGCCGAAGTACGGGTCGGCAACGTGGTTCTGATCTTGCCGCGCCGTGGCCTGGCGGCTGGGCCGGCCAAGATCGCCGTGCGGCCGACATCCCTGCGACTGTCGCGCGTGGGGAACGGTCCGGCCATTTCCGGCCGGATCTCGAAGGCCGCCTATCTCGGCGGTCACATGGAGTATACGGTGACGACCGACGGCGGCGAACGGTTCGTCATCGACGAGGATGTGCGCAATCCGTTCACTGCCGGCAGCGATGTCGTGATCGCCTTCGCCGATCACGGCGTTACGCTTGTTCCCAACTCTTGATCAACGATTGCAAGGTCGAGCACACCATGGCCAAGCTGGAGTTCGCGATCTTCGGGGCCGGCCGCATTGGCGCGATCCATGCCGGCAATATTGCGCGGCGCTCCGACGCACGCCTGAAGTACGTGATCGACGTGAACGGTGCGGCGGCGGCGGCCCTTGCCGCGCGTCACGCCGCCACCGTGACCGACACGAGTAGCGCGCTCGCCGACCGGAGCATCGGCGCCGTATTGATCGCGTCCTCGACCGACACTCATGCCGAATTGTGCGAGGCTGCGGCGAAGGCCGGCAAGGCGATCTTCTGCGAGAAGCCGATCGACCTGTCGCTTGCCCGGGTGGACTCCTGCCTTGCCGAGGTGAAGCGCTCAGGCGTGCCGATGCTGGTCGGTTTCAACCGGCGCTTCGACCCCAATTTCGCGAGCCTCAAGGCCCGGTTGACCGCCGGCGTCATCGGTACGACCGAGCAAGTGATCATAACGAGCCGCGACCCCGGGCTGCCGCCGCTCGATTACCTCAAGGTATCGGGTGGACAGTTCCGCGACATGACGATTCACGACTTCGACATGGCGCGCTGGCTCTTGGGCGAGGAGCCAGAAACGCTCTACGCGGCCGCGAGCTGCCTTGTCGACCCGGCGGTCGCTGCCGCGGGCGATGTCGACAGCTGCATGATCGTGATGCGAACCGCCTCCGGCAAATTGTGCCATATCAATAACAGCCGGCGCGCGGCATATGGATACGACCAGCGCATCGAGGTGCACGGCAGCGGCGGCCGGCTGATGGCAGCGAATGTCGCCCCGACCACGGTCGAGCTTGCCGATGCAACGGCGGTATCGGTCGACAAGCCGATGCATTTCTTCCTCGAGCGGTACGCCGAGGCATACGTGCGGGAGCTCGACGCATTCGTCGCCGCGGTGCGCGAGAAGACGCGGATGCCGGTTGGTCCCGAGGACGGTCGCCGAGCGCTGGTGCTGGCCGAGGCGGCGCTGGCCTCGCTCAGATCGGGTCGTGCCGAGAGGGTGCCGGCATGAAGTGCATTTCGCTGGCAGGTCGCAGCATCGTCGTCACCGGCGGCACGCAGGGCATCGGTGCCGAGGTCGCCCGCGACGCGGCGCGCGCCGGCGCCGGCGGTATTTGCATCGCAGGCCGCAATGCCGCGAACGGCCGGGCCATCGTCGCCGAGTTGGAAGCGCTCGGATGCAAGGCGATCTTCGTCGCCGCTGACCTTGCGAGTGCCGCCGCGACCGCGGCGATCATGCCGGCCGCGGTTGCTGCGCTAGGTCACGTCGACGGCCTGGTCAATGCCGCGGGCATCACCGACCGTGGCCACATCGAGGATACCTCGATCGAGCTGTGGGACCGGATGATGGCGGTCAACGTGCGGGCGCCGTTCATCCTGACCCAGGCGCTGGTGCGGCATCTCAAGTCCAGCGGCAGGCCGGGCAGCGTCGTCAACATCATCACGCGGTCGTCGCACGGCGGCCAGCCGTTCCTCACTGCATACGCGACCTCGAAGGGCGCGCTGGCGACGCTGACCAAGAACAACGCGCACGCGCTGCGCAATGACCGCATTCGCGTCAATGGCGTCAACATCGGCTGGGCGGATACGCCCGGCGAGCACGCGATTCAGGCGCGCGACGGCAAGCCTGCGGACTGGCTCGCGAAGTCCGAGGCGGCGCAGCCGTTCGGCCGTTTGATCAAGCCGGACGATGTCTCGACCATTGCGGTGTACCTGTTGAGCGATGCCTCGCAGATGATGACCGGCGCGCTGATCGACTTCGACCAGAACGTGATGGGCGGTTACGATTGACGTAGTGGTTGGGTGGCAGTCTGACCGCGCCGGGAACTGCAGCCGAGGCTCCTTTGAGCGGTTGCCTAGGCCGCGTTGGTGCGCATCGCTGCCTTGAGCACGCGGGCGTAGTTCTCGATCGCGATTTTGCGGATCCTGGCTTCCGGCAGCTTGTGCTGCTCAAGCAGGTCGACGACGCGGCGCAGGTCGCCGTAGCCGTTGAGAGCGGGATTCGCCAATGCGTTCATGTCGGTGCCAAAGGCGACATGATCCTCGCCGAGCAAATCGGACAGCTCCATGATCCTTCGCGCATAGCCGTCGACGCCACCGGTTACGTCGCCGCCGAGCGCCCACAGCCCGATGACGCCGCCGCGCCCAGCGATTTCCTTCGCGACCTCCACCGAGAGCTGCCGCGCTTGCCACACCGGCACCAGGTAGCGAGCGGCCGCCTTGGTGCGAACCGAGCTGTGCGACCAGACCATAGGCGCCTTCGAGACGACGAGCGCCTGCCGGATCAGGGCGTCGGTGCAGTGGGCGAGATCGACCAGAATCCCGAGCCGGTTGCACTCCAGGATCACCCGCCGCCCGAATTCGGTGAGACCATTGTATCGAGGTGGCACGGTCTGCATATCGCCGATCGCATTGCCGACGAAGTGGACGAGCTGGACGTGGCGCAGCCCGAGGTCGTAGGCGAGCTGCAGGTAGCCGATGTCCTCGTCGAGGAAGCTTGCGCCCTCTACGGAAAGCACGACATGGGGATCGCCGGCGACCGCACGGTCGATGTCGCCTGCGGTCCTGGCGATCTTGAGATTCTGCTCGGCGATGTGCGCCTGCACCCGAGCCATTTCCTGCTTGAACCATGTGATCGCCTCGCCCGGGCGCGGCAGCCGGCTTTGCTTGAAGCCGCCGGCGGCAGGCCTGAGCCAAGGCACGTCGCCGACCAGCGACCACGACACCAGCGTGGCTTGGCCATCGGCCATGTTCCTGGCAAGCGGTTGGGTCCACGCCGGCTTCCGGCCGAAGAAGAACAGATGGAAATGCATATCGCCGATGTAGATCGGCGTGCGGGCCGGTGCGCGGCCTGCCATCAGGCAGGGCACGGCCGCTGCCGCCCCGGCGATCAATTGTCGGCGATCGAGTTTGGCGAAGGAGTTCGACAAGTCCTGTTCCACAGAGCGCCGGCCGGCCCGCGTGGTGGGCTGGGGCGGCCGGCAGAATTGCGCCCTATTCGATCACGATCGTCGCGACGTAGTCCATGGTGCGATTGACGTTGTCGGTCGGCAGCAGCGTGTTGAGCAGGAAGGACGTCGGCGAATAGTTCTCCGGGACTCGCGCGTGAACGCCGTGGTCAGATCAGGCGTGCCCTGACGCGCTGGATCATCTTGCCGCCGCTGACGCCGAGGTAGTATTGCGATCAACGTCACGAACTTCGGCTGCATCGATGGCCGCCACCTTGCGGTGGCCGTCCGACAGCTTGCGTCATCTCGGCCGGGTTCTCGACGAACATCGATTCGAGCACCGTCTTGCGCTCGTCGGCCGGAATCTTCAATCCGTCGATGACCGTCAGCGGCCCATCGGCGAGGCCGATGACGGACGTGCGGCCCGCTTGAAGCGTTGTTTCCGGTGGCGTCGAGCGGCGTCATGATCGGCTTGATGCACTTCGGCACGCCGCCGGCCTTGAAGGCGTCGCCGTCGGCGGGATCGCAATCACGCAGCGCCAGCAGCGACCAGGCGAACTCCGAACAGTACATGTCCGACGCGCCCGGCGGGTTCTGGCCCGAGCGCGATCTGGCCGAAATGCTTCACGAATTCGAGCGGCTTGCCCTCCTTGAACTTGGGGGCGTTGTAGTCGTCGTTGAACTTGATCTGGGTCGGATAGACTTTCTTGGCGCTGCTGTTGAGCTTCGTCGCCCAGGCGGCGATGTTCTTGCGCTCGCTCGTCGGTCAGGTTTCGCGGCCGGATGACGTGGATGAAGTTGAGCGTGCGATAGTGCTCGCTCGTGAGGTCGGCGCGCATGCCTTTGCCGAGATACTCCTCATTCAGCGGGTTATCGATGTTGTAGAGCTTGCCGTCCTTCACGTAGGCGACACCGGTATGGCTGATGCCCATCTGCACGTTGGGATAGGCTCCGGCCCCGCCCCATTCGGCCCTGAAGGTCAGCAGCAGGTCGCCGGTCTGCACGATGCCGCTCTTGCCGAGGCGTGACGACATGCCGGAGCGCGTGGCCACGACAGGCGAAGGCCCGCGTCGCTGCCCGTTTTTGGCGTCCGGGTGCTTGAAATCGACGAGCGTGTCGGTGGTGTTGAAGATTGCCCGGAAGGTCGGCCCGCGCGCTCGAGGGCAGCGCGAAATAGATCGGAATATTGAGCTTCTTGGCCAGGCGATCGTTGGCCTTCTCGCTGAATGTGAATTCCTTCGCCTGGGCCATGGAAACGCCCATGGCGAGACCTGCGGACAGCGAAATCGAAGTGAGCCAAGCGAATTTGCGGGCAAGGGACATAGGTGACGAACTCCCGAAGCGGAACCATCATGCTGTCACGTCAGAACGGCGGAAAGACGACTTCAACATCGACGTGAAAACATCATTCAACGGCGATCGGCGACTGGCAACAGCTTTGACGTGCCGTCGCGGCGTCAGTCGCACGATACGTCGAAGTCGACGTGATAGTGCTCATCATGCCGGACCCACGACTGTGTCTTGTTGAAACTCATCTGCCTGCGAAGTTGACCGCCGTGCTCGGTCGCGAACAGCAGTGGTTGCAGATCGGTATCGAAGATCACGCGCCGAATGCCGATGCCGTGCCCGCGCGCCGCGCGTGCCAATGCCTGCAGGTGCAGGGCCATGGCTTCGAAATCGATCCGATAGGAGCCTGATCGGCCAGTCCGATCGAACGAGTTGGCATAGCCGAACAGGTTCCACGGCGCGGTCGGCACCTCGGCTACAGCGCCGTCGGCCGAGCGCACGGGCACATGGAAGTCGACGGCAGTGCCGTTGCTGTGCGTGCGGTGCGGCTGGAAGCTGCCGCCCCAGGGCCAACTGCTTTCGGCATATATGAAGCGCAGCTCGGGATGTTCCTTCGCGAGCGAGGCGTAGGCATCGCGCATCGCGTCACGGATGGTTCCGTGAACGAATGTTCGGCCAAGCAAATAGCCGGTCGTGCTGTAGGCCCGGAAGTTCTCGCCGGAATGCGGCAGGCGTCGGCCAGCCTCGAGCCAGCCGCGCGCCGTCGTGCCGTGACATCGGCTGCGGCGGCCGCCCTCGATGTTGGCCCAGGCAGCATAGGCGGCAAGTCCGCCGGCGGCGATAGCGGCCAGGACGATGATGGCGGCGAAGAGCCGGCGGATGAGCATCAATGAGGCTTTCGTGGTGGTCCCGTGCGAGCGTTGGC
>CAVVRF010000030.1:0-91192 GCA_963750535.1 uncultured Alphaproteobacteria bacterium | reverse complement strand
CCTTGGCGACAGCTGATTGCTGCTCGGCACTACCGCCGTGCGGATGCTTCGAACCGCAGGAGCACATCGTTGACCGAGCCGAACTCCTGGACTTGACTGGCCCGAGGCCGAGCCGGCTGAGCTTGTCGCGCAGCTCCGCCTGATCGACGGATGTGGAGGCACGTGCCTCAACGACAATGCCGCCAGCAAATTCGACACCCGTCCTGAGGCCGGGATAGTAGGCAAGCCCGAGTGAGGCGAGGCTGATGACGGCTGACGCAATGAGGCCAGAGTTACGAGCCCGCATGAACGCGATCGTCGTCCCTTCGGGAAACACGTGCCAGCGGGTGCCGATCTGCAACGACTTCGGCCGCTTTACCCGCAACCAATAAGAGATCAGCAACCGGACCAGCACAATGGCGGTGAACATCGAGATCAGGATGCCCATACTGATGGTGATGGCAAAACCACGAATGGCCCCCGTGCCGATCACAAACAGCATCAGCATCTTGATCAGCGTGGTCACGTTCGCATCGACAATCGTCCGGTAGGCGCGACGGAAGCCGGTCTCGAGTGCCGAAATGACGCCGTTGGTCTTGCGCGCTTCCTCGCGTGCGCGCTCGTTGATGAGAATGTTGGCGTCGACGGCCATGCCCAGAGCAAGCAGAATGCCTGCAATTCCGGGGAGAGTCAGTGTCGCCCCGAGCACGGACAATCCCGCGAGCGTGAGGACCAGGTTTGCGACAAGCGCGATAGCGGCAAAAATGCCGAATAGACCGTAAGTGGCAACGATGAACCCAACCAGGAAAATGAAGCCGGCAGCGATGGCCAGAAGCCCCGCCTTGATCGAGTTGGCGCCCAAACCGGGACCGATCGAGCGTTCCTCGATGACGGTCAGCCGAGCCGGCAAGGCGCCGGCGCGCAACAACACTGCAAGATCGTTGGCGTCCTGAACGGAGAAGTTGCCGCTGATCTGCCCCTGACCTCCAATGATCGGCTCGCGAATGACCGGCGCGCTGATCACCTTGCCATCCAGTACAATGGCGAACGGCTCACCAACATGGCGCGTGCTTACGTCGGCGAAACGCTTCGCGCCCACGCGATCAAGCGCAAAGTGCACGACCCATTCACCGGTGCGCGAGTCTTGGCCGGCGCTGGCCCTGGTCAAGTTCGCCCCGTCAACCTCGATTTGCCGACGAACGGCAACTCGCTCCGCGCCGTGTGCATTGTTGGCGTAGGGCAAGAGCTCCGTCTCCCCGTCGGCTTGTGATCCTTGTGGAGCCACGAGGCGAAACGTCATTTTGGCGGTCGAGCCGAGAAGACGCTTAATGCGATCGGGGTCGGATAGCCCTGGCAGCTCGACGAGAATACGGTCGCGCCCCTGCCGTGCAACCATGGGCTCGTTGACGCCGGTTTCATCGATCCTGCGTCGCACGATTGACACCGATTGTTCGACCGCCTTGGTGGCCATGTCGCTGATGGCCACCGGCGACAGCGTCAGGATCAAGCGGGCACCGTCTGCCTCATGATTGAACATGAGACCATTGGACGGTCCATCGCTTCGCGTCTGCAACAGGTCCGCAAGCGCCTTACGCGCTGCGACGACCTCCTGCTCGGAGGCGAGCTGTACACTCACACCTTGGTCAACGAGGCTCAAGCCACGATGAGGCACGCGCGCCTTGGAAAGCGCTTGGCGTACTTCAGACCGGACATTGACCAGCCGCTCCTTGAGCACCGTCTTCATGTCGACTTCCAGGAGCAGATGGGAGCCTCCCTGAAGGTCGAGGCCGAGATTGATCCTCGGCTGCGGAACCCAAGCTGGCAGAGTGCCGGGTGCAAGGAAGTTTGGAGCAGACACCAGCACACCGAGCAAGCATGCCACGATGACCAGCAGCGTCTTGGATCGCGAGAAATGCAGCATTGAAATCCCGGTGTTGGGGCCTGTCAGGCGGCTACCGCATCACATACGCTGCGCACGAAGACGGTGTGCTCAGTGAGCGGCGCTTTTTGACATCGGACGTTGGTGTTCCAACGCACGGCGGTCGTAAACGTGGTCTTGTGACGCTTCGAACTCGATCCGAAACGAAATGGCGCTCCGCCCAGTCAGCGACTGACGCAAGCACCTTTGCGAGAAGAACCGAAACCGCAATCGCGAAAGGGAGTGATTCCTTGAGTTCGCCGATCCAAACCCACAGATCATGGAAGTCAGGCATGCTTTCCCTCCGCGTCTCGAGCGAAGGCGAGTGATTGCTCGGCCATTGATCCGTGCCAATCGACCCGCGTCGTAGCGATAACTGCACATCTGGGCGTATAAATTCCATGCGAGCGGGATGGCCCTTTCATAAAGGCGAAATAAATTGAAATTGCCGTACGCGGTCCTCGCCCAAGGCTCATTCAAATTCACTGGCTCGATGGCCATGCTGCGATGACAGCGCGCAGCCGATGCGGCAGGGACGATCTCGATGACTTCGGCCAGTCGGAGATCTCGCTTTCGCGCTTGCGCATCTCCGCAAGGCAAGACTAGAACGAGCACATCCCTTCAAAAGAAAAACTGCCCAACTTGCGGGGAGCAAGCCAACATGCGAGCCGACGGGCCGATATCGCTTCGTGGGGCAGGCCAGATGGAGCCGAACGAAAGGGCAAGAGACGATGCCGATTGGTGATAGCTCAGAATCGACAGAAGGATCAGCTGCGGATAGCACTGATGCTGCGCTGGAGCTTCGAGTGCGCAGGTTGCACCGACGTGATATCAACCGAGTCTGGGAGTTTCTCAAATTGGTGTTTCGCGACGTGAATCGCGAGACGGTCGAGTTCCAGCGGCCGCGGCTCAAGAAGCACTTTGTTGATATCTATGAGCAGGAAGGTGTTGAGCAGCTTGTGTTTGAGATCAAGCGCGGGAACAAATTCGAGCTGGTAGGCTACGCAGAGTACGCCTACGAGATTGTTGGCTCCGACAGTTGGATGAACTACCGCTATTTCGAAAAGCGCGACATGCGGCCCCTGTTCGTGGACGAGATCGCCGTCCACCCTGCCCATCACGGCTTGGGAATCGGGTCCTACATGTTCGAGCAGATAGAACATGCGGCGCGCCTTCGCGGCTGCACGCATATAGTTCTCGAAGTGGCCGAGAACAACGAAGAGGCCCTGCGGTTCTACCGAAATCGAAGTTTCCAAAAACTCGATGCTGCTATTTTCCTCTCGCGCAAACTGGAGACCGGCGCGGATCTACTGACCCCGCGCAAACTGAGACCGAGAACCGAGACCAGATGAGATAAGGCCGATATGGCGGACCTGGAATTGTACGTTGTTGGCCGGCACCCGGAACACTCGTGTCGACGAGGTGCTTGGAGGCTACGGGCCGGCGTCGGTCGAAGCCTCGGGTGATTGATGGTTCAGGGAAGTCCAGCCAGCCGCGCGATCAACTGTCCGCGCGGTCAGTGTAGACTGATGGATGTGCCAATCGGCATGGCCAGCAATTCAGCAAGTCGTGTCGTCAATCGATCCTCGGAATACATCTCATCGAAGTACGCGCGCGACCATTTCGCGTGACGATCGTAATCCTCCTTTTTGAAATCTCGCAGAACAGCGTAGAGCTGGGAAATGTCTCCATAGCTCAAATGCTGCGGGTAGATGATGTCGGCCGCACAATGGAACCCTTCATCGGCCCAGGCGGCAATCGGGCAGCTTGCGGCCATCGCTTCCACGGAAGCCCGCTTGCCGCCCATGGGATACGAGCCCAGATAGACATCGGGACGCAGGTGCTTGGAGCGTGACCGCAAGATTGGGTGTGAACGGCACATGCTCGAACGCTTCCGAACGGCCCAGCTCACGCTGAAGGGTCTCTATGGCATTCTTCGTCTCGGCATTCAGCGGACCAATGTGAACGTGGCGACCGTCCCGTGCGGTGAATTGGATGCGTAGCAGGTCGAGGTATCGATGTGTCCGTCGATCGCGAAACTTCTGCTGGCCACCGCATGTGGCGGTCAAGAAGCCGGATTGCCCTCGCGCCGAAAGCGCCGGGCCGACGTGACGCTCGGGATCGGCGCATGTGACATGGAGCGGAACTATGTTCTCGATGCCGACTTGCCTCAGGCCCTGCGCAGCCTTGGGAAAGAGAGCTGCCACCGCGATGTCCGTCCTTGCCGGCACTAGCGAATAGCTGTGGTCGGCATGATGTACGTGAATGCGCTTCGGGACCCGCGCCGCGGCCAGCAACATCGCGACGACCGGATCGTTGGGGTGACCGAACGAAAAGAGCGTTCCGGGGGCGAACTGCTCGATCAACTTCAAGCCACTCTCGAGCTTCTGTTGCGTGCCTTTGCCCTCGACAACAACCACGGTGCAGTCAATGCCCGTTCGCATCGCGCCTTGAAGGTGCGCCGCGCCTCGATGGGCCGGGTCAGTTGCCACCACCAGGTGCTCGCAGTTTGGGGTGAGCCGAACGATGTCTTCGAGAACGCGGGTATGGCCGCCCGCGGCATAGATCTCGCTCACAAGATGGCAGACGCGTCCGCGCGCATGTCCTTGCGCTGCACGCTTTGGAACCGGTTCTTGAGACATGAGTGGCCGGGTCTGGCGTTCGGAAATCCGGCAGTGCGAGACGCCGGCCAGGCGATCGAAAAATGCCGCACCAGCGATCAACTCGCGCTCGGGCTGCGTGGCGAGCAGCAGGACATCGCCTGCGAGGGTCACCGCTCTCTCCACCGCGCGCGGTGGCAAGCGGCTCTCGCTACGGCGGAGCCATGCAACACAAAGGTTGTGGAAAACGTTGGCCTCCGAGACCCAGCTGTGGCGCCTCGTGCATCGCGCAACGACATGCGCCCGCAACAGAAACCACCCAAAAGGGACGGCTGCCGTATAGGCTCCTAGCCGTTGCACGCACCGGCGAAACTTGTTGAGGCCGATCAGCATGTCCCCTACGTTGCCGCCCTAGCGTCCAGTTGATGGACTTCGCCCGAAAGCAGGAGTCTCGCGTTCTGACCTGCGCTCTTGGCCCACATCGATAGATAGGGGGTTTGGATGTCGCGTCAACAGAATGCAAGAATTGTCGACACGCTGGGTAGTGCGGCGCGGCGCGAGCAATTCCAAGGAGCGTATCCGATCGAGCTGCCGGTGCGCAGGGACAGTCGCGGCGCGCTTGTCGCTTTGGACCACGAGCAAGGTTTGCCTTTCATACTCAAGCGCGTGTTCTACATTTTCGACGTCCCAAGCGGCAGGGCCCGCGCCGGGCACGCGGTCTCGGGTGAATCGGTTCTGGTGGCCGCTAACGGATCGATACGAGTTGTCGTGGACAATGGCCAAGCCGTGGGGACTTTCGATTTATCCAGGCCGACCAAAGGGCTCTATGTAAGCCCGGGTATAATGATCAATTTGCAGGCGTTCACCGCCAACGCTATCTTGCTCGTGCTGTCGTCCAAATTGTATTCCGAGATCGAATACTCGGAGGAGGCATTCTATTCCCCCACGGATGCTCCGACGATCGGGCGATGACAGACCAATGATCCCGCAAGCCGCACCGGATCGTCGCATTGCGCGATTTCGCGGCGAGATCGACGCGGCAATCGCGCGCGTTGTGATGTCGCCGGCCTATATATTGGGTCCGGAGGTCGCGGCGTTCGAGCACGCGTTCGCCGACTACCTTGGCGTGAGGATGGCGATCGCCGTGAATTCGGGCACTGACGCCCTGGTGCTCGCCTTGCGCGCCGCAGGGGCGGGTCCCGGAACCGAGGTGATCACCACCTCGATGTCGGCTTCGGCGACTGGCATCGCGATACTGCTCACAGGCGCAACGCCACGATTTGTCGATATTGACGCACGATCCCGTTGTCTTGAACCGGGTCTGATAAGCGCAGCCGTGACCGAGCGCACGGTCGCCATCGTTCCGGTGCACCTCTACGGTCAGCCGGCTGACATGCCGGCAATCGTCGAGATTGCTCATCGCAATGGTCTCCTGGTGGTGGAAGACTGTGCCCAAGCTCACGGCGCCCATATCGATGGTCGAAAAGTCGGAACGTTCGGCGATTTGGCCGCCTTCTCTTTCTATCCAACGAAGAATCTCGGCTGCATCGGAGACGGCGGGTTGGTGGCAACCGGTAGCGAAAACCTCGCCAATACCGTGCGCTCGCTGCGCCAGTATGGCTGGTCCGACCGGCGCCATGTAAGCGACCGGATCGGCTATAACTCCCGATTGGACGAGTTGCAGGCGGCGATCCTGAGAACCCTTTTGCCGCACCTTGATGACAGCAACCGGGAGCGATGCCGGAACGCGGAAGTTTATTCGATGATACTCTCGCCGCTGCAAGATGAGGGGCGCGTGATATTGCCTGCCCATTGCGATGGCGCCGTCCATCACCAGTATTGTATCGAGGTTGATAACCGAGCTGCCGTGATGGCTCACCTCGCGCGTGCTGGCATCGGATCAGGAATTCACTATGAGATTCCCATCCATCGCCAGCCCGCATTTCACGATTGCGCAACGCCTGCGCTTCCAAACACGGATGCCCTCGCGCTGCGCACCCTAAGCCTTCCGATCCAGCCCGAGGTCGTCGGCGAGGACGCCAGGATGATCGCCGGACTTGTCTTCGAGGCGATACGCGCATGCACGAAATAGTCATCTATGGTGTCGGCTCCGCCTTGATCGCCGACGTTGAAGAAACGGCGAGACGAGCAGGTGTTCGCATCGCCGCCGGCATCAGAAATCATGAAGCCCCCGTCCGTGCGACCCCCGGCTACCCGATCATCGAGCCGCACGACATTCCGTCATCGCTCAAATCGCTGCCTTTTGTGGTTGCGCTGTTCCGTCCTGGCAATCGAAAGGCCGCGGTCGAGGAAGCACTGGCCATGGGATTCCGCCAGCACGCTTCTCTGCTCGACGCGACATCGATACTGCCATCGAGCTTTGCTCATGGCGACGGCCTCTATGTCAACGCCGGCTGCGTCGTCGGAAGCGCATCCGCGTTCGGCAAGGGCGTGCTTGTGAATTGGGCTGCCGCGGTCGGTCATCACGCGAGGCTCGGCGATTATGTTTCGATCGGGCCTGGCGCCGTGCTGGCTGGTGAAATCACCATCGGCGCGCGCGCAACCGTCGGGGCAGGAGCGGTCATCCTCCCCGGGATGTCTATCGGCGCAGATGCCGTGGTGGGAGCCGGCGCAGTGGTCACCCGGGACGTTCCCGAGGGGATTGTCGTGGTGGGAAATCCCGCGCGGCCTCAAGGTGCGGTCCGCATGGCTCAAAAATGAACGCCATCCGATGACCAGGATGCAGTTGAGCAATACTGCATCCAACGACGCCAACCACTAAGAGGCTTTCATGACCAAGACCGCTCTGATCGTCGGTGCCGGTTCCGGCATATCGGCATCTTTCGCGCGCCTGCTGGCCAAGGATGGCTATCGGATCGTACTGGCGGCGCGCGATCCGGCCAAGCTGACAGCGCTTGCTGCCGAGACCCAGGCCACGACGCACGCCTGCGATGCAGCTGACCCGACCAGCGTCGACCAGCTGTTTGCGCACGTCGACCGGCAGTTCCCCAAGCTCGACGTCTGCCTCTTCAACGCCTCTGCCCGCGCACCCGGACCCATCGCCGACGTCGACCGCGAGCAAGCGCTCACCGCGCTGTTGATCTCGTCATATGGCGGCTTCCTCGTCGCCCAGGCGGCCGCGCAGCGTATGTTGCCGCACGCAGCCGGCACGATCCTGCTGACTGGCGCCTCGGCAAGTGTAAAGGGCTATCCGCAGTCGGCGCGTGTTCGCGATGGGCAAATTCGCACTGCGCGGCCTGGCGCAATCGATGGCCCGCGAGCTGGCACCCAAGGGGATTCATGTCGCGCACTTCGTCATCGACGGCAGCGTGCGCAATGCCGAGAATGGCCGCGTCGAAAGCGCCAACATGGCTGCCGACAGCTATCTTGATCCCGAGGCGATCGCACAGAGCTATCTGCACGTGGTGCAGCAGCCCCGCAGTGCTTGGACTTGGGAGGTGGAACTGCGGCCGTGGGTCGAGCGGTTCTGAAGCCGCTATCTGAGCCAGGGCCGACGCGATCCACAAGTTTTCCACGGGGTCTCGTGGGTTGACTCATATCAAGTGCGTCGTTCGCGGGGTCGGTAGAGTTAGCCTGTACCGAGTAGTCGTTCCCTCACATCGCTCGGTGAGTTTGTAAAGCGTAACTCTACACGGCCCGGAGCAGCCCCCCGCTTCGGGCCTTGTATTTTGGCGGCCTGGCCCCGGTCGCGGGCTTCCAGGACTGACTCAGGCAAGCCACGCCGCTTGGCCGATGGCGAGGGTTACGCAAGTCATGTAAGTGGGAAGTCCTCTACAGTGGGGCGCACGCCTCTCGATCAATGGACGCGAGGCGCTCTGACCATGGCCCGCCGGTATGCTCTTCTTCGGATCGCCGTCATTTTCCTGGCCTCGATCGAGACACTGCTCGCGGCGTCCTTTATCGCGCTGATGCTGCAATCGACCGATCCGCTAGGCAAAGCCATCGGCGAGGGCATGACGAGGTTGTTGGCGATGCCTCTGGTCCTTCTCGTGTTGCCGGCCCTCGCTCTAGGTCTTGCCAACAAATGGCTTCCGGCGGCGATGGCCATGGTCCTGGTCGCGCTTCCGATCGCCCTGTTGCTGTGGCGCTTGGCCTAGCCGGGCGGCAGCTGCCCTGCCGGGATGCCTGCCACCATCGGGAATTTTGACTCAGCTCGGCCAGGCGCCGCGATGAACTTCTCACATTGTCGGATGTCAGTTTATAATATTGAATGAGCCGCTGCCTGGCGGAGGCGACGCGACGGGAGGCATTGTCGCTGCGAGCAGCAATTCCGGGTCGCCGCCAATGATGGCTGCGACGCCGGCGAACGACAAGCAGACTGGAAAACCGGTCGACAGGAGGAGGAGGCAAGCGATGACCAGGAAGAGCCGAAGGAGCGTATTGAAGGGCGGCGCAGCCGCGGCGGGGGCCTGTGCGCTCGGATTCCCATCGATCGCATTGGGCCAGGCGGACAAGATCAAGATCGGGCATTTGACGCCGCTGACCGGCTTTCTCGGTGCGCTCGGCGCCTATGCGCAGCTCGGCATCAAGATGGCCGAGGAGGAGATCAACAAGGCAGGTGGCGTCATGGGCCGCCAGCTCGACATAACCTCGGAAGACTCGGTCAATCCGGCGACGGCCGCGGCCAAGGCACAGCGCATGCTGGAGCAGGACGGCGTCGCCGTGCTGATGGGCGAGATCAATTCGGCGTCCGCCCTCACCATCATGCAGGTTGCCGGGCGCAACAAGCGCCTGTTCATGCAAATCGGCGCCCGTTCCGACGCGCTGCGCGGCAAGAACTGCAATCGGTACACATTCCACGTCGACATCCCGAGCACGGTGATGGTCAACGCCGTCGGCAAGGCGCTGGTGCGCGACAACATGATGAAGGACAAGAAGTTCTTCAGCCTGACCGCCGACTACATCTTCGGTCAGGACCTGCTGCGCGCCGCCAAATCCTTCTTCAATGCCAACGGGGGCACGCTGATCGCCGACGAACTGGTCGCGACCGACGTGACCGACTTCAGTCCCTACCTGCTGAAAATCCGCCAGGCCAAGCCGGATGTGGTGTGCTCCAACCTCGCCGGCAACCAGGTGACGAACCTCATCAAACAGTATGCCGAGTTCGGCCTTCCATTCCCGATCGTCGGCTTCAATCTCAACACGGCGGATGCCTGGGCCGCAGGCGAGGGCAACCTCAGCGGAACCTGGCCCACCGTCTGGCATCATGATCTCGATGTGCCCGCGTCGAAGACCTTCGTTGCTGCGTTCACGGCCAAGTACGGCAAGCCGCCGGAGAACCATGCCTGGATCGAATATGTCGCGCTGAAGATGATGGCCCAGGCCATGAACGAGACCAAGTCGACCGACACCGACAAGCTGATCGCATACTTCGAAAAAGAGACCCAGTTCGACATCCTGAAGGGCCGCAAGGGCTATTTCCGCTCCTGGGATCACCAGCTGATGCAGGAAGCCTATCCGTTCACCGTCAAGGCGAAGGGCAAGGCCAAGGACAAGTGGGACTTCCTGGAGCTCGGCGGGGCGATTCCGGCAGCCAACGAATCGCTCGAGGTCATCGCTCTGACCCAAGCAGCAGAATCCCTGCACCTTCTAGTCGGCACGGCGGACGCGGGCGCGCCTCTTGCGCTCGTGTCCGGTTCGCCATGTCGCCGACCGAATTGCCGGTGTGGCCGCCAGCTTCTGCCTTCAGGAATCGACAATGCAATTCACGTTCCTGCTGGAACAGGTGGTCAACGGCCTCGTGCTCGGCGGCTACTATCTGCTCATCGCGCTGGGCCTGTCGCTGATCTTCAGCGTCGGCGGCGTCGTCAACCTGGCGCACGGAGCGTTCTACGCGTTCGGCGCCTATGCGTCGTTCGAGATCACGAAGTATCTGGGTTTCGGGCCGGCAGTGGTCCTGTCGCCGGTTGTCGTTGCCCTGCTCGGCATCCTGTTTGAGCGCTTCCTGCTGCGCCGGTTCTACACGGCTGATCCGATCCTGAGCCTGCTGGTGACGTTCGGGCTGGCAATGATCGCGGAGCAGCTGATCCGCATCTTGTGGGGTGCCGCGCCCCTGTCAGTGACGCTGCCTGCCGCTCTCAAAGGCTCGATCATCGTCGGCGACTTCCTGTTCTCGCGCTATCGGCTGTTGCTGCTCGCCATTGTCGCGGTCGTGCTGCTGGGCCTTTGGCTGTTGCTGCACAAGACCTCGTTCGGACGAGTGGTGCGCGCCGGCGTACAGCGTCCCGACATGGTCGCCTCGCTCGGTATCCGGCTGCAGCCATACATGACCGCGATCGTCATGCTGGGGGTCGGCATGGCTGCGCTGGGCGGGGCATTGTTTGCCCCCATCACCATCGTGCATCCGGCCATGGGAGCGGAGATCATCACCGTCGCCTTCGTCGTGGTGGTGATCGGTGGGCTTGGCAGTTTTTGGGGCGTGGTGCTCGCGGCGATGCTGGTGGGCGTAGTGCGCGGCGTCACCATCCACTTCCAGCCGGCCGCGGGCGAAGCGTCGATCTATGTGCTGATGTTCCTGGTGCTGCTGCTGCGCCCCCGCGGCCTGCTTGGCGAGCGCATGGAGAGGTTCGAATGAGCGACCTCGGGCGGAATGCCAAGTACCGGCCGCTGTGGGTGGCGGTGATCGCGCTGATCGCCCTGCCGTTTGCCATGCGCGCACTGGGCCTGACGGTCAACACCGCCTGCCTGGTGGTGATCCTGGCCATCGCGGGGTTGGGGCTCAACCTGCTGGTCGGCTACACCGGCCTCACGTCTTTCGGCCATGCCACGTGGTTCGGCATCGGAGCCTATGCCGCCGCGCTGGTCCAGAAGCACTGGTACGACGGGCAAATCTGGCTCCCGATCCTGCTCTCCATGGCATTGGTCGCCGTGCTGTCGACCGTCGTGGGAGGCCTCATCCTGCGCCGGCGCGGCGTGTATTTCTCGCTGCTGACGCTGGCGCTGTCGGCGCTCACCTACACCGTCGCCTTCCGCTGGAGCGAGGTGACCGGCGGCGAGGACGGCCTCGGCGGCCTGAAGCGCGGCAGCATCGGGCCCATCGATCTCGACAATGCGCTGGCCTACTACATCCTGGTCGCCCTGATTGCGCTCGGCGTGCTGTACGGACTGCTGCGCGTGGTGCGCTCGCCGTTCGGGCATGTGCTGGTGGCGATTCGCGAGAACCAATTGCGCGCCACCTTCCAGGGCTACGCGATCGAGCGCTACAAGCTCGCGGCATTCGTGCTTTCGGCGGTGGTGACGGGACTGGCCGGTTGCCTGCTGGGCTTCCAGACCTACCTCGTGTCGGCGGAGGGCGCGTCGGTCCCGTTTTCTGGCGAGCTGCTGGCGATCGTGGTGATCGGCGGCATGCACAATTTCCTGGGGCCGGCCCTCGGGGCGCTGTTCTTCATCCTGTTCCGCGAGCTGTTCTCGATCTGGTCGTCGAACTGGCTGCTTTGGTTCGGCCTGGTCTTCGTCGCCTTCGTGCTCTACTCGCCGGGCGGCCTGGTCGGGATCTGGACCACGCTGCGGCGACGGTGGCGCCCGCCGCCGGAGGAAGCGGCGGCGATGAGCAGGCGCAGAATCGACGAGAGCTTGCCGCTGCCGGCGTTCCTGCGCCCGCAGGCGCTGCAGGGGACGGTGCTGGAAGTCGATGGCATCTACAAGAACTTTGGCGGCATTCGCGCCGTCTCCAATGCCAGCCTGCAGGTCGGCGCAAACGAGATTCATGCCCTGATCGGACCCAACGGTGCCGGCAAGACCACCCTGTTCAACCTGATCTCGGGCCTGTTCCGGCCAAACCGCGGCACAGTGCGCCTCAACGGCCGCGACATTCACGGCCTGGCACCGCATCGCATTTGCCAGCGCGGCCTCGCCCGGTCGTTCCAAATCACCAACCTGTTCCGCGGCCTGTCGATCTACGAGAACCTGCGCCTATCGCTGCAGGCACAGCACACCGGGCGGTTCAATGCCTGGCGCGACGTCGACAGCTACCCGCAGGTGCACGCTGAAACCACCGAGCTGATCCGATTCCTTGGCTTGGAAGGCATCGAGGCGATTCAAGGTGGCGAGCTTTCCTACGGCGGGCAGCGGCTGGTCGACCTCGGCATCGCGCTGGCCTGCAAGCCGCAGGTGCTGCTGCTGGACGAGCCGCTGGCAGGCCTGGCAACCGCCGAACGCGAGCGGGTGTCGCGCCTGGTGAAGAGCGTGGCGGCAAATGTCCCGGTGCTGATCGTCGAGCACGACATCGATCGGGTGCTCGGCTTCTCGCACCGGGTGACGGTGATGAACCAGGGCGAGGTGCTGATGGCCGGCACCCCGGAAGAGGTGCGCGGCGACAAGCGCGTGCAGGAGGTCTACACCGGCACCGGCACGCCGCCCCTCAGCGCTCGCGCGGCAGACAAGGCGCTTGATGTACAGGTGCTGCGTTTCGAGCGCATCAACGCCTTTTACGACAAGAGCCATATCCTCAACGATGCCACGCTGGACGTCCGCGAGGGCGAGATCGTGGCGCTGCTCGGCCGCAATGGCGCAGGCAAGTCGACGCTGCTCAAGACGCTGGCTGGCCTGGTGGTACCGGCCTCGGGCAGGATCGAATACGAGGGGCGCGACATCGCCGGCATGCCGGCACCGGATATCGCGCGCATGGGCATCGGCTACGTGCCGCAGGGGCGGGGCCTGTTCGCCGGCATGACAGTGGCCGAGAACCTGGCGCTGGGCCGGCTGGCGCGGAAGACCGACGGCAGCAACGGCGTGGTCTGGAGCCAGGACAGGATCTTCGAGTACTTTCCGAGTTTGAAGCAGCGCATGGATGTGCCGGCCGACTACCTGTCGGGCGGCGAGCAGCAGATGGTGGCGGTGGCGCGGGCGCTGTCGGGCAACGTCAAGTTGCTGCTGCTGGACGAGCCGTTCGAGGGGCTGGCGCCGACCGTGGTGCAGGAGCTGTTCAGGGTGTTCGACCAGTTGCGCCGGCACGTGTCGATCGTGATCGTCGAGCACAATCTCGATCTGGTGCTGGCGCTGGCCGATCGCGTGTTCGTCCTGGAGCGGGGGGCGGTGTTCCATCAGGGGCCGGCCGAGCCGCTGCTGACCGACCTCGAATATCGCAAGAAGATCCTGTGGCTGTAGCGACGGCGGCCCAATCCGCTGATCTTCGCCATCGCCTAAGCCTTCGGCGGCGCCGCCAACAGCGCCGCTGCGGCGCCGGGTGCGGGCGCGGCGATCGCTTGCCTGTTCGAGGCGGGCGAGATCACCGGGCCGTTCCGCGGCGGCGCGTCACTTTCCAGACGCTTTCGTAATGCCGCTGGTTCAGAAATTCGAGCAGACCTGCAAATATTTCTCTGCACATTCGTCGTATGAGATCGGCTGCCTTATGTTGCCGACCAGCCGCTCCCACAATCCGTGCGAGGTCGCGGCCTCGCCCAGCACGTCGGCGAGATCGAGAGGGTTCCTCGCCTCGAAGTGAAGTCCGGTCACGCGATCCGTGACCTTTTCGGCCATGCCGCCGATGTTGGCTGCGATGACCGGCCGGCGGCAGCAGAAGGCCTCCTGAATGACCATCGGCGAGTTTTCCCACCAAATGGAGGGAATGACGACCCAGTCGACCTTGCTCATTCGCCGGAATAGCTCTCGCGGCTCGTATGGGCCGACCCACCTTAGGCAGCCCTCCGCGATCAGAGGCGTCCGAAGCTTTTCGATCAGGTCCTGCAGCCATTTTCCCTGCTGCTCGAGGTTGGCGCCGTGAATCTCGACGACCATCTGCGCGCGGACCTGCTTGGGCACCTGATGCAATGCGTGAAGCAACAGGTCTGCGCCCTTGTATTCTGTTATCTGGCCGAAGAAACCGAAGCGGACACGGTCGCGTGTGGTCGGCGATCCTGAAGTCGCGTTGTCGAAGGTAGGCTGCCCGTTCTCGATGACGAATATGTGCTCCTGCGGAATGCCCCAATCGACGTAACGGCTCTTGAGAAACTCGGACGGCGAGATGAATGCGTCGACGCACTCGAAGTGACGCTGAATGTAATGCTTCCGCATCCAAAAATCCTGCGGGCTATACTCGGGAAAGCAGATATGGCAGTCCTCGGGCGTCTCGCGGTAGCAAAGGCGCTTGGTCGTGTTCTTGACCATCTGGCCGTTGCGCAGGCAGATCGACATATACTCGTGGAGCGTAAGCACCAGGCGGCAATGCGGCAGTGTCCGGCGGATCTCCTTCAGGATCTCCACGCCCATCCCGGCGAAGTGGTGCGCGAACACGACATCGGGACTCTTGCTGAGCAGGAATTCGCGGAATGTCGTTGTAAGCATCCCGGGGAATGCTGTGCGCAACCGGAACCAATCCTGGACGTCCTGGCGCCAAAGATATTCCTTGTCGCGCCGCACCATGATCATTCCCGGCGCAATGGAGTTATGATCCGTGCGCGCAAGAAAAGTGACCTCGGATATTCCGCTCTTCCGGTCGAGTGCCCGGAAAAGATTGTAGGCGGCAATTTCCGCCCCGCCCACGCTGAAGTCAGGGTGAGCGTGCGAGATGACGAGCACCTTCATGAGTTGCGGCCCCTCTCGCCCTCGGGTGCGCCTAATGCTTCGATCACTGATTTCCACCGATTGTTGTGACGCCACGCGTTGAACCGAGCGACGCGGTCGCGAAACGAGTCCGTGCCGATGGCGGAGAAGGACTGCCGCTCGAGATGCACGATCGATACGTCCCGGACCAGAACCACCTCCAGCCCGAGATCGCGGACCTTTAGGCAGAGGTCGGAGTCCTCGAAGTCGCCGATCAGGAAGCCCTCGTCCAATCCTCCGACGCGATCGTATGTCGCGCGCCGAATAAGCAGGCATGCCGCAGTGACCGCCGTCTGGCGCACGACGGCGCTCGAGCCGGCGGCATCCGGCATCATTCCGGCTCGCGGATGCTTGTTGAGATATGCACCCCAGGCCGGCTCCCACCTGAAATCCATCCCGTCATGCTGGAGCGCGCCATTTGAGAACAGCAGCCGGGCCCCGACTATGCCGATGCGCGCATCGCTCTCCAGGACCTCCTGCATGCGATCCAGCCAGCCCGGAGCGAGGGGTATGATGTCCGAGTTGAGCAGGAGCACGTTCGGCGCCTTGCTTATGCCGACTCCCAGGTTCGTTGCGCCGGAAAAACCGCGGTTCTCTCCGGCCCAGACCAGCTTGAACGGTACCTGGTAGGCTTCATACAGAGTTGATGCGGCGAGCACCACGTCGGTGACCAGCCGCGGATCGTCGATCACATAGATGAGCTCGGTCGTGGCCACCAGCCGCTGATCCTCGGATAGCTCGAGCAGCTGGTTCAGCATGAAGTCGAACCTGGAATACAGCGGTACGACAACCGAGCATCTGGGCGCGGCGACCTGAGGCCCGAACTCGCTTATTTCGAGTTTGGCAGCGGCGCGCGCCTTGAGCTTGTTGGCCGTCAGCTTTTCGAGAATCTGCCCGTCGTGCCGCTCGAAGCGCTTCGGCAATTGCTCCATCGGAGTCGGCAACTGGAACGCCCAGCGTGCGAAGCTGACCGGCTCGATCGGCGCCGCTGACCACTCCGCGGAGCTCAGCACCACGGCGTCATCGGCCTGGAGCGCGACGAGGTAGATCTTGCCGCCGACGCGCATGTCGCCCGGCCAGGCCTGCAGCATTCCGGCGATGAGTGCATAGTTGCCGAAGTTGGCATTGAACGCCTCGACGATGTCTTCGCGATGCCAGCGGACAGCCTCGTCGAGGCCGATGACGACGCCATCCTCGTTCGCGAGAACGACCCGCGAGCCCGGCACGCTGATCGACCAGCCGACGACGATCCCGCCGACCTCCGGGATGCCTCGCGCCTGCTCGATGAAGCCGCGGGCGGTCATGAAATCAGAGCGCGCCGAGGGCAGCAGAGGCAGTAGCTTCCTGATCAGGTCGGGATTGCCCAGTCCGCTCGAGAAAATGAGTCCCGAATGCTCGGGATGGGCCTCCAGGAGCGCCAGCATCGGAGCGAACGCGACCGCATGTCCCAGGTGGAACTCGACAACGAGACGATCCTCGCCGCCGTCCGCTCTCGCGGACGATATCTGGACGGTGGCAGGCTGCGAGCCGCGAAGCTCGGCGCTGACGATGAAGCCATCGACGTCCTGCGGATCGACCGTGTATCCCGATGCGACGTCGCCGCGCTTGTGGGATCTTGCGGCTGATTGAAGGCTGGTCGACCGATCCACGGAAACCGCGATGCCGCGGCAGCTGATCTTCCAGCCCGCGACGATCAGCCTGTTGCCGGCGATTGTCGCGAAGTCGACGCAGAGGCCGGCGATGACTTTTCCATCACCATTGCGAACGATACTTGGCGGAATGTATGATCGTGCCGCTCCGACTTGATTGATGACACCGTCGTCGCTCTTCATGAACTTCTCTGTTCCGCTCGTCATGCAGCATGCGTGCTCGGTTTCGAAAGAACTGGGGCCTTGGCGGATCTCATCAGATGATTTCAGGCATCCTTCAGGATAACCTGCCGGAAGCGGCTGCCGGTAAGCCGGGCCGGGCCCGATCGATAGCGCTGGGCCATGTTCCGGCACAACGGCGAAGGGTGTGAGGCGCGGGGCCCGGTTTGGTGCCGAGCAGATACCGACAGCGCGATCACCCGGCGGTGGCAGCAGCGAGGTGTCCTGCGCGGCCCATCGTTGTCGCAGAAGCGCAGTTGGGCCAGGGTCCTGCCGGACTCCGGCGCCTTCGGCTCCTTCATTCTGCTCGTCGCCTCGCCGGCGGCCGCAGTGATGTCGTCCATAATCGCCTTCCCCCGCCTGCGAACACGCCCATCACCACCGCGGCGCCGTCATGCCGTCGAGCTCGATCTCGAGGCGGTTGCGCCAATCCGGCACCGCGAGCCCGCGATGCAAGCATCGACAGCGGCGCGCCATTCGGTCCGTCCAACGCAGCACGCGTCATTTTTGGGACGCGAGCGACCATTCTCGGTGAAATCAGTGCCGGCCTCGGTAACATAAATGCCCGCCGGCTGCACATTTCAACGCGGCAAATACTGCTGATGCAGAACGGAGTCGAGTTGACCCACTTATGACATGGAACAGCGGGCGTTTCGACGTCCATTTTGACGCTCAACATCGCTCAACCGGATCGCAGTGCTTCTAAGCAATTGAGCGAGCGGGCGACAACGATGCTCGGGTGCGGTTGGCAATTTGCCTCTTGCAGTGTTGCGCAAACACACCTCGGCGCTGGCGCCTTAGTAGGCAGGCAACTGTCTAATTTCCGGCCAACCGATTGCGACGTTGTGATAGCCGCGGCGCCGACGGCCAACTCGAAGCGACCGAGCGCAGCTGGTCGCCGGCCGGTGGAACGGCATAGCTTGCATGATCATGAGCGGGGGGCCGGACGGCGGTGGACACGATCGGTACGATTCCAGACCTGCTTGTAATCTAAGCGACTTCGTCGCCGTGTATCGGCTCCGACCAGGTCGCGCAGCGAGTGAAATGGGCCGTGTGTCGGGAGGGTCATCGTGTGTTGGCCGCGTGCCCGAACCGCCGGGGTCCGTCTCAGCCGCTACGGGACTTGCCCAAATCTTGCTGGTTGGCAACCGGTGGCAACCGAACCTGAGCATCGCGGTCTGAACATGAAACATGCGGCGAGCAGAGTGTTTCCCCTCGAGCCTGGCGTCCATCGCATCACACTGGCGAGTGGAGCCCGGGCCGGACAGGTGGTTTGCGTGCTTTCCCTGCTTGGTGGTCCGGCCGAGGCCGCCTTCCGACATGGCACGGGCTCGCGGCACCGGATACTCCGTCACAGCGGCGATACAAGTCATGTGATGGCGCACGAGCCGCTGGACCTCCTGGTCGCGGTCGTCGGGGAATCACGCGAAGCGGCCGTGGCAGCCGAAATCGTCGTCGAGCCGGTCGGGGACGGTCCCGATACGGTGCCGGCGGTGCCGTCTGCTGGGCGAGGCGGCAGCGCCGCGAATGCCGCCGATTTTCGTGGCATTGCGCACGTCGAGCGGCGCGGCGACGTCCGTTTCAAGGCCGGGGAGTGGGTCGGCAATGCCAAGACGCCCGGCAGGATCGAGGGGTTGACGCTCGAATGGCCGGCATGCCCACCAGATGTCTCGGTCGCCTATCGGACCGTGATGGCGAATGGCGATCGGACCGGTTGGATGCCGCTGGGCAGTTTCGTGGGGACGAAGGGGCGGGCATTGGCTATTGCGTCCCTTGGTCTGGCGCTGTCAGGGGCCGGCGCGGCAGCCTGGAGCTTCGATGTCGAGGCACTGTTCCAGGATGGGCGCTCCAATCAACAGATGCGGCACGCCAGAGGCGCAACCCTTGTCGTGACCGGAGCCAACGGGCGTCAGGCTCTGGTCGGGCTTCGCATCTCGATTGTGCGCGCGCACGACCTGGCGCTCTCTGGATTGCGTCGCCATGTTGATGCAACTGACTCAGCGGAGCCGACGCAGCAGCAAGCGGCGGCGCCTGCGGCGCGTGTGCCAGAGGTGCACCTGCCGGCACCCGGCCTGGCTCCTCCGCCACCACTGGATGCGCCACGATCGCTACTGCAGCGCGTACGCGTCTTCAGGTCACCCAGTAGCCCTTGATCGACTTGGGGATGTCGATAGCGCGGAGCCGTGATCGCGATGGCGCCCGTGCGCGTTGACGACGCTCGACAATTCATGGCTGATACCAGCGTGTTGCACGTCGTCACAAAAGCGGGGCTCGACGACGCCCGGCCGCGACAGGGGCGACGCGTCAGGTATTGCGACTGGGTGTTAGGCATGGCTCTTGCGTTGCTTCGCTGGCTGATGATCGCGACCGCACTGCCGATGTTTCCCGTGCTGGCGCAGGCGCCGCAAGCGCCATCAGGCTCAGAGCCGGCGATGCGCGGTCACGGCGGAGCGGTGCGGGCGATCGTGGTCCTGCCTGGCGGACGGGTCGCCACCGCGGGGTTCGACAGCGCCATCATCGTTTGGGACATTGCCGCAGGCCGCGCTGTGCGCGTTCTGCGAGTTCATGATACGGCCGTGAGCTCCCTCGTCGTGCGGGCAGACGGCTGCCTCGTGTCTGGGGGCGAGGACGCGCGCATTGCGGTGTCATGCGGCGAGGCGAACGCTCCGCCGCAGATGCTTGTCGGACACGACGGAGCGGTCTCGGCCCTGGCCGCGGCCCCTGTTGGCGCCTTGGTGGCGAGTGCCGGCTGGGATCGAACGGTGCGCCTGTGGGACGCGAGTGGCTCTAGCAGGTTGATCGTCGAGCACGATGCGCCGGTCACCGGGCTCGCATTCAAGGCAGACGGCTCGTCGATCCTCAGTGTAAGCTACAATGGACAGCTGCGGCTCACGCCGATTGCCGGCGAAGGTGAGACGCTGCGATCCAAGGTGACGTCGCCCGTCAATGGACTGGCGCGGCTGGCCGACGGTCATTTCCTCCTTGCCTGCGGCGACGGGACTCTGCGCGAGATCGATGCGAGCCTGCGGCCGGTGCGAACGATCGAGCTGCCGGATGGGCCGCTGAATGCGGTCGCGGTGGCGGCCGACGGAAACACTGTCGCAACCGGCGGCATGCGTACTCCGGTGACGGTAATCGATCGGGCAACCGGCGCGGTGCGATCCCGGATTCTCGGGCCGGGACTGCCGGTGTGGGCACTCGCCTTCTCGCCCGACGGCGGCGAACTGTTCACGGGTGGTGCCGATCGCGCCGTCCGCCGGTTCGATGTCGCGACCGGCCGGGCGGCTGGCCCATCGGTTGCCGAGCAGGAGGATAACGGGATCCCCGAAGCGAAGGACCGAGGGGCGAAGGTGTTCCGCGCCTGCCGCGCCTGTCACGGTCTGACCGAGGCCGACACGCATCTCGCCGGTCCGACACTGCATCACATCATGGGGCGGCGCATCGCGAGCCTGCCCGGCTATGCGTACTCGGGACCGTTGAAGGGCATGAATATCGTTTGGACGCAGGATACCATCGCGAAGCTGTTCGAGGTTGGTCCGGCGGCCTTTACGCCGGGCACCAAGATGCCCGAGCAGCGCATCACCGATCCTGACGACCGCAAGGCTCTCGTGGACTGGCTCGCCCGCGTCACGGCGCCCTGACCGCGCCCGTGCCGATCATCGCTCGACGCTCGTCATTCCTATGGCCGGGCGAACTGCACGGACTAGGCGCTCACGCCTCGCCCTTGTCGATCTTGGCTCGCATCGCGGCTTCCCGCGCGGCGACCTCGCGTTCCTTCCGGTAGTCATCGGCCGTCCTGACGTTCGGGCGCGGCGCGGCGGCATATGGATCGAAGCCAGAGTTGGTCATCGTCTCGACGCGGCAATCGTCGCAGCAGCGGATCAGGTCGAGGCGCGCCTGGCCCTCGCCGCTGAACATCCAGTGCTTGTCCTTGAGCTTTGCCGTGATGCGCTCGATCGTCGATTTCACTCCGAACGGCTTGCCGCACTTGATGCAGTGGAACGGCTCCTCCTCCTTCACGGTGGCGCGGCCCGCCTCGAAGGCGGCGAAATCGATGCGTGGCGCGAGCTCGATCACTTTCTCCGGACAGGTCGCCACGCACAGACCGCATTGCACGCACAGGCTCTCGTCGAACGACAGCAGCGGACGGTCGGCGGCATCGCCAAGCGCGCTGGTCGGGCACGCCGATACGCAGGACAGGCACAAGGTGCAGCCGGCGACGTCGACCGCCAGGCCGCCGAATGCGGCGCCGCGCGGCAGGTCGATCCGGGCACGCGGCGCTGGTGCGATCCGATGCAGCTCGCGCAGCACCAGCTTCATCAGGTCGCGCTTGCCTCCGAACGGCACGAATGTGGCGGCGGCGCGGGCCGGCGCGGCCGCGAGCGGCTCCCGCAACGCGGCGATCAGCGCGTCGGGATCGTCGGTCTGGATGAGACCGACGGCGTCCGTGCCGAAACCGAGCCCGGACAGCATCAGGTTCGCGACCTCGATCGTCCGGGTCAGTCCGGCGATATCGTGCCGGGGCGTGCTTCGGGTCAGCAGACGCACGGCCCGGAAGCCGTAGGCGATCGCCGCCGCTACCGCCTCCAATCCGACCTGGGTGGTCTCGTTCACCTCCAGCGGCACCACGTTCGCCGGCAGTCCGTCCGAGAAACGGGCCGCCGCGTCGATCAGGGCGGCGCCGTGTGGCCGGTCGTGCAGCATCAGGATTCCGTCACGCCCGCCCGCTTCGCCATAGGCGAGGGCGCCGGCCCGGATCTGCTGCATCAGGACCTCGACCCTGGGCACGGCATAGGCGGCGGCTCCGGTCGGGCACGCGGCGGCGCACTGGCCGCAGCCGCCGCAGATATGCGCGTCGATCGCGACCGCGTCGCCGGCCGGGGTGATGGCGCCGGCCGGGCAGAGGTCGAGGCACCGCGTGCAGCCGATCTTGCGCGAGCGGGAATGGGCGCACAGGTCGGCGCTGAAATCGATGTACCGTGGCTTGTCGAAGGTGCCGGACAGGTCGCTGGCCCGGAGCAGCAGCCGCTGGACCGCGAGCGGATCGGCCGGGTCCGCGCGCAAGTAGCCTTCGCGCAGGTCGTCGGCCGCAATCAGCGGCGCGCCGCCCGACAGGTCGATCAGAATGTCGGCGTTCGACACCGTGCCGTCGCGAGCCGGGCCGAACACCAGCGTGCGGCGGGACGACGGCGCCGGCCTGGCGAGCGCATCGACCCCGATCTCGAATGCGCCGAGGTGGCCTTTGACCGACCGGATGCGTCCGCGCAGGATCGGATACTCGATCGCCATCGGCGGCGTCGCGTCGCCGGCGTCCGATATCAGCACGGTGATATCGAGCCGGTCCTTCAGCGCCGACGCGGCTTCGAGCGCGGCCGCCGCCGTTCCATAGATCAGCGCGACGCCGGAGCTTTCGAACGTGACCGTCGACGGCGGCTGGCTCGGTATCGCCGCCATGGCCAGCATCGCCGCCATTTTCGGCGCGGCCCGCGCCGCATCGTACGACCAGCCGGCGGTCTCGCGGACATTGGCGAAAGCCAGCGAAGCCTCGAGGCCGGCGTCGTCCGCGACTTCCTCGAACAGGGCCCGTTGCGCGGTGCACGCGACTGTCACCGTGCCGCCGGCGGCGTGCTTGCGATAAACGTCGAGCTCCGGACCGCAAAGGTGACGGACCTGGACGATGCGGGCATTGCGGCATCCCTTCGCCACCGTCGCGGCATCGAGCGGCATCGTATCCTCGCACGAGCACAGCAGGATCGTGCGGGTGGCCGAGGAATGGGTCGCGGAGTTGGTCATTCGAATTTCATGTCCGATGCGGTTGCTCGATTGTCGGGCAGCCTATACGTAATGTGCAAGATGAGCACGCATGCCGAAGAGCACAACCTCGACCTGCCCCCGGGTTACCGTGCGGTGGGCTTGCGCGAGTATCGCGACGCCTTCGCTCACGCGCAGGCCATTGCCGCGGAGGAAGGTGCCGGCACGCTGGTCTGGGTGCGCCGGTTCGACACGATCGAGGCGGCGGTGGTGCTGGAGCCGGAATATCGCCTGGCCGAGGCTCGGTGCGCAATCTTCGCCGGGATGAATGCCGCCGGCGATGCGCTCGCCGCTTATTGTCCGCCGGAGAAGCCGGTGGAGTTCGTCTGGCCCGACACCGTCATGCTCGACGGCGGCATCATCGGTGGCTGCCGTGTTGCCGCGCCGGCGGGAGTTTCCGACAACGATGTGCCGGACTGGCTGGTGCTCGGACTGCACCTGCGCAGCGTCGTGTCGATGACGATCGACCAAACCTTTGCCAAGGGCACCAGTCTCGAAGCCGAGGGCTTCGAGATGATGGACGGCAACAGGATCATCGAAAGCTTCGCCCGTCACTTGATGTCCGCGTTCGACAGCTGGCGGGTGCGGGGCTTCAACTCGGTCGCCGAGCGCTTCCTGGCCCGGCTGCAGCCGCTGAAGGGCGTGCGGCGGAGCCTTGATGTGAATGGCGACCTGCTCGAACGGCGGATTTCCGCGCCGAAGGATTTCGTGCGCACGCCCTTGACGTCGGCGCTGGCGGTGCCGCAATGGCTGGATCCGACGACCGGCGAACCCTGGATCTGATCGCCTTGACCATCAAGCTGCTCCGCACCATCAGGCTCGACGCCTCGGATACGCTGATATTCGAGCGTGCCGCCGCCGCCGGCGAGTGGGCCGTGCCGGGCGCATTCATGTTCTGGGACGAGGACGTATCGGCTCTCGCCGGCCGCCGTCGGCAGGCATTTCGCTCAGGCTTCCTCGGGCTCACCTCGTTCGGCTGGTCGACCCTCGCCGTGGTCGTCGAGGCGACCGCGGCAGAGCGCGATGCGGCGGTGGCAAGCCTGGCGCAGTTCCTGATCGCGGCGCACGGCGCGCCAGGTCCCGATGCCGCCCAAGCGGCGGCGATCGAGGAGGTCGCGTTCGCCGAGAGCCTCGCCCAGCATCCGCCGCAGACACTCGTCGCCCTCAGCCGCACGCTGACCGCCGGTGGCGAGATCTCCGAGCAGTTTCGAACGTTCCACGCCGCCGACGCCCGGCAGGCGACCGCGATGCCGTGCAGCGCCGGTGCTTTCGCGGTAGTCGAGGACGAGGGCGGAACCGATGCGCCGCCGCTCGATCTCGCCGCGCTCGTTGCGGCCAAGGCGGCGCCCCAACCGTGACCGCACCGATCCATGCTCATGATTTCTGGATCTCGAGCGGGCACCATCTGCTCGATCGCGGCGACGATGGCCGGCTGCGTGTGACCACCGAATTCCTGAAGGCCTATCTTGCACGGCCGGAGATCGCGCCGCCGGCAGATGCCTGCATCATCGAGCGAGCGGTCTACCAGCGGCTCAGTCGCGAGCCGCGCGCCGCGGTGGCCGCGTCGGAAATTCGCGACATGGCCGATCGCGATGCGGCCGAGAACTGGAAGCACCTGATCGCGTTTCGCGATGCGCTGCTGGCGGCGCCCAGCCTCGAGGCAGCATATCTTGCGCAGGTCGGCGCGCCGCAGGTCGCGACACCGCCGCTGTTTCTCAATCACCTCGTTCACCTGGTCGCGCGCAACATGCTCGACGGCGAGAGCGACCCGTTCGTGCTGCGCGCCGCCGAAATGCTGTTCCGACCGCAGCGCCTCACCGTCAAGGACGGAATAATGCTGGTCGCCGACGAGGAGGTGGTCGACGGCAGCAATGTCAATGATCACGCCTCGCCGCTGGTAGCGATGTTCGGCGACGCCAAGGCGCGCAATCTCGATGTGATGACGCCGGCGACGGCCAGCGGTTACTTCGAGCGCAGCGACGCCTTCGACATGGTGATGGACTTTCGGTTCGGCGAGCCGGCGCGGAGCGCGTTCGCGCAGGTAATCGAGCGTTGGGTGCGCCATCTGATCGGGCTGTCGGTGCGGGTCGAGCCGGTGGCCAAGGTCGAGACCACCGACTGGTCATGGTTCGTCGGCCTCGACCAGGAAGGCACCCGCATCGGCAATGCACTTTGGCAGGGAGCGCCACCGGCCGACGCCGGAGGCGACCGGATCGTCGCGCTGTTCGCGCTGACATTCGACAATCCGCACGATATGCTGGCACGGGTTGCGGGCAAGCCGGTGTACCTGATCCTCGGCATGACGGCCAATCGGATCATCAGGGTGAAGCCGCAGAACCTCGTCGTCGGATTGCCATTGCGGAATGTGGGCACATGATCGAGGAGCAGATCGTTGTCGGCCTCGCCGTCGAGCGTCGCGAGCTGGGCGGCCAATGGGGCGGGACGGTATGGCGGCCGATCGCGGTGTTTCCGGTCGCGCCCGATGTGGAGCCGTGGACATCGTTGGGCCAGGGGCAAGGGTTCGAGCGCTACTATGCCGGCGCCATCGCCCTTCATCTGTACTCCACCGACACCGCCAACTATCGCGACAACCTGGCGACCGGTGCGCCGAAATTATGGGTGGTCATGCGCCCGGACGAGCACTCACCACCGGTCGAAATCACGATCGTTACCGCCGACCCGGCGGAAGGCGAGGCCAGCACCGAGGCCGGCAGCAACGTCGTGGAGACCCTTGCCATGCCGCCGGAGATCGCGGGCGCCATCGCCGGTTTCATCGCCGAGCATCACGTCGAGCGCCCGATGATCAAGCGCAAGCGCGATAGCAAGGCTCCTGGCACGGGCGGGCGGTCAAATGGCGAGCTCTGAGCCGAGTGACGCAAGATGAGCAATGGCGGACGTGACGAGACGTTCCTGGCGCGCTGGTCCCGGCAAAAGCGGCGGGCCGGCGAGCCGAAGCCGGAGCCAGCCCCGCGCGTGGAGCCTGCGGAGCCCGAGGTCGACCTTTCGAAGCTACCGAAAATCGAGGATCTGACGGCCGACAGCGATATCACGGCATTCCTGCAGAAAGGGGTGCCGGTGGCACTGCAGCGCCTGGCGCTGCGCCGGATGTGGTTGCTCGATCCGGCCATCCGCGACTTCATCGAGGTGGCCGAGAACCAATGGGACTTCAATGCCGTGGGCGGAGTCGCGGGGCTGTTCGAGGAAATCGCGCCGGATACGGACCTGACCGCGTGGCTGGCGCAGGCCGCGCCAAGCCTGCTGCCCGGTGACAACACGCCGCAGCCTGCTGAGATCGCGTCCAATCATCCCGCAACGCAGCAAACGGCGAGCGCGGCCGGCGACATGGACGCGGGCGCAAAAATCGGAGGCGGAGCGGACTCTGCTGAAATTTCCGATCCGTTACTCGACGCCGGGCCAAGCAGCCATGTTGCTGAAAGCCATGGCGAACTTCGTCACGATCCGGCCGCCGAACCTGCCGAGCCGCGTCCGGCCCGTCGCCGACATGGCGGCGCGCAGCCGAGATAAGTCTTGGTACGGACTATTGCTGCGATAGCTAACTACTTGCTCTGCTGACTTAAATTCACCTAATTGTGCATCCTCGCTTCGAGCATAGGTACTTCCTATGGCCGCTCGCCTCTGCTATCAAAATGCGGGGCACGTAGATGATCGATGTGTTGCCGACCACGCGTCGAAGCGACCACGATTCAAAACACGGCGCTCCCAGTGCAATCACTGTGCGAGAAGGGCGGAATGCGGGAGAAGGGCCTACAGCGAGCGATCGATGCCGCCGGTGGAGTTGGCGCACTGGCGCGGATGCTGGGCATTGCGCAGCCGTCGGTGTCGGCGTGGACGCGCGTACCGGCAGATCGGGTTGCCGCAGTCGAGGCAGCAGTCGGCGTGCCGCGCAGTGATCTGCGGCCTGATCTTTTCGACGGCGCCAGCAATTCGCACCCCGACCTCGACGACGTCGATCTGGCGCGTGCACGGACTTATCGCCTGCTCGCCAACGTGCTGGCGCGGCCACCGAGCCAGGCGCTGCTCGAGCGGATCGCCAAGGTCACGGGCGACGCGACGCCGCTCGGATTGACCCAGATTGCACTCGCCGATGCCGCCCGCGCGACAACGGAAGCAGCCGCCGGCGAGGAGTTCTTCAAGGTCTTCATCGGCGTTGGCCGCGGCGAGGTGCTGCCATACGCCTCGTACTATCTCGCCGGCTTCCTGCACGAGCGCCCGCTGGCGGCAGTCCGCGCCGACCTGGCCCGGCTCGGCATCGAGCGCCGTCCCGACATCTACGAGCCCGAGGACGGCATCGCCACCCTGCTCGACGTGATGGCCGGGCTGATCGATGGCAGCTATGGCGCCGCGAAATCGGAGCAGGACGCTTTCTTCGAGACGCATCTGAAGCCGTGGGCACAGAAATTGTTCGCCGACATCTCGGTTGCCCCGTCGGCAAGTTTCTATCGCGCCGTCGCGCGGCTCGGCCTGCAGTGGGTCGAGATCGAAACGCGCGCATTCGCAATCGCTGCTTGAGCACCGGAGAGGATCGGATGTCGAAAACCAAAGCCGAGATCAGTCTGGATCGCCGCGGGTTCCTCAAAGGCATCGGCACCGGTGCCGCCGGCGCAGCGACCGTCGCCGCCGGCGCTGCCTCGCCGGCCATGGCCGTGGAGTCCGCCGCAGACAAGAAGAAGACGCGCTACCGCGAAAGCGATCACGTCAAGAAGTACTACGCGACCAACCGCTACTGAGCCGGATGATCGCCGTCATGCCTTCGAACAATCGCGTAGAATTCAAGCAGCGGAGCTGCCAATGTTGACCAAACGCCTCGACAACAAAGCCCGCAAGTCCAGCCTGGCACCGAACGCAGACAATGGCACGGCGGCCTTGGATCGGCGCGCATTCCTGCGCAATGCCGGTGTCACCGCCACCGGGCTCGCCGCGCTCGGTACGCTCGGTTCGGCCACCGTGCAGAAGGCCCATGCGGTCGCCATGATCGACCATTCGAAACCGGTCGAGATCAAGAAGAACGTGTGTACGCACTGCTCGGTCGGCTGCACGGTGACGGCGGAGGTGCAGAACGGCGTGTGGGTCGGCCAGGAGCCGTCGTGGGATTCGCCCATCAACCGCGGCGCCCACTGCGCCAAGGGCGCGGCGATCCGCGAGATCGTGTTCGGCGACCGGCGCCTGAAGTATCCGATGAAGCTGGTCGACGGCCAGTATCAGAAGATCACCTGGAAGCAGGCGCTGGACGAGATCAGCGCCAAGATGCAGGACATCCGCGAGAAGTCCGGCCCCGAGTTGGTCTGGTGGCTCGGCTCGGCGAAGTTCACCAACGAAAGCGCCTACCTGTTCCGCAAGATGGCGGCGTTCTGGGGCACCAATTCCGTCGACCACCAGGCCCGCATCTGCCATTCGACCACGGTCGCCGGCGTCGCCAACACCTGGGGCTACGGCGCGCAAACCAACTCCTACAACGACATCCGCAACTCCAAGACGATCGTGTTCATGGGATCGAACGCCGCCGAGGCGCATCCCGTGTCACTGCAGCACGTGCTGACCGGCAAGGAGATCAATCGCGCCAATCTCGTTGTCTTCGATCCGCGCATGACCCGCACCGCGGCGCACGCCACCGAGTATGTGCGCTTCCGCTCGGGCACGGACATTCCGGTGATCTGGGGGCTGCTGTGGCACATCTTCGAGAACGGCTGGGAAGACAAGACGTTCATCCAGCAGCGCGTGCACGGCATGGACGACGTCCGCGCCGAGGTGAAGAAGTGGGACCCGAAGACGGTCGAGGATGTCACCGGCATCCCCGGCGAGCAGTTGAAGCATGTAGCCGAGCTGTTTGCCAAGGAGCGTCCGTCGACGTTCATCTGGTGCATGGGCGGAACGCAGCATTCCGTCGGCACGGCCAACGTGCGTGCCTACTGCATCCTGTTGCTGGCGACCGGTAACGTCGGCGCAGCCGGCACCGGGGCCAACATCTTCCGCGGCCACTGCAATGTGCAGGGCGCAACCGACCTCGGCGTCGATATCGCGACGCTGCCGCTCTACTACGGCCTCGACGATGGTGCCTGGAGGCACTGGTCGCGCGTTTGGGAGGTCGACTTCGAGTGGCTCGACAGCCGCTTCGACAAGAAGGACGGGCCCAACAACACCAAGATCAACTACCGCACGATGGCGGGCATTCCGTCGACCCGCTGGTTCGATGCGGTGACCGCGCCAAAGGGCCAGGTCGACCAGCGCGACAATCTCAAGGCGGCGATCATATTCGGCCATGGCGGCAATACTGTCCCGCGCATGCCGGAGATGGTGAAGGGCCTCGCCGCTCTCGAACTGCTGGTGGTGGCCGACCCGCATCCCACCAACTTCGTCTCGCTCGGCGGCAGGAAGAACGGCACCTACCTGTTGCCGATCGCCACCAGCCTCGAGCAGCACGGCACGCGGACGGCATCGAACCGCTCGCTGCAGTGGGGCGAGAAGATCGTCGAGCCGATATTCGAAAGCGCGATCGACAACTGGGTCGTGTACGAGCTTGCCAAGCGGCTCGGCTACGCCGACAAAATGTTCAAGAACATCAAGTTGGTGAAAGGCAAGTTCGGCGACGAGCCGGAGGCTGAATCGCTCCTGAGCGAGATCAACCGCGGCGGCTTCTCGACCGGCTATTGCGGCCAGTCGCCCGAGCGCCTCAAGGCGCACATGAAGAACCAGGGGGCATTCGACCTCGTCACCTTGCGCGCCAAGGCCGACGCGCCGGCGGAAATCGCTGGCGACTACTACGGTCTACCGTGGCCGTGCTGGGGCACGCCGGAGCACAGGCACCCGGGCTCGCCGATCCTCTACAACACCAACCTCGAGGTGAAGGACGGCGGCGGCACCTTCCGTGCCCGCTTCGGCGTCGAGCGCGCCATCAAGGTGAAGGAGAAGGACGCGAGCGGCACCGAGGTCGAGCGCGAGATCAAGCACAACCTGCTCGCCGAGGGATCGTATTCGCTCGGCTCCGAGATCAAGGACGGCTATCCGGAATTCACGCTCGGTGTGCTGAAGAAGCTCGGATGGGACAAGGATCTGACCGAGAGCGAGCTTGCGGTCATCAACAAGATCGGCGGCAATAATCCCGACACCGTGTCGTGGGCAATCGACCTGTCGGGCGGCATCCAGCGCGTCGCCATTGCGCACGGGTGCGCGCCCTACGGCAACGCCAAGGCGCGGGCCAATGCGTGGAACCTGCCCGATCCGGTCCCTGTGCATCGCGAGCCGATCTATTCGCCGCGCGTGGACCTCGTCACCAAGTATCCGACGCGTCCCGACTTCAAGTCGTTCCGCGTCATGAACGTCGGCTTCTCGGTGCAGAAGGCCGCGGTCGATAAGGGCGTCGCCAAGGAGTTCCCGATCATCCTGTCGTCCGGCCGGCTCGTCGAGTACGAAGGCGGTGGCGAGGAGACGCGGTCGAACAAGTGGCTGGCCGAATTGCAGCAGGACATGTTCGTCGAGATCAATCCAGCCGATGCCGCCGCCCGCGGCATCACCGAAGGCCAGTGGGTATGGGTCTACGGTCCCGAGTCGCAGTCGAAGGTGAAGGTCAAGGCACTGGTTACCGAGCGCGTCGGCAAGGGCGTCGCCTGGATGCCGTTCCACTTCGGCGGCTGGTACCAGGGCGAGGACCAGCGCAAGAACTATCCCGCCGGCACCGATCCGATCGTGCTCGGTGAAAGCGTGAACATCGTCACCACCTACGGATTCGACCCGGTCACCGCGATGCACGAAGGCAAGGTGACGCTCTGCCAGATCCGCGCGGCTTGAAGAGAGAGGCTCAAATGGCACGCATGAAATTCCTCTGCGACGCGGACCGCTGCATCGAATGCAACGCCTGCGTCACCGCCTGCAAGAACGAGAATGATGTTCCATGGGGCATCAATCGCAGGCGCGTGGTCACGATCAATGACGGCAAGCCGGGCGAGCGATCGGTGTCGATGGCCTGCATGCACTGTACCGATGCGCCCTGCGCCGCGGTCTGCCCGGTCGATTGCTTCTACACGACCGACGACGGCGTGGTGCTGCACTCCAAGGAGCTTTGCATTGGTTGCGGCTACTGCTTCTACGCCTGTCCGTTCGGCGCGCCGCAGTATCCGAAGACCGCCAATTTCGGCTCCCGCGGCAAGATGGATAAATGCACCTACTGCGCCGGCGGACCGGAAGCCGACAATACCAAGGCGGAGTACGTGGCTTATGGCGCCAATCGGCTCGCCGAGGGCAAGTTGCCGCTTTGCGCCGAGATGTGCTCGACCAAGGCCCTGCTCGCCGGTGACGGCCAGATCATCGCGCAGATCTACAAGGAGCGCGTCGCCAAGCGTGGCTACGGCTCGGGCGCGTGGGGTTGGAAAACCGCCTACAAGGAAGAGATCGCGACCTGATCGCGACGTTCAAGGTCGGGCGGCACGGATGCCGCCGCTCGACGCATCCCAGACGCCATCAGGAGTGATCGAATGCAAATCCTTCCACTGTACCGCAGAGCGCTGGCTGCAATTGTCGCGGTCTTTCTGCTCGTCGCACCGGCCGTCGCGCAGCAACCGAGCTCGGTCAACCCGACCGCCAGCTCGGTCAAGGAGAAGCAGCTGCTCGATGCACTGAAGCCCGGCAGCGGCGACGTCCTCTCCGGGCGGGTGACGATCCCGGACGCGCGGTCCCGCGATCTGATCAAGCCGACGGGCCTCGAATATCGCGCGCTGCACCAGCAGACGATGCCGATGATTGGCAAGGCATCGATCCTCGGCATCCTGGCGCTGCTGGTACTCTTCTACCTGTTCCGTGGCCGCATCAGGATCGATTTCGGGCCGCTCGGATCGCACGATCGTGCGCTTCGGCGGGTTCGACCGGTTCATTCACTGGCTGACGGCGATGTCGTTCATTCTGCTCGGGCTGACCGGCCTCAACCTGGTGTTCGGCAAGGGCCTGCTGTTGCCGCTGATCGGTCCGGAGGCGTTCGCCAGCCTGACGCAGCTGGGCAAGCTCGTGCACAACTACGTGAGCTTCGCCTTCGCGCTCGGAATCGTGCTGATGTTCCTGTTCTGGATAAAGGATAACTTTCCCTCGACGCTCGATCTGCGCTGGTTCGTCCAGGGCGGCGGCCTGATCGGCCGCAAGCACCCGCCGGCCGATCGCTTCAATGCCGGCCAGAAGCTGGTGTTCTGGGCAACCGTGCTCGGCGGCATCGCGCTGTCGGTCTCCGGCTACATCATGATGTTCCGGCCGATCGAGATTGCCATCGCCGGCATGCAGCTTTCGAGCATCGTGCATGGCATCACGGGCCTGGTGATGATCGCGATAATTGTGGCGCACATCTATATCGGCACGCTCGGCATGGAAGGCGCGTTCGATGCCATGGGCCGCGGCGAGGTCGATCTGAACTGGGCCAAGGAGCATCACGGCGTTTGGGTCGACAAGGTCGCGATCAAGCGGCCGCAGGATATTTCGGGCGGGCGCGCACCTGCCGCCGCCGAGTGAAGGGAGACAGGCATGAAAGCGTTCATCGCAGCTTTGTTGGTGATTGCCGGGATCGGCTTCGGCGCCGCGACGCTGCTGGAGACCTATCAGCGTACCGCCGATGGCGCCTATACAACGTCCGGGGCACGCATCGAGCCCGATCCCCGGTTGACGGGCGCGCCGAAAAGCTGAAGCCATCGCAGTCCGTGCTAGAAATTGTGGGGATCGGGCGTCTGCCCGGTCCCCGCATCGTTTTTCCTGAAGGCAGCTTCCGGCAATGACACGCGAGATGGTGGCCAAGGTGTTGTCCGGGCTCCACGCTCCCGACGGCGCGGCGCTGCGGGTCGAGGGCGAGCGTGCGATCGAGATCGTGGTCGCCGGCGACCGGATCTCGGTGACGATCCCGATCGATCCGAAGGAGGCGTCACTCTGGGAACCGGTCCGGCAGCAGGCCGAGGCGGGGATCATGGCGCTGCCGGGCGTCGCACGTGCATTGGTCACGCTCACCGCCGACCGCGCGGCGCCGCTGCCGAAACCTGTCCCCTCACAGCGGCCGAAGCCCGCCGAGCTTGCACCGCCGCCGCGGTTCGCGAGCCTCGCCAAGGTCAAGAAGATCATCGCGGTCGCCTCCGGCAAGGGCGGCGTCGGCAAGTCGACCACCGCGGTCAATCTGGCGCTGGCGCTGCGGTCGCAGGGGCTGGCGATTGGGATACTCGACGCCGATATCTACGGGCCGTCGCTGCCGAAACTGCTCAACATCAAGGGGCGACCAAGCGTTGTCGCCGGGCGAACGCTGTCGCCGCTGGAGGCCTATGGCTGCAAGGCGATGTCGATCGGCCTGGTGGTCGATGCCGACAAGGCGCTGGTCTGGCGCGGCCCGATGGTGGCATCGGCGCTGACCCAGATGCTGCGCGACATCGCCTGGGGTGCTCTCGACGTGCTCATAGTCGATATGCCGCCCGGTACCGGCGACGTGCAGCTGACGCTTGCCCAGTCGGCCCCGCTCGCCGGCGCGATCATCGTGTCGACGCCCCAGGATCTGGCCCTGATCGACGCCCGCCGGGGCGTCGAGATGTTCCGCTCGGTCAGCGTGCCGGTGCTCGGCGTCGTCGAGAACATGAGCTATTTCGTTTGTGACGACTGCGGCAAGCGACACCACATCTTCGGGCATGGCGGCGCGCGCGCCGAGGCCGAGAAGCTCGACGTGCCGTTCCTGGGCGAAATCCCTCTCGACCCGGCGATCCGCGAGCGCGCCGACAGCGGCCTGCCGATCGTCGTCACCGAGCCCGATGGTGCGCCGGCAATGGCCTATGCCGAGATCGCGGCCGCCATCATGGCGCGTTTGCGATAGCCCAGTCGTCCGCCGCATCCGACCGGCAGCCGCGAAGCGGAGTCGGATGCGGCTGCGGCAACTAGAAAAGCCTGCCGCTGTAGCGCACCGCCTCGGCCTCGCCCTTGCCCTTGGCGCTCGACTTGATGCCGCGGCCGGCCTCGACCTCGCCGAGCCGCACCGGATGCTCGCCTCCGGCCTCGAGCGCTGTCATGACCTCGCCGGCGCGAGTGCGCTCAGCGATGACGACCATGCCGATCCCGCAATTGAACGTGCGTAGCATCTCGGAATTGTCGAGGCGGCCGGCTCGAGCCAGCCAGCCGAACACCGGCGGCACGGCGATCGCGCCGAGGTCGATATGGGCGGCGAGCCCGTCCGGCATCACGCGCGGGAGGTTTTCGGAAAGCCCGCCGCCGGTGATGTGGCTCAGGCCCTTGACCGCACCTGCGCTCCCGCCGCCGCCCGTGGCGCGAATTGCAGCCAGCATGGAGCGCACGTAGATGCGCGTTGGCGTCAGCAGCGACTTGCCGACGCTGGTGCCAGGCGACCACGGCGCATCGGCCGGCCAATCGAGACCCTCCTCGGCAACGAGCCGCCGGACCAGGGAAAAGCCGTTCGAGTGGACGCCCGCCGAAGGCAGGCCGATCAGCACGTCGCCAATTGCGATGTCGGGCCGCGGCAGGATCTGATCGCGCTCGACCGCGCCGACGCAAAAGCCAGCCAGATCGTAGTCCTCGGGCTTGTACATTCCCGGCATCTCGGCGGTCTCGCCGCCGATCAGGGCGCAGCCGGCCTCGCCGCAGCCTGCCGCGATGCCCGCGATGACATCACGCGCCGACTTCACATCGAGCTTGCCGGTCGCGAAATAATCAAGGAAAAACAATGGCTCGGCGCCCTGAACGACCAGATCGTTGACACACATCGCGACGAGGTCGATGCCGATCGTGTCGTGCATCCCGCTTTCGATCGCGATCATCAGCTTGGTGCCGACGCCGTCGTTGGCGGCAACCAGAATCGGGTCGCGATAGCCGGCCCGCTTCAGGTCGAACAGGCCGCCGAAGCCACCGAGATCGGCATCGGCGCCGGGACGGCGGGTGCCCTTGACGAGGGGCTTGATGGCCTCGACCAAACTATTGCCGGCATCGATATCCACACCTGAATCACGATAGGTGATCGGCGAGTTCCGGCTGGATGGCTTGTCTTTATTGCGTCCGGGCATGCTCTTGGTGTCCAGGTATCGCGGGCATTGCATGTCGGATCATGCGGCAGTGGACCGAATTTTCGCCCGATTGGCAGTCGAAAGCCATCACGTGGTATCACACGTCGCTTCGGAGGCGAATTAGCAGAGGACGGGGCCATACCGCAATGAACGGGGGACGATTGGTGCTCGGTCGCATTTCAATGGCTCGCGCCGGGTTGGCCGGCCTTGCCTGCACTCTTGTCGCGTTTGCCGCCCTGCCGGGTTCGGCGGCGCCTGCCGACATGCCCTTCACCGTCGGCAATTATCCCGTCGAGGCGACGGCGGCCAGCGCGTTGTCGGCCCGGGAGGCGGCGCTCGCGGACGGGCAGAAGGCAGCATTCAGGAGCCTCTTGAAACGCCTGGTGCCGGTCACCGCCTACAAACGCATCGACCGGCTGAACAGCGTCAAGGCCGGCGACTATGTCGACGGGGTTGCGGTCCGCTCCGAGCGCAACTCGTCGACCCAGTATATCGCCAACCTGGATTTCACGTTCCAGGCGAAGGCCGTGCGCGAGCTGCTGCGGAGGGAAGGCATCCCGTTCGTGGATTTGCAGGCGCCGCCGATCGTGCTGGTGCCGGTCTACCAGGCACCGGCCGCCGCCCAGGGGACGCCACCGGCGCTGCTGACGCAGACCGCCGGGCAAAAGGCCTGGAGCGATGCCTGGAAGGGGCTCGATCTCGAGCATGCGCTGACACCGGCAAAGCTCGAAGTGGTCAAGGCCGGCTTGCATGCCGACACTTTCCAGATGATGGCCAGCGACGGTGATGGGGGCGGATTGCGCATTCTCGCCGGCGAGTACGGCAGCGAACTCGTGATGGCAGTGCTGGCCGAGCCCGACCTTGCCTCGAAGAAGCTCAACGTGACGCTGATGGGCCGGGACGCTGCCGGCCAGTTCGCACTGAAGCGCGCGTACAGGTTCCAGCCCGATGATGTCGCCTACACCATCGAGCTGGCCGCGTTGGTGGCATTGAGGACGCTGGAAGGCCGCTGGAAGGCGCTCAGGGCGCGGCCGACCGTGGGTGGTGGGGTGGCCGGGTCGCAGCTGATCGAGCCGGTGCAGATCACCGTCGAGTTCCGTTCGCTGCACGAATGGCAGTCGATACGGCAGCAGATCGCCGAGACGCCGGGCGTCGATGACCTGCAGGTCGCCGGTCAATCCGGTCGCAGCGCCGAGATTGCGGTGCGCTTTCCCGGCGGCGGCAGCCAGCTCGCCGATTCCCTGGCGTCACAGGGCCTCGATGTGCGCGAGGTCGGTGGCACCTGGATTGTGCGCGGCAACGGCCGTTAGGCCCGTCGGCAGCCGTGCCGCTCGATATTGGGTGCGCGCGACGACCCGACTACCTTCGCTTGAAGGGCGCCGGCGCGTGCGGCCGGAAATCGCAGTCGAAAATCTCAGCCATGCCTTTCGGTCTGGGCAAAGTGGGCATAGGCCCGGCTCGAACGGTTCAAGCCCACGGTCTTGCCGCTGCCGCCTTGCTCTCGTAGTCGGCGATGCGCTTTTCCTTCTGCATTGTCAGGCCGATGTCGTCGAGGCCCTCGAGCAGGCACTGCTTGCGGTGCGGATCGATGTCGAACTTGATCATGCCGCCGTCAGGCCCGCGGATCTCCTGCGCCTCGAGGTCGACCGATAGCGTCGCATTCGAGCCGCGATTGGCGTCGTCGAACAGCTTCTCCAGCTGCTCCGGCGTCACCTTGATCGGCAAAATGCCGTTCTTGAAGCAGTTGTTGTAGAAGATGTCGGCGAAGCTCGTCGAGATGACGCAACGGATGCCGAAATCCAGGAGCGCCCATGGCGCATGCTCGCGGCTCGATCCGCAGCCGAAATTCTCACCGGCAACCAGGATCTGCGCCTTGCGATAGGCTGGCTTGTTGAGCACGAAGTCCGGCTTCTCGCGGCCATTCTCGTCGTAGCGGATCTCCGCGAACAACGCCTTGCCCAATCCCGTGCGCTTGATCGTCTTCAGGTAGTTCTTGGGGATGATCTTGTCGGTGTCGACATTGATCAGCGGCAACGGGGCCGCGACGCTGGTCAACTTCTTGAACTGTTGCATCGGATCCTCGGGCGCAAAATGGCTCGGACGATCTTGTGACGCCCCGGCCACACCAGGTCAAGTGCGCTCAATGAACGGTGGGGTCGGCGTAGCACTTGCGCATGTATTCGCACCGATGCGAGCCGGAAAAGTGCATGCTGTCGCCTTTTGCGGGCGAGATGAAGCGGCACACCTCGTCGAGCCCTTCGGTGGTGAGCCAGCCTTCGCGCCGGCCGCGCTGAACCGCGAAGCAGTCGGCGGTCTCCTCGTCGGGGCCGCGGAACTGGTGTCCGCACTCATGCGAGAAGATCCACATCTTCACCGGCAACGAGATCTTGGCCATCAGGCGTGGGTTGAGGATCAGGAAACCCGGGTAGGCGGCGCCGAAATCATCGAGCTGCCCGTCCAGCACGGTTGGCCGGTGGCCGCAGCTCAAGCGTCGCTTGTTATCGAATGTCAGCTGGCCGGGCGGCATGATCTTGGCGTCGCCGCCGACGTGGGCGACGTACTCCTCGGGGGTCGGCGGTCCTTCCGCCCGGGTACTGGCAGCTGCCACCAGTGACATCGCAATGCAGGCAGCAAGTATCGAATGCAGTGGGCGCAGCGTCGATCCAGAGCCAGGCAAGCGAGGCCACCGAAACAGTGTCATGATCCCTCTATTCACCGCGAATGGTCGACGCTACCGGCAACCATTGCTTGAACCCCCTTAATATTGCAAGAACCCGGACGCCTCAGATCCCCGTGAAAACGCGCGCTGGCATGCCTCGCATGGTGCTGCTCATCCGGCGGCAGATGCCTCGATTTCCTCCATATCGGCATCCGAAAAGCCGAAATGATGGCCGATTTCATGCACAAGCACGTGCGTGATGATTTCCCCAAGCGTTTCGTCGCCGTCCGCCCAGTAATCAATGATCGCCCGCCGATAGAGGAACACCATGTCAGGCTCGCGCGGGACGTCGCTGACGCTCTTCTTGTCCAGGCTGACACCCTGATAGAGGCCCATCAGATCGAGCGGGCTCTCGATCTCGAGCTCGTCCAGGATCTCGTCGATTGCGAAATCCTCGACGCGAATGATCAAATCGCCGCACATCTTCCGGAACTCGCCCGGCAGATGGTCCCAGGCGTTGGCGGCAATCTGCTCGAAATCGGCCAGTGTCGGCGAGGACTGGCCCTGCCACTTGTTGCGTTCGGTCATGATCGGCTCGCGGCCCGTCGTCCACTGTTTCGATGCAAACTTACAGCACCCCGAGCCGCACGCCAGCACGACGAGGCTGGCCTACTCCTGCTCGACCACGGCAATGACCTGGCGGACGCCGATGACGGCCCGCAGGTTGTTCTCGACGATATGTGCAACCCGTTGGGCGACGCCGGCGAGGCGAAGGTCGACGACCATCTCCGACCCGTCGCCGTGCTCGCGGCTGGCGTGCACCCGCGAAGGCACGTGGCCGAGCTTGGCGATCGGCTCGATCAGCCGCGGCAGCAGGCCGGGATCGGTGGCGCCGGCGACGTAGAACATGGCGCGCACGGTATCGCGCTTGGGAGACGTGCGCAATCTCGGTGCTCGCGGCATCGCCGCGCACCGCACAAGAAGCTGATTTCATTGGAAGAAGCTCGTTGAGATCGGGTTTGCGAAAAGGTCAAGCGTTAACGCCCGGTGCCCTCAGGCAGCCGGGGGGCTAATTCGCGCGATCTCGTGGAACCGATGCCTCATGAAATCAGACTACATCAGCATGCATTGCCGAACAACTAACATCGAAGCCGCGCCCGATGGCGCGGTCATTCTTCCAGCTGCCGGGCGGAATCGACCGTCATCAAAGGCACGCCGTCCCGGATCGGGAAGGCCAGCCTCGCCGCCTTGCTGATCAGCTCCTGTCGCTCCGGATCGTACGAGAGCGTGCCCTTGGTGACCGGGCAGACCAGGAATTCCAGCAGGCGCCGATCCGTGTGCTGCACCGTTTCATCCGACGCCGCGGCATTCTCGCGGTCGTTGTCGCCATGCATTGGTGTGCCTCGCGATGCCATGGCCTATTGCAGGGTCGACCCGGCGCCGCCTTCTCCGGAAGCCAGATCCATCTCGGCGAGCGCGACCAGGACCTCGGCCCGCGTCTTGAGATCGGCGGCCTCGAGCAGCGCCTGTTTCTCCTCGGCCCCATAGGGGCTGACGATTGCCAGCGAGTTGACCAGGTGCTCGACCGACGCGTTGCCGATGGCCTTCCAGTCGGCGCGGAACTGATGCGCTTCGAGATAACGCCGCAGCACCTGCAGCAGTTGCTCGCGATCGACGGCATCGGCACCCGCGTCGGGTCTGAAATCGTCAGCAAAGGCCGTGTAATCGACCACGCAGGTTCGATAGGGGTGCCGCGTCTGCGCCTCGTCCCGGACGTTGAAGCGGCAGATTCCGGTAATCGTGATGACGATGCGGCCGTCGTCGAGCTCCTGATAGGCGGTGACGCGCCCGGCACATCCTACCCTTCGCAGCCCGGTCGCCTTGCCAGCCGGGCTCTCCTCCTCGCCGGCCGATCGCTCGGGCTGGATGATACCGATGAGCCGGGAGCCGGCGATGACATCCTCGATCATCGCCAGGTAGCGCGGCTCGAACAGGTTGAGTGGCAGCGAGGCCCGAGGCAGCAGGATGACGCCGCGCAAGGGAAATACCGGAATCGAGGCCGGTAGATCGGCTGGGCGGCGGTAGCGGTCGATCGGTGCCAAGGGAAGTCTCCGTTGGGGACCGCGGCTTCAGGAGAACATCAATGACGATAGCCGGCGGCGGCCGTCGATGGTCGCGGCGTCCTTGGGTCCCCAGGCCTCGAAGAATTGCACGAGCTGCTTGCGCACCGCCTGCTCGTTCCAATTGCGGTCGCGCCTGAAGCTCTCGAGCAACTGGTCGACAGCATCGGTCTTCTTGCCGCTCGCTGCCAGCGCAGCCGCGAGGTCGATGCGGGCCTGGTGGTCGGCCGGATTGGCCGCGACCTTGGCCTCGAGCTCCGCGGTATCGCCGGCGTCGGCGGCCTTGCGCGCCAGATCGATGGCGGCCCGTACCGCCGCCACCGGCGCGGCATTGCGCTTGTCCGGCGGCACGAGCCCGATCGTCTGCTCGGCTCGCGCGATGTCGCCGGTCTTGAGGTAGCAGCGGGCGAGGCCTGCCAGTGCGCCCGGCTCCTCGCGATTTTCCTCCAGGATCGACGCGTAGATCTCGGCCGCGCCCTGCAAGTCGCCCGCCTCGAACGCTTCCTCGCCCGCGGTGAGCGCCGCCGACAGATCGTCCGCGGCATCGTCGCCCAGCAGTCGCTCGACGAAGGACTTGATCGCGCTCTCCGGCTGCACGCCCATGAAGCCGTCGATCGGCCGGCCGTCGCGGAAGGCCATCACCGTCGGCAGCTTCTGCACGCCGAGCTGCCCCGGAATGGTGGGGTGCTGATCGATGTTCATCTTGACCAGGCGCACCTTGCCGCCATAGCCGCGCACGACCTTCTCGATCACCGGCGTCAACTGCTTGCACGGGCCCGCACCAGTCGGCCCAGAAATCGACCAGAACCGGCACCTTGCGGGATGCTTCGACCACGTCCTTCATGAACGCCGCCGTCGTCGTGTCCTTGATCACGTCACCCGGCAAGCCGGCGCCGGTCTCGCCGGGCCTCAAGTCTCCAATCGCCATTTTGTACTCCTCGATCGACATCGGCGCGCATGGCACGCAGCCTGATGTGAGAATTGATGGGGCTAAAGGCAACCTTTGTCGCAAGGGTCGCGGACCTTTGTGCGACGTTACTCCACAAGTGGGCTAAGCGCGACAGTCAAGCGCGCGGAACCCGGCGGCGAGCGCGCCTCATACCGGGGCCGGTGGCAATGCGACGACGCGCGGCTCATGTCCGGTCGCGCGCATGAACCTGAGCAGGTCGTCGCGGCCGATGTTGGTGGTCGCGGTGTTCACCAGCGGGTGGCAGTTGATCGTCTCGAAGCCCATCAGGGTCTCGTCGACGATCACCGATACGAGGCCAGCCTTGTCGTTCAGCACGGCGAAGGCAGTCACCGAGCCGGGAGCGATGCCCAGCACCTCTTGCAGCAGCTCGGGCCGGCCGAAGCTGAGGCGCGCGCAATCGAGCACTTTATGCAGCGATTTCATGTCGATGCTGGCGCGTGCCTCGGCTACGACGAGGAACAGTCGGCCCTTTGCGTCCTTGAGGAACAGGTTCTTGGTGTGACCGCCCTCCATCTCGCGGTCGAGCTTCTCGCTTTCCTCCACAGTGAAGACGGGCGGATGCTCGACGGTGCGGGTCGGGATCGACAGCTTGTCGAGGTATGCGAAGAGATCGGGCCCGGTTGCCCGCGCGGCGGCTGAGGTCATTGGTGTCCAAGCGTAGTTCGGCGGCGGCGGGTACTAGCACAATTCGCAGCGCGGGGCATCAACAAGGTTGCATTGCAGCATGATCTTGCGCCCGCTGGCCCATCGGGTCATAAGGCGCCCCGTGCGCGCCGTGGCCGACGCGGACGCCGCACCAGCCGCCCGCATTCGAGGATACCGCTTTCCATGGCCATCACTCCCCGCGTCTTCTCCGGCATGCAGCCGTCGGGAAATCTGACCCTTGGCAACTATCTCGGCGCGATGGTCAATTGGGTGCGGATGCAGGACGAGTTCGAGTGCATCTATTGTGTTGTCGACATGCACGCGATCACCGTTTGGCAGGATCCGGCCGCCCTGCGCGCGGCGACGCGCGAGGTGGCGGCCGCCTACATCGCGTGCGGCATCGACCCGAACAAGAGCATCCTGTTCAACCAGAGCCAGGTCGCCGAGCATGCACAGCTCGCCTGGATCTTCAATTGCGTCGCCCGCCTCGGCTGGCTCGACCGGATGACGCAGTTCAAGGACAAGGCCGGCAAGGAGAAGGAGCGCGCGTCGATCGGGCTGTACGATTACCCGGTGCTGATGGCGGCGGACATCCTGGCCTACCGCGCGACGCACGTGCCGGTCGGCGAGGACCAGAAGCAGCACCTGGAGCTCGCCCGCGACATCGCCGGCAAGTTCAACAACGATTTCCGCGCCGAGATCGAGGCGGCAGGCCATGCCGACGGCATCTTCTTTCCGCAGCCGGAACCGGTGATCACCGGCCCCGCAACCCGCGTCATGAGCCTGCGCGACGGCACCAAGAAGATGTCGAAGTCGGACCCTTCGGACATGTCGCGCATCAACCTGACCGACGATGCCGACACCATCGCCAAGAAGGTGCAGAAAGCCAAGACCGATCCCGAGCCGCTGCCGTCCGAGGAAGCCGGGCTTGAGAAGCGCCCCGAGGCCGACAATCTGGTGGGCATCTACGCGGCGCTGTTGGGCGTGAGCAAGGCCGACGTGTTGCGCGAGTTCGGCGGCGGCACGTTCTCGACGTTCAAGACCGCGCTGCGTGACTTGTGCGTGGCCAAACTCGGTCCGATCGGCACCGAGATGCGCCGCCTGGTGTCCGATCCGGCGGTGATGGACCGCATCCTCGCCCATGGCGCCGAGCGTGCCCGGACCATTGCGGCGCCGATCTACCGGGAGACCAAGCAGATCGTCGGCTTCATCGGTGCATGATCACGGTTCGCAGCTTCTTCGGCCTGCGAGACGAGACATCTCGGCGGATGAAACGAAATCGTGGACCCCGTTGCCGGGTCTTCCAACGCGTGGCAACGTATGAACATGCCTACGCGAACCAAACGTCTGCTGCACGATCCGGGACACCGGCGGAAGTACCTCGTCGTCGTCGACGAGAGCTCCGAGGTGGAAGCCGCACTGTATTTCGCCGCGAGCCGCATCAGCCACACCAACGGCTCGATCGCGCTGCTGTACGTGATCGAGCCGCAGGACTACCAGCATTGGGTCGGGGTCCGGCAAGTCCAGCTCGAGGAGGAGACGAACAAGGCGAAGGCCTTGTTTCGTATGTTCCGGCGCAAGCTGTCGCTGGCCGGATTCGAGGACGTGGTTAGCGACGACGTCATTCGCGAGGGCAAGGCAGCGGAAGAAATCGTCAAGCTGATCGAGGAGGACCAGGACATCGGCATCCTGGTGCTGGGGGCGGCGACCGACAGCAAGGGGCCTGGCCCGCTCGTCTCGTCGCTGGCCGCGGGCAAGACGGCAGGCACGTTCCCGATTCCGATCACGATCGTTCCAGGCGACCTCAGTCTCGACGATGTGAAGGCGCTCGCGTGACTGGCGAATCGGTGTACGCCGCCGCAAACGACGTCACACTGCGGCTTTGACCGCGCCGTGCGGCTGATTTAGAATGGTTCCAGAAACCGCCTGTCGGCAGCGCCCAAAAGGCAGCGCGAAGACCGACCTGGAATAGGCGGAAGGAGACCGATCATGTTCATCCAGACCGAGCAGACGCCGAACCCCGCGACACTCAAATTCATACCTGGCAAGTTGGTGCTCGGCGACGGCACGGCGGACTTCCGGAGCAAGGCGGAAGCGGTGGGGTCGCCGCTGGCCCTGCGGCTGTTCGAGATCGACGGCGTCGATGGTGTGTTCCTCGGCTCCGACTTCATCTCGGTGACCAAGGGCAAGGCCGAATGGCAGCACATCCGGCCGGCGATCCTCGGCGCGATCATGGAGCACTACATGTCGGGCGCCGCCGTCGTCGACGAGCGCAAGCCACGACAGCGAAGCTGGCAGCAACTTCGATCCGAAAGACGCCGATACCGTCGCCACGATCAAGGAGCTGCTCGAGACCCGCGTTCGCCCGCAGGTTGCCCAGGATGGCGGCGACATCACTTTCAACGGCTATCGCGACGGCGTGGTGTTCCTGCACATGCGCGGCGCCTGCGCCGGCTGCCCGAGCTCGACGGCCACGCTGCGCCACGGCATCGAGAACCTGCTGAAGCACTTCTGCCCCGATGTGATGGAAGTGCAGGCGGTTTGACCGACGTGCCGGCGCTGCGCCGGCGACTACTTCACTGCGGACTGGGCTCGACCTTGAACGTCGAGCCGAGGCGGGCTGCGGCGTCGCGCATGCGCGGCACGAACTTGAGCGCCTGCTCGATCGGCACCCGGGCCTCGGGCGCCGAGATCGCGATGCCGCCGACCACCTCGCCATTGTCTGCCGTCACCGGTACCGCGACACACACGACGCCGTCGATGAACTCCTGGTCGTCGATTCCGATGCGGGTCGCAGCAATGCGATCGAGCGCCGCTGTCAGGCGCTGGGCATCGGTCAGCGAGCGGCTGGTATAGCGCGCCAGCGGCATCGCCGCGATCGTTAGCTGGCGCTCCCGCGGCGGGAGCTGCGACAGCAGCAGCTTGCCGATCGCGGTGCAGTGGGCCGGAACCCGGCTTCCCGCCTCGAGCCGCAGCCCGAGCGGCCATTTCGCCTCGACGCGGTCGAGATACAACACCTCCGAGCCGACCAGGATTCCGAAGTTGCAGGTTTCCCCGACCTGCTCCGAGATCGACCGCAGGATCGCGTGCCGCAACGTTCGTGGCGCCGCCGCGCCGAGCGTGTCCAGGGCGAGCTTGATCAGCCGCGGCCCCTCGATGAAGCCGCGCTTCAGCGTATCGCGCTCGATGAAGCCCATCTCGGCCAGCACTGTGGTGATCCGATGCGCGGTTGGCTTCGTCAGGCCCGACGTCCGGACGATCTCGGCCATGGACAGCGGCTGGCGCCCGGCGGTGATGACTTCCAGGATCGAGAACGCCTTGCCCATGGCGCCGAGCTGGGTCAGATCGCGCGCCGCATGCGAGCGTTCGCGCCGGCCTGGTACGCCGGGCGGAGCGGTGGTGCGCCGCTTGATCGACGTCCGGGTGCGTGAGCTCATGGTTGGGACCCATCCAGGCTGGGCCCACAATATGCGCCGCTGCCGGGCGCGACCGCAATCGGCTCGTCGAGCCGATTATCGGCCGGCCGGCGGCTTCGCGGATATTTCATAGCGGCACGCGGATGATCGCCCGGAGCCCGCCGAGCGAGCTTTCGCCGAGCGCAATATCGCCGCCGTGGCTGCGGGCGATGTCGCGGGCGATCGCCAGTCCAAGGCCGGTATTGCCCTCATCCTGGTTGCGGGCGTGGTCGAGCCGATAGAACGGCTTGAACACGTTGTCGCGCTCGGCCGGAGGAATTCCCGGGCCGTCGTCGTCGACCTCGATGCGCAGCCAGTTCCGCTCGGTCGCCGCGCGGATGATGATCTGATCGCCGAAACGCGCGGCATTGCTGACGAGGTTGGTGATCGCGCGCTTGAAGGCTTGGCGCTTGAGCGGCAGGATCAGGTCGGACTTGCGCTTGCGCAGCTTGAGCTCGATCGGCACGCCATAGACCTGCGCCTCGTCGACCACCCCCTCGAGCAGCTCGCGCAGGTTGGTCGGGGTCGCCTCCTCGCCGCCATCGCCGCGTGTGAACGCCAGATAATCCTCCAGCATGTGCTGCATCTCGTTGACGTCGGTCTTCAGCGCGTTGATCTCCGGCCGGTTGCCGAGCAGCGCGAGCTGCAGCTTGAAGCGGGTGAGGATGGTGCGCAGGTCGTGGCTGACGCCGGCCAGCATGGTCGTGCGCTGCTCGACATGGGTCTTGATGCGGTCGCGCATCTCGAGGAACGCCTGCGCGGCCTGCCGCACCTCGCGCGCGCCGCGTGGGCGGAACTCCTCGTCGATCGGCCGGCCCTTGCCGAATGCGTCGGCCGCCTCCGCCAGCTTGAGGATGGGACGGATCTGATTGCGCAGGAACAGGATCGCGAGCGTCAGCAGCACCACCGACGAGCCGACCATGTAGGCCATGAAGATGTCCGAGTTGGACGCGTATGTCTGGCTGCGCGTGGCAACGAAACGCAGCGTCGCGGTCTTGAGCTTGACCTTGCACCTCGACCAGCCGCGAGTTGCCGACGGTATCGATCCAGAACGGATGCTTGATCTGCTTGCGCAGCTCCGCGGACAGCGTGCGGTCGAGCAGGGCGAAGAACGGGCGCGGCTGGGCCGGCGGCAAATCGGTGGGCGGCAGCACCTGCATCGACAGGTTGAGGCGGTCGCGCGCCATCACGATGAGACGGCCGTAGTCGTCGTTGCGCGAGTAGTCCTGGTAGACGTCGATCAGCGCCGCGATGTCGCGGACGGTGGCCTCCGAAAGTCGCCGCGTCACCGCGTTCCAGTGGCGCTCCATGAACACGAAGGCGACCACGCCCTCGAGCAGCACGATCGGTGCGATGATGATGATCAGCGCGCGGGCGTAGAGGCCCTTGGGAATCAATTCCGCGAGTATCGCGACCGCGTGCGCATGCAGGCGGTCGACCGTGCCCCTGAGGTCGGACCAGGACGATCCGGGCGCCCTTTCCGAAAGCGGATCACGAGCTGCAACCATCGTTTCAGTCGATCCCTGGTGCGGACGTCATTCGTCCGGGCTCAATCGGTGTAGAGGATATAGCCTTTGCCGCGCACGGTCTGCAGATAGACCGGGTTCGATGGGTCGGTCTCGATCTTGCGCCGCAGGCGATTGATCTGCACGTCGATCGCCCGCTCGCTGCCGGTGTTCTCGTCGGCGGCAAGCTCGTGGCGGGCGACCGGCAGTCCCGCGCGCTGGGCGAACATCCGCAGGAGGTCGCGCTCGCGCTCGGTGAGCTTGATCGTCTCCTCGCCGCGCTTGAGCTCGCCACGGCCGATGTGAAAGCGGAAGTCGCCCATGGCGACCTCGTCCGACGCCGGCTGCACCGTGCGCCCGCGCCGCAGGATGTTCTTCAGCCGCAGCAGCAGCTCGCGCGGCTCGAACGGCTTCGGCAGGTAGTCGTCGACGCCGGCTTCCAGTCCCTCGATGCGGTGCTCGGCATCGGACAGGGCGGTGAGCATGCAGATCGGGACGTGCGATAGTGCCTTGAGCTCGCGGGCGAGCGAGATGCCGTTCTCGCCCGGCATCATCACGTCGAGCACGACGAGGTCGAACGCGAGACCGCGCATCGCCGCCCGCGCCGCATTGGCGTCATCTGCGGGGGTGACGCGGAAGCCGTTCTCCATCAGGAACCGCGACAGCAGCTCGCGGATCCGGTGGTCGTCATCGACGACCAGCACGTGTGGTGCATTGTCGGGCAGCGGTTCCGGTCGCGATCGATCCGATGCGAGTGCCATGTCCTATCCTCCCCTCCAGCGCAGGTGCAGCCCACACCATCAGGGCTTGCGTTCCGGCGCCAGTTTCAGTCCGGCCTCGGTCAGCGACCGCTCGATGCCGCTGCGATCCTGCGGCGCGGTCAGCGCCAGCAGGAAGCGAAGCGCTGCCGGCTGCGCGGCCGGCTCGATCTCGGCCAGCGCGGCGGCAATCCGCTTCGTTTGCAGCGTCCGCAGCTGTTCGGCAAGCTTCCGCCCCTGTGTGGTCGGATAAAGGCGACGCTCGCGCCGATCGTCCTGCCCCGCTTCCTGGACGATGAAACCGCGATCGACGAGCTGCTTCAATACGCGGGCGAGGCTCTGCTTGGTGATCTTCAGGATCTCCAGCAGATCGGCGACGCGCAAGCCAGGCCGCCACATCACGAAATGCAGCACGCGATGATGCGCCCGGCCAAAATCATAGGCCTTGAGCACGGCATCCGATTCGCCGGTGAAATCGCGATAGGCGAAAAAGATCAGCTCGACCACCGACGTCAGCCGCTCGAGCTCGACGCCCGATTCGGCCTCCGCCGCCGCCACGGACAGGTGCATGCGGCCCTGGGCTGTATTTATGTCAGTCATGTTGACTAATTAGGAGGCGGTTGTTACCCGTGGCAAGCCCTTAATTCTGATCGAAATTGACAGGCGCCCGAGTGCGCCGTCGCGGGAGAAACCCAATGGCAGAGCTGATCCCCTTCGACGATCGCGATGGATTCATCTGGATGAACGGCAAGATCGTGCCGTGGCGAGAGGCGAAGCTGCACGTGCTCACACATGGCCTGCACTACGGCTCCTGCGTGTTCGAGGGCGAGCGCGCCTACCGCGGCAAGATCTTCAAGACCACCGAGCATTCCGAGCGATTCAAGAAATCGGCGCAATTGTTGGATTTCGAGATCCCCTATACCGTGGCTGAGATCGATGCCGCCAAGGCCGAGGTGCTGAAGCTCAACGGCGGTGGTGACCAGTACATTCGTCCCGTCGCCTGGCGCGGTAGCGAGATGATGGCGGTTTCGGCCCAGCACAACAAGATCCACACCGCTATCGCGACCTGGAGCTGGCCGTCGATGTTCGACCCGGCGACCAAGATGCGCGGCATCCGCCTCGACATCGCCGAGTATCGCCGGCCCGATCCGGCCTGCGCGCCGACTGCGTCGAAGGCGGCAGGGCTCTACATGATCTGCACGATCTCCAAGATGCGGGCGGAGAACAAGGGCTACGCCGACGCGATGATGCTCGACTGGCAAGGCCGCGTCGCCGAGTGCACCGGCGCCAACATCTTCTTCATCAAGGACGGCGCCCTGCATACGCCGACCGCCGACTGCTTCCTCAACGGCATCACCCGGCAGACCGTGATCGAGATCGCCGGGCAACGCGGCATGAGCGTGGTCGAGCGCCGCATCATGCCGGAGGAGCTGCCGAGCTTCACCGAGTGCTTCATCGTCGGCACCGCCGCCGAGGTGACGCCGGTGTCCGAGATCGGCCCGCACCAGTATCAGCCCGGCCGCCACTCCGAGGCATTGATGAACGCCTACAGCGCCGCCGTGCAGCCGGCCTGATCCTTGCGCCGACGACCAACGTCGGCGTCGGCGCGACTATTTCCCGGGACCGCCGCGCGAGCTGAACGCCCGACGCGCCCAGTCAGGATAATTGCCGTTGGAGCGAGCGGGATCGGCGTCGTTGGCGCTGGCACTGTTGTCGGCGGAACTGCTGGCGGCGCTGCTCGAGGTGGCCGGCGGCTTGCGCTTCGGCACCTGGGCGGCGGCGGCCATTGTCGAAGCGAGCAGAGTAGCGACGACGAGGCTCATGAGGCTGCGCATGATGGATGATCTCCGTTGTCGTCGGCATGCGTTCGCCGACCGCCGATTAGGTGATGCGTCGCAGATTGAATTTGCAGGTGCCCTCGCTTGCCCGTGATGCGAGTTGAAGCTGAGACGGCGCGGCGTGATCGATCCGCCGGCAGAACGTGAACTGTAGCTCGCGCTTCCGCGCCGGCACGCCGCGTCGTAGTCTTGCCCAGCAGCCAATGATCAGGAAAGCCCGCCCATGGACCGCGCGATCGACATCGGACATTCCGCCTGTCCGCACGACTGCCCGTCGACCTGCGCGCTCGACGTCGAGCTGCTGCCGGACGGCCGCATCGGCCGCGTGCGCGGCGCCAAGGACAACAGCTACACCGATGGCGTCATCTGCGCCAAGGTCGCCCGCTATGCCGAGCGCGTCCATCATCCCGATCGGCTGATGCATCCGCTGCGCCGCAAGGGGCCGAAGGGCTCGACCGAGTTCGAGCGCATCTCCTGGGACGACGCGCTCGACCTCACCGCCGAGGCAATGCTCGCCGCCGAGCGCCGGTTCGGGCCGGAGGCGGTCTGGCCGTACTATTTCGCCGGCACCATGGGCCTCGTCATGCGCGACGGCATCAACCGGCTGCGGCACGCCAAGAAGTATTCGCAGATGTACTCGTCGATCTGCACGACGCTGGCGTGGGGTGGCTTCATCGCCGGCACCGGCAAGCTCGCCGGACCCGATCCGCGCGAGATGGCGAAGTCCGACATGGTGGTGATCTGGGGCACCAATCCGGTCAACACCCAGGTCAACGTGATGACGCATGCGGTGAAGGCGCGCAAGGAGCGCGGCGCCAGGATCGTTGCCATCGACATCTACCGCAACGGCACCATGGAGCAGGCCGACATGGCGCTGTGCCTGCGCCCGGGCACCGACGGCGCGCTCGCCTGCGCGGTGATGCACGTCCTGTTCCGCGACGGCCATGCCAACTGGCCTTATCTGGAGAAGTACACCGACTGCCCGCGCGAGCTCGAGGCGCACCTCAAATCGAGGACGCCGGAATGGGCATCCGCGATCACCGGCCTCTCGGTCGCCGAGATCGAGAGCTTCGCCAGGCTCGTCGGCACCACGCCGAGGACCTACTTCCGCCTCGGCTACGGGTTCTCGCGCCAGCGCAACGGCGCCGCCAACATGCACGCCGCGACCTGCATCGCCTCCGTCACCGGCGCCTGGCTGCACGAGGGCGGCGGCGCGTTCCACAACAATGGCGCCATTTTCCATTGGGACAAGACGCTGATCGAGGGCAACGACCTGCGCGACGACAGCGTACGCATGCTCGACATGAGCCGGATCGGGCCAGTGCTGACCGGCGACCGGCGCGATCTGAAGGATGGCCCTCCGGTCGCCGCCCTGTTCATCCAGAACATGAACCCGGTGCAGGTCGCGCCCGAGCAGCGCAAGGTCAAGGCCGGCTTCATGCGCGACGACCTGTTCGTGTGCACGCACGAGCAGTTCATGACCGCCACCGCCCAGATGTCCGACGTCGTGCTGCCGGCGACCATGTTCCTCGAGCACGACGATGTGTATCAAGGCGGCGGCCAGCAGCACATCATGCTGGGACCGAAGCTGGTTGCCGTGCCGGGCGAGTGCCGCTCCAATCACGAGGTAGTCTCGGCCCTGGCGCGTCGCGTCGGCGCGGTGCATCGCGGCTTCGACCTCAACCCGCGGCAGCTGATCGACGAGACGCTGCGCAAATCTGGCTGGGGAACGCTTGAAAGCCTGGCCGAGCAGAAATGGATCGACTGCCAGCCCGATTTCGCGACCGCGCACTACCTCGACGGGTTCGGCTATCCCGACCGCCGCTTCCGCTTCAAGCCCGATTGGCCGGAGGTGCCGCTCGGCCGCAAGCACGACTGGGGCATCGCCGCTCAGATGCCGCGCCTGCCGGATCACTGGGACGTCAACGAGAAAGCGGATACGGCGCATCCCTTCAGGCTCGCCACCTCGCCGGCGCGGAGCTACCTCAACTCGTCGTTCAACGAGATGCCGTCGAGCCGCCAGCGCGAGGGCCGGCCGCGGGCGAAGATCCATCCCGCCGATCTCGCCAGGCTAGGCCTCGCCGATGGCGCCAAGATCCGCATGGGCAATGAGCGCGGCGAGATCATTCTGCATGCTGAGGCGTTCGACGGCATGCAGCCGGGCGTGGTGATCGTCGAAGTCGATCCCGCCGAACAGCCAGTTCGAGGGCGGCGAAGGTCTGAACACGCTGACCAGCGCGTTCCAGGTCGCCCCGTTCGGCGGTGCCGCGTTCCACGACAATCATTGCTGGATCAAGGCTGCGTGAGGCATAGCGCGCTCCGGCATCCGATGTCGCCGGATCGACGTGCGCACGATTGCAAGGGACCAAGTCGTCCGGCCCCTTGCAGAAGCGCAATTCCCAGAATCCGGGTTACGCGTGATGCGCGGATACGGCCGCCGCCATTTCGCCCGAAATTTCATGGGAAGCCGCGTGTGAGATGTCACCGAGGCTCAGCATGCCGACCATTCGCTTTTTCTCATCGAGAACGGGCAAGCGGCGGATCTTCTTCTGCTCCATGATGCGGACCGCGTCCTCGATTTCCTCGGTGTCACGGCAGAAGACGATGCCTTTCGACATGACATCGCGAGCCGTCAGCTTCGTTACGTCCTTGCCATCGGCGACCGCGCGTACGGTAATGTCGCGATCCGTGACCATACCGACGAGGCGGTCGTTCTCGCCAATCGGAATCGCACCGATGTCGAGATCGCGCATCCTCTTCGCCAGGGCAGCGACAGTCGTGGTCGGCTGCACCCATTCGACGTTCTTATGCATTGCGTCCTTGATTTTCATCGTACGCTCCAATCGCCAAAAAGGATTCGATCCATGGCCTTGCAGAGCGGGCTATCGTGCCTCATCCATGCAAGGGGCACCGATATCCGTGACATACGCAGCCGCGATCGCCTCGACCGCGCTGCCGGGGCAGCCTGCGCAGACAGATCGGGTAGCGCATTGACCACCGTCAAGTTGAGCAACTTCGGTGTTTCAGCCGCTGTCCAGCGGGATGTGGGCGAGGATGCCGTCAGTCTCGCCTCGGCGATTACCTAGGTGACATCGTTTGGTCCGGTTGTTCCTCTCAATCAGGCCCATCTTATCTCGATGCCTGCCTCGACTGAATTAGCAGCGATTCCCGAAATGCCTGCGCTTCCCGCCAGCTCGTGGCGGATTGAGTTCGAGCCGGTCACGCTCTAGGTGAACAAGAGCAATTTGGGGGGTGAAATGACACGACGAATCCGAATTGCGTTATGTGTCCTCTGCCTCTTGGGTGCCACCCGCGCCCAGGCCCAGGTACCGCCGCCAGTAGACATACCAATTCCGAACCTGATGCAGGAGACGGAGGTTTGGTGCTGGGCCGCGGTAGCGCAGCAAATGGTCCACTTCATCAAGGGTCCGGCGCATACGCCGCCCCAATGCGGCATGGTGGCGATCGCCAATGGCGGTCATCCAGATGTCTGCTGCGTCAATCGACATCCCGCTTGCCGGCGAACCGGCTCACTCCAGCAGATCGCCGCGCTGATTGGCAATTTCGGTGGCCGGTTCGTCGCTTACGCGCCGCCGGCCAACCCCATGGCTCTCTACCAGACGCTGGCATCGGGCCGGGCGGTGATACTGCACATTCGGTCAGGCATGAGCTCGTCGCACGTCGTGGTCCTGCGCGGCATGTCCTTCATGCAGACCCCGATGGGGGTGCAGCCAGTCCTGCACATCAATGATCCGATGGCGCGATTCACTCAGCCGGTGCCCTTCGCGCAGCTTGCGCCGATCTGGATTGATGCCCTGGTCGTGAACTGAGCCGAGCACTGTCGGCCAATCCGCCAATCTTCCGGCTCCGCGTCGATGTTGCGTGCAGGATCGGATCTCGTCCGACGGATTGCGGGACGTCGCGTCGGCGCCCGGCCTACTTCGCCGACTTTGCCTTTTCGATCGCCGGGATCAGCACGCGGGTCATCAGTTCGGGCGTGATCGGCCCCACGTGCTTGTAGGCGATACGGCCCCGTCCATCGACCACGAACGTCTCCGGCATGCCGTAGACGCCCCACTCGATCGAGGCGCGGCCATTGCCGTCGACGCCGACCGCATCGAACGGATTGCCGTGGCGCAGCAGAAATTTCAGGCCGCCGGGATCGGGGTCCTTGTGGTTTATGCCGAGCATCCGGACGTTCGTGCGCTTCTTGAGCTCGGTCAGGATTGGATGCTCCTGCACGCACGGCAAGCACCAGGAGGCCCAGAAATTCACGACCGTCACGTCGCCGCGCGCGAGGTCCGCGGCCGTGATCCCCGGCACCGGCTGGCCACCGGCGACAAGGCCGGGCAGGCCGGGCAGCTCGGTCGCCGGCGCCGGCTTGCCGAGGAGCGCCGACGGCAGCTTCGACGGGTCGGCGCTGCTCAGCGCGTAGCCGAGCAGTGCCGCCAGCGCGATGAACATCGCGATCGGCAGGAGGACCAGCCGGGTGCGGCGCTTCGGCTGCTCTGGGCGCTCGGGCGATTCGGCGGATTTCTGCATGGTCTACTCGCTGGCGCGGCGACGGACGCCACGCGCTTCCAGGGCATCGAGGCGGCGCCGCTGCCGGCGTCCGTCCCAGATCAGCCAGCCGATCAGCACGACGAGCACCAGTCCCGTGATCGCATATGACGCATAGATGTGGCCGGCCCAGGCCCAGGGGTCCTTGTCCAAGTCATCACCCTTCCGCGGCAGCTTCGGCCCGGGCGGCGGAACGCCTGACCGCAGCCACCTCCAGCGCCACCGCGCGCCGCCGCAGGATCTCGTTGCGCATCGCCTTCAGGTGCATGGCGAGGAACAGGATCGAGAACCCGGTCGCCATCACCAGCAGCGGCACCAGGATCGAGGAGTGGATCGCCGGGCCGCTCATCTTCACCACGCTCGCCCGCTGGTGCAGCGTGTCGAACCAGTCGACCGAGAAGCGGATGATCGGCAGCATCACCACGCCGACGAGGCCGAGCACGGCGCTGAGCTTGCCCGCCAACGCCTCGTCCTCGATCGAAGACCGCAGGGCGATGAGGCCGAGATAGAGGAAGAACAACATCAGCACCGACGTCACCCGGGCGTCCCACACCCAGTAGGTGCCCCAGCCGGGCTTGCCCCACAGCGAGCCGGTCACCAGCGCCAGCAGGGTGAAGGCAGCACCGATCGGCGCCGCCGACTTTGCCGACACGTCGGCCAGCGGGTGGCGGAACACCAGCAGGCCGAAGCTCGAGATCGCGATCACGAGGTAGGCGAGCAGGCCGAACCATGCCGCCGGCACGTGCACGAACATGATCTTTACCGTGTGCCCGTGCTGGTAGTCCTGCGGCGCCATCCACACCAGATAGAGCCCGCAGGCGATCACCACGGCGGCGAGACCAGACACCCACGGTAGCACCCGGGCGGACAGGTCCATGAACCGGGTTGGATTGGCGAGTTTCTGTGTCAGCGTCTGCATGGCCGTTGGTCTATGCCTTCCAAAAGATGGACGCAATGTGGCCAATGCCGCGGCCGGGCGTAAGTTCATCGGCATCGGCGCGCCTGCCCGCGATGAACACGGTTTCTGTGCCGCTCCGGACGCACTTCCACCCCGCTCCCCGCGCGTCAGATGCGCTTGGGGGAAAAGGAAGAGTCGCTTCCAGTCGAATTGGAATCCTACCCGCCCTGGGCGCGCAGCGCGGCGGCGGCGGCGACGGGCCCGATCAGCAGGGCGACGAGGGAAATTGCCGCCATGATCAGGAACGGCGACTGGAAGCTGCCGGGCGGCGTGACCACGGCCGAGATCGCCGAGATTCCGAAGATCAGGGTCGGGATGAAGAACGGCAACACCAGCAGCGCAATCAGCACGCCGCCGCGGCGCGCCTTCATGGTGAGCGCGGCTCCTGCGGCACCGAGCAGGCTGACCGCCGGCGTGCCGACCAGCAGCGTCGCGGCGAGCGCCGGATAGGCGGCGATCTCGAGGTTGAGCAGCAGGCCGAGGATTGGCGCCGCCAGCACCAGCGGCACGCAGGTCGTCAGCCAGTGGGCGATCGACTTGGCGAGGCAGACCAGCTCCAGCGGCAGCGGGCCGAGGCTCAACGCGTCGAGCGAGCCGTCCTCGGCGTCGACCTCGAACAGTCGCGGCAACGACAGCAGTGCCGCCAGCAGCAGCCCGATCCACAGCACCCCCGGCGCGATCCGCGCGAGCAGCTTGAGGTCGGGCCCGAGGCCCAGCGGCATCAGCGACGTCACCACCAGGTAGAAGCCGAGGGCGGTGCCGGTTGCGCCGCCGTCGCGCAGGGCGAGGCTCACGTCGCGCTTCAGGAGGCTCAGGAAGGCGTTCACGCGGGCGTCCCCGGCGATGCTGCGAGCCTGAGCGCGGTCGCATTGTGCAGGCCGAGATCGGCATGGGTGGCGGCGATCACCAGGCCGCCGCCGGCACGATGACGCTCGGCGAGGCGTGCGAAAGCGACGGTGCTGTCCTTGTCCAGCGAGACGGTCGGCTCGTCCAGCAGCCAGATCGGGCGGGGCGCGGTCAGAATGCGTGCAAGCCCCAGCCGGCGGCGCTGGCCGGCCGAAAGATATGCCGCCGAGACGTGGGCGAGATCGGCAAGCCCGAACGCCGCCAGGGCGCCGTCGATCGTGTCCACCCCGCCGCCGAGGTATTCGGCCCAGAACGCCAGGTTTTCGGCGACGCTGAAGCGCGGCTTGACGGCATCGAGATGGCCCGCGTAGTGGCACTGCTCGCCGACGTCGCGCTCCGGGTCGCCGCCGACCAGCCGGATGCGGCCGCCAGCCGGGCGCAGGAAGCCCGCGATGGCCCGCAGCAGCGTCGTCTTGCCGACGCCGTTCGGGCCGGTGATGATCATCGCCTCGCCGGCGCGCACGGAGAACGACAGCCCGTCCAGCACCAGCCGGCCGCCGCGTTCGACGCACAATTCTTCAGCAGTGAGGGCTAGCGGCATGGCATCCGGTGTCGAATTCGACTTTCGCAGGGCTGATCGTTGCGATCGGACCTGTGGCACTGCAGTAAACGCCGCTATATAAGGAACGCTCGAACACCAACGCTAGCGCAAAAGCTGAGGCGAGGCGGATGCATGCGTCCATTCTCGACCCTCGTCCCCATCGGCACTCCGGTGGCGCGGCTCTACAACGCTCGTGGAGGCATGCATTATGACGATCAAGGCTCCGGTTTCGCTCGATAGCTTCAAGTGCCGCAAGACGCTGAATGTGGGCGGCAAGTCCCACATCTATTTCTCGTTGCCAGACGCCGAGAAGAATGGGCTCGCCGGCATCTCGAAGCTGCCGTTCTCGATGAAGGTGCTGCTCGAGAACCTGCTGCGCCACGAGGACGGCCGCACCGTCACCAAGGCCGACATCGAGGGGATGGCCGCCTGGCTGGTCGACAAGGGCAAGGCCGGCAAGGAGATCGGATTCCGGCCGGCCCGGGTGCTGATGCAGGACTTCACCGGCGTGCCGGCGGTCGTTGATCTCGCCGCCATGCGCGACGGCATGACCACACTCGGCGGCGACCCGCGCAAGATCAATCCGCTGGTCCCGGTCGACCTCGTGATAGACCACTCGGTGATCGTCGACGAGTTCGGCAGCCCGAAGGCCCTGGCCGACAACGTCGCGCTCGAGTATTCCCGCAACGGCGAGCGCTACAACTTCCTCAAGTGGGGGCAGGGCGCGTTCAGCAACTTCCGCGTCGTGCCGCCCGGCACCGGCATCTGCCACCAGGTCAACCTCGAGTATCTGGGCCAGACGGTGTGGACAACCGACTACGGCGCCGACACCTACGCCTATCCCGACACCGTGGTCGGCACCGATAGCCACACCACCATGGTCAACGGCCTGGCCGTGCTCGGCTGGGGCGTCGGCGGCATCGAGGCCGAAGCCGCCATGCTCGGCCAGCCGCAGTCGATGCTGATCCCCGAGGTGATCGGCTTCAAGCTCACCGGCCGCCTGAAGGAAGGCGTCACCGCCACCGACCTGGTGCTGACCGTGACGCAGATGCTGCGCAAGAAGGGCGTGGTCAACAAGTTCGTCGAGTTCTACGGCGCCGGCCTCGACAGCATGACGCTCGCCGACCGCGCCACCATCGCCAACATGGCCCCGGAATACGGCGCGACCTGCGGCTTCTTCCCGGTCGACGGCGAGACCATCCGCTACCTCACCATGTCCGGCCGCGCGCAGGACCGCATCGCGCTGGTCGATGCCTACAGCAAGGCGCAAGGGCTCTTTCGCAGCGCCGGCGACGCCGATCCGGTGTTCACCGACACGCCTCGCCCTCGACCTCGGCGATGTGGTGCCGTCGCTGGCCGGTCCGAAGCGGCCGGAGGGCCGGGTCGCCCTGTCCGACGTCGGCAACGGTTTCGCGGCCGCCCTCGCCGGCGAGTACAAGAAGCCGGGCGAGAATGCGAAACGCGTCAAGGTCGAGGGTCGTGACTTCGACCTCGGTCATGGCGATGTCGTCATTGCCGCGATCACGAGCTGCACCAACACCTCGAACCCGAGCGTGCTGATCGCCGCTGGCCTGCTTGCCCGCAATGCCGGCGCCAAGGGCCTGAAGTCGAAGCCGTGGGTCAAGACCTCGCTGGCGCCCGGGAGCCAGGTCGTCGCCGCCTATCTCGAGAAGGCCGGCCTGCAGAAGCCGCTCGATGCGATCGGGTTCAACCTGGTCGGCTTCGGCTGCACCACCTGCATCGGCAACTCGGGCCCGCTCGCGCCGGAGATCTCGAAGGCGATCAACGAGAACGGCATCATCGCCGCCGCCGTGCTGTCGGGCAACCGCAACTTCGAGGGCCGCGTCAGCCCCGACGTTCAGGCCAACTACCTCGCCTCGCCGCCGCTGGTGGTCGCTTACGCGCTCGCCGGCTCGGTGACCAAGGATCTGTCGAAGGAGCCGATCGGCACGGGCAGCGACGGCAAGCCCGTCATGCTGAAGGACATCTGGCCTTCGAACCAGGAGGTGCAGGACTTCATCGCCCAGAACATCACGCGCGACCTGTTCATGTCGCGCTATGCCGACGTGTTCAAGGGCGACGCCAACTGGCAGAAGATCAAGACGGCGCCGAGCCTGACCTACGAATGGAACTCGGGCTCGACCTACGTGCAGAACCCGCCCTACTTCGAAGGCATCACCAAGACGCCGGTCCCCGTCACCGACGTCGTCGGCGCGCGCATTCTGGCGCTGCTCGGCGACAAGATCACCACCGACCACATCTCGCCGGCCGGCTCGATCAAGAAGGAGAGCCCGGCCGGTGCCTACCTGCTCGAGCATCAGGTGCGGCCGGCCGACTTCAACCAGTACGGCACGCGTCGCGGCAATCACGAGGTGATGATGCGCGGCACGTTCGCCAACATCCGCATCAAGAATGCGATGAACAAGGATGCGGCGGGCCAGATCAGGGAAGGCGGCAACACCACCCACTATCCGTCGGGCACAGGTGATGCCGATCTACGACGCGGCCAGGCTCTACCAGGACGAGGGCGTGCCGCTGGTGATCTTCGCCGGCGTCGAGTACGGCAACGGATCGTCCCGCGACTGGGCCGCCAAGGGCACCAACTTGCTCGGCGTCAAGGCGGTGATCGCGCAGTCGTTCGAGCGTATCCATCGCTCGAACCTGGTCGGCATGGGCGTGGTGCCGTTCACCTTCGAGGAGGGCACGTCGTGGGCCTCGCTCGGCCTCAAGGGTGATGAGACCGTGACGATCAAGGGCCTCACCAGCGTCAAGCCGCGCCAGATGATGACCGCCGAGATCACCTCGGCCGACGGCAAGGCGCGGTCGATCCCGATCCTGTGCCGGATCGATACGCTCGACGAGATCGAGTACTATCGCAACGGCGGCATCCTGCATTACGTGCTGCGCAATCTCGCCGCGGCGGCCTGAACCCGCAAGGAAGTCCGAGCGGCCGTCTGTGGCCGCTCGGGCCCAACCTGGTTGTTGGTGGTGTCATGGCCGCAGCTCCATTCCGATGCCTTCTTGGGACCGCCGGGGCACGCCGCCGGTCGGCGCTGCTGCTCGCCTTGCTCGCCCTGCTGCTACCGGCGCCCGCATCCGCGCGCTGCACCGACCGGCCGGCCGCCCAGGTCGACTGGAGCGGCTGCAAGAAGAACCACCTCAGCCTCACCGCGATGGGGCTCGAGGGCGCAATCATGGTCAAGACGCAGTTGTCGGGCACCGACTTCAGCGAGGCGAAGCTCAAGGGCGCCGATCTCAGCAAGAGCGAGATCTCGAACGCCTGGTTCGTGAAGGCCGACCTGAGCAAGGCGACGTTCACCGGAGCATTTGGCACGCGCACGCGCTTCACAAATGCCAATCTCGCCGGTGCCGACTTATCGAAGTCCGAGTTCTTCCGCACCGACATGAACGGGGCCAATCTCGAAGGCGCGGACCTGAGAGGCGCACAACTCGTGCGCGCCACGTTCGACGGCGCCAGGCTAGCGGGCAGCCAACTGGCCGCAAGCAACCTGTCGCGCGCTGTGCTGTCGGGCGCCAACCTTGCCGATACCGATTTGACCGGTGCCTATCTCTATCTGACGCGCTTCGAAAACACCGACCTGTCGCGCGTCAAGGGGCTGACCGCGGAGCAGATCAAGATCGCATGCGGCGATGCGACGACGAAGCTGCCGCCGGATGTCGCCGCGCCATCCACCTGGCCCTGCGTCGCGCCCTGAGGTGGCGATGCGGCGGACCCGCCCTATTTGATATCATTCGATTGATTGCCGACCGGTGCCGTGGCGGGCTGCGGCGACCATCGCGAAGCCGCCGGCATGTGCGCAAGAATGGCGTAACGACGGGCTTTTCTGCCCGGCGAACGCACGCACGATGCGGCGTGGCGAGGTGTTCCTGCCGAGCCTGGCACGCAGTCCCGGCGCAACCGCTTCTCAACTTGCGGACGACTACCGTCGAGGCGTGACGATCCATGACCGGGATCGCGTTTCGCATTCGATCGAGGCGGCCGCCACATGCCCTTGTTCAACACCGCATTGTTGTCGCGATTTGCTCGAGGCGGCTTCAACGCGACCGTGCTCGGTTGCGTCATGGTATTCCTGCTGTGGGCCGGGCTGATCGCCAAGCACTTCGAGAACCGCGCCGGCGACCTTGCCGATTTCACCCGCGACGCGAGGAACGTCGCGCTGCTGTCAGAGGAGAACGTGGTCCGGTCGATCGGCGAGATGGACAAGGCACTGCTGTACCTCAGGCGGACGATCGAGACGTCGCCGCTGCCGCGCAACTATCACGCGCTGGTCAATACCACCGATGTCCTGAGCGAGATCATCGTGCAGTTCGCGATCATCGATGCCGGCGGTACGATGCGGGCCTCGAACGTCGGCCCTCAGCCCGCGCCGCCGACCGACCTAAGCGATCGCGAGCACTATCGCCATCACGTCCGCAACGACAAGGACGAGCTGTTCATCAGCAAGCCGCTGATCGGGCGGGCGAGCGGCCGCTGGTCGGTGCAGCTCACGCGGCGCTTCTCCAATCCGGACGGCAGCTTCGCCGGCGTCGTCGTCGCCTCCTTCAATCCCGAGCACTTCTCGAAATTCTTCGCCAAGATCGATCTCAGCCCCGGCGCCGCGTACGCCATCATCGGTCGGGATGGGACGGTGAGAGCGACCGGAGGCAGCCCCAGCGGCGGGGGCTTTGCCTTGGGCCAGGATCTGTCGCGGCGCCGGTTCATGGAGGTGGTGAAGGCAGGCCGCAACGGAACCGTGCCAGAAAGCGATGCCGGAGGCGGGCGGAAGCGCCTGGTGACGGTCCGCAGTGTCGTCGGCCATCCGCTGGCGGTGGTGGTCAGCGTCGACGAGAACGCGATCTACCAGGCCTCGAACGGAAACTTGCGGCTCTACTGCCTCGCGGGCCTGCTGCTGACGATCATGATCGGCGCCGCCACGTGGCTCGCGCGCCGCGCCGAGAGCGAGGTCGAGCTCAAGGCCATGCAGCTGCAGTTGACGCTGGAGCACATGTCGCAGGGCATCATGATGGTGGCGAAGGATGCCTCGATCCCGATCATGAATCGCAAATGCGCCGAGTTGCTCGACCTGCCGCCGGAGTTCGTCGAGCATCCGCCGAGCTTCGTCGAGCTGACCCGCTTCCAGGAGCGGCAGGGCGAGTTCGTCAACGCGGCATTGCCGGCGAACCTCACTCCGCTTGACGTATTCGGCCCAAGCGACGCGTCCGGCAAGTTCGCGATGTATGAGCGGGTCCGACCCAACGGCACCGTGCTGGAGGTGCGCAGCGTGCGCCTCGACGATGGCGCGTTCGTGCGTACCTTCACCGATGTCACCCGCCGGATGAAGGCGCAGTCGGAGGCCGACCGGCTTGCATCGGAGGACGCGTTGACCGGGCTCGCCAACCGGCGCGTGCTGAGCGACGCGCTCGACCGGCTTACACGACCGGGCCGTGACGCCGAAGCGAAGTCGTTCGCCGTGCTCTATCTCGACCTCGACCGCTTCAAGATCGTCAACGACACGCAGGGGCACGCGATCGGCGACCTGCTGCTGAAGGCGGTGGCAAAGCGGATGCGGCGGTCGCTGCGCGCAAGCGATCTCGTGGCGCGGCTCGGCGGCGACGAGTTCGCGGTGCTGATGCACGCGGTCGACAAGGAACCCTTGCCGGAGGTGGTGGCGCAACGGCTGGTCGAGACCTTGGGCCGGCCCTACGAGATCGAGGGGCACCAGCTGCTGATCGGCACCAGCATCGGCATCGCTATCGGCCCGATCGACGGCGCGACCACCAACGACGTGCTGATCGCCGCCGATCTCGCACTCTACGCAGCCAAGGCGGCCGGGCGCGGCACCTATCGCTTCTTCCACAAGGCCATGAACGAGGAGGTTCGCGTCCGCCAGCAGATCGAGACGGATCTGCGCGACGCGCTCGCGGGCGACCAGCTCGAGCTCTACTACCAGCCGATCATCGACATGGCCGACCGCAAGCTGATCGGGTTCGAGGCTCTTGCCCGATGGAACCATCCGAAGCGAGGGCTGGTCACGCCCGACAAGTTCATTCCGGTAGCGGAGGACTGCGGGCTGATCAACATCCTCGGCGAGTGGGCGCTGCGGCAAGCCTGCCGCCAGGCGGTCGAATGGCCCGGCGAGCTGAAGGTCGCGGTCAACCTCTCGCCGGCCCAGTTCGCGAGCCCGAACCTGCGGCACGTGGTGCGCACCGTGCTCGACGAGACGGGCCTCGCCGCCCGTCGGCTCGAGCTCGAGATCACTGAAGGCCTGCTGATGCGCAACACCGGGAAGACGCTGGAGACACTGCATCAGCTGAAGCTGCTCGGTGTCCGCATCGCGATGGACGATTTCGGCACCGGTTATTCGTCGCTCAGCTACCTGCAGAGCTTCCCGTTCGACAAGATCAAGGTGGATCGCAGCTTCGTCGCGACGCTGCACTCTGCGCCGCAATCCAAGACCATCGTCCGCTCCGTGATCGAGATCGCCGCCTCGCTCGGCATGACGACCACGGCGGAAGGGGTCGAGACCGAGGCGCATTGCATGATCCTCAGCGAGCTCGGCTGCGACGAGGCACAGGGCTACCTGTTCGGCCGGCCGCAACCGTGGCGGCTTGCCGCTGCCCTGATTGGCGAGGCCACCGGGGCAGCGAGACAGGTGGCCTGATTTGCGCGCCCCGTCACGGCTGCCACGTCACCGGATCGATGGCGCTCGACGCGTGGCCGGCAAAGTTGATCGACAGCAACTGGTCGCAGTCGTCGAGGGTGCGAGTAGCCTGCTGGAGGCATTCGGCAATGCGTCCTGCTTCCGCTGCGGCTCGCCGCGCCATCGCCTGCGCCTCCTCGATCGAGACGCCGCGGAACCGCACAGCCTCGCCGGCTCGCCGCTGCACCAGCAGTCGCAAGTCCGGAGTGATGACGGTGGCGATCTTCGGATAGCCGCCGGTAGTCTGGCGGTCGGCGAGCATCACAATCGGATGGCCTGAGCCCGGGATCTGCACTGAGCCAGGCACGATCCCGTCGGAGACGATATTGAAGCCGCGCGCGAGCTCGATCGGCGGTCCGCCGAGCCGGCAGGCCATGCGGTCGACCTCGCCGGTGATCTCGAACGTCGACGACAGGAACGTGTCGAGGCCGGCTGCCGTCGCATAGTCCGCCTGCGGCCCCAGCACCACCCGCAGTGCCTGCTTGTCGCCGAGCGGCAGCGACGGCATGCGGAGCGCGCCGCCCGGTAGCGGCTCGTCGAGCTTCAGCGGCAGCTCCTGCCCGGCCACCAGGGCGCCGCCGCCGATGCCAGCCCGCCGGTGCAGCGATTTGCTGCCGAGCACGGCCGGGACGTCGAGGCCGCCGGCGGCCGCCAGCATGGCGTAGACTCCAGCGGTGGCGGCGCCGATCACGAGCCGCTGACCCGGCTCGAGCAGGAAGGATGTGTGACCGGGCACCGCCCGGCCGTCGACGTGTATCGGCATGCGCGCGCCGGCCAGCGCCAGCCGCGCGGCGCCGCCAACCGCCTCGAGCGTCGCCCCGATGAACACGAGCTCGATGGCTTCGGTCCCGGCCGGATTTCCGACCAGCGCGTTGGCGGCCGCGAGCGCAAGCGGATCGGCCGCCCCGGAGGAGGATATGCCGTAGCGTAGCCAGCCGAACCGGCCTCGGTCCTGGATCGAGGTGCCGGCGCCGCAATCGAGGATGCGCAATCGCGTCACGTGATGCGCTCGGCGACGAGTCCGCCGGCCGCGGCGCCGGCGTCGAGCGATCGAAAGCGCTCGGCGGCAATGCTCTCGAAGGTGACCGCATCGCCGGGCTCGAGGAGCACCACCGGCTCGCGCGCGGGATGGAACGTTCGCACCGGCGTGCGGCCGATCACGTGCCAGCCGCTCGGTCCCTCGATCGAGCCGATCGCCGCCTGGATGCCGCCGATGACGATCGAGCCGGCCGGCACCTTGGCTCGTGGAGCCGGGCGGCGCGGGATGGCGAGTGCCGGGTCGAGCCCGCCAAGGTAGGTGAAGCCCGGCAGGAAGCCGATCATGAACACCTTGAACATCGATGCCGTGTGCCGGGCCACGATCTCGTCCTGGTCGAGCCGCAGGCGCTGCGAGACTGCATCGAGGTCGAAGCCGAACTCGCCACCGTATACGACGGGAATACGCCAGCGACGGCCAGCGATCGGCGCCGGCCGGTTCGGCAGTGCCGCTTCGAGAGCCCGCAGCTCCGACGAGATCGCGTCGAAGCTGGTCGCCTGCGGGTCATAGAACACCAGCAGCGCGGCGTAGCTCGGCATCGCTTCGGTCATGCCGCGCGGCGGGGAGTGGCGCAGCACCCGGTCGAGTGCATGGACGCGGGCATTGATTTCGGCGTCGATGGCGTTGGCGAACTCGACGCTGACGGCGGAATCGCCGCACGGCAGGATCTTCGGGGCAGGCAAGGCGGGGGAGGAATGCTGCATCGTCCGAACAAAAATACCGACAATCGCGAGGGGGGCGATATCACGCAATCGCAATAGCGCGATCGGAATGAATTAGTAAATTGCCGATCGGCGAATTGTGATGAAACTACATTCAAATGAATAAAACTAACATTTGTATAACTCCTGGTTATCGGAAAAACGAACGAAAAATCAACTCGTTGGTTCTCCCGAAGAACCCCGCGTCGCAGACGCGAATCACACGCCGCGTATTTGATTTGATATGAGCGTCGATTTAATTGCCGCTGGCCATTCCGCCCGGCTCCGGTATTCCGCGGCGTCGGAAATCAAGGACTTGGCGAAAGGTCGTTTGCGCGTAGATGAATCGAGGCTTCGATGATCTCCACCAATCAGCGCCCGGCGGACAATTGCCCGAGCGCCAATCAACGAGTGAAATCCGGGAGGCACGATGCGGCGACCAAGGTCGTTGCCGCGTTCAATACCTGGGCGTTCAAGCGCGAGCAGCCCTCGGATATCGCGCATCTGACCGAGACCGTGCGCCTGCTCGTCGAGCTGCAGCAGCCGGTCGAGTTTGTCCTCTACTGGGGCAAGGGCCAGCGCGTCGGGCTCGGCTCGCCGGATGTGGAATGTCTCGACTATCTGGCGGCATTCGCCGAGCGGATTCGCGCCGTGTATCAGCCCGGCGCCCGGATCCGGCTGATCTGCACCGATACCCATGCGCGGCTCAATGGCCATGCCCGCTCGAGCACGATGTCGTATTTCCTCGCCGTCGGCGAGGCCGCCAGTGCGCGCGGCTTCAGCTGGTGCCTGCTTGGCGACGTGGTACGCGGCCAATCACGCAGCATCCCCGCCGAGCGCCCCACGGCGCGGCCCGCGAGCACCATCTCGCAACTCGAGCGCAGTGCCGCCCGCTGGTATCGCGGCGACGGCAACCCGCTGCAGGGCGCCATCGCCTACTACGACATGAACATGGCCGAGAAACAGGCCGTCGAGCTCGAGTTTCCGGAAGCGATCTTCATCACCTTCAGCAGCCGGGAAATGCGCGACTTGTTCCCGGACCGATTGCCGGTGTTCTACATGTACTCGGTCCGCAAGGGTGTCGGTGTGAAGCCCTGGTTCATCGACGATGGCGCGGCGCGCAGCGAGCTCGTGGCTCAATCGAGGATCGACGGCGGCGCGAGTGCCGCCTGATAGCCGCGATGGAGGCGTGCGGTGATGGACTGGCAGACGATCGGGCTGGCGATGCTGGGGCTGTTCGTGGCCGGCATCGTCAAGGGCGGCACCGGTCTCGGCTATACGACGTGCGCGATTCCGTTCGTCGTGCCGGCGGTCGGCCTGCGCGCGGCAATGGTGGTGGTGCTGGCGCCGGCAATCGCCACCAACCTCGGAGTCGCGGCTTCCGCCGGGCATCTCGGCGAGACCTGGCGGCGGTTCTATCCGTTCTATCTCGCCACCCTGCCGGGCATCGGCTGCGGCGTGCTGATTCTTTCGGTGTGCGATCCCAGTCTGGCGACGCGGGCACTCGGGACCAGCGTACTCCTGTATGCGGTCATCGCACTGCTCAGGCCTGGTCTGGCGCTGCGTCCGCGGCTCGCCACGCGGCTGCAGGGACCGGCGGGGTTCGCCAACGGCGTCGTCACCGGCTTGACCGGGTCGCAGGTCATGCCATTGCTGCCCTACATGATGTCGCTGAAGCTCGAACCCGATCGCTTCGTCCAGGCGGTCAACCTGTCCGTGCTGCTGAGCACGGTGGTGCTGGGCGCCGCCCTGACGCTGTTCGGGACCGTGGATGCGGGCTGGTTCGCGGCGTCGCTGGCGGCGATCGTGCCGGCGCTGGTCGGCGTGAGCATCGGCACATCGTTACGTCGGCTGATCTCGGCCGAGTGGTTTCGCATCATCGTGTTGCTGGCGCTGTTGGCGATGGGCGTGATGCTGATCTGCCGGTGAGGGGCGCGATTGTCTGGCCCGCCTCGGGTCGGTAGTGTTCGCTGAGGCCCGCTCCCGGCGCTCGCGAGACCGACCATGCAAAATGCCCGCCTCGGCATGCTGACGCCGTCGTCGAATACGGTGCTCGAGCCGGTGACCTACCAGATGCTGCGCGACGCGCCGGGCGTGACGGCGCATTTCTCCCGCTTCAAGGTGACCGAGATCGGCCTCGGCCAGTCGGCACTCGGCCAGTTCGACGACGGCAACATCCTGGCCGCCGCCGAGCTGCTGGGCCACGCGAGGTGCGATGTCATCGCCTGGAACGGCACCTCGGCAAGCTGGCTCGGCTTCGATCGCGACGAGGCGCTGGTGGCCCGGATCGAGCAGGCGACAGGGATCCGCGCCGCGACCTGCGTGCTCGGCTATCGTGCCCTGTTCCGCAAGCTCGGAATTGGCCGGATCGGCCTCGTCACTCCCTACACCGCCGACGTGCAGGAGCGGATCGCGTCGAACTGGAGCGCGGAAGGTGTGGCTTGCGCGGCCGAGCAGCATTGCGGCCTGTCCGAGAATTTCGCCTTCGCCACGGTCGACGAGGCGCGCGTCGAGGCCATGTGCCGGGCGGTGGCCGCCGCGCGCTGCGACGCGATAGCAATTCTGTGCACCAACATGCGCGGCGCGGCGGTGGCGGTCCGGCTGGAACGGGAGCTCGGGCTGCCGATCCTCAACTCGGTTGCCGTAACCCTGTGGGCTTCGCTCGCGGTGATCGGCGCCGACACGACGGCGCTCAGATCCTGGGGCGGGCCGTTCGCGGCGTAGTGCGGCGACGGCGGCAGCGGATTCACGCTCCGATATCCTGGTGGTCGAGGCTGCACAACAGGCGGTAGGCGCCGATCGCGACGCTCGGGCTCGTGCCGGCGTCAAGGACGTTGCGGACCAAACCGACGGCCGCCATCGCGGGCTCGACATCGGAGAACGTTGCAATAAAAGAGGCGGCGATCTTGGCGTCCTTGCCACGAATGCGCTCCTCGATCGACGGCTCGGCCGAGGCCGGCTCGATCGACTGCCACAGCTCGGCACGAAGCCGATCGGGGAGCATGACTAGCCTATCCCAGGCACCCTTGAGCTCCATCGGCCCGCCGGCCGGCACGCTCGCGGTGACGACGAACGGGCCCTGGATGTCGCCGACGGACCGGGTGCGCCGGCATAAGGTGCGGCTCATGTTGCGGAACACGGCCGTCATGATGTGCCGTGTCATCGGCGTCGGGTTGGCGCCGCGCTCGAGATAGACCGGCGACGCGAGCACGTCGGGCGTCTCGGTCTCATAGTAGGTGAAGTAGCGCGGCGACGTGCCCGCGACGGCTATGTAGCGGCGGCCGAAGCGGAAGCCCGGCAACCCCACCCGCTCGCGCAGATGCTCGCCGCGATACCATGCCTCGTACTCGTGCTCCGATCCCTCGCGGCAGTCGTTCCATAGCGCGAGGATGCCTGCCTGCCGATCCTGGGTCATTTGCTGCGAAAGCTCCGTCCGATGAGCTGGCGGTGCACCTGGTTGGTGCCCTCCCAGATCTGCGTGATCTTGGCGTCGCGCATCAGCCGCTCGACGCGATAGTCGCGGATGTAGCCGTAGCCGCCGTGCATCTGCACCGCCTCGGTGGTGATGCGCATGGCGAGGTCGGAGGCGCGCAGCTTGGCGATCGAGGCCTCGAGGCCGAAGTCGGTGGCGCCGCTCGTCGACCAGGTCGGCGACATAGTCGAGCCAGCACTCGCCCATCGCCAGCTCGGTCGCGAGATCGGCCAGCAGGAACTGGTTGCCCTGGAACTCGATGATGCGCCGATCCCGACTGGCGGCGCGTGTTCATGTAGGCGATCATGTCCTTGAACGCGGCGGTGGCGATGCCGAGCGCGTGCGCGGCGATGCTGGGCCGCGACTTGTTCAGGGAGGCGAGCAGGATCTGCAGGCCGTCGCCCGGCTGTCCAAGCAGATTGGCGCGCGGCACGCGGGCGCTTGTCGAAGTTGAGCGCGGCCGTGGACGAGCGCCGCGGTGGCCCATCTTGTCCTCGAGCCGGCCGACCGAGAAGCCGGGCGTGCCCTTCTCGAGCACCAGCGCCGAGATGGCGCTCTTGGCGTCGTCGATCTCGCTCCACTTGCCGAACACCAGCATGCAGATCGGCGACGTCGCCGCTGGTGATGAAGATCTTGCCGCCGTCGACGACGATGTCGTCGCCGTCTCGGCGTGAAGCGCGTCTTCATGCCGGTGGCGTCCGAGCCGGCGCCGGCCTCGGTGATGGCGAGCGAGCGCCAGGCCGCCCTCGGCGATGCGCGGCAGCAGGCGCCGCTTCTGCTCCTCGCTGCCGAAGTCGATCAGCGGCTTCATGCCGTGGAAGTTGGTGGCGTAGATGATGCCGGTCGACGCGCAGGCCTCCGGCAATCGCTTCACCACCGCGAGATACACCGAGTAGCGCGACCGGAGCTGCCGCCGTAGGCCTCCGGCACGAACAGGGCGTTGAGGCCGAGCGCGTTGATCGCATCGACGCTCGCCTGCGGGAAGGTCGCCGTCGCGGTCGTGCCGGCGGCGTTCGGCGCGATCACCTCGTCGGCCACGCGGTGCACCGGATCGAGGATCGGCCTGCTCCTCCGTCGTCCACTGCCGCGCTGCGTCGAGCTGCTCGAAGATTTTCATCTGCATGCTAGTGGAACATGCCCTGGCCGCCGTCGATGTAGATCGTCTCGCCGGTGAGGAAGCCGAGGTCCGACGCGGAACAGGATGCCGACCAGCCGTGGCACCTCTTCCGGCGTGCCCGGGCCGCGCGACCGGAATGCGCCGCTTCGATCCAGGCCTTGACGCTCGTCCTTCTCGCGGAACTCGGCGTTGAGGTCGGTGGCGATGTAGCCGGGCGCCACGTCGATCACGCGGATGTTGTCGGCCGCCCATTCGACGGCGAGGCAGCGCGTGATCGCGCCGATCGCTGCCTTCGATGCGCAGTAGGCGACGCTGCGCGGCACGCCCATCTTGTCGAAGAACGAGCCGATGTTGACGATCAGCCCGCCGCCGGCCGCCTTCAGGTGCGGGTAGACCTCGCGCGAGGCCACCACCACCGACGTGGCGTTGGTGCGCATGATGCGCTCGAACTCGGCCGCCGTGAGCTTGGCCGATCGGTGCCCCTCGTAGACGCCGGCGTTGTTGACGAGGCCCGACGATCGGCCCGCGCGCGGCGACCGCCGCGATCGGCTTCGGCGATGCCGCCTCGTCGGTCACGTCGCACGCGATAGCCTGCGTCCGACCGCCGTGTCGCCGGAGCGCGACAGCGCCGGCAACGCGCGTAGCCGCCGGCCGCCAGCTCGCGCGCGATCGCCGCGCCGATGCCGCGCGTGGCGCCGGTCACGATGATGTGCCCGTCAGCCATCCTTGAACCCCGGCTTGCGCTTGTCGTTGAAGGCCGCGGTGCCTTCCATCGCGTCCTTGGTCGCGAAGGCCAGCGTGGAGAGATCGGCCTCGATCTTCAAGCCTTCGTGGATCGGCACGTCGAGCGGCGCGCTCACGGCTGCGCGGGCGAAGCCGAGCACGGGCAGGCTGTAGCCGGTGAACTCGCGCGCGAAGGCGAGGCCGGCCTCGATCGGATCGCCGTCGACGATCCGGTTGACGAGGCCGATGCGCTCGGCCTCCTCGGCGAGCGACGGTGCGGCCGGTCATGATCATCTCGAGCGCGCGCGCCTCGCCGACCACGCGCGGCAGGCGCTGCGTGCCGCCATAGCCCGGGATGAGCGCCGAGCTTGATCTCCGGCAGGCCCATCTTGGCGTTGCGCGTCGCGAGCCGGAAGGTGCAGGCCAGCGCCAGCTCCAGGCCGCCGCCGAAGGCGTAGCCGTTGATCACCGCGACCGACGGCATCGGCAGCGTGTCGAGCTTGGCGAAGACGGCCTGGCCGAGCTCGGCGCCGCGCTTCTGGCATCGATCAGCGATCGCGCCTGCGCAGCTCCTTGATGTCGGCGCCGGCACAGAACGCCTTGGGGCCGGCGCCCGGTCACGATCAGCGCGCGGCGCCTTGCCGCAGTGCGCCACCTCGTCGAATGGCGCGCCGATGTCGCGGACGATGTCGAACGACAGCGCGTTCAGCGCTTCCGGACGGTTGAGCACGCAGGATCGCGACACGTCGTCTCGGGTGGAGAGCTCGACGCGTCATCACCGGCCTCCTTCTGTTCGACTGAAGCGGATCGGCGTCGGCGCGAGCTCGCCGCGCTTGACCATCTCGACCAGCTCGCGCTTCAGGATCTTGCCGCTGGCGGTCAGCGGGAACGCGTCGACGCGGACGAAGAACTCCGGCATGTCGTACTTCGACAGCCCCTCGCGGCGAGATGCTCGAGCAGGTCGTCGGCGTCGACGCTCGCCGATGATGGCGAGGCAGACGCGCTCGCCGAGCCGCTCGTCGGCCACCGGAAAGCGGCGCACGCGCGCCACCTGCGCATGGCGCAGCGCCAGCGCCTCGATCGTCGGCCGGATAGATGTTGTGGCCGCCACGGATGATCAGATCCTTGAGCGGCCCTCGATCTTGAGATTGCCGCGCGCATCGAGCACGCCGAGGTCGCCCGACATGAACCAGCCGTCGCGGTTGAAGCTCGTCTCGGTCGCCGCCTGGTTGTCGAAGTAGCCGAGCATCAGCGCGCGCGCCGCGGCCGCCGATCTGGCCGACCGTCGCCGACCGGCACCTCGGCGGTCGCGATCGGCCGGATCGAACAGGCGCACCTCGTAGCCGGCGCCGCCGCGGCCGCAGGTGGTGACGCTGATCTCCGTCGCATCGTCGGGATGCGTGTACTGGTGCGACGAGTTCTCGGTCATGCCGTAGATGTTCTGCGGCTTGATGCCCTGGGCGACGAAAGCCGCGGCGCACCGACGGCGGGATCGGCGCGCCCGCCATGTAGAACACCTCGACCTCGCCCAGTCGCGCGATGCCACGCTTCTTCTGCTCGGCGAGCATGTCCATCGCGTGCGTCGGCACGCCCATGCACGTAGGTGGCGCCGGTCTCGATCAATCCAGTCGAGCCGCGTCATGCCGGCCGGCGGATCGTCGGTGACGAACCGGCAGCCCGCCACCAGCCACTGCGCCACCCCGACCCAGGCGATGTGGTGCGACAGCGGCGACAGGCTGAGCAGCACCGTAGTGCGGACCGTGGCCCCAGTCGCGCACCAGATCGCGGGCATTGGCGAGCAGCGAATTGTCCGAATGCATGACGCACTTCGGCGCACCGGTGGTGCCCGACGTGAACGCGAGGTAGGCGACCTTGTCGGGATCGCTCGATCGGCGCCAGCGGTCGCTGCGACGGGCGCCGGCAGCGTCTCGGGCGTGTAGATCGCTTTGCAGTGAAGCGACGCTCGTCGAGCATTGCGTCGAAATCGGCGCGCGCGCGATCGGCGCCCCAGCCGGGCTCGGTCAGCAGCGACGCGCGCCTGCAGCCGGTCGAGCAGTTGCACGATCTCGCCGCAGGTGTAGGTGCGGTGCAGGCGACGGATTGCAGGCGATGCCCTCGCGCGAGCAGGCGAGGAACATCGACGACCGCCTCGAGCCGGTTCGACACCAGATCGAGACGCGGTCGCCGGCCGCGACCAGCCCGCTGTCGCGCAGGTCGGCGGCGATGCCATCGACCCAGTCGCGCAGCTCGCGTCCAGGTCAGGCGTGCGCCGGCCGTCGCGGCAGCGGCGAGCGTGCCGGCGCGCTCGGCCGCGTGGCGCGCCAGCAGGGCGTAGAACGTCTCGTCTCGCCACGTCCCTTGCGCGTAGTAGCGCCGTGCCGCGGCCGGATGATGGAGCGTCAGGAACGGCCGCACGTCATCCGGCTATTTCCCGAACTTGGACGGATCGGGCTTGCGCTTGCTCCGCGAACGCCTTCGACAGCTCCTTGCTCTCCTCGGTGTCGAGATAGCCGCGCAGCAGCAGGTCGTGCGCCATTCGCGACAGGCCCGACGACGCCGCCGTGCCGGGCGTTGAAAGCGGCCTTGATGCGACGCCAGCGCGAACGGCCCGCGCTCGGCGACCTCGAGCGCGAACTTGCGCGTCTCCTCCTTCAGCTCGTCGTCGGGCACCACCTTGTTGATCGAGGCCGAGCGCCAGCGCTTCGCGGGCGGTGATCTTCGGATTGCGGAATCCAGATCTCCTTGGCCTTCTTCTTGCCGACCAGATCCTCCAGATACCAGGTGCCATAGCCGGCATCGAACGAGCCCATCATCGGCCCGACCTGCCGGAAGATCGCGCTCTCCTTGGCGATCGTCATGTCGCACACGCACCTGCAGCACGTTGCCGCCGCCGACCGCGAAGCCGTTGACCGAGGCGATCACCGGCTTCTGCAGCTTGCTCGATCGCCTCGTACATCTCGAGCGTCGGCAGCACGCCGGCATAGAGCGTGGTGTCCTCCATCCCGTCCTTGCGCCCGCCGATGCAGAAGAATTTGTCGCCGGCGCCGGTGATGCACGATCACCCGTGTGCGCGTCTCGCGCCGGATCGCATTGATGCAGTCGCGGATCTCGTGACACATCGTGGCGTTGAACATGTTGCCGTCGTCGGGCCGATTGAGCGTGATCGTCCCGATCGGACCATCTTCCTTGTAGAGAATTGTCTCGAATGGCACCGCCGGTGTCTCCTCGTGAAGGGGCCGGAGCTGTTCGCCGGCTCGTTTGCAGGCAGCCTAGCGCAACTTCCTTCGAGGGCGCGACTGCCCGGGAGCGATCTGCATTGCAGTTCTGCACGCAGCGGCTAACTGAACAGCCATTCATTCGCGGATCGCGGCTGCCGACACCTGTTCCCCTAGCCGTATGGTGCTGGTGATGCGCGAGCCGCAACGACGCCAACGGCCGCGCCGGATCGTCAATCGACGTCGAGCGACCGTCCGAGCAGCACGAAGCGCTCCTGCTCGATCGTCTCGATTGTGCCGGGCCGTGCCCGCCGCACCTGCGCGATCGCTTCCCGTCCGTCGACGCCGAGCGCGATCAGCAGCTTCGCTGTCATGGTCCCGGTGCGTCCAAGTCCGGCGGCGCAATGCACGACAATGCGGCCGCCGCCGCGCAGGGTGCCGAGGACCTGCGGTCCCGCAACCGCCCAGGCGCGAGCGAATTCACCGGCCGGCACCTGCATGTCGCGGATCGGCACGTGATGCCAGGAGAGCCCGGCGTCGCGCACCGCCTGCGGGAACTGCGGCACGCCGAGTCTCGGCGAACTCGTGCGCCTCGACCAGCGAGAGCAGCCGATCGGCGCGCCAGGCCTTGATCGCAGCGAGATCGGCAGCGAGGTCGCGTTGCCACGGCGCGGTGCAGCGGCCGGGACAATGGACCATGCCGATAGTGCCGCCGCCGGGTGTCGTGACGGAATCGATGTGCAGGGGGCCGTTCATGTCGCCTCCCTCAGGACAGGAATTTCAACCAGGCCAGCCAGGCGCCGGCCACAGCGATGACGACCGCCAGCTTCTGCCAGTCGCGCCGACTGTCAATCTCCTTCATGCGCTTGATCGTTTCGTCATCGAGGCGCACGCCGTTCGTCGCCATGTGCGCGAACGATTGCGCCGAGCGCTCGGCCTGCTCCAGCAGGCGCGGCACCTCGGCCAACACCCGGCCCAGGACCTCGGCCCCCTCGCCGGCCTCGCGCAGGCGGCCGGCAACGCCGAGATTGTCCTCCATCCACTCGCGCGCAATCGGCTCGGCGGCGGCCCACAGGTTGAGGGCGGGATCGAGCGAGCGCGCCACGCCCTCGACGATCACCATGCTCTTCTGCAGCAGGATCAGCTCCGGCCGCGTCTCCATGTCGAACACCTCGGTGTAGGCGAACAGCTGCCCGAGCAGGTCGGCCATCGAGATCTCGTCGGCGGTGCGGCCGTGAATCGGCTCGCCGATCGCCCGCATCGCCTGCGCGAAAATCTCGACCGAGTGGTGCGGCGGCACGTAGCCGGCATCGAAATGGACCTGCGCGGTGCGGCGATAATCGCGGGTGATCAGGCCGTGCAGGATCTCGGCGAGGAAACGCCGCTCGCGCATGCCGAGCCGGCCCATGATGCCGAAATCGACGGCCACCACCCGGCCCTCGGCGTCGACGAACATGTTGCCCTGGTGCATATCGCCGTGGAAGAAGCCGTCGCGCATGGCATGGCGCAGGAACGATCGCAGCACGGTCATGCCGAGCGCCTTCAGGTCGCGCCCCTGCTGCTCGAGAGCAGCCTTGTCGCCGATCGGCGTGCCGTCGATCCATTCGATCGTCATCACCCTGCGGGTGGTGCGGCGCCAGTCTATAGTTGGCACACGGAAGTCATGGTCGTCCCTGACGTTGTCGGCCATTTCGGATATGGCGGCGGCCTCGAGCCGCAAGTCCATCTCGAGGTCGGTGGTGCGGGCGAGATTGTCGACCACTGCCTGCGGCCGCAGCCGGCGCGACGGCGGGTGGAATTTCTCGATCATCCGTGCCGCGAATCGGTAGCTCTCGAGATCGCGGCGGAAGCGCTTCTCGACGCCGGGACGCAGGATCTTCACCGCCACCTCGCGGCGCACGTCGCCATCGAGCGTCACCGCCTTGTGCACCTGGGCGATCGAGGCGGCGGCGACCGGCGGCCCGAACTCGACGAAGTGGTCCTCGAGCCTGCCGCCGAGCTGCTCCTCGATCGCGGCGCGGGCTTCCGCCATCGAGAACGGCGGCAGGCGGTCGTGCAGATGCTGCAGGTCGGCCGCCAGCTCCGGCCCGATCAGGTCGGCGCGGGTGCCGAGGAACTGTCCGAGCTTGACATAGCTCGGCCCCAGGCTGGTCAGGCCGCGGGCGACGCGCGTCTCGCGCTTCTCGCCGATCCGAAACGGCCAGGTGATGGCACGAACCGGCCAGGTGGCGGCGCGTGCCAGATGCAACACGAACGGCACCTTTGTTCCGCGCGGCACGAAGCGCACGCCGTGCTGCGCCATTACGAAGCCGGCGCGGCCGAGGCGCAGCAGATTGACGATGGCGGAGCTCATGACACGTGCCTGGTTCTGGCCTCGTACTGGCCTGGTTCGGGCGGGAGGCGGCGCGGCGCCATGGCCGAGCACTTTGCTGCGAACCCACCCTTCGTCAAGCTATTCGCGCGCGGGCGGTGAACAGCGTGCCGCTATTCCAGCTGCTCCGGCCGGAAGCGATAGGTCGTGCGGCAGAATTCGCAGGTCACGGCGATCGCTCCATCGGCTTCCTTCATGTCCGCCAGCTCGTCGCGGCCGAAGCTGTTGAGCATCGTCTCGACGCGCTGTGTCGAGCAGCTGCAGTAGCCCTCGAGCGGGACCGCCGCGTGCGCCCGCACGCCCTCCTCATGGAACAGGCGATAGAGCAGCCGGTCGGGCGCGAGTGTCGGATCGAGCAACTCGTGATCCTCGACCGTACCGGCAAGCAGCACGGCGCGCTGCCAGTCTTCCGCGTCCTCGCCCGCGACGAGGCCGCGCCTCCTCGTTCTCGCGGCTCTGCTGGGCCAGTCCGCCGACCGGGGAGACGTATTGCAGCATGAGGCCGCCGGCGCGCCAGGTCCACGCCTTGTCGGCGGCGCTGTAGTGGCGCGCCACGGCGAGGCGGATGAACGTCGGCAGCTGCTCGGACTGGCGGAAGTAGGTGTGCGCGGCCGCGGCCAGCGACTGGGCCTCGAGCGCGACGATCCCCTGGTAGCGGTCCATCCGCCCGCCGGGATCGATCGTCAGCGCCAGGTGCCCGGTGCCGAGCAGGCGACCCTGGTCCCTGTTCGCGCCAGCCACCCGCTGCGGGTCGAAGCTGGCATAGCCGCGCAGCCGGCCGGGGCTTTCGAAATCAACGACGAGAAACGCCAGTGGCCCGTCCGACTTGGTCTGCACGATGAGCTTGCCGTCGAACTTCAGCGCGCTGCCGATCAGCGCCGTCAGGGCGAGGGCCTGACCCAGGGTCTCGCTGACCGGCTCGGGATAGTCGTGCCGCGACAGCACCTCATTGACGACGCCACCGAGCCGCACCAGCCGCCCGCTCACGCCGGACCGGTCGGTGCGGAACGGCAGGACCAGGTCGTCGGCAATGGCGGCGGCGCGCGCGGCGGATGCGTCAGCAGGATTGGCCATTCGCGTCTCCGCTTAGGCGCCGAGGCACCAGGCGAGGATCGCCTTCTGCGCATGCAGGCGGTTCTCCGCCTCGTCGAACACCACCGACTGCGGGCCATCGATCACCTCGGCCGAGACCTCGTGACCGCGGTAGGCCGGCAGGCAATGCATGAAGATCGCGTCCTTGGTCGCGCGCCTTCATCAGGTTGTTGTCGACCGCATAGGGGCCGAGCAGCTGCTTGCGCCGCGTCTCGTCGGCCTGGCCCATCGAGACCCAGGTGTCGGTGACGACGCAATCGGCGCCCCGGACGGCATCGGCCGGGTCGTCGGTGATCGTCACCTTGCCGCCCTGCTTCGCCACCCAGTCGATCACGTCGCGCTCGGGCTTCAATTGCGCCGGACAGGCGATGCGCAGCTCGAAGCCGAACCGCGGGGCGGCCTGCATCCACGACACCGCGACGTTGTTGCCGTCGCCGACCCAGGCGATCGTGCGGCCCTTGATGTCGCCCGAGCGCTCCTCGAACGTCATGATGTCGGCCAGGATCTGGCACGGGTGGCTGCGGTCGGTAAGCCCATTGATGACCGGGATCGTCGCGTTCTCGGCGAGCTCCGTGACGCGATCGTGGCTGTGGGCGCGGATCATGATCGCGTCGCCGTAGCGCGACAGCACCTTGGCGGTGTCGGACGGGCTCTCGCCGCGCCCGGTCTGCAGGTCGGCGTGGTTGAGCGAGATCGTCTGGCCGCCGAGCTGGCGCATCGCGACGTCGAACGATACCCGGGTGCGGGTCGACGGCTTCTCGAAGATCATGAGGAGGACCTGGTCCTCGATCTGCTTCGGCCGCAGATGGGCGGGCACGCGCTTGCCGGCCTTCTTCATGGCGTGCGCGTTATCGACGATCTGGCGCAGGGTGACGCCGTCGATGGCTTCGATGTCGATGAAATGGCGAGGCTTCATGGGTAGCGAACCTGAATGAAGAGTGGCGCGACGGCCGATCGAGCAAAACCAATGTCATCCCGGCATCTAGTGTCCCGATCGCGAAGTTCGCTTCATTCGCATGGCTATCGGACGAACTTCGCGATCGATAAGGACACTAGCAAATTCAAGCTTCTAGTGTGGCCTATGATTTCGAAGTCCGCACTGGAGTATGCCGCAAGTATGAAGCGGACTTCGAAATCGCCACACTAGTGCCGGGATCCATGGTGCTGCCAGCCTCGAACGTCGCAGTTGGCTGCGTGATGGCTCCCGGAGACGTGCCCCGGGATGAGACCTGTGAGTGGATTGCTGTTTCGGGGCATGAGCATTCTTGAATTCAGGCTGGCTTGCCGATTTTCCTGAGGGCGCGGCCGAGGCGGTTCACCGCTTCGGCGATCTCGGCCTCGGCGACGTTCAACGGCGGCATGATGCGCACCACGTTGTCGCCGGCACCGACGGTGAGGAATTTCTCCGCCGTGCACGCCTTCACCACGTCGCCGGACGGCACTTTCGCGTTGATCTTCAGTCCCATCAGCAGGCCCTGTCCGCGAATCTCCTCGACCAGGTCGGGGTTCTCGTCCTTCACCCGGGCGAGCGCCTGCTTGAGGTGGCTCGCCTTCTGCTGCACGGCATCGAGGAAGCCGGGCTCGAGGACGATGTCGAGCACGGCGTTGCCGACCGCCATCGCGAGCGGATTGCCGCCGAACGTCGAGCCGTGGGTGCCTGGCACCATGCCCTTGGCCGCCTCCTCGGTGGCGAGGAAGGCGCCGACCGGGAAGCCGCCGCCGATACCCTTGGCGATCGCCATGATATCCGGCTTGATGCCGGCCCATTCGTGCGCGAACAGCTTGCCGGTGCGGCCGACGCCGCACTGGACCTCGTCGAGGATCAGCAGCAGGCCGTGCTTGTCGCACAGCTCGCGCAGCTCGACGAGCATCTCGTTGGTCGCCACCCGGATGCCGCCCTCGCCCTGGATCGGCTCGATCATGATCGCCGCCGTTTCCGGTCCGATCGCCTTGATCAGGGCGTCATGATCGCCGTAGGGCAGGCAGTCGAAGCCCGGCATGTCGGGGCCGAAGCCCTCCATGTACTTCTCGTTGCCGGCCGCCGCGATCGTCGCGAGCGTGCGGCCGTGGAACGCGCCCTTGAAGGTGATGATGCGCTTCTTCTCGGGGTGGCCGCAGACGTGGTGATAGCGGCGCGCGGTCTTGATCGCGCCCTCGCACGCCTCGGCGCCCGAATTGCAGAAGAACACCTTGTCGGCGAACGTGTTGGCGCACAGCCGGTCGGACAGCTTCTCCTGACCGGCGACGCGATAGAGGTTCGAGGTGTGCCACAGCTTGCCCGCCTGCTCGGTCAGCGCCTTGACCAGGTAGGGGTGGGCGTGGCCCAGCGAATTGACGGCGACGCCACTGGCGAAATCCAGGTAGCGCTCGCCGGTGGTCGAGATGATCCAGGCGCCTTCGCCTCTCTCGAACACCACGTCCTGGCGGGCGTAGGTGCCCATGACATGGGTCGACGGGGCGGTAGCGGTCTTCTGTTTGGCGGACATCGTTCTTGATCCGTGATCGTGGGTCGAAACTAAAAAAGCCGCGCATCGGCGCGGCCTGCGGGCAGGACTTGAACAAATGTCCTCATCGCAGTCGCGGCGGCAACCCCTGCTCAGTACGTCGGCGGATGATTGTGTGGATCCTCATGGTGGCCGGACAATGCGGATTTTTCCTCGGATTGTCAACGGCGTGCTGCAGGCCCCGATTCAACCGCTTCCGGTGCCGCTGCCGTGGATCGTTGCCGCCTCGCCGCGGTCGCGCGACATCGGGCCTGCGGCATGTCGCGCCACGCCTCGACCGGGTTCCGGCGGCAGCGCAAGATGGTACTGATCCTGTGACGCCGGGGTACGATTCGCATGAACCTGCCGAAAGACCATCCCTACCGGACCGAGCTCAACGACGAGGTGCACGCGCGGCCGCCGGAGCAGCTGGTGGCGCCGTTGCGCATTTCCTACCTGGGGCTGCTCAACGACAAATCCGTGCGCGAGGCCGAAGCGCGGCCGATCCATGAGCTCGCCGCCAACTTCGGCCTGCAGCCGCCGCGCGCCGGCGCCAACCATTTCAGCGCCGATCTCGGTCCGTTCAGGGTGAAGTGGGAGCGGCACACGGAATTCACGCGCTACAAGTTCATCGTCGCCGGCGCCGGCGCGAGCGGCAATCCGTTCGCTGAACCCGCGATCAAGGCGGTTCCGGCGAAATGGCTCGCCGCGCTGCCGGGCCAGACGATGGTGGCGGCCCACGCCGCACTGATGCCGGCGCCGGCGGAGCCGGTCGATCCGGAGCGACTGTCGGCCGAGCTGTTCGACTGCAATCCACTGGTCGGGTCGACGATCGCCGACGGCGGTGCTGCCGCCTATACCGATTTCCGCATTCACGCGGACGGTTTCAGCCGTCTGCTGGTCCATGTGCGCCGGCTGCCGCCGCGGCAGGCGGGTCGCTCGGTGCAGCGGCTGCTCGAGATCGACACCTATCGGGTGATGGCGCTGCTGGCGCTGCCGGTGGCGCGGGACTTGACGCCGTTCCTGGCCCGCAGCGAGCGCGAGCTCGCCGAGATCACCAGCGCGATGCTGGCGGCGGGCGATGCCAAGGACGCCGGGCTGCTCGATCGGCTGACGCGGCTGCAAGCGGAGATCGAGAGCCGGCATTCGGAAAGCTACAGCCGGTTCGCCGCGGCGACCGCGTACTACGATCTCGTGCGCCGCCGCATCGCCGAGTTGCGCGAGACGCGGGTGCAGTCGCTGCAGACGTTCCACGAGTTCACCGAGCGGCGGCTGGCGCCGGCGATGAGCACCTGCACGGCGGTCGCGGCGCGTCAGGTGGCCCTGTCGCAGCGCGTGGCGCAGACGACCCAGCTGCTGTCGACCCGCGTCGACATCGCCCGCGAACGGCAAAACCAGGCCATTCTGCAGCAGATGAACCGGCGCGCCCACCTGCAGCTTCGCCTGCAGGAGACGGTCGAGGGCCTGTCGGTGGCGGCGGTGACCTACTACGTCGTCGGCATTCTCGGCTACGCATTCAAGAGCGCGAAGGCGGCCGGATACAAGATCGACACCGATCTCGCGACCGGGCTGACGATCCCGTTCGTCGCGCTGATGGTCGCCGGCGGCCTCAGGCGCATTCGCAGGATGCTGCCGGGCAAGGCGGCCGGGCAGCGCGACTGAGGCGCCGCCCGGTCCTCACACCAGCTTGCCGCGTGCCGCCACCGGCAGCACGTCGACGATCTCGGTGCCGCGCACCGCGATCAATTGATCGACCATGTTGACGACGACGCAGACGTGGTTCGGGATGACGCGAACGATGTCGCCGATGTTGGGCTTGGCATTGAGGCCCGCGAGATCGAGGAAGCCGTGCTCCTCGGCGAAGCCCGTGATGCGGGCCTGCGGGTGCTCGAGGATCAGTCCATGGCCGTCGAGGCCGCCGGTATCGGACGTGAGCGTCTTCGACCCGGAATCGAGAATCCCGCGCTCGGGACCGGCGCGACTGACCACGGTCGCGTACACCGACAGCGCGCAGTCCTCGAGCCGCGCGACGCCGGCCGCCAGCATCATGCGATCGTTGAAGATGTAGGTGCCGGCGCGGTGCTCGGTGGCGCCGGCGAGCTTGCCGACGTTGGCGAGGTTCGGGGTGCCGCCGGTCGACACGATGCGCGGCTCGAGCCCGAGCGCCCGCACGCCTTCCAGGGCGGCGTCGTGAAACGCCTGGGTCTCGGGCCAAGAGGTCTCGGTCGGGTAATAGAGGAAGCCGGCGAATTCCAGATGCGGATTGCCCTTGATCTCGGCCGCCAGCGCCACCGCCTCGGCCGGCGTCTCGACGCCGGCGCGCTTGCGGCCGGTGTCGCACTCGATCACCACCTCGATCGGCCGTTCGGCCTGCCTGCCGGCGTCCGTGTAGCTTGCCAGCGTGACCGGATTGTCGGCCGCGACGGCGATCCTGCAGCGCCGGGCGAGCGCGCCGAGCCGCCCGGCCCGCGCCTCGCCAATCAGATTGTAGCTGACCAGGATGTCGTCGATGCCGGCATCGGCCATCACCTCGGCCTCGCCGAGCTTCTGGCAGGTGATGCCGCGCGCGCCCTTCTCGATCTGCAGCTTGGCGAGAGCCGGGATCTTGTGCGTCTTGATGTGCGGGCGATTGGCGACGCCAGCGCCGTCGAGCACCGCCTGCACGCGGGCGATGTTGGCCTCGACCCGGTCGAGGTCGATCACCACTGCCGGCGTGCCGAACTCGCGGGCAATCCGATTCTTCAGCTCAGCCAAACTCATCGGGCACTTCCTTCCAGACGGTGGTTTTGGGCTACGATAGTCCGGCTTGCCATCACGGGGAACCACCCATGCGCCTGTTTGCTGCCGGATTAGCCCTCGAGGCCAACACCTTCTCGCCGCTGCCGACGTCACTCGCCGCCTTCAAGGAGAAGCTCTATTATCCACCCGGCACCCATCCGCGCCAGGTTCTGCACCAGTCGAACGTGTTCGAGGTAGCGCGCCGGCGGGCGGCGGCGGAAGGCTACACCCTGATCGAAGGCTCCTGTTTCGCCGCCCAGCCCGGCGGCACGGTCGCGCGTGCCGCCTTCGAGGAGATGCGCGACGAGATCCTGGCACAGCTGAAAGCCGCCCTGCCGGTCGACGGCGTGGTCCTCTCCCTGCACGGCGCAATGGTGGCGCAGGGCTACGATGATTGCGAGGGCGACATCCTGGCGCGGGTCCGCTCGCTCGTCGGACCCAAGACCGTCATCGGGGTCGAGTACGATCCGCACTGCCACGCCACGGTGGCGCGCACCCGCCTGTCCGATATCGACGTCTACTACAAGGAATATCCCCACACCGACTTCGAGGCGCGCGGCGAGGAGGTCGTCACCCTTGTGCTGGCGGCCATCCGCGGCCAGATCCGCCCGATGAAATCGCTCTACGACTGCCGGCTGATCGCAAGCTTTCCGACCACCATCGAGCCGATGCGGTCGTTCGTCGACAGGATCTCGGCGCATGGAGGGCCGCGACAAGGTGCTGTCGATCTCGATCGGGCACGGCTTCCCCTATGGCGACGTGCCGGAGGCGGGAGCCCGCGTGCTCGTCATCACCGACGGCGCCAAGGCGCACGGCGATGCGCTCGCGGCACGGCTCGGGCAGGAGCTGATCGAGATCGGTGCCCGCTCGGTGCCGGATTTCCTCGAGCCGGACGCGGCGATCGATGCGGCGTTGCGGGCACCCGGCCAGGGGCCGGTGGTCATCGCCGATACCACCGACAATGCCGGCGGCGGCGCGCCATCTGACAACACGACATTTATCCACAAGTTGATGGCGCGGAAGGTGGCGGGGGCGGCCGTGGCACCGATCTGGGACCCGATGGCGGTGCGCGTCTGCTTCGACGCCGGCGTCGGCGCGCGCATTCCGCTGCGCTTCGGCGGCAAGATGGCGGCGACCTCCGGCGCACCGGTCGATGCCCTGGTCGACGTGCTGGCCTGCGTCGAGCAGGGATGCCAGACGTTCGCCGGCGCGCCGGTGCCGCTCGGCCGGGTCGCTGCCGTGCGGACCGTCGAGGGCGGCGTGTCGGCGATCCTGATCTCGGTCCGGGCCCAGGCGATGGGGACGGATTTGTTCTCGGGCCACGGTGTCGACCCGCTGGCGGCACCGATACTGGTGGTGAAATCGAACCAGCATTTCCACGCGGCGTATTCCAGGATCGCGCGTCTGGTTCTCTATGCCGATGGCGACGGGCCGCTGCCACTCGAATACCGGCGTCTGCCATTCAAGAAAGTGGCGCGGCCGATCCTGCCGCTCGATCCTGCCGCGGAACCGAGACTGCTGATCTGACGTCGCGGCGCGATCGTGGATGTCCGGTGGATAACCTGTGGAAAACAGGTCGGCCCTGATTGCGTTCGGCAGGAGCATCGCTCGAATCGCCTACGCTGGCTGAGCGATGCAGATCACGGAACACCAGACACGCGTGCCGCTTCGCCTGGTCATCTCAGCCGGGCAGCGGCCGGCCGTTGAGCGCAAGCGGCAGTCGCGCCCCGCCCACGTGCGGCTCGTCGTGGACGAAAAGCCGCGCCGCAAGCTTCTCGCCGCAATGAGCTATGCCGCGGCGACCCGACGGCAGGCGGCGCGCCGGCTGCGGCGCAAGCTGCAGGTCGAGCGTGCGACCTCGATGCTGCTGATTTCGTTTCTGGTGGCAACAGCGGCGGCGCAGCTGCTCTTCGGCGGCTCGAATGCCAGTGCCGCACAGCGCCCGGTCTGGGCATTGACCCTGGTCACCACGATTTCCGCGCTGCTGACGGTCTGGCGGGCGACGGTCGAACAAACGGTCTACGCCATCTGCGAGTTCGACGCCTGCCTGCATGCGATCGAGCTACTCGGGTCAGGAGCTGCGGCAGGCACCCGCCGCTGACGTTGCGTTGGTGCGCATAGTCCGGCGCCGCTACGGTGATATCTTGCAGCAGTGCAATGTGCGCCATTCGCTGGCCGACCACCTCGCCGTGAAGCTGGCCGCGGGCCGGTCGTCGGCGCATTGGCGGTGGCGAGCCGCCTATTTCGCCGATGTCTACTTGATTCACGCGATCGCGGTGGCGATGCCGCTCGCCACGGTCCTGATCATGGCAATTTAGAACTTTACAAGAACAAATAGTGATTTTAGCATGACCGCATCGTGAGTGTTTGGGGAGTCCAGGTCATGCGTTCGATGAAGGTATTTTGGTTGGCCGCGGTTGTCGGCATCGGCGGGATGATGCTGCCGGGGGCGGTCGCAGCACAGACCCAGGTCATCGGCCCGCTCTACGCACTTGGTCCGATGCCGATCGAGCCGGAGCCGCAATGGCGCGATCCGCGATACGGCGGCGACGCGCCACGTGCCCGGCGCCGCAATGGATCGAGCTTCAACTATGATCGGCCATACACCGGTTACCGGTATCGGTATCGCAACCGGCAGGCCGCGCCCTACTGGTATGGCCGACCACGCTATGGCCGTTATCTGGATCGGCCGCGCTACACGGCTCGCGTGTTGACGCCGCGCTGGTATGGCGGCCCGCAGCAGGCGCTGGGTGCGGTCTACCCGCAGTGGCGCTACTGAGCCCGGATCATTGCACCGCTGCGCGGGCTATTCCCACTCGATCGTACCGGGCGGCTTCGATGTAATGTCGTAGACCACCCGGTTGATGCCCTTGACCTCGTTGATGATGCGCGTCGCGGTGCGACCGAGGATCTCGTGGTCGAAGGGGAAATAGTCGGCGGTCATGCCGTCGGTGGAAGTTACCGCACGCAGGCCGCAGACGTTATCGTAGGTGCGGCCGTCGCCCATCACGCCGACGGTGCGCACCGGCAACAGCACGGCGAACGCCTGCCAGATCGTGTCGTAGAGGCCCGCCTTTCGGATCTCGTCGAGGTAGATTGCGTCGGCCTTGCGCAGGACTTCGAGCTTGTCGCGGGTGATCGGTCCGGGGATGCGGATTGCGAGCCCAGGGCCGGGGAACGGGTGGCGACCGACGAAGCGCTCGGGCAGGCCGAGCTCGCGGCCGAGGGCGCGGACCTCGTCCTTGAACAGCTCGCGCAGCGGCTCGACCAGCTTCAGCCGCATCGCCGCGGGCAGGCCACCGACGTTATGGTGCGACTTGATCGTCACCGACGGCCCGCCGGTGAACGAGACGCTTTCGATGACGTCGGGGTACAGCGTCCCCTGCGCCAGATACTCGACGTCGCCGAGCTTGCGTGATTCCGCCTCGAACACGTCGATGAACAGGCGGCCGATGGTCTTGCGCTTTTGCTCGGGGTCGGCGACGCCGTCGAGCGCGGCGAGGAACTGCGCGCCGGCATCGACGTGGACGAGGGGAATGTTGAAGGTGCCGCGGAACAGGCTGACGACCTCGTCGGCCTCGCCCTGGCGCAGCAGCCCGTGGTCGACGAAGATGCAGGTGAGCTGGTCGCCGATCGCCTCGTGGATCAGCTTGGCCGCGACGGCACTGTCGACGCCGCCCGACAGGCCGCAGATCACCTTCGACTTGCCGACGCGCTCGCGGATGCGGGCGATCTCGGCGGTGCGGAAGTGCTGCATCGTCCAGTCGCCGGGGATGCCGGCGATTTTGCGAACGAAATTGGCGAGCAGCGCCGCGCCGCGCGGCGAATGCACCACCTCCGGGTGGAACAGCACGCCATAATGGCGCGCCTTGTCGTTGGCGATCACCGCGTAGGGCGCATTGTCCGACACCGCCACGGCGCGGAAGCCCTCCGGGATGCGGGTGATCTTGTCGCCGTGGCTCATCCACACGTGGTCGCGCGTGCCCTTCGGCCAGAAGCCTTCGAACAGCGGGCAGTCGTCGATGATCTCGATCTCGGCGCGGCCGAACTCGGCGGCATGTCCGCCCTCGACCTTGCCGCCCTGCTGCACGACCATCACCTGGTTGCCGTAGCAGATGCCGAGCACCGGCAGGCCGGAGGTGAACACCGCCGCCGGCGCCGTCGGCGCCTGGTCCCAGTAGACGCTGTTGGGGCCGCCGGACAGGATCACCGCCTTCGGCGCGATCCTGATCAGCGCCTCCTCGGCCTTGTTGTAGGGAACGATCTCGGAGTGGACGCCCTGCTCGCGCACCCGCCGCGCGATCAGCTGGGTAACCTGGCTGCCGAAGTCGATGATCAGGACGGTGTCTGTCATGGGCTACGCGATACGCGATCACGCTGCGTTGCACAACCCCGGCAGGCATTGCGGCAGTGGGTAGCTCGCCGGAGCGTCAGAGCCAGCCGGGGATCCGGTCGAGCGCGAGCAGCTCCTGGTAGGTCTGGCGCGGCCGCACCACCGCATGGCGGTCGCCGCTGACCAGGACCTCGGGGATCAATAGCCGCGAATTGTAGGTCGACGACATCGTCGCGCCATAGGCACCGGCGGTCATCAGCGCCAGCAGATCGCCCGGCCCGGTTTCCGGCAGCATGCGGCCGCTGGCGAACTCATCGCTGGTCTCGCAGATCGGGCCGACGATGTCGTAGGGACGGCGCCGAACCCCGGCCGCCGGTTCGTCGACCGGCCAGATGTCGTGAAACGCGCTGTACATCGCCGGCCGGATCAGGTCGTTCATGGCGGCATCGACGACCAGGAACGTCTTGTGCGGACGGCGGTTCAGCCGCAGCACGCGGGTCACCAGGATGCCGGCATTGCCGACGATCAGCCGGCCCGGCTCGAATCCGAGCTCGACGCCGTGGCGGCCCAGAACGCGGTCGGCCATGGCGGCATAGGCGTTGATCAGCTCGGGACCGTGGCCGACCGCCTCGTCCATGTCGTAGGGGATGCCGAGCCCGCCGCCGAGATCGAGCCGCTCGACGGAGTGGCCATGGCCGCGCAGGCGGGCGACCAGCTCGCCCATGCGGGTGAACGCGGCTTCGAGCTCGCCGAGCTCGCGGATCTGGCTGCCGATGTGCACGGCCAGCCCGACCATCCGCACGCCGCGCAGGTTGGCGGCATTGTCGTAGAGGCGCGCCGCCTCATCGAGGCTGACGCCGAACTTGTTCTCGGTCGAGCCGGTGGTGATCTTGGCGTGGCCGCCGGCGCCGACGTCGGGATTGATGCGCAGCACCGCCGACTGCCTGCGGCCCTTGGCCTCGGCGATCCGCGACAGCGCGTGCAGCTCGTCCTCGGTCTCGACATTGACCTGGTAGATGCCGGTGTCGACCGCGAACGCCAGCTCCTGGTCCGACTTGCCGACGCCTGAGAACACGATCTTTTCCGCCGCGATGCCGGCGGCCATGGCTCGCCGGATCTCCCCCTCGGATACGGTATCGGCGCCGGCGCCGAGCCTGGCGAGGGTCTTGAGCACGGCGAGGTTGCTGTTCGCCTTCAAGGCGTAGAACACGCGGGCGCTGGGACCGACCGCCTCGGCGAACAGGCGGTAGTGCCGTTCGATCGTCGCCGTCGAATAGCAGTAGAACGGCGTGCCGATCTCGGCGGCGAGCCTCGCGAGGTTGACGCTCTCGGCGTGCAGCACGCCGCCGGTGTATGGGAAGTGAAGCATAAGGGGCTAGCCCTGGGACCGGCAGTTCCGCGTCAGCGGATCAGACCGTCGAGAATGAAACCCTTGTGCGGCTTCGGAGCCGCGTCCTCCGACTTGCCCTGCCCGGAGTTGGCGGATGCGCTGGTCTGGTTCTGCGCTTTGGCCTCGGGCGGCAATTCCAACGGACCCTTCAGGCCACAGCCGGCCAGCAGCAGGGATGCTGCCGCGATCGCCACCTGAAGTTTCACCGCGTATCGCATGAACCGAGCTTTCGCGCCTTCGTCCCGTGAGGTCTGCAAGCACTCTTAGCCCGCCCGATCGGCATTTTCCAACTGCTTTGTCCAGCGATCCGCCATTTCGGCGACGTTCTGTGGCGCGGTTCCCCCATAGCTGGTCCGGCTCGCCACTGAATTCTCCGGGCTGAGCACATCGAAAATCGCCGCGGTTATGCGCGGTTCCACCGCCTGCATGTCGGCGAGCGGCAGCGCGTCGAGCTCGACGCCCTTCTTCTCCGCCGCCGCGACGATCCGTCCGGTGACGTGGTGGGCATCGCGGAACGGCATCTGCAGCGTGCGCACCAGCCAGTCGGCGAGGTCGGTGGCGGTCGAGTAGCCGCGGCCGGCGGCGGCGCGCAGCACCTCGATTCGCGGCTCCAGGTCATCGACCATGCCGGCCATGGCATCGACCGCGAGGCCGAAGGCGTCGAGCGCGTCGAACGTGACTTCCTTGTCCTCCTGCATGTCCTTGCCGTAGGTCAGCGGCAGGCCCTTCATCACCATCAGCAGGCTCTGGAACGCGCCGGCGATCCGGCCGATCTTGCCCTTGACCAGCTCGGCGGCGTCGGGATTGCGCTTCTGCGGCATGATCGAGGAGCCGGTGGTGAAGCGGTCCGACATCTGGATGAAGCCGAACTGCGGCGTCATCCAGAGCACGATCTCCTCGGCGAGCCGCGACAGGTGCATCGCCGAGATCGATGCCGCCGCCAGCACCTCGAGTGCGAAATCGCGATCGGACACCGCATCGAGCGAGTTCGCCGACGGACGGTCGAAACCGAGCGCCGCGGCCGTCATGTGCCGATCGATCGGGAACGAGGTGCCGGCCAGCGCCGCGGCGCCGAGCGGGCATTCGTTGAGCCGCGCGCGGGCGTCGCGCAGCCGCGACCGGTCGCGCGCGATCATCTCGACGTAGGCCAGCATGTGATGGCCGAACGTCACCGGCTGCGCCGGCTGCAGATGCGTGAATCCCGGCATCACGGTCGCGGCATGCTTGCGTGCCTTGGCGGCGAGCGTGCGCATCAGCCGGACGAGGGCCTGATCGAGCCCGTCGACGCGGTCGCGCACATAGAGCCGGAAATCCAGCGCCACCTGGTCGTTGCGCGAGCGCGCGGTGTGCAGCCGCCCGGCCGGCGTGCCGATGATCTCGCGCAGGCGGCTCTCGACGTTCATGTGCACGTCCTCGAGCGAACGCTGCCAGACCATCTTGCCGGCCGCGATCTCCGTTTCGACCTGCGACAGCCCGTCGAGGATCGCCGCAGCGTCCTCCTTCGAGATGATGCCTTTCGCCGCCAGCATCGCCGCGTGCGCCTTGGAGCCGCGAATGTCCTGCGGCGCCAGCACCTTGTCGAAGCCGATCGAGGCGTTTATCTCCTCCATGATCTCGGCGTGACCGACGGCGAAACGGCCGCCCCACATCTTGTTGGCGGATTTGTCGGTCATGGTCGGTCTCCGGCGCAGATGGCAGCGCGCAAGCGGGCGCTGTCGGTGGTTCGCTCAGGGTAGAGGATATCGGCGGGCATGATGGTCTCGAAGCGAACCCAGGCCGCGGCCTCGATATTGGCGCTCGGCCTGTCCGCCACGATCGGCTTGGGCGGGGTATACGTCATGGCGCGAGGGCATGACAACACCGTTGCGGCGGCGCCGGCCGCGAAGCCGCCTGGCAGCCGGACGCTCGCCCAGGCGACGCCCGCAGGCGGCGTCAATCCGCTGTCGCAGGGCGAGATGGTCAAGTTCGTGTTCAAGCGCGAGCCGGAACCGGTGCCCGATATCGCTTTTGTCGACGGCACGGGTGCCGCCAGGACGCTAGGCGATTTCAAGGGCCGGGTGGTGCTGCTGAACCTCTGGGCGACGTGGTGCCTGCCGTGTCGCAAGGAGATGCCTGCGCTCGACCGCCTGCAGGGCGCGCTCGGTTCCGACAAGTTCGAGGTCGTGGCGCTGAGTGTCGACCGCGCCGGCGTCGAAGCCTCGCGCAAGTTCCTCGATAGCATCAAGATCGCCAATCTGAAGCTCTATGTCGACCCGACCGCCAAGGCCAACGGTCCGCTCAAGATCTTCGGCATGCCGACCACTATCCTGATCAACGCCGAGGGCAAGGAGGTCGGCCGACTGCTGGGCGAGGCGGAATGGGATTCAGAGGACGCGAGGAAGCTGATCAAGGCGGTGTCGGGCTGATGCCGCGATCGAAAGGATGCCAGCATGGATGACGAAAAGTTCAATATGTCGATGCGGAAGTTCCTGAAGCAGGTGGGCGTCACCTCGCAGCAGGAGATCGAGCGCGTGGTGCGCGAGGGCAAGCTCGCCGGCAAGGGCAGGCTCAAGGTCAAGATGGTGCTGACCGCCGAGGGGACGGGCCTGAACCACGTCGTCGACGGCGAGATCGATCTGGGATAACGGCGTGCGCCGGAAGCACAGTGTCGACAGCTCGAATCCGGCCCGAGCTGTCCACGTCGGGTACAGCCTCGGTCGGCGGCGCGGCTGCGTGGAGCTGGGATCCGGTTGGCACCGGTCTTGTCGCGAATCTGGCGCGATTATCGCTCGCCCCGGCAAAACCGGGGACACTGGGTCGGTGGCCGGGTCGGTTCTCAGCTCTGCCGCGCGTCCAGCCCGTTGAATCGAGCTTTTTGCTCATTTGTCAGTTGGCCGTAGAAGCTTTCAAGAGCCGGTTGCACAATCTTGATGGCCTGCAGCATCGTGTTGAGCCGCTGTGCCATTGCCTCCACGCGCCCTGGCGGCGTCAGAGTCTGGCCCTCGGGGCAATTCGCCTTGAGGAAGCCCGCCGCCTTCATGTTGGCGTCTTGGAGAGCGTCAAGCGCGGCTCGCTGGGCATCGGTAGGATTGAGCGCACGTGCGATGCGTTCAGCCGGCATATCCGCGGGCTTCACCAATTGAACGTTGCAGATTTGCGAGAGCTCGGAAGGCCGAGCGCCGGCACGAGTGGTGCGTTGCGATCTGGTTTCCTGGTCGAGAACGTTGAAGCGGGACTTCTGCTCATCGTTCAGTGCTTCGTAGAACCGACTGAGTGTCGGCAGCACGATGCTGAGCGCTTGCTGCATGGTCTCGATTTGTTTGCGCATCGCTGCCAGTCGCCCGACCGGTGTGCTCGCCAAGTCATCCGGACAGTTGGCTTGGAGCACGTCGATTGCCCTGGCAGTGACCTCCTTGAACTCGTTCAGCAGCGCCTGCTGAGCTTGATCAGGTTCGACCAACTGCCCAATCTGTTGAATCGGCCAGTTGGTAAGCTCCGGCGATCGCTCCTTGCAGACAACCGCACCCCCGGCGGACGACCGCCGCGACGCTGGTCCACGCCGCGCGGATACGGATGGAGGGTCATCGAGATAGGCCGCCCCCTCATAGGCATAGGGGCCGAATACGCCGACATACAGGTCGTCATAGGCATAGGGCCAAAATGCATCATAGGCGTATGGCCAGTACGTGTAGTCGATGAAGTCCCAATACGCATATGGCCAGAACAGCGGTCCGAACCAGCCGATGACAGCGAGGGGATGGCGATGGTGATGGCGCCAATGCCATCCGCGAGGATGCTGCCAGTTGTGGCTAGCCCATTTTCCCTGGAACTTGGTGTGCGCTAGCGCCAGCGGCTTTCCATTGTGAACGGCATGCTTGGCGAATGCGCTGTTGCGCAGAACCTGCGCATCACGGACACCACGCACTGATGCGTTGACCATGTTGCGACTAGCCAAACTGCGGTTGCTGGCCATTCGGTTGAGAACGTTCTTGCCTACGGCAACGTTCTTGCCGACGACTACCGTTCTCGCCGACGGTAACGTTCTTGCCGGTGGTGATGTTCTTGCCGTCAACAACGTTCTTGCCGACGGTAACGTTCTTTCCGACGGTAACGTTCTT
>CAVVRF010000029.1:0-110358 GCA_963750535.1 uncultured Alphaproteobacteria bacterium | reverse complement strand
CAGCCGTGAAGTTTCGCCAAGACGTTGATCCTGCACGCTGATCGGGCCGCTCGCGTTGTGCCGAGTTGCAAGATTTCCACGCCTGACCGTGGATTTCCTTGCAAATCGTGCTGCAGGATTCCCTGTCGCTGCGAACCATGATTCCGTCCTCGCAGCGCGAGGACGGAGGCTTCAGATGCGGCCACGTGAGCAGTCGAAGGGCCAAGACGATTTGTTCAGGTCGCGGCTCGATCAGATCATCGACATGAAGCATGAGCTGGTCCGGCTCGCCGGCCAGGTGAACTGGCCGCTGCTCGACCAGAAGCTCGGCGATATGTATACGGATGGACCGGGCCAGCCGCCGTTGCCGACGCAGTTGATGGCGGGTCTGTCGATCCTCAAGCACACGTTCGATTTGTCGGACGAGGAGCTGGAGCGCCGCTGGGTCGAGAACCCGTATTTCCAGTACTTCTGCGGCATGGAGCACTTCTGTCACAAGGCGCCGTTCGATCGCTCGTCGTTGAGCCGCTGGCGCACGCGCATGGGAGAGGCGCGTTTGGAGATCCTGCTGCAGGAGAGCCTGGCGGTAGCGGTCAAGACCGAGGCGGTGGAGGTCAAGGACCTGTCGAAGGTGATCGTCGATACGACCGTGCAGGAGAAGGCGGTCACTTTTCCGACTGATGCCAAGCTCGCCAACCGGGCGCGCGAGAAGCTGGTCAAGCTCGCCAAGAAGCACGGTCTGGAGCTGCGGCAGGGTTATCCGCGGGTCGGCAAGCTGGCGCTGATGAAGCATCAGCGTTACGCACATGCAAAGCAGTTCAAGCGGGCGCGCCGCGAGCTGCGCCGCCTCAAGACCTATCTGCGGCGCGTGATCCGCGACATCGAGCGCAAGCTGAAGCGGGCGCCGGGCCTTGAGCCGATCTTCCGCCCGATGCTGTTCCTCGCGCAACGCGTGCACGACCAACAGCGCGGCCAGCGTGGCCCCAAGGTCTATTCTCTGCATGCGCCGGAGGTCGAGTGCATCGGCAAGGGCAAGGCGCACAAACCCTACGAGTTCGGCGTCAAGGTCTCGATCGCCACGACGGTCGCGCCGTCGCGCGGGGGCCAGTTCGTGCTGGCGGCGAAAGCGCTGCCGGGAAGTCCATACGACGGCCACACCCTGTCGACTGTGATCCCGCACGTCGAAGGGATCGTCGGCAACGAGATCAAGCGCATCATCGCCGACAAGGGCTATCGCGGTCACGGCGCGCCGGCACCCTACCATATGCGCGTGTTCGTCTCCGAGCAGAAGCGCGGCGTAACCCAAGCGATCAAACGCGAGCTCAAGCGAAGATCGGCGGTCGAGCCGGTCATCGGCCACCTGAAGAGCGATCACCGCATGGACCGGAACTTCCTGATCGGAACCGAAGGCGATGCGGCCAACGCCGTGCTCGCCGCCGTTGGCTACAACTTCGCAAGGCTCCTCGGCTGGCTCAGAGAGCTTTGGCGCGCGCTGCTTCCAGTTCTGGTCCAGCTGACGCTTACAACACCACGTCCGGCCGCCGCATGAGCGACCGAAACTTCACGGCCGACTGACTAACCACGCGTAAAGATAGCCATGGCAGCGGCTGAAGGTTCGTTAGCGGGAAATCGGGGATTTTATCGATTGCGGTGAGATGCCGGAACCAATCGATTTACCGTTAATCGGCGTTCACCCCCGTGGCGACACTTTGAAGCAAAATGCGGTCGTCTCGTTTCGTGATCGCCCGGAACTTGCGATCAACCAGGCGGCGATGCCGAATCGGGCGTTTCAGGCATCGAGCGGCTTCGCCGCCCAGGCCTCGGATTTGCAGCCAGCGAGCCTGGCAATCGATGCGGCACCGGCCTGCCCGACGGCAAGCGCGAGCCGCTGCTTGATGGCGCCGATCAGTCCAGGCCCCTCGTAGATCAGGCCGGTATAGAGCTGGATCAGGCTGGCGCCGGCCTCGATCTTGGTCAGTGCCGTCTCGGGACTGTCGATGCCGCCGATGCCGATCAGCGGTACCCGGCCGCCGGTCAGCCGGTGGACGCGCGCCAGCATTGCCGTCGCGCGGTGGAACAGCGGCCGGCCCGACAGCCCGCCCGCCTCGCTCGCCTCGGTGACGCCGGTGAGGCCCGGCCGGGCAAGCGTCGTGTTCGACACCGCAATGGCGTCGACCGCGTTCGCAATCATGCGCTCGACGATCGCCGGCAGGTCGTCCTCGGCAATGTCAGGAGCAATCTTCACGAACACCGGCCGCGGCGCCCCGCCGGCAGCCCGCTTGTGCCGCGCCGCCATCACCCGTCCGAGCAGCTCGTCGAGGGCTGCCGGGGCCTGCAGGTCACGCAATCCCGGCGTATTCGGCGACGAGATGTTGACCATGAAGTAGCTGGCGACATCCCAGAACGCGTCCAGCCCGGCGACATAGTCGGCGGCGCGGTCGGCGCTATCCTTGTTGGCGCCGATGTTGACACCGACGATCCCGGCGGCGCCATGCTCCCGGCGCCGCCGCAGCCGCTCGAGCGCGGCGGCGTGGCCACCGTTGTTGAAGCCAAGCCGATTGATCAGCCCATGCTGCCGGGCGAGACGAAACACCCGCGGCTGCGGGTTACCCGGCTGCGGCTGCGGCGTCACGGTGCCGACCTCGGCCATTCCGCAGCCCATGCCGAGTACGGCGTCGGGCACCCGCGCATCCTTGTCGAAGCCGGCCGCGATGCCGATCGGATTGGGGAAATCGAGGCCGGCGATCCGCACCGCGAGCCTCGGGTCGCCCTGGCCGAGCTCACGCGGATATATGCCCGCCTCGAGGCTCCGAAGCGTCACCTCGTGCGCCTGCTCCGGCTCGAGCGCAAACAGCATCGGCCGCAGCAGCTGGAACATCGAGATCGGCATCATTCCACTCCGTCCGGCATGAGCGGCACGCCAGTCGCGTCGAGCGGCGCCGGCCGCACCCATAACGCCAGGCCCGCCGGCAGCACCCCATAGAGATGAGGAAACAGCTCGCCACCCCGCGACGGCTCCCATCTCAGGTCCGGGCCGAGGCTCGCGGCATCGAATGCGATCACCACGAGACCGCTCTGTCGGGCAAAATGACGCTGCGCCGTCTGCCGCAGCTGCGCCGCGCTGGACAGATGGATGAAGCCGTCCCGCCGGTCGTCCGCCGATCCGGCATAAGCACCCGCCGCAACCGCCGCCTGCCAGTCCGACGCCGGGCAGATCTTGTACACGCGTGGCACGCCCGAGCTCACCATCATTGCCGCCCGCCGTCGAAGTCGAGTTGCACACCGCGCCCGGCGGCGTCCGTTGCCGCATGGCGCAACAGCCGAATATTCGATTGCCCGGCGTTTGTCATCGCACTGTTGCCCGCGCGCCCTTTCCGGACGCAAGTTTGCGATCGTAAGTAGCCGCCGTCGCGGCTATCCTCGCATGAGCGGGGAAGTCGTTGCGGCATGCTGCAACGAATGGCGCCGACACCGATTTCATCGGCCGTCAGACCCGCTAACGGACGTCGCCGGTTCCCGCAGTTGGTCAGAGTTGCATTGGCAATGAGTGGTTTCCTCCGAGCCTCGGTAGCAAGCGTCGAGGCCCTGTTCCTGAAAAACACTACGATCGAGCTGCCGTGGTTCCAGCGCGCCTACGCCTGGCCGGAAGGCAGCGTGCGCCGACTGATCTCCGACGTGATCGGCGCGATGGACGGCCCCAAGCAGCGCTACAGCCTCGGCAGCATCTATCTCGCACGCACGCCCGACGCCGACAGGGTGGCGCTGGTCGACGGCCACCAGCGAGCGATCACGCTGGCAATGCTGTTCGCGGTGCTGCGCGACCTCGCCGCGGTCGACGAGACGATGCCGGCCGAGCAGCGCACCGAGATGCGGCGGCGGCTGCAAGCGCTGCTCAGCGCGAGCGAGTCCGGCGACCAGCCGCCGGGCTGGCGCCTGGCCACGAAGCAGCAGATGTCGACGTTCTTCGTGCACTTCGTGCTGGAGCCCGGCGCGACGCTGAACAACCCCGACGACCTCGCCGACCTGAAGCCGGCCGAGCGCAACCTGATCAGCAATCGCGACCGGATGCGCGACATCCTCGGGCCGGCAAGGCTGCGGCCGGCAAGGCGCGCGCAGTTCATCGAGTTCCTGCTTACCCGCTGCCATTTCGTCATCATCGAGGTCGACGACGAGGACGAGGCGTGGTCGATGCTCGGCATCGAGCAGACGACGCGACTGCCGCACGACGTCAGCGAGCAGGCGAAGATCGCGATCATCTATTCGATGCGGCCCGAGGAGCAGGAGGAGGCGGCGCACATCTGGGAAGGCGTGCAGGCGCAGCTCGGCAACGAGCGCCTCAACGAGCTGCTCGGCCACCTGCGCACCCAGCGCATCGAGAAGCGCTCGACCAAGCCGCTGGAAGGCGAGCTGCAGCAGCTCTACATGCTCAACAGCACCGGCCTCGACTTCATGCGCACGATCTTCCGGTCGAACGCCGATGCCCTGCGCCGGATCGACCAGCGGCAGATCGGCACCGGCGTCCTCGCCGGGGTGATCCATCGCCACATCGAGGTATTGAGCTGGCTCGACCACCGGCAGTGGGTGGCGCCGGTCCTCGCCTGGCTCACCACCAAGGGCGACCTGCACCGCGAGACCGAGCAATTTTTCGCCCGCCTCGACCGGCTCGCCTGGATGCTGCGTCTCGCCAGCACCGATCCGAACGAGCAGGAGAACCGCTTCATCGAGCTCACGGGCGCGGTCCGCCGCACCACCTCGATCGACGAGTGGCCGGAGTTCGAGGTCAGCGACAAGACGATCGGCGATGCGCTGGCGATCCTGCGCAGCCGCACGTTCTATTTCAAGCACATGTGCAAGAACGTGCTGCGGCGGCTTTGCTACCAGATGGGCAGCGACCCCGGCTACATCGACGGCGAGCAGGTCACGGTCGAGCATATCCTGCCGCGCAAGCCGCCGAGGGACCGGCAGTGGCTGAAGGATTTCGGCTCGTTCGCCGAGGTCAAGGAGCATGCCGATCGGCTCGGCAACCTCGCGATCCTGCCGGGCCGGCTCAATCGCGAGGCCGACACCAAGGACTGGTCGATCAAGCGGCCGATCCTGCACCGCTGCATCGATTTCGAGCGTCGCGATTTCCGCCTCGCCGCGGAGGCAGCGAGCTACCAGCACTGGGCGCCGGAGGTGATCACGAGCCGGACGGAGAAGTTCATCGCGATCCTGTTCGATCACTGGCAGCTCACCGTCACGCCGCCGTGACTTGGCGGTGATGCGGGATGCCATTAGAGCTTTGCCGATGATCGACTTCGCAGGAAATCAGCCGCTGCTCGCCTTTGGCGGCCCCTATTCGAACCTTGCCGCCACCCGGGCGATGCGGGCCGAGGCCGAGCGCCTGGGCATAGCGCCCGAGCGCACGATCTGCACCGGGGATGTCGTCGCGTACTGCGGCGAGCCCGAGGAGACGTCGGCGCTGGTGCGTGACTGGGGCGTCCACGTCGTCGCCGGCAACTGCGAGGAGCAGCTGGCCGTCGGCGCCGCGGACTGCCGGTGCGGCTTCGCCGAGGGCAGCGCCTGCGACCTGCTCGCCAAGGGCTGGTACCCGTTCGCCAACGCGCGGGTGAGCGAGGCGTCGCGCCGATGGATGGCGGGCCTGCCGGCGACGCTGCGGTTCCGGTTCGCCGGCGCCACCTTCCGCGTCATTCACGGCGGCGTCAGCCAGAGCAACAGGTTCCTGTTCGCTTCCGAGACCTCGGCGCTGGCGATGGAGAGCGAGGCCGCCGCCGCCGACGTGGTGATCGCCGGACACTCGGGGCTGCCGTTCATTGCCAAGGTCGGACGCGGCGCCTGGTTCAACCCCGGCGTGATCGGCATGCCGGCGAACGATGGCACCGCGTCGGTCTGGTACGGCCTGATCTCGGCCACCGCCGACGGCGTGAAGCTGGAGACCAGGCGGCTGGCCTATGATCACGATACGGCGGCGGCGGCGCTGCGCCGCTCCGGCCACGCCAACGACTACGCCCGCACCTTGATCACCGGCCTTTGGCCGAGCCTCGACATCCTGCCGGAAGCGGAGCGCGCGGCGACCGGCCGGCGCCTGCGCCCGCGGACGATGACGCTCAAGCTGAAGCATGCCGGCCGCGCGACCGATCGCGGCCTGGAGCCGGCGCTAGCGTGATGATTCCGAAGTTCGTACAGTGGTCGCCGCGAATGGTGACGAACTTCGCGAACGGGACGCTAGCCTGACGTCCTCGCGCGCTGGCCGGCCGCCAGCATCCCGACGCCGCTCTCGGCGAGCCGGCATACTGTCGTCGCGCCGAGGCCCGAGCGGTCGCTGCCGGGCACGAACTCGACGATATTGAAGCCGACGATCGGTGCCCGCCGGGCGGCGCCGTGCAGCAATTCGACCACGTCGCCGTAGCCGAGCCCGCCCGGCGAGGGGGCGATCACGCCCGGCAGCACCGAAGGATCGAGGCCGTCGACATCGAGGCATACGACGATCGGCCGGGAGACGGGAATGGCCTCGATCGCCGCGGCAATGCCCTTGGCTCGGACCGTCCGCATGTCGATCAGTTGCGCGCCCCAAGCCTTCGCATCGGCGACGTCGGAAGCGCGTGCGCTGCCGATGCCGCGGGCGCCAACCTGCACCATCGCCTTGACGCCCTTCATCTCCGACGCCCGCCGCATCGTGCTCGACAGGCCGAAACGCTCGCCCTGCACCTCGTCGCGCCAGTCGATGTGGGCATCGATCTGCAGGATCGTGATGTCGCCCCGCGCGGCGAATGCCTGCAGCAGCGGGATCTGCACGCTGTCGTCGCCGCCCAGCACCAGCGGCGCGGCGCCACGCTGCAGCAGCGTCGTCACCGCCGCCTCGATGCGCGCGCGGTTGGCCGCGAAGTCCTTCTCGTCGAACTCGACGTCGCCGCAGTCGACCAGCACGCGGCCGGGCGGCAGCAGCGGCTCGCCGAGATCGAAGTCGTAGTGGGTGCGATTGGCCGCATAGTTGGCGCTCGCCTGCCGGATCTTCGCCGGCGCTTCCGCGCAATAGGCGCCGGCGGAGCGGTAAGGCGTGGCGCCGGGAATGCCGAGCACGGCGATCGAGCCGGCCGGCGCGGCGCTCGCGTCCGCGCGCTCGACATCGAGAAACGAGCCGCGGCTCGACGACTGATAGAGGGCGCTGAGTTTCATGGGGCGTTCAACCTTCCGGGCTGCAGCAGGATCTTCACTACGATTGATTTCACCACGAGTGCGCGCGGACCGCAATTGATGCGCGAGGCGCACGATACGACGTGCGCTGTCGGTTCGCATAACGTACACTTGACACGGTTTCATTGTCTCGAGCCTTGGGAGCGCGGTCCGGGCCGCTCGAATTGGGACCGACGATTGAGTCGGCATTGACGGTGGAAGGATTGCAAACCTCACTCGAGACGGCCATGAAGCGGCTTAAGCGCGGCTTGATGTCGAGACACGGACGGCGCTGAAAGCCTACCGCGAACTCTACGAATCCGGACCGGCCTCGGTGCCGTTCGTCAGCCGCGAGCTTGCCCGCTTCCAGGTGCGAATCGCCCAAGGCCCCAACGTTTGCGCTCTTCGCTGGGCTCAACGCTCTTCTGCGCGATCTGGACGAAAGCGCTCAGACATATTCATAGCGAAAGCTCTGAGCGCGAAGTGCAGTAGCGCCAATGCAGCGCTGCTTCGATCTCTCAAGCGGTTCTCGCACAAAGACTACCGTGTCGTCCGGCTGCCGACGCTCGACGTCTGGGAGCATGTCGCGATCGACGAACGACGCACGGCCAGCGAGCACGTGCGATCATGGCTTGCCGACCTGCAGCACCAAGACATCGAAGGCATCGCGCGTGTCTACATTATTGGCTCTGACTTCAATCGAGACTGGTTGGGCACCTACCTGCCAGGCCTCGCCGTGATCACCATAGCGTGGGAGAGCAGGCTTCCACCGAATGGCTGGCTGGCGGCGCTCGAAAACGCGATCAACCGGCACACGCTGCTGCACGAGGTGGGGCACCACGCATACAGGCATTGGTTCGGCCAGGACCCGGAACAGGAGGACGAAGCGAACTCGTTTGCGCACACTGCCGCCAAGTATCGCAAACCGATTTGGCTGCGCGGAGCTCGCCTAGTCCTGAAGTCCCTGCGATTGATCGGCCGGGCCTGACGAGGCCAAACCTCTCCAGTCACCCCACCTTCTGCGGCCGCATGTCGCTCTTCGAGATGCCGGCGACGACGACCGGCTTCTTCATCGCGTCGCGGCGGAACGGCTCGCCGAGCTCCTGGTTGAGGATCACCTCGATGAAGGTCGTCACCCGCTTCTTCTGCGCCTCGCAGGATTCCTTGAGCGCCGCGGTCAGCTCGGCCTGGGTCTTCACCGTCACGCCCTTGAGGCCGCAGCCCTGCGCGACCTTGGCGTAGGACAGGTTCGGATCGAGCTCGGTGCCGACGAAATTGTCGTCGTACCACAGGGTCGAGTTCCGCTTCTCGGCGCCCCACTGATAATTGCGGAAGACGACCATGGTGATGCCCGGCCACTCACTCCGGCCGATCGAGCTCATCTCGCTCATCGAGATGCCAAATGCGCCGTCGCCGGCGAAGCCGACGACCGGGGTGTCGGGGCAGCCGATCTTGGCGCCGATGATCGACGGGAAGCCATAGCCGCAGGGTCCGAACAGACCGGGGGAGAGGTACTTCCGCCCCTGCTCGAAGGTCGGATAGGCGTTGCCGATCGCGCAATTGTTGCCGATGTCGGAGGAAATGATCGCGTCCTTCGGCAGACCGGCCTGGATCGCGCGCCACGCCTGCCGCGGCGACATGCGTTCCGGGTCGCGCTTGCGGGCGCGCTCGTTCCAGGTGGTGCCGGCATCGTCGTCCTCGTGATCCATGCTCGACAGGGCCTGCAGCCACGCCGACTTGGTCTTGTGGACCAGCGCCTTGCGCTCCTCGCGACCGGCGTTGCCGGCGGTCGGCGCCAGACGGCCGAGGATCTGGCGGGCGACCAGCCTCGCATCGCCGCAGATGCCGACGGCGACCGGCTTGGTGAGCCCGATGCGGTCCGGATTGATGTCGACCTGGATCAACTTGGCATTCTTCGGCCAGTAGTCGATGCCGTATCCGGGCAGCGTCGAGAACGGGTTGAGGCGGGTGCCGAGCGCCAGGACGACGTCGGCCTTGGCGATGATCTCCATCGCCGCCTTCGAGCCGTTGTAGCCGAGCGGCCCGCAGGCGAGCGGATGGCTGCCCGGGAAGCTGTCGTTGTGCTGGTAGCCGGAGCAGACCGGGGCGTCGAGCTTCTCGGCGAGCGCCGCGCAGTCGGGGATCGCATTGCCGATCACCACGCCGGCGCCGGACAGGATCACCGGGAACGTCGCCGCCGACAGCAGTCGCGCCGCCTCCGCGATCGCCTCGGCGCCGCCCGCCGGCCGCTCGAACTCGACCATCGCCGGCAGCGCGATGTCGATCACCTGGGTCCAGTAGTCGCGCGGCACGTTGATCTGCGCCGGCGCCGAAAGCCGCTTCGCCTTCAGGATGACCCGGTTCAGCACCTCGGCGATCCGCGACGGGTCGCGCACCTCCTCCTGGTAGCAGACCATGTCGCGGAACAGCGCCATCTGCTCGACCTCCTGGAAGCCGCCCTGGCCGATGGTGCGGTTCGCCGCCTGCGGCGTCACCAGCAGCATCGGCGTGTGGTTCCAGTAGGCGGTCTTGACGGCGGTGACGAAGTTGGTGATGCCGGGGCCGTTCTGGGCGATGCACATCGCGATCTTGCCCGACGCGCGGGTGTAGCCGTCGCACATGTAGCCGCCGTTGCACTCGTGCGCGACGTCCCAGAACGTGATGCCGGCCTTCGGGAACAGGTCGGAGATCGGCATGAACGCAGAGCCGATGATGCCAAAGGCGTGCTCGACGCCATGCATCTGCAGCACCTTCACGAATGCTTCCTCGGTGGTCATCTTCATGCTCGTCGTTCCTTCGTCTACTCGTGATCGAACGCCTCTCGCGAGGCCGCTACCATGCTTCGCCGCCCGGCCCGGCCGCTCCCGCGGCGTTCAGTTCCGCAACAGCCGGGGCAACCAGAGGGCGAGCTCCGGGAATATCAGAACAAACCCCAACCCGATCAGCTGCAGCACCATGAACTGCATCATGCCGGCATAGATGTCGCTCAACCGCCAGTCCGGCACCACGCCCTTCAGGAAGTAGGCCGACAGCGCCACCGGCGGCGACAGCCATGCCGTCTGCAGGCAAACCGCCACCAGCGTGCAGAACCAGACCAGATCGATGCCGAGCTTCTGCACCAGCGGCAGCATGATCGGCACCACGATCAGGACGATCGGAACCCATTCCAGGGGCCAGGCCAGCACGAAGATGACGGCGAGGACCAGGATCAACATTATCATCGGCGGAAACGGCAGCGCCAGCATCGACTCGGCGATCATATTCGCCGAGCCGAGCCGCGAGAAGACCGCGCCGAAGTAGTTCGACGCCGCGACCAGCATCAGGATCATCGACGACACCTCGAGCGTCGCCAGCACCGCGCGCTTGAGCTTCGGCAGCGTCATGGTGCGGGAGACGAGGGTCAGCAGGAACACCACGAACGCGCCGACCGCGCCGGCATCGGTCGGGGTGGCGATGCCGGCGAGGATCACGCCGAGCGTCGCCAGGATGACCACCACGACCGGGATCACCCCGACCGAAAGATCCTTCAGCACCAGCCACTTGCTTTCGGCGCGCTCGCTCATCGGCAGCGGCGGGCCGAGCGACGGGTCGAGATAGCTGCGGCCGAGGCAGTAGACGATGTAGAGCCCGGAGAGCAGCAGGCCGGGCAGCACGGCGGCGGCGAACAGGTCGGTGGTGGGCACGCCGACGACCGGTCCCATCACGATCAGCATGACCGAGGGCGGGATCAGGATGCCGAGCGTTCCGCCGGCGGTGATTGCGCCCGCGGACAATCGCACGTCGTAGCCCGAGCGCTTCATCGACGGGGCCGCCATCACGCCCAGCAAGGTCACCGACGAGCCGACGATGCCGGTGGCCGCCGCAAAGATCGTGGCGGTGATGAGGACCGCCAGATAGAGCGAGCCGCGCACGCCCGCGAGCAGCTGCTGCACGCCGCGGAACAATCGCTCCATCAGCCCCGACTGCTCGAGCAGATAGCCCATGAACAGGAAGAACGGCACCGAGGCGAGCGAGGTCTCCTTCATCACGGCGAAGAATTGCAGCGTCATCAGATGGATCGCGACCGGTCCGAGCGCAACCCAGCCGACGCCGAGCGCGATCGCGATCAGCGTGAAGGCGATCGGGAAGCCGATGAAGATCGCGCCGAACAGGATCACCAGCGAGAGGATACCGAGCCATTCGTTAGACACCTGGCGCTTGCTCCCCGTTGGCCTCGGCCGACATCGAGTGCCGCCTCGATATCCATCTGCCGGTACGCGCGGCCTCGATCGAGCGCAGCAGCTCGGCAGTGCCCTGGATCAGCAATAGCGCGCAGGTCAGCGGCATCACGAATTTCAGCGGATAGATCACCGGCATCCAGGGCGAGGTGACGGTGCGCTCGCCGCGGTTGTAGGAGACGATGAAGTAGTCCCACGTCACCCACAGGAAGATCAGCAGCGGCGGGAAGAAGAACACCAGGTAGCAGATCGTATCGACCAGGCCCTGGGTTCGCGTCGACCAGCCGCTGTAGAACGAGTCGGTGCGGATGTGCCCGCCGCGCTGCAGCGTGTATGCCGAGCCCAGCATGAAGAACGTGCCGTACGTCATGAAGGTCATGTCGTAGGCCCACACGGTCGGCGCGTTGAAGAAGTACCGCGCGACCACCTCCCAGACCAGGCTCAGCACCATCGGGACTATGATCCAGCCGACGATGCGGCCGGACCACAGCGCCACCTGATCCAATCGTTCGACTGTCCTGGCGAACGGGCTTTCTGCGACCATCGACTCCCCCGAGCGGCACCAAGGACTGCATCCTGCCTGCCGCGGCAGAAAGCAGGCGAAGTGGTCGCGGGCGCGGCGGCGGCGCTCGCGATTCCTCGTGCGGCGACTACTTCAACGCGGCGTTGCCGAGGTTGGAGTACAGGTCGTTGATCTTGGTCCAGTACGGCACGACCGTCTTGGCGAAGGTGCGTTGGCTGTCGAGCACCTCCTTGAAGAACGGGTCCTTCGCCGCATAGCGATCGAGCACGACATTGGTCGCCCGCACGAACTCCGGGAAGAAGTCCTTCGGCGTGTCGAGGATCTGGACGCCGTGCTTCTCGCGCAACTCGACGATGGCCTGCGCGTTGCGCCAGACGTTGAAGGCGTATGTCTCGGCCATCGACGCGAGCGCCGCAGCCTGCAGGATCGCCTTCAGGTCCGGTGCCAGCTTGTCATAGAAGGTCTTGTTGTAGAGCACCTCGCCGATGTCGGTCGATTGGTGCAGGCCCTGCAGGTAGTAGTTCTTCCAGACGGTATGCAGGCCGAGGTTGCGATCATCGGCCGGGCCGATCCACTCGGCGGCGTCGATCGTGCCGCGCTGCGCCGCCGGCACGATGTCGCCGCCGGGCATGGCGACGGCGGCGATGCCCATCTCCTTGAAGATCTCGCCGGTGATGCCGGGCGGGGAGCGGTACTTCATGGTCTTGAAATCCGCCACGTCCTTGATCGGCCGCTTGAACCAGCCGAGCGGATCGGGGCCCATCGGCTGCACCATGTGGGCGACGACGTTGAGCTTCAGGACCTGGCTGTAGAATTTCTCCAGCAGCTGATTGCCGCCGCCCTCGAGCAGCCATGCGACGTGCGAGAGCTGGTCGAGACCGACACCGGCGCCGGCCATCGGATTGGAGAACAGGCCGGCGGCCGGACTCTTGCCCGACCAGTAGTGGGTCCAGGCGTATCCGCTCTCGACAATTCCCTTGTCGACGGCGTCGAGGATCTCGAATGCCGGCACGATCGCGCCGTCCGGCAGCACCTCGATCTTGAGGCGGCCGTTCGACATCTTGTCGACCCGGTCCGCGTATCGTTTCAGCAGCTCGAAATAGATGCTTGCCGACGGCACCGCCGTCTGCATCCTGATCTTCTGCTGAGCGTGTGCCAGCTGAGCAAACGCGCTCGCAGCCAGCAGCGCCAGCGCGAGCAGCACCGATCTAAGTCGCATGAGCGTCCTCCACTGCCACGATGAAAACGTGGTCACATTCTGCAAGGCACTTTCAATTGGCGGCCGGCAGGCGTTTTTTTTGCGTAGGCTGACCTGCGCCGGCATTGCTCACGACGTCTCGGCAAGGTGGCGTTCAAGGCTCGCCATTCGATCTGCTTGTCTTGCAGGGCAGAACAAAACGTCTCGAGATTTGACACGCAGTTTCTTTGACTGTCAATTCGAGACCGCTCTACGGTAGCCGTATCCGGCGGTACACCGCCACTGATCATTTTCGGTTCCCAGGGAGATGACGATGCCGAGCCCACAAGTCGGGTCCGCCTCCACATCGCAAGCGGCCACGCCGGTCGCTGGCCTCGTCGACAACGCACGCAAGGCGATGGCAGCCTTTGCGCGCGAGATCGAGCAGCACGGCCAGCCGCGGATCGACGAGGCCGTCACCGCGCTCGCCTGGTCGATCTACGAGCCGGACCGGGCGAAGCGCCTGGCCGAGATCGCGGTCGAGGTGACGGGAATCGGCCGCGTCGACAGCAAGATCGTCAAGAACCAGCGCAAGACCTTCGGCACCCTGCGCGATCTGCTGCGGGTGAGGTCGACCGGGATCATCGAGGAGATCCCGGAGAAGGGAATCGTCAAGTGGGCCAAGCCGGTGGGCGTGGTCGCCGCCATCACGCCATCGACCAACCCGAGCGCGACGCCGGTGAACAAGGCGATGATGGCGGTGAAGGGCGGCAATGCCATCGTCATCGCGCCGCCGCCGGCCGCCTGGGCCGCGTCGAAGCCGGCGGTCGACGGCATGCGGGCCGAGCTCGAGCGGATCGGGCTGCCGGCCGATCTGGTGCAGATCCTGCCGGCGCCGGTCACGCGCGACATGACCACGCAACTCATGGAGAGTTGCGACCTCGTCGTATGCACCGGCAGCCAGGTCAACGTCAGGCAGTCGTACAGGTCGGGCAAGCCGGCGCTCGGGGTAGGCCTCGGCAATGTGCCGGTGATCATCGACGCAAGCGCGGATCTCGACGACGCCGCGCACAAGATCATGCTGTCGAAGACGTTCGATCACGCCACCTCGTGCTCGTCGGAGAATGCCGTCGTGATCGTCGATGCCGTCTATGACCAGGCGATCGCCGCGCTCGAGCGTCAAGGCGGCTATCTGGCGAGCGGCGCCGAGCGCCAGCGCATCGTCGAGCGGCTATGGCAGGACGGCAAGCTCAACCGCAACGTGATCGCGCAAGGGACCGACGCGCTCGCCCGCGTGTTCGACCTGCCGGCCGGCGCCGCGCGATCCACGTTCGTGATGGTCGAGGAGACCGGCATCGGCCCGGCCTATCCGCTGTCCGGCGAGAAGCTCTCGCTGGTCCTGACCGTCTACCGGGCCGCCGACTTCGAGGACGCGGCGCGCATCACCCGCGCCATCCTCGACTACCAGGGCCGCGGCCATTCGTGCGGCATCCACACCAGGGACATGGCGCATGCGCGGACGCTGGCCGAGACGACCGACGTCGTGCGCGTGCTGGTCGATCAGGCGCATACCTTCGGCAACGGTGGCGGCTTCGACAATGGCCTTGCCTTCACCCTGACGATGGGGTGTGGCACCTGGCAGGGCAACGCCATCTCCGACAATCTCAACTGGCGCTGCTTCGTCAACATCACGCACCTCGTCACGACGATCCCCGAGGACAAGCCGAGCGAGGAGGCGCTGTTCGGGGCCTACTGGAAAAAGTACGGGCGCAGCTAGCCCTGCCGGGCTTCAGGCGTTTCCCCGGCGAGGGCGGAACCGTGGCTAGATGCCGCCGCGGTAGGGCGAGCCGATCGTGATCGTGTCGACGACGCGGGTGACGCCCTCGGTTTCCTCCACCAGCACGCGGACGGCCCGCTGCTGGTCGGCCGAGTCGACGAAGCCCCAGATCTCGACGACGCCGTCGTCGACGATGAGGTTGACGTAGGTCTCGTTGATCCAGGCATGCTTGTGCATGCGATCCCTGAGCGCCTTGTGCAGCGCGGCGTCGTCGATCTTCGTCGCCGGCTTGGTGGCCTTGGTCTGGCTCAGCGCGCGCACCAGGTCGCCGCGCGTCACGATGCCGACGAGTTGGCCGTCCTGCACCACCGGCACGCGCTTGATCTTGTGCTTGTCGAGAATATCCGCCACGTCCCGAAGGTCGGTGTCGGGGCGCACCGAGACCACCTGCCGAGCCATGATATCGTTGGCAACGTTGCCGTGCGCCTTCACGAAATCGCGCGCCAACAGGCTCGAATCGGCGAAGGCGCGGAACCACCACTTGTGCTTGCGCTCGGTGCCGACCTCGGCACGGTGCATCAGGTCCGACTGGCTGACGATACCGACCACGCTGCCCTTGTCGGTGACGACCGGAATGCCGCTGACGCGCCGTTCGACCATCAATGCGGCAACCTCGTGCACGGTTGCCTCGGGACGGACGGTAACGACGTCCTTGGTCATGATGTCTTGAGCTTTCATGGCGCTTCTCGCTTCTGTTGGTCAAAACTCTGATCAATGTCGCAATTCTGCTGCGTGCCGGCCTTGACGCGCATCAATCCTGCGATTGCTGCAGACCCGCGACCATAACTTCCGGTGGAAATCGCCCGGGGCGCGGGAACGGTTCAGGCCTTGCGCGAGTTGCGCCGGGTGATGAGAAACACGAACAGCCCGATCGTCACGAGCACGGTCAGTGCAAGGCCGCCCAGCGCGAATTGCGCCAACGGATCGGTGTTCAGCAGCTCGAGCGTCTTGGTCATCGCATGCCCTCCCGGATGAGATGGGCCGAGCGTACCGGCGCGATGCGCAATGACATTGTCCTGGATCAAGAAGCGGCGGTCTGCTGCGTCGTGTTGCTGGTGCCCCAGGTGTCGGCGACGACATAGCCTTCCGGCCACGGGTCGGCCGGGTCGACGAAATACTGGTGCAGGCCGGTGATCCAGGCCCGGCCGGTGATCTCGGGCTCGATCGCGTTGACGCCGGCGACCATCGTCTCGCCGAGAATGCGGCCCTTGAACCGCGAACCGATGATCGATTCGTGCACGATCCCCTGGCCGACCTGCAGCAGCCCGCGCGCGTGCAGGACGGCCATGCGCGCGCACGTGCCGGTGCCGGTCGGCGAGCGGTCGGAGCGGCCCGGAGCCACGATGCAGGTGTTGCGCGAGACCTGGTCCGGGCCATTGAACGGCGCCGCGAACTGGACGATCGACACCCCTGCGATCTCGCCGATACTCGAGGGTGGGCCACCGGATGCTGCTCGCGCGCGGCGATGCGCACCTTCTCGCCCAGGATCGCGAGATCGCGCGCCTCGTCCGGCCGCACCTCGAAGCCCGCCGCCGTGGCGTCGACGATCGCGAAGATCATGCCGCCGTAGGCGATGTCGATCTTCAGCGTGCCGACGCCCGCCACATCGAGCGGTGCATCGAGCTTCAACGCCATCGCCGGCACGTTGCGGATGGTGACGCCGGTCACCTTGCCGCGCTCGCAGGCCGCCGTCACGTCGACCGGCCCGGCCGGCATGTCGAGCCGCAACCTCGTCACCGGCTCCACCATCGGCACGATGCCGGTCTCGAGCAGGACGGTGACGATGCACATCGTGTTCGAGCCCGACATCGGCGGATACTCGGTCGGCTCCATGACGATGGCGCCGGCGACGCAATCGGGCCGGGTCGGCGGCACCAGCAGGTTGACGTGGCGGGCGACCGAGCCACGCGGCTCCTGGATCAGCAGGCGACGGACGTGGTCGTGATCGCGCTCCATGACGAGCTTCTTGTCGAGCATGGTGACGCCGGGCGGAGGCAGCACGCCGCCGGTGATCACGTCGCCGACCTCGCCCTCGGCATGACAACCGACAACTGTGATGACCCGGCGCGCTTGCATCTGCTGGCTCTCGATGATGACCATGCCCACCGCCATTGAGCGCGCACCGGCCGCGCTTGTCGAGATGCTCACACGCCGAGATAGGCTTCCTTGACCTTGTCGTTGGCGAGCAGCTCGGCGCCGGTGCCTGCCAGTATCACCGAGCCGGTCTCGAGCGCGTAGCCGCGGTCGGCGATTGCAAGCGCCGCGAAGGCGTTCTGCTCGACGAGGAAGATCGTCATGCCGTCGGCCTTCAGCGCAGTGATGGTCGACAGGATCTGGTCGACCAGGATCGGCGCCAGCCCCATGCTCGGCTCGTCGAGCAGCAAGAGCTTCGGCCGCGCCATCAGCGCCCGCCCGATCGCCAGCATCTGCTGCTGGCCGCCCGACAGCTCGCCGCCGCGGCGGGTGCGGAACTCGCGCAGGATCGGAAACAGCTCGTAGACGCGATCCATGTCGCGATTGATTTCGCCGTCCCGGCGCAGATAGCCGCCGAGCCGCAGATTGTCCTCCACCGACAGGACGCCGAAGATCTGCCGGCCCTCCGGCGACTGCGCGATGCCCGCCCGAACCCGGGCGTACGGCCGGGCGCGGGTGATATCGCTGCCCTCGAACATGATCCGCCCGGCGCTTGCCGGCCGCACGCCTGAGATCGTGCGCAACAGCGTCGTCTTGCCGGCACCGTTGGCGCCGACGAGAGTGACGATCTCGCCGCGCCGAACCTCGAGCGTAACGTCCCGCAGCACCTGGATGCGGCCGTAGTGACCGCTCAATGCCTCAACGGCGAGCATGATCACCCCCCGCTACCGCCTGGCTGCCGAGATAGGCGCGAATGACCTCCGGGCTCCGCCGAACCTCGGCGGCGGTCCCCTCGGCGAGCTTGCGGCCGTAGTCGAGCACCACGATATGATCGGAGATCTTCATCACGAGCTTCATGTCGTGCTCGACCAGCGCGACCGTGATGCCACGCCGCGCGATCTCCTGGATCAGGCGGTCGATCTCCTCGGTCTCGACGCCGTTGCAGCCGGCGGCCGGCTCGTCGAGCAGCAGGATCCTCGGCTCGGCGGCAAGCGCGCGGGCGATCTCCAGCCGCTTCAATGCGCCATAGGACAGCCCGCCGGCCAGCCGCCCGGCATCGCCGCCGAGGCCGACGAGCTCGATCAACTCGCGCGCCTTCGCCTCGCAATCCCGATTGGCGCGCCTGACCGACGGCAGCATCAGGAAATGCGGCAGGATCGCCTTCGGCTCGTGCAGATGCCGGCCGACCATGACGTTCTCCAGCGCCGTCAGCCGGAAGAATATCTGCAGGTTCTGGAAGGTCCGCGACAGGCCGGCGCGAGCGAGCATATGCGGCGGCACGCCGGTGACGTCGCGGCCTTCGAGCCGGATGCGCCCGCGGCTCGGCCGGTAGATGCCCGAGATCATGTTGAACAGCGTGGTCTTGCCGGCGCCGTTGGGGCCGATGATCGAGACGATCCGCCCTTTCGGAATGACGAACGAAAGTCCGTCGACCGCCCGCACGCCGCCGAACTCGATACCGAGATCTTCGACCTCGAGCATGGTCATGACGGCCTCCGCCTGGCCAGGGCGGCCAGCGACGGCAGGATGCCTTGCGGCAGGAAGATCATGATCAGATCATGATCGCGCCGAGCACGACCTGCTCGTATTCGTGCAGGAAGGTCAGGATCTGCGGCAGCGCCTTCAGCACGGCCGCTCCGAGCACCGCGCCGAGAACCGAGCTCATGCCACCGAGCACGCTCATCGTGACGAGCTCGATCGAGTGCAGGAAGCCGGCCGACGTCGGCGTGACATGGCCATCGGCAAATGCGGCCAGCGAGCCGGCGAGGCTGGCGTAGCCGGCCGAGATCACGAACGCCGCGAGCTTGTAGCGGGCGACGTCGACGCCGTTGACGCTGGCCGCCACCTCGCTGTCATGCAATGCGCGCCAGGCCGCGCCCGGTCGGACTGTCGACGAGGTTGAGCGCCAGCCAGATGCCGGCCAGCAGCACCAGCGCGCTCGTCCAGTACCACATTCGCGAGCCGCGAATGACCAGGCCGAGCAGGTCGAGCCGCGGCGACGCTCATGCCGTCCGGCCCGCCGGTCCAGCGCGCCTCGTTGGTGAGCACCATGGCTGACCAGGAAGCCGAAGCCGAGCGTGGCGACGGCGAGGTAGTGGCCCTTGAGCCGCAGGATCGGGCGGCCGACCAGCCAGGCGATGGCGAGCGACGAGCGCAAGACCGGCGACCAGGCTCAGCAGTGACGGGATGCCGAAATGCGTCGGGCCGATGGCGACGGCATAGGCGCCGATGCCGAAGAAGCCGGCGTGGCCGAGACTGACCTGCCCGGCGTAGCCCATCAGCAGATTGAGGCCGACCACCGCCAGCGCGGTGATGAAGATGCTGGCGCCGATCTCGTAGTAGAAATTCGACGGGAACAGCACCGGCGCGACCGCGATCAACAAGGCGAGCAGCGCAACCAGCGATCGACGGCGTTCGCAGATGCCTGCCATCGTCACACCCTCTCGATCCGCGACGCGGCCGAACAGGCCGTGCGGCATGACGAACAGCGTCAGCAGGATGACGACGAAGGCGACCGCGTCCTTGTACTTCGAGCTGATCAGCCCGGCGCCGAACTGCTCCAGGACGCCGACGATCAGTCCGCCGACCACCGCGCCGAGCGGGATTGCCCATGCCGCCGAGCATCGCCGCGGCGAAGCCCTTGAGCGCCAGCAGGGTGCCGACGTCGTAGCTGGTCAGCGTGATCGGCGTCACCAGAATGCCGGCGACCGCGCCGATCGCCGCCGACAGCGCGAAGGACAGCGCCATCATGCAGTCGGTGTTGATGCCGACGAGCTGCGCCGCCAGGCGGTTGGCCGCGGTGGCGGTGATCGCCTTGCCCGATCAGCGTGCGCTCGAAGAACGCCCAGAGGCCGACGAAGATCGAGCGCGGCGCCGGCCAGCACCCAGACGCTCTGCGGCAGGATGGTCGCGCCGAAGACCGGGATCGGAGCTTCGCCGGTGAAGGCGGGAAGCCGGTGGAACTGCTTGTCGAACACGATCTGGGCGACGCCGCGCAGGAAGATCGAGGCACCGATGGTGATGATGATCAGGGTGACGACGGACGCCCCGCGCGCCGGCTCGATCGCGAGCTTGTCGAGCAGCAGGCCGACCACGACCGCGGCACAGCACCGCGAGCCCGGCCGCAACCGGCAGCGGCATGCCCGCCTGCAGACAGGAAGAACGTCATCATGCCGCCGATCATCACGAACTCGCCCTGGGCGAAATTCACGACGTCGGACGCGTTGTAGATCATCGTGAAGCCGAGCGCGACCAGCGCGTAGACCGCGCCGACCGTCAGCCGGACAACAGGAACTGCAGGAATTCAGGCATGTGCGCATCGTGCCATCTCAGGCGGCGATGCACGAAGACGGCGTGGCGCGGCGCCGGCGAGCCGTGCGCTCGCCGTCCGCCGGCCTGCCGGCATTACGCCTGCACGGCACGATTACTGCGCATGGTCCAGTCGCCGTTCTTGATCTCGAGCATCCGGAAGGCCGACAGGTCGAGGCCCATGTGGTCGGTCGGCGACATGTTGACGACGCCGCCGGTGCCGATGAAGCCCTTGGTCTTCTCGATCTCGTCGCGCACCTTGGCCGTCGGCGGTGCCGGCGCGCTTCATCGCCTCGACCAGGATCATCAGGCCGTCATACGTGTGACCGCCGAAGGTCGAGACCGGCTGGCTGGTCGTACTCTCGTAGGTCTTCTTGTAATCGACCACGACCTTCTTCTGCGGGTCGCTGTCGGGCAGCTTGTCGGCCACCAGCAGCGCCGCCGCCGGCAGCCGCACGCCCTCCGCCGCCGTCGCCGGCCGCAGCTCGATGAAGCCTTTCGAGGCGACGCCGTGGCTCTGGTAGAGCGGAACGGAGATCGCCGAGCTGCTTGTAGTTGCGCGTCACGATCGCCGGCCCCTGGCCGAAGCCCGGATTGAGCACCGCCTGCACGCCGGCCTTGCCCTTGATGTTGGTGAGCTGCGGCGGTCATGTCGTTGTCGGCGGGCTGATAGGTCTCCTCGTGCAGGACCTCGATGCCGTATTTCTTGATCACCGTCAGGCACTGGCTCGCTGCATCGACTTGCCGAAGGCATCGGCGCCGGAGATCATGGCGATCTTGGTGAGATCCGCGCTTCTTCATGTCCTCGAAAATCTTCTCGCAGGCCATCAGATCGGTATGCGGCGTCTTGAAGTTCCACTTCTTGACCGGGTCGATGATGACCACCGGCACCGGCCAGCGAGATGAACGGCAGCTTGGCCTCTTCGAACGACCGGGATGATCGCCATGGTGTCGCCGGTGGTCGAGCCGCCGAGCAGCGCGATCGACCTTGTCCTCCTCGATCAGGCGGGTGGCGAACGTGCGCGCCTTGTTCGGGATCGCCGCCGATCGTCATAGATCACGAGTCTCGATCTTCTTGCCGAGGATGCCGCCCTTGGCGTTGATGTCGGCGACATACATCTTCAGCGTCTTCTTCTCGGGATCGCCGAGGAACGAGGCGCCGCCGGTGGCCGACAGCACCGCGCCGATCTTGATCTGCGCCTGCGCAAACGACGGCGCGACAGCAGCCAGCGACGCCGGCCGGCCGCAAGCGCCATTTCAACGCAAGTTTCATGTGTTTGCCTTCCTCCCATAGCTTTCGATGATTTTGGCGCGATGTCCGGGCACACGGCAGCGCTCGCGTGAACCGCGGCGCTCCTGAATTGCCGGGACCTGTCAGCCACGTTGCGCCTCCCAGGCAGGCCACCCGTCGCATTCCGGGCCCTGCATTAGTGATCCGACGTCATCGCATCGGTGCGAGACGAAGCCGTCGTCGGCGTTGACCCGCCCTGATGACATCAGGTTCATATAATTATCCGACCGACCGGTCAGTCAAGATGCCTGACAGTCGACGACGGAATCGAAGCGCAATCGCCGCGCCGAAATCGGGAGGGAAGAATGGACGAGGCGACATTCTCGTCGAGACGCGGCCGAACGGTGCGCATCGATCACGCTCAACCGTCCGGACGAGCTCAATTCCTTCAACGAGGAGATGCATGTCGCGCTGAAGCAGGCGCTCGACGAGGCGGAAGCCGATTCGACCTGCCGCGCGGTGTTGATCACCGGCGCCGGGACGGGCTTCTGCGCCGGCCAGGATCTGCAACGACCGCGTGCAGGCAAGCCCGGCAAGGCACCGGACCTCGGCGCCACGATCGACGCTATTACAATCCGCTGATCCGCACGATTCGCGGCCTGCGCTTGCCCGGTCATCTGCGCCGTCAACGGCGTTGCCGCCGGCGCCGGCGCCAATATCGCGCTCGCCTGCGACATCGTGCTCGCGGCGCGGTCGGCGCGCTTCCTGCAGGCCTTCTGCAGATTGGGCCTCGTGCCGGATTCCGGCGGCACCTGGTTCCTGCCGCGGCTGGTCGGCGCGGCGCGCGCCCGCGGGCTGGCGCTGCTGGGCGACCCGCTGCCGGCCGAGACAGGCCGAGAGCTGGGGCCTGATCTGGAAAGCGTCGACGACGACGTGCTGATGGCGCGAAGCCCGCAGCTTGTGCGACGCGCCTCGCGCGCAGCCGACCTATGGGCTCGGCCTCGATCAAGCGCGCGCTCGACGCCGCCGAGACCAACGATCTGTCGACGCCCAGCTCGACCTCGAACGCGATCTGCAGCGCGAGGCCGGACGCAGCCCGGACTACGCCGAAGGCGTGACGCGCCTTCATGGAAAAGCGCGCGCCGAAGTTCACCGGGCCGGAAGAGCCGTGACGCATGACGGACGCGTGCGACGCGATCGCGCGCAGCCTGCGCCGAGCGCATGTGGGCGGACGATCGCGCCAGCAGGGCCTCGGCATGCAGCTGATCGCGGTCGAGCCCGGCCGGGCGATGCTCGCGATGACGATCACCGACAAATGGTCAACGGCCACAGCATCGTGCCATGGCGGCTTCATCTTCACGCTCGCCGATTCGACCTTCGCCTTCGCCTGCAACACCTACAACCAGCGCACCGTCGCGCAGCAATGCGCGATCACCTTCGTCGCGCCCGGCAAGGCTCGGCGACCGGCTGACCGCGCGCGGCGTCGAGACGGCAGCGCGCCGGCCGCTCCGGCATCTACGACATCACGGTGACGCGCGAGGACGGCACGGTGATCGCGGAATTCCGCGGCCATTCGCGCACCATCGAGGGCACCATTCTGGACCGGCTGGACCACAGCGCGACAGCAGGCGAGGCGAACATGGTCGACGCATCCTACCAGCCCTACGGGCTCGAGCCGATCGAGACCGCCTCGCGCGACGAGATCGCGGCGCTGCAGACGCGAGCGGCTGCCTGGTCGCTGCAGCACGCCTACGACAATGTCGCCGCACTACCGGAAGAAATTCGACGCGGCCGGCGTCCATCCCGGACGACTTCAAGCGCCTCGAAGACCTCGCGAAATTCCCGTTCACCACCAAGGCGGACCTGCGCGACAACTATCCGTTCGGCATGTTCGCGGTGCCGCACGAGCAGATCGTGCGCATCCACGCCTCGTCCGGCACCACCGGCAAGCCGACCGTGGTCGGCTACACCAAGAGCGACATCGACACCTGGGCCGACGTCGATGGCGCGCTCGATCCGCGCCTCCGGCGGCCGGCCGGGCATGAAGGTGCATGTCGCCTACGGCTACGGCCTGTTCACCGGCGGGCTCGGCGCGCACTACGGCGCCGAGCGGCTCGGCTGCACGGTGATCCCGGTCTCCGGCGGCATGACCGAGCGGCAGGTGCAGCTGATCTGCGACTTCGAGCCCGACATCATCATGGTGACGCCGAGCTACATGCTCGCGATCCTCGACGAGTTCCGCGCCAGGGCATCGATCCGCGCAGACGCTCGCTCAAGGTCGGCATCTTCGGCGCCGAGCCCTGGACCAACGAGATGCGCGAGGAGATCGAGAGGCGCCTTCGACATGGACGCGGTCGACATCTACGGCCTGTCCGAGGTGATGGGGCCGGGCGTCGCCAACGAATGCGTCGAGACCAAGGACGGCCTGCACATCTGGGAGGACCATTTCTACCCGGAGATCATCGATCCGGAGACCGGCGAGGTGCTGCCCGACGGCGAGAAGGGCGAACTGGTCTTCACCTCGCTGACCAAGGAAGGCGATGCCGGTCATCCGCTATCGCACCCGCGACCTGACGCGGCTGCTGCCGGGCACGGCGCGCAGCGATGCGGCGCATGGAGAAGGTCACCGGCCGCTCCGACGACATGATGATCGTGCGCGGCGTCAACGTGTTCCCGACCCAGATCGAGGAGCTGCTGCTGCAGGATCGAGCACGCTGTCGCCGCACTACCTGATCGTGCTGACGCGCGAGGCGCGCATGGACGAGATCGAGATCAGGTCGAGGCGCGGCCCGATGCCGCTGCCGCCGAGGTCCGCGCCGCCAGTGCGCGCCGGCTGACGGAAGCGGTGCGAAACATGATCGGCATCCCGTCCGCGTGACAGTCGAGGCGCCCGGCGCGGTCGAGCGCTGCGTCGGCAAGGCGAAGCGCGTCATCGACAAGCGGCCGCGGGCGTAAACCGTCCGGCCACGAACCACTGGAGGCTCCATGGCGCGCCCACGCGCCGCCGACCACGACGTGAAGCGCCGCGCGATCCTCGACCGCTCCGCCGAGCTGTTCGCCGCCCAACGGCTACGACCGCACCTCGATGGCGGCGATCGCTGGCGCCTGCGGAATCTCGAAGGCGCTGCTCTACCACTACTACGCCAACAAGGAGCAGCTGCTGTTCGACATGCTGAAGGAGCACTTCGAGGAGCTCGAGGCGACGGTGGTGGCGGCGGATGAGCCGCGGCTCGCCACCGCGCGCGGCGCCTGCGCGGCCTGGTTCGCGCGCTGCTCGACGCCTATCGTGGGCGCCGATGCCGAGCACAAGATCCAGATCAACGAGCTGTCGACGCTGCCGCTCGCGCCGGCAGGACCAGCTGAAGGCCTACGAGCGCGAGCTGGTCGCGATGTTCGCCGAGCGTGCTGCGCCGGCATCAATCCCGGCGATCGGCCGCGGCAGTCGCTGCTGAAGCCGGTGACCATGTCGCTGTTCGGCATGCTCAACTGGCACTACATGTGGTTCCGGCCGGGGGGCCGATCGTCGCGAGCGAGTACGCCGACCTCGTCACCCGGATGATGGTCGACGGCATCGTCAACCTGGCCGACGATGCAGCCGCGCCGCGCCGGCGCGCGCGCCAGCGGGCCGTCACCGCCTGAGCCTCACAGCTGGTCGTAGTCGAGGACGACGCGGTCGAGGTCGGGCGCGCCTGGCAGGTGAGCACGAAGCCGGCATCGATCTCCCACGGCTCCAGCGAGAAGTTGCGCGGTCATCTCGACCTCGCCCTCGACCAGCTTCGCCCGGCACGTGCAGCACATGCCGCCCTTGCACGAGTAGGGCACCCGCACGCCGGCGCGATCGCCGCATCGACCACGATGCTCGCCCCGCTGCACCCGGAAGGCGTGGCGGGCGCCATCGAGCGTCGACTACCGCCGGCACCGCCTTCCTGGGCGGCGCTGCTCGCATGGCTGCGGCGCCGGTCGCGACGGCCGCTCGGCCACCTCGGGGCCGGCCTGAAAATACTCGAAATGGATGCGCTCGCGCGGCACGCCCATCGCTTTCAGCTGCCTGGACGCGTCCTTGATCAGGCTGCCCGGGCCCGCACAGGAAGAACGTGATCGACGTCGCGGACGCTGACCAGCGAGGTCAGCAGTGCTCGACCTTCGCGGCGTCGATGTGGCCGTTGAGCAGGGCACGTCGGCGTCGGCCTCGCGGCTCAGCACGTGCACCACCGTCAGCCGGCCGAGATAGCGATCCTTCAGGTCGTCCAGCGCCTCGCGGAAGATGATGCTGTCGAACGTGCGATTGCCGTAGATCAGCGTGAAGCGGCTCTCCGGCTCGCGCGCCAGCACCTGCCGGATCATCGCCATCACCGGCGTGATGCCGCTGCCGGCGGCGATCGCGACGATACGATCGTGCCCGCCCGTTCGGCGGCGGCACCACGAAGCGCCCGGCCGGCGGCATCGCCTCGATCGTCGGCCCGGCTTGAAGTGCTGGTGCGCGTGCGAGGAGAACAGTCCGCCATCGACCCGCTTGACGGTGACCCACAGCTCGTGGTCGTCGGGACCCGAGCGAGATCGAATAGGTGCGCCGCATCTCCTGCGCCGTCGAGCATCGACGCGCACCATCAGATGCTGGCCGGGCCGGAAGCGGTAAGCGTCGGTCAGCTCCGGCGGCACCGCCAGCGCGATCGACATCGCATCCGGCGGTCTCGCGTCGCACGTGCGGCGATCCGCAGCGGGTGGAAGTCATGTGACATTCGGCCGGCCCCAGGCGCTCAGATGCACTTGAAGTATTCGAACGGCTCGCGGCACGCTGCGGCACCGGTAGAGCGCCTTGCAGGCCGTCGAGCCGAATTCGCTGATGCGCTCGGTGGTGGCCGAGCCGCACGCCGGGCAGGCGACCTCGACTGCCGAGAACAGCGCGCGCTTGCCGGCGGCGCGCACCGGCGGCGCAATGCCATGGGCGGCGAGCTTCTGGCGCGCGGCGGCGCTCAGCCAATCGGTGGTCCAGGCCGGCGAGAAGATATTGCGGACCGTGAATTTCTCGACACCGGCCTTGGCGAGCGCCACCTCGACCTCGAGCCGGATCACGTCGGTCGCCGGGCAGCCGGAATAGGTCGGCGTGATGTCGACCTCGATCAATCCGTCCCGCTCGCGGACATCGCGCAGGATGCCCATGTCGGCGATGGTCAGGAACGGCAGCTCGGGGTCGGTGACCTGGTCGAGCGCGGCACGCGCCCGCTCGATGCTGGCGCCGCCGGCGCCCGCCGCCCGGACTGGTTCATTCTGGTTGGCTGCTTGCGGCATCACCATGTGGCTCCAGGATAGGCGCGCTGCAGGAACTGCATTTCGGCCAGCATGTGGCCGAGGTGCTCGGTGTGAACGCCGCGACGGCCGCCGCTGATCATCCAGCCGTCGGCCGGGGGCTTCAGCGTCGCCTCGGCCAGGACCTCGCCGATGGTGGCGTCCCACTGCGGCTTGAGCGCTGACGGATCAACGCCGATGCCGGCCGCGATCGCGGCCCGGTCGATATCGTCGACCTCGAACAGCTCGCCGGTGAACATCCACATGTCTTCGATCGCATCCTGCATCCGGCGATGGCTCTCGGCGGTGCCGTCGCCGAGCCGGATCACCCACTCCGAGCAATGGCGCAGGTGATAGGTCGTCTCCTTCTCGGCCTTGGCGGCGATGCCGGCGAGTTCGGCGTCCTGGGATGCGCAGAGGGCGCGCCAAAGCGGCTCGGCGAACGCCGAGTAGGCGAGCTGCCGCGCCATCGTGGCGGCGAAATCCTTGTTCGGCCGCTCGACCAGCTGGACATTGCGGAACTGCCCGGCATCGCGGAGATAGGCGAGCGCATCCTCGCTGCGCCCCGCGCCCTCGATGTTGCCAGCGAGATCGTAGAGCGCGCGCGCCTGGCCGACCAGGTCGAGAGAGACGTTCGACAGCGCGATGTCCTCCTCCAGCGTCGGCGCGCGGCCAGACCACTGTGACAACCGGTGGCCGAGCACCAGGGCGTTGTCCGCCAGGCGGAGGATGTACTGGAAATGCGCGTCGGCGCCGGACCTTGTCATGCTCGCCATCGAAGCGTGCCTCTCACATGTGACCGACTTCGTCGGGAATGTCGTAGAAGGTCGGGTGGCGGTAGGGCTTGCGCTCCTGCTCGGACGGCTCGAGCATCGAGCCCTTGTCGGCGGGCTCGGCGGCGATGATCGCCTTGCTCGGCACGACCCAGATGCTCAGCGCCTCGCCGCGGCGCGTGTAGACGTCGCGCGCATTCTGCAGCGCCATCTCATCGTCGGCGGCGTGCAGCGAGCCGACGTGCTTGTGCGCCAGTCCATTGCGCGGTCGCAGGAATACCTCGTACAGCGGCCACATGTTGTCGCCCATGGCATTTCCTCGTCTTGAATTCTTTTTCGTATCTGCTTCTACGCCGCTTGCCGCGCCCGGTGCTGTCGCTTGGCAGCGAACGCCTCGGCCGCCTCGCGCACCCACGCGCCGTCGGCATGTACGGCACGCCGCGTCTCCATGCGCTGGCGATTGCACGGCCCCTCGCCCTTCACCACCCGCCAGAATTCGGACCAGTCGATCGGCCCGATCGTCCAGTGCCTGGCTGCCTCGTCATAGGCGAGGGCGGGATCCGGAATCGTGAGACCGAGGTAGTGCGCCTGCGGCACCGTCGCGTCGATGAATTTCTGCCGCAGGTCGTCGTTGGAGAAGCGCTTGATCTTCCACCGCATCGCCTGGTCGGAATGAACGCTCTCCGTGTCCGGCGGGCCGAACATCATGATCGACGGCCACCACCAGCGATCGAGCGCGTCCTGGGCCATGGCCTTCTGCTCGGCCGTGCCGCGGCACAGCGTCATCATGATCTCGTAGCCCTGGCGCTGGTGGAAGCTCTCCTCCTTGCAGATCAGGATCATCGCCCGCGCGTAGGGACCATACGAGCAGCGGCACAGCGGGATCTGGTTCATGATCGCCGCGCCGTCGACCAGCCAACCGATGGCGCCGATGTCGGCCCAGCTCAGTGTCGGGTAGTTGAAGATCGAGGAATACTTGGCCTTGCCCGCAAGCAATTGGCCGACCAGCTCCTCGCGGCTGACGCCCAGCGTCTCGGCGGCGCCGTAGAGATAGAGCCCGTGGCCGCCTTCGTCCTGGATCTTCGCCAGCAGTTGCAGCTTCCGCTTCAGGCTCGGCGCGCGCGTGAGCCAGTTGCCTTCCGGCTGCATGCCTATGATCTCGGAATGGGCATGCTGCGAGATCTGACGGATCAGCGTCAGCCGATAGGCCGCCGGCATCCAATCCATCGGCTCGATGCGTTCTTCCGCTTCGATACGGGCCTCGAACCGCGCGAGACGCTCGGCATCCTCGGCGGGGCCAGTGGCGGCAACAGGGCGCTCGGTGCTCAAGGCCTGCGTGTACACGACGTCCTCCGCGGTCAAATCGGGCAGCTTGCAGCGTCAGGTGCAAGCGCAATATGTCACATCATTTCTCGTTCTTCAATGTTTTTTGTAACATTTGTCTCTTCAGTCGCCGGCAAAGCGCGTGGCGAATTCCGCCACCGGCGGCGGCAGCGCGCCGCGCTCACCCTTCGCATGGGCTTCGAGCCATTCCTCGGAGCGGATGACCGCGAGGCGATAGAGATCGCGGCAGATTCCGCGCGCGGTGGCGCCCGGCCAGTCTTCTGGCAGCATTTCGCGCGGCAGCAGCGGGTCGCGCAAGATGATCCGGCGATATTCGTGGATAAGGAGGATGCGCAGCCGGAACGCTTCCGCCTGCGACCAGGGCTCGCGGGTTTCGCCGAGCTGCGCCGCGAGCGGTCCGAATATGCCGATGAACCGGCGATAGGCGGCCTCGAGCTCGTCGAGCTGCCAGCAGGTGGCGCCAAGGGCGCGAGCGGCCGGCAGATCGCGCTCGACGCGCGCATCGAGCCAGATGGTCTCGGCAATTTTCGGCTCGGGCTCGACCGCGGTGCCGGTCGGCCGCAACAGCACCGTCGGCGCCGCCTGGCCGAAGCCCAGCTGCGCCAGCTGATCGCGCAGCGCCGTCCGCTGCCTGGGCTCGCGGCTGGAGATTATTGCCAGCCGCAGGCCGCCGTCCCACGGCTGCTCGGCCAGGTGATAAATTCGTCGCGTCGCCGCGGCGAAGCCACCCTCGCCTTGCGCCGAAAGCCGATAGAAGCTGCTCTTGCCGATGCGCCGCCGCTCGAACCAGCCTTCGGCGACATGCCGGGACAGGGCGGTACGCACCAGCCCCGGCTCGATGCCGAACTCGGCCATGATCTCGAGCAGCGAGCCCAGCCACAACGAGCCGCCGCGCGGCACCACGGCGTCGCCGAACACCGTGATGATCAGGGATCCGGCACGGATCGGCCGGCGCCGCTCGAAGTCGGCGAGTACCTTGCTCAGCGTGCGCTCGGTGTCGGTCTCGATCATTGCGGGCTCCGCTTTAGCCGATCGCCGCACTCGTGGGGAGCCACACGAAAGTCTGATCAGGCCATTGACCGGCGCAAGCCACGCCGAGTGGCTTCTGCTATCGTCGAGCGCAGGTGAATGAGTCCTGAACCGGCGACGAATTGTGGAGTCCTGCCCATGACGGAAACGAGAGCTCGCACTGCGCCCCAGGCCGCGATCGAGTTGCCGCCGCGTGACGAGATCGCGAGCTATCATCTGGTCGAGGAGATGCGCCTCGTCGGTGGCCTGATCGAGCGTGCGATCTACACCGAGGACGAGCGCCGCCGCACCGCAGATATCGCGCGCCGGCTGGTGCATTCGGCCCGCGCCGGCCGGCACAAGTTCTCCGGCATCGACGCCTTCATGCACGAGTACGGCCTGACCAGCGAGGAAGGCGTGATCCTGATGTGCCTCGCCGAGGCGCTGCTGCGCATTCCCGACACCGAGACCGCCGATGCGCTGATCGCGGAGAAGGTCGGCGGCGGCCAGTGGAGCAAGCACCTCGGGCAGTCGGAATCGCTGTTCGTCAACGCCTCGACCTGGGGCCTGCTGCTGACCGGGCATATCGTCAAGCTCAAGGAGGTCAAGGGCTCGAGCGTCGGCAGCATCCTGAAGCGGCTGGTCGTGCGCTCCGGCGAGCCGGTGATCCGGCAGGCGCTGCGGCAGGCCATGCGGGTGATGGGCGACCAGTTCGTGCTTGGTACGACCATCGCCGAGGCCTTGAAGCGCGCCGCGCCGCTCGAGGCCAAGGGCTATCGCTTCTCCTATGACATGCTGGGCGAGGGCGCGAGAACCGCCGCCGACGCCAGGCGATACTACGATCGCTACCTGGTGGCGCTCGAGGCAGTCGGCAAGGCTGCGGGCAGGCTCACGTCGGGCCACCCGGACGCGCTGATGGAACGCCCGAGCCTGTCGGTCAAGCTGTCGGCGATCCATCCCCGCTACGAGCCCGGCAAGGAGGCGCGCCTGGAGAGCGAGCTGGTCCCGCTCGTGATCGAGCTTGCCACCGCGGCGCGGGCGTACGGCATCGGCCTCACCCTCGATGCCGAGGAGCAGGACCGGCTCGATCCTTCGCTCGGTCTGTTCGCTCGCGTGTTCACCGATCCGGCGCTCGACGGCTGGCCGGGGCTCGGGCTCGCGGTGCAGGCCTACGGCAAGCGCGCGATCCCGGTGCTGCGGTGGCTGCGCCGCCTGTCCGAGCGCGGGGCCAAGCGCATTCCCGTCCGCCTGGTGAAGGGCGCGTACTGGGATAGCGAGGTCAAGTGGGCGCAGGAGCGCGGCTGGCAGGACTATCCCGTGTTCACCCGCAAGCTGCACACGGACGTCTCCTACCTCGCCTGCATGCGCCTGATGCTGTCCGACCCGCACGCCTTCTATCCGCAGTTCGCGACCCACAACGCCCACACGGTTGCAGCGGCATATTCGGCCGGTGCCAATGTGCCGTTCGAGTTCCAGCGCCTGCACGGCATGGGCGAGGCGCTCTACGAGGACGTCGTCGGGCCGTCGAAACTCGGTCGCGCCTGCCGCATCTATGCCCCCGTCGGCGGCCACGAGGACCTGCTCGCCTACCTCGTCCGCCGCCTGCTCGAGAACGGCGCCAACACCTCGTTCGTCAACCGTCTGGCCGACGAGGAGGCGCCGGTGGCCGAGATCATCCGCGATCCGGTCGAGGCCGCGGACCTCGAGCGCGAGGTCGGCCCCGCCGCCGGCGATGCGATGCAGCCGAGCCCGCTGGCGATCTACGGCGAAAGCCGGCGCAACAGCCTCGGTCTGCCACTGTCGGAGCCGGCGGTCAGGGCGAGGCTCGCGGCCGAGATGGCGGCGGCGCTGGAGGGCTCGTTCGCGGTTGGACCGCTGGTCGACGGGCGGGCGATCGTCGGCGGCGCCGAGGCGGCGCTGGTAGCATGCCCGCACGATCGGCGTCAGCGCATCGGCACGATCCGCGCCGCCGATGCCGCGATGATCGACACCGCGGTCGCGAGCGCCACCGCCGCCGCCCACGCCTGGGATCGGCGTGGCGGGCCGGAGCGCGCCGCGATCCTCGAGCGGGCGGCCGATCTGTTCGAGCGTGATCGTGCCCGCCTCATGGCCGTCATCGTGCGCGAGGCCGGCAAGACCTTCGAGAACGCGCAAGGCGACCTGCGCGAGGCGGTCGACTTCCTGCGCTATTACGCGACCGAGGCGCGGCGCCTGTTCTCGGGCCCGACCGCAATGCGCGGACCGACCGGCGAGACCAACCTGATCGAGCTGCGCGGCCGTGGTCCCTTCGCCTGCATTGCCCCGTGGAACTTCCCGATCGCGATCTTCACCGGCCAGGTGGCGGCCGCTCTCGCCGCCGGCAATCCGGTGCTGGCCAAGCCGGCGGCGCAGACGCCGGTGACCGCTTTCCTCGCCACCCAACTGCTGCACGAGGCCGGCGTGCCGACGGGCGTCCTGCATCTGTTGACCGGTGGCGGCGAGGTCGGCGCGGCGCTGGTCAAGGACAAGCGCGTCAAGGGCATCGCCTTCACCGGCTCGAACGATACCGCCTGGTCGATCCAGCGCGGGCTCGCCGAGCGGCGCTCGGAGATCGTGCCGTTCATCGCCGAGACCGGCGGCCTCAACGCCATGATCGTCGATTCCTCCGCGCTGCCCGAGCAGGTGGTGCGCGACGCGGTGCGCTCCGCCTTCGACAGCGCCGGCCAGCGCTGCTCGGCAACGCGGGTGATGTTCATCCAGGACGACGTCGCGCCGAAGATGATCGAGATGCTGGTCGGCGCGGTATCGGCCCTCGATATCGGCGACCCGTTCGACTATTCGACCGATATCGGCCCGGTCATCGACCAGGCGGCGCAGGACCGCCTCGATGCGCACAAGGTGCGCATGCACCGCGAGGCGAGGGAGGTGCTGGTCGATCTGGCGGTACCGGCCGCGTGCCGGGCCGGAACATACGTCGGGCCGGCGGTGTTCGAGATCGACCGGATCGGCATCCTCGAGCGCGAGGTGTTCGGGCCGATCCTGCATGTCGTCCGCTATCCGCAGGGCAACCTCGGCAAGGTGATCGAGGCCATCAACGCCACCGGCTTTGGCCTGACGCTCGGGCTGCACAGCCGGATCGCGGCGGTAGCGGATTTCGTCGCCGAGCACGCCCGCGTCGGCAACCTCTATGTCAACCGCAACCAGATCGGCGCGGTGGTCGGCGTGCAGCCGTTCGGCGGCGACGGGCTGTCCGGCACCGGGCCAAAGGCCGGCGGACCGAACTACCTGACCCGCTTCGCCACCGAGCATGTGCGCACGACCGACATCACCGCCACCGGCGGCAATGTGCAGCTGCTGGGCCTGGGCACATCGCCCGGCACCTGATGCGTCGGGGACATCCCTTGGTCGGCGCCGGGCGTGCCGGCCAGGGCATGGCCGCCGCCCGGACAGGCGGAATTTAGCTGCGACAATTTGCCATCTTTGTGATAGGCTTAGTCAGTTCCGGGTCGCGACATGACGTGACCGTGGTCGCCCGTTCGGCTGCACATTCACGTGGCGCCGCGCCCCTTTGGACCGACAAGCTCCGGAGGATGGCTCATGCCAGACAAAGACCTGATAATGCCCACGGAGGCGATGCACGAACTGCCCGAAGTTCGCAGCATCAGCTTCGCCGATCTCCGGCGAGCGCTCGAGCTTGGCTTTGATGATTTCCGCGCGATGCCGACGCATGTCGTATTCCTGGCGCTGATCTACCCCGTTGCCGGCCTGCTGCTGGCGAGCGCCACGTTCGGCTACAATCTCGTTCCGATCCTCTACCCGCTCGCCTCCGGGTTCGCGCTGGTCGGACCATTCGCGGCGATCGGCCTCTACGAGCTCAGCCGCCGGCGCGAGGCCGGGCTCGATACATCGTGGAGCCACGCGTTCGACGTCGTTCATTCGCCGTCGATCGGCGCGATACTGTCGCTCGGACTGCTCCTGCTCGCGATCTTCGTGGTGTGGATCGTCGTCGCGGACGCCATGTACGCGGCGTCTTTCCGCTCGCGCGACCCGATCACGATCGGCGAATTCGCCCGCGCCATGTTGTACACGTCGGAGGGGCACCGCCTCGCGATCATGGGCAACGCAGTCGGCCTGCTGTTTGCCGTGCTGGCGTACGCGCTGAGCGTGGTGTCGTTCCCGCTGCTGCTCGACCGGCACATCGGGTTCAGCGCCGCCATCATCACGTCGGTCCGGGCGGTGGTGAAGAACCCGCTCGTCATGGCGGCGTGGGGGCTGATCGTCGCCGGCGGACTGGTGCTTGGCATGCTGCCGTTCTTCGTTGGCCTGGCGATCGTTGTTCCGATCCTCGGCCATGCCTCGTGGCACCTCTATCGGCTGCTCGTCGTGCCGGACCCGCGGCCGCGGCCCGAGTACCACCAGCAGCCGAAGGGCAAGCGCTACGCGGCGGAGTTTCCGGCGAGCCTGTTCTCGAGAAGCAAGGATCGCGCCGAGGATTCGTGATCCGGGTGCGGCGGGCAATCTAGGTCGAGGAAGCGGCGGCGGGCACGGTTCCCCTCTCCCCCGCCCCTTCGGGGGAGAGGGAAAGGTCGCCGCAATTCCGGTAACCTCGCCGGCGCTGTCATCCCGGCGTTCGCCGCCGGAGATGCAGTGGACCGTGGGCAGTAGGCAGCGGCGCTGAGCCCGCCGCCGACGCGGCCCCGGCTCTGCGCGCTGCCGCGCTCCGGCCGGGGAAGCAAGGGGAGGGGCGGAGCTCGGCGCTGGCTGCGGGAGTTCGACTGGCGCCGCAGGCACGAGGTCGCTCGTGCGCGTATTCGTACAGCAGGCGGATCGCCGCCAAATGAGCGCCCCTTTCCCAGCCTGCATTCCCGGGCGAGCGCAGGATGCGCGAGACCCGGGACCGCGTCGCCGGCGACCGGGCGCGCTGGTCACCACTCGAAACGCTCGGCAGGATGACGCTCGCGGAACGGCAGCGGGCGGGCACGGCTCCCCTCTCCCCCGCCCCTTCGGGGGAGAGGGCAGAGGCCGGCGTTCTTGCCGGCCGAGGGTGAGGGGAGAAGCGTCGCAGTCAAGCCGGAACGAATTCGCACCCGCTTCGGTAGCGCCCGGCGAAATCCGGGCCCATCGTGGCCGGCATTCAGACCACGCGGGCGAGCTTGACGTAGCGATCCGTGATCAGCATCGCCGCGCCGATGATCGCGATCTGCACCACTGAAACGGCCGCCACGGTCGGGTCGATCTTCCATTCGAGGTACTGCAGGATCGCGATCGGCAGCGTCGTGCGGCCGGGACCGACCAGGAACAGGCTCATCTCGAGGTTGCCGAACGACATCACGAAACCGAACAGCGCGCCGGCAACGATCCCGGGGCGGATCGCCGGCAACGTCACCCGCCAGAACGTCACCAGCGGCGTCGCGCCGAGATTTTGCGCGGCCTCCTCCTGCGTGCGCTCGAAGCCGGCGAGGCTTGCGGTGACGAGGCGCACGACCCACGGGATCACGATCAGCGTGTGAGCGCCGACGAGGCCGGCGAAGGAGCCGAGCACCGGCAGGCCGGTCGCCATCTCCGACTCGATGTGGAACACGTAGATCGAGGTGCCCATCACGATGCCCGGCACCACCAGCGGCAACAGCAGGAGCTGGCTCAGCGCGCCATGGAAAGGGATGCGCCGGCGCGCCAGCATCAGGCTCGCCGGCACCGCGAGCAGCAGGCCGAGCAAAGTGGCCAGCACGCCGACCTGCAGGCTCAGTGAGAATCCTTTGACGAAGCTGGCGTTCTCGCCGATCTGGCCGAACCACTTCAGGGTGTAGCCTTCGGGCGGGAACGACGGGATTTCCTGCGCGAAGAAGGCAAGCCACGTCACGAAAATCAATGGCACCAGGATGTAGGCCAGCGCCAGCCCGGCGGCTGCGTCGAGCATCCAGCGGCCCAGCGCCAGCTGCGGCAGCAACCGCCGCGCCGGCGCGCCGCCCGGCAGCGCGCCATTCGAGGCATGAGGCTTGCTGCTGGCCGCCGGCTGCGATGGGGTTGCTGTGCGCTGCACGTGCTGGGATCCTGTCGCCGCGTGATCAGCCGATCCTGTTCTTGTGGAACTTGCCGCCCTTGATGATGGCCGGGATGCGCTTGCCCTGGCCGGTCAACAGCGACAGGTCCTTCAGCGGATCGCCGTCGACCAGGATCATGTCGGCATAGGCGCCTGGCGCGATCGAGCCGATCTGCCCCTCGCGCCGCAGCAACTTCGCGGCGTGCTTGGAGGTGGAGCGCAGCACCTCGATCGCCGGCAGCGCGCGGCCGCGAATCACGAACTCCTCCGACTGGTGGCGGTGCATCTCGCCGAGCAGATCGGAGCCGTAGGCCATGGTGAGACCGCCCGCCTTCATCTTCGCCAGCGACTCGAGGCCGGCGAGCCGCACGTTGTCGATCTTGGCGACCGAGACCGGCGGCAGGCCGAACGAGGCGCCCTCCGTCTTCAGGAATTCGTAGGTGACGAGCGTCGGGCAGGCGATCGCACCCTTGTCGGCGGCGAAGCGGGCCGTCTTCTCGGTGATCAGATTGCAGTGCTCGAGGCTGTGCACGCCGCACTCGACCGCGCGGCGGATCGCCTCGTCGGTATAGAGGTGGGCCGAAACGTAGGTGCCGGCGTTGGCCGCCTCCTCGACCGCCGCCGTGATCTCCTCGCGGCTGAAGCCCAGGAAGTGGATCGGATCGTTGGGCGAGGCGACGCCGCCGTTGGCCATGATCTTGATCAGGTGCGCGCCCTGCTTGATCTCCTCGCGGCAGGCCTTGCGCACCTCGGCGACACCGTCGCAGATGCGGCCCATGGAGCCGAGGCCGTGCTGGAACGTCGCCGGGTCCCGCCGGTCGTAGCGGGTGCGGGCATCGGCGTGGCCGCCGGTCTGCGACAAGGCCTTGCCGGAGATGACGAGGCGCGGGCCGTCGATCAGCCCCTGATCGACCGCCTCGACCAATGCGTAGGTCGCGCCGCCGACGTCGCGCACGGTCGTGAAGCCGCGATCGAGCATGCCACGCATGATGCGCATGGCGTGGAAGGCGACGGTCGCTTCCGGCATCAGCATGTTGAGGCCGACGTTGACCTGCGCCGCGATCACGTGCACGTGCGCATCGATCAGCCCGGGCATCAAGCGTGCGGCCGCCGCAATCGATCGCCGTGGCGCCGGATGCCTTGATCGGCTTCTCCGACACTTCCATGATGCGATCGTCCTCGACCAGGATCTCGTGTCCGCCGCGCCGCTCGTCATGGCGGCTGGCGTCCAAGAGCTCGAAATTCCGGAACAGCAACTGGCCCATGGCATCCCTCGCGCGTGACAATGTTTGCTTTGCCCATGTCATCAGCGCCACAGGCGAATGTCCAGCGCTCGCAGCGCCAAACCTGCAAGGCTCTGTCCCGCGCGCCGAGCCCCTTGCGCAATTTCGGCGCATGGCCTAGACGAGCCAGCGTCGTCGAAATCGGCGCGCCGGGCAGACCACGCCTGGCGCCGCTCGCGAGTTCGATGCGGCGGCTGGCCGGCATGGCCAGCCCTGGAGAGGTGGCAGAGTGGTCGATCGCACCGCACTCGAAATGCGGCATGCCTTCACGGGCATCGGGGGTTCGAATCCCCCCTTCGTTGGGGAAGATCGCGACGACGTCGGTGCGCCGCTTGATCTCGCCGTTGAGGCGTTCGAGCGGGTTGGTCGAGTGCAGCTGCGGCCAGTGATCCTTGTGGAAGGACATGTGGGCGAGGCAGTCGTCCTCGGCCTCGTCCATCAACTCACCGAGCTTGGGGAAGCGCTCGCGCAGCCGATCGGCGACGGCGCGCCATTCCTTTCTGGCAGCGTCCTGGCTCTCCTGCGTGAAGGCGGTGCGGATCGCGGCGGCCACCATCTGGCGCTGCTTCGATCCGACGTGGGCGAGCGCGTTCCTCATGAAGTGCACGCGGCAGCGCTGCCAGGTCGCCGACAGCACCTTGGCCACCGCCTTCTTCAGGCCCTCGTGCGCGTCAGAGATCACGAGCTTGACGCCGCGCAGGCCCCGCCGTGTCAGCGAGCGCAGGAACTTGGTCCAGAACGGTTCGGCCTCCGACGGCCCGACCTCCATGCCGAGCACCTCGCGGCGGCCGTCGGTGTTGACGGCGACAGCGATTATCACGGCAACGGACACGATCCTCCCGGACTGGCGCACCTTCACATAGGTGGCGTCGATCCACAGGTACGGCCAGCTGCCTTCGATCGGCCGGTCGAGGAACGCATGCACACGCTCGTCGATCTCAGCACACAGGCGCGAGACCTGGCTCTTCGAGATGCCGGTCAGTAGAGTCGAGGAGAGGCGCGGTGGCGTAGCCGTTCGGTGACGCTCCGTTTCCTCTCCCCGCTCATCGAACCGGACGTGCAGATCTCCCGCATCCGGCTCTCCGACTGGTTTCGTGTCAGGCTCACGGCCGCGCCGCCGGCGAGGGGCGGCGGAGGCGGTGCACGCCGAGCTCGCCGAACACACGGGTGCCCGAGAACTCGCGCGTGCCGCGCGTCGCCACCTTGTGCCGCCGTCTGAGGAAGTTGCGCACCCGGTCATAGACATGAGCTTCGACGTCCCGGTAGGCCATGCTCAGGGTTCCGTGGCTGAAGTAGCCCGACCAACCCCGCAGTAAGCGGTTCAGCCGGTCGCGCACGTCGTCCCAAGAGCCCTGGTTGCCCGGCACCAAGAGATCGCCGATCTTGTCCTTGATCCGCCCCATGCTCTTCTTCGATGGACTGTAGCCCAGATACCGCTTGCCATCCCGTCGCCGCCAGTGCGGGCCGAACGTGTAACCAAGGAAGTCGAACCGCTCCTTGCGGGCATCCTTCAGCGAGGTTTTCGCCTCGTTGAGGGTGAGGCCGAGCCGGAGCATGACACCGCGCGTCCACGCCAGCGCCTCGTCCGCGTGACCGCGGCTGAGGATGACGAAGTCGTCGGCGTAGGAGACGATGTGGGCCCGATAGGCCCGCGTCTTCTCCTGCATGCGCCAGAACTTCAGGAAGCGGTTGATGTACAGGTTGGCGAGCAACGGCGAGATGACGCCGCCTTGCGGCGTGCCATGCCTGCTGTTCTTACCGCCCGTCATCCGCCGCGTCCCGTCCCTGTCTCGTTCCTCGACCGGTGCCTTCAGCCACATTTTGATGAGGCTCAGGATCATCCGGTCCACGATCCGGCGCGCAACGCAACTCATCAGTTCGCTATGCGGAATCGTGTCGAAGTACTTGGACAGGTCGGCGTCCACCACGTCGGTATGCCCTTGCCAGAGCAGACTGTGCACTTGCTTGATCGCGTCGGCCGCCGACCGGTCGGGCCGGTAGCCGTAGGTATTAGGCTCCAGATCCGCCTCGAAGATCGGCTCGATCACCAGCTTGACGGCGGTTTGCACCACCCGATCCCGGATGGTCGGGATGCCGAGTGGACGCGTCGCCCCCGCCGGGCTTCGGGATCAGCACCCGCCGCACCGGTTGTGATCGATAGGTCTTCTGTCGCAATTCCTCGCGCAAGCCGAAAAGCCATTCCGTCAATCCCGCCGCCTCAATCTGGTCGAACGTCACCTCATCCACACCCGGCGCGCCGTCGTTCTCACGAGCGACCGTGTAGGCGTAGGCGAGAATGTCGTCGCGCCAGACCTTGTCGTAGAGCTGATAGAAACGGAACTCCGGCTCTGCCTTCGCCTTGACATAGAGCTTCCTCTGCAGCGTCCGGATCTTGTCGGGCTTTGCCAGGCTCATCGCCAATATCCCTGTCCTCGACTGCCTCGAATGCGCACCAGAAGTGAGGGCCCTTCCCTCCACCGGAGTTACCCGGTCTCGACGGTACTACGCCCCTCTCCGACTCCCGTGCGGTCCGCCGGCAGAACCGGCGTTGGAGCCGAAGCTCCAACCGGCACGGGTCTCCCCCGATGACCCGCAGTGTCCTTCCAACGTGCCGTGCCCATTACCCCGGCGGACCAGAACGGGTGCATCTGTCGATTGCTTCCCCGTCCCATGCTGCCTTCCCCGATAGGCAGCCGGGTCGGCGTCCACGACGAAAGTGTTTCGAGGCCTGCTCAGGCTTCACACGCGTTACGGCCCGCTGGATCGCTCAGCCACCCGAGGCGGCCTTTGTCACGAGGCTTCGGCGGAGCCGGTTACCCAACCACGCCGCTCGTCAGCTACCAGGTCAATCGACAACTCCCTGGACGGAACCTTCCTCCGTTGACACTCCGCGCCTTTCGGGGCGCACTGCCTATCGCCTTGACGAGATCGTCGACCGAGCGCGTCGAGACGCCGTGCACGTAGGCTTCCTGGATGACCGCCGTCAGCGCCTTCTCGCTGGCACGACGAGGCTCCAGAAAGCCCGGGAAGTAGCTTCCCCTGCGCAGCTTCGGTATCTCCAGCTCGACTGTCCCTGCGCGCGTCTCCCAGACCCGCTCGCGGTGGCCGTTGCGATGGTTCGTGCGAGCTGGCGTGCGCTCGCCGTGGGCGGCCCCGGTCAGGCTCTCCACCTCCATGTCCATCATGCGATTGGCGACGTAGGCCATCATCTCCCTGAGGAGATCGTCGTCGGAGCCCTTCTCAACGAGGGCCTTCAAGGTCATTCTGTCGATCGTCATGGTTCGCTCTCTTGGTTGCGTTTGGTGTTCGCAACCCGAGCCAACCTCGATTTCGGACCATGACAGCTTCCCGCGTCGGCGCCGCTGTGGACGCCCTGGGGAAAAGGCTTCACGCGGCGTTCCTCTCCGGTCGCCCTACGGGCTCCCTCCGACGAACGCCGCAGCCCCGCCTCCTACACCACGCCCCGGGACGCCAGCAGGCTCTGTCCCGCGCGCCGAGCCCCTTGCGCAATTTCGGCGCATGGCCTAGACGAGCCAGCGTCGTCGAAATCGGCGCGCCGGGCAGACCACGCCTGGCGCCGCTCGCGAGTTCGATACGGCTGGCCGGCATGGCCGGCCCTGGAGAGGTGGCAGAGTGGTCGATCGCACCGCACTCGAAATGCGGCATGCCTTCACGGGCATCGGGGGTTCGAATCCCCCCCTCTCCGCCAGTTAACCTATTGATATTGCTCATAAAAACATGTTTTGAGAGCGAATTCGAACTTCGTCCGCAGTGTCCGCGGGTTAGTGTCGGGGTGCCATTCAATCAAGGACATAGAGACCGGCGTGGTGCCGGTTCGGTGGCCCTGCGCCGGCAAAAGTCTCCTATCGGCTTTCGAGTGGTACCGCAAATTGGCGCAAGTCGCTGGAATGATCGCGGACCGCTCCCCCAAACGCGGGCCTCGAGTGTCCCGCGCCGGTTCATTTCCGGTAGCACGCTTGCGATTACTTGAGTCCGAGCTGGCGACGCTGAGCCGGCCAAGTCGGTGCCAGCTGGCCGGCCAGCATAAGCTTGTTTGCAGTCAGCTCGGGGGGCTGGCGGCCCTGAAGAATCGCTGCGGTGATCTCGGGGGCAAGAAAGTTGAGCCGGAAGACGCGTGTGAAGTAGGATCGGCCGACGCCAACCTTGGCTGCCAGCTCGGCGACCGTCATGCCCGCGCCGCTCGTGATCAAGTCACCGAACCGGCGAGCCTGGGCCAGCAGACGTAGCAGGCTGCGATCGGCCGCTCGGTGGGCCGGCCGAACGCGCCCTGGATCAGCAACATCGTTTCCATGCCGGTCCGTCGCAATCGGGCCGGAACTGACAGAACTTTTGTCGGTCCGTCTGGACTTGTCGGCAGTCGCCTGTTGTCCAGATCGGGTTTCACGACATCGGGCAACATTGCAGGGCGGACCGCGACGTCGACCGCCTCGGGACGGACGTCCACCCGCGCGACAAGCGCATGCAGGATAGCGCGCTTCTCGGACGCCGGCAGGGCCGGCCAGCGACGTGCGAGGTCGGCGGCATTCGCGATCAGGGACTTAGCGACCGCAACGGTCGCGGGCCCGGCAGCTTCGAAGACGGCGGACTTATCCTTCAGCAGCACGCAAATGCGATCCTCGATGATGCTTTCAAGGTCGGCAGCCGGAACTCGGCACGCCGCCTCCGACGCCTTCGGCCGGCCGCGCTTGATCAGCGACTGGCTGACGTAATAGCGGTAGCGCGTGCCTTTCTTGTTGGCGTGCGTCGGTGACATGCGCTCGCCATTGGCATCGTAAACGAGGCTGGCCAGCAGGCTGGGCGCCATGGCAGTCGAGCGTGTCACGCGCTCGACGCGGTTCTCGGCAAGCGCTGCCTGCACCTCACCCCAGAGCGCTTCGTCGACGATCGCATCGTGCAGGCCGGGATAGGCATTCTCCCTGTGCACGATCTCGCCCCGGTAGATACGGTTCTGCAGCATCAGATAGAGAGCACCGCGCGCAATCGGTATGCCGCCCGATGTATTGCCGAAGCGATCGAGCCGGGCCTTGCTGACGATGCCAGCGTCATCCAGCTCCTCCTTGAGGGCGCGAACCGATTTGATGATCGCGTACCGGCGGAAGATGTGGCGGACGGTGCTGGCCTCGGGCTGGTTGATCACTAGCTTGCGATCCTCGACGTCGTAGCCGAGTGGCGGAAGCCGCCCATCCACATGCCCTTCTGCTTCGATGCCGCGATCTTGTCGCGAATGCGCTCGCCGGTCACCTCGCGCTCGAACTGGGCGAACGAGAGCAGCATGTTGAGCGTCAGACGGCCAATCGATGTGGTCGTGTTGAACTGCTGCGTCACCGACACGAACGACACGCCCTTGAGCGTCGAACGCATCGACGATCTTGGCGAAGTCGTCGAGGAACGCGTCAGCCGATCAACCTTGTAGACGACGACCGTGTCGATGCGGCCGGCCGCGATGTCGGCGAGCAGACGTTGGAGCGCCGGCCTCTCCATCGTGCCGCCGGAGATGCCGCCGTCATCATACATGTCGGGCAAAGCAATCCAGCCGGCGCTCTTCTGGCTGAGGACGTAAGCGGCGCAGGCCTCCCGCTGAGCGTCGAGCGAATTGAACTCCTGCTCCAGCCCTTCCTCGCTCGACTTGCGCGTGTAGATGGCGCAGCGATGGCTCGCCGCGCCATTGGGCCGGGTGGGCGCGGGTTTCCTACTCATCAGCCGCCCTCTCCGGTTGTCGCGTCGCCGCCGGTCGGCTCCGCCTTCGCATTGCCGAGCCCGAAAAACCGCGGACCGGACCAGTGCGTGCCGGTCATCTCGCGCGCGATCACCGACAGCGAGCGCCACGTTCTGCCCCGCCACAGGAACCCGTCCTCGACGACCAGGACCTCATGCGTCTCGCCGCCCCAGGCGCGGACGAGCCTGAGCGCCCGGCTTCAGGCTCACGGTGCGCACCTTGGCCAGATCCGACTTTGAGACCATCGTCCGCGCCAAGTCGGCGAGCTGGCGTTTCGTCGTAGCGCTCAGCCCGCCGAGCACGCGCTCCTGCAGCTTCCAGGCAACCCCAAGTTCGAGCAGGTCCCGGCTGAGCTTCTTGGGCGGGTGGACCCGATAGTGGCGCCGCCACGCGAACCGCAGATCAGTGTATGTCATCTCACCGAGTGCAGTGATCTCGGCGGCAAGCGGCTCAGTGTCGGGATGCTTGCCAGCGCCGACGACCTGGCGCATCTGCGTCGGCCTCATGAAGATTCGACATGTTCAGCCCTTCGACGGTTCGAGGCGGTAGGCCTTGCGGTCGGCGTGAGTGTCCAACCGCATGGCGAAGCCTCGGGACCTGAGCCGGCTCAATGCCCCCAGCACCGAGTGTCTCTGCCAACCCTGGCCGCGACCAGCTCATGGGCGGTCGCGCCAGTCTTTGCCGAGAGGCGATCAACGATCAGCCCCAGCTTGCCGCCGGGTCGGGGGACCGATGGTGCAGGCGAGGGAGGCTTGCGGGCGGATGTGGGGTTCTGGTTGGTTCCTGGCTTGGTCGACTTGGCCATATGGTGATGCTCCATGTTAGGCCACGCCCAATGTGTGACCTTGCACCACCTGAAGCCCCGGCAGTCTTGGCCAGGGCGGAAGCTCACACGGAAGCTTCCGTGTGCGCCGTCTCAACACCGATTACCGCTCGAATCCGGGCAGAAGTCCAGGAAATAATGCCGTTGGCAGATAAACAACTCAGTTCCAACTCATTGAAAAGACTCGGCTATTTCCGCGCCTTGCCCTAAGCATGCCGAGAGTTCGAATCTCTCTCGCCACCTAAAATATTGATATAACTCATAAAAGCGTGCTTTGAGGCCAGATTCGAACTCCGCCCGACGTGTCCGCGGGTTAGCGCCGGGGCACCATTCTGTCGCGGACAGAGAAACCGCTTTGGTGCCGGTTCCGTGGTACTGCACTGGCAAAAGTCACCTATCGGGTTTCGAGTGGTACCGTTGGCGGTGGGGCTGCGCGGCATAGACGGCGCTTCCGTGGCCGGCACTGTCGACCCGCCGTCGCTGGTCGACCGCGGGTGACCGCAATTCGATCGCGCCGGCAACTCAGTAGAAACCAAGCTCACGGCGCTGATCGGACCATTGGAGCGCGAACTGGCCAGCGCGATGGCATTAAACCCGCGCGGCTGGCGTCCCTGGATGATCGCCTTCGTGATCTCAGGGGCCAGGAAACTCAGCCGGAAGACGCGCGTGAAGTAGGATCGGCTCAGGCCGGTGTCGGCAGCGTGTTCCTGAACCGGCTTGCCGTTGCTGATCATCACCAGATCATCGAGCCGCCGCGCCATCGCAATGAGCCGCAGCAGGCTGCAGTCCTGACCGTCGGTGCGGCGCAGCGCCGAACGTGCATTGGATCAGCAGCTTCGTCTCCAGACCAGTCCGCTTGAGCCGAGCCGGCACCGAAAGTGTCTTAGTCCCTCCCTCCGGCTTTGCGGGCAGTCGCCGGATGTCGAGGTCGGCTTTGACGACGTCTGGCAGCACGGAGGGGTGCCTCACAATATCCACCGTCTCTGCGCAGCGCACTGGCTCCATCTTCAGCTACGGGCGCGCCGGGATCGTCCTGGACCCGTGAATGATAATGAGAGTAACCAGCAGAAATGTCTGCAGAAGTTCATCCGCCGAGCGGTTGCGGCGATTGATTTCATTGAATTGCTATCTGCTTGTGGATCTGGGGTCCCCCGTTCGATCCGGGCAGCGGCAGCATCGGTCTCATTCTGGCTCACGCTTCTGACACCTCGTCTGTCCAGACACGAAAACTCTGAAGAGTGTTGGGGCCGAATGTCGTTACCATGGCGACGTCGGCGGCATCGCGACCGCGAGCGATAAGCACGCGGCCAATGCGTGGCACGTTGTTGCGAGGATCAAACGTGTACCATCGCCCGCCCAGATAAGCCTCGAACCACGCGGCACAATCGCCGGGCGGGAATGGCGGAGAAGTACCGACATCGCCGAGGTAGCCGGTGCAGTAGCGGGCGGGGATATTGAGCGCGCGACAAAAGGCGATGGCGAGGTGGGCGTAGTCGCGACAGACACCGATGCATTCGACATAGGCTTCGCCAGAGGTACGGGTCGGCCTGGCGTTCTCATAACTGAAGGCGATGCGATTGTGCACGAAATCGCATATCGCCTGAACGCGGGCCCAGCCCGGTTCGATCTTGCCGAACAATTGCCAAGCCATGTCGAGCAATTTGTCAGTTTCGCAGAACCGGCTGGCAAGCAAGAACACGATCGCATCGTCGGGCAGCAACTCAACCGGGACCTGCCCGGCGTCAGGCGCGATCGCGTCAACTTGACCGCTGTTGCGGACGATTGCATCGGTCGATATGCGCACAAGTCCCTGTGAGCAACAAGTCGGCTGCACCAATTGCCAAAACCATCGCGATAGCCGGATAGCGGCGTTGATGGTGATGTCAGAATGTGATCCGGCCCAACGAGGTCGCCGACCCTCTCGAAGAGCACCTTGGCCACCGCCTTCTTCAGGCCCTCGTGCGCGTCAGAGATCACGAGCTTGACGCCGCGCAGGCCCCGCCGTGTCAGCGAGCGCAGGAATTTGGTCCAGAACGGTTCGGCCTCCGACGGCCCGACCTCCATGCCGAGCACCTCGCGGCGGCCGTCGGTGTTGACGGCGACAGCGATTATCACGGCAACGGACACGATCCTCCCGGACTGGCGCACCTTCACATAGGTGGCGTCGATCCACAGGTACGGCCAGCTGCCTTCGATCGGCCGGTCGAGGAACGCATGCACACGCTCGTCGATCTTGTCACCGGCAGTGGGAAACTGACCCGGGTGGCAACATGAATCTGACCCACCGCATTAGGTGGTTCCTCCTGTTGGGAGGGGCCGATGCTGAAGGCGGAGGAACAGATGGAATTGGTGGTCTTAAAGAAGCACGGCGAGAGCATCCGCAGCCTGAGCCGATCGACGGGGCGGTCGCGGAACACGGTGCGGCGCTATCTGCGGGGCGGCGAGGCGGCGGCGACGCGTAAGCCGGCGCCCAAGCGGCCCGAGAAGCTCGATCCCTATAAACACTACATCGTCGAGCGGATGGCTGCGGCGGCGCCCGATGCGATCCCGGCAACGGTGCTTCTGCGCGAGATCCAGGGGCGCGGGTACGACGGGGGCTATAGCCGTGTGAAGCAGTTCGTGCGCGGGCTGGCGCCGGCGCCGCCGCCCGAGCCGGTTGTGCGCTATGAGACCGAGCCGGGCGCACAGATGCAGGCCGATTGGGCGACGGTCAAGAGCGGTGGCGTCAGGCTGAAGGTGTTCATCGCCACGCTCGGCTGGAGCCGGGCGGCCTACGTCGAGTTCTGCGATGACGAGCAGGTCGAGACGTTGATTGCGTGCCACGAGCGCGCCTTCCTGGCGTTCGGCGGCGTGCCCAGGGAGGTGCTCTACGACAACATGAAAACGGTCGTGCTGGAGCGCAACACCTATGGCCGCGGCGCGCACCGCTTCCATCCCGGTTTTCTCGATTACATCAAGCATGCCGGCGCGCTGCCGCGTTTGTGCCAGCCTTATCGGGCGCAGACCAAGGGCAAGGTGGAACGCTTCATCGGCTATCTGAAGCGCAGCTTCTGGGTGCCGTTCGCGGCGACGCAGCGGCAGGCGGGCGTTATGCCGGACAAGCATTCGGCCAACGCCGCGGTCGCCCGCTGGCTGCGCGAGGTGGCGAATGCGCGCGTCCATGCGACGACCGAGGAAATACCGGCGGAGCGACTGGTCATCGAAAAGCCCAAGCTGCAGGAGCTGCCGGTGCCCTATCGGGGACGCTCCACACGCTCAGCTCTTGCACTGCCGGAACGCAAGCCGATGCTCGGCTATCAACATCCGCTGTCGGTCTACGACGAGCTGGCCTTTGGCCCGGCCGCCACCGCACTTCCGGAGGTGGCGGTATGACCAATCTGCAGCACGAGCGCATCACCACACTCGCGACGGAGCTCCGGCTTCTCGCCGTGCCCGATCTCTACGGCCCGATCGCGCAAACGGCGGCGACACGCAAGGATGCGAGCTATGCCGACTTCCTCGAGGAGGTTCTGCGCGCCGAGCGCGACGCCCGCCACGTCAGATCGCGGGAGATGATCACGCGGATGGCGGGCTTCCCGGCGTTGAAGACCCTGGAAGGCTACGACTTCGCCTTCGCCACCGGCGCGCCGCGCCAGCAGATCCAGGAGCTGGCGGCGCTCGGCTTCGTCGAGCGCAACGAGAATATCGTCCTGCTGGGCCCGAGCGGGACCGGCAAGACGCATCTGGCCATCGCGTTCGGGCTGCTGGCGGCGCAGAAGGGCTGGAAGGTCCGCTTCACGACCGCGGCCGATCTGATCATCACGCTCGAAGCCGCCCAGCGGCAAGGGCGGATCAAGGACGTCATGCACCGGATCGTGGCGGCTCCGAAGCTGCTCATCGTCGACGAGATCGGCTACCTGCCGTTCGGGCGCGAGCAGGCGAACCTGTTCTTCCAGGTCGTGGCGCGGCGCTACGAGAAAGGCTCGCTGGTGCTGACGTCCAACCTGGCCTTCGGCAGCTGGGACGACGCATTCGCCGCCGATGCGGTGCTGACCGCCGCCATGCTCGACCGCATCCTGCATCACGCCACCGTCGTGCAGATCGCCGGCGAGAGCTACCGGCTCAAGGACAAGCGGCGCGCCGGCATCCTGGCCCGGCCGCAGCCGACACCGGCATCCACGCCGGCGGTGGCCACCACGAGGGCCAAAACGAACAAGGAAGAAAAAGTCTAAGCGGCATTGTTCCCGCGCGCGGGAACAATGCCGCAAGGCGCGGGCGGGTCAGTTCCAAGTTGCCACATCCGACCAACCCGGGTCAGATTCAAAGTGCCGTTGACACCAGAGACAGGATAAGCCCGCTACCTTTGTGCTCAATCCTCGTTTCGTGCAATTTCCAGGATCGCGTCCCAGCCGGTGGTGTAAGAGCGCCGGTCATGGCCTGAGCTCGATGATGGCTCGGGCCGTTGCTCAGGCCGCTGCGATGCGCCTCGGCTTGGCCTGTGGATCATCGCTCATCGGCTCGAGAGTTTCCAGGCTCATGTAGCGGCGCTGGACGGCCCACTCGTCGTTCTGCTCGAGCAGCATGGCGCCGACCAGCCTGACGATGGCGCCCTCGTTGGGGAAGATCGCCACCACGTCGGTGCGCCGCTTGATCTCGCCGTTGAGGCGTTCGAGCGGGTTGGTCGAGTGCAGCTGCGGCCAGTGATCCTTGTGGAAGGCCATGTGGGCGAGGCAGTCGTCCTCGGCCTCGTCCATCAGCTCGCCGAGCTTGGGGAAGCGCTCGCGCAGCCGATCGGCGACGGCGCGCCATTCCTTTCTGGCCGCGTCCTGGCTCTCCTGCGTGAAGGCGGTGCGGATCGCGGCGGCCACCATCTGGCGCTGCTTCGATCCGACGTGGGCGAGCGCGTTCCTCATGAAGTGCACGCGGCAGCGCTGCCACGTCGCCGACAGCACCTTGGCCGCCGCCTTCTTCAGGCCCTCGTGCGCGTCGGAGATCACGAGCTTGACGCCGCGCAGGCCCCGCCGCGTCAGCGAGCGCAGGAACTTGGTCCAGAACGGCTCGGCCTCCGACGGGCCGACCTCCATGCCGAGCACCTCGCGGCGGCCGTCGGTGTTGACGGCGACAGCGATTATCACGGCAACCGAGACGATCCTGCCGGACTGGCGCACCTTCACGTAGGTGGCGTCGATCCACAGGTACGGCCAGCTGCCTTCGATCGGCCGGTCGAGGAAGGCATGCACCCGCTCGTCGATCTCCGCGCACAGCCGCGAGACCTGGCTCTTCGAGATGCCGGTCATGCCCATCGCCTTGACGAGATCGTCGACCGAGCGCGTCGAGACGCCGTGCACGTAGGCTTCCTGGATGACCGCCGTCAGCGCCTTCTCGCTGGCACGACGCGGCTCCAGAAAGCCCGGGAAGTAGCTGCCCTTGCGCAGCTTCGGGATCTCCAGCTCGACTGTCCCGGCGCGCGTCTCCCAGGCCCGCTCGCGATAGCCGTTGCGATGGTTGGTGCGCGCCGGCGTGCGCTCGCCGTGGGCGGCGCCGGTCAGGCTCTCCACCTCCATGTCCATCATGCGGTTGGCGACGTAGGCCATCATCTCCCTGAGGAGATCGTCGTCGGAGCCCTTCTCAACGAGGGCCTTCAAGGTCATTCTGTCGATCGTCATGGTTCGCTCTCTTGGTTGCGTTTGGTGTTCGCAACCCGAGCCAACCTCGATTCGGACCATGACCGCTTCCCGCGTCGGCGCCGCTGTGGACGCCCTGGGGAAAAGGCTTCACGCGGCGTTCCTCTCCGGTCGGCCTACGGCCTCCCTCCGACGAACGCCGCCGCCCCGCCTCCTACACCACGCCCCGGGACGCCAGCTGGGAAAGACCCAAACGCGAGGGCTGACCTCATTGAAAGTCCCTCCCTCCGCCCTCGCGACCGCTTCGGTCACCTCCTTGACGAGTCCAGCGCGTGCCTCGTCATTGTATTGGCCCTCCGGCACAGTCGGTGTGACCCGGTAAATGGGCGATGCAGCACGAGAGCCAGCGCGGTATACCTGCGGGCGATGAACAAAGATCCAAGTGACGTCTCTGATCCGCTCGTTGCTCGGATCCATTCCCTCGTGCCTGATCAGAATCTCTGTCAGCTCTTCCATCAGTCGCGCCTCTGCCTTTGGATCCAGTGCGCCCTCTGGAATATATGCATCGATCATCGGCATGGCACGAGCTCCTGGTTGGTTGTTGTCGCTGCCGCTCGAACGTTTGCCACGTCCGCCGGTCTGCCAACTCTAGGACCTGAGCACTCGCGTGGAAGTGGCGATATTGCCATTTCACATGGCATTTCGGCCAAAGCGATGGAAGCCGACCGCAGCGTCGGCTCTGCCGATCGCCTAGTGGATTTCGAGTCCGCATCCATCGCGCCGCATAACCGAGTTGCGGACTTCGAATTGAATCACTAAGATCAATGCTTGCTAGTGTCCTCGTCGATCGCGAAGTTCGTAAAGTGCTTGCGGCGGGTGCCGAACTTCGCGATCGGGACACTAGCGCCCGGTTCGAATGTCGGCTGGCTGAGCTGCCGCGCCAACACCACGGCGCGCGAACTGTCGCTGGTAGTCGCGCGGCGAAAGTCCCGTTTCCCGCTTGAACAGCTGTCGGAATGTGCTGACGTCCTCGTAGCCGACGTGTTCGCTTACCAGATCGACGGCTAGCCCCTTGGTCTCGAGCAGGCTCTTCGCAGCCTCGATGCGCAACGACTGAAGGTAGCGCAGGGGGGCCTCTCCAATCGCCTGCCTGAAGCGCCGGCTGAGAGTTCTCTCGCTGGTCCCGAGCTGGCGTGCAAGATCCGCCAAGCGAATGCCCTGCCTGAAATTCTTCTGCATCCATTGCTGCGCCCGATTCACCAACTGGTCGGAATGAGCTTGCTGATGCTGCATATCGAGCGTCGCATACGATGCCTGAGAAATCCGGTTGGTGTCGATGAGCAGCAGCCGGGCGGTCGATGCCGCAAGATCCTCGTCGACGAGCTTCGCGACAAGGCTCAGCGCGAGATTGAAGTACGTCGTAACTGCTCCGCTGCACAGTATGCGATCCTGCTCGGTGATCACCTCGGCAGAACGCAGATCGACCCGCGGGTAGCGCCTCTCGAATTCCTTGGCCTTGGCCCAATGCGTGGTGGCGGCGCGATCGTCGAGCAATCCGGCTTCCGCGAGCAGGAAGCTGCCGGTGCAATAGGTGGCGAGGATTGCGCCGCGCTCGTGCTGTCGCCGCAAGCCGGACAGCAACGGTTGCAGGACATGGTGCTTTTCGTCGAGAAAGCGCTCGACGTCGGCGACGAAGGGCGCAGTCAGGATCACGGCGTCGGCTGCCGTCCTTGCATTGATGGCGCCGTCGACATGTACGATCTGTCCGGACGTAGTGCGCACCGGCTTGCCGTCGAGAGACTCGACGCGCCAGTCAAAAAGTGCACCCGTCCGGCGCTCTCGACCACGCCGGCGGGCCCAAATGATATTAGCGACGGTGAAAACATCTATCGGTCCGGATACCCCGGAAGCCAGGATGTCGTCGTAGACCCACAATCTGATGTGATGCACGGGATGTCCGATTTTATCGAAGAGGTGGCAATCCTGCCACGCTCTGAATTCAGCAGGCAAGCTCTCAAGCCAGCTTGCACTCCACCCACAGTCGCGATCGAGAGCGTCGGCAGGCGATGCGCGATCAGTCTGGGTCGGCGGCTAGCGACCGGCTCGCTGCTGGTTGGAGCTTCGGGCTGCCCAGCGTGTGATGCAGTGGACGATGGCATCAAGGCCGTCGCTCAATGCCGCTGGCCCCGGCTGCAGGATCAGGGGTGACTTGATTTCGTAGAGTGCTCCAGAGCGGACGGCGGGAATGGCATCGAAGCCAGGCCGGGACGCGACCCGCTCGGGCCGGAACCGCTTGCCGCACCAGGAGCCAAGGATGATGTCGGGGTGCGTTGCAATGACCTCTTCGGGCGTGACGATCCGGTCCTTGGCGATCTTGCGTTCCGAGAGGTGCGCGAACACGTCGATGCCGCCGGCTGTCTCGATCAGCTCCGACACCCAGCCGATGGCGGAGATCATCGGCTCATCCCACTCCTCGAAATAGACTAGCGGCCTGACCGCCAATTGGTCCGCCGATTTTGCGAACGTGGTCGAGCCGCAGGCGAAGCGAGCCGATGAGGTCGCTGCCCTTGTTGGGGACGCCTATGATGGCCGCGACCATGGCGATCATGTCGAGAATGCCGGCGAGCGAGCGCTGGTTGAAGGCGTGCACCTCGACGCCTTCGCGGATGAGGCTGGCAACGATGTCGGCTTGCAGGTCGGAGAACGCGAACACGAGATCGGGCTGCAGTGCGAGGATCTTCGGGACGTCGGCGCTGATGAAGGCGGAGACGCGCGGCTTCTCGCGTCGAACCCGCGGTGGCCGCACGGCATAGCCCGACACGCCGACGATCCGCGCCTCCTCGCCCAGCAGATAGAGCGTTTCGACCGTCTCCTCGGTCAGGCAGACGATGCGTTGCGGCGGAAAGGCCATCGCGAAAGCTCACCCGATTGCGGGCCGAAGGCCAGCCATCTCTGATCGGAGCTGGTAGCCCCGCAGTTGCGGCCGGCCGCCGTCATGGCGTCTCAGCCGCCGGCAACCTCGATCTGCACATCGACATTGCCGCGCGTGGCGTGCGAATAGGGACAGATCTTCTCGTGCGCCTCGGCGACGAGCCCGGCAAGCTCGGCCTGGGGCAGGCTCTTGTCCTCGACGCGCAGCTTGACCGCCAGGCCGAAGCCGCCGCCATCGCGCGGCCCGATCGAGACATTGGCGGTGACACGTGCCTTGCTCGCATCTTTCTTGTGTTGCTTGCCGATGAAATCGAGTGCGCCGCCAAAGCAAGCTGCGTAGCCGGCGGCAAACAGGTGCTCGGGCGTCGTGGTGCCGGGCTTGCCGGGGCCGCCCATGGCCTTGGGAACGGAGAGATCGGCGCGCACGCTGCCGTCCTCGGCCTCGGTGTGGCCATTGCGGCCGCCGGTCGCTGTAGCGGTGGCTGTGAAGAGGGGTTTGATGTTGTCCATGGCGGGCTCGTCGGCTGATTGCTGACCCAAATAGCTTGCTCTCCGGCGCAACGCCCGTCGACTGCGTTGTCGATCTCCTCAAGGCGTCGCCAAACAATTGAACGCCTTGTCGCAGGCCGTGATGGCGGGCGTGGCAAACGCTGCCGTCGCACTTCGGGCGCGCGGGTGCTGCGCATGGACGCAAGCTCGGCGAGCATAGCCGCCCCCGTCGATCTCCTCAATGCGTCAGGATCTTCGACAGGAACAATTGCGCGCGTTCACTGCGCGGGGTGCCGAAGAAGTCGTTCTTCTTGGCGTCCTCGACGATGCTCCCCTGATCCATGAACACCACCCGATGGGCAACCCTGCGGGCGAAGCCCATCTCATGGGTGACGACCGCCATGGTCATGCCCTCCTCGGCGAGCTTCACCATCACATCCAGCACTTCCGTGATCATCTCGGGATCGAGCGCCGATGTCGGTTCGTCGAACAGCATCGCGATCGGGTCCATGGCGAGCGCGCGCGCAATCGCCACGCGCTGCTGCTGGCCGCCCGAGAGCTGCGCCGGATACTTGTCGGCCTGCTCGGCGAGCCCCATGCGGGTCAGCAACTCGCGCGCCTTCGCCAGTGCCTCGCCATGCTCCCGCCCGAGCACCTTCTGCTGGGCCAGCACGATGTTCTCGGCTGCCGACATGTGCGGGAACAGCTCGAAGTTCTGGAACACCATGCCGATGCGCGAACGCAGCTTTGGCAGGTCGGTCGTCCTCGCCCCGACCGAGATGCCGTCGACCGTGATCTCGCCCTTGGTGAACGGCTCGAGGCCGTTGACGCACTTGATCAGCGTGCTCTTGCCCGAGCCGGAGGGTCCACAGATGACGACCACCTCGCCCTTGGCGATGCTCATGGAGCAGTCGTTCAGCACCTGGAACTTGTTGTACCACTTGCTGACGTTCTTGATCTCGATCACAGCGCATACCTCCGGCGCAGGCGGTTGACGAGCCGCGAGGCGCTGAAACAGATCACCAGGAACACCACGGCGACGAACAGATAGAGCTCGGTCGGCCGGTTGTCGCGGCTGGCCACGATCTCGGCCGAGGTGAGGAAGTCGCGCAGGCCCACCACGTACACCAGCGAAGTGTCCTGCAACATGATGATCGACTGCGTCAGCAGCACCGGGATCATGTTGCGCACCGCCTGCGGCAGGATGACGTAGCGCATCGCCTGCAGGTTGGTGAGGCCGAGCGCCAACCCCGCCGAGATCTGGCCGCGCTTCACGCTCGAGATACCGGCGCGGATGATCTCGGAATAGTATGCCGCCTCGAACATGATGAAGGCGATCAGCACCGAGTAGAAGCCGCTGACCGAAGTGCCGGTCAATTTCGGCACCAGGGTGTAGAACCAAAAGATGACAAGGATCAGCGGCATCGAGCGCAGGAAGTTCACATAAGTCGCGACGAGCCATTCGAGCGGTTTGATGCCGGACAATCGCGCCACCGCGAGGATCAGGCCCAGCGTTATGCCGCCCGCCACCGCCAGCGCAGTCAGCTGGAAGGTCAGCAGCAGGCCGTTCCACAGGAATGGCCAGCTGTTCGCGATGACCTGGAAATCGAAGCCGGAGAACATCTATTTGCCTCCGACAGTGATCGCGCCGGCGATCCGTGTTCGGGTTTCGACGGCGCGCATGATCACGATGACGAGGCCGGTGACGAGGCAGTAGAGCACGGTTGCGACCGTGAAGGCCTCGAACGCCGCGAAGGTGTATTCTTCGATCTGGCGCGACTGCGAGGTCAGCTCCAGCACGCCGATGGTCAGCGCCAGCGACGAGTTCTTGAACACGCCGAGGAATTCGCTGGTCAGCGGCGGGATGATGGTGCGAAAGGCGACCGGCACCAGCACATGAGCGTAGACCTGGATCGGCCTCAGGCCGATGGCGAGGCCCGCATTGCGCTGGCCGCGCGGGATCGCCTCGAGGCCCGAGCGCATCTGCTCGGCGACGCGTGAGGCGGTGTAGAGGCCGAGGCACATCACCGCGGTGATGAACTGTGGGTGCGGCATGTCGCGCTTCACCCATTTGCCCCAGTCGGCCGGCAGCAGCTCCGGCACCACGAAGTACCAGACGAACATCTGCACCAGCAGCGGGATGTTGCGGAAGATCTCGACGTAGGTAGTGGCGGCAAGCCGCAGCAAGCGGTTGTCAACCGTGCGCAGGATGCCGATCGCGGAGCCCAGCGGAAAGGCGATCATCCAGGCGAGGACGGCAATCAGGATGGTGTTGCCGAAACCGGAGATGATCCAGCCGAAATACGGCTCCTTCAGCAGGATCGGCCAGTTCCAGTTATAGCTTCCCATGAAGGCGTCCTGATCGAGTAGCCATTCCGGTCACGCGTTGTGCTTCACGGGCACGATCGATCGCTGCAAGCCCAATCTCCAACCTCACGCGTTCCCGGAAGCCGCGCACCGGTGCTCCCGCATTGCGCGAGCGGCGCTGGAGCGCGGCTGTCCGGGATCTTCACCTGTCGCGCGTGGACATTGTGCCAACCGGAACCGGGTAAGAACCCCGGACACTCGCCGCGAAATGGCGCGTCGAATTCCGGGGACGCGTGACTTGGCTCTTGTTGCCGGGCAGCAATCCGCCCCATCGCTGCAACGTCGCGAAGCGGGTCAATCCGGCAGGGCGATAAGCTGGAAGTTCTCCTTCAGGCGGTCGCTCAGCGGATAGTTGATCTTGGTTGGGCCGGGCTCGAACCACTTCTTGTAGATCGCCTCCATCTCGCCCGACTGGATCAGGCGGGTGATGGTGGTGTTGCCGAGCAGGCGGAAGTCGTCGTTGTTGCGCGGGATCATCATGCCGTACGGATCATAGGAGAAGTACGGACCGACGATCTCCCACTCGTCCGGGTTCTTCGACGCACTCTTCAAGCCATAGAGCACGACGTCATCCGACACGTAGGCGTCGGCGCGGCCCTGCTCGAGATTGAGCATCGCCTGCGAGTGGTCCTTCACTTTCACGATCTCGCCCTTGATCGCGATCTTCTTCTTGTCGATTTCGACCTGGGCCGCCTTCTCGTTGGTGGTGCCGAGCACGGCGACGAGCACCTTGTCCTTCATGTCCTCGATCTTCTTGATGCCCGAGGTCTTGCGCACCAGCAGCTTGGAGCCGGTCAGGAACGTGGTGTTGAGGAACGAGATCTGGCGCGAGCGGCCGATGGTGTGGGTCGAGCTTTCGCAGATGATGTCGACAGTACCGGCGGTCAGGAGCGGAATGCGCGTCTGTGGCGTGAGCGGCACGAACTTCACGTCGAGTTTGTCGAGCTTCAGCTCGGTCTTGGCGGCGTCTGCGATCTTGAGGCAGATGTCGATCGAATAGCCCTGCACCTTGCCGTCCGGCCCGATGTAGGACAACGGCACCGAGGCGTCGCGGTGGCCGATGTTGAAGGTCTTGGTTTCGGCGATGCGTTTCATCACCGGGCCGTCTTGGGCCGAGGCGAGGCGAGGCCCGGCGGTGAGCGCCAGGACGGCGGCTAGCACAGCAACTGCACGTTTCATGGAATGGTTTTCCTGTGGTGGTGACGGATGCGGGCGGATCGTAGCCGATGCCCGGCGGCTGGCAAGCCGTCGCCTGCACAAATCAAGGGCGTGCCCGAAAAATATGCTTATGCCGAATGGGAATAAGGTAGCCGGCGGAGGTTGGGAATGCGGCTTGCCTGGCCCCGCAATGGCACCGGTTCGCACCAATTCGATCCGGGCATTGGCCTTGGGCAGGTCCGGCGTCGCGACCAGAGTTCGAACCAGCACTGGCGCACTGCCAGGGCGGACGCCTTTGAACAGCAATTGGACAAGTATCGCACATCCTTTGGACTGTCCGGGCGCATAGAGCTGTCGCCGCCGACGAACTGACCTGCCCTGGGCGCAGATGGACGCCGGCGCCATAGATTTCTAGTGTAGCGGGTCGGCAAGGTACATCGATGCGCAGTCGAGCGTGACATGCAAGGCTAGCGCGGCAGAGGGGGACCCATGGCGTTGAAGACGGATCCGATTGCCTTCGAGTTGTTCAAGAACGCGATCTTCTCCATCGCCGACGAAATGGCGCTGACGGTGTTCCGCACCACCTATTCGGGTGTGTTGAAGGACAACATGGACTTCTCGACCGGCTTCGCCGACGCCGACGGGCGGCTTGCCGCGCAAGGCCTGACGCTGCCGGGCCATCTCGGCTCGGTGCCGACGGCCATGCAGTCGATCATGCGTCACTTCAAGGATGACATGGCGCCGGGCGACGTCTTCATCATGAACGACCCGTTCGATGGCGGCATGCACCTGCCCGACATCTTCATCTTCAAGCCGCTCTATCACAATGGCGAGCGCCTCGCGTTCGCGGCGACTGTCTGCCACCATTGCGACGTCGGCGGACGGGTGGCCGGCTCGAACGCCTCGGACTCGACGGAGATCTACGCGGAAGGGCTGCGCATTGCGCCGATGAAGCTCTACGAGGCGGGCAAGATCAACAAGACGATCATGACCTTCATCGAGCGTAATGTGCGGCTGCCTGTGCAACTGTTCGGCGACCTGCGCGCCCAGCTCGCCGCCTGCCATATCGCCGAGCAGCAGTTCGCCGAGCTGGTCGAGAGGTTCGGCGCGGCCGAGACCAAGCACTACATGCAGGAGACAATCGACTATGCCGAGCGCCTGACGCGGGCGGCACTGGCCGAGTTGCCCGACGGCGAGTGGAGCTTCGAGGATTGGATCGACGACGACGGCGTCGACTACGGCAAGCCGATCCGGCTGTTCGTCACCATCAGGAAGACCGGCGACAAGATGCTGGTCGATTGGACCGGCACCTCGCCGCAGGTGAAGGGGGCGATCAACAACACGCTCTCCTATACCAAGGCGGCGAGCTACACAGGCATACGTTCGGTGCTGCCGCCCGGCATCCCGAACAACGAGGGCGTATTCCGCGCCATCGAGGTGATCTGCCCGCCTGGCACCGTCGGCAATGGCGTGCTGCCGGCCGCATGCGCGGCGCGCGGCTTGACCGGCTTCCGCATGACCGACTGCATGTTCGGCGCGCTTGCCATGATGCTGCCCGACAAGGTGAAGGCAGCCGGCGACGGCGGAAATACCGGCGTCTCGATCGGCGGCTGGAGCAAGGAGCGCAAGCCTTTCATCTACGTCGACTTCACCTGCGGTGCCTGGGGCGCGCGGCCCTGGGCCGACGGCCTCGACGGCAACTCGCACATGTTCGCCAACATGGCCTCGCACTCGATCGAGGTGACCGAAGCCGAGCATCCGATCCAGCTGCTGGCCTACGAGTTCGTTGCCGACAAGGCCGGCGCCGGCAAGTTCCGCGGCGGCGTGCCATTCATGCGCGACTACAAGCTGACCGAAGACGAGGCGACGCTGCAGGTGCGGTCCGACCGGCGCACGCATCGCCCGTTCGGCCTCTATGGCGGCAACCCCGGCGCGCCGTCGAGCAACACCTTGAACCCCGATACGGCGCCGCGCGACTTGCCGAGCAAGCTCACGATGACGATCAAGAAAGGCGACGTGTTCCGGCACGTGCTGGCCGGTGCCGGCGGCTGGGGCGATCCGCTCGAGCGCGATCCGTCCGCCGTGCTGCGTGATGTGCGCAACGAGTTGCTTTCACCGCCTCGCGCGCTGGCGGATTACGGCGTCGTCGTCGACACGACGCAGTGGACCGTCGACACCGCCGCGACCGAGGCCGCGCGCGCCCGCATCCGCAAGGAGCGCGGCTGGAGCACAGTTCCGAAAGTGCAGTGGCAGGAGGCGATGACGACCAAGGCCGCGGCGGAGTGACGACCATGACCAGCTATCGCGTCGGCGTCGACATCGGCGGCACGTTCACCGACATCGTACTGCTCGGCTCGGACGGCACGCTGCACACCAAGAAGATCTCGTCGAGCACCGGCAATTATGCAGCGGCCATCGTCGATGGCCTGGCCGAGGTGTTTCGCGAGCAGGGCCTCGCCGGTCGCGACATCGACGAAATCCGCCATGGCACCACGGTGGCCTCGAATGCGATCCTGGAAAAGAAGGGCGCCCGCGTCGGCCTGATCACCACCAAGGGCTTCCGCGACGTGCTCGAGATCCGCACGCTGCGGATGCCAAAGCTTTATGACCTCGCCTGGACGAAGCCCGAGCCGCTGGTGGAGCGCTACCTGCGCCAGGTGGTCGACGAGCGCGTCGACGCGACCGGCAGAATTGAGCGTGCGCTGTCGAAGGCCGATGCCGAGCGTGCGGTCGATGCGCTGCTCGCCGAGAAGGTGGAGACGGTGGCGGTTTGCCTGCTCAATTCGTTCGCGAATCCGGCACACGAATTGATGCTGCGCGACATCCTGCGCAGCAAGGCGCCGGGGCTTCCGCTCAGCATCTCCTACGAGGTGCTGCCCGAGATCAAGGAGTACGAGCGCACTTCGACGACGGTGATCAACGCCTACGTCATGCCGATCGTCGCGACCTATCTCAAGGCGCTGCGACAGTCGCTGGACAATGCCGGCGTGCCGGCCCGCGTGCTGCTGATGCAGTCGAATGGCGGCCTCACCACCGACAGCGCGGCGGTGACGCGACCGATGAACATCATCGAGTCGGGACCTGCCGGTGGCGTCATCGGCGGCCAGGCGCTGGCGCGCGCCAAGGGGCTCGACAAGATCATCACCTTCGACATGGGCGGCACCACCGCCAAGGCATCGCTCGTCGAAGCCGGCGAGGTGATGCGGGCGTCGGAATACGCAGTCGGCGCCGGCATCATGATCGGCTCGCGGCTGCTGACCGGCGCCGGCTATACGCTGAAGGTGCCGGCCATCGACCTTGCCGAGGTGGGCGCCGGCGGCGGTTCACTGGTGTGGATCGACCGCGGCGGCGCGCTGCAGATCGGACCCGAGAGTGCTGGCGCCGTCCCGGGGCCCGTTGCCTACGACAAGGGCAACGAGACGCCGACCGTCACCGATGCCAATGTCGCGCTCGGATATCTGAACCCCGAATATCTGGTCGGCGGCGCTTTGAAGATCAACGCCGCCAAGGCACGCGCGGCGCTGGAAACGAAAATCGCCAAGCCGCTTGGGCTGTCGGTCGAGGCCGCGGCGCACGGCGCGCACCTGATTGCCGCCTCCAACATGATCCGCGCCATCAAGGCGGTCTCGACTGAGCGCGGCCGCGACCCGCGCGAGTTCGCACTGTTCGCCTTCGGCGGCAATGGTCCGCTGTTTGCCTGCGGCATGGCAGAGGCGCTCGGCATCCGTCGCGTGGTGGTGCCGCCTTCGGCCGGCTTGTTCTCGTCGTTCGGGCTGCTCTACGCCGACGTCGAGCATCACTATGGCCGCACCTTCCGGCGGCTGCTGCGCAAGGCCGACCTCGGCGAGATCTCCGCCGCTTGGCAGATGCTTGCCGACGAGGCAATGGCACAGCTCGCGCTCGAAGGCTTCACCGGGCCGAGCGCCCGGCTCAGGCGCTCGGCGGCGCTGCATTACCACGGCCAGAGCTTCGATCTTGTCGTGCCAGTGCCGGACCGGCCGTTCGACGCGGCGATGGTGGCCTATCTCGAGGAGGCATTTGGCGCCGAGCACGAAAAGACCTATGGCCACCGAGCCGGGCCGGATGAACCGGTCGAGCTGGTTGCGATCCAGGTGGTGGGCCAGGGCCTGCGCGAAGGTGCAGGCGTGCCTGAGCGGGTCAAGCCGACGCGCGCGCCCCCGGCACCGTCCGCGCCGCGGAAGGCCTATTTCGGAGCCAAGCACGGTTGGCGTGAGACACCGATCCTGCGTCGGAGCGATCTGACGACCGCGCGTCCGGGGCCGCTGATCATCGAGGAGTACGATTCGACCACGCTGGTGCCGCCCGCCGCCACGGCGAGCCTCGATCAGGGCGGCAACATCGTCATCGACCTGGGGTGACCGGAGACGGCCCCGTCCGGCACTCGGATCGTGCGCTGGGCCGGGCGGTTCACCCGACGAGACGCGGCAACCACATCACGATCTCTGGATATATGCAGATCAGCAGGATCATCAGCAACAGCGCCAGCACGAAGGGCGCCGATCCACGTTCCACGTCGGATAGCGTGCCGCGGCCGCGGATGCCGTGGATGACGAACAGGTTGATGCCGAACGGCGGCGTCACCATCGCGGTCTGAATGAGCAGCACTACGAGGATGCCGTACCACACCGGATCGTAGCCGGCCTGCACCATCAGCGGAGTCGTTATCGGGATCGTCGCGATCATCATCGACAACTCCTCCATGAATGTCCCGAGCACGAGGTAGAGGGCGACGACCGCCACCAGCACCTGCAATGGCGTCATCTGATAGGCCCTTATCAATTCGCTCAGCTGCCGCGTCAGGCCGATCGTCTGAATGACGATGTTGAGAAAGAACGAGGCGACCAAGATCGCCACCACCATTGCCGTCGTGCGCGCGGTCGCCTCGCAGACCTCGCGCAGCATGACAAGGGTGAGCCGGCCACGCCAGGCAGTGATCGCCAGGGCACCGACGATGCCGACTGCAGCCGACTCGGTCGCTGTCGCAATGCCGAAGAAGATCGCGCCGACGACGATCATGAGTAGAGCAAGCGGCGGCAGCAGATCAGGCAGCAACCGAATCCGGGCTTCCCAGTTGGTCTCGACCTTGTCGCCGCCCCAGTGCGGTTTCCAGATGCACAGCAGAAGCACCGTCAGACTGAACAGCACCGTCAGAATGAAGCCTGGAATGAACCCGGCGAGATAGAGCTTCGGCACCGACGTATCGGTCATCACGCCGTAGATGATCATGTTTATCGAAGGCGGGATCAGGATGCCGAGCGTGCCGCCGGCCGCCAACGTGCCGAGAAACAATGGCTCGTTGTATTTGTGCTTGTCGATCTCGCCGATCGCCACCACGCCGATCGTGGCAGCCGTTGCGACGCTCGAACCGGAAACCGAGCCGAACAAGGCGCAGGCACCGACGTTGGAGTGCATCAATCCGCCGGGCAGCCACGACATCCACTGCACCAGGGCACCATACATGCGTCCGGCAATGCCGCTGCGCAGCAGGATCTCGCCGAACATGATGTAGAACGGAACGGCGGTCAGGATGAAGTTGGTCATCGTCGACCACGACAACTCGCCCATGACGCGGGAGAGCGGCATCGGCGAATAGAACTGATTGAGGATCAGCCCGGCCAGGCCCATGCCGGCGGCAACGGCGATCGAGCTGCCGAGTATGACCAGCAGCACGATCAGGGAAACAAGTGCCGTCATGGCTTGGTCTCTCTGTCGAGTACGTGTTCGGCTGAGCGAATCTCCTCCTCGGCTTCCGCCACGGCCGACTTCGAGCCGATCAGCGCGAACAGACCTGACAGGTCGCCTTGGACGAAGGCGATCGCGGCGCGCACGAGGAGCAGGAGCGCCACCGCGACGAAGAACACGAGGCCCATGAACCAAAGGGCCTGCGGTATGACTTGCGGTGTCTGCAGGTCGGACAGGGAGCGCGAGCTCGAGGCATATGATTGCGCCATCACGCCCCAGCCATGCCATGCGACCAAGCCAAAAAACAATGCAATGCCCGCCACGCTCAGCATATCAAGTATGGCACGTGCTCGAATGCCGACGCGTACGTAGACTGTGTCTATGCGGATGTGAGAGCGACTGAGCAGGGCGGTCGAGAAACCCCAGACACTGGCAATGGCAAGGGCGTATCCAGCCAATTCGTCCGCGCCGCCGACCGTCAAAGCGACGGTATAGCGCAAGGTGATATCAATACAGATCACGATCGACGCCAGGAGCAGCAGCGCCCCCCGATGATGGCGCCTACGCGGGCAATCCCCTCGGCTGCGTCTTGCAGGCGCTGCATTCGTTCCCCCGGTAGTTGCGGTCTTGCCTCCGGAATTGGCGCGCAATCGTTCCTTGCTCAGGGAGCCGGCGCCTTCAGACCGAGCGCCTTGCCGACGGTCTCGTTCCATTCCTTGGCGCATTCCGCGCCACAGCGCTTGGCCCAGCCGGCGAGCACCGCGGTCTCGAGCAGCTTCTTGTGGGTTTCGGCCTCGGCGGGCTTCACCGCGACGATCGTGGTGTTGGCGAGCTTGCCCATCGTGCACGGCTGTTTGCCGGTGTTGCAGTTGTCGGCCTCGGCAGTCGTCGTTTTGATCGTCGCCCACATCTTGTCCTCGTAGGCCTTGAACTGCGCCTCGAGGAATGCCTTGGTCTTGGCGTCCAGCCGGTTCCAGGTGGCGAGATTGACCGCCAGCACATTGATGCTCCAGCCGAGTGACATCGGATAGACCGACTTGGTCACCTCGGGCCACCCGGCAGTGTTGCCGGACAGACTGCCGGTCACCGCGCAATCGACGACGCCGGCGCTCAGTGCGGGGACGACCTCGCCGAACGCCATGCTGATGGCGGTAGCGCCGACGCCGGAGAGGAAGTCTCGCATCGTATTGTTGAACACACGGACCTTCTTCGCCTTGAAGCCGTCGAGACCACTGATTACTTCGCGGCACCAGAACACCTGGGGCGTATTGCCGCCGAGAGCCAGCAACTTGGCGTTCCAGTTCTTCTGCATTTGCCGATCGATCACGGACCGGTAGGCATCGCAGGCCAGCCGCGCCTTGTCCGGATCGAGCGTCGAGACCGGCGAGATCGCAACCTTCGAAGCGCGGATCGTCGCCGGCCATCTTGGAGATATCCATGCCGGCAAAATCCATCACGCCGAGCTTCAACAGCCGCAGCATGGTCTTGTCGTCGATGCCCATCTGGTCGAGTGGCGTGACGTCGACCGAGATCGCACTCTTCGAGGCTTCGGGAATGGTCTTTCGCCAGAATGGCAGCTCATCGTAGATCGAAACCGGTGTCGGGCTGTTCAATCCGATCACCTTGAACTGGGACTTCGGCAGGTCCTGGGCCTGGGCGGGCAGAGCCAGCGCCGCCGCAAGTACCGCCACGAATGTCGCGCGCATCATCATCGCCATTTCCTCCGGTCGACAGGCAAGCAGGAGTTCCGGCCACTAGCCAAACGCCACCGGCGACAGTCGCACCGTTGCAATCCAGTTGGCAATGCCGTGACTGCCCGCCAAAGAGGCTCAAGGCAGCCGACAATTGTGCAAACCGTCACTTGGCGGGCAATGACGTTCGCACGGATCGTCGTCTCCGAGCCGATGCCGGCCTACCCCAAATGCGGCCGCTCCGAGCGCGACAAGATGCGGTGGCGATGGTCTCGCCACATGGCACACAAGATGCTCTTGCGGCCTGACTGCCCGGTGCGGACGCCGGCACCTTCGATGTCGAAGACTTGACGACCTGCGGCATTGCCCTGTTGACCACCGGCACCGCCAAGAACCGCCTTTCCATTCACTCCGGCCCGAGCTAGGATGAGTTCGCTAACCCGTCAAAGGGGAGTAGCCTGAACCGTACGGTCGTCAACACGAGACTAATTCTCCGGGCGTACGGGCAACGTGCAGAAGCGTTGCAGCGAGACCTTTGCCAGGACTTTGAGCTGAATGCGCTTGCGGTCGGCCCGGATCAACGGGCCTGGGCGGGAGTGTTGGCGGCTTTGTTTCACCTGGTTCGAGGTCGCCATGCGGCAAGCATCGGTGCCGATCGTTGGTTCGCAGATTGCCAACTGCGACAACAGGCACATCAGCAATGGCATTGAGGACGAAGCGCCGGCAACCTCTTGGGGTCGTCAACGCGGGAGTGTGCGCCGCCTTCTTCGAGGGATGGCCGGCGCGGACGTTCGCCCGCAATCGTAGGGGAGCCAAAGATGTTGCAAACCGGAGAGCCAACGCGCCCGCAAGACGAAGGCCAGCACAGTCCGGTCGGGCCTATTTCGCCGGCGGCCTACCGGGAGCCCGCGGAAGCTGTGATCGCGGCACTCGGCTCCGACGTTGCCCACGGTCTGAAACATGACGAAGCACAGCGGCGCCTGGTTCAATTCGGGTCCAACCGGCTGAAGAGCAGGCCATCGACGCCCTGGTGGCGGCGCCTGCTCGAGCAGTTCCAGAACTTCCTGGTCATCGTCCTCCTGGTGGCGACCGGCATCTCGATGATCGAATGGCTGCTGCAGAGCCCGCGCGAGACCGCTCTGCCCTACGAGGCCATCGTGATCGCGGCGATCGTCGTGCTCAATTCGCTGCTCGGCTTCATCCAGGAATCGCGGGCCGAAAAATCGGTGCGGGCGCTGATGGCTCTCGCCGCACCAGAGACGACCGTGGTTCGCGACGGTGAGCGCCAGCGGATCGCAACCCATGACCTCGTCCCGGGCGACATCGTGCTGGTCGAGGCCGGGGACAAGATCCCGGCTGACGCCCGCGTCATCGAAATTGCGAACCTGCAGACCGACGAGGCGCCTTTGACCGGCGAGAGCGTGCCGGTGGCAAAAGACGCTCGGCCGATCGATGGGGACGTCGCCATCGGCGACCGCCGCAACATGCTGTTCTCTGGTACGGTCGCCACCTATGGACGCTGCCGGGCCGTCGTCGTCGCGACCGGCATGTCGACCGAGGTCGGACGTATCGCCGGTCTGCTCGAAAGCGCCGAGAAGCAGCAGACGCCGCTGCAGCAGGAGCTCGATCGCACCGGCAAGCGGCTCAGTGTCATAATGCTGGCGATTTGCGCCGTCGTGTTCGCCACCGGGCTGCTCAGCAGCACCGTCATGACCCTCAACACCATCCTTGGTCTCTTCCTGTTCGCGGTAGCGCTGGCGGTGGCCGCGATACCCGAGGCGCTGCCGGCGATCGTGACAGTGGGGCTGAGCCTCGGTGTAAGGCGTATGGCGGCCGCCAACGCCATCGTGCGCAAGCTGCCGGCGGTCGAGACGCTTGGCGCCGCGACAGTGATCTGCTCCGACAAGACCGGCACTCTGACACGCAACGAGATGACCGTGCGTGCTCTCTTCACAGATGGCGTGATCATTGACGTCGGCGGCAGCGGCTACAGCCCCGAAGGCGAGTTCACCGTCGATGGGGTGCCGATGGCCGAGGCGTCACCCATTCGCAACGCGGCCGGGCAGACCCTCCGCGCCGCGGCGCTGGCCAACGACGCGGCGCTGGTGAACAGCGATGGGCGCTGGCGCGTGCAAGGCGACCCGACCGAAGGCGCGCTGATCGTCGCCGCGCGCAAATTGGGCATAGCCGAAGCCGACGTCCAGCATCTGCCCCGCATAGCGGAAGTTCCGTTCACGTCCGAGCGGAAGCGGCACACCACGGTCCATCTCGACCACGAACATCCTGGTGAGGTGCACGTTTTCGTCAAAGGCGCGCCCGAAATCGTGCTCGGGAAATGCCGACATGTGTGGCACGACGGCAAGATCGCGCCGCTCGGCGAGGCGGGGATCGCCGTCATCGCCAAGCGCAACGAGGAGCTAGCGAGCCGGGCGCTCCGCACGTTGGCTGTCGCTTCGCGCATCGCACCGATCAGCACTCTGGATCTCGATCTCCAGGCAGCAACGGACCACACATCGAGCATCGAGCTGCCCGGCGACATCGACGATGATCTCGTGTTTCTCGGCCTGGTCGGAATGATCGATCCGCCGCGGCAAGAGGCCAAGGCAGCCGTCGCCGTCGCCAAGCTGGCCCACATTCGGACTGTGATGATCACCGGCGACCACCCGGCGACCGCCGAGGCGATCGCCCGAGAGCTGGCGATCTTCGAGCCGGGGGCGCGGGTGATGACCGGCAGCGACATGCGTACCATGCGAGATGCCGAGCTCGATGCCATCATCGAGGACGTGCGCGTCTTCGCCCGGGTCGACCCCGAGCACAAGCTGCGTATCGTCCATGCGCTCCAGCGCAAGGGCCACATCGTCGCGATGACGGGCGACGGCATCAACGACGCCCCCGCACTCAGGGCCGCCAATATTGGCGTTGCCATGGGCATCACTGGCACCGACGTCTCCAAGGAGGCGGCCGACATGGTGCTGACCGACGACAATTTCGCCAGCATCGTGAAGGCCATAGAGGAAGGTCGCGGCGTCTATGAGAACATCCGAAAGTACCTGATCTACCTCTTGTCGTCGAACGCCGGCGAATTGCTGACCATGTTCGCGGGCGTGATGTTTGCTGGCATGCTCGGCCTCACCTCGGTAGACGCCGCACTGTTCCTGCCCCTGCTCGCCGTCCAGCTTCTTTGGATCAACTTGGTCACCGATGGGCCGCCCGCGCTCGCGCTCGGCGTCGATCCCAATGACCCCGACGTCATGCAGCGGCCGCCGAGAAGTCGCGGTTCGGGCGTGCTTGCGACCGAGGACTGGTGGCGCATCGCCGGCATTGGTGCCGTGATGATGGTCGGAACGCTCGGCGTGTTGGACGCCTATTATCCTGGCGGCCTGTTCACGCTGCTGGCAACCGGTTCGGCACCCAACGCCGCCGACGAAGACTACGCACGGACGATGGCGTTCACGACGCTGATGATGTTCCAGCTGTTCAACGTCTACATCTGCCGTTCGGCCTGGCGCAGTGCCTTCGAAGGGTTCTTCGACAACAAATGGCTGCTGGGAGCGGTTACCCTGTCGCTGCTGATGCAGGTGCTCGTGATCCAGGTACCGGTCATGCAGGCGGCGTTCCATACCGTGGCGCTTTCGCTATCCGATTGGATGATCGCGACGGGGGTTGCAGCCCTGCTTCTCATCGTGATGGAGCTGGTCAAGCTGGCAGTGCGCACGAAGCGGCCCGACGCACACGCGGCCGCGCCGGCAAGGATGATGTCGAACCGGGACGGCTTATCGGAGCACCGGAACTGAGCATTGGCCGCTTGTCGCCGCAACCATGGGAGGCACACATGCCAGTCGTTGCCATGACGCGCGAGATGGGCTCCGGCGGCAGGGAGGTCGCGCAACGTCTCGCCGATCAGATGGGGCTGACGCTCATACTGCACGAGCTGGTCGAGCATGATCTCGCCGAGCAAATGGAGGTGCGGGAGGGTGCCGTTCATCACCGACTGGAGGGTGGCGCCACGTTCCTGGAGCGCTTGCAAATCGGCAGCAAGCGGTTGGCGCGCTACACGGAAGCGGAAATTCTCGATCTGGCGCAAAAAGGCGATGTGGTGATCCGCGGTTGGGGGGCGTGTGTACTACTGCGAGGCGTGCCGCACATTGTACGTGTTCGCGTCTGCGCGCCCATGGAAATGCGCGAGAAGCGCGTGATGGAACGCCTTGGCATCAATGATCGAGCAGCCGCACGGCACGAAATCGAACGCAATGACGCTGCCCATGGCCGGACTTTGCGCGCTGCATTTGGCGTCGAGCGGGAAGACGCTCGGCTGTATGACATGGTGCTCAACACAGAGCGCACCACCATCGAGACCTGCGTGCATCTTGTGCGCGAACTGGTTGCGAGCCCGGCGTACGGTGAGACCGAGTACTCGCGTGCGCTGTTGGCGGACAAGGCCCTCGAAGCGAACATTCGGATAAAGCTTCGCGAACGGTTCACAGCCGGCACGGGCCTCACCGGCATCGCGATTGCGGTCACCGGAGGCAAGGTGGTGCTGAGTGGCACGGCGATCCATACGGCGCTGGCGCGCGATGCCTGCGCGGTCGCGGCTGCCATTGCCGGCGTCAAGGAAGTGAGCGATCGTATTGACGTCGTGCACGGCCCCCGCGGCCTCTGATGCAGCGAAACGAGCTTCGCGCCTCGAATCTGCTGGCAGGGCGATGCCGGGAGCGGTGTCATCGGGGGACGATCCGTGCTCAGGCCTTGTCTGCCTTTGCGCGCACCTCGACGCCTGCGATGCTTTCCATCGGCCGTACCACGGCGGCCACGTCCTGTTTGCCGTAGCCCAGGGATGCCGTCTCCACGTAGAGTTGCTGGGCTACCGGAGCCAGCATGAGACGAACACCGAGGGACTTGCCGGCCCGAATGCCGCACTCGAGATCCTTGATGATGCCTTCGACGGCATAGGCGGCCTCGAAGCGTCCCGGCAGAAAGAAGTTCGGCACCGCGCGCTCGAGCGAATTCGTCTGCCCCGAGCTCTGACGCAGCACATCGAACAGCGCGCGAGGGTCCAGTCCGGCCTTGGTGCCGAGCACCATGGCTTCGGCGACCAGCGCGTGGGTCACCCCCGTCAGGAGCTGGTTGCAGATCTTGGTAGTCGTGCCGGCGCCGATGGGACCCATGTGGAAGATCTTCTTGCCCAGCGTCTCGAGGATCGGACGCATGGCGGTAAAATCTGCGTCCGCCGCGCCGACCATGATGCTCAACGCGCCGGTGGCGGCCGCCTTCGGTCCACCGCTGATCGGCGCATCGAGAAAACGCCCGCCGCGTGCCGTGACAGCGTGGCCGATCTCGCGGCTGAGACTCGGCTCGACGGTCGCGAAATCGATGAAGTAGCGGCACGGCTTGACCTCGCTCAGGACTCCGTCCGCGCCGAAATAGAGGGCATGGAGCTGATCGGGATGCAGCAGGCAGGTCATGAACACGTCGCAATTTCGTGCGGCTTCCACGGCCGAGGTCGCCGCCGCCGCCCCTTGCGCGACGAGTGCGTCGACCGCTGCCCTGCTGCGGTTGTGCACGGTCAAGTCATAGCCGCCCTTGATCAAAGTCTCGGACATCGGCCGGCCCATGTTGCCTAGGCCGACAAAGGCAATCCGCATCGAAAAGTTCTCCCGAAGCTACGTCCTTACATGCGCCAATGCAGCGCTGCGTTCTCGGAGCGAGCAATCAGCTCGGTGATCACAACACTGCAAATGACCAATACGAAGACACCGGCAAACACCCCACTGGCGCTGTAGTGGCCCGCCGCATTCTCGATCAGGAACCCAATGCCCTGATTGCCGGCGATCAGCTCGCCCAGAACGGCTGCTGTGAACGCATAGCGGACACCAATTCGCAGGCCGGAAAAGATCCAGGGCTGAATACCGGGCAGCAGGACTTTCCGGGCGATTTCCCGCTCGCTGGCGCCCATCAATCGAAATCCGTCCGCCAGATCGCGGTCGAGATCACGCACACCATCGAGCGTATTGTAGAGCAGCAAGAAGTAGACGGTCACTGCAACCAGCGCGACTTTCGATTCCACCCCGATGCCGAAGAAGATGACGAAGAACGGGGCGAGCGCGACCTTGGGCAGTGAATAAAGTGCCAGCATGAAGGGCGTGGCGATGCGTGCGAGCCGCGGGGCCAAACCGAATGCGAGGCCGGTGAGGATGCCACTCGCCGCCCCGATCACGTAGCCGAGGCCGGCCGCGGACAGCGTCGCCGACAGATGCCCCCACAGCGAACCGTCCGCGACCCAGCGAGCGAGCTGCCCCCAAATGGCGGAAGGGGTCGAGATCCACACTTTCGGCAATATGGGGCCCGAGCCGAATTCCCAGCACAACAACAGCGCGGCGACGATGGCCAGGCGAGCGAGGAACACGCCGACGGTGGAGCGGAGGAGCCAATGCGGGCCCGATAGGTTGCGGCCTTTGCCGATCGTCCGGGCGGCCGGTTCGGCAACAGGCGCGGCCTTGTGCGATGCGGTTGCAGTCACGCGTCAGTTCCTTTGCCGACTTCGTCCTTCAACTCATCCCAGAGGGCTTCATGGAGGTCGGAGAACTCGCGTGTGAAGCGAATGCGATAGACGTCGCGGGGGCGAGGCAGTTCGATCGTCCGGATCAGCTTTACGTGGCCCGGGCGGCTCGAAAACACCACCACCCGGTCCGCCAGCGCAATTGCCTCGCCCAGATCGTGGGTCACGAACAGCACGGTCTTGCGCCCCGCATCAACGATGCGCTGCATCTCGTCGTGCATGACGAGCTTCAGCTGGGCATCCAGTGCGCCGAACGGTTCGTCCATCAGCAATGTCTGGGGGTCATAAACCAGCATGCGGGCCAGCGCGACGCGCTTGCGCATGCCCCCCGACAACTCGTTGGGATAGTGCTTTTCGAAACCCTGCAAACCTACGAGCTCGATCATTTGCCGGACCTTCTCGGCACGCTCTGCCTTGTCCGTCGAGCGGCACGCGAGTTCCAGCGGCGCCGCGATGTTGTCGGCTACGGTGCGCCAGGGTAGCAGCGTGTCCTTCTGGGTCATGTAGCCGACGCGCCGATTGAGGCTGTCGATCGTGGTCCCGTCGTAGATGACTTGACCGTCCGTCGGCTGGAACATGCCGGCCACCATATTGAGCACCGTGGATTTTCCGCAGCCACTCGGGCCCACCAGCGCGACGAACTCCTCGCGCGCGACGGCAAGGTTCACCGGATCCAACGCTGGAATTGAGCGCCCACCCCGTTCGAACGACTTCGACACGCTTTCGAGTTTGATCAGCGATTGCGCCATTGCTTCCTCTTTCGGCGTACTCACGGGTTTGGGCTGCGCCAGCGCAGCAGCCGGCGCTCGCAGGCGTTGGCGAGCTCGCCGACGGCGACGCCAGCGGCCATCAATACGAACAGGGCGGCAAACATGCCGGTCATGTCGATCTGCTGGCTCGCTTGCATAAGCAGGAAGCCCATGCCCTCGCGGGCCAGAAGCATCTCGCCGACCGTTGCCGCAATGAGAGAATATGGCAGCGCGATCTTGATCCCTGACAAGATCCACGCGGTGCAGGCGGGTGCGATGAGCTTGCGAAACAGCTCGTATCGGGACGCACCCATCAGTTGGAAATTGGCGATCAGATCTCGATCAGTCGTTTGCACGCCCGCGAAAGTCGTGAAGAACAGCAGAAAGAAGGTCACGATCGCGACCAGCACGATCTTCGGCGTCATGCCGAGGCCGAACCAGAAGATGAACAGCGGCGCGAGCGTCACCAGCGGTACGCTGTAAAGCGCAAAGATGATGGGCCGCAGCAGGGTTGCAAGCAGCGGGGATCGCCCGAGGACAAGTCCAAGGGCGGTCCCGAGCGGCGCGCCGATGCCCAATCCGAGGAGCATCTCGCCAAGCGTCACCGAGACGTGGGTGGCAAGATCGGTGGCGGCCCACGATGCCAGCCGGACGGCGATCATGCTGGGCATGCTCGACCAGGTGTGATCGACGACCCGGCCATAGGCTTCCCATGCCGCAATCATCACGATGGCGACGATAAGCTGACTGGCAAGTGCGGGTCTGTCTGGGTCGGCGGCGCGTCGCATGGCCTCAAGCCCTTTTTGCTTTACGGCGTGTTGGCGATCACGTCTTCGTACTTCGACGCTATCGGAGCCTTGGCGCCGATGTTCATCCAGGCCACTGTCTTATCCAATTGTGCCCTGCTCAATTGCGGTGTGCGCGATGTGGCCTTGCGATAGGTCTCGCAAGCCAGCTTGAACACGCTCTCCTCGAGGTCGGCAAAATAGGGCCGCACGATCTTGCAGGTCTCTTCGGGGTTGGCATGGGCGAACTCCATGGCCTTCGACAATGCCCGCATCGACCGCGCGACGAGATCCCGCTTGCCCGCCAGGGTGGCCCTGCTGGTGGCCATGATGACATAGGGCACCCCGTTCAACTCGGGAACCTCGCCAATAAACGGGTTGATCACCGATTTGCCCAGGCCCCGATGTTCTATCGTCTCGGGGATCGGAGCCACGTATACGACGCCGTCCGTCAGCTTCTTCTCGAAGGCGGCAAGAATCGACGTGCCGCTTCCGAAGGGCTGCAGGCTGACCGTCTTGTCGGGGTTGTAGCCGCGCGCCGTGAGCACGCTGCGGATCAACGCATCGGTCGAGCTGCCCGGCGAAGAGATGCCGATCTTCAGGCCCTGCAGCCGCTTGACCTTCTCGTCGACATTCATGCCGGGCGTGATCCCGGCCTTGGCGATGGCTTCGTTCGAGAGCACGACCGTCATGCCGTAGACGTCGAAGAGCGAGGCGATGGCGACGAGGTCCGCGCCCTCGGCGCGCGCCTTGATCACGTGGAACAGCGCCATCGGTGTCATGTCGGCGCTGCCACCCATGACCGAGGCGGCCTGCCGGGTGCCGGAGCCGACGTTGACCCAGTCGACCTCGATCCCCTCCTTGGCGAAGAATCCGCCACCGCGGGCCACGTATACAGGGAAATAGTGCATGCCATCACCGCCCGAGGTGATCGTCAGCTTCTCGAGCTTTTGTTGGGCAACCGCCACACTGGATGTCAGCATCAGGCCTGCGGTCAGCAGTCCGGTTAGTGCTTTTCGCATTATTTCCTCCCGGGAAATCCTAGTTGGGTCATCCGCTCTCATCAGCGGATCTACGCCCGCTTGGTGTCGGCGCGCCTAGTGTGCGACAATTCCAAGAAGCCGCCGCGCTTCAGCCGGCGAGGCAACCGGGCGCCCCCAGATCCGGGCGGTCTCGACCCATTGCTCGACGAATTGCGCGTTGCTGGTGGCAAGCTCGCCATGGCGCAGGTAGACGTAGTCTTCCATGCCGCAGCGCACATGGCCGCCCTGAAGGAACGCCTGCATCATCAAGGCCAGATATTTGTCCGGATCGGAGGTCTGGGCGGAGATCGCCCATTCGCTGCCGACAGGCATGTGGTCGAGCAGGAGCGGCAGGAAACGCGGATCGGCCGGCAGCCCGCCCGGCACGCCAAAGATGAGCTGAACATAGTGGGGCGCGGTCAACAGACCCTTCTTGATGAGCGCCTGGACCGACTGCAGGTGTCCAGCCTCGAAGATCTCGATCTCGGGCTTGATCCGTTTTTCCATCATGCGCCGGGCCATCTGCTCCAGATAGGCCGGGGAGTTGTCGTAGATGCGGGTATTGATGTTGATCGGGCCGGCATCGAGTGAAACCATTTCGACGGCGCAGTCGGCAATGCTGAGGCGGGCCGGATGGTCGGCCTTGCCGCCGTCGTCGCCGGCGCTCAGGTTGATGATGGCATTGCAGCCCTTGGCGAGCACGCCATCGATGATCCGGCGATAGGCGCCAACATCCATGATCGTCGAGCCGTCGTCGAGCCGCGCATGGATGTGGATCATGGCCGCGCCTGCGCGCCAGCAGGCCAGCATCTCATCGATCACTGCCTGCGGTGTGACCGGCTGATGCGGGGACTTGGCCTTCGGCGGGCCGCCGCCGGTAACTGCTGCGCAGATGATCAACGGCTTCATGCGGTGGCTCCCTGCTTGGCCAGGCGCTGCGCCATGAACGGCACCACCCCCCCGGCGCTGAGAATGGACAGGACTTCGGGCGAAAACGGCGCGAACGGAACGGTGACGCCGGCCACCGACACCGTGCCCTTGACGAAATCGACAGCAATGCCGGCACCGTCTTGCGCGAGAGCGATCGCGGCGGGGCAGGCAACGGCCGGCAAGCCGATATTGATGGCGCTGCGGTAGAAGATGCGGCTGAAGCTCTTGGCGACGACGCAGGAGATGCCGGCCGCCTTGATGGCGATCGGCGCGTGCTCGCGGGAGCTGCCGCAACCGAAGTTTTCTCCCGCCACCAGGATATCGCCAGTGGTCACGCGATCTGGAAAACCAGGGATCAGATTGAAGAAGCATCCGGTGCGCAGCACCGCCGGGTCGATTGAGCCGAGATAGCGGGCCGGAATGATCTGATCGGTGTCGATATGATCACCGACCCGGTGGATCTTGCCTTCGAAGATCATGGGACGACGGCCTCCGGGCTGACGATCTCCCCGGCTATCGCGGCCGCGGCCGCAACGTATGGGCTGCCGAGGTAGACTTGTGCCTTGGGATCGCCCATGCGACCGGGAAAATTGCGGTTGTGGGTAGCCACGCAAACGTCGTCGGCGCCCAGGACCCCCATATGCCAACCGGCGCAAGGGCCGCAGCCGGGCGGATTGATCGTCGCGCCGATCTCGCGCAATTCGTCGAGCATGCCTGCCGCCTCGGCCTGCCGCCAGACGATGTTGGTCGCCGGGGTCACGTACAGCCGGACGCCTTTGGCAACCTTGTGGCCGCGCAATACCTCCAACGCCTGCTGCAGGTCGACGATGCGACCGTTGGTGCACGTACCGATGTTGACTTGGGTGACGCGCACGCCCCGCACGTCCGCCACGCGCGAGACGTTGGCGGGACTATGCGGCTTGGCGACGACCGGTCCCAGGCCCTCGACGTCGATGTCGATCGACTGCTCGTAAGCCGCGTCCGCGTCGGCCGCGTACGCCTGCCAGGGTTCCTTCGTGCGCGCTGCCAGATAATCCCGCACCGTCTGGTCGACCGCCATGATGCCGGTCTTGGCGCCCATCTCGATGGCCATATTGGTGATCGTGAAGCGCTCGTCGACCGACAGCGGCGTCAACGCCGGGCCGTCGAACTCGATGGTCTTGTAGCGCGCGCCGTCGACGCCGAGCCTGCCAAGGGCGGAGAGTACGAAATCCTTGCTGGTTACATATCGGCCCGGCTTGCCGCCGAAGCGCACACGAATGGTCTCGGGCACGCGCAGCCACGTTTCGCCGAATGCGAAGATGTAGGCCATGTCGGTTGATCCCATGGGCACGCCGAACGCGCCGAGCGCGCCGTAGGTGCAGGTGTGGGAATCCGCGTTGCAGATCAGCATGCCCGGCCGGACGAAGCCGAGCTCAGGGATCAGGGCGTGATCCATGCCCTCGGTATCGGCATAAAAGCGCTCGATACCTTGCTCCCGGCAGAACTCGCCGATGCCGCCGACGGCCTTCGCGAATGGCTCGTCCCGAAACGGCATGTGCCGGCCGGCGACGATGCAGATGCGCGCCGGGTCGAAAACGCGTCGAGCGCCGGCGCCGCGAAACTGCTTGATCGCAAGCGGCGCCGTCATATCGTTCGCCATCGCGAGGTCGACCGCCACCGTCACGGTCTCTCCGGCCGAGACCTGCTCGCGCCCGGCTGCCCGCGCAATGATTTTTTCCGTGACGGTCGCACCCATGACTGCGCGCTTCCTCTTGCGTTTGTTATCGGTAACATACAATGTGATCGATAACACAGAGTCAAGCGGATTTCTGCTGGCGGAGGCATCAGCGCGACGATGACAAAAGACCGAGACGAGCCAACCACCGGCCACAAGCACGCGCGAATGACCGAGGTCGCGGCCCTCGCCAAGGTTTCGGCGATGACCGTGTCGCGCGCGCTGCGCTTTCCCGACAAGGTCTCGCCGGCCACGTTGCGGCGCATCAACAAAGCCGTGCGCGATATGGGCTATGTGCCAAATCAGCTGGCGGGCGGCCTCAAGGCCGCAAAGCGGACCGAGTTGGTCGCCGCCATCGTTCCCAGCATCCGAAATTCGCTGTTTGCCGCCACCATCCAGGGCTTGAGCGACACGCTGCGTGCCAACGGCGTCAACCTGATGCTCGGCGACAGTCAGTACTCGCAGAAGGAAGAGGAGGCGCTGATCTCCGCTTTCCTGGCGCAACGCCCGTCGGGCCTGGTTCTGCACAACTCGACGCATACGATGCGGGCACGGCGCATGCTGCGCAAGTCCGGCATTCCGATCGTGGAAGTTGGCAACCTGTCCGAGCGGCGGATCGACCTCATGGTCAGCTACTCGAACTTCGCGGCGGCCAAGGCGATGACACAGCATCTGATCGCGCGCGGCTACCGTTCGATCGCCCTGGTCAGCGTGACGCTGGCCGGCAACGAGCGCGCGCAAGAGCGACGCCGCGGCTATCTTTCGGCCCTGGCCGAGGCCGGGCGCGCGGCCGACGAGGGGCTGATGATGGAAACGCCCGGCAGCTTCGAGAATGGCGCCCGGGCGATCGTGCAGCTGCTCGAACGGCGGCCGACGATCGATGCGGTGTTCCTCGCCGGCGACGTGTTGGCGATCGGGGCGATGCTCGAGTGCCGGCGGCGAGGCTGGGCGGTGCCGCGGCGCGTCGCCATTGCGGGGTTCGACGATTGGGAGATCGCACGCCACATCGAATTGCCGATCACCTCGCTGCAGATCCCGCGCGCCCGCATCGGCGAGGTTGCCGCTGAGCTTATTCTGCGACGGTCGAAGGGCGAGCTCCCGGATGACTTCGAGCCCGTCGATGTGGGCTTCAAGCTCATACAGCGCAGCAGCACCTGAAGGCGGCCCTCCGGCATGGCGGGCGTCGGCCACGAAAGTGCTGGCAAAGGAGATGTCGAACTCGACGTACGTTCCAGTTCTTTCGCCGCACTTGCTTCATCAGGGTCGATAGCGCCCAGTTCGCGCGAGAAAGGCCAAGAGATCGGCGCGCTCCTGCTCGTCGCGCATGGGCGGCATACTCATATTCGTGCCGGCGACGACGCTTTCCGGGTCGGCAATATATCGGTCGAGTGTCGAGGCTTCCCAGGCGAGGCCGGTGGCGCCCTTCTGCTGCATGGCATTCGAATACTCGAAACCTGGAACGGCCGCCGCCGGCCTGCCGATGATCTTGTAGAGACTGGGACCTTGCAACTTCGCCTTCTCATCAGGATCGACCGAATGACAGGAAAAGCAGCGCTGGAAGACGCGCTCGCCGCGAATTGCGTCGCCCCCATCGGCGAGTCCGGCATTGCAAGGCAGCAGGATGCCGAGCACCGACACGAGCGCCATTCCGACGCAGGCGGCCGCATGGCTCACTTTGCGCCTCAGTTCGTCTTCGACGGATAGCGGATCACGCGGATGCGCTCGGTGCCCGACTCCGCAATCCACGTCTCGCCCTTGCGGCCGAGAAGCTGGCGCACGTTCGAGCCCGGGCGATCGCTCGGGAAGCTCTCGAATGTCTCTGTTGTCGGATCGAAACGTACGACGGCATTGGCCGCCCAATCCGCCAGCCAAACCTTGTCGTCCGGGTCGACCCATACTGCATAAGTACGCGGCTTCTCGCCTGGCGGTTTCCACTGCTTCCAGCTCTTCGCCGCCGGATCGTAGACACTCAGATTGCCGGAATTCCATTCACTGATCCACAAACGCCCTTTCGAATCCGACCATACGCGCCGCGCGCCCTGCTCTTTGGTCGGTGGCTCGTAGACACTCGCGGCACCGCTCTCGAGATCGACATTGGCCAGATAGTTCCCGGCCAGGGAAACGAACCAGATGTCGCCATTGGGCGTCGCCGTAATGCCATAGGGGCCGCGGCCCTTGGGTGCGTCCCACACCTTCATATCGCCTGACTTCGGATCGAGCCGGCCATAGATGCCGTTCTGTCCGGTGAACCAGATACGGCCTTTGCCGTCGAATGCGGCGGTGTTCAGGTTGGTGTAGGGCATCCGTTCCGGCGGCAGGGGCCACGACTTGACAGCCTTGGTCGCGGGATCGACGCGCACAATGGCGTTTTGTCCGCCGTCGGTGAACCAGGGTGCGCCGTCCGGCCCGACAATGACGCCGTGCGGGGCAGAATTCTTGCCGAGCGGAATGCGCTCGATCTGACCAGTGGCCTGATCAACGCGGCCGGCAATTCCAGCTTTTTGCCCGGCGAACCACACTTCGCCCGTTGGGCCAACCGCGACGTCGTGGGGAAAGTCCCCCTTGGCGAGCTCATAGTACTTGGACTCTTGCGCCAGGGCGGATGCCGAGAGCGCTGCCAGAACGACCAGTGCAGAAATCAGGAGACGCATGACAACCTCCATGGTCTGAGGCCGGGTGAACATTTCGCTGGTGCCCAGCCTAGCATCGCGCGGGGTCCAACGCACGTTGTCCCAGAGCCGGCCTAGCGGGCGGGAACGACACGATCCGGCCCAGAGGCGGGCAACATGCAATCGCTTGCTCGAGCGCATTTGCTCGCGCCATCATTTCATGCCGTCGATCAACACATCGATGAGTGCCAGCTCACGAGGGGCGCCGGTGACTTCGTCGACGCCCGCCACCAGCGTCCCGTCAAGTCGAAGGCTCACATAGCCGTGCACCAGTGACCACACCGCGACGACAAGCGTTTCGCGCCCGGACGCTGCACGCCTCGGCAATTCGATCGCTGACGATATGACATCGAAGATCTTCTGCTGGGCGTCCGCCAGCGCGCTGTTGGACAGGTCGAGGATGTCGTGCCGATTGACGAGCCGGTAGCGGTGCGGGTGGGACAGCGCGTAGTCAAGTATTGCCGTCATCGCTGCTCGCAAGCGCGCGCGCCGGTCGGCGGGCCCGCCAAGCGCCGTGGCCAGGATATCGACCAGGTCGCGCGTAATTCCGGCAGCAATCTCGGTGAGCAGCGCCTTGCGATCCTTGAAATGATTGGCTGGCGCTGAATGCGCCACCCCGGCCCGCCGCGCCACCTCGCGTATCGTGACGGCGTCGATCCCCGACTCGTCCAGAAGTACTAGCGCCACGGCGCCAAGCGCTGCCCTGAGGTCGCCGTGGTGATAGCCGCGCTTATGTGCTTCCGTCATATTGACAGCGTCCACATCGTGCAATATTGACGTCGTCCACATTCAGCATGGAGGACGCAATGCGCGCAAGCATAAGAGTTGTTATCGTGTCGGGAAGGCTTGTCTTGGCATGCCTTGTCAACGCCATCGGTGTTGGTCCGGTGCAAGCCGAGAATCCAGGGCTTGCAGGGGACTGGATCACGGCGGATGGCTCGACCAAGGTTCGCTTCGCGCCCTGCGGTGAAAGCGTTTGCGGCCGTATCGTCTGGCTGCGGGAGGCGGTCGATCCGGCGACCCGTCAACCGTGGCTCGACAGCAAGAATGACGACGCCGGGCTGCGTGGGCGCCCGCTCATTGGCCTCACCATGCTTGCGGACGTCAAAAGGAGCGGCGACGCGACTTGGAGCGCCTCTCTCTACAACCCACTCGATGGCAAGACCTATAGCGGCACCCTGAGGAGACTCGATGAGGATCGCCTCGAGCTGACGGGATGTGCGCTTGTCATCATTTGCCAGAGCGAGACATGGAGGAAGAGCCAATGAGCCCGGCGCAAGATACCCGTGAGCCGATGTTTGGTGCCGCGACGAGAGTTCTCCTTGTCGTGACGATCATCGGAATTGTGCTCTATTGGGGCTCGATATTCAGCGGCATGGTGACGGTCGAGGCCGCGACCCCGGGATATGTCGACTGGTTCATGGCGTTCTTCCTGGCCGATTCGTGGATCGCGACCGCTGCCCTCGTCAGTCTGCTTCTCAGCAGGCGCAACGGGAGTCTCGCGGCCGTGTTTCTCGCGGCGGCCGGCTCGGCACTCATCTTCCTGGGGCTCAACGCCTTCAGCTATGGCTATCGAACCGGGTTGCTGTTCAATCTGACGACCGACGAAGTCGTGGAAATCGCCATCAAGATCTACTGCCTTACCGTCGGCGCATGGTTTCTCTGCGCCAGCTATCGGCGTGATGCCAGGATGAGCGCGTGATGGTGTCGGGCGTTGCCACTGCTCGAAGCGACTGAGCGTCATGGGATCTGTGCTGCCCCTTGCGGTTGCGCGATCAGCGAGGCGGCCACATCCCCGGCCGCTTCGATATAGGCTGGATCGCGGTGGATGAGCATCACGGTTGCGGCGCCATCCAGCAGGATGACGATCCTGCGGGCGATGGTCGCGGCGTCACCGACGCCGTCCTTGATGAGTGCGTCGGTCAGCCACGCCTCGAAGCGCTTCTTGTGCGCGGCACCAGCCTTGATCGCCGGATGCCCCGGCGCGCTCGCCAATTCGGCGGTGGTGCGAAGAAATCCGCAGCCTTTCCATTTCGACGTGTTTGCCGACCGCGAAAACTGTGTGAACAGCCCCCGGACCTTGTCCCGTGTCGATCCCTCGGTTTCATCGAACCACCGCGCGTAGAGCGCCAGTGTCGGCTGGTCGCTGGCCTGCAGATACGCGGCAATGAGCTCGTCCTTGCTGCGGAAGTGATAGTACAGCGTCTTCTTGGTGATCCCGGCCTTCTCGGCCACCGCGTCGACGCTGACGGCGCGAATACCCTCGGCATAGAACAGTCGTCCAGCGGCGGCGACGATGCGATTTCGCGTCTGGTCGGCAGTCTGAGGCATGGCGCAAGGTATACTGGCTAGTGAGTGTACGCAATCGCGCGCGCCGCTCTAGGGTCCCTCCCGGATCAAGACGCTGGAGCCGAGGTGGGCCGATGTCGGAATTGGTGCTGTATGAGATCCGTGGTGCGATCGCACTGCTGACGTTCAACCGTCCTGAAAAGCTCAACGCGCTGAGCTATGCGCTCGTCGAACGCTTGATGCAGCGCCTCGATGCAATCGAAAGCGACAGCGTCGTGCGCGCCGTGGTGCTGAGCGGTGCCGGCGACCGCGCATTCTCGGCCGGAGCGGATATCACCGAGTTCTCCGAGAGCGTTCGGCAGGGGCCGGATGTGGCGGTGAAGGCCTTCGTCCGTCGGGGACAAGCAATGACCGCGCGGCTGGAAGCGTTCCCGAAGCCGATCATCGCCGCCGTGAACGGTATCGCGTTCGGCGGCGGCTGTGAAATCACCGAGGCTGTGCATCTCGCGGTGGCCAGCGAACAGGCCACTTTCGCCAAGCCGGAGATCAACATCGGCATTCCGCCGACATTCGGCGGCACTCAACGTCTGCCGCGCCTGGCGGGCCGCAAACGTGCACTCGAGTTGCTTCTGACTGGCGATGCGTTCTCACCGCAACGCGCGTACGAGATCGGGCTCGTAAATCGGGTCGTGCCGCATGATGATCTGTTGCCGGCGGCGCTGGAACTTGCCGGCCGCATCCTGCGGCACTCGTCGCTTGCTGCCTCCCGAATCATCGCCGCCGTCACCCGTGGTCTCAACGCCACGATAGCCGAGGGGCTCGAAATCGAGAGCGAGCAGTTCGCACGCATGGTGCCGACCCACGACACCCGCGAGGCCCTCGATGCGTGGATCGCGCGCCGGCCACCGCATTACCGGGGGCGATAGCAATCGCCACAGACGCACGATCGAGACAATGCGGATATAGTGGCCGGACCCGGTTTCGCCGGGCCTGGCCGACAATCGAGGCGCAGGCGCGCGGCCACATCCAAGTGCTCCAAGGAGAAAAACATATGATTGCGGTCATTTTCGAGTCCTGGCCGAGACCCGGCAAGATGCAATCCTATCTCGATATGGGCGCCGCATTGCGATCGCACCTGGAGACGCTCGATGGTTTCATCTCCATCGAGCGGTTCCAGAGTGTGACGGATCCCGAAAAGCTGGTCGCGCTGTCGTTCTGGCGTGACGAGGCGGCCGTCGAGGCTTGGCGCAATCGCGAGGTTCACCGTGCCATTCAGGCCGGAAGCCGCCGCGACGTATTTCGAGACTATCGGCTCCGTGTGGCAGTCGTGACCCGCGACTACAGCATGTTCGACCGGGAACAGGCTCCGGACGACAGCCGGTCGGCACATGACAAGCCGGCCTGAACGGCTGGTCGCGGCGGTGATGGCACGCGGGCACGTGCGCAAAGCGCGCATATGACGCGATGACCTGCGCCGGTCATCGTTATTGCGGTGCACACAAGCAGGCGGCGTCAAGGCAATTCTCGGCGATCACACGGCCAATCCGGTGCCGTCCGCGGTCGCCGGCGTCGAGCCGTTGCTATCGAGAAAACCGATCCGGTGCTCACCTAGTGGTGATCCGGATGCGAGCCGCTTGCTTTCGGTCGTTCCGGGTGCCTTAGTGTGCTTGGCAATACCGCCGTTAGAGCGGCATCCATCGGAAAAATTGGGGTTGGAAACATGTCGAACAGCAAGACACCTGAAGTCTCACGCCGCAGGTTCCTCAAGCGAACCGGTGCCGCGGCGGCAGCGACCATCGCCGCGCCGACCGTCGTGAGCGCCCAGGGCCCGATCAGCATGCGCTGGCAGAGCACCTGGCCATCGAAAGACATCTTCCACGAGTATGCGCTGGACTACGCCAAGAAGGTCAACGACATGACCGGTGGCGATCTGAAGATCGACGTGCTGCCGGCGGGCGCGGTGGTGCCGGCGTTCGGTCTGCTTGAAGCAGTGTCGAAGGGCACCCTCGATGGTGGCCACGGCGTGCTCGTCTATCACTACGGCAAGCAGACGGCGCTGGCGCTGTGGGGCTCGGGCCCCGGCTATGCCATGGATGCCAACATGCTGCTTGCCTGGCACAAGTACGGCGGCGGCAAGGAATTGCTGGCCAAGCTCTACAACTCGATCGGCGCCAACGTGGTGTCCTTCCCCTACGGCCCGATGCCGACCCAGCCGCTCGGCTGGTTCAAGAAGCCGATGACCAAGGTCGAAGACCTCAATGGCGTGAAGTTCCGCACCGTCGGCATCTCGATCGACGTCTTCACCGGCATGGGCGCTGCGGTCAACGCGCTGCCCGGCGGCGAGATCGTCTCCGCGATGGACCGTGGCCTGCTCGATGCGGCCGAGTTCAACAACGCCACCTCCGACCGCCTCCTCGGCTTCGCCGACGTTTCCAAGGTGTGCATGCTGCAGAGCTACCACCAGAACGCCGAGCAGTTCGAGATCATGTTCAACAAGACCAAGTATCGACGCCCTGCCGGAGAAGATGCGCGCCATCATCGCCAACGCCGTCGAGGCGTCGTCGTCGGACATGTCGTGGAAGGCGATCGACCGCTATTCGCAGGACTACGTCGAGCTGCAGACCAAGGACAAGGTCAAGTTCTACAAGACCCCTGACGCGATCCTGAAGCGGCAACTCGAGATCTACGATCAGGTTGCCGCCAAGAAGGCCGGCGAGAACCCGATGTTCAAGGAGATCCTCGAGTCGCAATTGGCGTTCGCACGGCGCGCGACGCAGTGGGAGCAGGATACCGTCGTCAGCCGCAAGATGGTCTACGACCACTACTTCGGTCCGAGCGGCGTGGCCAAGAAGTCCTGAAGCCGGCCAAGTGCACTGGGGCATCTTACGGCCTAACGGCTGCAGGATGTCTTGGTGCGCGTGCCCTACGAACTCAATCGAGCAGGCCCGAAGCCATGGTCGTCGAACGCTTTCTGCATACCATTGATGGCATCAGCACATGGGTCGGAAAGGCCGCCGCTTGGTTGATCGTCGGCCTCATGCTGCTGGTCTGCGCCGAGGTCTTCAAGCGCTACATACTGAATATGCCGACGGCATGGATCTTCGACGCCAGCAACATGTTCTATGGCACCCTGTTCATGCTGTGCGGCGCCTACACCCTGGCGCAGAACGCCCACGTTCGCGGCGACTTTCTCTACTCGTCGTTCCGGCCGCGAACGCAGGCGAGCCTCGACCTCGTCCTCTACATCGTGTTCTTCCTGCCGGGTATCCTGGCGCTGGTCTACGCTGGCTACTCCTATGCCGGCGACTCGTGGCGGATCGGCGAGCACTCGAACGTGACGGCGGACGGCCCACCGGTCTATCACTTCAAGACTATCATCCCGATCGCCGGCGCCCTCGTGCTGCTGCAGGGCGTCGCCGAGATCGTGCGCTGCGTCGTGTGTCTCAAGACCGGCGAGTGGCCCAGCCGGCTCAAGGACGTGTCGGAGATCGACGTCATCGAGGAACAGCTCGCACATAGCGAGTACGTCGACGACGAGACCCGCAGACAGGCGATCGAGCACGCCCAGGAAATCGACGAGGCCGCCCGCCAGCGCGGCCGTGGGGGAGACCACAATCTATGAGCGATCCCGCACTTGGATTGCTGATGCTGACGCTGATTGTCGTCGTCATCATGATGGGTTTCCCGACCGCATTCACGCTGATGGGGCTCGGCATACTCTTCGGCTTCGTCGCCTTCTTCGATCCGGCCCAGCACTGGATCGACAACAAGATTTTCGACCTGATGGTCCAGCGCACCTACGGCGCCATGACCAACGACGTGCTGATCTCGATCCCGCTGTTCGTGCTGATGGGATACGTGATGGAGCGCGGCGCGCTGGTCGACAAGATGTTCTACTCGATCCAGCTGGCGTTCCGGCGCGTGCCCGCTTCACTGGCGGTCGCGACGCTGATCGTGTGCACGTTCTGGGGGATTGCCAGCGGCCTCGTCGGCGCCGTCGTCGTGCTGATGGGCGTGATCGCGTTCAATCCGATGCTGAAGGCTGGCTATGATGTGCGGCTGGCGTCTGGCGTCATCACCGCCGGCGGCACGCTCGGCATCCTGATCCCGCCCTCGGTGATGATCATCGTCTACGCCGCAGTCGCTGGCCAATCGGTGGTCAAGCTCTATGCCGCGGCGATGTTTCCAGGCTTCTTCCTGTCGTTCCTGTACCTCGTGTACATAATCGGCTGGGCGCTGTTGAGCCCGAAAATCGCGCCGCCGCTGTCGGAAGAGCAGACGCGCGTGCCGGTGCCGGCATGGGTGCCGAGCTTCCAGCAGGCCTATTCGTCGAACATGTTCGTGGCGGCGCTCAGGGCGCTCGTCTCGCCGGCCAAGGCCAAGGCGATCCAGATCGACGGCCGGAGCATGAAGTATCGCGAGGTGCTGGCGATGCTCTGCTATTCGCTGGTGCCGCTGACCATCATTGCGGTGACCCTCTGGGGCGCCTGGTGGTACGTCGTCATTCACCAGCAGGCTGCACCCGAGCAGGTCGTCGAGGGGCTGCAGCAGCTAGGTTCGGCGCCGGTCGAGAAGTCCCAGACGCCGGCGGAGAAAGGGCCGCCGGCCGGCTTCGTCATGTGGTTCGGCATAATCGCGTCAGTCATGGCCGTGGTGATGGCTCGATACTATGCGCGCATGACCGCCGAGCGCTATGAGGTGATCAAACTGCTGACCACGTCGATCGCGCCGCTCGGCATTCTGACGTTCGTGGTGCTGGCGGTGATCCTGTTCGGCATCACCACGGCGACCGAGTTGGCGGCGGTCGGTGCGGCGGGCGCGTTCCTGCTCGCCTTCCAGGCCCGAACGCTCGACTGGAAGCGAACCAAGGAGGCGGTGTTTCTTACCGCCAAGACCACATCGATGGTGTGCTGGCTATTCGTCGGCTCCGCGATATTCTCCGGCGTGTTCGCGATTCTCGGCGGCCAGGCGCTGATCGAGAAGTGGGTATTGTCGCTCAACATGACGCCGCTGCAGTTCATGTTGCTTTCCCAGGCCATCATCTTCGTGCTCGGCTGGCCGCTGGAATGGACCGAGATCATCGTGATCTTCGTGCCGATCTTCCTGCCATTGCTCAAGCACTTCAACATCGACCCGATTCTGTGGGGCACGCTGGTGTTCGTGAACCTGCAGGCAGCGTTCCTGTCGCCGCCGGTCGCCATGTCCGCGTTCTATCTGAAGGGCGTGGCGCCGAAGCACGTCACCCTCAATCAGATCTTCTGCCGGCATGATGCCCTACATGCTGATCGTTATTCTGTGCATGGCATTCATGTATGTCTGGCCCGGAATGACGCTCTGGCTGCCGAATTTCCTGTATGGGGCGGGGTAAGCCGGCGACAAAGACGAAAGTGTCTCGCAGGGTATAGTCGATTGCCGTCGACGCTCGTTTCCTCCGGCAATTGGGAATAGCGCGGGCAAGCGAGCGGCATCGGCTACCGTGCGACGTTGGTGTCGATCCAAATCGGTCGAACTCAATCGAGCGCAATCGGATATGTCAGCGACGGCCGTTGATGAACCACCATATGGCCGTCGAGCTCATGTACGATCATTTCGACGTCGGACCTGAATGCCATCGCGCGGGCAAAGGCCATGGCATGACATTTCAAACGGTAGCGCGTCGCGCTCACAGCGGCGCCGTGCCGCGTGACAACCCAAACCTCCCCCAAACCAATCCCAACATGGAAATTCGAGTTGGAAAGAGGTCCTCGCCGACGCCCTCCGATAATCATCGGGTGCGATGTCCTTTGTAACGGAACTCTTGGCCATCGTTGCCGAAGCCGCTGCCCGTGTCCGGCAGCCACCGATCAAGCCTCGCCACACAGCGAAACGCTGCGGAGCAGCACGATATCGCCTTCCATGACCAGGCGGTCGTTTGCCTCGGTGATCGTCTTGATACGATAGGCGTGGCCACCATGCTCGCCCGGCAAGATCTGCTGGATCTTGTATTGCCGGCCACAGGCGGCGGCGCCCTCCTGCGCTGACGGCCTGAGGGTCACGAGCTGACCGACTTTGAATTTGTGGCTATCCATCGGCTAACTCCCGGTCTTTTGCCAATGCCGCTGCGAGTTCACCCGGCCCGTTTCACGTGATCTGTCGCTCACCGCTGGAAAGACTTTGAATCGTCGTGGTCGTCGAGACACGCCAATAGGCGGCAGGTCGTCCCCGGGCATGCCCGGGAACGACCGTCGATTAAGCGCTGCGAGCGTCAGAGACGCCGGCCCTTGGCGAAGGCGTCGACATCGCGCTGAGCCTGAGCCTTTTCCAGGCCGTACTTGCTCTGAACCTGAGCCACCAGGTCGTCATTGTTCTTGAACCCGGCGATTTCCGAGGCGCTGAACTTGCCCCACTTCTGGGCGATTTCGCTCCGCATTGCGGTGTTGAGCGAGGTTGCGGCAGGCTGTGTTTCCTTGTTCATTTTAACCTCCAAAAAAATCAATTTCAGTTTACAACTTGAGCGACTTCACTCAAATCATATTGAAATATATATTTCACCTATGTGTTCAGAATGTGTCTCTTTTAGAAATTGTCAAATTAAAATGCCGCGGCGTCGAATTTATTTTCGTTAAATACTGATCAAATAACTGCGCAATTGCTTGCTTGGTGTTGCCTGTTTTCTGACGCGAATGGTGATTCAATACTCGCGATGCTGGCGCTCTGCTTTATAAATAGCCCAAAAGGGCCGGCTGCGAAGCGGCCGTGCAGGCCGAGGCCGCGCATGCACGTCAATTGTCGATCGAGACGCCGCGGCTTGCGAACGCAATGCTCATGGCCCCGAGCTTTCCGAGCATGACGGCTTCGACAAGCGGGGCGGACGTTCCATTGCCGGCACCCCAATCGATCTGGAGCTTCGCCCCCGCGCCGCCCGGCATCTTTCCTTCCGGCAGGAACAGGCTGATGGTTCCAAGCGGGCTGACCTCTACCGGTGCGCCCAGGTAGTGCTTCAGCCGCCGGCCTGCACTGTCCAATACTTCGACTTTGCGGATTGTCAGCGCGTGCGAATGCGAGGTATTTCGAATGCTCAGGAGGACCGCCAAGTCTGCATTGACTACTCCGCCAGCGGTCGGAATGCTTGGATAGGCGGGCACCATGATGCTTCCCTGGATCGAAACGCCAGATTCGGACGGCGCGCCCGCCATGGCGCCCGGCTCGATCCAGAAGTGGTCCGTCTCCGGCGCAGTCTGGTTGCTGACCGAATGCAGAGCGTTCTCGGTGGTCGCGGCAATAACCGGAAGCAGGGCTGCTGCGAGAGCAGTGGCTGCGGCCCACTTGATTGGCAGGAGTTTCATGCGGACACGCACCACGTTGAGACCAGCCGATCGGCTGCTTCAGGTTCGCAGTTGGATTCTGCCGTATTCTTCGGCGCTGAGACCATAGGTCCAGGCAACCGCCTCCCTGGCAGTCCGCATCCGTGAAGGCACGCGCAGGAAGTGGTGCTGCCTCGAGCCATCATGGCCGGCCGTGCCGTTCTCGACCTCCACCGCGGTCCAGGTGCCCATGGTCACGCCGCGGTAGCTCCACCACTTGCACCAAAGCGTACCGGTTTCGTCCTTGGCGACGCGTCCCGGCCCGCCGAGCTCGACGAAGCGCTGCGGCGTCATGATCTCGATCATGCAATTGCGCACCACCGGATCGAGAGTGGCGGCAAGGTCGGAAAGGGTGATCTGCCCGGGGTGCTCGATCGTCCACTTGGGCACCTCGGTGCCTTTCCACACGTATGCGGCCCAGCCGTCGCGGTAGCGCAGCGCCGGACCGTCCGGGCAATGCAGGCGATTGCGGACGTCGGTGCGAATGCGGCTTGGCCGCTCGCAAATCCAGCAGACATGCTCGTGAGGCACGATCCAACCGGCGCTCTTGGCAATCATCCATAGGCCCGCGAGTCGCGGCGTCAGCTCCTGCCAGCCGAGAGCCTCGTGGAGGAATTCGTAGACAGCCAGCTGCTCCAATTCGTTGGAGGACACCGCCGATTCGGAAATGCTCGCTTGCGGCAGGATACGAGGCCGCCCGCGCAGCCGCAGCAAGGCGTGGCGAGCTCTGGCCGCAAGGCCGGACAGTGACTCATCGGCCGCATTCCGGGCCAGACGAGTGATGGCGGCGCTAAGGTTGCGGCGCTCGCCGATGATATTCCCGGCGCCGTCGGCTCGGTCGCGAACTGCCAGCTCGTTTGCAGCGATTACGACGTCCTTCCAGAAGATTTCGGAGAGCAATGCTGCCCGGTCCCGAACGTCGTCAAACAGGTCCGCCTTGACGTTGGCTCCGACGGGTTCGTCGGCCGACACGGCGGCCATGCGATTGGCGATCTGGATCGGGCTGCCACACCAGACGATGCGCCTTGGGTGCGCAAGGCCAGCCGCTGCATAGGCGAGACGGACACCCTCTTCTCCGATTTGCCGGTCCGCCGGCTCGCGAGACAGTTGCGCGCCTGACCATCGCTCGAGATGGGCGCGCAGGGCATCGGCTACAGACGGAGTAAGCATGGGCATCAGTCCTCGATTGTGCTCGAATATTCGCGATCCTCGCGAAATCCGACGTCGGCCGGTTCCAACTGGCGTTGGCGGCGCACGCGATAGGTGCCAGGCTCGAGCGTGATCGCGGCGTGCTCTTCGTGCTGCAGTCGCGAGGTGCTCTTCACCTGCACGTGCGCGACGTAAAGCCCGGCCGGGATGTCGCGCGCCAGTGCGTCGTCGCGATACATGGTGACGGCGCCGTGCAGCGTGTGACGGTGTCCGGTCGCCTCGCCCTCGGCGATCGTTACGGCATTTTCCTCGGCTGCTTCGATAACCTGTCCGGACACCGGACAATCGGCGATGCGTTCGATCAGAATGTCGCCTTGGGCACACAGACGAATCATGGGTCGGTCCCCTCGCGTACTTGCTCAATTTTGCGCTTTACAGATTGCAGGGCGGCTCGCGGAGCGACGCTCGACGTGTCGCTCGAGGCCTGCCCGCTGTCATCGGAGATGATGCACACCGTAACGACGGGAATAGGCGACCCACTCCACTTCGGCCTTGCGCATTCGCGCCTGGAACAGCAGGTCGTGAGCGCTCAAGGTGGACGACAGCGGTTTCGGCGGTTGGCCGGCGCCGCTAGTCGCCGGACGCGGGCACGACCGGGCTTCCGGACCCGGCCTGGCGCGGGTGCAAAATCGGAACATCGCGTTGCGGAACATCTTTCCACTCCTTCTATCAGGTGCGGATCTCAACAGCACAATGTCTGCGCAATGCCATAAAAATTCGAGATTGCCGGATAGGCGTCCTTATAGGCGCGAGATAAGTGCTTGTCGGAAAGGCGAGCGCCGCGCAGTGGGTGGCAACCGGATCCCGGATTCGATCCCGGGCGAAAAAAATCATCGCCTCGAAGCAACAGCTACAGCAATTTCCATGCATGAAGCTCGGGAGGCCGCGAACCGCTCCCGGCGACCGGTCGCACCGGGCTTTTCGAAGCAGGCAAAATCAGGCTGCCTGCCTCGGCGCGGAGGCTATCATGACAATGCGCGTGCGCGTGCCGAATTCACGCCGAATATAGCGCAGGGCAGTCGCCTGATCGCAAAACCTGCCACCGCACCTGTCGCGCTCGTCGTGCACAACCCAGGCACCTGATTTCGTTACGTAAACCGACACTTGCCGCTCGGTAATGGGAATTACGTTCATCGTCGTCGCTCGCTAGAGGGATTTCAGCCAGAAACCAACCAGTCCCACGGCGATCATTGCCAGGCAAAAGGCCAGTGCGACGCTGCTCAGCGTCGCCAGCAGCTGATCGGGAATGTTGGTCCAAGGGTCCTGGTGATGGTCGCCCCCAGCCGGGTGGCGCAGATTGATCGGAAACACGTTAGCCTCCTGTTGGCTTTGCCGTTCATGGCGCAACGTGGAGACTATGTTAGCGTCGGCATATAGTTTCGAGTGGCGATCGAAAGCGATTGCATAAACGGAATGTAAGCGTCGGCAGGCGCGGTGGTGCGCGCCGGCGTGAGCAGGAAATTGCCTTTGCATATCCGACGCGTAGTAGTGCGCCGATCAACGCCAATTGAGCTCGGCATATATGGAATTTTTATATCTATGCCGCCGCCAGCGTCTCGATTTCCTATGCATGGTCCGGCAAGTGTCCGTCGCCTTCACAGGCCATGCGTACCGAAGCGGTTGATCTTGAACAAACCGGCGGTGCGCCTGGCCCGTATTATCGCGCCAAACCGCGCACAAGAAAGGAACAACGCATGTTGGACGTGATCCTGCTGGCTGTCGGTCTGGGCTTCTTCGCCCTTTCCGTCGCCTACACCTACGGTTGCGACCATCTTTGAGGAGAGCCCAATGCTCGTCGAATACATACTTGGCGGGATCGTGACCGTCGTGATCCTCGTTTACCTGACCTACGCCCTGCTTAGGCCAGAGCGGTTCTGAAGAGGTAGTTCCCAATGACCATCATCGGTTGGATGCAGATAGCACTCTATTGCGCGATCATCGTCGCGCTGGCGAGGCCGGTCGGCGGCTACATGACACGCGTGTTCAACGGCGAGCGCACATTCTTGTCGCCGGTGCTGCGCCCGGTCGAATCCGTGATCTATGGGATCAGCGGCGTCGACGCGAAGCGCGAGCAGCATTGGATCACCTACACGATCGCCATGCTGCTGTTTCACGTCGGCGGCTTTCTTATCCTATATGCGCTGATGCGACTGCAGCACCTGCTGCCATTCAATCCAGCCGACCAGGCTGCGGTGCCTGCCGACCTGGCCTTCAACACCGCCGTGAGCTTCATCACCAACACCAACTGGCAGAACTACGGTGGTGAAGGCACGATGTCCTACCTCGTGCAGATGCTCGGCCTCACCCACCAGAATTTCCTGTCGGCGGCAACCGGCATCGCACTGGCAGTTGCGCTCATTCGCGGCTTCGCTCGGACCTCGGTCAATGCCATCGGCAATTTCTGGGTCGATGTGACCCGCTGCACGCTCTATGTGCTGCTGCCGATCTGTGTCGTCTACACCCTGTTCCTCGTCTGGCAGGGAATTCCGCAGACGCTCGGGCCCTACGTGGAGGCGACCACCCTCGAAGGCGCCACGCAGACGATCGCGGTCGGTCCTGCTGCCTCGCAGATCGCCATCAAGATGCTCGGCACCAACGGCGGCGGCTTCTTCAACGCGAATGCCGCGCATCCCTTCGAGAATCCGACGGCACTGTCGAACTTCGTGCAAATGCTGTCGATTTTCGTTTTGGGCGCGGCGCTGACGAACGTGTTCGGCCGCATGGTTGGCAACGAGCGTCAAGGCTGGGCCATCCTCGCCGTCATGGGCGTGTTGTTCGTCGCCGGCGTCGCGGCCACCTATTGGGCCGAGGCTCATGGCAACGACGCCTTCACGGCCATGGGGCTTTCCGGCGGCAACATGGAAGGCAAGGAAGTGCGCTTTGGAATTGTCGCGTCGTCGCTGTTCGCGGTGATCACGACAGCCGCTTCCTGCGGTGCCGTCAATGCCATGCACGACTCGTTCACTGCGCTCGGCGGCATGATTCCGCTGATCAACATGCAGCTCGGCGAGATCATCATCGGTGGCGTCGGCGCGGGCCTCTACGGCATGCTGATCTTTATCATCATCGCCATGTTCGTTGCCGGGCTGATGGTCGGGCGGACCCCGGAGTATGTCGGCAAGAAGATCGAGGCGCGCGAGGTCAAGCTGGCGATGCTGGCGATTCTGATCCTGCCGTTGATGTACCTCGGCTGGACTGCCGCTGCCCTGGTGATCCCTTCCGCCGTCGCGTCGATGGCCAATGCCGGGCCGCACGGGTTCTCGGAAGTGCTCTATGCCTACACCTCGCAGACCGCCAACAATGGCTCTGCCTTCGGCGGCCTCACCGGCAACACGCCCTGGTACAACATCACCGGTGCCATCGCCATGCTGGTCGGGCGCTTCTGGATGATCATCCCGGCCATGGCTATTGCCGGCTCGCTTGCTGCCAAGAAGACCGTCCCGGCCTCGGCAGGAACGTTCCCCACCACCGGCGGTTTGTTCGTCGGCCTAGTGGTCGGCGTGATCCTGATCGTCGGCGGTTTGACGTTCTTCCCGGCCCTCGCCCTCGGACCGATCGTCGAGCACCTCGCGATGCGCGCCGGCGGGCAGTTCTGAACGAATTCACTTCGGAGTCGTCATATGGAATCGTCCACAATCCGTCAGCGGATGCCGGTATCGGCTCTCCTCGACAAGAAGATCATCCTGCCTGCCATCGGGTCGGCATTCGTCAAGCTCGATCCGCGGGTGCTGTTCAAGAACCCCGTGATGTTCGTGGTCTTGATCGTCACTGTTCTGACCACCGTGATCTTGATCCGGGACCTCCTGACCGGCGGTGCAAATACAGGCTTTACGTTCCAGATCATCCTCTGGCTGTGGTTCACGCTGCTGTTTGCCAACTTCGCCGAGGCTATTGCCGAGGGGCGCGGCAAGGCTCAGGCTGACGCGTTGCGGCGTCAACGCACCGACGTCCAGGCCAAGTTGCTGAGCTCGGAGAAGTCCCGGGATCACAAGCTCGTTCCCGGTACCAGCCTGAAGGTCGGCGACATCGTGCTCGTCGAAGCCGGCGACACCATTCCCTCCGATGGCGAGGTGATCGAAGGCATCGCTTCCGTGAACGAGGCCGCGATCACTGGCGAGTCGGCGCCGGTCATCCGCGAGTTCGGCGGCGACCGCTCGGCGGTCACCGGCGGTACCGAGGTGTTGTCCGACTGGATTCGAGTTCGGATCACCTCGGCGCCCGGCTCGACGTTCCTCGATCGCATGATCAAGCTGGTCGAGGGCGCCGAACGCCAGAAGACGCCCAACGAGATTGCGCTCAACATCCTGCTCGTTGGATTGTCCATCATCTTCGTGGTCGCAACCGCGACCATACCGAGCTACGTGGCGTATTCGGGCGGCCAGGTAAGTCTGGTCGTGCTGGTGGCGCTGTTCGTCACCTTGATACCCACGACCATCGGCGCGCTGCTGTCGGCGATCGGCATCGCCGGCATGGACCGCCTCGTACGGTTCAACGTCCTGGCCATGTCGGGCCGGTCCGTCGAGGCGGCCGGCGACGTCGACACCTTGCTGCTGGACAAGACCGGCACGATCACGCTCGGCAATCGCCAGGCGACCGAGTTCAAGCCGCTGCGCGGGGTGACGGCGCACGAGCTGGCTGACGCGGCGCAACTCGCTTCGCTCGCCGACGAGACGCCGGAAGGCCGCTCGATCGTCGTGCTTGCCAAGGAGAAGTACGGCATCCGCGGCCGCGATCTGAACGAGCTCAGTGCCAGGTTCATTCCGTTCTCGGCGCAGACACGGCTGAGCGGTGTCGAATTCGGCGGCACCTCGATCCGCAAGGGCGCGGTCGACGCGATTCTGGCCCTCCAGGGCGGAGCGCCGATTGCCGTCGTCCGCTCGGCCGCCGCGCCTGCGCTGAAGACGGCGGTCAACACCGAGGCCGCGAACGAGATCCTGGGGCTCGCGGACGAGGTAGCCAAGTCTGGCGGTACGCCATTGGCGGTCGCGCGCGACGGCCGGCTGCTCGGCGTCATTCACCTCAAGGACATCGTCAAGGGCGGCATCCGGGAGCGCTTTGCCGAGCTGAGGCGCATGGGCATCCGCACCATCATGATCACCGGCGACAACCCGACGACCGCCGCCGCCATCGCTGCCGAAGCCGGCGTGGACGACTTCCTCGCCCAGGCGACGCCCGAGGACAAGCTGCAGCTCATCCGCGCGGAGCAGGCGAAGGGCAAGCTCGTCGCCATGTGCGGCGACGGCACCAACGATGCGCCGGCGCTCGCCCAGGCCGACGTTGGCGTGGCCATGAACACGGGCACGGTGGCGGCGCGCGAAGCCGGCAACATGGTGGACCTCGATTCGAACCCAACCAAGCTCATCGAGGTTGTCGAGATCGGCAAGCAGCTGCTGATGACGCGTGGCGCGCTCACGACGTTCTCGATCGCCAACGACGTCGCCAAGTACTTCGCAATCATCCCGGCGATGTTCGTTGCGTTCTATCCGCAGCTGCAGGCGCTCAACGTCATGAATCTTGCGACGCCGCAGAGCGCCATCCTGTCCGCCATCATCTTCAATGCGCTGATCATCATCGCCTTGATCCCGCTGGCGCTGAAGGGTGTCGCCTTCCGGCCGATCGGCGCCGGACCGCTGCTGAGACGCAACCTCATGATCTATGGCGTTGGCGGCATCATCGTTCCGTTCGCCGGCATCAAGGTCATCGACCTGATCGTCACGGCCCTGCATCTGGCTTGAGGAGTTCCGAAATGTTGAAAGAAATTCGTCCGGCGATATTGCTCGTCGTCTGTGCTCACCCTGTTGACCGGACTGGCCTATCCGCTGGCCATGACCGGCCTGGCCCAGGTGCTGTTTCCCAAGCAGGCCAACGGCAGCCTGATCGTGCGGGATGGAAAGGTCATCGGGTCGACGCTGATCGGGCAGGCCTTTGCCGATGATCGCTATTTCCATGGCCGGCCTTCCGCCACCAACAAGCCAGACCCCAACGACGCCACCAAGACCGTCGATGCGCCTTACAATGCCGCGAACTCGATGGGTTCGAACCTCGGGCCCACCAGCAAGACCTTGATCGAGCGCGTCAAGGGTGACGTCGACAAGCTCAAGGCGGAGAATCCGGCGGCCGCGGTGCCGATCGACCTCGTGACCACGACCGCAAGCGGGCTCGATCCGCACATTTCGCCGGAGGCGGCGCGCTTTCAGGTGCCGCGCGTTGCAAAAGCGCGCAACTTGCCCGAGGATCGCGTTCTGCAACTCGTCAACGAGCATGTTGAAGGTCGCTTTGCGGGATTGCTTGGCGAGCCGCGCGTGAACGTGCTTGAACTCAACCTCTCCCTGGACCGGGTCGCACGCTGATGCCGGTAGGTGTGCGGGAATGAGAACGAAGCAATGGCGTCGACCGTAGACAGCCGAGACGAGCGCGAGCAGCGCCCGTCTCCGGAGGCACTGCTTGCTGAGGCCCGGCGGGAGGAGAAAGGGCGCGTCGGTCGTCTCAAGATCTTCGTGGGAGCTGCTCCGGGCGTCGGCAAGACCTATGAGATGCTGCAGACGGCTCGGTCCAAGCTGAAGGACGGCGTCGACGTCGTCGTCGGCGTCGTCGAGACCCATGGCCGCAGCGAAACCGAGGCATTGCTCGAAGGCTTCGAGATCCTGCCGCGCAAGCCAAGCGGCTATGGCAATCGCAGCCTGGACGAATTCGACCTCGACGCCGCGTTGAAGCGCCGTCCCAGCCTGATACTCATGGACGAGCTGGCGCATACCAACGCCCCCGGCAGCCGACATCCCAAGCGCTATCTCGACGTCGAAGAACTGTTGAACGCCGGCATCGACGTCTACACCACCGTCAATATCCAGCACATCGAGAGCCTGAACGATGTGGTCGCGCAGATCACGCGTCTTCGCGTTCGCGAAATCGTGCCCGACTCGGTGATGGACAAGGCGGACGCGGTCGAGCTTATCGATCTGACCCCCGATGATCTGATCCAGCGCCTCAAGGAGGGCAAGGTCTACGTTCCGAAGCAAGCCGAACGCGCGCTGAGGCACTATTTCTCGCCCGCCAACTTGACGGCGCTGCGCGAGCTCGCTTTGCGCCGTACTGCCGAGCGCGTGGATGAGCAGTTGCTCGAGCACATGCAGGCCCGGGCCATTCAGGGGCCGTGGGCCGCGGGCGAACGGATCGTCGTTTGCGTCAGCGAGGATCCACGCTCGGTCGGTCTCGTACGCCACGCCAAGCGCCTGGCCGACCGCCTGCACGCGCCCTGGACGGCCCTGTACGTCGAAACCAGGAGGAGCCTGCAGCTCGGCGAAGAAGACCGGGACCGCATCGCGGACGTATTGCGCCTGGCCGAGCGGCTCGAGGGCGAGGCGGTCACCATCCCCGCCAGAGGGCGCGGCATTGCCATCGACGTCATCAATTTCGCACACAAGAACAACGTCACGCACATAGTCGTCGGCAAATCCACGCGGTCGCGATGGTTCGAAATGCTGCACGGCTCCGTGGTGCATGACCTCGTCCGCCGCGGCGGCAACATCAGCGTTCACGTCATCGCCGGCGAAGAGCCGGTCGAGAAGAAAAGTTGCAAAGCACCGCCGTCGCGATAGGCACGCCGCATTCGCAGCAGGTCCTGCCGTATTTTGTCGCGATGCTCGCAGTGGCCGCGGCCCTCGGCGTGAGCCTGCTGTTGCAACCCTTGTTCGGTATCGAGAACGTCGACCTGCTGTTTCTCACTGCAATCGTCGGCGTTGCGGTCCGTTTTGGACTGTGGCCGTCATTGCTGGCCAGCGTTGCCGCCTCGCTTTGCTACAACTTCTTCTTCTTGCCGCCGATCTATACCTTCACGATAACCGATCCGACCAATGTCGCCGCATTCATTCTGTTCACGCTGCTCAGCGTCATCGTCTCGAACCTGGCGGCCGGGGGGCAAACGCAGACGGTTGCCGCCCGCGAGCGGGTGCGCGCGATTGAATCGCTATATGCTTTCAGCCGCAAGCTGGCCGGCGCCGGCGCGCTCGACGACGTGCTGTGGGCGACGGCTTACCAAATCGCCTCGATGCTGAAGATGCGCGTGGTATTGCTGCTGCCGGAGAATGGCACGATCAGCGTCAAGGGCGGCTATCCGCCGGAAGACACGCTCGACGAAGCGGAAGTCGCCGCAGCAAGATGGGCCTGGGAGAACAACCGCCCGGCTGGTCGTGACTCCGAAACGCTTCCCGGCGCCAAGTGGCTTTTCATGCCGCTGCGCACCGGCAGAGGAACGGTGGGTATTCTCGGCGTCACCAGGGACGAGTCCGGCATGCTGCTGCGCGCCGAGCAACGGCGACTATTGAGTGCCCTGGCGGATCAGGGCGCGCTTGCGATCGAACGTGTCTTTCTCGTCGAGGACATGGATCGGGTCAGCCGCATCGCCGAGACCGATCGACTGCGCTCCGCCCTGCTCACATCGATCTCTCATGATTTGAGGACGCCGCTCGCGAGCGTACTTGGCGCGGCAGAAGCGCTAAGAGATCTTCCGAAGCCCATCGATGCTGGAGACAGGGCCGATCTCGTCACGACGATCATCGACGAAGCAGAGCGCCTGAACCGCTTCATCAGCAACCTGCTGGACATGACCAAGCTCGAGTCCGGCGCCATTCTTCCGAACGCAACGCCCCATTTTGTCGGCGAGGTTGTCGGCACCGCGCTTCGGCGCGCGGGAAAAATCCTGATCAACCATCGCGTGAATGTCGCAATCGCGCCTGATCTGCCGATGGTGAAGATCGACCCCGTGCTTTTCGAGCAAGTGCTTTTCAACCTTCTGGACAACGCCGCGAAGTATGCCCCGCCAGGTACAATGGTCCAAGTTCAGGGCTGGCGCGACAATGACAAGGTCAAGCTGCAAATTCTCGATGAAGGACCCGGCATTCCGGTGGACGATCTCGAGCGCATCTTCGACAAGTTCTTTCGTGTCCAGAAAGCCGACCACGTACGCGCGGGTACCGGCCTGGGCTTGGCAATCGCACGCGGCTTCATCGAGGCTCTGAACGGCACTCTGATCGCGGAAAATCGCTCGGACCGAACCGGTGCCGTGTTCACGATCGTGCTGCCGATTTCCGGGCCGGCGGTTCCACAAGGCGCCACCCCATGACGGCTGCTGCGATCAAGATCCTGGTGGTCGACGACGAGGTGGCAATCCGCAAGCTGCTGCGGTTGGGCCTTGCGGCCCACGGCTACGAGGTGATCGATGCGTCGAATGGCAAGATGGCGCTCGAAATGCTCGAAATGAAGCCCAATCTGGTTATCCTCGACCTGGGGCTGCCGGATATCGACGGACTGGAGTTGCTGCAACGCATCCGCCATCGCCAGGACAGCCTCCCGGTGGTCGTATTGTCGAGCCGGGGCGACGAGGCCGGCAAGGTCGCGGCCCTCGATCTCGGCGCGGACGACTACGTGACCAAGCCGTTCGGAATGGAAGAGCTGCTTGCGCGAATTCGCGCGGCGCTGCGCCACCAACTGCAAGTCCATGGCGAGAGGCCGCTGTTCCAAGTGGGCGAATTGACTGTCGATCTCGTTCGGCGCGTCGTGAAGCTTGGCGATACCGACGTGAAGCTCTCGCCGAAGGAATATGACCTCCTGCGATTGCTGGTGCAGCATGCCGGAAAGGTGCTGACGCACAAGTTCCTGCTGCATGAGCTATGGGACGAGCCGACCGATACGCAGTACCTGCGGGTCTACGTGCGGCAACTGCGACGCAAGATCGAGCGGGAGCCCGATCGCCCGCAGTATCTCCTGACGGAAACGGGTATTGGCTACCGATTGAAGGCGCCTGAATGAGCAGCCTTTCCTCGGTGCCACAATTGAGAGTAGGTTGCGGGCCAATTCACATCCACCCGGAAACACCGATGAAGATCAAAGAGTTCCTATCTGTCGCCAATGTCTTGATTGATGTTCGGGCCAATGACAAGGCGAGCCTGCTGGTCGAGCTTTCGCGCCGCGCGGCCACCGCGCTGGATTTGTCGCCCGATGTCGTGGCGGCGGAGATTGTCAAGCGCGACGAGCTGGGTTCGACCGGCATCGGCAAGGGCATTGCCATGCCACATGCAAGATTTCGCGAGATCAAGAAGGCGTTCGGGCTCCTGGCGCGGCTCGAGAGCCCGATTGATTTCGATGCCATCGACGGCCAACCGGTCGATATCGTATTTCTGCTCCTCTTGCCGGCGTCTGCACAACTCGACCAGCTCAAGGCGCTGGCCGCCGTGGCACGCAAGTTCCGAAACGCGAACCTGCTGATCAAGCTCCGTGAGGCAAAAGATGCGGCGGCCCTTTTCGAGGCCGCCACATCCGCCGAGCCCGAGTGTTGATATCGTCAGGCTGGCGATCACGAATCCCGGTGCGAGGACGAGGCGCCGGCGGAGTGAACGCAAAGGGCCCCGCGAGCACGCGCCGCAGTCGGCTGGGTGACGATCAGCACATGGGTGCCGTGGTCGATCCAGCCCGGCAACCGGCAAAGCTCCTCCTCGATCTGCCTCAGCTTCTGCACCACCTCCTGGCGGCCCGGCAGGCTCGACATCAGGCTTGCGGTCCAGTTGACGTCCGCGGCAAACCGACTCTGGAACAGGTCGATTGCCCGGATTTCGAGAACGGAGCCACAATTCGCGAACAGCGCTTCGAGTGTTCGGGCGCCGTAGAGGTTGAACGTGAACACATGCTTCGTGCCGTCCTTCAGATTGAGTGCCAGCGTGCCGTTCCCGCAATCCTGATGATAGTCGAGCACCTGATCCAGGCTGGCGATACTTGCCGTCGGCGGGCTTGCGAGAGCACGAGCGGTTGCGATCACGCGAAATGACGCAACGCGGGACAGCTCGCGAACAACTTCAGGCAGCGCGGCGCGCGGCAGGTGGTTCAGGACGGCATAATTGCACACGACGATATGGAACCGCCCGTCGGCCCAAGGCAGCGGCTTGGTCAAGTCGTGCTCGACAAAGCGGAGCTTCACCATGTCTCGATCGGCAAAGTCCGCCAGGAATCGATCGGCCTCGCGACGGGCAATGCGAAGCTGGCCCATCGAAATGTCGAAGCCGAGCGCGTCGACTGCGAGACCCTGACGCCGGGCGCGAGCCGATATCCGTCGCAACCACGAGCCGGGACCGCAGCCGGCATCGAGAACACGCAGCGTGGTCGCGCCGCTGTCTCGCAACTCATCGATTGCCTTGCAGATCGCAGCCCAGACGATGGCGTCGGCATGCGCGGAGCGAACCGCGGCGGTTGCCGGATCCTCGGGGGCTTCACCGTCCGCATATTGTCCGTATTGAGCGCCGACATGATCATACGCGCTGGCGATGGCCCCGGTACCGTTGTCGCCATTCGCGGGAAGGCGCTTCGACTGCGCCGGGAATGCGTTCTGGCGGTGAATCGAAACGACGGCGCCATTTGCCGCCTTGCCTTCCTTCGTGCCGGATCGAGAAGGGTCCTTGGGAGATGATGATCGCGCAAAACGCATTTTAGCAGGTCCTTTCTTGGTGCTGTCACCGAAGCGGCAGTGATAATGTTCATCGTCGGGTAGCAAATCGAGGTGTAATCAAGCTGTTTCTCATAAAATAATAATAAGCGATTGCTCCGAGTCTTTGCTGGTACACTCCGGAGGCGACATTGCTGGGCTGCCTTCGTTTATATGAAAATCTTATGTTAGCGACGCGACACCAAAATTGAATCTTTATGCCGATATAGATATCTAATTAGGAGCCTTTCTGGCCCGCATAAAGATACCGATGGAGATCAACAATGGCGACCGCGCTGAACGTGCAAAGCACCGAGGGAGAACGCACGGCGTCGCGCCGGGGCGCCACGGTGAAGCCGCGAAATTACAGGCAGGTGGCCTATGAAATCCTGTTCATGGCCGCAATGCTCTTGTTCGCGGTCGGCGTGATCATGGTCCGCCTGTTCATGATGACACCGGGACTTGCATTGCATTGAAGGCAGTCTTGCGGGCTGCCGACGAGCCTGGCAATCACAACCGTGCGTCGCCGCCGTGTCCGGCAAAAGCAAGCAAGGAGTGGTGTCCGGGGTGTTGCCCGGCTGAAATGTCACGGAACTCCCCAGTCGCGCCGCCCGACAATGCGGCGCGACACCTGCGCATTCGCATGCTGGCGTGCGAGCGCCGCCGCTTGACGGACCGGGCTTGTGCGTTTCGCTGCGCCGGCTCGGCCTGCCATCCGGCTGCAACTGAAATCTGCCGGCCAGATCGCGGAGACGGCCTCGGCGTGCGCAAGACGGATTGCGCGGCCCGCTCGATGGCATGCTAATGTTCGACGGTCGCACGAGTGGCCTCGGACAACGTATATGCCGGGCTGCCGAATGCGACCGAAGCGCGTCGAGCACGGAAGCGCCATGCAACCGGATACCGAAATTCACCAGAAGGCGATCGGGTCGCTTTTTCAGGTCTTCGAGGAGATGTGCGAGGGCGCGATTGCAGTCGACCGCAGCGCACGCGTGGTTTGGCTCAACGAGAAATACCGCACGCTGCTCGGCATCGCGGCAGATCAAGACGTCGTCGGGCGCGATGTCGAGGAAATCATACCCGAGAGCCTGATGCGGGAGGTCGTTCATACCGGCAAGCCGATCCTGCTCGATATCATGCGGGTCGGCTCCAACCAGTTCGTCGTCGTCCGGCTGCCGTTGCGCGACGAGGCCGGTGCAACGATCGGGGCGGTCGGCTTCGTCCTATATGACAGCCTCGAGTACCTGCGTCCGCTGATCAGCAAGTTCGACCGCCTGTGCCAAAAGCTTTCCGCCGCAGAGGCCGAGCTCGCCGCGGCCCGGCGGACCCGGTACAGCATCGCCAATATCGTCGGCGTCAGCCCGCAGATCGTCGAGCTGAGGCGGCTGGCACGCAAGTTGGCGCAAAGCTCCAGCCCGGCGCTGCTGCTCGGTGAAACCGGGTCCGGCAAGGAGCTGCTTGCCCAGTCGATCCACGCCGCGTCGAGCCGCGCCGACCGGCCGTTCGTCGCGGTCAACATGGCAGCCTTGCCCGAAACCCTGATCGAGGCCGAGTTCTTCGGTGTCGCCCCAGGCGCCTATACCGGCGCCGACCGGCGCGGCCGCAGAGGCAAGCTCGAGATTGCCGACGGCGGTACACTGCTGCTTGACGAGATCGGCGATCTGCCGAAGCAGCTCCAGGTCAAGCTCCTGCGCGTGCTCGAGGAGCGCGAGTTCGAGCCCGTCGGATCAAATGATGTCCGCCGCATCGACGTGCGGATTATCGCCGCCACCTCGCGCAACCTGGAGCAGCTCGTCGCCGCAGGCGATTTTCGCTCGGATCTCTACTACCGGTTGAACGTGCTGCCGCTGCGCCTGCCTTCCCTGCGCGAGCGCAAGCAGGACATTCGCCCCCTTGCGGAGTTCCTTTTGGAGCGCATCTGCCAGGCGTCTGGAAGTCGCGCGCGGGACATCGAGCCCAAGGCACTTGCCAGGCTCGAAGAGTACGATTGGCCGGGGAACGTACGCGAGTTGAAGAATATCCTCGAGCGGGCCTGCTTTCTGAGCGACGCCGATGTCCTGGGAGTCAAGGATTTCGAGCAACTCATCGCCTCGAAGGGACCCCATGACGGGGCACGTGCGGGCGGAAGCGACGAGACGCTGCCGAAGCGCGTGGCGCAGCTGAAGCTCAACTCGATTGTCGCCGCCTTGGAGAAGAGCAACGGCCAGAAGTCCGCGGCGGCGAAGCTCCTGGGTATCTCGCGCTCGACGCTCTATGAGAAACTCCGCGAGCTTGGGTTGTCCGAAAAATTGACAGATGGTGACTGATGTCCGGACACTCGAATTATTGACCTGTTTTCAAAGCATTATTGCGGTGCAAGCGTGTTCGCGCGTCCGATCTCTCGGACGGCGACGCTGTTTCGGTCGTCCGGGAGAATTGCGGGTTTCCTGCTATTTCAACGACTTGGCGCAACATTGTTGGGCTGGCATGTGCCTTGCTGTGCGTCCAGCGCAACTGAGTGGCATGATATGGTTGCCTGCACGCAACTCGCCTGCAGGGCCATCGGGGGTGTACTGCCGGACAGTTCACTGCTGTCCCAGGCGGGATTGATGTTGCGTGCTGTGGAGCTACTGATGCCACGTGCGGTCATGCGGACTGAGGTGCCAGCCAGCGCCGAACTGATCTGGTCTGCCATGCGGTGGATGCGCGCGCTCGCCCGATGCAATCCCTGGGTCCGGCAGATTGCCGCCGGACATGATGCCAACGGCACGACATCGACATTCGATGTGGCTGGGGTGGGCCGGGTGTTCGAGCGACTGGAGCATTCCGCCACCGGGGGCCTGACGTGCTTCTACTCCGCGCACGGTCCGATGCTTCCCGCGAGGCGCTTCATCGCCCGGCTTCGGATCGACGAGAGCGACGCCGGCACCTCGATTGTCGAGTGGGACAACGTGCCGGTCGCCGGGGCCTCGGTCGAGGCCGCCTGGCAAAGGGATTGTTCGGACAGCCGCTCGAATGACTTTGCCAAACGTGAACGGGCCGCTCATAGTCATGCAGGCGACATCATCGCGAAGCCTGATGTTGCAGTCATAAGTCGTTAGCTGGAGTGTCGGCGAAGCGCACGGCCAGCCATAAACACGTCCGTCGAAATCACGGACAATAGAAGAGTGGGCGTCGAGCCAGGGCTCGACCGAACCACCGAAAACGAGGAAACAACCATTGAGCGAGCCCAACAGCTCGCTGGGAGAGGGCCCAGTTGAGGAATAGGATCGAATCCGCCGAGGATGGAAGTGCCGTCGTTGAGGACGGCAACGCGATCTGCGGCTCGGACCATGCCAGTACGGGCGCGCCGGACCAACCTCCGATGTGCTTGGCTTTGCGCCTCCTCGGAACGGGCCATTGGCGCGCGGTGACCCCGAACATCTCTGATCGCCACGAGAAAACCCCGGCGCATGCCGTGCGCGCTGCCGCCAATGGCAAGCCGGGCGGGGCGCCAACCAGGCGCGTCGGTCGCGATCGCACCACGAGGGAAGCACATGGCTGAAGGCACGACGGACACGATTCTCGAGACCGAGGGTCTGACCAAGGAATTTGGCGGCTTCATCGCCGTCAAGGACGTGAGCTTGCGCGTCAAGCGCGGCACGATCCATGCCCTGATCGGGCCGAATGGCGCGGGCAAGACGACCTGCTTCAATCTGCTCACCAAGTTCCTGCCGCCGACCCGGGGCCGCATCACTTACAACGGTCGCGACATCACACGGCTCGTGCCGGCCGACGTGGCGCGTCTCGGGCTCGTTCGCTCGTTCCAGATATCGGCGGTATTCCCGCACCTGACGGTGATCGAGAACGTGCGCATCGCGCTGCAGAGAAAGCGCGGCGGCTCATTCGACTTCTGGCGCTCCAAGAGCGTACTCGACGAATACAACGAGCGGGCGATGCAACTCCTCGAGGATGTCGGCGTCGCCTCCTTCGCCGGCACCGTCGCCGGCGCGATGCCCTACGGCCGCAAGCGCGCACTCGAGATCGCCACCACGCTCGCGCTCGATCCCGAGATGATGCTCCTTGACGAGCCGATGGCCGGCATGGGGCATGAGGACATCGATCGTGTCGCCGATCTCATCAAGAAGGTGTCGGCCAATCGCACGATCCTGATGGTCGAGCACAACCTGTCGGTCGTCGCCAAGCTGTCCGATTGGATCACCGTTCTGACGCGCGGGCAGATCATGGCCGAGGGCAACTACGAGACGGTCTCCAACAATCCGGACGTGCGGCAAGCATACATGGGGGTCGGGCATGAATGACAAGGCATCCGCGGCGCCGCTGCTGGCCGTCAAAGGGCTCGAGGCCTGGTATGGCGAGAGCCACATCCTGCACGGCGTCGATTTCGATATCCGGCCCGGCGAGGTGGTGACCCTGCTCGGCCGCAACGGCGCGGGCAAGACGACGACGCTCAAATCGATCATGGGCATCGTCGGCAAGCGCTCGGGCAGCGTCCGGTTCGAGGGCAACGAGGTGATCGGATTGGCATCCGAGAAGATTGCCCGGCTCGGGATCGCGCTGTGTCCCGAGGAGCGGGCGATCTTCGCGAGCCTCAACGTCAAGGAAAACCTGCTGCTGCCGCCGCAGATCAAGGCGGGCGGTCTTTCGGTCCCGCAGATCTTCGAGCTGTTTCCGAACCTCCAGGAGCGCCTGGCCAGTCAAGGCACGAAGCTTTCGGGCGGCGAGCAGCAGATGCTGGCGATCGGCCGCATCCTGAGAACGGGTGCCCGGCTGCTGATGCTCGACGAGCCGACCGAGGGACTGGCGCCGGTCATCATCCAGCAGATCGGCCGAACCATTCGCAGCCTGAAGGAAAAAGGCTTTACGCTTCTGCTGGTGGAGCAGAATTTCCGTTTCGCGGCGACGGTTGCCGATCGCTTCTACGTCATGGAGCACGGTCGCATCATCGACACGTTCGCGAGAACCGAGCTCGAGCAGAACATGGGCAAGCTGCACGAGTACCTCGGTGTTTGAACACGTCCTTCACCATTTCAATTCAACCAAAGGAGAGATCTGACATGACGCACGCGAACTACTGGAGAAGCGTCGCCTTCGCCGCGACCTTCGCAGCCGCCTGGGGAGCGCAGGCGCAGGACAAGGTCATACGCATCGGTGTCCTGAACGATCAGTCGAGCCTCTATGCCGATCTGACCGGCCAGGGCTCGGTGGTCGCCGCCAAGCTGGCGGTCGAGGACTCCGGCATCGAAAAGCGCGGCTACAAGGTCGAGATCGTCTCCGCGGACCACCAGAACAAGGCCGATGTCGGCTCCAACATCGCGAGGAAGTGGTTCGACGTCGACAAGGTCGACGTCATCGCCGACGTGCCCAACTCGGCGGTGGCGCTCGCCGTCAATGCGATCACCAAGGAGAAGAACAAGGTCTTCATCGTCTCCGGCGCGGCGACGTCCGATCTGACCGGCAAGGCGTGCTCGCCCAATACCGTGCATTGGACCTATGATACCTGGGCACTGGCCAATGGCACCGGCAAGGCGATCGTCAAGACCGGCGGCGACAGCTGGTTCTTCATCACCGCCGATTATGCCTTCGGCCACGCGCTCGAGCGCGACACCGAGGCTGTCGTGCTGGCCAATGGCGGCAAGGTCCTCGGCAAGGTCAGGCATCCCCTGAACACGTCGGATTTCTCGTCGTTCCTGCTGCAGGCGCAGTCGTCGAAAGCCAAGATCGTGGGCCTCGCCAACGCCGGCGCGGACACCACCAACTCGATCAAGCAGGCCGGTGAGTTCGGCCTCGTCGGTGGCGGGCAGAACCTCGCCGGTCTGCTCGTGTTCATCACCGACGTGCACGCGCTGGGCCTCAAGACCGCCCAGGGCCTGATCTTCACCGAGACGTTCTACTGGGACCTGAATGACCAGACGCGGGCGTTTACCAAGCGCTTCGCGCCGCAGTTCAAGGGCGTCCATCCGACCATGATCCATGCCGGCGTCTACTCGGGCGTGCTGCACTACCTCAAGGCCGTCGAGGCGTTGAAGAGCGCCGCGGACGGGGCGGCGGTCACCGCCAAGATGAAGGAAATGCCGACCGATGACGCGCTGTTCGGCAAGGGCAAGATCCGCGCGGACGGGCGCAAGATCCACCCGGCCTACCTCGTCGAGGTGAAGAAGCCGAGCGAGAGCAAGGGGCCGTGGGACTACTACAAGATCCGCGCGACGATCCCTGCCGAGGAAGCGTTCCGGCCGCTCGACAAGGGCGACTGCCCGTTGGTCAAGTAACGACACCTGCCATGCCTGCAACCCTCTCGCCGCGCAATCGGCGAGAGGGTCCCTCCGCGCTCCCCATCCCACCGCGAGCTGACCATGTTCGAACTTCTCGGCATTCCGCCACAGGCACTCTTTGGACAGCTGCTGCTCGGCCTGATCAACGGGTCGTTCTATGCGCTGCTCAGTCTCGGGCTCGCGGTCATTTTCGGAATGCTCAACATCATCAATTTTGCGCATGGCGCCATCTACATGATGGGCGCATTTGCGGCCTGGTTCCTGCTGCAGTACCTCGGGGTGGGCTACTGGCCGGCGCTCGTGATCGCACCGCTGGCGATCGGACTGTTCGGCATGATCATCGAGCGCTCGATGCTGCAGTGGCTATACAAGCTCGACCACCTCTACGGGCTGTTGCTGACGTTCGGCCTTGCCCTGATCATCCAGGGGCTATTCAGGCACCAGTTCGGCTCGTCGGGCCTGCCCTACCCAATTCCGGAAGCTCTCCAGGGCGGGCAGCGGCTGCCCTTCATGTTCCTGCCGAACTACCGTGCCTGGGTGATCGTTTTCTCGTTCGTCGTTTGCCTCGGAACCTGGTTCCTGATCGAGCGCACCAAGCTCGGCTCCTACCTGCGCGCCGCGACCGAGAACCCGACGATGGTGCGCGCGTTCGGCATCAATGTGCCGCGAATGATCACGCTGACCTATGGCGCGGGCGTCGGCCTCGCGGCGCTCGCCGGTGTGTTGGCGGCGCCGATCTACCAGGTCAACCCGCTGATGGGCGCCGATCTCATCGTGGTCGTGTTCGCCGTGGTGGTGATCGGCGGCATGGGCTCGATCATGGGGTCCGTCATCACCGGGTTCGCGCTCGGCGTGGTCGAAGGCCTGACCAAGGTGTTCTACCCGGAAGCCTCGAACACCGTGATCTTCGTGGTGATGGCGATCGTCCTCCTGATCAAGCCGACAGGCCTGTTCGGCAAGGCGACCACGCAAGCGGGCGTCGTCGAGCACGCCGGGTCGGCGACCGCCGGGGACGCGAGCCGGACCGCCACTACCGCGTTCCTGGTCATGGCCGGACTGCTGATCGCGGCGCCATTCTTCGTCTACCCGCTGTTCCTGATGAAGGCGCTGTGCTTTGCGCTGTTCGCCTGCGCGCTCAACCTGATGCTGGGCTACGTCGGTCTGCTGTCGTTCGGACATGCCATGTTCCTCGGCAGTGCCGGTTACGTCAGCGCCCATGCGGCGAAAGTGTGGGGCCTCACGCCGGAGCTGGCGATCATCGCCGGCATCGCCGCCGCCGCGCTGCTCGGCCTTGTGACCGGGAATCCTCGCGATCCGCCGCCAGGGCATCTATTTCGCCATGACGACGCTGGCCCTCGCGCAGATGATCTTCTTCTTCTGCGTGCAGGCCAAGTTCACCGGCGGCGAGGACGGCATCCAGTCGGTGCCCCGCGGCGTCATGCTCGGCGTATTCGATCTGCAGAACCAGATGGTGATGTATTTTGTCGTCCTTGCCATCTTCCTCGGCGGCTTCCTGCTGATCTACCGCATCATCAACTCGCCGTTCGGCGAGATCCTGAAGGCGATCCGCGAGAACGAGGCACGCGCCATCTCGCTCGGATACAAGACGGAGCGCTACAAGCTCGCGGCATTCATCCTTTCGGCGGCCATCGCCGGTCTTGCCGGCGCGACCAAGTCGATCGTGTTCCAGCTCGCCTCATTGACCGACGTGCACTGGTCGATGTCGGGCGAGGTCGTGCTGATGACCCTGGTCGGCGGCCTCGGCACCATCTTCGGGCCGGTGGTCGGTGCCTTCGTCATCATCGCCATGGAAAATTATCTTGCCGAGTTCGGCCAGTGGGTGACCGTCATCCAGGGCCTGGTGTTCGTCGTGTGCGTGCTGGCATTCCGGCGCGGGATCATCGGCGAGATCGCTCATAAGCTCGGCAAACCGCTCTGATCGACGGGCGGCGGCGACTTCCCGGGGCTGCTCGCCGGCGATCGGCGGTGCCGTCCTCGCATCCTGCGCCGCGCCTGGTCCTGACCCGTGCAGTCCAAGGTTCCGACGGGTAGGCGGTCCATGCGGAGGCGCGGCGGTCGACTGCCCTGGAACGATTGGCTGGTCGCCCCACTTTACAGTCGGGGGAGGTCGGTGGCACGACAATTGCCGAGCTGCATCGCGGCAGCCCAGGCACGGAAGACCAGGTCCGCCAATGGGCCGTGAAGAACGCTCCAGATCTGAAAGTCTATCCCCTCCTCAACAACTACAACAACGACGAGAAAAGGTGGGACGGAGCGCTGGTTCAGGAATTCCTGGCGTCCCCTGAGCGGCAGTCGGAGGTCATTCGGCAGCTGTCAATCTATCTCGTTGAAGGTGGCTATGCGGGCCTCGTGCTGGATTTCGAGAGTTTCTCGCTCAAGTCACGCAAGCAGTACGTGGACTTTACCCGGGCGCTGGCGGACCAGCTGCATAGTATCGGCAAGACGCTTGCCGTGCAGATCTCGATGAGTGATCCCACTTACGACGCGAGTGCTCTCGCAAGTGTCGCCGACGAGGTCATCGTGATGATCTACGACGAGCACACCGAGTCCGGCAGTCCCGGACCGCTTGCCGGGCAGGGCTGGTACGAGCTGCAGATGGATGCCGCTTTCGCTGCAGTGCCGGCCGGCAAACTGGTCATTAGCATCGGCTCGTATGGATATAATTGGCCGCATCAGGGCAAGGGCCAGGAGCTGTCCGTTCAGGAAGCGTGGGAAGCTTCCTGGCGGAGTTGGGATCGTCGCTCCGCTTCGACCGGGACTTGCTCAATCCCGACCTTCAGCTACAAGGACGATAGCGATGGGCAATCCGATACCGGTCTGGTTCCTGGACGGCGTCACCGCCTACAACCAAATTGGCGCGGCGTTGGCATCACGACCGGCCGGACTGGCGTTGTGGCGTTTGGGCACGGAAGATCCAAGCGTGTGGGCGGTGTTCGGCCGGGGACGATTGCCCGACCGGGAGGCCCTGGAGCGCGTCGGCGTGCTCAACCCCGGCTACGATGTCCTGTACAAGGGACAGGGCGAGGTACTCGATGTCCGCGGGGGCACGAAGGCGGGTCTTCGCCGGCTCGGGTTCAGCGAAAAGACCAATCTGATCACCGATCAGGAGATCGTCACCCATCCGCAATCGACGATCGTCTATCGCCGGGGCGCGCGCAGCGACAAGGTGATCGCGCTGACATTCGATGATGGACCTGATTTGCGCTACACGGATCGCGTCCTCGATGTGCTGGCGGCCAAGCAGGTCAAGGCCACGTTCTTCGTCGTCGGCTCGGCTTCCGTCGTCAACCAATCCATCCTCCAGCGGATTTACCGCGAGGGGCATGACATCGGCAACCACACGTTCACCCACACCAACGCATCGGACGTTTCCAGCGAGCACCTGAGGCTCGAGCTCAATGCGACGCAGCGGCTGATCGAAGCCACTGTTGGCGTGCGCACCAGGCTGTTCCGCCCCCCATATTCGCGGCGGATCTCGAGCCCCATACCATCGATGCGGCGGAAGCCCTCAAAGTCGCTGGGTCGTTGGGGTACCTGACCATCGGCATGGGCATTG